>NZ_CP077683.1:2782500-3982500 GCF_019063845.1 Geomonas subterranea
TAAGATCGCACCCGAATGGCTGCCAGAACACCGCGAGGTGCTACTGTGGCCCTTCTTCCTGCCGGTTCATCTATTCGGTTGCAAAGAACGTCGTTGCTGCGGAGTCCAGCTTTATAGCAAAGGGCACCTTCGCCGTCAACGATTTAATGAGTAAATTTCTCTAATCTTATACGGCGGTCGAAAGGGTTATACTTTAACCGTCCACCTCGGTTATACTCCGCCCATGTCAAACCTCGCCTTCGCCCTTATCATCTTCTCCGCCGTCATGCACGCCACATGGAACACACTGGTTAAACAGAGCCGGCACAAGACGGTATTCATCTGGTGGATGTTCATCGCCTCGATGTTTCCCTTCACCGCCATTATCGCGATAGTCGACGAACCGTTCCACTGGCCCGGGCTCCACACCCTGACCATGATCTCGATCGGCTCCGTCAGTTTCGTGCTGTACCACCTGTTGAACGGCCGTGCCTATCGCGACGGCGACCTTTCCATCATCTACCCTCTCTCCCAGACCTCCATGGTGTATGTCCCAATCTGGGGGGTCCTCCTCCTTCGCGAGCGTCTTTCCCCCACCGGCGTCTGTGGCATACTCCTGGTCATCTTCGGGACCTTCTGCGTTCAGATGCGGAGCCTTTCACTGAGCGAGCTGACCCGTCCCCTCCGCGATCTCAAGAGCACCTCGGTCCGCGCCGCCCTCCTGGCCGGATTCATCTATTCCATCGGCTCCATCGCTGAAAAGACCGGCGTCAGGGACTACCCCCCCGTCTTCTTCACCTATTTCCTGGTCATCGCCATGCTCTGCCTTATGACGCTCAACCTCTGTCGCCCGAAGTACCGCGACCTGATAGCCCAGGAGTGGCGCACCAACTGGCGCCTGATCCTTTGGAGCGGCCCCACGGTCATGCTTTCCTTCCTGAGTTTCCGCTACGGACTCAACATGGCCCGGGTCGGCTACGCCGTCCCGGTGCGGCAGGTAAGCATCATGGTGGGGGTGCTTATCGGCGTATTCTTCCTGCGCGAATCCTTCGGCAAAATGAGGCTGGTGTCGGCTGCGGTCATCGTCGCCGGTGCAGCATTGATCCGGCTTGGGTAGGACAAACAAAGGCCCGCGGCTGTCACAGCCGCGGGCCAAAATCTTTAACTGATCCGCAGAAGGGGGTTTCTGCTTTACCGCAGATGCATGAACCTGCCAGCCTTACCGCTCATGCTGGACATGCTGTCCGCCAGGTCGTCCAGCCGGTCGGAAATGTCACGCATCACACGGTCGCTCCTGTTGCTGATCGTTTTCCCCATACGCATCATTTTTTTACGGCTCTTCTCGCCTGCGCAGGGAGCGAAGAGAAGCCCCAGACCCGCACCGAGCACCCCGCCGCCAACCAGCATCATCAGGCCTGTCATCGATCTATTCATCTTTTCTGCCATGATAGCGCCTCCTTTTGGCCGGTATCTACTGATGCCTCATTTTACCGCTGATCAAAAAGGGAAGTCCACCCGTAAATATCGCTACAGTTAATGATGTTCGTGGCACTCCGGTGCTCGTGATACTGGTTATGTATTCAGGATGGACAACAAATGACCTTTGGTGTTAGAAAAAATCCCAGTTGCTATTGCATCTTTTGGTTGTATGTTTACGACATCTTCCTTCAAGGAGCGGCGCACCATGCTACTCGAACGACTCATCGAGAAGGCAAACCAGAAGCCCGAGTATGATTGGGATGCCTATTACCACTGGTTCTTCACTGAACAGGCTGGACACGAGGTAACCGGTTATACCTTCTGGGAGTGCAAAAAGTGCCTCACCATCAACGTACTCTATCTTCCCGCACGCTATGGTAAATGCCGCTGCTGCTCCCTCCTCTACATGGCAACATCATAACCTTCACCCAGTCACTGTAGCTTCCAGCACCACCTCTGTACATCCCAAATAGAGAAGCGGCACCGTGGCGTCAGCCGGTCAAAGAGCTACAGCATATCCTTGACCAGCCCGCCCAGCGTTTCGACACCACGCTCGGCCTTTTCGTCCCAGAATGCCGTAGACAACCTCATGAAGTTCCGGTACTTGCCCGAAAGGGAGAAAATCGCGCCGGGGGTGATGCTGATCCCCCGCTCAAGGGCCCGGTGAAACAGCTGCACCGAGTCCACCCGGTCCGGCATTTCCACCCAGAGCATGAAGCCGCCGCCAGGGCGGGTCATCCGCGTTCCCTCGGGAAAATGCCGCACCACAGCATCGGTCATCTGCGACGCGTTCTTCGCATACAGCCTCCGGATCGCCCGCAGATGGTGGTCGTAGCCACCGGTAGCCAGGAACTCCGCTATGCCAAGCTGGGTCGGCGAGGCGGTAGCCAGGTTGTTCATCATCTTGAGCCGTTCCATCTCCGCCTGGAACTTCCCCCCGATGGCCCAGCCGACCCGGTAACCGGGTGCGAGCGTCTTAGAAAACGACGAACAGTAGATCACCAGCCCCTTGCGGTCAAAGGACTTGGCAGCGATGGGACGCTGTTGCGCGAAAGTCAGGTCACCGTAGATGTCGTCCTCGATAAGCGGGATCTCGTGCTGCGCCAAAAGCTGAACCAGCTCCCGCTTGCGCTCGTCGGACATCAACGTCCCCAGGGGGTTGCTGAAGTTCGGGATCACCAGGCAGGCGCTGATCTTGTTGTTCTCGATGGCGTAGCTCAGGGCCTCGATGCTGATACCTTCCTTGGGCGTGGAAGGTATTTCGAGAGCTTTCAGCCCCATCTCCGCGATCAGCTGCAGGAAATTGAAATAAAAAGGGGATTCGACCGCGATGGTGTCGCCGGCCTTGCAGGTGGCGCGCAGGGCGAGCTGCACCGCCTCGACGCACCCCGAGGTCACCAGGACCTGGTCCGGGCGGACGCTGACGCCGTAGAGCAGGGAGCGCTTGGCGATCTGGGTGCGCAGCCGCTCGCTGCCGGGCGGCATCATGTAGGAGATGCTCTGGGCGCCGAAGCGCCTCATTTCCGCTGCCGTCATCCGGTTCAGCTTGTCCACCGGGAAGTGCTGCGGGTTCGGCACCGCGCTCGCGAGGGGGAGGAGTTCCGGCTTCATGAGGTTGCGGATCACCAGTTCGCACAGGTCGCTGAAGGTGACCGCAGTAGGCTGCAGCCGCTGGTTTTTCGCCAGAGGCTGCGCCGTGATTTCAGGGACCTTGGGACAGACGTAGTAGCCCGACTGCGGACGCGCCTGGATGACCCGGCGATCTTCGAGCACGGCGTAGGCCTGCATCACGGTATTGATGCTCACGTTGAGCTTCGAGCTCAGCTGCCGGATAGAGGGGAGCCGCTCCCCCACCCGGAAGGTCCCACCATCGATGAGCGATACGATCTCGCTCCCCACCCGCTCGTACAGCGGCCTGCAGTCTCTCACCGTCTCCAAGGCCATACCACCTCCACCCGTCCTCGCCTAAGGCACGCCCATGCGCCCCAGGGCTATCGTCGTCAGAAGCTGCCAACTCTTCAAAGTTACAAGCCAACTGTACCCCATAACCACCCGAGACCACAGTCACAGTTGCGCTCATTTCAAAAGGGTACAGTTATCATAAACGGCAACTGTAACCATTACAATCCACAATTCCTGGACCAGTGCCGCCGGCGAATTCGGAGAGAGTGGCTGGCGAAGCTCTTGTGCCTCTAGGTCAGGGGCAGCTGAGTAAGTCTCTCCACGAAGCGCAGTCCCCCCTCACGTCCTCCCCTTTTTCTCTTTGTCAGTCAGGCCCGACAGCTGGTAAGGTTGCGGTTAACGTCACCCAGGAAGGATCAAGCTTATGAGCATAGCGACCGCCATTCCGGCAGTCTCCATACTGATGCCGGTCAGAAACGAAGAGAAGCACCTGCCGGCGGCCCTTGCCTCGCTGTCGGCGCAGACTTTCCGTGACTGGGAGCTGGTGGTCGTGGACGACGGTTCCACCGACCGGACCCCCGCGATCCTGGCGCGTGCCGCAGCGGCAGACCCGCGCATCCGGGTGCTGGCGACAGGGGGGGAGGGGCTGGTCCCCGCGCTGAACCTGGGGCTTGCACAGTGCCGGTCGGAGCTGGTGGCGCGCATGGACGGCGACGACGTTGCCCACCCCGCCCGCCTGGAGGCGCAGATCAACTACCTCGCCCCCCACCCCGAGGTCGGGCTCGTGGCGAGCTGTTTCCAGCACTTCCCCCGGCACCGCATCGGCAGCGGCATGATCGGCTATCAGCAGTGGCAGAACTCGCTGCTCAGCCACGACGCCATTCTCGCCGACATCTTCGTGGAATCGCCATTCGTGCATCCGAGCGTCATGTTCAGGAAACAAGAAGTGCTACAGGTGGGAGGCTATCGCGACATGGGGTGGGCAGAAGACTACGACCTGTGGCTGCGCCTGGCGGCGGCAGGTACGCGTTTCGCCCGGCTCCCCGAGACGCTTTTCTTCTGGCGCGAGCGCCCGGAGCGGACCACCCGCACCAACCCCGCCTACGCGGCGCAGGCGATGAGGCTGTGCAAGCTGCACCACCTGCTGCAGGGCTTTCTCAGGGGGGAGCGGAACGTGATCCTGGCGGGAGCCGGACTCGAGGGGCGTGCCTGGTACCGGATGTTGCATGAGGTTCACATCCGTGTCGAGGCCTGGGTCGACATCGACCCGAAGAAGATCGGGCGGCAGCTGCACGGTGCACCGGTACTCTCCACCGGCGACCTTGAGCGCACCGGCACCAAGCTCCTGATGACGGTAGGGGCCCGGGGCGCCAGGGGGGTCGTAAGGCAGACCACCCGGCAGGCCGGTTTCACCGAGGGGTACGACGCCGTCTGCGTCGCATAAAAGCTTTTGGCAGCTCATTCCTCCTTGTTCTCCTGCTCGACCTGGTCCATGGTGTCCAGCACCTTCTCGGGCTGCACATCCTTGGTCAGTTCCTCGAGCTCCGGGTTCCTGGACTCATCGACGCCGAGTTTCTCTCCGATCGCGGTCAAAAGGGTGATGATCCTGGTCACCTCGTGTTCGGCAAGGAGGTCGATGTGCAGGTTCAGTTCGGCACGGCGGTCGGCCGAGGCTTGCATGCGGTTTTGGCTGATGAGGACGAAGGTGGAAAGGAAAATCGCCTCGACGGAGGCGAACATGGCGAGCATCACGAAGGTGGGGTCGAAGCGGGGGAAGATGGAGAGCCAGCCGCTGTTGACCAGGATCCATCCCCCAAAGAGGGCCAGGTGGATGTAGACGAAGGGCATGCTCCCGGTGAAAGTGGTAATGGCGTCCGCCACTCGTTCCTGCGTTCTCTTGGTGCGCTCCTCGGCCTGGCGCCGCTCCAGGAGTGCCGCGATGTTGCGGCTGACTACGGAAGCCATGGACTGATCGGAATCGGATTCTCGCATCGCTCTCCCCGCCGTGCCGGAAGCCCTCGAGCTGGGTTCAATCCCGAAACAGTATCAGTCCGTCACCGCAAGTCAACGGAGCGCCGCCGGCTCCCCAGGCCGTGCGGCGCCCCATCCCGTCGCCTCCTCAGTTAAGCGTCACGATGCAGGGAGCAGGTGACGTGGTGTAGCCGCTCTCCGCATAACCGGTCTTCATCGCCTTCACCCGGAAGCTGTAACTGCCGCCCGACGCGGTGCTGAAATAGGTGTAGCTGCCCGGCCCGCTGTAGAGTTGCGTCCAGCCTCCGCCGTCGCGGCTGTATTCCACCACGTAGGTCGCACCGGTTATGTTACTACTCCCCCAACTGACCTGGAACTTCCCGGTGCTGCTGGAAGCGGGCACGCTGATGGTTGCGGGAGCACCGCAGGCCAGGGTGACCACACAGACATTGGCCGACGTCGCGTAAGGGCTGTCGGCATACCCGCTCTTAACGGCCCTGACCCGGAAACCGTAGCTCCCGTTCTGCGTCACCTTCGGATAGGCATAGGTCGACGTGCCGCGGCTCAACTCGCTCCAGGCACCGTCGTCGCGGCGGTACTCGAGCACGTAGGTCACGCCGGAGATGTTGCTCCCCCCCCAGGATACCTGGAACTGTCCCGTGCTGTTGGTCGCCGGCACGTTGACGGCGCCCGGTACGCCACAAACGAGGGTGACCGTACAGGTGCCGGCCGACGTAACATAAGGGCTGTCGGCATAGCCGCTTCTAACCGCCTTGACCCGGAAGCCGTAGCTCCCGTTCTGCGTCATCTTGGGATAGGCGTAGGTCGACGTGCCGCGGCTCAACTCGCTCCAGGAGCCCTCGTCCTGGCGGTACTCGAGTACATAGGTCACGCCGGAGACGTTGCTTCCCCCCCAGGATACCTGGAACTGTCCCGTGCTGTTCGTGGCCGGGACGGTAATGGAGCCCGGGGCGCCGCAGACGAGGGTGACCGTACAGGTGCCGGCCGACGTCGCATAGGGGCTGTCGGCATAGCCACTTTTCACCGCCTTGACCCGGAAGCCGTAGCTCCCGTTCTGCGTCACCCTGGGATAGACGTAGGTCGACGTGCCGCGGCTCAACTCGCCCCAGGGGCCATCGCCCAGGCGGTACTCGAGGACGTAGGTCACGCCGGAGACGTTGCTCCCCCCCCAGAAAACCTGGAACTGTCCCGTGCTGTTGGTGGCCGGCACGGTGATGGCGCCCGGGGCACCGCAGACAAGGGTGACCGTGCAGGTGCCGGCCGACGTGGCATAGAGGCTGTCGGCATAGCCGCTTCTAACCGCCTTGACCCGGAAGCCGTAGCTCCCGTTCTGGGTCACCTTCGGATAGGCGTAGGTCGACGTGCCGCGGCTCAACTCGCTCCAGGAGCCCTCGTCCAGGCGGTATTCGAGGACGTAAGTCACGCCGGAGACGTTGCTCCCCCCCCAGAAGACCTGGAACTGTCCCGTGCTGTTGTTGGCCGGCACCGTGACGGCGCCGGGAGCACCGCAGACAAGGGTGACGGCACAGGTGGTGGCCGACGTGGCATAGGGGCTGTCGGCATAGCCGCTTTTCACCGCCTTGACCCGGAAGCCATAGCTCCCGTTCTGCGTCACCTTGGGATAGGCGTAGGTCGACGTGCCGCGGCTCAACTCGCCCCAGGGCCCCTCGTCCAGGCGGAACTCGAGCACGTAGGTCACCCCGGAGATATTGCTCCCCCCCCAGGAGACCTGGAACTGTCCCGTACTGTTGCTGGCTGGGACGGTGACGACTCCGGGGGCACCGCAGACGAGGTCGACGGTGCAGATGGTTGAGATGGTGTAGGGGCTGTCGGCATAGCCGCTTTTCACGACCTTGACCCTGAAGCCGTAGCTCCCATTGAGCGTGACGGTAACGTAGGTGCTGCTACCGGCGCCGCTATATACCTGGCCCCAGGCACCGCCGTTCCGGCTGGACTCCAGGATGTAGGTCACGCCGCTCACGCCGCAATCCCCCCAGTAGACCAGGAATGTCCCGGTGCTGCTTCCCGCCGGTACGGTAATGCCGGCAGGCGGTTTCAGGGGGAGCGCGGGAAGCGAGAGAGGCGTCCCCCCCCTGCAGTTGTTGGTTTCATCGGTCTCGTCGACGGTGTTGCGGTAATCGGCGCAGGCGACCAGGTAGAAAGCCCCTCCCGGCAGTGAAGCAGGAATGGTGATGTCGCTGCTGGCGCTGACACAGCTCCCCGGTGCGGGGAACGTGGCAACACTGCGGGCGCCGACAAAACGGTCCCCGGTGGAATAGCCGGCATCGGCAGAGAGGTAAAACCCCACCTCGAAAGGAGTCGGCACTCCCGTGGCGTCGTTGCAGACGGTGTCGGTTACCGTTATGATCCCCCCCTGGACGGCCGAGGCTGGCCCGGAAACCGACTGCACCAAAAGGTCGCTCTTGGCGAGCCGGGTCACCGTCATGTCCTGCCTCCGTGTGTTGCCGAGGGTATCGCTTGAAAGCACGCTGAAGATGTTCTCGCCGAGAGAGAGAGGGAGTTCGAGCGTGAAGTAGCCGTCGCTCCCCCGGTAGTTCGCCGCAGCCCCGTTGACCGTCACCGAGGACACCCCCGACGGGTCGGTGCTGGTCCCCGAGATGACCGTGGTGGCGCGGTAGGTGACGCTACCGGTGGAAGCGGTGACCAGCAGGGAGGGAGGAAGGTTCAGCGTCGCGAAGGTGGTGCTGCAGGCGGAGGAGTTGCCCGCTTCGTCGGTCGAGGTCACGGTCAGGTAGTAGCTCCTCGCCTCCTCGAGCGCGGCGAGAGTCATCTCGTGCTGGGTGATGAGCCTGGCGTCCGTGACGCGGGCGCCCAGGGCCGGAGTGAGCCCGTATTCCAGCAGGGCGCCCGCCGGCTCATCGGTGCGCCAGACGGCAGTTGCAGATGTTTCCGTCTTCGCGGTTGTCCCGAGGCCGGAGCAGACCGGCGGCACGTTTTCCACCACGGCCCCCGCCGTCACCACAGCCCCCTTTCCGGAACCGTCATCCGCGTCCGCATAACTGGCGGTGATGCTGTCGGCACTACTTACCTGCAGCACCCCGTCGGCGGGGAGGGCCGGTACCGGCGCCAGGGGAAGGGAGCCGATGAAGATCGCGCTCCCCGGGGTGGTCTCCCGCAGCCACACCTCTTCACCCGCCGGCTCACCGGAACTAGCCACACTGATCGCGACTTGCTCGACCACCAGGTGGTCGCGGTCCAACCCAGTGTCCGCAAGGCGGATCTGCAGCGTCGCGCGGGAATTGTAGTACTTGCGGTCCAGCGCCAGCGTGCCGCGCTGGCTGGCGCCGACCACACCTGTGATGGCCAGGGCGAAGGGCTGCGGCCCCTGCGGCACGTTGTAGCCGGAGACGGTCACGGTGTACATGCCGGCCCGTGGTGCCTTGATCAGCACCTGCTCCTCGACGTTCAACCGGTCGGCCGTGCCGCCTGCCACTGACTCGCCGCCGACAAAGGCGTTGCCGAAGAACCGCGTCCCGTCCGGCGCGGTCACCGTGAGGTCCAGGTCGTTAACGAGCGCCTTGGCCGCGCCCGGCGCCCCCGGGTAATCGGTCCATGCCAGGGTCACCTTCAGCGGCTCGCTTCCCGCGGCGGGGAACTCCCTGCTCCACCCCCCATCGGTTGCCACCCCGGCATCCTCGGTCACCACGGCCAGCGTCCCGGCATCGACGCCGAAAGGAAGCACCCGGTCCAGTTGCACCCTCCCCCATCCCTGCCCCGTCGAAGGGATCGGCCCGTTGGTTCCCGAGCCGGTCATGTCCTGGGCGCTGTTGATCAGCACCGCCTTGACCAGGGCACCGGAAGGAAGAAAAGCCTTGGCAGGGGTTGCCGTCCCCAGGGGATAGTACCCCTGGCTGAAGTACTGCCGCACCAGGGCCGCCGTACCGGCCACCGTGGGGGTCGCCATCGAGGTTCCGCTCATCGTCCTGGTGCCGCTGTTGAAGCTCTCTTTGAGGCCGTCCGAGTCCGCGGAGACCAGGCCCACCCCAGGTGCGGTCACCGTCGGTTTTATGCGCCCGTCGGCGGCGGGGCCCCTGCTGCTGAAGCTGGCGAGGTTCTGGTCGTCACTGCCGTTGTAGCTGGCACCCACGCTGACCACGTTCTTCGCGTTTGCGGGGCTCCCCACGGTCGAGAGCGTGGGTCCGGAGTTGCCGTTGGCGACCAGCACCAGGAACTCCTTGTGGTCCCAAAGGAAGCGGTCTGCGCTCTGGGTGAACAGGCTGTAACTGCTGTCACTGTTCCCCCAGCTGTTGCTGTGAAGGCGCGCCCCCGCCTGATAGGCGCTGCCAAAGAGCAGGCCCAGGTCATCGGGGGGAAATACGTAGCTGCTCGCCCCCGGGGTGAGGTCCTGCACAAAGAGCCTCGCCTTGGGAGCCATGCCGTTGGCGCTGTCCAGCCCGTCGACCGGGGTGCGGTCGCCGGCAAGCGTCCCGCAGACATGGGTCCCGTGTCCCGGCGAGTCGCTATCGTAGTCGTCGCCGTAGGTCGTGTCATACCCTGCCAGCTTCCGGTGCGCCCCGCCTATCGGTGTGCCGGCCGGGTCGCGGATCCAGGGGATATCGTAGTCAAGCCCCGAGTCGCCCACTCCTACGATCTCTCCCTCGCCATGTATCCCCTTGTCCCAGATGGAGAGGCTGCCGGGTACGTTACTCTGAACGACCCAGCGGGCGGTGTCGTTCAATAGTTCCATCTCGAAGTGCTCGCCGATCCAGGTGACCGCTTCCAGCGCCGCGATCCCGGCGAGGGCGCGGGCCTGAGCCCGCACCCTGACACTGTCGCGTCCCACGTCCAGCAGCGCGACTCCCTGCTGTTCCAGTTCGGCCAGGACCTGTCCCAGGGAAGAGGGGTTGTCGAGCTTCAGCTGCAACGTCATCGCCTCACCCGACGCCGGTTGCAGCGCCATCTGGCGCAACCGCCCGTTCATCTTGTATCCGGGATGAAAACGGGTCACTCCTTCGATAAACGGAAGTCCCAGCACCTGCTTCCGGGTGGCGTCATCCATACCGGCCAGGAAGGCGAACTCCGGCAGGTAATCGTGCAGGCGCGCACCCAGCCGTTCGACGGCCTCCTTTTCCCGTTCCGCGATCGGCCCCTTGAACTGCAGCACCCACAACCGGACGCCCCGCTCCGACCGCGCCTGCAGTTGCCCGAAGGCGGCGTCGCCGGCGCCCCCCACCGCCACCCCGTGTACGCTGACCTCGTGTTGTATGTCTTTGGCCCAGCATGTGGTTCCAAGCGGGCCGGTGATGGAAACAATGGAGAGGACTACGAACCAGGCAAGTACCTTCTGACCGCACATGGCATCCTCCTGTCCCTTTTGAGTTTCCCGGCGACGATGCGCTGCCGTCCCAAAACAGAGGCATATCAAGTGCTGACGACATCAAGGTTTCATGCTGTTCTTTCTTCCGGAGGCTCCCTCTGCAGTGGTGGCGACATACGCTTTTTCATCAGGTGATTCTGGAACGATTGTACATCCAGGCCTGCAGGGGATTAAATACGTGGGTTGGTGTATTTGCTGCGGTATTTCGCCCCCCCCGGGCTACTACGCAAATTGGCGTAGTCCCCGAGTATTTCCTACGCGCCGGGGGGGACAGGCTGTCAGTTCCGGTATTGCGGCAGGAATAGGGAATCGGCGGCCCAGACCGCGGCCTCGAGCCGGCTGGAGACGTTGATCTTGCGGAAGATGTTGTTGAGGTGGGTGCGGACGGTGTGGGGACTTATGAAAAGCGTGTCCGAGATGCACTTGTTGGTGGCGCCGGAGGAAAGGAGCCCCAGGATCTCCACTTCGCGATGGGTCAGGCTGTGCTGCACCATGTCGTGCGCCACGACCTTTCTGCGCCGGTGGGCGAATCCGTGCTCCAGGATCACCTCTGTCATCATCTGGCGCGAGATCCAAAGCCCCCCCTCGAATATCGCCGCCAGTCCCTTCAGCACGGTCTGCACCGAATCCTCTGCGTAGAAGATCCCCTGGACCCCGACCTCGATGGCCTGTTTCTCCATCCTGGTCTGCCGGTCGAGGTTGAAGAGCACCAGTGAAAGTTCGCAGGGGAGCTGGCGCAGGTCGAGCTGCAGTGCATCGCTCAGCGCCTTTTGTTGCTGGTGGAAGCAGTCGTAGAGGAGGGCGATGCGGCAGGGGAAGTTTTCCTGGTGACAGAGGATGAAGCTGTCCAGGCTGTCCATGATGCAGCAGCTGCAGGTGCTGTAATTCTCAATGAAAGTGGCAAGAAGGGTATTCTGAAAATGGTTCGGCCCTACGATCGCCACCCGACAGTCGGTGTTACAGGAAAGGCCGGTTTCACTCATAGGGCACCTCCTGCCAATATATGGCACCTGCCCATCACTCCCTGATCCTAAACAGCACTGGAGCTACAGGTCACCAGACTAGCAGCAGGTTGCCCACTGTCAAGAGCGACCGGCCAGATGTCGCACCGGCACATCGCCTTGAAGTACCGCAGCTCCCCGGCGCACCTTACTTTAAGCGCCTGTGGCTTCTGAGTTCCGCATATGTATCCAGGAAGTAACGCAGATTCGCCAGCCGCATTTCGATGTCCTCGCGCCAGGCATCGAGCTTTTCCCACCCCGCCTCGGTCAGCCGGTACACCCTGCGGGCCGGACCGCTGCCGCTTGTGTCCCAGTTGGAGACCACCTGGGCCTCATCTTCGAGCCGCTGCAGGGCACGGTACACCGCGGCGCTGTCCGGCTTGGAAAGCGGCATGCGCTGGGACAGCGCGCTCAGGATGGCGCCGCCATGAATCGGCTCCTCCGCCAGGGCAAGCAGGATGAAGGCGGGGAGGTGGCGGTACTGTTGCTTTTGTCTGGGAGGCATGGTGGTTCCTTTCTCCGGCACTGTTCTCTCTCCTTCCTGGAGAGGCGTATTCAGGCGTCGGCCGCCCCTGGCTCACCATCCAGCTCATGTTCCGGCAGCAGCCGCTCCATCAGGTAGCCGCAGGCGAGGATGCAGGGAACGGTGAGCGAAAGCCGCAACAGGGCGAAACGCAGGCTGATGAAGCTGCTCTCCATAAGGATCATGGGGATCTTGATGGCGCCCCAGGTGCCCAGGAAGATGACGATGTTCGCCAGGCGCGCCCCCTTTTTGCGCAGGGATACCGCGACGGGAAAGGCGGCGTACAGCGGCCCGGCGGCCGCGGTCCCCAAAAGCATGGCGACCCCCGCGCCTACCGGGCCGGAATCGGGACCAAGGTGCGCCTCGACCAGGCGACGCGGCACCCAGACGTCCAGAAGTCCCATGAGCACCATGACCGGCGGCACTATGGAGAGTACCTCGAGGAGAAACCCGGTGGAGTTGAGCGCGGCAAGCCGCGCCGTCGCCGGCTGCCACAAAAGAAAGCCGAGGTTCGCGGCGAGCACCATGAAAAAGAGACGGTAGTCGACGAGCTTCTCCTTCACAACAGCACCCCCATGGCCAGTCCGATAACGATGGCCACCACGAAGCTCAACGCCTGCCGCAGCATCGTGAAGCGCTTGCCGAAGCAGGAGATCTCCATCGGCGCGGTCATGACACCCACCATGGTGAGCGTGGTGACAAAGGTGGCAAGGCTCGCAGGGGCGGCCCCGAGCTTGAACAGCGACCCTACCAGCGCGAACGCGATCGGCGCAGGCATGGTCACGATGGAACCGATGGCGGCGACCAGCGAGAAGCCACCGAGCCCCCCGTGGCTGAAGAGTTTTCTGATCGCCTCAGGCGGAACGAGGGCGAGCACCAGGCCGACCAGGGCCACCATGCCCAGTATGCGCGGGGCCAGCCCATGGAGCGACTTCGCGCCGATCCGTAGAGCCCGCCTCGTCTTCTCGGGGTCAAGCCGCCAGGATACCAACACGGCCAACGCCGTTCCGCCGTACAACACTGCCGACATCATGACTTCCCCCCTGCCCTGTCACAGCTGCGCAATGATACTGTCAATTACAGTATGGTGTTTCAGTCTGCTAGTCAATGGGAAAATCATACTGTCAAACAATTCCCGCTTTTTCACTCAAGATGATGAAACATCGTGTCGATATCTCTCAAAGAAGACGAGATGCCACGTAACAAAGCGGTTCAGGGACCATGAACTCAGGAGGAGATGACGATGGCGCTTTCGGGAGTCAGGCTCAGCGCAAGACTTGGGGTAGCCTTTGCCCTTGTGGTGGTCCTCATGACAGTGGTCGGAGGGTACTCCATCAACAGGATGGCGCTGTTCGACGGGAAGATCCGATCACTTATCGAAGACAAATGGCCCAAGACGGTGGCCCTCAACGACCTCAAGTCGCAGGTCAACGTCGTCGCCCGCGGACTGCGCAACATGGTCATACTCCAGGACCCGCGGGATGTGCAAAAAGAAGAAAAGCGCATCGCCGAGTGCCTGCAGACCGCCGACAAACGGATCGAGGAGCTGAAGAAAACGGTGCGCAGCGACTCGGGCAGGGAGGCCCTAAAGGAGGTGATCGAGGCCAAAGCGGCGTACCAGGAGGCGCAGCGGCATGTCATCGCGACCATCAAGGAAGGGGATAAGGAAAAGGCGGGGCAGGAACTGATCGGGCCGATGCGCAAGACCCAGAGCGCCTTCTTCGCCGCCATGGACAAGATGCTATCCCACCAGGACAAGGAAATGGTGCGGGTCGGAGAGGAGTCCAAGCACATGATCGACCAGGGGCGCGTGGTGGTGATAGCTCTCCTGGTGATCGCCGTTGTCCTCTCGGTTCTCCTGGCGCTCGTGATCGTGCGCAGCATCACCGTCCCGGTCGCGGAACTCATCGCAGCCAACGACCGGCTGGCCGACAACGACCTCACCGTATCCATCACCCTCTCCGGGAACGACGAGTTGGGGCACCTCGCGGAGTCGACCCGCAAAGTGGTGGGGAATTTGCGCGAGATGCTCGGGAGGGTGTCGGAAAGCTCCAGCGAGATCGCTTCGGCCTCCCAGCAGCTCAAGGCCACGGCCGAGCAAATCGCCACCGGCGCCGAGGAACTCGCCTCACAGACGAGCTCCGTGGCCACCGCCAGCGAGGAGATGGCGGCCACCAGCGGCGACATCGCCCAGAACTGCGTCCGCGCCGCCGACGCGTCCCGCCAAAGCAGCGAGTCGGCCGCACAGGGGGGGGATGTGGTGCAGGAGACCATCGCCGGAATGGTGCGCATCGCCGAGCGGGTCAAGGACAGCGCCGGCACCGTGGAAAGCCTCGGGGCGAGATCGGAACAGATCGGTGACATCATCGCCACCATCGAGGACATCGCCGACCAGACCAACCTGCTCGCGTTGAACGCCGCCATCGAGGCGGCGCGCGCAGGAGAGCAGGGACGCGGGTTCGCGGTGGTGGCCGACGAGGTACGGGCGCTTGCCGAGCGGACCACACGGGCCACCAAGGAGATCGGCAACATGATCAAGGCCATCCAGGACGAGACCAAGACGGCGGTAAGCGTCATGGAGGAAGGGGTGGTCGAGGTGGAAAAGGGGACGGCGTCGTCGCAGCAGTCGGGCGAGGCGCTGCAGATGATCCTGCGGCAGATCGGCGAAGTCACCATGCAGATCAACCAGATCGCCACCGCCGCCGAGGAGCAGACGGCGACCACCAGCGAGATCACCATGAACGTGCAGCAGGTGACCGACGTGGTGCAGCATACCGCGCGCGGCGCCAACGAGACCGCGGCCGCCGCCGCGCAACTGGCGCTCAACGCGCAGAGTCTGGAAAGCCTGGTGCGGCAGTTCCGGCTCTAGAGGTCGAGACGACGGGCGGAAAAGGAAGGGGCCAGGCGAATAAACGCCTGGCCCCTCTTTGCTGCAACTGTTCTCCCTGCCCGGCCCTTTTCAGGGGCGGTGCCGGGGTCCTCCCGCTAGGGAGCCAGGTACTTGCACCCGGTGATGAAGCTCTTCCAGGCGCTGTCCTTGAAGCCGGTCGCGACGGCCTTCACCCGGTAGAAGTAGGTGGGGCCGGAAGTCCCGACGGTGACGCCCGCGGAGGTTTCGGTCCCGCTGTAGGCCTCGCGCAGGCCGGCGGTGAAGGTGCTGTTGGTCGCCTCCTGCACCACGTAGGTCACGCCGGTTGCCGCCGACGCGCTCCAGCTGAGGTTGATGCTAAGCCCGGAGTAGGTCGCTGGCACCGTGAGCGTGGTCAGGGTGGGAAGGATGGTTCCCGGTACCCGGCAGGGGACCGTCCCGTTTCTCCACGCGCTGTCCGCGTACTCCGGATGCACCGCCTTGATGCGGTAGTAGTAGATGCTCCCCAGCGACTTGCCGGTGAAGGGCTTGTTGATCCCCGTCACCGGGTAGTCGACGACGTTCTGGGTGAAGGCGGCGTCGGTCGCCTCCTCAAGGATATAGGTCACACCCTTGGTGGCCGAGGCGCCCCAGGAAACGGTGTAGGAACCGTCGGCGTCGGATGCGGGAACCGTGATGGTCAAAGGTGCCGCGGCCGGTACACCCGGGCCGATCACCTTGCAACCGGTCGTCTGGGTCTTCCAGGCGCCGTCCTTGTACCCGCCCAGGATCGCCTTCACACGGTAGAAGTAGCTGGAGCCGGCGCTTCTGTCGGCGATGACGGCGCCGGCCTCGCTGCCGCGGTACGCCTCACGCACACCGGCGGTGAAGGTGGAGTTGGTCGCCTCCTGCAGCACGTAGGTCACGCCGGGGACGGCGGAGGGGGTCCAGGAAACGGCGTAGCTCCCGTCGGCGTCCACCAGCGGCACGGCGAGAGTGGTGAGCGTCGGGATCACCGTGCCGGGAACGGCGCAGCCGGCCAGCGGCGCTTTCCAGTTGCTGTCGACGTACTCGGGGTGTACCGCCTTGACGCGGTAGAAGTAGGTGGTCCCCAGCATCTTGCCGGTAAAGGCCTTGTTGAGACCGGCAACCGGGTAGTCCTGCACGTTCTGGGTGAAGGCGGCGTCAGTCGCCTCCTCGAGGAGATAGCTCACCCCCTTGGTCGTCGAGGCACCCCAGGAAACGGTGTAGGCACCGTCCGCGTCCCCCAGCGGCACGGTCATGGTCGGGGGCATCGCGGCCTGAACGTCAGGGCCGATCACCTTGCACCCGGTCGTGGAACTCTTCCAGAGGCCGTCCTTGTAGCCACCCTCCACCGCCTTCACGCGGTAGAAATAGCTGGTGCCGACGTTGTGTCCGGAGACGGAGGCGCTGGCATCACTGCCGCTGTAGACTTCGTGCGCATCGGTAAAGGTGGAGGTCGTCGCCTCCTGCAGCACGTAGGTGACGCCCTGGACCGTGGAGGGGCTCCAGGAAACCGTGTAGCTGCCGTCTGCGTCCACCAGCGGCACGGTGAGGGTGGTCAGCGTCGGAATCGCGGTGCCCGGCACGGCGCAGCCGGCGGCGGCGTTTCTCCAGGCGCTGTCGACGTACTCGGAGCCACCCGCCTTGACGCGGTAGAAGTAGGTGGTCCCAAGGCTCTTGCCGGTGAAGGCCTTGCTGAGCCCGGTCACCAGGTAGTCAGTGACGTTCTGGGTGAAGTTGGCGTCCGTCGCCTCTTCAAGGAAGTAGGAGACCCCCTTGGTGGTCGAGGCGGTCCAGGAAACGGTGTAGGCGCCGTCCGGGTCGGCCGCCGGAACGGTGAGGGAAGCCGGCGCCGCGGCTGCGACATCCAGGCCGATTACGGCGCACCCGGTCGTGGAGCTCTTCCAGAGGCCGTCCTTGTACCCCCCCTCCACGGTTTTCACGCGGTAGTAATAGGTGGCGCCGGCGACGCGCCCGGTGATGGCGGCGAAGGGATCGGTGCCGCGGTACGCCTCGCGCAGGGAGGTGGTGAAGGTGGAGTTGACCGCCTCCTCGAGGATGTAGGTGACGCCCGGGGTGGCCGAAGCGCTCCAGGAGACGGTGTAGTCGCCGTCAGCGTCGACCAGCGGAACGTTGAGCGTGGTGAGGGTCGGGAGAGCCGTACCTGGAACTGCGCAACCAGCCGCCGCAGTCTTCCAACTGCTGTCGGAGTAACCCGAGGCCGTCGCCTTGACCCGGTAGAAGTAGGTGGTGCCGAGGCTCTTGCCACTGATCAGCTGGCTCACGCCGGTGGTGCTGTAGGACTGCACGTTCTCGGTGAAGCCGGCGTCGGTCGCCTCTTCGAGGAGGTAGGTCACTCCCTTGGTGGTCGAGGCGCCCCAGGAAACCGTGTAGCTTCCGTCAGGGTCGGCAGCGGGGACCGTGACGGTAGAAGGCTGTACGCAGGTGACCTCAGGCCCCTTGGTGGCGAAAATCTGGAAGACGTCCTTGTCCGTCCCATACGTTGTCGTCTCGTTAAAGAGGCCGCCGCCAAGAAGGAATCTGCCATCGGCACTGAACCACAAGGTGCCAAGGTCGCCGTCGCCCAGGTTAATGGTCATCTGCCCCGAGGGGGAAATGGTGTAACTGCAGGCGAGGGGACCGGCGATGTCAGGCTGGTCAGTAACCCCGGAGTTGGTGGTCAGATTCGCCTCGAACATGGTGCCGGTGTAGCTCATGGTGCATCCGCCAGTGGCATCAAGGACAAGCGAGCCGTTGTTGACGAAGATGCCATCGGTCACACTGCCGTTAGAGGCATAGAAGGCGGACTCCTGGTAGACAAAGTTGTACTTGCCCGCCACCGATGCAGAGGTGAAATTCCCACCTTCCTTCACGCCGACCACCTGGTCGGCACTGGAGTATGTGCCGCCGGTTGAGACATCCTGGATCGGGGATCCGCCCAGGAGCACTGTGCCGTCGGGGCTGAGCTCGAAATCCTTCCCACCGTCGGGGGTGATTATCGAGACGTGCCCGGTGCTGGAAACCGTGTAGCTGCAGGGAGTCGACGCCAGCGTATCCGGATACTCACGGACCACTCCGTCGTTTGAGGTAACTCCGGTCTCGAAGGAGGCCCCGGTGTACTCCACGGTGCAGGCGCCGCTGCCGTCGAAGGTGGCAATTACCGTGTTCCCATAGATTTCGTCGAACGCAGAGGGGAAGCCGGAGCCCGTGTCCTGCCAGAAGGCGAACTCCTGGCTAACCAAATGGAAGGTGCCGTTCAGAGAAGCGTTGGTCATGCCACTCCCCTTTTTCACGGCAACGATCTGGTTGCCCCAGTAGTCAGTGCCGTTGCCCTGCGGCTCTTTCCTGCTCCAGCCCGCGATGAGCACGTTACCGTTTTGGCTCACCTGGAAGTTGCTGGAACTGCCATCGGGGAACCTGATGGCCATCGTCCCGGCCGGCGACACTGTGTAGGTGCAGGCAGCGTTTGACGCGGTATCCGGCCACGTCTGCACCGTACCGCTCCCAATCGAGACCCCAAAGCCCTGGTCCGCGTAAGTAAGGGAGCAGGCCCCGGCACCGTTGAAGTTTATGAATCCGTTGTTGCCGTGGAAGTTATCCTCGACTCCCCCCCCGGTTGATGCGTAGAACCCGGCCGACTGCTCCATGAAGTTGTAGGTGCCGTTCACCGTGGCCACCGACATGGCCCAGACTGACGATGCAGCCAGAGTCGTCGTCACGGTTAACAGCAAAGCTGTGGTGACTCTTCCCATTCTCCTTTTCACAAAACCCTCCTCGCTGGTTTACAAGGCAAAGCGCCCCAATAAAATGGCGTTTACATTATCATGAGAATTGTGCGGAGGTTAAGAGAAAAGTTTTGTCTCTACGATTTTTCTGAGGGAGCAGCAGGCAGTAACCTTGGCGAAAATAAAAGAAAAGGCCGGGTAGAAAACCCGGCCTCTTTTTTTGAAACAGTTTTTGGGTATTATAGCCCCCTATTTGTTATGTCCCTTGCCGTGTCCTTTGCCTTTCCCCTTGCCCGGGCCGGAGTCCTCCTGTCCGCCACGCCCAATCGGTTGTCCGGTGAGACGGAGGTCCCCCCTCTTGAGCGCATGGAACTCAGCCGAGCCCGGCTTGATCCCCAGCTCCTTGGCGATGGCTCCCCACCCCTTCTTCTTGTTCGGCTGATACACCTGGTAAACCTGGTCCACGGGTTTTCCGGAGTACTGGCCCAGTTGGAACAGCATGAAAGCGTCCGCCGGTTCGGGGACCGATTGCAGCACCATCTGGACCTTGGCCGTCGGTACGCCGAACTGGGCGCTCACCTTGGCGGAGAACCCGGACATGTCCGCGCGTGCCTGGACGTTCAGGCTGGAGAGGAACGAATCCAGACTGGCGAACGCAGTCATGGGTACAACAAGAACGAGGAACAGGCTGAGAAGAATCAGGCGTTTCATGCTTCCTACCTCCATCATTGGAATGATTGCAGATCACAGGCAGGAGATACTATACCGGAAATCACAGCCGTTGAAACCTTAAAACCATTGGCCACGGAGAACTTCTGAAAAACCGGAGATAAGCGAAAGGCTTCAGGACACCGTCTGCGGTTCAAGGTTTTCTCAGATGTCCTCAGATTTTCTCCGTGGCCAACGGTTTGTTTTTTTGTTATGCAAATGTTACTGCAGCGTTTCCCGTTGCAGGAATTCCGCGAACTCCGTGAACACCGCTTCCCGCACCGAGTGCTGCTGCCAGTTCCGGATCAGCTGCCTCAGGCACTGCAGCACACCGATCAGCCCCGCCGAAGTCCCCCCCGCGATCAGTGCGCTGGTTTCGCCGGAAAACACCAGGACCAGGCTTGAGATCAGGAGCACGAAACTGGTCAGTAACAGCGGCAGCTCCACATGCTTGAACGGTGAGCGGAACATGTGATGGACCGATGAGTATACCGAAGCGTGCGCCTTTACCAGCTTCAGGTATCTCTCCAGTTCCGCACCGTTGCAGCGCGACACTGCGCGCAGGTAAAAACGTCGGCAGGCTTCCCTGCTGCTGGTAGCCATGCGGTCGCCATAGTAGTGTTCCAGTTCCGTGTCGATCGTGTAAGTGTCCATTTCATCCCTCGATTCTGCCCAGCCAGTGAAGCAGTGATAAAGTGGTATGTTCCGTCAAATAGCATAATGTATACCAGTTGAGCGGGCATACCCGAAACATGCGAGATCACACATAGCAGAGAGGACATCGCCTTGCCGCAGTGCTCATAAATGTCGCAATCTGCGCAACTTTAACACAACAAGGTGTTCCAAAACCTCTTAAGTTTTCCACAGGAATTTCCCCTAACAGAGCTCATACCTGTCCGCCGTTTCGCGAAACAGCGAAGTGCTGCTTGCACAAATGCAAAAGAAGCACTCACTCCACCCACTCCACCCAGATCACCCAGATCGCCCGGCGCCGGGGGAACCTTGCGCTGGATGGTGCCGCGTCGCCCGCTCTTTTGAATTGACAAAGCGGTGCCGGCAATGTTATTGAAAACAACATTCAATTTCTTGAAATGGAAGCGACGAGGAGCTGCCGTATACGGTTCAAGCCGGGGGATCTATGTGCATAGCGGTCGTGGGTGATGAAAAGACGGTTGGTTGGGACTGGATGACGGCGGCGGCAAGGGCGGGTTTCGACCTGCGCATGGTGCATCCGGCACTGGTGACGACCTTGGAAAGGATGGAAGGCGTGGACGCCCTGGTGATCGCGCCGTCAGGTGTCTCCGGCGAGGCGCAGGAAGAGGCTGTGCGGATCGCCTCCGCCCGGGGCATCCCCTCGATGTGCGCGAGCTGCGAAGCCGCCCCCTTCTGCCACGGAAAACCATTGGCCACGGAGAAAGTCTGAGGAAATCTGAGAAAACAAAGGCGGAACGACGGAGGGGACTGGCTCCGCTAGGTGCATGTCCCCTTTCGCAAGCCAAAGGCGACGGTCTTTCCGTCACCCCTCGGCAACGTAGAACGTAAAACGTCCGTTAAATAAGATGGATATGCTCAGACAGCGCCTTGAAACTCCGCTCCGCCTCCAGGTACCTGGCGTCCTCCGCGTAGGTCGTCGGGTAGACCGCCGGCACCGGCCTGTGCACCAGCTCACGGTCCACGTTGACGAAGGTGAACAGGCACGAGTTTGAAAGCGCCTTGCTGGTTCGGTCGCGGCTGATGCGTTCTATGTTCGCCTCCACGCAGATGTAGCTGCCGCAGGTGAACACCACCCGGCTGGTGTAGTGCAGCTTGTCCCCCATGCGGACAGGGTGGAAGAAGTTGATCCGGTTCACCGCCGCCATGACCGAACGGTTCGGCGCCACCAGTTCCGAGCAGATCGAGGAGAGCTCGTAGGCCCGCCGCACCAGGTACCCGCCGAAGATCTTCTGCGGTACGTTTTCGAACTCCGGGTACATCCTCTCCCACGAATCCGCCACCAGGCGTCCCGCCAACAGCCCCTGGAACCCGGGCTCGTCCTGCGCCTTGTGCAGCGCTGCCAGCATCCGGTACTCCTCCGGGCTCGGAGGTTGCGAGGTGAGCGCCTGCTGCTGCCGGTACTCCTCGCGGCGCACCACCGCCTTTCTCGCCCGCGCCTGCTCCCTCTCCGTCGCGTACTCGAGCGGCGGCAGGGCCACGCTCACCGCTCCCTCCCCCATCCCCGACCGTGCCACCATGGTGAAGTAGCAGGAGGCGACATGATTCGCCGGCTCCCCCGGCTGCTCCACGCGGATCCCTATGACCAGCGAGGATCTCCCCACGTGGTTGATGCGCGCCTCGCAGACGATGTCACGCGTTACGTCCGCGACGTGGCGGACGATGATGTTGTCTATGGCCGCCGTCACCACCCGCGCGTCGGGGTAGAACCGGTTCACGTACCTGAGCGCCGTCTCCTCCGCGACCTTGTCCAGTATCTCCAGGAGCATCCCGAAACGGAGGTTGCCCAAAAGATCCTCGTCCACCACCATGAAGCGGCGGCGCAGCGGCAGATCTTCGGCAAGCGAGAGGGTATGAAAAAAAGAGGTGTCCGCTGGGTTTGACATCATGAAGCTCCTTCCCTTTCCGCGTTAACGATCTCCCTTAGTTGTACCACGTCTTCAAAACCTGAAAAGCGGAACACAGAGGACACGGAGGAAACGCCACGGCGGACACAGAGTAAGTACAAGGTTATGTTTCCCCCCTGCATACGCCTTTCCTCTGTGCCCTCCGTGGCCCTTCGAGTCTTCTGTGTTAATGCTTTAGACTAAAAGGCCCGGAGTTTTCGTCTCAGGGCCCTTTAGTCTTTCTTTGCGTCTTTGCGGCTTTGCGTGAGTGCTCCGGGTTTACTCCTTCGCCACCAGCACGATCTCGATCCTGCGGTTCTTGGCGCGCCCCTCGTCGGTGTCGTTTGGCGCGACCGGCTTGAACTCGCCGTAGGCCACCGCCCCCAGAAGGGCCGGATCAAGCCCCTGCTGCTGCAGGTAGCGGGTGACGTTGATGGCGCGGGCCGCCGAGAGTTCCCAGTTGGTGGGGTAGCGCTTGGCCAGCTGCCCGACGATCTGGACGTTGTCGGTGTGCCCCTCGATCCGGACCGCCTTGTCCTTCACGTTCTTCAGGATGTCGACCACCTTCTGCAGCACCACCAGTCCCTCCGGCTTCACCTCCGCCTTCCCGGAATCAAAGAGCACCGAATCGACCATGTTCACGGTGAGCTTTCCCTTCAGCTCCGATATGGTCACCTGCCCCTTGGCGATCTCCCCCTTCATCTGCTCCAGGAGGTCACCGTAGGTCTTGCTGGTCTGCTGGACTTCCTCCTTCTGCTTTTGCAGCCGGGCCACTTCGTCCTTGAGGCGCTTGTTCTCCGCCTCGAGATCGGTGGTCTTCTGGGTCAGGTCCCCGACCTTCTGGCTCAACTCGCCGATCTTCTGGTTTTTGGCGTCGGAGGTCGATTTTAGCGTCTCCTCCAGCCCCTTCTTGTCCGTCGCGAGCGCGTTGCGCTCCCCTGTCATGGAGGCCAGCTCCGCCGTGAGCCTCTTGATGTCGTTCTTCAGCTGGTCGTTTTCACCCAAAAGGATGTTGTACTGTCCCCGCTGCTCCTGGAGACTCTTGTCCAGGTTCCGGGCCTCGAGCTCCTTCTTCTGGTAGGTACCGCTCGTTACGCAGCCCGACAGGGCGAAGCACACCAGCACCGGGAGACAAAATAACAGATTGCGCTTCATACTGTTCCTCCTCGCATCGGATTCTCGATTCATGCAGCCAGTGCACAATTATGGCGCGTAAAGCCGATCTTTCAATAAGAAAGATGCAACCGTTGTGTCACCGGCCTTCGCTATGATTCTGGGAGTTGCAGCCTCTAAGTGATATACTTGCTACCAGAGGGAAAGGAGGTGTCGGCTATGAGAGAGATGAAGACGCCGATGACGCCGAGGATGAAAGTCATGATGGAGCGGGAGCGCAGCGGCAAGAAGACCCTGGTGCCGCCCAAGCATGAGATGATGATGCGGCGCGAGCCCAACCACAACGTCCACGTCATCACCCACCATGGCAAGATCCACTCCGGTCGTAAGGGACGCACCATGTGATAGTCGCTTTCCGGCACGCCCCCCGTGGAAGCGGGGATGAAGCTGGCACCCATCCGGGTCCAGCTTTTTTCATGTCCGCCCCGTTCCCCCTTCCGTCAACCTTTTTTCAAGCCTGTCGCGGCGCGTGCCGCAGGAAAAGGATGGCGAGCAGCGGCAGGGTGACCAGGAATGCGTAGAAGAGGAGATAGAAACCGCGGCCGACGCCGCCTTGGTCCGCGAGCCTGCCCACCAGCGGGCCGGTTACCACGAAAAGGAGCCGGAACGACACCGACTGCAGCGACAGCGTGGCCGCGCGGTTCGCGCTGGCGGATTCCCGCTGGGTATGGGCCAGCATCATGGGCCCGCGCAGGCCGCGCATGCAGGTCAACAGGTAGTAGAACAAAAAGCCCCACACTCCCGCCGCGAGCCCGAGACCAAGGTACCCGATCACCACCAGGAACAAAAAGAGCAGGACCATGCCCCGGTCCCCCAGGCGGTTATGCAGACGGTGGCTTGCCAGTGCGCATACGGCGACGGTCAGGTTCGCCCCCGCCCACACCGGCCCGAACCACGCCACCGGCACCCCGGCGTGCTGCATGTAGGGCTGGATCAGCCAGACCGGGTAGAACGACGCGATCCCGAGGACCGTATTGAGCAGGATGGTGTAACGCAGGTGCCGGTTCTCGCCGAAGGCGTAGCGTGCCGTGGCGATGGCCTCGGCGAGGTGGGAGCGGACCGGGCCGTGGGCGCGCGGGGAATCCGCCAGTTGCCTGGTGACCATGAGGGCGGCGCCCCATACCGCGACCTGGAGGATGAACGGGAGTCTCGGCTCACAGGCGTAAATCACGCCGGCCAGGATCGCCCCCGCGGCCTCGCCTGCCTGCGCGAAGCCGTGCATCCTCCCCTGGTGCCGCGCGTAGGACTGCTCCTCCCCCTGCGCCCGCAGCGTCTCGAAGAGGAGGGCGCTGTCGGAGCCGCTGATGAAGGAAAGCGACATCCCAAGGATGATCTCTGCCAAAAGGACCGAGGCGAACGAGTCCGCCCAGATGTAGATGCCCCAGCCGATGATTCCGAGGACCGAGGCGATGTTGAGGGCGCAGCGGTATCCGAGCCGGTCGCTCACGTACCCCGCCGGGTAGTCGAGCGCCAGGGTCGCCACCGAGAAGATGCTCTGCAGGAGCAGGATCTGGGTCAGCGACAGCCCGGCGTGGTCCTTCCAGAAGAGCGTGATGATCGCCATGGGAAACAGCATCATCTGCAGGAAGGAGAAGAGGTACAACTTGCGGATGTTGTCGGAGAGCTTTCCCATGACAGCATCCGTACCCGCTCCCGATGTTTTTTGCAAGTCTAAAGGCGACGGTCTACCTTCTACCTCACGCAAAGCCGCAAAGGCGCCAAGATTACTCTCTTAGCATCCTTTGCGCCTTTGCGTTTAAATCAGGGTTCCTAACGCTTTTCTTCGCGTGTTTGCGGCTTTGCGTTAAAGCCTTTGTCGTCCGGATTGCCAATCGTCAATTATCAATTGTCAATTGACCTCCCCGCCTGTTACTATGTCGGCGCTTCAGAAAACCGTGGGAAACGAGGGGTCAGTGAAAGAAACGGACAGGGTCGTGGCTTCCGGGGATGACAAGAAGAGGAACTTCGTGCTGGTCCCGCTGACCGGCGTCTACCTCCTTGCCATGCTTGTTACCCTTTCCGACCTGGGCGGAGACTTCCCCTTCATGGGACAGCTCTACAAGGGGGATGAGGCGGAGCACCTGATCTTCACCAACAGTATCGCCTCGCTCTACCTCATCGTCGGGATACTTAAGCGGCAGCGGCTCACCCTGTGGCTGCTGATAGCGTACAACTTTATCGCCAGCGCGAGCGGCATGGCGAACCTCATCATGCTCCCCGTCCAGCAGGTCGTCACCGCCACAGGGGCCCTCGTCCCCGATTACGGCTACCGCATCAACGCCTTCTGCGTCTTCCTCCTGTTCCTGCTGCTCAACGTCTTCCTCTACTTCCACCGCGACCGCTTCGACAACAAGTCCATTTACCTCTGGTAGTCCCAACTACAGGATAGATCCTCCCTGCAACCCCAAAGGCGTTTACCTAACGCAAAGCCGCAGAGGCGCAAAGATTTAAAGACCCATTTTGCTTCTCTTTGCGTCTTTGCGCCTTTGCGTTAAAAATGGTCTTCCGTCTTTAGGATTTTGACTCAAAAAAAAGAGCCACGGCAATGCCATGGCTCTTCCTTTCGTTTCTCTGTATCCGAACTACTTATGCCTTAACTTTCTCCGCCGCAAGCACCGCGTCGCCGGCGGTGCTTTCCTTGATCCACGGCTCGCCGACCGGCAGGTTGATGCCGGACTCCGCGTACACCGCGACGGTCATCAGGTACAGGGCCGAGAAAGCGCAGACCAGCAGGTCGTAAGCGGCGAAGGTCCCGGCGAGAGCGCTGCCGGTGAATTCCTTCACGTCCAGCCCGATGAAGCCAAGAAGCAGGGTAAGGAAGATGAACGCGAGGGTCGCGTGGTGCTTCATGGAGGCGATGAACAGGATGAAAGTGAAGACGGTCCACGCTACCAGGTAGAAGCCGAGGTCGTTGGCGTTGAAGGCGAGGGTCGGATAGGCCTTCACCAGGTCCGCGTTCTTGCCGAAGATGATCATGAGGCAGAGCGAGATCCAGAAAGCCCCGTAGCCGGTGAAGGCGCAGAAGCCGAAGTTGTTACCGGTCTTGAACTCCATCAGACCGGCGATCATCTGTGCCGTCCCGCCGAAGCAGAGGCCGAGCCAGAGCACGGGGGCGATACCGCACCAGCCGAGGTTGTGGCATTGCAGCACGAATGTCGTCAGCCCGAAGCCAGCAAGACCGACTACCGCAGGATTCCCCAGTTTCACATTATTCATTTTTACCCTCCTGATTTGCGTTGCGATATCACGTCGCTGTTTATTCCGTATACGCAATAACCGTACCGCCACCACGCAACATCGCCCCACCAAAAGAACGTTCGATTTTAGGCAGTTACGGCACCATCATCCCGGCCGGTTTTTTTCCTTCTTTTGCAGATTTGCGAAAGAAATCCCGACGCCCAGGTGCGCCTGGCGGCAAAACCGGCGCTACTTCGATAATTTGCACGAGGCACCGCCATCTGGCGTCTTTTTTTGCAGGATTGCAAAAAATGTGACCGGTCCGGGACGTTGCGCCGCGTCCGCCAGCCGGGCAAGGATTCCGCTAACTTCGCCTGCCACAAAGATTTTCTTTTGCAGCCGCTCTAAAGTTCCGCGCAGGGATGCCGATGGTGAATCCTGCCGCACAAACTCCCCCTTTTCACCCTTGCCCGGAGGCTCGTCTTGAAAGTCGTATTGAAAAAGTTCCCCCTTTGCCTCGGACTCCTTTTCGCCGTCGCCACGGTGGCGGGAGCCCCGTCATCATGCTGGGCCGGCAACTCGGCGCAGGTCCGCCTCGCGGGACACGTCCCCGCACGGAGCGTGGCCAGCGCCAGACGGCTCGGCAGACTCCCTGCGGTGACGCAGATGAGGTTTTCCTTCACCCTGCCGCTGCGCAACCAGCAGGCGCTTGACGACCTGCTGCGGCGCATCTACGACCCCGCCGACCCGCATTACGGCCACTACCTTACCGGGGCCCAGTTCACCGAGCGCTTCGCGCCGACCGTCGCCGACTACGAGGCGGTCAAGAGCTACGCCCGGGGCCTCGGCCTGACCATCACCGGCACCCACGCCAACCGCACCGTCCTGGACATCGCCGGTCCCGCCGCCGCCGTCGAGGCCGCCTTCGACCTGCAGATGCACCAGTACCAGGCCCACAGCGGCCACAACTTCTTCGCCCCCGACCGTGAGCCCGGCGTCCCCGACGCCGTCGCCGCCCGCATCTCCGGCATGGTCGGCCTCGACAGCTCCGCCGCCTGGCACACCCACAGCCACGCCGCCCGTGCCACGGAAGTCCCCATGGCCACCCCCTACCAGGTCGGCACGGGTCCGGGGGGCGGCATGACCCCGAAGGACATCGCCGCCGCCTACAACCTCTCCTCGGTCGGCGCGACCGGGGCAGGCCAGACCCTCGCCCTGTTCCAGCTGGACGGATACACCCCCTCCGATGTCGCGGCCTACGCAGGCTACTACGGCATCTCCTCTGTTCCTCTGCAAAACGTGCTGGTGGACGGCTTCTCCGGCGCGCCCGGCTCCGGTGCCGGCGAGGTCACCCTGGACATCGAGCTGCAGATGGCGCTCGCCCCGGGCGCCAGCAAGATCATCGTCTACCAGGGCCCCAACACCGCCAAGGGGGTCCTGGACACCTACAACCGCATCGCGACGGACAACGTGGCCAAGCAGGTCAGCAGCTCCTGGGGGCTCAGCGAAGGAGAGAGCGGCTCGTCGTTTTTGAGCAGCGAGAACGCCATGTTCCAGCAGATGGCCGTCCAGGGACAGACCGTCTACGCCGCCGCCGGCGACAGCGGCGCCTACGACAACGGCAGCACCCTGAGCGTGGACGACCCGGCGTCGCAGCCCTACGTCGTGGGCGTCGGCGGCACCAGGCTCTACCTCAACAGCGGCGGCAGCTACAGCCGCGAGTCCGCCTGGAACAGTGACGGCACCGTGACCGGCGGGGCCGGCGGAGGCGGCGTGAGCGCCTTCTGGCCCACCCCCTCCTGGCAGCAGAGGCTGGGGAACGTCGCCTCATCCGTGATGAGAAACGTCCCCGACGTCGCCCTCAACTCCGACCCCGGCACCGGCTACTCCATCTACTACCAGGGAAAGTGGTGGATATACGGCGGCACGAGTTGCGCAGCCCCCCTGTGGGCCGCCTTTACCGCCCGCGTGAACCAGCAGCGTGCCGCCGGCGGCCTCGCCCCCCTGGGCTTCGCCAACCCGGTTCTGTACCAGGTAGGGACCGGCTCCGGCTACGGCTCTACCTTCCACGACGTAGCCGACAGCACCACGAACCTGTACTACCCCGCCATCACCGGCTACGACAACGCCACCGGCTGGGGTTCGTTCAACGGCGCCAACCTCTTGGCCGCCCTGGCTCCCTCAGCGTCCTCCACCCCGACCAGTACGCCCACGGTGACCGTGCCGGCGGCGCCGGCGGGGCTCAAGGCAACGGCGGGAAACGGCACCGTCGCCCTGAGCTGGAGCGCCAGCAGCGGGGCGACCGGCTACAGCGTGTACCGCGGTACCGCTCCCGGCAAGGAAGGGACCACCCCGGTGAAGACCGGCCTCACCACGACCGCCTACACCGACACCGTTGCCAACGGCACCACCTATTACTACAAAGTCTCCGCCGGCAACAGCGCCGGCAGTTCCCCCCTATCCAACGAGGCGTCCGCCACCCCGACCGCGCCGCTCGCCTTCACCTCCGGCGTGTCCGGCTCGATCGGCACGACCACCGCGCAGATCCAGTGGAAGACCAACCTCGCCTCCAATTCCGTGATCCGCTACGGCACCTCGTCCGGCAGCCTGGGCAAGTCGCTCTCCAGCAGCACGCTGGTCACCTCGCATGTCGTGAAGTTGTCCTCCCTGTCGCGGAAGACGACCTACTACTTCCAGGTCTCCTCCAGCGCGGGCAGCAGCACCGTGACCTCGGCCATCTACTATTTCAAGACGCAGTAGCGGAGGGCGTTCACGCACCGGATCCACATACGACGCAGCACGACGAGTGCCGGCTCCCTGATGTAACGGGAGCCGGCACTCCATCTTTCCACGGGGCCTCAGCTCCCCGCCGTTACCAGCGCCCTTCGCCAGCTCTGCCAGAGGCCCCCCCGATTCGAAAGCCGACACCACACTTTTAACTGCCAGCGGCAAATTGACGCCGGTTTCACTCCTCGCTCCGCAGTCCGAACTCTCACTTCGCACCCTTGATCCTGCGTCCCCACTTCAGGCAATCTTGATTGCCCGCCAACAGGGTAGATTCGATGTCCGCAGTTTCATTGCCTGAGCGTTGTTTATCGAAATTTTGGTGTACAGTTTGGTGTGCAACCTTTGAGGTCGAAAATGGGGTAGTCATCATGTCTACAGCCGTCGTTAAACCTGACTCCCGTTTCTGGCAACGCCCCGTCGCGGCGCTCTTGGAACAGTTGGCCGCAAGTCCTGACGGACTGGGCGGCGCGGAGGCGGCTCGCCGCCTGGCCCGATTCGGCTTTAACCGCATCCATGGAGAGCGCAAAAGGGCTCTGCCGCTGCAATTTCTCGCCAAGTTCCGCAATCCCCTGGTAATAATTCTCCTTACCGCCAGCGCCCTGTCCGCATTCACCGGTGACGCCACCAGCTTCTTCATCATCGGGACCATCGTCTTCATCAGCGTCACCCTCGATTTTATCCAGGAATACCGGGCCGGACAGGCGGCTGAAGGCCTGCGCCAGTCTGTGGCGGTGCGGGCACAGGTGCTGCGGGACGGCAGGGTATCGGAGATACCACTCGCGGAGATGGTTCCTGGAGATGTGGCACTCCTTGCCGCCGGCGATCTGATTCCCTGCGACGGTCGCGTGCTGGCGGCAAAGGACTTTTTCGTGAACCAGTCCCTCCTGACCGGAGAAGCGTTCCCCGTAGAAAAACTGCCGATGGAATTGCCTGAAGAGGCGGATGTTCTCGCCGCTGGCAATACGGTCCTCTTTGGAACATCGGTGATCAGCGGCACGGCCCGGGTCCTTATGTGCCGCACCGGTCAGGACACCGAGCTCGGCGCGATCGCCGACACCCTGCTTGCCAAGGCCCCGCCCACCGCCTTCGAGGAGGGGACGCGCCATTTCGGACTTCTCATCATGCGCATGACGGTGCTGCTCGTACTGTTCGTTCTGCTGGTCAACGCCTTCTTTCACCGTCCCTGGCTCGAATCCTTCCTTTTTGCAGTGGCGCTTGCCGTGGGGCTCACACCCGAGCTTCTCCCCATGGTTGTCTCCGTGACGTTGTCGCGGGGCGGACTGCGTATGGCAGCCCAAAAAGTAATCGTAAAAAGGCTCGCTTCGATCCACAACCTGGGGAGCATGGATGTCTTCTGCACCGACAAGACCGGTACCCTGACCCAGGCCCGCATCCACCTCGAACGCCACCAGAGCCCCTTGGGGAGGGAAAGCCGGCGGGTCCTGGAGCTGGCCTATTACAACAGTTTCTTTGAAACCGGTTTGAAGAGCCCTCTGGACGACGCCATCCTGGAGCACACCGAGATCGACGTGAGCGGCTGGCAGAAGATAGATGAAGTCCCGTTCGACTTCGAGAGGCGCCGGATTTCCGTGCTCCTGGACAACTCCACGACCAGGATGCTGGTCGTGAAAGGCGCTCCCGAAGACATCCTGCGGCTGTCGGAACAGTACGAGGGGGAGAGTGAAGCGGATCGGCGTCAGCTGGACTCTGCAGCACGCCGGGATATCAATGCGCAATTCGAGGCCCTCAGCAACGAGGGGTTCCGGGTACTGGGAATCGCCACCCGTCAGGTCGGCCACGACCATCCCCATGCCGTGGTAGGTGATGAATCCAACCTGATCTTTGCAGGTTTCGCCGCCTTCCTCGATCCGCCCAAAGAGAGCGCCAAGGCGGCCCTGGCCGGACTTGCCGCCGACCGGGTCGCGGTCAAGATCATCACGGGGGACAACGAACTGGTGACTCAGCACCTCTTCGCGCAACTCGCCCTTCCGGTGACCGGGGTACTGACCGGCTCGGAGATCCAGCAACTCGATGACCTGGCGCTATCCGCGCGGGTCGAGCAGGTGAACCTCTTCTGCCGCGTTGCCCCAGCGCAAAAAAACCGGGTCATCCTGGCCCTGAAACGGCGCGGCCACGTGGTCGGGTATCTCGGCGACGGTATCAACGACGCCACGTCCCTTCATTCTGCCGACGTGGGGATCTCCGTGGACGGCGCCGTTGACGTGGCCAAAGCCGCGGCGGACATGATCCTTCTGGAGCAGGACCTGGCGGTGCTCCATGCCGGTGTCCTCGAAGGACGCCGCACCTTCGGCAACATCATGAAATATATAATGATGGGCACCAGCTCCAATTTCGGCAACATGTTCAGCATGGCAGGGGCCTCGATCTTTCTCCCCTTTCTTCCCATGCTGCCGGTGCAGATCCTCCTCAACAATCTCCTTTACGACGTATCGGAACTCCCCATTCCGCTGGACCGGGTGGATGACGATTACCTGAGTCAGCCCCGGCACTGGGACATGAACTTCATCCGCAACTTCATGCTGGTTATCGGCCCGGTCAGTTCCGTCTTCGATTTCCTCACCTTCTACGTCATGCTGGCGGTTTTCCATGCCGGCGAGGCCCTGTTCCACACCGGGTGGTTCATCGAGTCCATGGCCACCCAGGTGCTGGTCATCTTCATCATCCGTACCCGGAAGTCACCGTTCAAAAGCCGCCCCAGCCCATGGCTGGTCGTCTGCTCGCTGATCGTGGTGGCGCTGGCAGGCGCGCTGCCGTTCACTCCTGCCGGCGTTCATCTTGGTTTTGTTGCCGTATCGCCGCTCTTTTTCCTGATCTTGACCGCCATATTGCTGGCCTATCTGCTGGCCGTTGAGGTCGTGAAACAATGGTTCTTCCGACGCTTTGTCACGAGGTGACGTGGCGCTGACAGAGAACGTCCTCACTCCACCGTCGCAGGTGCTCATCTACCCCCGCATTCCTTTGCTGTCAGTCAAGGCTTTCGTCCAAGGCGCTCGCCTGCCATCTGCCCCGCAGTGCATTTTGTTTTTTTCATGATATAAAAAGAACATACTTCAACGTATGCAAGCAGCCCCCCCTGGCCTGTGATGATCCTCGCGGCGAAATGGAGCCTGCTGAGGCCTGCGCCGCGACCACGACGTCGATGTGCAACGCTATCATTTCCGCCAACTTCCCCTACCTGTTCTTTCTTCCTGATAGGCCCGGGTTTCGTACTCATGTCGTTGCCTCGGCTGCATCGAGACTCGGGAAATGAGGCATGGAGAGGTTGGGCAAGAGTTTGAACGTGACCCATTTTCAGATTTGATCAGCAATCAGGAAGTCTCTCGGAGGGAATCATGAAGGTACTACTCGTCTACCCCAAGTACCCCGATACCTATTGGAGTTTCCACTATGCAATGCCTTTTATCGGGAAAAAAGCAGCCTTTCCTCCCCTGGGTCTTCTTACTGTCGCTGCGATCATCCCGGACAGCTGGAGTATGAAGCTCACCGATCTGAACGTCGAGCTTCTTTCTGATGATGACCTGCGATGGGCCGACTATGTATTCATCAGTGCCATGACGGTCCAGAGGGAGTCAGCACGGGAAGTCCTGGCGCGATGCAAAGCTCTTGGGATCAAGACCGTTGCGGGAGGCCCCCTTTTCTCGACATGCCATGACGAATTCCCCGAGGTGGACCACCTGGTTCTCGGCGAAGCAGAGGTCACGCTACCGCGTTTTCTGGCAGACCTCGACCACAAGAAGCCGGAACGCCTCTACCTCTCCGACGAGCGCCCCGACCTCTCCCGTACCCCGATCCCGCGCTGGTCGCTGATCGACATGCGCAAGTACGCGTCCATGAACGTCCAGTATTCACGGGGATGTCCTTTCGACTGCGAGTTTTGCGACATCACCGCGATGTTCGGTCACACCCCGAGAACCAAAACCACCGAACAGGTCATAGCCGAACTGGAGACGCTCTACTCCAGGGGGTGGCGCGGAGGGGTGTTTTTCGTCGACGACAACTTCATTGGAGACAAGCGGAAGCTGAAAGCCGAGGTACTTCCGGCGATGACCGCCTGGATGGAGGCGCACCGGCACCCGTTCTTCTTCTATACCGAGGCGTCCATCAACCTTGCCGACGACCCGCACCTCCTGGAGTTGATGGTCGCGGCCGGGTTCCAGGAGGTCTTCATCGGCATCGAAACCCCGGAAAAGGATTCGCTGAGGGAAACGGGCAAACTGCAAAACGACAACCGCGATCTCCTTGCCTCGGTGCGGTCGATCCAACGGGCCGGGCTCCAGGTGCAGGGGGGCTTCATCGTGGGCTTCGACAGTGACTCGCCGGCCATCTTCGACAAGCAGCTCCGCTTCATTCAGGACAGCGGCATCGTTACGGCCATGGTGGGAATACTGATGGTACTGCGGGGCACCAAGTTGCATAGCCGGCTCGCCAGCGAGGGAAGGATCATCAACACGGCCAACGGGAACAACACCGATACCGCCCTCACATTTGAACCGAAGATGAGCCCGCAGGTGCTGGTGGAAGGGTACCAGCGGCTCGTGAAGACCATATATTCCCCGGATTACTTCTACGAGCGCATCATGACCTTCCTGAAAGAGTACCAGCTCTCCGGACCATCCCCGTTTTCCACGCTGCAGTGGCGCGACCTCAAGGCATTCTTTCGATCCATGCTGTTCCTGGGGATCCTCGGCAAGGAGCGGCTGCACTACTGGAAGGTTTTCGCCTGGACGCTCCTCAGAAAGCCACGGCTACTCCCGTTGACCATAACGCTGACCATCTACGGCTTTCATTTCCGCACCGTTTCCGACCAGATCTGCCCCTACCCCGCGAGCGAGGAGTAGCCGGAACCCGAAGCTGAGAAGATCGGACTCGATCTTAAAGTTCCAAGGCCGAAGTTAAGAACTTCGGGCACGGCCATAAAATCCGGTGGACGAAGTTAACAGCTTCGGGCTTGATCTTAAAATAAGGAGGACTAAGTTAACAGCTTTGGGCTCGATCTTGAAATCCTGAGGCCGAAGTTAAGAACATCCGGTCCAATCTAAAAATCCCGAGCCAGAAGTTAACAGCTTCGGGCTTGAAGTTAAAATCCGGACGACGAAGTTAACGACTTTGGGCCCGATCTTAAAATCCGGACGACGAAGTTAACAAGATTGGGCTCGATCTTAAAATCCGGAGCACGAAGTTAACAAGATTGGGCCCGATCTTAAAATTGTGAGGACGAAGTTAACAAGATGGGGCCCGATCTTAAAATCCGGAGCACGAAGTTAACAAGATGGGGCCCGATCCTAAAATTTCGAGGCCGGCCTTGGCAGGGTTGGCTTCTGTCGTGATATTTGCAGGGTGTGGAGTAGGAGAGATGGCTAAGGAGGGATAGGTTGCAACGAGCGAAGGCCCTGATCCTGAGGATGAGGGCCTTCGGTTTTGGTGGACCGGGATCAAAGGATCCTGAGGCTGATGATGGAGGACCACTCGCTCTGGCCGCTGGGCCCCGAGCAATAGGCCTTGAAATAATACAATTGCCCGGGCTCCAGCCCGGTTAGCTCCATGTTCCGCGACTTGTGGAACGGCCCGACGGTTGACCAGGACTCCGGCAGTGAAGGATCGCCCTTGCAGATCCCCACGTAGTAGGCCATTGCCCCTGGCACCCTGTTAACGGTGATGAGGGCGACGCCCGACTTGCCGTGCTTCGCCTTCGGGTTTTGCGGGGCAGTCACCTCGATGTGGAGCGCCCCCTTGGATGCCTTCATCTTCGGGGGCAGGTCCAATTCGCTGATGAGTGTAGGCTTGTTTTCCGTCACGGACCTGTAGGCCGCCCAGTTGATCAGCATCGTCGTGTGCAGTTCGACCATCGGGCGTGAGGCGTCCCGCTCTACCTTCTTGAAACGGTTGCCGCTCTCGGCCTCCTTAGTGACGGCGAGATGGCCTGCCCCGAGACTCCTGAGTACGTCGAGTTGGCACAACGGTTTCGGGATGGCGCCCTCGCCTTGAAAGTCCTTGTGGCGGGCAAAGGCGTCCGCGAGGTTTATGGCGAAGTTGCCCAGTTCGACGTGCGACATGTCCCGGACGTTGACGTCGACAATATCGAGTAGCGGATGAAGTAGCGACATGTATTACCTCCATAGTTTGAGGGGGAGCCATGTTGCGGTTGGATTACATCCGAATGCGCAAAAAATTAAGCCACGCCAACAATTCGGAGTCAAGAAACTTTTTTAACAGGGCTAGGGGATCGACCGATGCGGGCATCCCGATTGCCTCAGGATTTCTCTCGACGTGTTCCCGTTGGGGGTAGCGTCGGCAGCATCGTTGCTAATGCGGATGTCGTGTGGCAACCTTCCCCAAGTTAGTGTGGAAGTGAACAAGCCATGGCGGAGGAGCCCCATGAGTGACCTGCTTGAGGACCTGCTGGCTTTTTTCTATGCCACCTCAGACGAGCCGGTCTCCTGTGCCCGGTGCGGCAGGAAACTGCCCGTGGGAGAGAAATACGGGGTAAATGAGAACGGAGAGCCACACTGCTTGGACTGCAGTGATCAGGAGGACGAGGAATAAACACCGGAGGGAGCAACCATGAACAGCGACAGCAAGCAATCCCCTCTTCAGCATGCCCCCTGGCTGGACATCGCCCGCAAAGAAATTGGCCAAAAGGAAGTAGTCGGCCAAGAGGACAACCTGAGAATACTTGCCTACCATGCCACGACCACCCTGAAAGCCACCGACGACGAGACACCGTGGTGTTCCTCCTTCGTCAATTGGTGCCTCAAGGAGGCCGGCATAAAAGGCACTGACTCAGCTGCTGCAAAAAGCTGGGTCCGCTGGGGGGTGCCATCGGGACCGGTGCCGGGAGCTATCACCGTCATCTGCAGCAGCAAGGCGACCGACCGCAGTTTCTCAACATCCGGCGCCCACGTCGGCTTCCTCGTCAAGGAAACCGCGACCCACTTCAGGTTGCTTGGAGGGAATCAAAGCAACAGCGTGAAGGAGTCGAGTTTTCCCAAAAAGAGCTGGACCTTGCTGGGGCGACGCTGGCCTGTGAATTGTTAACCATGAGAGTGCGAGATGGTGACATGAAGCTGATCCTCCTTGCGTGGGTAATCGTGGTGCTCCTGTCAGCACCCCCAGTTGCCGCAACCGAGCAGCAGCCACACGACGAGCAACGAGAGGAGCCTCGTCGCGCTATGCCACATCCTCCCCAGTCACCCTTGCGTTTCACGCAGGCAAGAGGGAACGAGCGGCAGTCCCTGGAAGTGACCTATATCGATCCCAAGACCATTGTGTTCAGACTGGCGAAGTCCGGAACGTGCAGTCGACACGAGCAAGGAAGGGCCAAAATCATAAGTAACTGGTGGTTAGGTGCCGAGACGGATGAAAACGAAGCAGGAGAAGCTATCGCCGTGCAGGAGTACACCTTCAGCAAAAACAGCAAATGCAACATCAACTTTCGAATCGACGAAGGGAAATGGGGCCAAGCAACAGTCCGCGAAGCCGCCGCGTGCAACGCGAAGTGTCCCGCGTCAGCAGAACCGATGCATCTTTTCACAACAAAGGAACATCCGTATTTGATAGGGAAATGAAGCCTAACAGATATGTGCATCCTGCACTGAAAATTCGTGCCTACGTGAGGTTCGTATGGTGCATCTGGTTGATTCCGTTGGCGAGGGGGGGCGAAATTACACCATCGATGTTTTACGCGTACAAATCCTACTGAAATCAAAAGGCTATACCATCCCACCTGGTCGCGGTATCTGTGGGACCGCGACCATAGCTGCAATAAAAAAGTTTCAAGCTGCATTCATGTCACAACCTACCGGCTTAATCGAGCCCCATAGCGTTAGCTTGCAAAAACTGACTGATGAAAGCCACGCAATTTATGAATGGAGCGGAGATTCTTCACAATGGTCCCAGGATAAGAAGTTAAAAAGCCTCGCTCCTGACTTACGAGGGAAGGTAGTATTCATCATCGACAAGTTAAGGAGGGATGGATTTTGCCCATCTATTTACTACGGGTGGAGATCCGTAGCCGTTCAATTGGTACTCCATTCTTCAGGCAGATCCAAGGTAAAATTCAGCTTCCACAACGCCCAACTCATCGATGGGACTCCTAATTCCTATGCTGCAGACATCATTGATTCGCGCTTTGGGTGGACCAATCAAGCCGAGATAATGGGTTTCTGGAGTGCACTGGGAAACACGGCAAAATCCCAAGGCCTGATATGGGGCGGAGATTGGAGTAGTTTTCCTGACGTTGCTCATGTTCAGTTGGTTCCCAACTCGTTGTTGCGCACGGTAAAACAGGAGAGTGGGCTATGAGATGGGTCCTGCTGTTATCCCTGATTTTTGTATCCGCGTCTGCCAACGCAGAAGAGGTATGGCTTGTTATTGGTGCAAGTGACCCAACCCCTGCCGGCATAGCACAGAAAGCGAAAAGGTCCGGCCAAGACTCCGGAATCATCATCCAAAGCAGGGACTGTGGAGACAAGAGCAACGTTTTCGTGTGGGCAGTCAAAATAGAGCCATCATCGAAGGCAGCCAAAGAAACCCTCGAAACGTTTCATTTCCCTGGTGCATATATAAAAAAGTGCCAAATAACGCAGGGAAGCCTCCTTGCCTTTAGAGAAAACGTCGTCGATCGGTCTATTGCCGACGTGCCAGCTACAACGGTTAACTGGGAAGATGCCGACCGGGTTTCGAGCATCCAGCCTCTTCAACAGACCGGTCACATAGTCATCTCCCGCTACTACAATGGCAGCGTGGATGACCCGCTCGAGGGCAGAAGAGAGCGAGTGATTTTGATCGAATCAAGTGGCGCTCGGCACCTACTGCAGCAGGAATGTGTCAATCCAGAGGACTTCACCACCACAGGAGGTTTAATCGCTTACCAATGCGTCATAGGGCAGGCTGGGGACCAGTTGCTGCACAATGTTGTGGTTTTTGCCATGGATGGGAAGAAGCTAAAGGAAATCAGAAACTGCAGGAATCCCAAATTGCCCATCAAAGGTTCTGTTGCTTGTCAAAGAGAGTCTGTAGGCGCAGACGGGGCTCTGCGCCTACAGATAATGAATCAGTTTTATTGATGCCGCCCGCCGAACCGCTGGTGATTTCGCCGACGACCAAAACTCTCAGCTGGACCTTGAAGCAGAGGCTGCATGCGTTGGAGTGGCTTCAATTAGCTTGATTCTTCCTACCCTTTAATTTAAATTGCGTCTAACCTGTGGCTCATCCATGCTGTGACGCAAAGGGCGAGAAGAGCGATGCTATCGAAATACGTCAAGCTGTTTACCTCTCTTAACCGCGCTCCGGGCCCGAGTTGGACAGAGGACACAAAACGCAAAGCCCCGCATAAGCCGATCCTGCTCTTGGCAGTGATGGACCTAATACAACGTGGTGTCATCACTGCTCCTTTCATTGATGCCTGCGGTGATTTAGTTGAGTTGAACGAGTTGTTCGGACTTTACTGGTTGCGCATCGTCCCGTTGGGGCAAACGTCCAGCATTGCCTTCCCTTTTTCCCGGCTCGACCGGGAACCGTTCTGGCACCTGCTTCCGCACCCGGGCAAGGAAATAACTCCGTCCATAATAACCAGCACCACTTCAATTACCTATCTACGGAAGCATGTCCTTGGGGCTACGATAGACGATGAGCTATTTCTGCTGATGAAATCAGCAGCAGGCCGAGAGTCGTTAAGGGAAGCTTTGTTGCTGTCATGCTTCTCACAGATGGCGCAGGTGCTGCTTCGCGAGCAGTCGATGATAAACAGCGAGGCGTACGAGTACAGCCGCATACTTGAGGAAAAGTCGCATCTTCCCATGGTGAGAGCAATTGTAGAAGCGAGGAGTTACCGTCCAGCCGCACGAGACCAAGCTTTCCGAAGGGCTGTCATCAAGGCTTATGATCATCGATGCGCCCTGTGTGGCGTCCGGATCATTACGCCCGAACAGCACACAGCTGTTGATGCCGCGCACATCGTGCCGTGGAGCAAAACCCAAAACGACGACATCCGAAACGGCATGGCCCTCTGCAAGCTTTGCCACTGGGCCTTTGACAGGGGAATGATGGGCGTCACGGACGATTACAACGTCCTCACCTCCCGTCAAATAATTGCCGACCCGAACTTTCCCGGTTTTCTGCTCACCTTGAAAGGTAGAGCAATTATTCCGCCGCAGGATCATGCTCTTTGGCCCGCCAGGCATTACCTGTCAGTACACCGGAAGCAATGGCGGTTATAATCACTTCTGACGAACAGTCTTTCTATCTTAGCCCCTCGGAAACGGCACTCTTAAGACGTAGGACTCTATTACTGTCAAGTTCGGAAAATTTTCTAGGCATCTGCTGCTACCACATGCAAGACTACGAATATCCCATACAGTGGAACACCATGGTATAAAGGTGTAGCTATTGAGCCTTTTGAAAGTGATGCTGCAGTGGAGGGGCCGATTGAAAAGATCCTACTATTCTAGTTCGATACATAGCTTCCTGGCAACGCCCACAGAAGCCATCATCGGCATTCTGAGTTCAGAAAGCAACTTCTCCGTTTTACAAACCCAACTGAAGGCCTGGCAATATCAGATCAACTTCCTCAAGGAAGTACTCAGCGAGTATAAGGGCAAGATTTTCTTTGAGTTCTCAATCCCTCGCATGGGAAAGCGAATCGACGTTGTTTTGCTCATAAAAGGGGCTGTTTTCATCCTGGAATTTAAAGTTGGAGAGCAATTATTTAACCAAAACAGCATTGATCAGGTATGGGACTACGGCCTTGATTTAAAAAACTTTCACGAGACTAGCCACAATAGATATATTTTCCCAGTACTTATTGCGACGGAAGCAAAAGCATCATTCGATGCCTCAACTCTAACTCATCAAGCAGATAAGTTATTCGCCCCAATCAAAGCTGATCCTTCTTCCATAGCAGCAGTATTTGCCTCAGCATTAACTTTAGTTGAAGGCGATGAAAATGATACAATTCTCTGGGAAAGTGGGAAGTATCGTCCTACTCCTACAATCATCGAAGCAGCAATGGCATTGTACAATAACCACTCCGTGGCCGACATAATCCGTACAGATGCGTGCGCAATAAATCTATCTAAGACAAGTGGGACATTGTCAGACATCATCACACACTCCAAACAAAATTCGATTAAGTCAATTTGCTTTGTAACCGGGGTTCCGGGAGCAGGCAAAACTCTAGTTGGTCTTGATATTGCCAATAAGCACACAGACCCAGACGACAGCCTCCATAGCGTTTTTCTTTCGGGAAATGGACCTCTGGTTGCAGTTCTTCGAGAAGCCTTAGCCCAAGACAAAGTGCATCAAGAAAAAGAAAAAGGATTCAAAGTTAAGAAAAGTACAGTCCTTGGTGAGGTTAAGGGGTTCATACAAAATGTGCATCACTTTCGCGATGATTGTTTGACCGACAAGACCCCACCTGTAGAGCATGTAGTTCTATTTGAGGAGGCACAAAGAGCATGGAATGTCGAACAGACATCAAGCTTCATGCTACGGAAAAAAGGATGTCCGGACTTCGCTCATTCTGAACCTGAATTTCTTATTTCTTGTCTCGATCGTCACACTGATTGGGCTGTTATCGTTTGCCTTGTGGGCGGAGGCCAAGAAATTAATACAGGTGAAGCAGGTATAGAGGAATGGATCGAAGCGATGATCAACCACTTCCCTCATTGGCACGTTCACATTTCGCCCAATTTGCATGATAGCGAGTACGGCGCAGGGGCGGCTCTTCACCAACTATCGTCTCACCCCTACGTCAACTACAACGAATATCTTCATCTTTGGGTCTCAATGCGGTCTTTTCGTGCAGAAGAGGTTTCTCACCTGATAAAGCTATTACTCGACCAGAACGAAGAAGATGCGCAAGTGACCCAAGCACGTTTGAGCAGCCGATACCCCATAGTTATCACACGTGATATTGAGGTGGCTAAACAGTGGGTAAAGAGGAAAGCCCGAGGTTCTGAACGGTATGGGATTGTTGTTTCTTCACAAGCAGCAAGACTAAAACCACTTGCAGTGGATGTGCGGACTCCAGTGGATCCAGTTCATTGGTTTCTAGACGATAAAGATGATGTGCGTTCTAGCTACTACTTAGAGGACGTGGCTACAGAATTTCAGGTGCAGGGCCTTGAATTAGATTGGGTTTGCGTCATTTGGGATGCAGACTTCCAGTACGCACCCTTAGGCTGGCAATACCGTTCCTTCTGCGGAAGTCGCTGGAATGAAATCCGCAAAGAAGAGCGGAAAAAGTATCTTAAAAACGCTTATCGCGTCATTTTAACGAGAGCACGACAGGGGATGGTGATAGTCGTCCCCAAAGGGGACAAAGAAGACAAAACCCGTCCCCCTCATTTCTACGACACCACATTCAATTATCTTCAACAGATCGGGTTTCAGGTTTTAGAAAATGCAGCCGGTGTAGGCGCGACATGATCCTGTCGTAAAGGGACTACAGAGAGGACCCGCGAGCGACTTTATTCCTTTACTTTTCTCATGTTGACTTGTACCCCACCACACCGGCGGGTCTAGGACACACAGGACCTCTTTCAAGAGTCTTCAGTTTTTCTTTTGAAGCCCCCCCTTCTCCAGAAACATGTTCCTGGCGTGCCTTGGGCACGAACTTCTTGTTTTAATAACCGTGGTCAAGGCTGAGAACCTTTGTCACACGACTGCTGTCAAAACAGATCCCTTGCATAAACTCGTTGGGGCCGAAGTTGTAAAGCCATATCTCGGGACAATCCCTGTTGCCGCCAAATCGACTTACGGGCTGTGCGCACTTCTCTAACACCTCTTGCTTTGAATCTCCTTTCGTTGCCAGGCCGTTATTGCACCGGCACGATTCGAACACATTCATACCTGTATGCGCCTTTGCCGCCGCGTTCATGGCAATTACAGCGAGATTAGGCGGTTGTGCGGCCTGTACAGGTACATTTACTCTCTGCGTGACTGGTTGGGACGCTAAAGGGGAAACTGCTGAATAGTCTTGCACCGGTGCTGTCTGAACAGGTGCTGATTCACTTTTTTCTCGGTGTCTAGCGGGGACAATTACCACCTCATTTCCATTTTTGTCCGTGTAATGCTCGTAACCATCCGAAGTCGCCTGTGGAACCGGCTGTTCAACTCTAACCTTTGCCGGCTGTATGGGATTCACTACAATTGGAGCAGGGCTTCCAACTCCAAAGATCAGACTGGTGAGGTTGACTTTTAAAAACGCTGAACCTGCCACCATTATGAATATTGCAATGCCTAAAACGTTCCCCAAAGCACTGCTTACCTTCGATTTATGCCTCACTGCCGTAAACCTCCCGATCTTACCTTTTGATGTGGTGCAGCACTGTGAAAAAATGCATCCTTTATAACAAATACGCGATGTTTCAGAAAGTCTTTATATTAGAACATTCTCCGTCTGCTTTAAGTCCGGCCCGCCTGCCAGATCGGCTCCCTGGTCGGGCATCTTTTGACCCAGGGGACGAAACCACTACCCGAGTGCAACTGGCCAGGGAGATATAGGTGATTGCGGATCACCTGGAGATTCACTACACGTCAGTCAGTAAGATCGTGAAGAGGAGCCTTCTTCTGGTGGGCAAGGATAAGTGGGGGGGGGAGGCGGGCTTCCCCCGAAATCACCACAAATAGGGGACGAAAGAGTATACTGAATCGAAGGCCACTTTTGGAAATCAGCTAGATAATTGAGAAGCAGAGGAACAAGCCATGGCGGTTGGATGGTCGCGAGATGGGGCGGTGCAGGAGCAGATAGATGCCACGGTGGCATCCGCAGTCGAACGGGCTAAAAGCCGTTTGCCTAAGGGCGAAAGTCTCACCCATTGCGAGGAGTGCGAGGTTCCCATTCCTGAAGCGCGTCGCAAGGCAATTCCGGGAGTTCGATACTGCGTTGCCTGCCAATCAGAACTAGAAAAGAAGGAGAAGGCAGCTGCGCTCTACAACCGGAGAGGCAGCAAAGATAGCCAGCTGAAGTGAGTACGGATCTGATCGAGGGGTAACGACTCTGATGGGGACAGTGCCTTTGCATGGGCGCAGATGGAAAAAGCCGGACAGCTTCGCTGCCCGGCTTTTTCCGTTGCTCATAGATGTGCTCCCCTCACTGCACCAACCCGGCTTTTACTGCAAACGGATCCCAGCTCGGGTCCCGATGGGCTTCGTACTCGGTTAAGCGCTCCAGCCAGGCGGCGATGTCCTTGCCGTACAGCCGACCGATGACCGCAAGGCTCATGTCCATGCCGGCGGAGATGCCGGATGAGGTGACGACCGTGCCGTCGTCCACCCACCTCGCCTTCTTGACCCACTGCACTTTCGGCCCGGGCTGGGTCGAATCCTTCCAAAACATCTTGTTGGTGGTGGCCGGACGATCATCCAATATACCGGCTGCTGCCAGCAGCGAGGCGCCGTTGCAGACGGACATGACCAGCTCTGTCTTCGCCGCCCGCTCCCGTAACCAGTTCAGGGTTTCACGGTCCTGCAACTGCGCTATCGCTCCGATACCGCCCGGCACCAGCAGGTAGTCCAGTCGCGGGGCATCGCCGAAGCCGAAATCCGCCACGGTCTTCGGCCCCTGGTTCGAGGCGACTTCGCCCCGCTTGGCCGCTATGGTGACCACGCGGACAGTCACCCTCTTCTCTTCGCCTCCCCACACGACGGCCGGGATGTGCTTGAGGTTGCCCCACATTTCCATCGGCCCGTAGGCGTCAAGCATCTCGAAACCGGGGTAGATCAGGACCCCGATGGTCTTCACTGTGCGCGCCGGGCTTGGGCGCAAATCCACCAGCGGCTCCTGGGACGCCGGCTGCTTCTTGTCGGCGGCGATGGCGGGCACCGCAGCCGCCAGGAACACCGGCAGGATGAGAAAGCGCAGCAGGATGTTTCGTATGTCGATCCTTTTCATAGATTCTCCATGGGTCTAATTTATCCGGTCTCCGACCGGAATCTCGCCCGGTACTGACCGGGGGTGATCCCGAAGCGGCGGGCAAAGGTCAGCCTTAGGTGTTCGCCGGACTGGAAGCCGCACTCCCGGGCGACGGCTTCCACTGACTGGCTGGTTTCCTCAAGGAGCTTGACTGCCGCTTCAAGCCTTATCTGTTCGATGAAGCGGGCCGGCGTGGTGCCGACCTCGCGTTTGAAGATGCGGGCGAAGTTGCGCAGGCTCATGGCCGCGTGGGCGGCCAGGGTCTCGTTGTCCAGGTCGCGCCGATAGTTCTCCTGCATCCACTGCAGCGTGGGAGCCAAGGAACCGCCTTCGCGGAACTGGGCCAGGAGCGGGGTGCTGAACTGGGACTGCCCTCCCGGCCGCTTGAAATAGAGCACCATCAGTCGGGCCACGTCGAGGGCCAGGCTCTTGCCGTGATCCTCCTCGACGAGAGCCAGCGCCAGGTCTATGCCCGCGGTTATCCCTGCTGAGGTGTAGACGGAGCCGTCCTTGGCATGGATGGCGTCCTCATCGACCTCGATCTGCGGGTGGCGGCGCCGCAGCTGTTCCGCCCTGCTCCAGTGGGTCGTGGCACGCCTGCCGTCCAAAAGTCCCGCCCGAGCCAGGATGAAGGCCCCCGTGCAGATGGAGCCGACCCGCCGCACCACTGGCGCCATCTGCCTAACCCAGTCGACCAGTTCCTCCGGCGCCTGCTCCGCCGCCGGGCCTCCCGGCACCAGGAGGGTATCGATGCCGCTGCAATCGCCCCAGGCCCGGTCGGAGAGAAGCCGGATGCCGGAGGAGGTGACGATGATGCCGTCCCCGGTCTTGGCGGCTATCTCGATGCGGTAGAGCGGTTCCGCCGCGCCACTTTCGCACTGGATATGGTTGGCAAGGGCGAAGACGTCCAACGGGCCGGTGACGTCGATTACCTCGGCCCCCTCGTAGGCGACCATGGTAATCAGGCGCAGAGTTGCGTGTTCTACAGGCGTACACGTGCTGAAACGTTTCATGCCGCCCACATTAAACGAACGCCGTGTCTGGCACAATGACAAATAACACGACTTTTCGGCCAGCGATGTGGAGTTCCTTTCGGCGGGGGAGATGGGATAAAAGCACATTGTGACATCTTCGAGTCCCCTGAATGGAGGCGTCGGGGCGTCGGTGCCAGGTCTTGAAATATAAGGCAGTACTGCTACCATTCCCCACCATGGCGCACGCGCACCTTTCCGATACTAAACTACGGTGTACAAGGAGGCTGCAAATGGGTGTTCAGGCGGTAAACACGTGGCTGACCATTGAACCTGGCGCTGATCCTGGCAAAGCGGTCCTGACGGTGGGCTATGATCTGGCGATAACTGAGAATGCCTATAAAAGCGACTGGCTAGTCCGTGTGGATGTAATGGGATATGACGCAGCTGGAGATGAGGAAGGGACGAAGGCGCCGGACATATTGTACACGTTCCAGTTCCCAGGAATCCTGAACGGCTACCTTTTCAAGGCGGATGGCCCTACCCGGAAGGAACGGAAGAGTCACACGGTGGAGCTCGCCTACCAGGCGTTAAACGAGGATCCAGGTGTCACCAGGAAAGTCGTCATGTTCCCTGGAGGCAAAAAGATCACCGTTGCCATTCCGCACACCGATGAAATAAGTTGCAGGATTTCCACTTCGAACTTTGCCTGGACCAACCAGGTGGTGCTGCGAATCTGAAAGAAAAACCATTGGCCACGGAGAAAATCTGAGGAAATCTGAGAGAGGCGAAAAGCCAAACCCACGACTTCGGGGGGGTAAAGCCCGACATCCGAGACTCCGGCGGTCACGTTGTGCTAACGGCCGCTGTAAAAGAGCGGGACGCTCGCACCGAGGCCGTGGACGACGCTGGTGAAGGCGTTGCGGTTCTCCAGCTTGTCGTGGCCGAAACGCTCTTCGAAGAGGCGCCGGATCATCGGTATCCGCGACGTGCCACCGGTGAGGAACACGGTGTCGATCTGATCGCGCCCGACTCCCGACCTGCTGATCACTTCGTCTATGCAGTTGGAGATCCGGCCCAAGTTTTCCCGGTTGATCGCTTCGAACTCCTCTCTCGTGATCCCTTCCTCTAGAACCAGACCGCGCTCCTTGAAGCTGATTTGCGTAGCGTCCTGCTGCGACAGCTCGCATTTCGCCTTCTCGATGCACTGGAACAGGAAGAACCCGTAGTTGTCGCTGATGAGATGCTCCAGGTTTTCCAGGGCCTGCCTGTCCGTGGCGGCGTTCTTGATGAGCCTGATCTGCTCCCTCGTCTTTCTCGCCCGCAGGAGCGGGATCCTGTGCCACTGGCACAGCGTGTAAATGATGCTGTGCGGGATGTCGAACAGCTCGTTCTTCCCCATCCCCTTGTATTTCACGCCGCGGCCGAAATACTTGGCCACCTTCTCCCACATGATCTGCGAATCGAACTTATCGCCGGCCGTATAGACGCCTCCGATGGAGAGGACGTCGGCACGCCGGTCGGCCCGGGCAAAGTCTCCCCCCTTCACCCGGATAACGGTGAAGTCGGAGGTTCCGCCGCCGAAGTCGCCGATGAAGACCAGCTTTTCAGCTCCGGCGGGAAGGGTCTCTTCGTAGGCGAGGGCGGCGGCTATGGGCTCGAACTGGAAATGGATGTGGCGAAAGCCGGCCTTGCGCGCCGCCTTCTCCAACCGCTGCTGCGCCAGGGCGTCCTTTTCCGGGTCTTCGGAGAAAACGACCGGGCGGCCCAGGACAACGCTGTCCACGGGAGCGCCGACGTACGCTTCCCCCTTGGCCTTGATCCTCCTCAAGATGATGGCGACCAGGTCCTCGATGCCGTACTTCTTGCCGAACACCTCCGTCCCCTCGAAGCTGCGGTTGGGGAGGAAGGTCTTTATGGACTGCATGAAACGCCCGGCAGCCCCCTCGTTGACGTAATGGCTGATTGCCTCCTGGCCGGCGAAGATCTCGTCGTCTTCGTTGAAGTAGAGGACCGAGCGCATCAGCGAGCGGTTGGCGCTTGATTCGTCGATGTCGACGACTTCGACCTTGCCGTCGCGGTAGATGGAAAGGGCGGAATTGGTGGTGCCAAAATCGATGCCGAAAACTACCTTCATGCAGACTCCAAAAAGCAAGGGCGGGTCCCTTGGGAACCCGCCCGGAGAAATAATATAGGTGAATGTTGTAGCAGAAAGGCGCGGGCGGTGGCAAGTTGTAAACACCAAAACCGTTGGCCACGGAGAAAATCTGAGGACATCTGAGAGATGCAAAAAGAGAGTTCAGCGGGAGGAAATCAGTTCGATTCGATCGCTGGCGTGACGGGTATGCCTTCCAGGTAGAGGGTGTCGGCACTTAGGTCGGCATCGTTGTCCCACGCCACGAAGTAGCCGCCGTTACGGGCGGTCTTGAAGATAGCGACATCTTCCAGCTCCCTGAACGCTTCACTTTGCAGCAACGGTCTTACATCATATTTACGCACTTCTCCGTTGGTAAAGCAGACATCAAGTGTCCAGTCTTCGTTTGTGCTGATCCAGTTAATCCTTCTCATTCACTCAAGTCCTTTTACCTTAAAGACAGTTTCACCTTCTACAGCTAATCGCCAGTCGGCCAGCAGCTCGTCTTTGTGAATTTCCATCCAAGCTTCCACGAGCTTTCGCTTTGCGGGAGGAAGCGAGCCATCAAGGATGCTGCCATCCTCAATAGCAAAAACAGCAACGTCCCCTTGGTATTCAGCGTGAAGATGGGGAAGGTGGTGCTGCTGATAGTCCCTGTAGAACATTCTGATGATAATCCCGAAGAACATAGAAATTGTCGGCATCCGTCCAACCTCCTGCCCCTAGGGATACATGCTGCCGATCACCAGACAGCCCAAAAGTAACCCATCTTGTTGAACTTTGCAAGGTCACCCCGAAATAGTTTCCTCAAGGAAGTAGGGCAAGGAACCGTACTTGCTAATGTATCAGTGGCGTGGCAACCTTCCCTTCGTGCCCTGATCCCTTGGGCAATGGTATCAGCAAAGGAATCACCCTTGACAGGCGGGCAGCAACACCACCGGCAAATGAGGGAAATAAGATGCTAGAGCTGAGGATTGGAAGTTCGGGGGCGGAAGTTATCCAGTTGCAGAATCTTCTTAACCGACATCTGCCCCACTTCCAGGTGCTTAAACCAGACGGCATATTCGGCCCCAGAACAGAAGCTGCCGTCCGGCAATTCCAATCATTTGCTGGAATCTCAGTAGACGGGACCGTTGGGATTAAGACTTGGCGGGCTCTGGATCATGGAGTAACCACTACATCTGATGTAAGTCCCGTACCTTTTCATGATGCCATCTGGCTGAAAATAGCTGCTGCTGAAGTCGGACAACGAGAGTTTCCTGGCTCACCAGCTAACCCAAGAATAATAATGTACCACGGTGCGACATCTCTCCGAGCAACAAGTGATGAGGTGGCGTGGTGTTCCGCCTTTGTCAACTGGTGCCTGAAACAGGCCGGCATAGCGGGCACCAACTCGGCGGCCGCAACAAGCTGGCTGCACTGGGGGCAGATGACATGCCCAAGACCAGGTGCTATTACGGTTGTCAGAAAAAACACGGGCCAGAACCACGTTTCCTTCTATATCTCCGAGACGAAAGACTATTACAAGTTGCTGGGTGGAAACCAGGCGGAACAAGTTAGAATCTCGAATTACTACAAGTCACATTGGCTTGCGCAGGGGCACCGATGGCCAAAGCTCCCGCATCTCTAGGAGGTACCCATGCTTGGACGCGTAATAATCATCGCCTATTTTATTGCGTTTGCTCTTGTGACCAGTGCAGAGGCAACCAGCGATGCGCAGCTTTTCTGGAACAGATTCAGGCAGGCAGTATTAAGCGGAGACAGTGCCAGCGTGGCAACAATGACGAAGTTGCCGTTATGGGTGCGCGGGCCGGATGACAATGATCCTGTAATGTACTATGGCGGACAAGACTTAGACAGAGTTTTGAGGCGGCTTCTCAATCAGGAAGTGTCCATATTGCAGGCAGGGAAAATCACGACCCGTAGCATGCGAGAAGTGATAAAGGAAAAGACCACTTTAAGTCCTAAGGACCTGCAGGTGCCAAATAGCCTATCAGTTGAGCTTTTATATTTTGAAAAAGTAGCTGGAAAATGGTTCTTAACCCGCGGGTACCTAGAAGATGGCTCATACTGAAGTTCCCTCGGTGTCACCAGGATCGAATGCGGTACTGAAGCCTTTAGAACCAATGGCAGCCGAACTGTTTTCAGATCTTCACGTTCTGCTCGGCACATCATTCTGAAGAAGCTGACCGCCCAAATCTTGCGCGTACATTGCATGTGGTGCAACGGGTAACACGAGAAAATGAAAAGGGCGTAGCCTTTATCGGCTACGCCCTTTGATTTCTTTTGGATAGATACAGCACTAGAGTTGATCGGCGATGATACGGGCTACATCTTTCCCTCCGAAGGGAAGACCCCCCATATCTCCCCTACCGTTCTCTCACGGGCAATCAACCGCAGCTACGAGGAGGGTGGAACCAGGAACGCGGGCAAGGAGGCCTTCAACGACAGCAAGAAACCGTACTTCGTCATGAAGCCGTGGTCTCCCCAGGACCTGCGCCGCACCGCCCGCACCAACATGGCCCGGGTTGGGGTGCGCCTACGTCATCAGGGAGTCTATTCTGCTTCCCACCTCTCCCTCAACTCGTCAAGGGTGGGTGGAGGTCCAGCCTTGCGAACTCGCAGTTCAAGCCCCAGGTAGTCGAGTACCCGTATCACCTTTCTGATCCCGATCTCTTGCACTATGCCGGCCTCAAGCTGGCTGATGGTGGCCCGGCTCATGCCGAGTTCACGTGCGATCTGCTCTTGCGTGAGCTTCCGGAGTTTGCGGACTCTGCGTATTTCGTGGCCAAGTTCGAATAACATGCCGTGCACTGTATTTGATACATAACTGAACTGCAACTGCGAAATGAATTACATATGAAACACTGCAGGGCATAAAGTCATATGAAATAGTGCTGAACAACCCATATGAAATGCTGTCGGAAAAAACCTGTTTGCCTTGATCAGTGGAGCGGCGGAATCTTGCAGTGGGCGACGAACGAAATCCCGGCGGAAGGCTCGGGCGGGATCGGGGTGGGAGCAAAAACGTGGCGGCCCCCTGGCTTTTTGGGACCGGCCGCGAGACGGATTAAGGCTGTCGGTTTTTTCAGTTTCAAGCTTGCTTATGCAAAATAAGTAAAGTATATATTATTTAAACCAACAAAATAAGGAGAAACACGCTTGATAGCATCCAGTGCGGAGCTTATCGCCGTCCTACGGCAATACAATCCTTGGTGGTCGGGGGGGCGGTTTCAGGATTTGCCAACCTGGCGTAGAGCTGCATTCCGAGAAGTCAATGACTGGCTCAAAGACCCACCGGCGGGACGAGCGTTGCTTCTTTCCGGAGCACGTCAAATAGGCAAGACCACCCTGCTCCTTCAAGCCATCGACGTTTTGCTCGACCAGGGGGTGCCACCTACCAACATTCTCTACGCAACCTTCGATCACCCACTGCTTAAGCTGATCGGCCTGGACGGGTTGTTACGTCTATGGCGTGAATTCGAGCCGGCTCGCGAAGGTGTCGAGTACCTGTTCCTGGATGAGATCCAGGCCACAAAGGACTGGCAGGTCTGGCTGAAGCATCAGGTGGATTTCGAGAAGAGGCGCCGGATAGCGGTTACAGGTTCGGCGACTCCCCTAGAGACCGAAGGACTGGAGTCGGGAGTCGGGCGCTGGCATACGATCAGGCTCGCCACCCTTTCCTTTTATGAATACCTTCAGATTCGTAACGATCCGGTGCCCCAGCTCCCTGCGGTCTCCACCTTCGTCGATCTCTTTGAAAAGAGCCCAAGCTGGTTTGCCCGCATAGGCGAAGATTCGAGACCGTTGACTGCCCTCTTCTACGAGTACCTGCTTCGCGGCGGCTTCCCCCAGAGCGCACTGGTCAAGAGCATTCCGATGGCTCAGAAGCTTCTGCGCGAAGACATCGTGGACAAAGTTCTGAAGCGTGACATGACCGCCCTTTTCGGTGTACGCAGGGTGCTGGAACTTGAGCAAACTTTCCTGTACCTGTGCCTGCACGACGGCGGACTCCTCGACATGCAGACGCTCTGCAAGAACCTGGAGGTTAAGAAGCCGACCGCGGTTAACTTCATCAACCTGTTGGAAGCCACGCACCTTATCTATCGCCTGCTGCCCTTCGGATACGGGAAGGAGATCTTGAGGGCAAAGGCCAAGGTGTACCTTGCTGACGCCGCTATTGCCCCAGGCGTACTGCTGAAAGGAAAAGGGTTGGTCGAGGATGCAGACGAGTTAGGAAAGGCGGTGGAAACCGCTTTCTTTAAGCACGTCTTTACCCGGTACTACCAGAGAAGCATCTCGTTTTCCTACTGGCGCGGAGGAAAGAAGGACCAAGAGGTCGACATCATCGCCGATGTGGGCGGGCGCCTTATACCTTTCGAGGTGAAGTACAAAGGCAGCAACGTGGGGAGCGGAGAGCTTAAGGGAGTGGTCGAGTTTTGCAGGGAGCACAAGGTACGTCGTGCCTATGTGATTACCAAGGATGCTGCCGACTTCGGGGTGCTGAGGCTTGCGGGAGGCGAGATCGAGGTGCTGAAGATCCCTGCCCATCTGGCATGTTACTGGCTAGGCAGGTCCGAGCTAGAAGCGACTGAACTGCAGGAGATAGATGCGTGACAAAACACTCGGCGCAGAATTCTAAACCCGCGCGATCTACAAGGCCAAGGCGCCCTACCCGCCCCCGGCCTGCCCCACAGCAACGAGAACGAAAACCGGGCTGTGTTTCTGGCCTTGCGCCCGGAGATCAAGCAGGCGCTCGACGATGGGTGGCCTATTTTCAATCATCTGGAAGACACTGCACGAGGAGGGGACGGTGACCTTCGGTTACGACTCGTTCCGGCGCTACACGAAGCATTTGATCCTGACGCCGCCCAGCCAAAATCCGAAACATCTGGAACAACCGCTGGCCCGACCAGGATGGTAAGATCCAAAACTGAAACACCCCCAATAAGCGGCTTTACCTTCAACCTAAAAAAGAAGATCTGATCCGACGGTCTACCGCCAAACTGGATACAAAAACGGATACACGAGGGCAAAATCAACGAAAAAGGGCTTAGCCGTGATTGGCTAAGCCCTTTGATTTTCTTTGGAGCGGGAAACGGGATTCGAAGGCCTCCAAAAGCAAGTAGCTGCCTCGAAGGCCACCAACAATATCATACTATTACAAGTAGTTACCCAAAACTTCAGTGTGTCAAAAGTCCATTACAGTTCAATTAAATTCAGTCGGAATTATCAGGTACAGCAACAGCTCGGGTACAGTGTGCCTCCCAACCTGGACGACTATGCACCGGGAGGAGTCTCTAGTCTTGACGTAAGCAATACCTAACCTTATTGACTTGTTTGTAATAAATCGGCGAGCAGGTCGTTTAAACTCGGAGCAGAGAGTAATTTCTCCAAACTAGGTTTATCACCTTGCGCTATAGCTACGAATAAACGTGCTAATGCTCTATACTCCAGCAACATTTCATTATATTCTCGTACGGTTTTAAGGTGATCTTGTTGCAGGTTACGGTGCTCTTCTAGGACATTAATCAGATGCTCAGACAATTGCTTTACTTTAGGTTCTGCACTTGTATTCTTATCTGACAATAATGATTCGAAATTTTTTTGCATTGTTCTAACTATGTCCAATGTTTCCTCAATGATCTCTTTTTCTATTCGTTCCGATTGAGGTTCTGTGGAGAGTTCTAGTACCTCCTGAATTTTTTTTTCTAAAGCAGGCCAGCACATTTCAAATGTGTTTTCAAGCTGGTCCTGGCTTAATTTAAAGTCTTGTGCTGAATTATTTATTGCTTCTAGCATCAATCTCAAGTCTTTTTTCTGTAATTGAGTGGACTGGAAGTGGATCAATGGGCCAGAGACATCAGTAGGGGTTATTCCACAAAGGAGAGTTAAAATCTTAGAACTTTCTAAATTTTTAGATAAGGCTCCTGCTTCGAACATGATCCATGGTTTCTCGGTATTTTCCTTTGTAAGACAAATTATGCCTATTTTTGACTCCTCAAGATTTCTGCTTATGTCGCCATTCCACTTGGCTCCTTTCTCAATGTCCTCAGGAGTAAAATATGGTTGAACAAATTGTAAGACTGATGGCAACCAAGTGCGGAATACTTCTCCTATTCTCCTGCTCTTCTCACCTGACCAGCTAATAAAAACCTTTACTTTCATTCCCTCTCCTTCTCAAAAGAATAAGCGCCCGGTTCAGTAACGGGGACGATAAAATACCCACCACAGGTACCACATTAACACTACCAAAGAAAGTTTTTTCCCTTCCCAAAACTGTATTCTATCTAAGTTCATCTGAGTACAGAGAAGCTCGCCATAGGTAACATCTCAAAATTTCAGTTTAATTCCCACATAAATAGCTTGACTCTTTTTCAATTTCACGCTACTAACACCCTAATGGATCGACCATTAAACACGCTTGCAACGATTCGGGCGCTGTTCCCTTAACAGCATAATCGTCAGTGGTTACAGCCTTATTCTATTGCTGGGACATAATTATTTTAGAAGGGCAAGGCGCATACAGAAAGCTAGGCTGTATGGACAACCTACCCCACGATTTTTCCTTACCTAGCTACCCCACCAAATTTTCAGGCCACTGACGACTTCCGGCGCTTGCGCGCCCAAGGGGGTAGCTAGTGGCTATTTTTGTATCAACCGTAGGTGATGTAATTCCATCAGAATGTCCTTCCCTGGCTGAATCAGCCGGCGGAGCGGCCACGGTTTCCGGCTCTGCCGGTTCCGCGGTTGCGGAGCAGGTTGATTCTTCCAGCATGGCGGTGCCTCTAACAGGCCATGCGCAAAACCCACCTATAACAGATTTCCTCTTTCTTTCCTGCGGTATCGACACGCTCGACCTTGGGCTGTTCGTCTCCTGGGACACCACCTGGAACACCACAAAGGAAGGCCTTGAGGATAAAAAAACTGCCGCACAAAAGACAACAGGTCTTCTCGACAAAACAGATATTGGAAGAGAATTCCTACACCATCCAAGCGGCAAAGCCCCAAATTACCGCTATCAACTGCACTTCCCTGAATACCGCATTTACATCGCCATTTCTGACAAACCAGGCAAAACCCCTAATGTCTATGTCACCATAAAGTCAGAAACCCTCTGGCACGTTGAGTTCCCTACAATCCTTGAACTCTTGGAATTAGATCTCGACAGCTTCGGTGGAACAATCGAGCGCATACAACCTAGCAGAGTTGACTTGTGCGCTGACTTCAGAATCAATCCTCCCCCCACCTTGCAATTCATACAGCAGCATCGGGTGTCGCGTAGCACCATGATACGCCCCTACCTGAGCGGCGAGACGTTGGAAACCTTCTATTCTGGCTCGCCAACCTCCCCGGTTCAAATCCGCATCTATGACAAGGGCAAGGAAATCCAGAAATCCAACAAGCAATGGTTCCTTCCCATCTGGGGAGTTGATACCGCCGAGGGTGTCTGGCGAGTTGAATTCCAGTTGCGGCGAACATTTCTCCACCAATACAGGATCAAGACCATAGAAGACCTATGGGGCAAGATAGGAACAATCTGGGAGTATCTGACAGCGGAATGGTTCTCTTTGAGATTCCCCGATAACGATAAGGCAGAACGGCGCACCATCCATCCCTGGTGGCTATCTGTTCAGGAGTGCAGTGAACGATTCGGGGGGATGATCGAGGCAAGACGCACATATACCACTGACACGGTAGAGCCAATTCAGAAGACCCTGGCTCATATCTGCGGACGGCTCGTTTCCATAGCTGCCCAAGAAGGCATTAAGGATAGGATGAAAGCGATTCTGCATCTGGAGGAACTGATTTACCAACGGATGGATGATGAAAAATTCCAAAGCGAGTACAAAAAGAAGGCAATAAAGCTCGGCTATCGCGGAGAGTTGGGAGGGACAGATTATGAAGTCTTCTGATTCTTTACCATCCCCTGCTGAAATCATGACCGTGGAACAGTTCGCCGATAGGATACAGGTATCTCGGACTACCGTCTTCGGCTGGCTGAAAACGGGGGTTCTTCATGAAGGCGTCCACTACTTCCGAATTGGCAGAATCCTCCGGTTCTGCTGGCAGGAAGGCCTCTTCTTCAACGGCCAGCAGAAGCCGCCTCTGGAGGATGAAGGCCAAGCAGCTCCGCCGCCGGTGCCGCGGAGTGAGCACGATTCACAGCGAGGCGCAGCCTCGGTCCCAGGCCCGGGGTTGACTTTCAGCAGGGGCGCAGCCCCGGCCATCAACCTTGACTATTGATTATGAAATGAAATGCCGCTATTCTCCGCCACGGACTAAGACACACTGAAGGGAGGGTAACGCCATGAGGACCTAAAATGAAAATAAAGAAAGGAAATCTCGCCATCGAAGCACCCATCAAGGAAACCGGAGTCATCAAACGGCGGAAAGGCTCCCAAAAGCTCTATGTCGATTTCTACTACTTCGGCAAGAGAATCACCCGATCAACTGAGCTTGACGACACACCGGCCAATGAGAGGAAGGTTCGCAGCTTCCTTAACAGGATCACGGAGCGGATCGAAGACGGCACTTTTAAATTTGCCGATGCTTTCCCTGGCGCCTCGGATCAGGAAAAAGCTTTCTTCACCCAAAAAGAAGGAAGGGAATATCGACCTGAACCGCATCAGGTGCTTTTCGGAGACTACGCTAAAGAGTGGATGGAAAACATCTACCCCACCTTTGGCTCTCCGACTAAGCGGAACGATTACCGCGAGGCACTGAACACCAGGATATTTCCCTACTTCAAGCACTACACCTTCTACCAGCTCACCAGCACGACACTCTTCAAGTTCACCGAATCGCTGGTGCGGCTAAAGGGGAAGGACAAAGGGAAGCCGCTTTCCACGGCACGAAAGGTAAATCTGCTTATTCCCTTCCGAGCTATCTGGAATGATGCCTGTGATCATTACCGCTGGGTGCTGAAAAGCCCCTTCGACAACCTGAAAAAGAAGCTGCCGAAGACCGAGAAGAAAGAGCACATCGTCATCAGGCTCCATGATTGGTTCAAGTTCCTTGATAACCTCGAAACGCATTACCGGCCCATTGCGGAAATCATGATCCTGACCGGCATGATCCCCTCCGAGTTGGGAGAACTGAAGCGGGAAGACATCGAAGGCGATTACATCAATGTCAGAAGCTCCTATGTCCTCGGTGAAGAAAAGAAGAGCCTCAAGACCGCTTTCAGAAAGAGGCAAATCTTCATCACCCAGGCCATCAGGGAACGGCTGCAAACCATTCTGGACCGTTCAACTTCTCCGCACGTTTTCCTTATGGAAGACGGAAAGAGATTCAACAGCAGCCGGTTCAGCAAAATATGGAAGAAGGCCATAGAAAGGGCGGGAATCCCTGAAACGACCTCCTACTCTGCCCGGCACTCCTTCGCGGCCTGGAGCCTCATTATCGGCGTCAATCCGCTACGGCTAGTAAGTCTCATGGGACACGCCAGCAAACAGATGGTCTATGAGGTCTACGGGAATTACGTGGAAGGCCTGGAGGATGACGCGGAGGAAATGCTTGATTACTTCGGGAAGGACTTCGTATCCCGAAAAAGCAAATCCCCGGTTCCGTTTAGGGACAGTACCGGGGACAGTCTTGGAAGTTCCGTTCTAACTACTGGAACCATTTAGTATTAATTGGAGCGGGAAACGGGATTCGAACCCGCGACCTTCAGCTTGGGAAGCTGACACTCTACCACTGAGTTATTCCCGCTTGGTGGAAGAAAACTTTTACCCCATCAGACGGATCTTGTCAATGGTTTTGTTGGGTTTCCGCCTTCGCGCGTTGCGCTACGGTGGACAAGTCCACCTTCGTGTCTTGTGCTATGGGTGGACAGGTCCACCTTCGTATCATGTCACGGGGGACAAGTCCACCTTCGGGGTTCACTTGGGGTGGACGAGACGGGGGCCGGTCGGGGAACGGGGGGGGGAAACGCACAGTCCACCTTTTCCCCGTTGGCGCCCAACGAGGGCTCGCCCCGGGATTTACTTCACCACGAGTTTACTGAGCATCTTCTCGGCGAGGTCCTGGCTGGTTACTTGATAGGTGCCACTCTTGATCTGCGCACGTAACTCCTCGACCCGGTCCACCCGGATGTCATCCCGCCTCTGCTTGGTGGTGGGGACCACGGGCATGTAGCTCGACAGCTCGACTTTGTCGGCGGCTGCCTGCTGCTTGGCTGCTTCCGCTTGCGCCTCGCCGGTATCGGGCTTGTCGTTGCGCACGACGGCAAGATGGGAAACGGCCGGGTTGGAATTGAGCTCTTCAAGTTTCATCTGATTGCGCCCCCAGTAGGTCAGGTAGGTTTAGGTTTACTTCCGTTTCGACACCCTTTCATATAACTTTAGCTTTTTTTCATCGCGGCCACGTTTTTTCCTTGCGCAAACGGAAGATCAAGCAGGGAGGGGAAGTCGGGGACCCGGTAGTGGGCCTCTTCGAGCTCGCTTGCATCGCCGTAACCGTAGCTGCAGCCAACGGTCCAGACTCCCGCCCCGCCCCCGGCGGCGATGTCGTTCACGCTGTCGCCTACCATGACGCATTGCCCCGCGGCGACGCCGAACTCGCTCAGTACGGCGAGAACGGGCTCGGGGGAGGGTTTCCGGTACGGAAAGGAATCGGCTCCGAAGATGTCGGTAAAATGCCGCTCAAGCCCCAGCTTACCGAGCACCTCCCGGCACAGGGCGACGTTCTTGTTGGAAAGGACCACCATCGGGATCCCCAGACCGGAAAGCTCTATCAGGGTCTCGGGAACGCCGGGGTAGGGATGGGTCTTGTCGGCTATGTGGGCCAGGTTGTAGGCCAGGAACTCTTCCAGCGCCTGCTCGACCTCGGGGTCGCCCACGCCGGGGAGCGCGCGCTCCACCAGCGAGCGCGCCCCCTGCCCCACCAGCTTGCGCACGTCGCTTACGCCGATGCGCGGCAGCCCGTTGCGCTCACGGATCAGGTTGGTGGCGTCGGTCAGGTCGGGCAGGGAATCGATCAGTGTGCCGTCCAGGTCGAAGATGAGCAGGCGGATGGGATCCATTATCTCTCCACGGTTGAGGGGACACAGTATCGGGGACAGGCACCTGCGGAGCAACTCCCCTTGAGTGAGTCCCCTAGATACGAAAGAACCGCGGCAACCGGCTTGCGCGCCGGTCACCGCGGTGTTTTTTGCAATAAACGAACCTTCTAGAAATGAGGCGCGGGGATTACTCCCACTCGATGGTCGCGGGGGGCTTCTGGCTGATGTCGTACACCACGCGGTTGACACCCTTGACTTCGTTGATGATTCGCGAGGATATGCTCCCCAGGAGCTCGTAGGGAAGCTTGACCCAGTCGGCGGTCATGCCGTCCAGGGAGTTCACGGCGCGCAGGGCGACGGTCCACTCGTAGGTGCGGGCGTCACCCATGACGCCGACGGTTTTCACCGGGAGCAGCACGGCAAAGGACTGCCAGATGTCGCGATATAACCCAGCCTTGCGGATTTCCTCGATGACGATGGCGTCGGCCTCGCGCAGGATGTCGAGCTTTTCCACGGAGAGTTCGCCGATGCAGCGGATGGCGAGCCCCGGCCCCGGGAACGGCTGGCGATATACCACCTCGTCGGGCATGCCCAGTTCCTTGCCCAGTAGCCTGACCTCGTCCTTGAAGAGCTCGCGCACCGGCTCGAGGAGCTTCAGGTTCATCTTATCGGGGAGGCCGCCCACGTTGTGGTGGCTCTTGATGACGGCGGAGGGGCCCTTGGTGGAGACGGACTCGATCACGTCGGGGTAGAGGGTACCCTGCGCCAGGTAGTCGACCTGGCCCAGCTTCTTGGCCTCCTCCTCGAAGAGGTAGATGAACTCGTTGCCGATGATCTTGCGCTTCTGCTCGGGGTCCGAGACGCCGTCCAGCATCCCGAGGAAGCGGTCGGTGGCGTCGACGTAGTCGAGGTTGATCTTGAAGTGCTTGGTGAAGAGGTTCACCACTTTTTCAGCCTCCCCCTTGCGCAGCAGGCCGTTGTTCACGAAGACGCACTGGAGCTGGTCGCCGATGGCCTTGTGGATCAACACGGCGACGACGGAGGAGTCAACCCCGCCGGAGAGGGCGCAGAGCACCTTGCCGGTGCCGACTTTCCTGCGTATCTCCTCGATCTCGGTCTCGATGAAGTTGGCCATGGTCCAGGTCGGCTTGGAGCCGCAGACGTTGAACAGGAAGTTGCCGAGCATCTCGTCGCCGCGGGGGGTGTGCACCACTTCGGGATGGAACTGCACGCCGTAGAAGTTGCGCTTCTCGTCCTTCATGGCGGCCACCGGGCAGCCGGTGGTGTGGGCCATCAGCTTGAAGCCGGCCGGCATCTGCTCGATGCGGTCGCCGTGGGACATCCAGACTTCGGCGCCCCCCTCGAAGCCGGAGAAGATCTCGCTCTCGCCGTCGAGGACCAGGGTGGCGCGGCCGAACTCGCGCTTGTCGCAACGCTCCACGCGCCCGCCCAGCTGCTGGGTCATGAGCTGCATGCCGTAGCAGATGCCGAGGACCGGGATGCCGAGGTCGTAGATGCCGAGGTCGGAGTGCGGGGCGTCCTTGTCGTAGACGCTGGAGGGGCCGCCGGAGAGGATGATCCCTTTCGGGGCGAAGGCCTTGATCTTCTCGAGCGCCATGTTGTAGGGGTGGATCTCGCAGTACACGCTCTGCTCTCTCACCCGGCGCGCGATGAGCTGGGTCACCTGGGAGCCGAAGTCGAGGATCAGCACCTTTTCGGAGTGGATATCTACGGTCATTGTCTGGTTCCTTATCTATTGAAAGTCGAAAGGCTGTAACGCAAAGGCGCAAAGTCGCAAAGCCGCGGAGAGGAGCGAGAAGCCGGGAAGTACTCTTCCCTGGCGTCTCCGCGCCTCCGCGGCTTTGCGTTATAGGTGTGTTGCCGTTACTTCTCCACCCGGTAGTTCGGGGCTTCCTTGGTGATCATGACGTCGTGAACGTGGGATTCCTTCAGGCCCGCGCCGGTGATCCTGACGAAGCGCCCGTTTTGCTGCAGGTCGACGATGGTGCGGCTGCCGGTGTACCCCATGCCGGCCCTCAAGCCACCCATCAACTGGTGCACGTTGGCGGAGAGCGGTCCCCTGAGAGGCACCATCCCCTCGATCCCTTCCGGGACCAGCTTCACGTCGGCATCGACGTCGCTTTGGAAGTAGCGGTCCTTGCTCCCTTCTTTCATGGCGCCGATGGAGCCCATGCCGCGGTAGCTCTTGTAGGCGCGCCCCTGGTACAGGATGGTGTCGCCCGGGGATTCCTCGGTGCCGGCGAACAGGGAGCCGATCATGATGACGTCCGCGCCGGCCGCGACGGCCTTGGTGAGGTCGCCGGAGTACTTGATGCCGCCGTCGGCGATGAGCGGGATGTTGTGCTTCTTGGCGATCTTGGAGCACTCGGCGATGGCGGTGATCTGCGGGACGCCGATACCGGCGACCACGCGGGTGGTGCAGATGGAGCCCGGCCCGATGCCGACCTTGATGGCGTCGACGCCGGCCTTGATCAGGGCCTCGGCGGCAGCGGCGGTGGCGATGTTGCCGGCCACGAGCTCGAGGGCCGGGTAGGTTTTCTTGATGCGGGCGATGGCTTCCAGTACGCCCTGGGAGTGACCGTGGGCGGTGTCGATGACCACGACGTCCACGCCGGCTTTCATGAGTGCCTCGATGCGGTCATCGACGTCCGGGGTGGGGCCCACGGCCGCGCCGACCCTCAGGCGCCCTAGGGAGTCCTTGCAGGCGTTGGGGTACTTCTTGATCTTCTCGATGTCCTTGATGGTGATGAGCCCCTTGAGGTTCTTCTCCTCGTCCACCACCAGAAGCTTCTCGACCCTGGTGTGCTTCAGGTGTTCCTTGGCCTGCTCCAAGGTGGTCCCCACCGGCACGGTGACCAGGTTCCGCTTGGTCATGCGGTCGGAGATGGGGAGGTCGAGGTCGGTCTCGAAACGGAGGTCCCTGTTGGTCAGGATGCCGACCAGCTTCCCGTTGGCCTTGGTGATCGGCACCCCGGAGATGCGGTACTTGGCCATCATCTCCAGCGCTTCCCTGATGCGCTGGTTCGGGCGCATGGTGATCGGGTCGACGATCATCCCGGACTCGCTCTTCTTCACCTTGTCCACTTCCATGGCCTGCTCGGCGATGGTGAGGTTCTTGTGGATGAAGCCGATCCCCCCTTCACGCGCCATGCAGATAGCGGCCCTCGACTCGGTGACCGTGTCCATGGCGGCACTCACCAGCGGGATGTTCAACTGTATGTTGTTGGTCAGTCGGGTGCTCAGATCGGTATCGCGGGGAAGGATGAGTGAGTGGGCAGGGAGAAGCAGGACGTCGTCAAACGTGAGACCTTCGGGAAGGCTGCTTTCTAACATTAGGGAAACTCCTTTTGTTGTTTCGAGGCAGGTTTTAACCGGAAAACTTATTACAAGGGGAAGGGCAAGTCAACTAAAATTAGGCTAATGACAGAGATAAAACCGTAGCGGTTTCCCATCCTTAGCGTCTACACAACAGGGGCTCATGGGGCGCGCTTATTCGCTGTGCAAAAAGAAATCACCCTCACCCCTACCCCTCTCCCAGAGGGCGAGGGGATACTGCCCTCAGCCCTGCCGCTCTCCCGGGGGGCGAGGGGACACACGGCCTTCCCCCCTCCCGGCCTCCCCCTCCGGGGGGAGGGGCACCCAACTAGGGAGAGGAGCCCGCGCGGGTTACATCGGGATGAAGGCGTCCTTGCTTCCCATGCGGCCCAGGGAGGCGACGATCAGCTCGACGGCGTTGTCCAGGTCGGAAAGCGACATGGTCTCCACCGGGGTGTGCATGTAACGCAGCGGCAGCTTGACGAGGGCGGTGGCGACGCCGCCGCGGGAGATCTGCATGACGTTGGCATCGGTGCCGGTCGCGCGGGCGATGCCGGTGTACTGCACGGCGATGTTGTTGCTGCTTGCCGTGTCCGAGAGGAGATCGAACAGAACCGGGTTGATGTTGGCGCCGCGCGGCAGGATCGGCCCCTTGCCGAGCCCCACCTCGCCGTTGTGCTTCTTGTCCACGTCCGGCTGGTCGGTGGCGAAGTCCACTTCGACGCAGATGCCGACGTCGGGGTTGACCGAGTAGGAACTGGTAGTGCCGCCGCGCAGTCCCACTTCCTCCTGGACCGAGGAAACCCCGTAGAGGTCGACCGGGAGCCGGTCCGGGAGTTCGGAGACCCGCCTCAGCACCTCGGCCACCACGAAGCTGCCCGCCTTGTCGTCCAGGCCGCGCGAGCTGACCCGGTCGCCGAAGAGGCACTCGAGGTTGCTGGCAAAGGTGATGGGATCCCCCACGCGCACCCACTCCTGCGCCTCCTTCTTGCTGGCGGCGCCGATGTCGATGTACTGGGCGTCGAGCTTGATGACGGTGTCGCGTTCCTTGGGCTCGATCAAGTGGATGGGGCGTTTGCCGATGACGCCGTTCAGCCTGCCACGGGAGGTGTGAACGTGCACCCGCATACCGGGGGTAATGTGCGGGTCCACCCCGCCGATGGCGGAGAAGTGGAGGAAGCCGTTGTCGTCGAGGTAGCGCACCTGGAGACCGATCTCGTCGGAGTGTCCCACCACCATGACCCGTGGGCGGCTCTTCCCTTCCCCCTGGATCATCCCGAAGACGTTGCCCATGACGTCGGTGGCCACCTGGCAGAAGGGTTCTATATAGGAGCGGAATACCCGCTGGGCCGGCTGCTCGTACCCCGAGGGGCTGGGCGCGGCCAGAAGCTCTTGCAGAAATTCAAAGGATGCGTCGCGCATGTGAAACCTCGTAAGAACAGATTGAGATTGAAATCAAGATTAAGAAGGCGCTGAGCCTGCTCTCACACTACGCCCACCTGGGCTTTTTTTCAATTCCCGCCGCCGTGATGCGACACGGGACGCGGACGCTCCGCTGCAGCTCGAGCATTATCTAATCGTCTCAATCGTTATCCCGGATACAGGATTACCACTACATCGGGTACTTCCCCATGGCGGAGGGATCCATGTGGTCGAGGAAGTCGACGAAGCGGCGGGCGTTGTTCTCCTGGGCGAACCCCTCGTCGTTCATGTCCAGACTGGAGGCGCGGCTCAACACCTCGCCGTTCACCTGCACCGGCAGATGATACTTAAGCGACATGAGCATCGCCTCGGCCACGTGAACCTCGAGGCGGAGCTCCTCCCCTTCGCTGGGTTTGAGCCTGACGGACGCGGTGAAGACGCCGTCTTGCAGGCTCTCGACGTAAATCCCGGAGACGGTCATGTCCAGCCGTTCGATGAGGGCCGTGAAGACGTCCTTGCGGCTGTTGCGCGCGCTCATTTCGCGCCCGACGAACTGGGCCGCGAAGGAGACCGATTCAGAGGCGTTGATCCACACCGGGACGGCGTGCTTCTCCTCGGCGTCCTTCAGTATGACGACCGGCATCTGGGCGATGGCGTCAAGGGCGAAGCCGAATACCTTCATCTCTACATACATAGGTGCCTCGTCCCTCCCGTTCTCATACATGCAGGATCTCTCCCTTGAGCAGGGTCTGCAGCCCTTCCGTTATCCTCACGTCCACCAGGCGCCCGGCAAGGGCGGGGTCGCCGGCCATGACGGTGCCGCGATTGCCGCCGGTCCGGCCGAATAGCGAATCACCGGAAGTGCTGAGACCTTCCACCAGCACCCGCTGCACGCCCCCGACGAAACTCTCGTTCCTGGCCAGGGTGATCTTTTTCTGCGCGCCCTGCAAGCGCTCCAGGCGCGCCTGCTTCTCGGCCCGTTTCACCTCGTCCGGGAACTCGGCCGCACTTGTCCCTGGGCGGGCCGAGTAGATGAAGGAGAAGAGGTCGGCATACTGAACTTCCTCGACCAGCTCCATGGTCTGCTCGAAAGCGGCCTCGTCCTCGCCGGGAAAGCCGACGATCATGTCGCCGGTGAACTGAATTTCCGGGCAGGCGTCCCGGAGTGCGCGCACCTTGCCGAGGTAAGCGGCGCGGGTGTAGCCGCGGTTCATCTTCTTCAGCACGGCATCGCTCCCCGACTGGGCCGGGAGGTGGATGTGCGGCGCGAGCTTCGGAATATCCGCGAAGCAGGCGATGAGCCCGGGAGAGATGTCCTTGGGGTGCGAGGTGGTGAACCGCAGCCTCTCTATCCCCTCCACCTGGGCCACCATCCGCAAAAGCGCGGCGAAACCGGGCGCGCCCGCTTCCTTGAAACCGTAGGAATTCACGTTTTGCCCCAGCAGGGTGACTTCGGTGACGCCGGTGGCCGCGAGAGCGGCGACTTCCTCGACGACCTTTTCCGCGCTCCGGCTGATCTCCCGGCCGCGCACGTGCGGCACGATGCAGTAGGCGCAGAAGTTGTCGCACCCCTGCATGACGGTCACGAACCGGGAGACGCCCCCTTCGCTTTCGGCGTGCGGGAAGAGGTCGAAGCGCTTCTCGTCGTCAAGAAAGTCGGTGGCGACGCTCTGCTTACCCTGCTCGGCGCCGGACACCATCTTCTGCAATAGGTGCAGGTTATGGGTGCCGAAGACCAGGTTCACGAAGGGGGCCTTCTGCAGGAGCCGCTCCCCTTCCTGCTGCGCAACGCAGCCGCCGACGCCGATGATGAGCCCCGGCTTTTTCTTCTTCATGAACTTGAACTTCCCCAGGTGGCCGTAGACCCGCTGTTCGGCGGTCGCCCGGATGCTGCAGGTGTTCAAAAGGACCAGGTCCGCTTCCACCGGATCGGCGGTCTGCTGGTACCCTATCCCCTTCATCAGGGTAACTATCTTCTCGGAATCGCTGACATTCATCTGGCAGCCGAATGTTTCCAGGTAAAGCTTTTTCGCCTTAATCACGTTTATATCCTGATGGTTAAATGGATGAATAGTACGAAAATAGGGCGCCCCCAGTCAACACCTATTAGCTGCGTCGGGAAAGCGGCGGCTCGCGGGCCGCGCCGGGCATTAGCATCAATAAATCATTAACCTAGCGATATATGCAATAAGAAATATATTGACATGTGACGCGTCGAGGATCTATAAGGTTCATTAGCGTGAGGGGCTTGGGCCGCTTCACGTTTCTGCTCCGACACATCACATCCCTACAGGAATAAGTCTGTTAATGATCTGGCCATCCCGGATCGATTATAAAATTCCAAAATATTACATTTCCGCTCAATCTACCGGTGAATATGCCGATTAACACCACAACGCCCAGTGTTTAATGAGTTATACCCGACGCCCATGGCGTCATGGAATATCCTTCGACCACCTGTTGGTGTAAAACCAGCGAAACAAAAAAGGAGAAGTGAATGAAAAAACTGGAGAAGCTGTTGATCGGCGCAGCCGTTTGTGCCCTGGCTGCCCCTGGCATGGCTCAGGCCGACGACCAGGAGATGCAGAAGAAAATCGATGACCTGACCAAGAAGGTGCAGAAGCTCGAGGAGCAGCAGAAGGGCTCAGATCAGAAGAAGATCGAGGACCTGACCCGCAAGGTCGACAAGATCGAAGAGAAGTCGCTGGGCAAGTGGCTCACCATCGGCGGCGACTACCGCTTCAGGGTGGACAACCTGAATGGCCGCACCGTGGGTTTCACTAACCCGATGGGGCTGTTCAACTGGATGGGCAAAAATGCCTTTGTCGAGATCGATGGAACTCCCTTCGGCTTCGGCAACCCGACTCCGGTCGGGGCTATCCTCACCCAGGCCAACAACCAGATGCAGGGCATCAAGACCTACCAGCAGGCGGTCGCCCCCAACCCCATGGCTGGTGGCGCTCCCAACTATCAGGCATTTCTCGGCATGCTGCAGGGTGTAGCTGGAGCAGCCGCCGCGAGCGGCGCTACTCCGATGACCAACGTCAACGTACCGGCATACAAGCCTAACAACGACACCCTCTACACCAACCGCCTCGGCATCAACATGCACGCGAAAGCCACCAAGGACGTGACCGTCAACGTCCGCCTGCTCGCCTACAAGGTCTTCGGCGCCCAGGACGAGAATGCGGTCACCAACAACGGCGGCACTCCGTTCTTCGCAGACCGCGTCGGCACCTTCGACGGCACCCTGGGACACGTTCCCTCCAGCAGCCTGCTGAACGTGGACCGCGCCTATGCCACCTGGAGCAACATCGCCGACCAGCCGATCTGGTTCTCCGTCGGTCGCCGCCCCTCCACCGAGGGGGCTCCGAGCAACCTGCGCCTGAACAACGAGCGCCCCGGCAACGGCGGCACCCCGGCCCTCTTGGTCGATTACGCCTTTGACGGCATGACCATCGGATGGGCTCCGGACATCGAGGGGCTCCCCGGCGCCTACGCCAAGGTCTGCTACGGCCGCGGCTTCGAGGGCGGGTTCGAGAACCCCACCAACAACCTCAAAGACACCGACATGCTGGGCCTGGCGATCATCCCGATCGACACCGACCCGCTGCGCGTCTGGCTGCAGTACAACCGCGGCTTCAACATCTTCGACTTCCCCGCCATGAAGAACACCGCCTTCGGCAACACCTACCCGTCCACCGACCTCGGCGCCATCGACTGGTACGGCGCCGGTGCCATGAGCACCATCAAGAAGGTCGGCCCGGGCAACCTGAACTTCTTCGGCGACGTCGGCATGAGCGTCACCCACCCCAACGACAACGTTTCAGCACAGGCCGGCTTCCAGGGCCTGGGGACCGGCGGGTTCTTCGCCCCAGAAGCCCCCAACAGCAAGACCGGCTGGGCGGCCTACGTCGGTGCGCGCTACGACTACACCCCGACCAAGACCAAGGTCGGCGTGGAGTACAACCACGGCTCCAAGAACTGGATCACCTTCGCTCCGGCAGCTGACGACATGTGGACCACCAAGCTCGGTACCCGCGGCAACGTGTACGAGGGGTACCTGATCCAGGAACTCGACTCCAAGCCGGTCTCCTCCTTCCTCTCCAAGGCCTTCTTCAGGGTCGGTTTCCAGTGGTACGACTTCGACTACACCGGGAGCAACAACTGGGTAGGCGCTCCGGTGAAGATCTCCGAGGTGAACAACCGCATGATGATGCTGACCCCGGTGAAGTACGCACGTGACATCTACGCGACCTTCGAGGTGAAATTCTAGTAAAGCGGCAAGAGAGGCAGTACCACGTAACCGGGGTGGCGGCGCAGGCCGCCACCCCACCCCCAAAAGGAGAACGAAGATGAAAAAAGCAGTTTCGGTAATGGTCCTGGTAGCAGTCGCAGCACTCACCATCTTCTGCTTCGGCAGCATCGCCAGTGCGGGTGAAGAGATCAAGATGGTGGGCGTCATCACCAAGATCGAAATCGCCGGCAAGGACGCCAAAACCGCCACCGCCACCTTGAAGGACAACAAGACCGAGCAGCTCGTGGTGATCACCGTGGAAGACGACCTCACCCTGGACAAGTTCAAGGACCACAGGATCGTGGAAGGCGACGAGATCCGTTGCAAGTACGAGGTAATCGACGGCAAGAACGTAGCCAAACTGTTCAGGAAGACCGCCGGCTGCTAAGCCGGGGCCGTTCCTCGTAGGTGGCGCTGTAGTTATCACGATTGCAGCGCTTCTTTTTGCCTTTTAATATTGCATTTTTAGTATATATGAAGGGCTGGATATAGCTGTGACGGCGCGAGCCGATTTACTACGGAGGTTGTTGAATGAAAGGTATGCTGGGAATTTTGGCGGGGGTCGCGCTTTTGGCGATGGCCGCGCAGGGGATGGCGGCGGTCGACCACGCCGAGTTCGTCAAGGGGCCGTTCAAGAACGGCAGCGAGGTAACCAAGGTCTGTCTCGAGTGCCACGATCAGCAGGCGGGGGACTTCATGAAGACTACCCACTGGACCTGGGCCGGAACCCCCAACATGGTCAAGGGGATGGAGAAGAGCACCAAGAAGTACGGCAAGTCCAACATGATCAACTCCTTCTGCACCTCGATCCAGGGGGGGAAGGAAGGGGTGGTCCACGAGTCGTGCGGCAAGTGCCATGCAGGCTACGGCTGGACCCGCACCGACTTCGACTTCACCGACAAGACCAAGGTCGACTGCCTCATCTGCCATGCCCAGAAAGGGAACTACACCAGGGCGACGGTAGGGTGCGACATCGATAAGAAAAGCATCGACAAGAAGAGCATGGACCTCAACGTCGCCGCCCAGAGCGTCGGCCTGCCCACCCGCAAGAACTGCGGCTCCTGCCACTTCTACGGCGGCGGCGGCGACGCGGTCAAGAACGCGGGGCTCGACTCCACCCTGGAGAAGACCAAGAAGTCCCAGGACGTCCACATGGGGAGCAAGGAAAGCGGCGGGCAGGACATGAGCTGCCAGAGCTGCCACGTCACGAAAAACCACAAGATCGGTGGCGCGTCGAGCATGATGGCACACTACGATACCCGCGTGAACTGCGAGCAGTGCCACTCCGGCGCCAAGGCTCCGCACCAGAAGGCCAAAAACGGCGCGCTTATCAACAGGCACCTCGCCACCGTCGCCTGCCAGACCTGCCACATCCCGTTCTTCGCCAAGGGTCAGGCTACCAAGATGGCGTGGAAATGGTCCGATGTGGGGAAGAACATCACCGCCGAAGAGCAGTTCGACAAGGAGACCTACGCCAAGCACAAGGGGACCTTCGTCTGGGGCATGAACGTGAAGCCGGTGTACGCCTGGAACAACGGCATGGTCGAGCGTTACATGGTCGGCGACAAGGTAAAGGATCCTTCCAAGCCGGTTGTGATGATGCGCCCGGCAGGCGACATCAGGGACCAGAAAGCCAAGATCTACCCGTACAAGCTCTACAAGGGCGACCAGCCGATGGACGCCAAGTTCAAGAACCTGATCATCTTCCAGCAGTACAAATCGCTGTGGGTCGACTACGACTGGGATAAGGCGTGCCGCCTGGGTGCCGAAGGGGCCGGCCTCCCCTACAGCGGCAAGTACCAGTTCGTGAACACGGTTGCCTACATCGCGGCGCAGCACGAGGTGGCACCCAAGGAAGAGGCGCTGCAGTGCGGCGAGTGCCACATGGGGGGCAACCGCCTCGACTGGAAAGCGCTTGGCTACAAGGGGGACCCGATGCAAAACGGCGGCAGGTCCGCTAAGACCGCGCACAAGGTCGCTAAAAAGTAACACCGATGGCACCAGGAGAAGGGGCGGAGCATTCCGCCCCTTTTTCCGTCGAGAGACGAAAGCGAAGCGGTGCCGCTCTACGGTAACACCGGGCAGTGGCCCCTCCACATCGAGCTCGACGCGCGAATTGCCACAACGCGCGCCGGAAAATACCACTTCAGATACACTCGACATACATCGGCGAATCACTAAACTATTATCGTGGTCTGCCGATAACTACCTATGTGTGACCAACAGCTAGCTATGACAACAGGAGGGGCTTCAATGAGCAAGAAAAGCGTGACAGCGGCAGTGCTCGGTCTTGCCTTGGCAGCTACGACTGCCCTGGCGGCAGGCGTGCATCCCGGCAAGGAATCGATCGAGAAGAGCGGTTACAAGGGGCCTGAGACCTGCGAGGAGTGCCACCCGGGGAGCGCCAAGGGGTTCCTGGATACCGTGCACTGGAAGCACGCCTCCAAGGTGACCAACGTGGAGGGGATCGATCCCAAGCAAGAGTACGGGATGAAGAACCGCATCTACGTCATGTGCAACGGTAACGACATCGTGAACAACCTGAAGGAGATACCAAAGAGCCCGGTGACGGGCAAAAGCAAGTTCTCCGGTTGCAACACCTGCCACCCCGGCAACCACCTCTCCGACGTCGGCAGCACCGGCGCCGCGGCACAGGCAGCCGTCGACTGCCTGGTCTGCCACTCCACCGATTACGACTTCCGCCAGAGAAAGCCGTTCAAGAACGAGAAGGGTGAGGTGGTCATGGGACAGGACCGCAGCACCAAGGCCGCCCTCGCCATCGGCAAACCCACCGTCAAGAACTGCATGGTCTGTCACGAGGCGGCCGGCGGCGGCGTCATCGTGAAGCGCGGTTTCACCTTCACCAAGGACACCGACGCCCACGCCGCCAAGGGGATGGTCTGCGTCGACTGTCACAAGGCGAAGAACCACAAGATGCCGACCGGACACGACCCCAACAACTGGGCCAACGACGGCGTCTTCGTCTCGTGCGCAGATGCATCCTGCCACGGCGCCAAACCGCACAAGGACGCGGACCTGAACCGCCACTGCGCCAGGATCGCCTGCCAGACCTGCCACATCCCGCGCACCGGCGGTGCCTTCGCAAAGGACTTCACCGTGTGGGAGCAGACGCCCGACAAATTCTACGAGCCGACGACACTGAAGAAGGAAGCGAACGAGACGACGCCGGTTTACGCCTGGTACAACGGCACCGTGAAAAATGTCCCGCACTTCATCGGCCCCAAAGGTAGCAAGAAGGACGGCAAGAGCAAGATCACGCCCTTCAAGGTGTTCCAGGGGAAGGCTTACTACAACAAGCAGACCGGTGAGCTGCTGTCCATGGACTTCGCCCAGCCGATGTCCGATGGCGACACCCGCGCCGGCGTCCTCTCGGCCGCGAAGACCCTGGGGCTCAAGAACCCGGAGAAGATCGCCAAGGAGGCGGTCCCGGGGTGGCAGACGATCTATTTCGGCAGCAACCACCTGGTCACCAAGACCAAGGCGCTCTACTGCGCCAACTGCCACGCGCCCAACGGCGTGCTTAACTTCAAGGAACTGGGCTACACCGACAAGGACATCGCGAAGCTGACCTCTCCGGAACTTTTCATGGAGAAGCTGGCCAAAAAGCAGAAAGAAGAGTGGTAGCGGCGACAACCACGAGTAGACGATGCTGACACAATGAAGCCCCCCTCGCGATTGAGGGGGCTTTCTTTATGAGATTTCAGAATTCACTTCCCCGGAGTTCTCAGATGTATTGGCGGCGTACGTTTACTTGTGGCCAACGCAGAGGAGGACGGGATAGCGGCGGGAGCTCCCGTCCGCTGCGGACTTTTCGATGGAGGCTGCGGTAACGACGCCGAGACCGTCCAGACCGTTTCGCGCGAACTCGCCGGTGAGGAAATCACGGGAGAAGCCGTGGTGCAGAACCCCGGTCGGGTCGTCGTGGAAGCGGCCATCCTCGGTTTCCAGGTCGGCGAGGGCGAGCCAGCCGCCAGGCTTCAGCGCCTGGGCCAGGGAAGCAACCAAGGCCGGGACGTCCCGGACGTGATGCAGGGTCATGCTGCTCACGATGAGGTCGAAGCTCCTTTCCAGGTTCTGCTTTTCCAGGTCGAGCGGCATGGTGGCGACATTTTCGAGCCCTTGCGCCTCGATCTTCCGGTTTAGAACCTCCAGCATCCCCGGTGAGCTGTCGGCACCGGTGATGTGGCCGACGAAGGGCTGCAGTCCGAGGGTAACCAGGCCGCTGCCGCAACCGTAGTCCAGGGCGTACATCCCGGAGTTCAGGGGGATCGCTTTGCGCATCGCCTCGACGACATCCTGTGCCAGCTTCAGACGTCGCGGCTCCTGGTCCCATTGTCCGGCTACGGCATCGAAGTCCCGCTTGTTCTCTGTTGGCATGGTCTTCCTCCGGTGTGAGGGGCAACGCCCCTGGTGGTACCGCAGCATAATATTCAAAAAGTCGAATGTCAAGCAGGCAGCACGGGTCGGGACGGTTCACAACGTGCTCAAAGTGCTCAACGCGGACCTGGTGGCTTGGTCGACGGGGTGGAGGGTACGGATGGTGGGAGCGCTTGGCGGGAGAGACGCGATGGGGATAGGATTCTGATCGATTTTCGCTGGCTTTGCCGGCGAAACAATGGTATGGTGGCCTGTTCGCGCGGCGGGAACTATTTTTCGACTGCGGGCGGTTTTATGCTTGACTCTGCGCCGCCCGGGTGATATATAATTTCTCTTTCCAAAAACCTAAAGCTACATTTTTAAAATACCCGGAGGTGCAGTTTGGCAAATCATAAATCGGCAATGAAGAGGATCAAGCAGACCGTAAAAAGGACTGAGCGCAACAAGCACGAGCGTTCCACCCTGCGCACTTTCATCAAGCGCGTCCGCGAAGCGGTTGCCACCAAGGATCAGGACGCTGCAAAGGCCGCTCTGGCTGCTGCCATCCCGGTCATCGACGGTGCTGCAACCAAGGGGATCATCCACTCCTCCAACGCTTCCAGGAATGTTTCCCGCCTCACCAAACTGGTCAACACCCTGGCCTAGTCCGGTAGCGGTTCAATGAAAGCACGAAAGGGAATTCCCACCAAGGAATTCCCTTTTCTAGTTTGCAGGGAACAAGCCCCCTCCCTAACCCTCCCCCTCCAGGGGAGGGAACATAGACGGCTTCTCCTTTTCAGCCCACGCTCAGCCCACGCTCAAGCCATGCTTAAGCCACGCTCCAGCCATGCCAACCAGCTCCAGCCATGCTCAACAAGCGCAGGCCGAGGCCGCTATGGCTGGCGCCTGCAGGCATCCATCACGAAACGCTCGAGCAATGGCTCTTCCAGCCCGCCTGACTTGAAGGCGAGGTCCAGTTCCAACATCCGCTCGAAAATCCGTTGCAGTTCCACTACCGTGTAGTTCCGCGCCTGCGCCGTCACCTTGTTCAGGAAGTACGGGTTGATCCCGGACGCCTTCGCGAGCTCGGACTGGGGCACCTTCTTGTCCAGAAGCTCCCGCACCTGCCAGAGCTGGCGGAAGTGCCGCGCCACCGCTCCCAACATGCGCAGGGGGACCTCGCCGTCCTGCAGCAGCGCGGTCAGCATCTTCAAGGCGCGGGGGAGATCCTTGCTCCCCAGGGCATCGGTGAACTCGAAGACGCTCTCGACCTTGGTGTCGGAGACGATCGCCTTGACGTCGGCGACCGCGACCGTCTCCTTCTTGCCGCAGTAGATGCAAAGCTTCTCGATCTGAGAGACGAGCTCCTGCAGGTTGTTGCCGACCAGATAGCCCAGCAGCTCGGCCGCCGCGGGCTCGATCTTCTTGCCGGCGGCGCGCACCTCGTCGCGCACATAGGGCCCGAGCTGGTTCTCATAGGGTCGCTTGAACTCGACGGCTTCGCCGCGCTTTTTCAACTCGGCGTAGAACTTCTTGCGCCCGTCCACCTTCTCGGCCTGCAGGATGAGACAGGTACCGGGCGACGGGTCCTGAAGGTAAGGGAGCAGCACTTCCATGGCGTGAGCGGAAAGATCCCCCCCCTTCTTCACCAGCACGACACGGCGGTCGGCGAACATGGGGAGGGTCTGGGCGGCGCTGAAGACCTCCTCCCCCTTGCATTCGTTTCCGTAGAAGACGTCGAGGTTGAAGTCGCGGAACCCGGGATCCACGGCCCGGTCCAGCAGCTTCTTGACCGCGCGCTCCACGAGGTACGGCTCGTCCCCGAACAGAAGGTACAGCGATGCCAGTTCTCCCTTTTCCACCGCCTTGTTGAACTCTTCCGGTTTCATCACGTTCCTCACGTCAAAAAAACCGCCCACCAGCCTGTTGCTGGATGGGCGGCGTCGATGTTCGCTGTTGTTGCCGGGGCGCTAGAAGCGTTCGCCGAGCTTTTGCCAGATCCGCTCGGAAATGCGCCGGCTGATTTTCTCGATGGCCGCTTCCTCCGCATCCTGCTGCAGGGCGATGCTGGCGTTGACCGGGTAAACCTGCTGCTCGGTTACATCCCCCTTCCAGAGCACCCTCTGCGAGCGCGCGTCACGCAGGGTGGCCTGCACGGAAAGAATGGCGTTGTACTCCCTGATGACGTCGGCCGCGGTGTAGGAAACCGGCACGCTGTTGTAGGAGAGGACGGTACCGGAAAGTTCCAGTTCCGCCCGGTCCGCCGGAAGGACCTTGCCGCCGGTCCGGAAGGAGAACTCGTCGATCATCTCGCGGGCGAGGACCGCCTCCACGCCGGCGCGGTAGCTCTTGTTGGCGAAAAGAACCACGTTCACGCCGTTGGCTCCAGCCAAGGGACCGTGCTGGATGACCGGACTGTAGCTGCAGCCGCTCGCGAGAAGGGCCGCGAGCAGGGTGAGCCAGCGAAGCGTTGTAAAAACCCTGGTGGCTGTCATGGGACGCTTCCTCACTAGGCGACGACGATGCTGACCAGTTTGCCGGGGACGTAGACGACCTTCTTCACGCTCTTCCCCTCCAGGTACGGCACGATCTTGTCATCGGCCAGCGCGGCGGCGCGGACATCGTCCTCCTTGGCGTCGGGGGCAACGGTGAGCTTGCTTCTGAGCTTGCCGTTCACCTGGATCACGACGGTGATCTCCTCGTCGACCACGGCGTCGGCGTCATAGCCGGGCCAGCCCGCCTGTTCCAGGCCGACCTGGTGGCCGAGCTCGGACCAGAGCTCTTCGGCGAAATGCGGCACGAAGGGAGCCAACAGGCGCACCACCGACTCCACCGCCTCGCGCACCACGGCGACGTTCTCCGGGGCGTCCTTCCCGGTGAAACCCTGGATGGAGTTGACCAGCTCCATCACCGCCGCGATGGCGGTGTTGAAGTGGAAACGCTCCTCGACGTCCTCGGAGACCTTCTTGATTGTCTTGTGCACGGCGCGACGCAGCTTCTTCCCGTCCGCGGAGAGCTGGTCAACCTGGACGGCACCGGCGTTCTTGACGGCGGGGAGCACGTCGTACACCAGGCGCCAGACGCGGTTAAGGAAGCGGTAGCTCCCGTCCACCCCCTGGTCGCTCCAGTCGAGATCCTTCTCGGGCGGAGCGGCGAACAGGGAGAAGAGCCGCGCCGTGTCCGCGCCGTAGCGTTCGATGAGGGCGTTGGGGTCGACGACGTTCCCCTTGGACTTGGACATCTTGGCGCCGTCCTTGATGACCATCCCCTGGGTGAGGAGGTTGGAGAACGGCTCGTCCACGTTGCAGTAGCCGAGGTCCCTGAGCACCTTGGTGAAGAACCGGGCGTAGAGCAGGTGCAAAACGGCGTGCTCGATGCCTCCGATGTACTGGTCCACCGGCATCCAATGCTCGACCTGCTCGCGGTCCAGGGGACCCGAGGTGAACTTCGGCGAGCAGTAGCGCAGGAAGTACCAGGAGGACTGCACGAAGGTGTCCATGGTGTCGGTCTCGCGGCGCGCGGCCTCGCCGCACTGCGGGCAGGTGCAGGTGGTGAAGCTTCCCACGCGGGCCAGCGGATTGCCCCCCTCGCCGGTGAACTCGGCGTCCATCGGGAGCACGACCGGGAGCTCCGTTTCGGGAACGGGCACCACGCCGCAGAGATCGCAGTTGATCACCGGAATCGGGTTGCCCCAGTAACGCTGGCGGGAGATACCCCAGTCGCGCAGGCGGAAGTTGACGGTCTTCTTGCCGATCTTTTCCTTTTCCAGGTAGTCGGCGATGGCTTCCTTGGCGTCGGTGTTGCCCATGCCGTCGAAGCGGCCGGAGTTGACCATGGTCCCCTCGGCCGTGTAGGCCTCGGTCATGGTGGCGGGATCGAGCGTCTCGCCGGCGGGCTGGATCACCACCTTGAGCGGCAGATCGTATTTCCTGGCGAACTCGAAATCGCGCTGGTCGTGGGTCGGAACGGCCATGACGGCACCGGTGCCGTAGTCCATGAGGACGAAGTTGGCCAGGAAGATCGGCATCTTGACGTTGGTGACCGGGTTGACGCAGTAGGAGCCGGTGAAGACCCCTTCCTTTTCCTGGTCATCGGCGGAGCGCTTGATGCGGTCGGTCTTCTTCACCTTGTCGATGAAGCCCTCGACGGCGGCGCGCTGCCCGGCGGTGGCCAGGTCCAGCGCCATCGGGTGCTCGGCGGCCAGCGACATGAAGGTGGCGCCGAACAGGGTATCCTGCCGGGTGGTGAATACCTTGATGCTGGTGAGCCCGTTCTCGAGCGGGAAGTCGATTTCACAGCCGACCGAACGGCCGATCCAGTTGCGCTGCATGGTGAGCACGCGCTCCGGCCACCCGGTGAGCTTGTAGGTGTCGTCCAGCAGTTCCTGGGCATAGTTGGTGATGCGGAAGGACCACTGCTCCAGCTCCTTCTGCTGCACCAGGGAGTCGCAGCGCCAGCAGCAGCCATCCTCGACCTGCTCGTTGGCGAGCACGGTCTCACACTTGGGGCACCAGTTGACGGCGGAGGATTTCTTGTACGCGAGCCCCTTCTTGTACATCTCGAGGAAGATCTTCTGCTCCCACTTGTAGTAGTCGAGGTCGCAGGTGGCAAGCTCGCGCTCCCAGTCGTAGGAGAGACCCAGGCGCTTCAGCTGCCCGCGCATGTAATCGATGTTCTCGTAGGTCCACTTGGCGGGGTGGCTCTTGTGCTGGATGGCGGCATTTTCAGCGGGCATCCCGAAGGCATCCCATCCCATCGGGTGCAGCACGTTGTACCCCTGCATCCTTTTGAAGCGGGCGATGACGTCGCCGATGGAATAGTTCCTGACATGACCCATGTGGATCTTGCCGGAGGGATACGGGAACATCTCGAGAAGGTAGTACTTCTTGCGAGTTGCGTCTTCGGTTGCCTTGAAGCTGTTGTGCGTAGCCCAGAACTGCTGCCATTTGCCCTCGACTGCCGAGGGAACGTATTTCTCTTCCATTAAACCCCGCCTTCCAGCGCCCCGAAGGACGCGAAAATTTATAATGTCGCAACCCGATGGTTGCGGGTACTTGTTGTGAGACGGCCGCAGGATGGGCCGGTGGACCTGATGGAACGAAGTGGCTGCCGCACGCCACCCCCGGTGGGTGGCCACAACGGACCAAGGTTGCCCATCCCGGGCCTCCCCCCTCCCGGGAGAGGTGGAAACGCGGATAAGGGCACCTTCACGGCCGCCGCGTCCGCTCTGGAGCGGGCGCGGTACGCCGGGAGGGCGGTCAGACGATCCGGAGCAGGTTCTTGGCGACGTCCAGGATCTTCGTCGGCTGAATCGGCTTGGTGATGTAGTCGTTGGCTCCCAGCGCCAGGGCACGCTCCCTGTCTTCCTGCGCCCCTTCCGTGGTGATGACCACGATGGGGATCGCCTTGTAGTTCGCGTCGTTACGCACCAGGCTCACCAATTTCAGGCCGTCCATGATCGGCATGTTGATGTCGGTCAGGATCAGGTCGAACCGCTCGGAGGAAAGCTTCTTCAAGCCGTCGACGCCATCGTTGGCCTCGACTATCCGCACCCCCCTGATCCGCTTCAGCGCAAACGCGATGAGCTGCCTCATGGTGGGTGAATCTTCGACTATCAATACGTTGTAATCTGACATCTGTACTGTATCCCCCATCGCAACAGCTGATTATTTGGTCAAAAGGTCGATGAACCCCTGGATGGTCGAAAGCTTGCGCTCGGAATCGCTGTAAAGCCGCGAACTGAAGATGGCGGTGGCTGCATGACCGGCCAGCAAAGTGAAGAGCTCGTAGTCGACGGCGGCGAATTCCTTTTTCTGCATCAGGAGCTTGTAGATCGCCAGCACGCCGATGACGTGTTCCTTGATCTTGAGCGGGATGCAGACCATCGGGGCGCTGAAATCACGCTCGTAGTTGTCGAAGTCGCTGGCGAAATGATTCTCGCCGGACTCCGCCACGGTCCCTATGATCCCCTTGCCGAGACGGAAGGACGGGATCTCGCTCCGGTCAATCCCTTCGGTGGAGACGGCCTGCAGCTCGTCGCTCTTCTCGTCGAGCAGCATGATGGCGAACTCCTCGGCACCGATCAGGTTGATGATGATCTCGGTTATGATCTGGAGCACTTCCTTGAAGTCGAGCGTGGAGTGGAGCTGGTAGCTCGCTATGTAGAGATTGGCGAGGTTGTTGTTCTCGTCCTCAATCTCCAGGTAGCGTGCCGCGAAATCCTGGTTTTCCTCCTCGACGTGCCTGATGCGGTCCAGGATCTCCTGCTTCTCCTGCTCCAGATCGGCGATCCGTTCGCTGAGCCTTTTCACCTCCGCGACCGGTGTCGCATCCCCCGGCCCCTGGGATTTCTCCAGCTCCAGCAGCCGGAACCTGAGACGCTCGTTCTCCCTCAAAAGTTCCTGGGTGAACTCAGCCCCTTTCTTGAAAACCTGCAGGAACTCCTCGCCCCTGCTATGAACCAGTCGTTCATCGTCCTTTTGCATGCGCACCCCGAATTAACGTCTAGTTGATCAACCAAATCGCGGCAACAGGCCGCAACGAAGAACAATCTCACGCACCATGCCGTCCATGGGGACCACCCGGTCCACCACTCCCGTTGCGATCGCCTCGCGCGGCATGCCGAACACCACAGCGGATTCCTCGGACTCGGCCACCACCTGCGCCCCCACCTTCTTCGCCTCGCGTACCCCGAGGGCCCCGTCGTTCCCCATGCCGGTCAAGACCACGGCAAGCATCCGGTTGCGGTAGAGCTCCGCGCAGGACCGGAACATCACGTCCACCGACGGAATGTAACGGTCCTTGGGGCCGGGGGGGACGATGCGGGCCACCACCTTTTCGCCCAGCCTTGCGAACACGAGGTTGTGACCGCCGGGGGCGATGAGGGCACGCCCGGGAAGGACTTCGTCGCCGTCCTTCGCCTCGCGCACCTCGAAGCCGGTGCTGCGGTTCAGCCTCTCGGCGAAGGCGGTGGTGAACCCGGCGGGCATGTGCTGGGAAATCACCATGGCGAAAGGTGGCGCGTCCCTGAACGAGGCAAAAATGCGCTGCAGGGCCGGCGGCCCCCCTGTCGAGGAACCGATCGCCACTATATCTATGCTGCTCGACACCCCGGCGGGGGCCGCGGGGACCGCGACCTCGGCCGCTGGGGGAGCCGGCTCACTCCGCTTCTGCACCCGGGCCATGTTCAGCTTGAACACCGCCTGGACCTTCTGGTGCAGGTCCTGCTGGATCTTCAGGAGCTCATCGGAGATGACGCTGGTCGGTTTGGCGATGAAGTCGACGGCACCGAGCTCCAGCGCCTTGAACACCTTCTCGTCGCCGGAAGTGGAGCTGATCACGATCACCGGGACCGGCGTGGTCGCCATCAGGATGCGCAGCATGGTGAAGCCGTCCATGCGGGGCATCTCGAGATCGAGCGTCACCAGGTCGGGGGTGAGATCGATCACCCTGCGGATCCCCTCCTCGCCGTTGGTGGCGTACCCCACCACCTGGACCCCCGGGAGTTCTTCCAGCATCCTGGTTATGGCGCGCCGATTATAGGCCGAATCGTCTACGACTACTACCCGTATCTTTTTCACGTGGCCACTCCGCCGCCGGTCGTATCCGTTTTCTGGTAGACCATATCGTTTTTCAAGTGCTTCAGCGCGAACGCGGTAGACAGGTTCATCAGGGATTCCGAGTGCCCCAGAAGGAGGTAACCGCCGCCGCGCAGCGTGTTGTAGAACGACTCGATCACCCGCTTCTTGGAGGTCTGGTCGAAGTAGATGATCACGTTGCGGCAGAAGATCACATCCATCTTCCCCAAAAGCGCCAGCCGGTTGGCGTCGAACAGGTTCATCTGGCTGATGGTCACCAGTTCCCGCACCTCGTCGCAGATGCGATACCCCTCGTCGGTCTCGGTGAAGAACCGCTTCAGGTACCGCTCGTCGGTGGCGCGGAAGGATGCCTTGGTGTAGATCCCCTTGCGGGCGTGCTGCACCACGCGCTGGCTGATGTCGGAACCGACGATCTCCACCCGCCAGCCGTGGAGGCACCCCATCTCCAGGAGGAGCATGGCGATGGTGTAGGGCTCCTCGCCGGTGGAACACCCCGCGCTCCAGATGCGCAAGGTGCGCTCGCGCTGCTTGACCTTCATCACCTCCGGCACGATCTCGTCGGTGAAGGCGCGCAGCTGGAAGGCCTCGCGGAAGAAGTAGGTCTCGTTGGTGGTGAGGAGATCCATGATGTCGGCGATCTCCTGGTCCCTCCTGCGGTCGTACTTCAGGAACTGGTAGTACTCGCGGAACCCGGACAGGTTGTGATGGGCCACCCGCTGCCCGAGCCGGCGGTCCAGCAGGTACTTGCTGTCGTCGTCGAAGAAGAGGCCGCAGTGGTTGTAGATCAGGTCCCTGATCAGGCGGAATTCCTCTTCCGTCAGTTGCAATTCAGGTTCGAAATATGGCATCAGCGCAGCCTGTCGAGCAGTTCAACAATCTCGCCCTTGACCAGCGGGTCCGACTCCCGGGCCAACGCCTGATCCAATACCGCCAACGAGTCCGCCCCCTGCACCTGGGCGAGGGCGCGCACGAAGGAGCGCCGCACCATCCAGTGCGGGTGCTCCAAAAGCGCCGGACCGTGCTCGTCGATCCAGTCCCCACCGTGAGCCGCGAGGATGCCTATGGCGGCCTCTACCACTTCCTCGTCGCTGTGATAAAGCGCCTGCCGCACCGGAGCGAGCGCCTGCGCCCCGCCGAGTGCGGCGAGCGTCGACAGGGCGGCGATCAGCACCGGCCCCTGCGCCTGTTCCAGCAGTGCCATCACCCCCGGCAGCGCCTCGGCATTCCCCAGAGCGGTCAGCCCCTTGAGCGCCGCGGTCTGCACCCAGGGATCCTCATCGCCAAGGGCCAGGCACAGCGGCGCCAGCACCTCGTCCCCTCCCCTTTCGGCGAGGGCCTGCGCCGCAGCGGCGCGAACCTCCGGCTCCTCGTCGGACAAGGAGAGCGTCAGGGCGCCCAGTGCCTGCGGCAGGTCCACGCGCGCAAGCGACGCCACCGCGGCCCGGCGCACCGTGGCATCCTCGTCCTTCACCAGGCGGGCGAGCCGCTCTCCGTCGGCAAGGGCGCCGAGGATGATGGCGGCATCCCGCCTCTTGCGCGCGTCCCTGCTGCGCAAAAGCCCGGTGCAAACCGCGCTAACGCCTCCGGAATCCCTGGCGGCAAGACGCTGCAAGCCATCCACCGCTCCCTCGCGCACCTGCGCCTCCTCGTCGTCAAGAAGCCGCGCCACCCGTTCAGCGGCGCCTTCGGGCGCAAGCCGCCCGAGGGCGATGGCGGCGCAGCGCCTCACCTCGGGCCCGTCGTCCTCGAGGGCGGCGAAGAGGAGGTCGTCGCTGCCGGGACGCCCGGTCTCGGCGATGAGGTGCACGATGATGGCGCGCTCGGTGGCGATGGCGAAGGGGAAGTGCTCCAGAACAACCGGCATCACCGGCTCCCCGATGCGCAGCAGCGCCTCCAGGCATACCGCTCTCAGGCGCTCGGCGCGTGCCACGCGCACCAGGGGAAGTGCTGCGCGCTCGTCTCCCATGATGCCGCAAAGCTGGGCCAGGGCGGAGATCATCACCGGCTCCTCCCCGTGCAGCGAGTCGATGAGCTTCTTCGCGGTCGCGGTGCCGGCCAGTTCCCTGAGCGGCAGGTCCACCAGTTGTTCCTGTTCCGGCGGGCTCAAACGCCCCCTCAGGCGCATCAGCGCGATGGCGGCGGCCTCACGGGCGTTCTTCGCCTTGTCGTGCAGCCCCTCCAGCAGCAGCGGGAACGATTTCAGGTCCCCCAGGACGCCGAGGCAGTCGTAGGTGGCGCGCCGCAGCAGCCCCTCCTGCAAAAGCGGCTCGAGCTTCGCAAGCGGAACCGGGGCGCCGATGGAGGCCAGGGCGTCCAGCACGGTGAACTTCAGCCAGACCTCTCCTCCGTCCAGCACCTTCAAAAGGTGCGGCAGGGCACGCCCGTCGCCGATCTTGCCGAGATTCTCGGCCGCGGCGACGCGGACGTTCATGTCCTCGTCTCCCAGCGCCTCTACCAGCAGGGGAAGGCAGGTGGCGCAGCGGATGTTCCCCAGGATGTCGATGATGAACTTGCGCAGGTCATGGTCGGGGTCTTTCAGGTGAGCGCAGAGACGCTCCACCGCCGGCGCCCCGATCCGTTCCAGGGATTCCACGGCGGAGTTGCGCAACCCCGCGTTGTCGGCTGAACGCAGCAGCGCGATCAGGGCCTCGAGTTCGGCCGCCTGGAGCGGCTGCGCCTGCAGCACCACGCCGACCGCCTCCTTGCGCACCCGCCAACTGTCGTCGCCCATGGCACGAAACAGCAGCTCCATCACCTCGGGGAAGGGGCGGCGGCGCAGGGACATGACGGCGAAGCGGCGCTGCTCCTCGTCGTCGGCGGCAAGTCTCTCTGAAATTTCAAGCAGATCGTTGGACAGGGTCTTTCTCCTAAAGGCTAAGTTCGGACCGTTTCTTCGCGATTAATTCCTCGAACGCGTCTTTGAGGAACGTGGTCGTGTCACGCACCTGTTGGGACACCCTCTGCTGATACAGGTATTCGCCTTCGCGTATGTCGTCTGCCAGCAGTTCGTAGAAGTTCCCCTCGCGGACCCCCTGCTCCACCTTCGCCTGGTTGTACAGGACGATGTCCGAAACGATGATCCGGGCCAGCCGCCTGGCCTTCACCTGCTCCTCGGGGAGCTGCGCAGCCGCGGCCGCAGCCGGTGCAGCCGGTGCAGCCGGTGCAGCCGGTGCAGCCGGTGCAGCCGGTGCTGCCGGTGCTGCCGGTGCGGCGGGTGCGGCGGGCTCGGCGGGGGGTACCGGAGTGACGGGAGCTGGCACAGCCGCGACAGGGGCCTCGGCAACCTCGGCAGCCGCGATGACCGGAACCTCCTGGGCCTCAAAGACCGGAGCCTCGGGTGCTTCCGCGCGGACCGCGGGGGGCTCCATGGCGGGAACTTCGGGTGTCGCCGCGACCGGGGCCTCGGGTGCAGTGGTAACCGCGGGCTCGGGGGACGACGGCGCGGGTGCGTGGGCGGCAACCCCGGGCATGGAGGTCTCTTCGACCTCCACCTGCCTGATCTCGCTGCGGCTCTCCTCCTGCGCGGCCAGTTCGCCTTCCGTCGGGCGCACCACGGGGGGCATCCCACCGGAGGTGAGGCGGTAGATCATCGAAACCAGCGAGTCCGGAATGTGGTGCTTCTCGATGTAGTCGTCCGCTCCATAAAGCGAATTCGGGGAGCGCTTGTAGCGGGTCTTGTCATAGATCGAGGCGATCAGCACGATCTTCACCTTGGCGAGGGCCGGGTCCTGACGCACCCGCTCGCAAACCTCGAACCCGAACATGGTCGGCAGCGCCACGTCCAGCAGCAGCACATCGGGCGTCACCTTCTGCACCGTCTCGAGGGCCTCCTTGCCGTCGGTGCAGAGAAAGAGCTCGAAAGGCTCCGCCGCGAGCACCTTTTCCACCGCCTTGCAGAAGGCGGCGCTCTCGTTAGCGACCACCACCTTCACCTTCGCCTGCGGAGCGGCCTGGCGCTCGGTCTTGCGCACCAGCCGGAACACGGCCTTGCAGGCCGAGCAGCGCAGTTTCTTCGGCTCATCGGAGCTGCTAACGGTGACGTTGAATCGCTTCTTGCAGTTAGGACAGACTATCAGCATGCTGGGCTCTTTTTAGTTGTGGTAGTGGTCTCCCCCTGCGGGGCAAGGTAGCCCAACTGGGCCTTCTCCTGGAAGGTGAGCAGGGCGTCGATGTTGAGCAGCATCACCGGGACTTCACGCACCAGGCACAGCCCCACCATGTACTCCCCTCCCACGATCCGCACACCGCGCGGCGGCGCCTTCAAATCCCGCAGCGGAATGGTGATCATCTCGGTCACCTCGTCGACCATCAGGGCCAGAGGCTGGCCGGAGATGGAGAGGATCAGAAGGCGCGCGCTCTCCTGGTTCTCCGCGGCGGGGAGCCCGAAGCGCTTCCTCAGGTCCACCACCGGTATCACCGAACCGCGCAGGTTGATCACCCCCTCCACGAACGGGAGCGCCCGGGGGAGCGGGGCGAGCTTGGGAACCCTGATGATCTCCCTGATGCGCATGATGTCGACGGCGTAGAGCCCGTCATCCATGCGCAGACAGGCGACCTGAATTTCCTGCAACTCCTGCGTCATCAGACAGCGCCCCCCTTTGCGGCGGCCTCGTTGCCCAAAAGCCCCTCGATCACCTCGAGCACCTTGACCGACTTGAAAGGCTTGGTGATGTAGGCGTCCGCGCCGACCTGCCTGCCGTGCTCAAGGTCGCGGCTGCTCTTCTTGGCCGTCAGCATCACCACCGGGATGGCGCTGGTGGCGGGGTTCTCCTTGATGCTGCGGCAGACCTCGAAGCCGTCCATGTCGGGAAGCATGAGGTCCAGCACCACGAGATCCGGCGCATCCTGGGCGATCGCCTTCAGTGCGTCGTTGCCGCCGCGCACTCCGGTGACCTGGTACCCTTTCGAGGTGAAGAGGATGCTCTCCAGCTTCAGTAGACTCTCTTCATCCTCTACCACGAGGATCCTGTTCTTCTCCATGCTCATTCCCCCTGCGCCACGGCTCTACAAGAGACCGACATCCAAGACCTTCTCCATATCGAGCAGGATCAGCATCCTGTCGCTGACCCGCCCTATTCCCAGCACGAACTCGCGGTCGATCCCTTCGAGCACCACCGGCGGAGGCTCGATCCCCCCCTCGGCGATCCGGACCACCTGCACCACCTCGTCCACCAGCACACCCGCGTATCCCCCCTGGCGCTTGACCACCACGATGCGCTCCCGGTCGGAAACCGCCCCGTCGGCAAGCCCGAGCCGGGTCTTCATGTCGAAGACGGGGATGATGTTGCCGCGCAACGAGAGGATGCCGCGCACGAAGGAAGGAACCCTGGGGACCTCGGTCACCTCGCGCGGCTTGATGATCTCCTTGATGTCCATGATGCTGATGGCGTATTCCTCGCTCGCCACCCGGAAGCAGAGCAGCTCGACGCTCGCCGCGTCCACGACCTCCTGCTGCGAGGTCTCCGCCTCGAAGGAGGCGGAGTCGCGCCCCCTGAGGATGACGGCGACCGGGTCGAACTCCTCGGGATCATCCTGGTATTCGAAGGAGGCACCGAACTGCTCGGCCTGCCAGGCCGGCGCCTGGGCGCGCGGCAGCGGGTCGGGGTCCACGTCCCCGTTCATCACCGCACCGGGTATGTCGCCCCCGGGAGCGACCGGGTCGGACATGGCGGGTTCTGGCGCGGAGAACTGATCGGCGAGGGGCACAGCATCCGACTCCGGCATCGGCCAGGCCTCAGCATCGGGCGCCTGCACCTCCTGATCCGGTGCCGTTTCGCGCGCCGCCGCTGCCTGCGTCTCTCCCCGGGAAGCCTTCTTTCTGATCTCTGCAAGATTCATCGAAACCTCAAAACTGGTTCTGCGTTCTATGTTCCACGTTCCACGTCGTTCCCGGCTGGGCACCTGCGAGGCCAGCCCCCGCCCCGCGGTGACGGCAAGCACAGAGGCGGTCCTTTAACGCAGGACCTGGAGCGAAGAACCTGGAACGGGTTCTACGCGAGCAGTTCCGCCGCGGTCTCCTCGATTATCGAGGCGTCGATCAGGGCGGCGTCCTTGCCGTAGCCGATCAAAAGTGCGTTGGTGGCCACCGCGTTGATGCGGCGCGGCACCCCGCCGGAGAGCTCGTAGATCCTCTGCACGGCGTCCGGCGAGAAGAGACCGGGCTCGCCGCCGGCCGCCACGATCCTGAAATCGAGATACTCCAGGGTCTCCTCCAGCCCCAGGGGGGCCAGGTGGAAGTTGAGCGAGATGCGCTGCCGGAACGGCTCGTACACCGGGGAGGCGAGCATCTCGCGCAACTCCGGCTGCCCCATGATGATCACGCTCACCAGGTTGCGGTCGTCGAGCTGGAAGTTGGTCAAAAGGCGCAGCTCGTCGAAGAGCTCCCGGTCCGGGATCATCTGCGCCTCGTCGATAACCACCACCGGGACCCGCCCCTCTCCGTGCAGCCGGTACAGCGCCGTCGTTATCTCCTTCAGGAGCTGGTCCTTCTGCAGCGAGGGCTCGTTCACCTGCAGCCCGGAGGCGATCACCCGCAACAGCTCGTCGGCGGTCAGGCGCGGGTTGAATACGAACATGAAGTGGTAACTCTCCCCCATCCGGTCCATGAGGGCACGCGAGATGGTGGTCTTGCCGCACCCTATGTCGCCGGTCAAAAGGGCGATCTCGCTCTCCTCGACCGCGTACTCGAGCCGCGCCAGCGCCTCCTGGTGCCCCGAACTCATGTAGAGGAAGCGGGGATCAGGGGTCTTGCTGAAAGGCTTCTCGGTGAGACCGTAGAACTCCTTGTACATCAGGCACTCCCCCGGGTGGCCTCGGCGATCACGCTACCGACGTCCAGGACGAGGATGGTGCGCTGGTCGCCCAGGTCCGCGGCCCCGGAGATCCCGCGGAAACCGGCGAAGGTGTCGCCGATGGACTTGATGACGATGTCCTGCTGCCCAAGGAGGTCGTCCACGACGAGCCCGAGCCGCTTCTCGGCGACCCCCACGACGACCACGTAGCAGCTCTCCGGCGCCGCCGCCCCCTTCAGCTCGAACAGTTCGGAAAGGCGCAAAAGGGGCAGGGTCGACTCGCGCAGCTGGATCACTTCCTTGCGCTCCACCGTCTTGATCTCCTTCTGCTCCACGATGATGCTCTCGAGGACCGAGGTGATGGGAAGCGCGTAGGTGCGTCCCGCGGTCGAGATGATGAGTGCCTTGATGATGGCGAGCGTGATGGGGAGGGTGATGATGAAACGCGCCCCCTGCCCGGGGAAATTCTCCACGTCGATCAGGCCGGAAAGGGCGGCGATGTTGGTGCGCACCACGTCCATGCCCACGCCGCGCCCGGAGATCTCGCTCACGGTCTCGGTGGTGGAGAACCCGGGGCGGAAGATGAAATCGAGGGCCTCGCGGTCGCTCACGTCGTCGGGGGAGGCGATGATCCCCAGCTTGACCGCCTTCTGCTTCACGCGCGCGAGATCTATGCCGCCGCCGTCGTCGTCGATCTGGATGACGACGTGGTTCCCCTTCTGGTAGGAGGAGAGGGTGATGGTCCCCTTCTCGTCCTTGCCGGCGGCCAGACGCTTCTCCGGGGGCTCGATGCCGTGGTCGATGCAGTTTCTCACGATGTGCATGACCGGGTCCGAGATGTCCTCGATGATGAGCTTGTCCAGCTCCGTGTCCGCGCCGTAGAGCTTCAGCTCGACCTTCTTCCCCTGCTCCCGGGCGATCTTCCTGATGATCCGGGTCATCTTGTCGAAGAGCTGCCCGACCGGGATCATCCTGATCTCCATGACCCCCTTCTGCAGTTCCGAGAGCTTCTTCTCAAGCCCCTTGGCCGCCTTGTTCAGGTCCTGGGACGGAACGATCAGGCCGTCGCGCCGCATGCGCGCGGCGACGTCGGCGATCATGGAGTGGGAGAGCACCAGTTCCCCCACGATGTTCATCAACAGGTCGAGCTTGCCGATGTCGACGCGCACCGTGCGGCTCATGCTCTTGGCGCTGATGGAGCCGCCATCGCCCCCCATCGGGGCCTGGAACTCCCCCTCCGCGCCGGCGGGCTCTGCGACGGTCGCCGCCTCCGCGCCCCCCCCGGTCTTCCGCTCCTGGGCGGGCTCGCCGAAGGTGGTGATGCTCAGGTTCTCGCGGTCGATGATCGGGGTGAGTGCGCCAGCGGAAAGCTCGGAGCCGAACAGGATCTCGAAGTCGATCCCCGCGTCCAGCCCGCTGGAAGCGGAGGGAAGGGTGCTGATCACCTCGCCCGCCTGCTTCAGGGCGTCGGTCAGCTCCATGAGGTCGGAGTCGAAGCTCGCCAGGAGAAGCGACACCCGGATCGAGTGGATATGGCGCCCCTTCTTCACGTTTTCCAGCAGGCGGTGTTCCTCGTACTCGGTCATGGAGGAGAGGACCCGTTCGGGTATGTTCAGCCGGGCCAGCGGGGAATCCTGGTTCGCCTTGGGACCGCGGGTCAGGCAATCGTTGATGCGTTGCATGGCGCCGGAAAGGTCCGCCCCCTCGCCGCCGGTCTCACCGGCGCTGCGCACCAGCTGCGCCAGCAGCTCGGTCGACTCGAACAGGGTGCTCACCACCGCCTGGTCCAGCTCCACCTTCCCCAGCCTCAGGGCATCGAGCAGGTTCTCCAGGTGGTGTCCCAGTTCCGCGATGTCGGAGAGACCGAACATCCCGGCCAGCCCTTTGAGGGAGTGCGCCCCGCGGAACACGGAGTTGACGAGGTCCGGGTTGCATTCACCGCCGTCCGCGCAGTCACTCAACGAGACCAGGTCAAGACTCAACTGATCCAGGATCTCCTCGGCCTCGGCCAGGAAATCTTTCAACGCTTTCCCTATGCTATCCTCAACGCTCATAGACTCTCTTTTTTAAGAAGACGTTCTACGTTCTACGTTCAAAGTTCTACGTTTTAACTTCTCAAGTCCTATGTTCCGACTCCTGGTTCCCTACTTGTGGGTCAACGTAGAACGTAGAACACAGAACGTAGAACCGGTTCCTAGTCCCCCAGGTACTTGCAGACCAGTTCCTGCAGCTTCACCGGGTCGAAGGGTTTCACCAGGTACTCGTTCGCCCCCAGGGCGAGCCCCTTCTCAAGGTCCTTCTCCCCGCTCTCGGTGGAGACGATGAACAGCGGGATGGACTGGTAATTGGGGTTGTTGCGCACGTAGCTGATCAGCTCGAGTCCGTTGATGTCGGGCATGTTGATGTCGGTGATGATCAGGTCGACCTGTTCGCGCGGCAATAGACGCAACGCCTCGAAGCCGCTGGCGGCCTCGACGATGGTGTATTTTTCCAGTTCGTCTATGGTGGAAACCAGCATGGAACGCATGGTGTTGGAATCTTCGGCTATCAGTATCCTCTTCACGTCACATTTCTCCCCGTCCCTGCTCCTGCAGTCTGCGCTGCAACAGGGCTTTTTCCATGGCTATGCCGGCCTGGCACAGGAAAATTTCCAGCGAATCGGTGTCGCCGATCGGCTTATCCTCGGGGAGGTTGTCGCCGTAGAGGATCGCGACCACCTTCCCCTCGCTCACTATCGGTCCCACGAAATACTCGGCGGGACGTCCCCCCCCCAGCTGCTCCATGAAGTAATGGGTCCAGACCGAGGCGTCGGGCGCCTCCTTCACCGTGAAACGGTTCTCGAGCACCTGCGTGAACAGCGACGGCTCTCCCCTGGGAATGATGAGGTTGCGGACCCGCGAATCGGCACGGCCGTCCTTGTCCTGCAGCCCGAACTGCCCCAGTCCCTGGACGCTTTCCTTCTTGACCAGGAGCACCACCGCCCGGTTCATGAACTCCGCGGCGAACCGCAGTACCAGCAGGATGATCCCCCCGCCTAGCTGCGGGTTGTTCAGCTCCTCGAGCATGCCGCGCAGCTGCGAGATCCCGGTGCTCTGGTTCACGTGCGGCGCGGAGAGGGCGGGTTCCTCGCCCATCTCAAGCCTCAGCTCGTCGCCGATGTTGACGCTGGTAAGGCCCGCCTCATCGCCGATGGCCATACTCTCCAGCGCGGCCACGAGCTTCGGCGCGAAGAGATCGAGGGAGTCCTCGATCTCGCTTTTCAACGGCTTCATGAGCAGCCGGATGCCGAGCCCGCGCATCTTGCGCTGCGCCTCTTCGTTTTCGAAATCGGAGAGCCCCAGAAGCGGCAGCTCCGGGAAATTGTTGCGCACCAGTTCCATGAGTTCCAGGCCGCCCAGGATCCCGCTGCCGTCCATGCGCGGCATGATCAGGTCGACCAGAACTGCCGGGCGCACGCCGTCGCGGTAAAGGGAGTCGACGCGGATCAGCGCGTCCTCGCCGCGCTCCATGGCCTCCACCTGGTACCCGTGCTCCGAAAGCAGGGAAGTGAGCGCCACGAGCGTGATCGGGTCGTCGTCCACCAGCACGAGCGGCGTGCCCTGCCCGGAATTTACAGGCGCGGCCGGAGCCGGAGCCGGGGCGCGGGTCGGTGAGAGCACGCTTTCCGCCTGGGCGGAGGAGGATGGAACATCATACGTGTGGGGGGGGGTGGCCGGAGCGGCCGCGGACGGTTCCTGGAGGAGGTCGAAGGCGAAGTCGACAGATTCGTCCTGGTGCCCAGCCTCATCGCCCCCCTCGCCGCGGTGGCGCTGTTCGTCGATGATGCGGGAGCCTTCCATGGCCAGGTACTGCGGGTTCAACCCCTGCTTCAGCATGAACTGCACCGGGTCGAGCCGGGCGTTGTCGCCGTCGCCGATCTCCTGCAGCTCGAACTCGAAGGTCCCTTCGGCCCAGGCGAACAGCGAGTAGACCACGTTCTCGATCTGCTCGCGGACCACGGCCTCGATGGCGTCCGCACTCACCGCGAAGCGCTCCACCATGATCACGCCCAGAAGCTGGGAGTACCCCTCGTCGGCCTGTATGCTCAGCGCCCGCTTCAGGATCCCCAGGTCGATCACCCCCTGCTGGATCAGCACCTCGCCCAGGTTCTGCTGGAAGGTCGAGGATGTGGCGCGGATCACCTGCCCGTTGCGGAAGATCACCCGTGCCTCTCTCCCTCTGCTTTCCAGGGCGAGCACACCGGACCTCCTGCTGAGGCTCACGATCTGCAGGATCTCGCCTAAGCCGAGATCTTCCAAATTGCCGACTAGACTCATTGATGCCGCTCGCTGTTGGTAGAGGGTGGGCTAAAAATAGGCATCATACTAAACCATCGTATCGGTCAAGTAAAGAATGATTTAGGTATCTTTCTTGTCTCTGCCTCGGAAAATAAGCTTTAAAGGAGTCCCGCTGAAGCCGAAGGCCTCTCTAAAACGGTTCATGATGTACCGTTCATAGGAAAAATGAATCCCCTCGGGACGATTGGTGAAGACGACAAAGGAAGGAGGTTTCACCCCCACCTGCGTCGCGTAGTAGAATTTCACCCGCCTGCCGCCGTCCAGCGGGGCGTGGTTCTCATCCACGGCCTGGTTGAAGATGCGGTTCAACTCGCCGGTGCTCACCCTCTTGCAGAACTGCTCCATCACCTGGTCCACCTCGGCGACGATCCTGCCGGTGCGCTGGCCGCTCTGCGCGGAGACGAAGAGGATCGGGGCGAACGGGAGGTACTTGAAATTGCGGCGGATCTCCTCGGTGAACTTCCCCATGGTGGAGTTGTCCTTTGACACCGTATCCCACTTGTTCACCACGAAGATGCAGCCGCGCCCCGCCTCGTAGGCATAGCCGGCGATCTTAGTGTCCTGCTCGGTGACCCCATCCTCCGCGTTCAAAACGATGAGAACGACGTCGGCGCGGTCGATGGAGCGCAGCGCGTCCACCACCGAATACTTCTCGATCTTCTGGACCGTCTTCCCCTTCCTGCGGATCCCGGCGGTATCGATCAACAGGTAGGGCTTCTTGTTGACCGTGAAACGGGTGTCGATCGCGTCCCGGGTGGTGCCGGCGGTGGGATTGGCCACCACGCGCTCGTACCCCAAAAGGCGGTTCACCAGCGTGGACTTCCCCACGTTGGGGCGCCCGACGACGGCGATCTTGGTGATCTCCTCGTCCTCGTCCTTGTCCCTGTTGTAGGGAAGTGCTGCCAGCACCTCGTCCATCAGGTCGCCCACGCCGCGGTTGTGCTCGGCGGAGATGGTGTAGATCTGGTCCACCCCCAGAGAGTAGAAGTCTCCCGCGTCGGCCTCCTGCTTCTCGCCGTCCACCTTGTTGATGATGTAGAACACCGGCTTCTTGATGCGCCTGAGCATATCCACCACGTCGCGGTCGGCGGGGGTGAGCCCGCCGCGGGCGTCCATCACGAAGAGGATGAGATCCGCCTCCTCCATGGCGAAGCGGGACTGCTCGCGCATCTGCTGCAAGAGCTTGTCGGACGTTTCGGGCTCGAAACCGCCGGTGTCGACCAGGATGAAGGGGATGTCGAAACGGTTCACTTCGGCGTAGTTGCGGTCCCGGGTCACCCCGGGCATATCGTCGACCATCGCCTTACGGCGCCCGACCAGCCTGTTGAAAAGGGTGGACTTCCCGACGTTCGGGCGTCCGACGATGGCAATAATTGGTTTCATGATTTCCCAGCGGGAAAGGCGCCAATCCTAAATCTTTAAAAAGGCGGCACTTTCGGTTTTAATGTATTTGACAGCTAACCGGTATGTGTAACATTTTGCCCGGCAATACGCAACATATACAATATGTGCGGGATTTACCGGCGCAAAGCACCTGAAGTGGAGTCCGGATAGCCGATGTACGTCCCTCTCCTGGCCCCCCGAGCCGGCGCTCGAATACGGCACCTTGGACCAGGTAACTCTCCTTGAAAAGGGAGTTTCCAGGTGCTATTATCCGTCCTGTTGCAAATGGAGGAACAATGGCACGCGTGAAGTTATCAGAAGACATAGTCCCGTTAAGCGATCTGAAACTGAACCCGGGCCGGGTGATCAGCCAGACCGACAAGACTCACCGCCCAATCCTCCTGACCAGCAGGGGGCGCGGCGTCGCCGTGGTCCAATCCCTTGAGGATTATGAAGCGGTGACGGAAGAGCGTGCCTTTCTGCGCGGTATCGTGCAGGGGCTCATGGACCTCGAACAGGGGCAGGAACTGGATCTTGACGAGGTGAAAAAGCGACTCGGGCTGGTGTGACGTGCCCAGGACATTCTCCGTCTCATTCGCCGTCTCGGCAGTGCAGGACATGGAGGAAATCCGCAACTGGTATCAAGAGCAGCATGTGCCGGAGATCGGTGAAAAGCTGCTCCGCGAAGTCATGAAGTCGGTGGAACGGCTCGCCTCGTTTCCGAACAGCGGCCGCATCGTCCCGGAATTCGGCCTCACCTATCTCAGAGAAGTCATCCTTCCTCCTTTTCGCATCGTCTACCGCCTCGACAAGAAGACAATCCGCATCGTGAGGGTATGGCGCAGCGAGAGGTTGCTCACTGTTTCCCTGTGATGACAACCCGCCGGTTTCGGCGCCGCCTGACCCGCCCATTTTGTGTTACAAATGAGGACGTGAGAATTGACATCGACCGCGTAATCTGCTAGCTTGGCGATCCGCCTGCAGCAGGCTCGCGGACCGCTCGTACCGTGGCGCCGCGCCCTCCCCCACTTCCTTCCAAGCCGCACGCTGCCGGCGAAAAATGCTTGATACGGAGCGCACATGCATAAGAAGCTGTACATCCCCGGACCGATCGAGGTGAGCCCGGAGATCCTCGAGGCCATGGCCACGCCGATGATCGGCCACCGCATGCCGGAGTACGCGCGCCTGCACAAGGGCGTGACCGACAAGCTGAAGCAACTCATGTCCACCAGGGAAAGGGTGTTCCTCTCCACCTCCAGCGCCTTCGGCGCCATGGAGGGGGCGGTGCGGAACCTGGTCGGCAAGCGCTGCGCCAACTTCTGCAACGGCGCCTTCTCCGACAAGTGGCACAAGGTGACCCTCTCCTGCGGCAAGGAGGCCGACGCCTTCAAGGCCGAGTGGGGTCAGCCCATCACGCCCGAGATGGTGGACGCGGCCCTTGCCACCGGCAAGTACGACGCCATCACCCTGATCCACAACGAGACCTCCACCGGGACCATGAGCCCGCTCCCCGAGATCGGCGAGGTGCTCAAAAAATACCCGGACGTGGTCTCCATCGTGGACACCGTATCCTCCATGAGCGCGCTCGACCTCCCGATCGACGAGTTGGGGATCGACTGCTGCGTCTTCGGTGTTCAAAAGGCATTCGCGCTGCCGCCGGGCCTGGCCGTTTTCACCGCGAGCGAAAAGGCGCTCGAGCGAGCGAAGAGCGTCCCCGGCCGCGGCTACTACTTCGATTTCCTCGAGTTCCTGGCTGCCGACGAGAAGGACAACACCCCGTCCACCCCGTGCATCTCGCTCATTTACGCCATGGAGCGCCAGCTGGAGAGGATCTTCGCCGAGGGGCTCAAGCAGCGCTGGCAGCGCCACCAGGACATGGCGACGTTCATGCGCGCATGGGCCATCGAAAAGGGCTTCGGCATCCTCCCGGCGGAGCCGTACCGCTCGGTGACCCTTACCTGCGCCACCAACGACCGCGGCGTGGACCTGGCCCTCATCAAGAAACAGCTGGGTGAGCGCGGCATCGCGTTCGACGACGGTTACGGGAAACTGAAAGGGAAGACCTTCCGCGTCGCGCACATGGGCGACATGAACCTGGAAGATCTCAAACAGATAACAACCGAATTGGAGGGACTGCTGCAGGGTCTCTAAAGGCAAGGGGGGGAGCAGTTCAGCTCCCCCCCTTTTTACATGCCCTACTCCGGCTCGAATGCCTCCTTGCCGACCCCGCAGATGGGGCAGACCCAGTCGTCGGGCAAGTCGGCGAAGGGGGTTCCGGGGGCACCCCGTTCTCCGGGTCGCCGAGGTAGGGGTCGTAGACGTATTGACAGACGGTGCAGATGTAAGGCTCCATTGGATACCCCCTGTTTCTTTCGTGATGAGGCCGACCCTGGGGTCGACGGAGAGTCTCGATCGTCTAATGTTGAACGGGACTGAGTCGGCAGTGACAAAGGACGGCATCAAGTCCGGCAATAGTCTAACAGACTGAGACATCGTGTCAATTGGGCCTCTGTATACATTTACTCTTGCTTTTAAAAGGCGTTGTGTTATTTTATAATAATTAAAATCAAGGTTCAGAGAGGAGAGCGGACAGTCGTTCGATGACATCAGTTGGTGCATGTCTCTCATAGATAAAACGCCACGATCTCACAGAGCGAATCGTCAGTCAGGGCGAGGGCCTCACTTCCCAGCACCCCGCGTACGACGTTCATCAATCCAGGGCTCGGCACCATAAAACCCACATAACCGACGCTAACGAAACATCAACCGTAGGCCGGAACCGCGTCGAGCGGCCCGACAGGGGTCTCTCTCGTTCCGTTCCGGTCCACCGCCACCCGGCAGAGAGGACATCTATGGAAACCTGTGAGATTAGCAGTACCGAGGGTTTGGTCTCTTCTAAAAATGCGATGAAGCAATACCCAAAGGAGGGAATATCCATGAATTACGAAGTGAAGAACAAGCAGCTGCTGGCATGGGTGAAGGAAGTCGCCGAGATGTGCCAGCCCGACCAGATCCACTGGTGCGACGGGAGCGAAGAGGAGTACAACAGCCTTTGCGAACTGCTGGTCAAAGGCGGTACCTTCCGTAAGCTGAACCCGGAGAAGCGCCCGAACAGCTACCTGGCCCTGTCCGACCCCGGCGACGTGGCCCGCGTCGAGGACCGCACCTTCATCTGCTCCATCGCCAAGCAGGATGCCGGCCCGACCAACAACTGGGTGCACCCCAAGGAGATGAAGAAAACCCTGACCGGCCTCTTCACCGGCTGCATGAAGGGGCGCACCATGTACGTCATCCCCTTCTCCATGGGTCCCTTGGGTTCCAACATCGCCAAGATCGGCGTCGAGATCTCCGATTCCCCCTACGTCGCGGTCAACATGAAGATCATGACCCGCATGGGCAAGAAGGTCGTCGACATTCTCGGCGAGAACGGCGAGTTCGTCCCCTGCCTGCACTCGGTCGGCGCACCGCTCGCCGCCGGCCAGAAAGACGTCCCCTGGCCGTGCAACAAGGAGAAGTACATCGTCCACTTCCCGGAGGAGCGCTCCATCTGGTCCTTCGGCTCCGGCTACGGCGGCAACGCCCTTCTGGGCAAGAAGTGCCTGGCACTCAGGATCGCTTCCAAGATCGCCAAGGACGAGGGGTGGCTGGCTGAGCACATGCTGATCCTCGGCATCGAGACCCCGGAAGGTGAGAAGACCTACCTGGGCGCTGCCTTCCCGAGCGCCTGCGGCAAGACCAACCTCTCCATGCTGGTCCCGCCCGACCACTTCAAGCAGAGCGGCTACAAGATCTCCACCGTGGGCGACGACATCGCCTGGATCAAGCCCGGCCCCGACGGCCAGCTCTACGCCATCAACCCGGAAGCAGGCTTCTTCGGCGTGGCCCCGGGCACCTCGTTCAAGTCCAACCCGAACGCGATGCACTCCTGCTCCAAGAACACCATCTTCACCAACGTGGCGCTCACCCCGGACGGCGACGTCTGGTGGGAGGGGATGACCGACGAGCTCCCGGCAAAACTCACCGACTGGCAGGGTAACGAGTGGACCCCGGGCTGCGGCCGCAACGCCGCGCACCCGAACTCCCGCTTCACCTCCCCCGCTTCGCAGTGCCCGTCCATCGACCCGGCTTGGGAAGACCCGAAGGGCGTGCCCATGAAGGCGTTTGTGTTCGGCGGCCGCCGCAACAACGTGATCCCGCTGGTGTACCAGTCCTTCAACTGGAGCTACGGCGTCTACCTCGCCGCCACCATGGGGAGCGAGACCACCGCAGCCGCCGTGGGCGCCATCGGCAACGTCCGTCGCGACCCGTTCGCGATGCTTCCGTTCACCGGCTACCACGTCGCCGACTACTTCAACCACTGGCTGCAGGTCGGACGCACCACCCCGAACCCGCCGCGCATCTTCTCGGTCAACTGGTTCCGCAAAGACGCTAACGGCAAGTTCCTCTGGCCGGGCTTCGGCGAGAACATGCGCATTCTCAAGTGGATCGCCGACCGCGCCAACGGCCGCGGCGCCTCCGTGGAAAGCCCGCTGGGGTGGATGCCGCGCTACGAGGACATCGACTGGACCGGCCTGAACAACGTCTCCCGCGACCAGTACCAGGAGCTCATGTCCATCGACCGCGACGTCTGGAAGGAAGAGATCCTCTCCCACGAGGAGCTGTTCGTGAAGATGTACGACCGTCTCCCGAAAGAATTCCTCCACATCCGCGAGATGATCCTTTCCGGCCTGTGGCGTTCCCCGGAGCACTGGGAGCAGTACAACCCGGCCTCCGCGGAAGGGTTCAACGACTAACAAGTCGCTGAAGCACCAATGAAACAAGCAAGGGCCCCGGTCTTAATGGACCGGGGCCCTTTTGCTTTTCCGCGCCGGTTGCAAAGCTACCCGCCCCTGATATCTTTTAAGCTTGTCGCAGATCCAATGAGAACGGAGGGGGCGCAGTGAGATTAAACGATATCACCAGGGGTAACGGGCTCGAGCAGCATGGCATAACGAACGCGAATCTCATCTACTGGACCTCCCCCACCTCCGTCCTGTACGAACAGGTGGTGCGCCGCGGCGAGGGGCTCATCTCGCACCTGGGAGCGCTCGCGGTAAAGACCGGGCACTACACCGGGCGCGCCGCCAACGACAAGTTCATCGTCGACGAGCCGTCATCGAGCGCCCACATCAACTGGGGCAAGGTGAACCGCCCCTTTCCCCCCGAGAAGTTCGACGCGCTCTACAAGAAGATGTGCAATTACATGCAGGGACGGGATCTCTTCGTCCAGGACTGCTTCGCCGGTGCCAGCCCGGCCCATCGCATCCCGGTACGGGTCATAACCGAACGCGCCTGGCATTCCCTGTTCGCCCGCAACATGTTCCTGCGCGCGACGCCCGAGGAGCTTCTCTCCCACAAGACCGAATTCACCGTCATCGACCTCCCCGCCTTCCATGCCCAGCCCACCATCGACGGTACCAACTCGGAAGCCTTCATCATCATCAACTTCGCCAGGAAGATGGTGATCATAGGGGGCACCAGCTACGCCGGCGAGATCAAGAAATCGATCTTCACCGTGCTCAACTACCTGCTGCCGCAAAAGAACGTGATGTCGATGCATTGTTCGGCCAATACCGGACCCGACGGTGACGTTGCCATCTTCTTCGGACTCTCCGGCACGGGGAAGACCACGCTCTCCGCCGCCCCCAACCGCCTCCTGATCGGCGATGACGAGCACGGCTGGGACGAGGAGGGGGTTTTCAACTTCGAGGGGGGATGCTACGCCAAGGTGATCAACCTCTCCTGCGAAAGCGAGCCGGAGATCTACCAGTGCACCAGGAGATTCGGCACCATACTCGAGAACGTGGCCATCGACACCATCTCGCGCCGGATCGACCTCGACGACGCCTCGTTCACCGAGAACACCCGGGCCTCCTACCCGATCACCCACATCCCCAACATCATCCCCGCCGGCGCGGGGGGGCACCCGAGCAACGTGATCATGCTCACCTGCGACGCCTTCGGGGTATTGCCGCCCATCGCGCGACTGACCCCGGAGCAGGCCATGTACCACTTCCTGTCCGGATACACCGCCAAGGTGGCCGGGACCGAGGCGGGGGTGACCGAGCCCCAGGCAACCTTCTCCGCCTGTTTCGGGGCACCCTTCATGGCGCTCAGGCCGTCGCTGTACGCGGACCTTCTGGGCAAGAAGATCGCCTCCAACAAGGTCGACTGCTGGCTCGTGAACACCGGCTGGAGCGGCGGCGGCCCCGGTGTCGGGGGAAGGATGAAGATCGCCTACTCGCGCGCCCTGGTGAACGCCGCCCTGGACGGGTCCTTGAGCTCCGGAAGCTTCGTGAAGGATCCCGTCTTCGGCCTGGACATCCCCACCGAATGCCAGGGAGTGCCGGCGGAGATACTGAACGCGAGGAACGCCTGGAGCGACAAGGCCGCCTACGACGCGATGGCTCAAAAGCTCGTCGGGATGTTCCGCAAGAACTTCGAGCAGTTCAAGGAGACCGCGGCGCCGGAGATCGCCTCCGTTCTATAGTTGCAGGGCGAAGCGGCGTTGCTATCATTAATGCAGAACTCAGGAGGTTACCATGAAAAAGGTACATTCAGAGATATGTGACACGACGGAGAGGAAGGAGCAGCGGGTCCAGGTAAAGAACGTGAAGACCGGCGAGATCGGTCTGAGCTACGGCTGCACCATAGAGGGGGATACCGTGCAGGTGGAACTCCCCGACGGGAGCCTTGACAGCTGGCCCGAAGATGACTGCGAGATGATTTCATAACGTATTGTCACGGCGGCGGCAGGTAGAAACGCGGTACATTCGCCGACTCCGGCCGCCTCCGTGGCAGCAAGCATAAAGAGGAAAGAGAGGCCGTCCGAATGAAGGGCGGCCTTTCTTGTTGAAGCTTTAAAGGGGCCCGCGAATGAGTTATGATATGCGCATAGCAAATGCGCAGGAGGCATGCACATGCAAGTGAATCTCTTTGACCCAGACGCACCCAAAAAATCAACTAACCTCAGCATCAACAGCGATCTGCTGCGCCAGGCCAAAGAGCGGCGTATCAACCTCTCGCAGGCGCTGGAGGGTCGGCTTGCCGAGATGCTCAGGGAAGACTATTACCTGCATTGGAACGAGGAAAACAAAGACGCAATTGATGATTACAATCGCCGCGTAGATAACCAAGGAACCTTTAGTGACGGCCGGAGACGGTTCTGATGGCACAGTTTGACGTCTACGAGAACCCGGACCAAGATTCGAAGTCTTCGGTGCCTTTTCTCCTGGACGTCCAGGCAGATTTGCTCAACAAGCTGAACACTCGCGTTGTTGTTCCACTTGTTCCGGCCTCGGCATTCGCGCACCCGATCCCCCTCCTTAACCCACAGTTAGACGTAGAAGGGGCGACAGTTGTTATGTTAACAGCGGAGTTGGCAGGAATCCACATCAGGCTGCTTGGTGCAAAGGTTGGGAACCTGAAACATTCACGTGCTGAAATCATTACCGCACTTGATTTCCTATTCACCGGCTTTTGAGCCGGGTACTGGTCAAAGGAGATAACCATGTCTAAAGCAATCTGCTTTGAACAATTTGGCGGGCCGGAAGTGCTGAAGTGGATGGAGGTCGAGGTACCGGAGCCGGGACCGGGGGAGGTGCGCATCCGGCACAAGGCGGTCGGGGTGAACTTCGTCGATGTGTACCAGCGCAGCGGGCTCTACAAGATGCCGCTGCCGGCGATTGCCGGCAACGAAGGAGCCGGCGTGGTTGAGGCGATCGGCGATGGGGTGACGCTGTTCAAGCCAGGAGACCGCGTGGCCTACGCGGGTACTTCCGGCGGCGGTTACTGCGAGTCGCGCGTCATCAAGGCGGACCGGCTCAGCCTTCTCCCCGGCGCCGTCTCCTTCGAACAGGCCGCCGCGATGATGCTCAAGGGACTGACCGTACAGTACCTGGTCAGGAGGACCTATCGCGTGCAGGCCGGAGAAACGGTCGTGTTCCATGCCGCGGCCGGGGGCGTCGGTACCATCGCCTGCCAGTGGCTGCGTGCCTTGGGCGCCAAGGTGATAGGCACTGCCGGCACGGAAGAAAAGTGCGAATTGGCGCGGAAGCACGGCGCCGACTACTGCATCAACTACCGCACGGAAAATATCCTGGAGCGGGTGAAGGAGATCACCGGCGGTGAAGGCACTGCGGTGGTCTACGATTCCGTGGGCAAGGACACCTTCGAGACCTCGCTCAAGTGCCTGCGCCCCCGGGGTCTCATGGTGAGCTTCGGCAACGCTTCCGGCCCGGTCCCTCCCGTCGACCTGTTGCTCCTCTCGCAACTCGGTTCTCTGTATCTGACCCGCACCGGGCTCGCCACCTACATTGCCGAGCGCTCCGAACTCGAAGAAGCATCCGCGGAGCTGTTCGAGATGGTCACCTCCGGCAAGGTGAAGGTAGAGATCAACCGGACCTTCCCGCTAAAGGACGCGGCCCAGGCACATCGTGAGTTGGAGGCGCGCCAGACCACAGGCTCGACCATCCTTATCCCCGATTGAAAGGAAGGAACCCGTAACATGCCAGCAACCGATAATCCGACAGCACTGGACCAAGCCATGGCAAAGGTATGCGAACTTTGCCCCGTTTGCCTTCATGCCCGTTATCATCAGAAGGGCTTAGTCTACGATTTCGTGACCCGCATCGAAGAAGACGTCTGTCCTTTTTGCCGCGCCTATGAGCGGGTGCATGGGAAGAAGGCGCACGAACGAAGATAATCTCACGCACCCCCTGGTTACGCGCCGCCCGCTGCCCCGTTCCATCCTGACGGAAGTGCCTCCCGACATCAGCGTTTCGAAACTCCACAGCACTGACGATAAAAGACACCGAGGCGTTGCAATCTCTGCTGCACGGTTCGTAACCATCGCTTAGCGTTTGCAATCTACGCGGCACGCTTCACAAGCACCGCTCAGCGTTCGCAATCTCCGCGGCACGCTTCGCAAACGCCGCTCAGCGTTCGCAATCTCCGCGGCACGCTTCGCAAACGCCGCTCAGCGTTCGCAATCTCCGCGGCACGCTTCGCAAACGCCGCTCAGCGTTCGCAATCTCCGCGGCACGCTTCGCAAGCGCCGCTCAGCGTTCGCAATCTCCGCGGCACGTTCGCAAACGCCGCTCAGCGTTCGCAATCTCCGCGGCACGTTTGCAAACGCCGCTCAGCGTTCGCAATCTCCGCGGCACGTTTCACAAACGCCGCTCAGCGTTCGCAATCTTAGTGACACGTTTCACAAACGTCGCTCAATGTTCGTAATCTCTGCGGCGCGTTTGCAAACGCCGCTCAGCGTTTGCAATCTGCGAGCGACGGAGCGCTTCGTCGCACGGCAAATGCGTTCTCCGAGCAACGGAACGCTTCCGTCGCTACTGGGGGCGGTACCCTCCCGTCTCAAACCAACCGGCGTCTCCTCCATGCCGCACACCCGCGCCTTAGGAAATATGCTGTTTGAGATACGAGCTACAAGCCTGTTTCGTATACCCCGCCCCCCCCTGTCTAAAGAGCTGAAGAATTCCGACTTCCTCACGCCCGCCCACACGACAAGTTCACATGAGTAACCTGCGTACCCTCTGGCCAAATATACCGAGGCACTGGAGCCCAACGTACAAAAGCCCTCGGCAAGCGCCGAGGGCTTTTGTACTTAATGAACCGAATGCAGGATGTGACCTCCGCTTCTCACAAAGCAGATGAGCTAATCCTCGAGATTTAGATGATCTTGTTGAGCGAGTACTCGACGATGCCTTCGGCGCCGAGTTTGATGAGCTCGGGGACGATGCGGCGGACTTCCTGCTCGGGCATGATGCTCTCGATGGAAACCCAGTCGGAGTTGTAGTGGTTGGCGACGGTCGGGCTCTTGAGACTCGGGATGACGGCGGTGATCTCGGCGACCTTTTCCTTGGGCGCGTTCATCTTGAGGCCAACCATCCCTTCGGCGCGCAACGAGGATTGCAACAGGGTGGCGATCTGCTCGATCTTGGCGCGCTTCCAGGGATCTTCCCAGGCGGCCTTGTTCACGACCATGACAGGTACGGATTCCATCAGCTCGGTGACGATCCTCAGGCCGTTGGCCTTTATGGTGGAACCGGTCTCGGTGACTTCGACGATGGCGTCACACAGCCCCTCAACCACCTTCGCCTCGGTGGCTCCCCACGAAAACTCTACGGTTACAGGGATGTTCCTTTCGGCGAAGTAGCGCTTGGTGAAGCCGACCAGTTCGGTGGAGATGGTGGCTCCGTGCAGGTCCTCGGGGCCCTGGATCTTGGAGTTGCCGTTCACCACGAGCACCCAGCGGGCCGGACGGCGGGAGACCTTGGAGTAGACCATCTCGCAGACTTCGATGACATCGGACTCGTTCTCGCGGATCCAGTCGCGGCCGGCGATGCCGACATCGATGGTGCCGCGCTCGACGTACTTGCCCATCTCCTGCGGGCGGATCAGGGAGCACTTTATCTCATCGTCGTCGATACCGGGGAAGTAGCTGCGTGACGAAATCGATATCTGCCAGCCGGCTTTCTTGAACAGGTCGACGGTGGCGTTTTCAAGGCTTCCCTTCGGGATGCCGAGCTTCAACTTTTCCATGATTCCCCCCTGTAAAGACAATTAGATAGAGATAAAAGCAAAATCAAAAACAAAACCATTAGCCACGGAGAAAATCTGAGAACTTCGGAGAAAGGCAAAAGGCTTTTGGGTTAAACCTTAAAGCTTTGGGTTCTCTCAGATTTCCTCAGATTTTCTCCGCTTGTCCACCGTAGCTTCAGCGAAGGTGGGTGGCCAATGGTTTGTTTTTTATTTCTTATAAACGTCGTTGGGATCGAAGAGCGGGTTGGAGTGCTCCACCCAGGTGCCGTTCTCATACTTCACGTAGAAGCAGCTCCGGTTCCCGGTGTGGCAGGCGGCGGGACCGTTCTGCTTCACCTTGATCACCACGGTGTCGGCATCGCAGTCGGTCAACACCTCGATCACTTCCTGGGTGTTGCCGGACTCTTCGCCCTTCATCCAGTACTTGTTCCTGGTGCGGCTGAAGAACCAGGTCTTGCCGGTTTCCAGGGTCAGGTTCAGGGTCTTCTCGTCCATGAACGCGACCATCAGCACTTCCCCGCTTTCGTTGTCCTGGATAACAGCAGGGATCAGTCCACCCATCTTCTCGAAATCGATCTTTATCATGGTTTCTCTCAGTCCTTCTACTGCGGTTATTGATAAAAAAGTGTCTTTTAATACACCTCCAGCCCAAGTTGTGTCAATGATTATGTAGACGGCACAAAGGCGTGAAACCTAAAACCATTGGCCACGGAGAAAATCTGAGAACTTCTGAGAACGGCCCTTAGGACCCAAAGCTTTTGGTTTTAAACCTCAAGTTTTTTTTGCTTCTCTCAGATTTCCTCAGATTTTCTCCGTGGCCAATGGTTTTGTTTTTGGTTTTAAATAAAAGGCCCGGCGGATCGTTTCCGCCGGGCCTTCCGGGTGTCTCTTGTCTTCCCGCCGATCAGTCTTCGGCGAGGAGGGTCCTGTCGTTCTCGAAGGTCTTGTGGCGCAGTTCGTGGAACTTCTGGATCAGCTTCTCCACGGTGAGCGCCTTCTTCTCCTCACCCTCGATGTCGAAGATGATCTCGCCGCCGTCCATCATGAGCAGACGGTTGCCGAACTCGATGGCGTGGCTCATGTTGTGCGTGATCATCATACCGGTCAGCTTGTACTCGCTGATGAACTTGTTGGTCAACTCCAGCACGATCTCGGCGTTCTTCGGGTCGAGCGCCGCGGTGTGCTCGTCGAGAAGGATCAGGGCCGGCTTGGAGAGGACCATCATGAGCAGGGTGAGCGCCTGGCGCTGCCCGCCGGAGAACATGACCAGGTTCTCCTTCATACGGTGCTCAAGCCCCATCTTGAGCTGCACCAGCTCCTGCCTGAAGATCTCGCGAGTCTTGTTGTTAAGGCTGCGGCGCAACCACTTCATCCCCTTTTTATGGGTGATGGTCATGTTGTCTTCCAGGCTCATGTTGCCGGCGGTGCCGAGCAACGGGTTCTGGAAGATCCTGCCGATATACTTCGCCCTCTTGTATTCCGGATCCCGGGTCACGTTCTTGTCGTTGGCAAAGATCTGTCCCTCGCTCGGGAGGTACGTTCCGGCGATGGTGTTGAACAGGGTCGACTTGCCGGCGCCGTTGGAGCCGATGATGGTGATGAAGTCGCCTTCCTTCACCTTCAGGTTGATGTTCTTAAGGGCCTTGTTTTCGTTGACGGTCCCCTGGCCAAATACGATGGAAACGTTTTTAAGCTCTATCATTTCGCCACCTTGAACGGGACCTTCAGTTTCTTGGCCTGGGTCAGAATGAGAAGGATGATGATCAGCACCCCCTTGATGAGGTTCAGGTCACTCGGGGTCATGTGGATGACATAGCCGTAGAAACGTCCGACGTACATGACGGCGTAGAAGCAGACGGAGCCGGCAAGCGCGCAGAAGGTGAGGACACCGATGCGGTTGCTCTTAAGCATCAGGAACTCGCCGATCATGACGGAAGCGAGGCCCGAAACGATGATCCCCTGCCCGAGCCCCACGTCAGCGAAGCCCAGATACTGCGCGGCGAAGGCGCCGGAGACGGCGACCAGGCCGTTGGAGAGGCCGACGCCGATGGTCTTCAGGGTCTTAGGGTTCACCCCCTGGGAGATGACCATCTGCTCGTTGTTCCCCATGGCGCCCAGCGTCATGCCAAGGTCGGTGCGGAAGAAGAGATCGAGCAGCACCTTGACCACCAGAGCCACGACCAGGAAGAACACCAGGAGGATGTATTCATCGGGGATGACGCCGGTGAACTTCTCGGTGACCTGCTTCAGGATGGTCGGCTGATCCAGGATGGGGACGTTGGCGCGGTTGCCCAGGATGCGGATGTTGACCGAGTAGAGCATGGTCATGGTGAGGATACCGGCCAGGAGGTTCGGTACCCTCAAGTGGTTGTGGATAAGGGCGGTGACCACGCCGGCCAGCACACCGCCGGAAAAGGCGATGAGAAGCGCGAGCCAGCCGTTCATGCCGGAGAGGAGGCATTGCACCATGAGCGCGGCCCCCAAAGGGAAGGACCCGTCAACCGTCAGGTCCGGAAAATCAAGAATCCTGAACGAGATGAACACGCCCAGGACCATGATGCCATAGATCAATCCTTCAACAAAAATACCTTCGATCATAACACCCTTCTTAAAACCATAGTCAAAACCATTGGCCACGGAGAAAATCTGAGAACTTCTGAGAAAGGCGTTACAAGAAAAGCTTTTGACAGTAAAACCTTCAAAGGATTTTGGCTTCTCTTTGATTTGCTCAGATTTTCTCCGTGGCCAATGGTTTGCTTTTCCTTTGTTACTTCTTGGTTGTCTTGCCGTTCTGACGGACGGTCTTGGCGGCCTTGACGATGTCGGCCGGAACGGTCAGGCCGAGCTTTTTGGCTACATCGAGGTTGATCAGCAGATCGACGTCGCTAGCCTTGGTCATGAAACGGGTCGGGATCTGCTCCGGCTTCTTGCCTTTGAGGATCTCGATCACCATCTTGCCGGTGGCGCGGCCCATCTTGTAGTAGTCGAAGCCCCAGGCGGCGAGGACGTCGTAGGTCTCGGAGGAGCTCGGGTCTGCGGACATGACCGGGATCTTGGCCTTGGCGGCTACCTCGGCAACGGCGCTCATGGCGGAGACGACGGTGTTGTCGGTGGAGATGTAGATGGCGTCGACGCGGTTGGCGATGGTCTGGGCGGCCTGCTTCACCTCGGCGGATTTGGTGACGGTGGTCTCAACGAACTCGAGGTGCTTCTCTTTGCAGACCTGCTTCACCATCCCTGCCAGCACCACGGCGTTTTCCTCGGAGCTGGTGTAGATGTGGCCGATACGCTTGGTCTTCGGCTTGATCTTGAGCAGCATCTCGATCTGCTGCTTCACCGGGGTCATGTCGGAAACGCCGGTGACGTTCTTGCCACCCTTGGCGAGGGACGGAACCAGGCCCGCCTTGACCGGATCGGTGACGGCGGAGAAGACGATCGGGATCCCTTTCAGGGTGTTCACCAGCGCCTGGGCGGTCGGGGTGGCGACGCCGACGGCGAGGTTGACCTTCTCGCTCTGGAACTTGGTGGCGATGGACGCCGCGGTGTTGATGTCGCCGTTGGCGTTCTGCACGTCGAAGGTTGCGTTGATTTTGGAGTCTTTCAGTTCATCCTGAATCCCCTTCACAACCGCATCCAGCGCCGGGTGGGAAACGATCTTCGAGATGCCGATCGTCACCGGCTTGGCGGGAGCCGCCGCGAAAACGGTCGCCGCGGACAACAGGGACAAAGCGAGAGCCAACAGAATACTGATCTTCTTGCGCACAGACACCTCCGGTTACATTGAATTGAATTTCTGCTGCGATTACTGCCAGTAAAACCGTTATTTGTCGCCGCCGACCGGTGAAGAGGTCGGACCTATTTTCGACCGCCGAGCATACCACCGGCAACGAGCTATCGTCAACGCCATAGTGGCTATAAATAGAACAATTCTTTGAAGAAACGCAAAAAATGGGAGCGATACGTGTCAAACGGGGGCGCAAGGTAAATTTTTTCTCACAAAAACTGCCCACAGGTTGTTGACACCGCAAATGCAAAAAGGGTATAAGTACGGATGAGCTTGTCGGTTTTGTCACAGGTGTAAGGCAATAAAGCCCGCCACGATATCTCCCCAGTAGCCGCCAAAACCAGACTCCGCACCATCAGCAAATAAGCACGCCCGGCGCCGTCCGCACTGCCACGCCCGCATAGGCCAAGGCCGGTCCAGGCTGCACCACCATAAGGAGAACTTCAACGTGAAGCACCTGTACCCGAACCACCGCGCCCTCTTGCTGGTCGCCCTGCTGGCCTTGCCGCTGGCACTCATGGGATGCAAGGATAAAAAGGCCTCCGCCACCACGGCAAACTCCGCGACCACGCAGCAGGGACAGCCCTCGTCTGCGCACGCCGCCCCGGCTGCGACTGTTCCCGCGACCGCGACCCCGGCCGCTACCGCCGCCAAGTTCGACGGGCATTCCAGCGCCGGAAACAAGGGGAAGGGCGCCAAGGGGAAAGAGACCGCCGCACCCAAGACGGCCTACCGCGCCGGCGAGGACCCCGACTTCGCGGCCAAGAAGGGATGGCCCGTTAAATATCCGGCACCGCTGCCTGGTTCCATCCTGCCCCAGAAGAGGATCGTAGCCTACTACGGCAACCCCCTCTCCAAGAGGATGGGGGCTCTCGGCGAGTACCAGAAGGACGACATGTTGCAGCGCCTGAAAAGGGAAGCGGCGAAATGGCAGGCTGCCGACCCGTCCCACCCGGTACAGCCTGCGCTGCACCTGATCGCGGTCGTGGCCCAGGGGGAGCCGGGCAAGGCAGGGCTCTACCGCATGGTGATGCCCGACAAGATCATCAACGACGTCTACAGCTGGGCCAAGTCGATCAACGCCATCATGTTCATCGACATCCAGACCGGGCACGACAACATCAGAAACGTGCTGCCCCGCTTCGAGTGGATCCTCAAGAACCCGGACGTGCACCTCGGCATCGATCCGGAGTTCAACCTCATCAAGAGCGGCAAGAAACCGGGCACCAAGATCGGCACCTATGACGCCGCCGACATCAACTACGCCTCGAACTACCTGAAGGATCTGGTCAAGAAGTACAACCTTCCGCCGAAGGTGTTCATCGTGCACCGCTTCACCAGAAACGGCGTGACCAACTCCAGGAACATCCAGTTGCGCCCCGAGGTGCAGATCGTGATGAACATGGACGGCTGGGGCGCCCCCTGGCTCAAGCGCGATTCCTACAAGGACTACGTCGTGGCCGAGCCGGTAGAGTTCACCGGGTTCAAGCTCTTCTACCACAACGACACCAAGAAGGGGGACCCGCTGCTCACCCCGAAAGAGGTGCTGATGCTGAACCCGAAACCGCTGTACATCCAGTACCAGTAAGCGCGGACATCTCGGAGCGGGCAACGTCCGGGCGAATGATTATTCGCCCCTACAGGTCCCGTTCGGCTCAATAAAAGAAGGGGCGAACCGTCATGGTTCGCCCCTTTCCTTTTTCCAAACCTCCAAACAAAAGCACCCTCACCCCGTCCCTCACCCCGTCCCTCTCCCAGAGGGCGAGGGGGATCTGACTCCCCTCACCCCGTCCCTCTCCCGGAGGGCGAGGGGGATCTGACTCCCCTCACCCCGTCCCTCTCCCAGAGGGCGAGGGGGGATCTGACTCCCCTCACCCCGTCCCTCTCCCGGAGGGCGAGGGGGATCTGACTCCCCTCACCCCGTCCCTCTCCGGAGGGCGAGGGGACCTGCCTCAAGCGGACTCACCTTGTCCCTCTCTGACAGGCTGGGGGTACCAGCCTCTCACCACTTGAATTCGGCCCGCCTCTCAGTGGCAAAAGGCTAGCGGTACAGCCTCTCACCACTGGAATTCCGCCCGCCGCTCCGTGGCAACTCCCGCCTCGAAACTGCGCTCGATGAAGGTCGCCTTCCCCGCGTCATCAACCAGCAAAACGGTCGAACAGCGGGTGCCGTACTGCGCGCTCCTGATGAAGATGGGCGACAGCATCCGCTCCAGCTCGAGCCCAACGCCGGTATCCGGCAACTCCTGGTCGGCAGGGTGCGTCTCGTCGGCCAGGAGCACGAACAGCTCCTCCGGCGCGACGCTCCCCCGGGACAGGATGCGGGCAAGCCCGTTCCTGCCGCGACACACCTTGGGCCAGGGGGTGTCCAGCAGGTGGTTGCTGAGACCGTGGATCCCCGGCTCTATCGGGAGCACCCGGTCGCTCTTGTTGGAATAACAGAAGAGTCGCTCGCTCTCCCCGACCAGGAGGTTGTAGCCGCCGTAGGGGATGCCGGAATCCCGCAGCCGGGCCAGGTACTCCTCGGCGCCCGCCTCCTGCGCCAGAAAGCCGCTCACCAGTTGTCCGCGTGATGAGGGGCCGTGCCGGTGCAGGTCGCTTGGGTCGCGGTAGTTGGTGAGCGCGGCGATCCGGCCGGTCGCGGTCACACCGAGCCAGGTGCCGCCGTGCACCAGGTCGCGCCCGGCGAAGATGTGCGGGGCGTCTTCCCAGAAGTGGGCGGGCTGCGTCGGACGCTGGTAGTATTCATCGCGGTTGGCGGCAATGACGAGCCGGTATGCGGGGTGGGCCCGGTAGGCGAGTAGCAGCGTACACATAGGTTTCCTGGAAGGGCTATGACGGGTTGAGGACACGTTCGATCAGTTCCAGCTGCCGCGGCGCAAGCGACTGGAACCTGAGGCCGACGCCGGGGATGCAGCGGCTCGCCCCCCAGCGCTGCGACCAGCACACCGTGGCGGGAATCGGGGTCTGATCCGCGCACTCGAGAAAGCGGAGCCAGATGGTGTCACCGGTCGAGAATTCCTCCATGGTGTGCATGAAAACTCCGCCCATGCTCAGGTTGATGGTGAAGGATTTTCGAGTCCCGTCCGGCGCGAAAGCGGGATCGGTGCTGTAGCGGAGATTGAGGTTCACCACCTTGCGGGGATGCCGGCGCAGGGAGCGTGCAGGAAAGGTCCTGCAGCGCTTGTCGATGAAGAACTGCAGTGCCGCATCGGCATCGGGAGAGAAGCTCTGCTCCAGGGGGCTCAGCTTGATCTTCTTTCCCCTGGCATCCCACTTCACCCGCAGCACCGGGAACAGGTTGATGCTCTCATAGGCGATGATCTTCGCTTCCTTGCTGCAACGCACCAGGGTGAGGATATCGACCAGGAATCCGTTGTAGGTCCGCTCCTTGGCCATCTCCGCCATCTGCTCGAAGGAATGTGCCACCTCGCCATGGGCACCCGCCCTGGCCAGCGCCTCGAGATAGGCGTTTCCCGCATCAGTGTCATTGGCAACTATGAGTATTCTGGCATCGTGCATCCGGCGGTTTTTCCTTTTGCGTCAAAATGAAGGTCATCCGTGGCCCCCGACAGCTCGGGGGTTGGAATAGTTAAAACCCTGATGGGCGGAAATGCAACCTCTAATGTAACCTGGGTCGGAGAGGCTAGACCGGCCGTTTGGAGGTGACGGCGGTGATGGTGACGGTAAGATCTCCGGCCGGGCGCTTGATGGTGATCTCGTCATCCACCTTGCGCCCCATGAGGGCCCGCCCTACCGGGGAATCCACGCTGATCTTACCCTGGCTCACGTCGAATTCGTCGGGCCCCACCAGCTGGTAACAGCGCTCCTCCCCCTCCTCGTCCTCGTAGCTGACCCAGCAGCCGAAGCTGACCGAGGTCGGGTTCAAGGGGGGATAGACCACCTTGAGTACCTTCAGCCGGTCGCCCAGGTGCTTCAGCTCCCGGTCGATCTCCCGCAGCCTTTTCTTGGAGTAGATGTACTCGGCGTTCTCCGAGCGATCCCCCTCGGCGGCGGCGTCCGCCATGTTCTTCACCATGCGCGGCCGCTCCGTCTCCCAGAGGAAATCGTAGCGTTCCTGCAATCTCTTGCGCCCTTCGGCGCTGATCATGTTGGTCATAGGTCTACCTTTCTACCTTTCATCCCCTCCGCAACGGAAAGGGGGCGGTTTTTTGGGAGAGCGCATCATAGTGGAGTTTCCCGACCAAGGCAACAGGTTAGCAGCGGTCACGGATTCTTATCGAGGTGGCGGTACTTGCGGATGGATTGTTCGTAGGTCTTCTGGATTTCGTTTTCCGGGGGGGCCTGGCTGTACGTGATGAGGTAGCGGCCGAGGAGGAAGGCAAAGAACAGGAAAAGAAGAGTCCAGGCCGCACGGGTGGCGATCTGTTTCCTGGTGAGGGGGGCAGGAGGGGCTTCCTCCAGCTCGTCCACGTCGCGCTTGTCGGCGACCTTGCGCAGATGGGAGATCTGGACTGCGGAGATCTGCCTGAAGATCAGGTCGCGGTCCCGCTCGTCCAGCAGAAGAAACTCCATGCCCACGTCGTATCGGCTGGAGCCGTCGCGCTGCGGCAGGGGAGGCTTGATGTGGATCACCTGCCCCACGGCATGGACCAACCGCGGCGGGGTGAGCGGGAGGTACAGTTCCAGGTTGACCAGCTGATCCGGCCGGGCGGTGGTGGGCATACGGAGGCAGATCCCTCCGCCGCCGAGATTCAACTGGGCCCGGAGCAGATCCTGCCAGGCGATCGGCTTGGCCGGCTGGAAGCGGGCCATCTGGGCCGCGATGACGAAGTCGTCGTACCCCTGGAACTTCATCTGCTCGCGCTCCTTGCGCACCTCCCAGTCCTGTTCCACTTCCCTGCGGCTGGACTCGTCCACGATGTCGTAGCGGACCTTCAAGGCCATGTCGGCCCTGAAGAACTGGCGCCTCTCGCTCAGGGTGAACCTGCCGAAAAGCCGAATCAGGAGGACACGGCTGCCGAGCCTGTCGGTGACGATGCCGCTGCAGGTGTAGCTGTCCTTGCCGAGCCGGACGCTTACGTCGAGGATGAAGCCGACGTCGACCCGAACGTTGGCGGGGAGGACGTCGCGGGAGATCTGCACATGCAGTTCATCACCCCCGGACTCGCTGATGACGCCCCAGTCCCTGAACACGCCGCCACCGGAGAGCGGTATGCCGATCTGGATGCGCATTCCCGGCGCGAGAGCCTCGCGGTATTCGGTGTAATCGTCTTCCATGGCAGTTCCTGTCACAATTTTAATAAGAAAACGTGCCGTACATCACATTAAACTGCAGCCGGACGGAATTGCAAGCGGGAGAACCGCATGACAGGGAAGTCGGCCTCCCTCCCCGCGACATCCATTAACTTATCGAGGAGCGTGGCGCCCTCCTTGACATCGCCGGGAGCTGTGCTATCACAGTAAGGGCTTTTTTACTAATGAATAAGGAGTGACTATGAAACGTAGTGCGATTGCAGCGGCGGCTCTGGCGGTGATGATGATGGCGGCACAGGCGATGGCGGTTTCCGCCGGCAAGAGCGTGGAATGGCCCACCTCGATGGGGAAGGTGACCTTCAAGGGTGACGACCACGCCGGCAAGGGGCTCAAGTGCAACGAGTGCCACACCAAGATCTTCAAGATGAAGAAGGGTTCCACCACCATGAAGATGGCCGACATCAACGCCGGGAAGTACTGCGGCGAGTGCCACAACGGCAAGAAGGCCTTCAAGCCCGCCGGCAACTGCGCCAAGTGCCACAAGAAGTAGCGGCACCGCCTTTTCGGGCTGCGCTCCATCCCCGGGGCGCAGCCTCCCGCTTTACCCCCTTCCTTTTCTGTTGATCTAAGCCGGGAAAAAACATAAAAAGAAGCAGCCGTATCGACGGTCCCCCACACCTTTGCCACCAACACGAGGAGATCACAGATGAACGTCGTCACCAGGAGATCGGTCTGCCCCTTCGACTGCCCGGATACCTGCGGCATGCTGGTGCAGGTGGAAAACGGCAAGGCCGTCGGGGTGCAGGGTGACCCGCTCCATCCTTTCAGCCGCGGCACCCTCTGCCCCAAGATGCGCCGCTACGAGAAGAGCGTTCATTCGCCGCTGCGCCTCACCACTCCGCTTAAGAGAACCGGCGCCAAGGGAAGCGGCGGGTTCGTTCCCATCTCCTGGGACGAGGCCATCGCCACCATAGCGGAACGCTGGCGAGCCATCATCGCGACACACGGCGCCGAGGCGATCCTCCCCTATTCCTACGCCGGCACCATGGGGATCGTGCAGAGAAACGCCGGGCACCCCTTCTTCCACCGCATGGGCGCCTCCCGGCTTGACCGCACCATCTGTTCTCCCGCCAAGGGAGCGGGATGGGAGGCGGTCATGGGGAAGACGGCGACCCCTCCACCGGAATCGGCCGGCAAGAGCGATCTCCTGATCCTATGGGGGATCAACGCGGCCGCGACCAGCATCCATTTCATGAACCAGGTGCGCGAGGTGCGGCAACGCGGGGGGGAGATCTGGCTGATCGACACCTACGAGACCCCGACCGCCTCCGCCGCGGACCGGACCTTCCTGGTGCGCCCTGGAAGCGACGGGGCCCTCGCCCTGGGGATGATGCACGTAATTGCGCGCGACGGCCTGGCCGACCGCGACTTCATCGCGGCGCAGGTGCAGGGCTTCGATGAGCTGGCGGCCGGGGTGCTCCCGGAATTCACCCCCGGGCACTGCGCAGCCATCACCGGGCTCCCCCCCGCGACCATCGAGGAGATGGCGCGCGCCTACGCGGCCGCCAAGGCACCGTTCATCCGCCTGGGGAGCGGGCTGTCGCGCTACGGCAACGGCGCCATGACGGTGCGCTCGGTCTGCTGCCTTCCGGCCCTGGTCGGTGCCTACGGCAAAGAAGGGGGAGGGTGTTTCCCTGACACCGCCACCGGCGCCGCGTTCCCGATGGAGATCCTCACCAGGGAGGACCTGATGCCGGGAGCGGCGCGCCTTGTCAACATGAACCAGCTGGGGCACGCGCTGAATGAGCTCGACGCCCCGCGCGTGATGGGGCTCTACGTGTACCACTCGAACCCCGCCGCGGTAACCCCGGACCAGAACGCCGTGCTCACGGGGCTGTCCCGGGAGGACCTCTTCACCGTGGTGCACGAGCGTTTCATGACCGACACGGCCCGCTACGCCGACATCGTGCTCCCCGCCACCTCGTCGCTCGAGCACAGCGACATCTACCGTTCCTACGGCACCTACTGCATCCAGCGCGCCCGGGCGGTGGTCGACCCGGTGGGGGAGAGCAAGTGCAACTGGGAGGTCTTCTCCCTGCTGGCCAAGGCCATGGGGTTCGGGGAGGAGATCTTCACCCTGACGCCGGACCAGATGATCGACCGGCTCCTCGCCGTGCCCAAGCCGCTGCGGGCGGGAATCGACGAGGAGGCGCTCGCCGAGGGACGGCCGGTGACGCTCGCGGCAAGGGGGGGGGGATTCCTGACCCCTTCCGGGAAGATCGAGATCCTGAACGAGAGGCTGGAAGAGAAGCTGCCGCGCTACCTCCCCACCCACGAGGAACAGGGGAGGCTCCCCTTCCGGCTCATGACCGCGCCCACCCCCTACGCGTTGAACGCAACCTTCTACGAGCGCGAGGAGTTGCGGGAGAGCCAGGGGGGGATGCAACTCAAGATGAACCCGGAGGACGCCGCCGGCAAGGGACTTGACGACGGCGCGGAGGTGGTCGCCTGGAACGGGCTGGGGGAGGTGACCTTCCGGCTTCAGGTGACGCCCAAGGTGCCCCGGGGCGTGGTGGTCGCCGAGGGGGTATGGTGGCTCGCCTACGCGCCGGGGGAGCGCTCGGTGAACGCCCTCACCTCGCAGCGCCTGACCGACCAGGGGGGGGGGAGCACCTTCTACGACAACCGGGTCGACGTGCGGGCCGGCAACTGACACCCAACACCATTTGTTAACGCAAAGCCGCAAGGACGCAAAGAAAAGCAACTCGTACCTTTCCGTCTAAGGGATTTCTTCCCACCTTGGCGGTCTTTGCTTTTAGGACAATCAAAAGCTTTAACGCAGAGACGCGGAGCCGCAAAGCCGCAGAGAAAAGGTTATGTAGACTGTCTGGTTTTACCCGAAGCAATTGATTTCTTTGCGTCTTTGCGTCTTTGCGTTAAATAAAAGAGCTATGTCCAACCCGGAACCGCAGACGCGCAAAGGGAGGGTCCCGGCGTTTCCGCCTTACAGATTTTGCCTCATGATTTGTCGCCTGCTGCCGATGTAATGAGAAGCAACGGCACTAAACAATCGGGGGGCGTATGGAACCGAACAACAAGATTCTGCTGGAAAGCGGCACCAACGAACTGGAGATAGTCGAATTCAGAATCGACGAGGTGGATGGCAAGGGGAACGTCGTCCCCTGCTATTTCGGCGTCAACGTCGCGAAGGTGCGCGAGATCATCCGTCTCCCCGAGACGCGCAAGGTGGTGAACTCCCACCCCTGCGTGAGCGGCATGATCAAGCTGCGCGACCAGGTGATCACCCTCATCGACCTCTCCCGCTCGCTGAACAAGAACACCGATGGCATCCCGGCGGACCGGGTCATCGTGCTCGAATTCAACAGGATCGTGGTCGGTATCCAGGTTCATTCCGTCTCCCGCATCTACCGTATCTCCTGGGAAAATGTTGAGCCCCCGGTCAAGGCCATCCACGACGCCAACATCACCGGCGTGGTGAAGATGGAGGACCGCATCATCCTGATCCTCGACTTCGAGAAGATCATCGGGGAACTCTCCTCGACGATGGCGCTGGCCACGCCGGGCGAGGACCTGATGCAGGCCAACTCCGCCCTGAACCGCGGCGCCAGGACCATCCTGGTCGCAGACGACTCGGCCTTCATCAGGAGGACCATGTGCGGATCGCTCAGGGAGGCGGGGTACCAGGTGGTGGAAGCCGAGAACGGCGAGGAGGCATGGGAGCACGTGCAGGCGGTACGTCAGAAATGCGCGGGTAGCGGGCAGCCGCTGAAGGAGGTGCTGAGCTTGGTCATCACGGACATCGAAATGCCCCGCATGGACGGGCTGCACCTGACCTCCCTGATCAGGAAGGAGGCGGACCTGGACGGGCTCCCGGTGGTGATCTTCTCCTCTTTGGCCAGCGACGACAACAAGATGAAGTGGCGCAACCTGGGCGCGAGCGACATCCTCACCAAGCCGGACCTCCCCAACCTGGTGCAAAAGGCGGACACTCTTGCCCTTTGACGTAAGCCCCGAGCTGTCGGTCGTGGTGCCGGTCTACAACGAGGAGGGGAACGTGGCTCCCTTCCTTGCGGCGCTCTCCCGGCAGCAGGGGGTATCCCTGGAGGTGATCCTCTCCGACGGCGCCTCCAGCGACCGCACCGTGCATATCGCCCGGGAAGAATGCGGCAAACTCCCCTTCCCGCTCACGGTCATCGAGGGGGCCAAGGGACGGGGGGGACAGTTGAACCGGGGGGTGGAAGCGGCCCGCGCCGCGACCCTTCTCTTCCTGCACATCGATTCCGCTTTCGAGGACCCGCTTGCCCTGCGCAAAGGGGTGGATGCCCTCGAAGAGGCGCTCCCGGCCGGGGAACGGGTGGCCGGCCGCTTCGCCCTTCGCTTCGGCTTCCCCGGCTCCGCCCCGCTCCCCTACCGCTTCTACGGCGCCAAGGCCGCCCTGGACCGCCCCGGATGCACGCACGGCGACCAGGGCTTTTTGATCCGGCGCGACTTCTTCGCGCAGATCGGCCCCTACGACACGTCGCTGCCGCTCATGGAAGACACCTTCCTGGCCGAGCGGGTGCGGCGCGAGGGACGCTGGCTCCTCCTTCCGGCTTCCATCACCACCTCCCCGCGGCGCTTCCTGGCCGAGGGACTCCTCCCCAGGCAGACGCTGAACGCCATCCTGATGAACCTGGCCCACATCCGGCAGCTTTCCCTGATCCGTGGCCTGCAGGCGAGTTATCGCAGCCAGGACGCCACCGCGAGGCTAAAGCTCAAACCGTTCCTGGTGGCGCTGCATCAGGCCATAGGCGGCCTCGACGCCGGGGAGCGGCGCCGGCTCTGGTGGCGCACCGGCGCCTACGTGAGGGGAAATGCCTGGCAGATCGCTTTCTTTCTGGACGTGGTGACCGGCGGGATACGGGAAGAAGGGAGGGGGGGGAGGGTTCTGCATCTTTACGACCGCTTCCTGGCGCGGCTCATCGACAACAGGGGGGGCGACCTGGCGGCCGCCCTCCTGACCTGGCTCTGGTTCCGGCTGACGCTTCTGGTCGCGCGAGATCGAGGTTAAGGTAGAGGTTGGGCCTCGACATACCTCTTCAGCTCGTCCTTTTGCCACTGCGCGGCGTCGACGAACTCGACCCCGAAGCCGGTAGGCAGGCCGGCGTGCACGCGTTTCCCCTCCTGGTTCACCCAGGCCACCCTCCCCTTCATCTCCAACAACGGCACCTCTCCCGTCTCCAGGAAGAAGGCGATTCTCAGCTCCTCGTTGAGAACGACCTCCTCGCGGCTGGCGAGGAACGCCCCCCCGTCGCCGATGTCGAGGGCATGGGCGCCCACGGGGCTTTGCTGCAGAAGGAACAGTACCGGGATCTGGCAGGGGATGCGAGCCTCGCGCCGGTCCACGGCATCGGTGTACTTGCGTGCCATATCGAGGAAGAGGCGGCGGTCGATGGGCTTGGTCAGGAAGTTGTCGCATCCCGCCTGCTGCGCCCGCACGCGGTCCTGGTCGTTGCCGGCGGTGGTGATCATGACCACGGGGATGCTGCTGAGGAAGGGATCGGACTTGAGCAGGGTGCAGCAGGAGATGCCGTCCATGACCGGCATGTTCAGATCCATGAAGATCAGGTCGGGGGGGTCCTTCCGGACCAGTTCCAGCGCCTCGGCGCCGTTGCCGGCGGTGATGACGTCGACATGGGACATCTTGAGAAAGCTCTTCTCCAGCTCCAGGATGAGTCTGGTATCGTCCACCAACAGGATCTTAGATTTAGCCACGCCACTTCCCCCACTCAGGTAGTAAAAGATGGTTCACGCGGGATGATGCCGAACGGGTCACACCCGCACATTAATCAATATCACCCCAGCTTTGTCAACCGAAAAACTCAGGTACGTCAGACCACCAGCCGGACCAGGTCCGGGACGGTCCGGATGGAAACCGGAGTGGGGCAGACGTAGTCCCCGTCCAGCTGAACCGCCTTGTCGCCGGAGATCTCCAAGGCGGCGGCGCTGAAGGAGTTGACGTGGCTGCTGAAGACGGCGGTGCCGTTCAAAAGGCCCAGGGCGAGCCCAAGGTAGGCCAGCCGCCCGCCGGAGATGCAGAGCACCTGGAAGCCGGGGGCGAAGAGGTCGGCCTCCGGCGCCAGGATGAAATTGCCGCCGTACTTCGAGGCGTTGCAGACGATGACGCCGTGGCAGGAGACGCTCCTCCCCCCTCCCGCCACCGTGAGCCGGGAGGCGTCCCAGTTCCACAGGGTACGCAGCGCGGAGAGGACATAGGCGCCTTTCCCCAGCGTCCTCTTCTCGCAGAGGCGCACGTCGCGCACCACGGCCCCGTCGAAGCCGGCCCCCGCCATGAGCACGAAGCGCCTATGCTCCCCGCCGGCCACGATCTCGCCCACGGATACGGGGCGGGTCTCGCCGCGTGCCAGGCGGTCCAGGGCGTCGTCCACGGAGGCGATTTCAAGCTCGCGCGCGAGCACGTTGGAGGTGCCCAAGGGTACCACGCCCAGGGTGGCCGCCCCGGGAACCAGGCCGTTCAGCACGCCGTTGATGGTGCCGTCCCCCCCGGCCACCACGATGAGCGGATCGCTCTCCTCCGCGCAGATGCGGGCGGCGAAGCGGGCCGGGTCGGCGGCGCTTTGGGTGGGGAGGAGCTCCGGCGCGAGGCCGCGCCCGGTGAGCCCCGCCATGATGCCTGCGACTTTTTGTTGCGAGTAGGTACCCGAGGTCGGGTTCACGATCAGGAAACAGCGTCTGGTCAAGCGGTCACCTCTTTGCTGCGAACTGGAAAAGCGAAATGGCAAGGGCCGCGATCGCGGCCCCCGGAAGGTAGCAAAAAGAGGAGAAGGTTACAAACAGTTTTAGGCGCTGCGGTAAAGGCGCCACTGTGCCAGTTCCATCGCCGCCTCGTCCCCTCCTCCCTCCTCCGGGGGGAGGAGCGGCAACCGGCCGCGCTGGCTACTCCAGGAGCTTCACCGGCTCGTCCTTCCCCTCCTTCCCCTCCTTATCCTGCAACTGCAGCTTGCGCATGTTATCCAGCATGGTCTTGAGCTTCTTCTGCACCAGGAAGTTCACGCTCCCCTCCGGGTAGCGACCATCGTCGCCCACTTTCCCGGCCGGCACTCCGGTGAGGATCTCGATCCCCTCCTCGACCTCGGACACGCTCCAGATGTGGAACATCCCGTCGGAAACCGCCTGCACCACCTCGTCGCTCAGCATCAGGTTGTGCTCGTTGATCTTGGGGATCATCACCCCTTGCTCGCCGGTCAGCCCCTTGGCCTTGCAGACGGCGAAGAACCCCTCGATCTTGTAGTTCACCCCGCCGATGGGCTGGATTTGCCCGTGCTGGTTGACGCTGCCGGTCACGGCGATCCCCTGCCTGACGGGAAGCCCGGAAAAGGCGGAGAGAAGTCCGTAGAGCTCGGCCGAGGAGGCGCTGTCCCCCTCGACCCCCTCGTAGGACTGCTCGAAGCAGATATGGGCGGAGAAGGAGAGCGGCTGCTCCTGCCCGAACTTCCCCGCCAGGTAGCCGGTCAGGATCAGAACCCCCTTGTCGTGGATCGGGCCGGAGAGCTTCACCTCGCGCTCGATGTTGACCATGCCGGCGCGCCCCTGGGAGACGCGAATGGTGAGGCGCGAGGGCCTGCCGAAGGTGTAGTCACCCATGGTGATCACGGAAAGCCCGTTGATCTGCCCCACGACGCTCCCCTTGGTGTCGCACAGGATCACCCCCCGGGCCAGGTACTCGTGGATCCGCTCCTCGATACGGTTGGAACGGTAGGTCTTCTCCTGGATCGCCCTCTTGACCCAGCTGCGGTCCACAATCTGCGCTCCGTCACGCTTGGCCCAGTAGCTCGACTCGCGGATCAGGTCCGAGAGCTCCATGAACTGCGAGGAGAGCCGCTCCTGGTCCTCCACCAGGCGCGAGGCGTGCTCCAGGAGCGCCGCGACGCCGGTGGGGTCGAAGGGGAGCAGCCCCTCCTTGCAGCAATGCGCCGCGACGAAGAGGGCGTAGTCCTGCATCACCGCGGGGGTCCGGTTGACCTGGCTGTCGAAGTCGGCCTTCACCTTGAAGAACTTGCGGTAGTCGGGCTCCAGGTAGTAGAGCAGGTAGTAGATCCAGAGCGAGCCGATCATGATGATCTTGGCGTTGAGCGGGATCGGCTCCGGTTTTAGAGAAACCACCGTCATGAAGCGGTACTGCTCCAGGACGTCCTCGATCTTGATCTCCATGTTCCTGATGCAGCGCTTGAGCGATTCCCACGCGAACGGGTTGATCATCACCTCGCGCGCATCCAGGATGAGATAGCCGCCGTTGGCGCGGTGCAGCGCGCCCGGCTTGATCAGCGTGAAGTTGGTGGTGGCGACGCCACCCATCTGCATGATGTTCTCGATGCGCCCGAAGAGGTTGTTGTAGGTGGGGTTGGACTCGAAGACGATGGGGGCGCCGTTGTCGGGGTTGTTCTCCACGAGGACGTTCACCTCGTAACGCTCGAAGGTCGGCTCCTGCTTGGGGATCTTGAGTCCCGGGATCTGCGGCGGGGCGACCTGGGGCTTGAAGTCCTCGAGGTTCAGCAGGAGGTCCTCCTGGACGTCTTCCAGGTACTGCTGGACCTTGGCGAACCCCTGGTATTTCTCCCTGAGCGGGTTCAAGTGGTGCCCTACCGCCGACAGCCCCAGTTCACGGTCCAGCAGCGCCAGCGCGTCCCGGAGCGCCTTCTCGTTCTCGCGCACCTGGCGCAGCGCGTCGTTGAGCTTCTCGGTCAGCTCGCGCCCCACCGTGTCCAGCTTTTCCCGCTCATCCTTCTCGAGCGCCTCGTATTCCTCCTGGGTGAAGTTCCGCCCCTCCTTCTGTGGCACGATAACCAGGCCCGAAACGGTCCGCTGCAGCGCGAATCCCTTCTCACCGGCCTCCTGCTCCAGGTCGGAGAAGATCTCCCCGTTTTTCTCCTGGAACTGCTCGATGATGGTGACGCGATTGGTCTCGTACTCCTTGCTTTCGAGCGCCGTCGGGATGTTGCCGCGCACGTAGTCCAGGAGTTCGCGCATGTCCGCCGCGAACCCCCGCCCCATGCCCGCCGGCAGCGCGATGGCCAGTGGTGCGTCCGGCATCCGGAAGTTGTTGACGTAGCACCAGTCGCTGGGGGGACAGGTGCCCTTGACGAACTTCTTCAACATCTGCCGGATCGTGGAGGTCCGGCCGGTGCCGGATTCGCCGGCCAGGTAGATGTTGAAGCCGTTGTTGGACATTCCGAGACCGAACTCGATGGCGGCGAGGGCCCGGTCCTGCCTGATGTTTCCCTCCAGGCCGGCTATGTCTTCGGTGGTCTTGAAATTGAAGAGGGCGGGATCACAGATCCAGCGGAGCTTGTCAACGGGGACTCGGCAATCGGTTTCGGACATGTGAGCCTCCTTGCGAGCAACAACGAGGGTTAACTGCGCGGCAGGTTCGATTCGAGCAGCGCTTCGAACCGTTGCCCGGCCAAGGCTTTGAGGTCTGGTACGGTGGTCTGCTGACGGCGCTCGAGAGTGAGCGAGGTGATGCGGCACTCTGGCATGCCGCAGGGGTTGATGCTGCCAAAGGGTGACACGTCGGCTGCCGCGTTCATCGAGAATCCGTGCATGGTGACCCAGCTCCTGACGCCGACGCCGATGGCGGCGAGCTTGCCGCGGCAGGTCCAGACGCCGGTCTTCCCCGGGACGGTGAAGCCCTCCACGCCGAGGCAGCCGCAGAGGTCGATCAAAAAGCACTCCAGAAAACGAAGGTAGCGGTGCAGGTCGCGCCCGCGCCGCCCCAGGTCGAGTATCGGGTACCCGACCAGCTGTCCCGGGCCGTGGTAGGTGACGTCGCCGCCGCGGTTGACGCGCACGGCCTCGATGGCCGGGTCGAGCAGGTTGCCGAGGTTACCCCCGGCGCCGATGGTGTACACCGGGTGGTGTTCCAGAAGAAGCAGCGTCTCCGCCCCCCCCTCCCGCACCTGGGCCACCAGGCTCTCCTGCAGCTCAAACGCTTCCTGGTAACCGATCAGGCCGACATCGCGGACGACCATGTCAGCCGTGGATGGCGCGCTTGTCCAGGTCGAGCGCCGCCTCCTTCATCACCTCGGAGAGGGTGGGATGGCCGTGCACGGTGAGGGCAATGTCTTCGCCGCTGCCGCCGAAAGCCATCACGGTGACTGCCTCGGCGATCATGTCAGAGGCGCGCGGCCCGAGGATATGCACACCGAGCAGCCGCCCCCCCTCCGCTTCGGTGAGAAGCTTGACGAACCCCTCGGTCTCGTCCATGCACTTGGCGCGCCCGTTGGCGATGAAGCTGAACTTGCCGACCTTGTAGGCGATTCCCTCTTCCTTGAGCGCCTCCTCGGTCTTACCCACCGAGGCCGCCTCGGGCCAGGTGTAGCAGACACCGGGGATGCAGCCGTAATCGACCTGGCTCGGCTCGCCGTGCATCCTTTCCACGCAGACGGCCCCCTCCTCCATCGCCTTGTGCGCCAGCATGGGGCCCGCGATGAGGTCGCCGAGGGCGTAGATCCCGGGGACGCTGGTGGCGTAGTCGGCGTCGACGCTGATGCGGCTGCCGTCCATGCGGACCCCGATCCCTTCGAGATTTAGCCCCGCGGTGAGCGGCCTGCGCCCCACCGCGACGAGAACCTTGTCGCACGCAATCTCCGCGGTCTCCCCCTCGGCCTCGACGCGCGCCAGGAGCTTGCCGTCCTTCTTTTCCGCCCCGGCGACCTTGGCCCCCAGCATGAAGGTCATCCCCTGCTTTTTCAGGGATCGCAGCAGGGCTTCGGCCACCTGGCCGTCGCTCCCGGCGACCAGCCTGGGGAGCAGTTCCACCACGGTCACCTTCGCGCCCAGCCGGAGCCACACGGACCCCAGCTCGAGGCCGATGTAGCCGCCGCCGACCACCAGGAGGTGCTCGGGGACCGCCGGGAACGAAAGCGCCTCGCGGGCGCTCACCACCGATTCGCCGTCAAACGGAAGCGTCGGGACCTGCACCGCTTCGCTGCCGGTGGCGATGATCACCTTCCTCCCCGTGACCACCCTGGTCTCCTCGCCCTTCACTTCGACCCGGTGCGCGCCGTTCTCAGGCGAGAGCATCGAGGCGGTACCTAAGAAGCTGACGATCTTGTTTTTCTTGAAGAGGAACGCGATGCCGTCGGTGAGCTTCTTGACCACGTCATCCTTGCGGGCCATCATCTGCCCGAGGTTGAGGGTCGGGGGCTGCACCTCGATGCCGTGGACGGCGAAGCGGTCCCTGGCGAGGTGGTACAGTTCGCTGGAGTCGAGAAGCGCCTTGCTGGGGATGCATCCCTCGTTCAGGCAGACGCCACCCATGGAGCCGCGTTTTTCCACCACGGCCACCTTCATGCCGAGTTGGGCGCCCCTGATGGCGGCGACGTATCCGCCGGGGCCGGCGCCGATGACTATGAGATCGAAAATTTCTTCGGACATGTTTCCCTCCACAGCAATTGGTGCAGCGTTAACGTCGCTAAAGCGTCCCCCCTCCCGGCCTCCCCCTCCGGGGGGAGGAGAAAGTGCTCCCACCGGAAGAGGAGAGAGTGCTCCCGCCCCCGGAGGGGGAGGGTTGGGGAGGGGGAACCGGTGCCGCCACTTCAACATTCCAGCAGCATCTCCTCCGGATCCTCGATGTATTCCTTGACCCGCTTCAGAAAGCCGACGGCCCCTTTGCCGTCCACGATGCGGTGGTCGTAGGAGAGCGCCAGGTACATCATGGGACGGACCACGACCTGCCCATCCACCACCACCGCGCGCTCCTGGATGTTGTGCATGCCGAGCACCCCGGACTGGGGCGGGTTCAGAATCGGGGTGGAGAGCATGGAGCCGTAGATGCCGCCGTTGGAGATGGTGAACGTCCCCCCCTCGAGGTCGGAGAGGGCGATCCGGTTGCCGCGCACCTTCTCAGCGAACTCCGCGATGCCCTGCTCGATCTGCGCGAGGCTCAGCTTTTCCGCGCCCCGCAATACCGGCACCACCAGGCCGCGCTCGCTCCCCACCGCGATGCCGATGTCACAGTAGTTGTGGTAGACGATGTCGCCCCCGTCGATGCTGCCGTTCACGTCCGGGAACTCCTGCAACGCGGCGCAGCAGGCCCTCACGAAGAGGGACATGAAGCCGAGCTTCACGCCGTGGCGCTTCTGGAAGTGCTCGCCGTGCTTTTTCCTGAGTTTGAGGACCTCGCTCATGTCCACCTCGTTGAAGGTGGTGAGCATGGCGGTGTTCTGGCGGACGGAGACCAGGCGTTCGGCGATGCGTTTTCTTATCTGCGACATGGGCTTGCGCAGCACACGTCCCTCCAGGTCTGCCGGGGTGGCGGATTTGGGGGACGCGGCGGGTGCGGCCGATGGAACCGGTGCCGTCGGGGGAACTGGTGCCGCCGGAGCTTTCGGGGGGGGCTCGGCGACCTCGGCCTCGGCCTTTGTCCCCTGCGCCTTCATGAGGTCGGCGTTGGTGATGCGGCCGCCGCGCCCGCTTCCCTGGACGTCTCCGGGCTCGACGCCAAGTTCGCGCGCCAGCTTTCTTCCCGAGGGTGACATGGGAGCGGCCGTTACCGGCTTCGCCTCCGGACTGGCGGCGGGCTTGCCGGCGGCTACGGTCCCGGCACCTTCCTTGGCCTCAGCACCGGGGCCGCGCGCGTCGATGCTGCCGATGACGGCACCGATCTTGACGGTCTCGCCCTCAGCCGCGGTGATGCTCAGGACGCCGTCCGCCTCGGAGGTGACCTCGAGGGTAATCTTGTCGGTCTCTATCTCACACAGCGGCTCGTCCTTCGCGACGACATCCCCCGTCTTCTTGAGCCACCTGGCGATGACCGCTTCGTAGACCGACTCGCCAACCGCCGGAACCTTGATATCCATTCGCTTCTCCCCTTAACTGCTGTTCTGCGTTCTACGTTCCTAACTGCTATTCTACGTTCTATGTTCTACGTTAACGGCCTTCACACTACTCGTTCCACGCGTTCTGTCTCTACGTTGACGGGAATGCTGCGTTTCGAAGCAATTATCGTAAGGGGCTTGCGGGGTGAACGTAGAACGTAGAACACAGGCCGTAGACCCTGTTTCAGATTTTCAGCGCTTCATCAACGATGCGCTCTTGCTCCACGCGGTCCAGGCGGTGCGAGCCGGAGGCGGGTGCTGCGGCATCGGGACGGCCGACGTACCTCGGCACGCCCCCCAAAAGCTCGATGAGAGACTCGTGAATGAAGCGCCACGCCCCCATGTTGCGCGGCTCCTCCTGCACCCAGGTGAAACGGGCGCCGGCAGGATAACGCTGCAACTCGTCCCGCAACTGCTCGACCGGAAGCGGGTAGAGCTGCTCGATACGCAACAGCGCATGTCCCTGCAACTGGTCCTTCCTGATGCGCCCCAGGAGATCGTAGTAGATCTTGCCGCTGCAGATCAGTACCTGGCGCACCGACTCCCCCACGGCGGGCTCCGCGATCACTTCGCGGAAACTGCCGGAGCTGAGCTCCTCCAGCCGGGAGACGCAGTCCGGATGGCGCAGCAGGCTCTTCGGCGTGAAAAGGATCAGCGGCTTGCGGAAGGGTTGCAGCATCTGGCGCCGCAGCACGTGGAAGAGCTGGGCCGGGGTGGTGGGATAGACCGCCTGGATGTTTCCCGCAGCGGCAAGTTCCAGGAAACGCTCGATGCGGGCGCTGGAGTGTTCCGCCCCCTGCCCCTCGTACCCGTGCGGCAGCATCAGCACCAGGCCGCTTGAGCGTTCCCACTTCGCCTCGCCACTCACAAGGAACTGGTCGATGATGACCTGCGCGCCGTTGACGAAATCGCCGTACTGGGCTTCCCAGATGGTGAGCGCGTCCGGGGCCTCGAGTGAATAGCCGTACTCGAAGCCGAGCACCGAGAACTCCGCCAGCATGCTGTCAAAGGCGCAAAAGCGCGCACCCTTGTCCAGCACGCTGCAATGCGGCAGGTAGGTCTCGCCGGTCTGCTGATCGAAAAGCGTGGAGTGCCGATGGCTGAAGGTGCCCCGGCGGACGTCCTGGCCGGAAAGCCGGACCGAAACGCCCGAGGAAAGGAGCGAGGCATAGGCGAGGCTCTCAACGTTTCCCCAGTCCAGCGGTCCCCCCTTGGTGATGGCGTCGTGGCGCTTTTGAAGCACCCCGACCACCTTGGGGTGCGGCTGGAATCCCTCGGGAATGCGGGACAGTCGCCCGGAGAGGTCGAGCAGAGTGTCGGCGGCGACCGAGGTGGGTACCGCGACCTTGGCCACACCGGGTTTCATGCCGCTCCAGCGTGCCAGGAAAGCGGATTCCACCGGTGCGGCCTGGCGCTCGCCCGCCTGCGACAGGCGCTGCGCGACCTCGTTCTCGATCGCCTTCAGCTCTTCTTCCGGGAATCCTTCACCCAAAAGCTCCATCTCGTAGAGCGAGTGGAGTTGCGGACGAAGCTTGATCTGCTGGTACATGAGGGGCTGGGTGAAGTAAGGCTCGTCACCTTCGTTATGCCCGTGCCTGCGGTAGCAGATCACCTCGACCACCACGTCCTTGCGGTAGCGGTCCCGGTAGGCGACGGCAAGCTCGGTTACGTGGATCACCGCCTCGGCGTCGTCGCCGTAGACGTGGAAGACCGGGGCCTGGACCATCTTGGCGACGTCGGTCGCGTAGTGGCTGGAGCGGGCATCGGCGGCGCTGGTGGTGAAGCCGATCTGGTTGTTGAGCACGATGTGAAGGGTGCCCCCGGTCCGGTAGCCGGCCAGCTGCGACAGGTTCAGCGTCTCGGCGACCACTCCCTGGCCGGAGAAGGCGGCATCCCCGTGGATGAGCAGCGGCAGCACCCGGGTCTCCCCGGCCTCGCCGATCCGGTCCTGCCGGGCGCGGCATTTCCCCTGCACCACCGGGTCGATCGCTTCCAGGTGGCTGGGATTGGAGGTGAGGGTGAGATGCACGGAACCGCCCTCCCCGACGGGAAGGTCGACCGAGAATCCCTTGTGGTACTTCACGTCACCCTCGCCCACCACGCCGTACTCCGCGTTGTCGGCGAACTCGGCGAACATGTTCTCGTAGGGCATCCCGAAGATGTTGCAAAGGACGTTGAGGCGGCCGCGGTGCGGCATCCCGAAGACGACGTCGGTTACGCCGAGCGAGGCGGCCTTGGCGACGGCGGCATCGAGCAGGGGAATGAGGATATCTCCCCCCTCGAGGGAGAACCTGGTCTGCCCGGGGAACCTCTTGTGCAGCTCGCGCTCGAACAGCGCGGCTTCCTTGAGCTTCTTGAGCAGCATAAGGCGCTGCTCCGGCGTGAAGAACCCGCGGTTTCCGCCTGGCTCCATGCGGTCGATGAGCCATTGGCGCTCGTCCGGGTCCTGCAGGTGCATGAACTCGACGCCGACCGAACCGCAGTAGGTGCTGCGCAGCACCTGCAGGATCTCCTTTAGCTTGGCGCTCCTTCTCATGAAGCGCCTGGTGACGAAGGTCTGCTCGAGGTCGGACGGCTCCAGCCCGAAGGCGGAAAGGGAGAGCAGGGGATGCTCTATCTTGCATGGGGAAAGGGGATCGGTGCAGGCGAGGAGGTGCCCGATGTCCCGGTACCGGTAGATGAGTGATTGTACTGCGGATTGTTTAAGTGCCTCGTCTCCCGTGGGGGGCGCGGCGCCGGCGGACCGTGCATCCGCCAGCTCGAAACCGGTGAAGAAGGCACGCCACTCCTCGGAGAGTTGCTGGGGGTTCTGCTTCCAGAGCTCGTACTGGCTCTCGATCCACTGGGGGGTCAGATTTTCTAATATACCCATCTATCCACTCCTTTTCATGAACAGGTGAGAGTGTAGCAGATGGGTTCATCGTTTCAAGCGGAGCGTTTCTTGGCGTAGCGCCACACCTGCACCTTTTCCAGGGTGATCATGCCGCCGTCCATCATCTCCTCCACGGTGGGAAGAACGGCCTCCACCCGCGACCTCTCGTCAACCACCTCGATCACCATGGGGAGGTCGGTGGAGAGCCGCAGCAGGCGGTCGGTGTGGTACATGCTGTGCGCACCGAACCCGGCCACGCCGCGCAGCACGGTGGCGCCGGCGAAGCCCTTGGTGCGGAACAGTTCCACCAGCGCCTCGTACAGCGGGATGTGCTTGTGCTTGTCCCGCTCTCCAATGAAGATCCTGAGCAGCACCTGCTCGCCCAGCATCCCTTTCCTGTCACTCTCCAAGGTCATGTCCCTGTCCTTCATATGTGGCTCCTTCTGGGTAGTTTGCGCCCTCCCAACCTTCCAGCCTCCCACTCCGGGGGGAGGGGGTCACGCGCCCGCGTGAGAATCACGGAGAGCGCGAAAGCGGGATGCATCCGCCACGTCTTTCGGCCTTTGGCTACAGCCAGCGCGCCACCATGATGCCGAGCCAGGTGCAGGCAAGGCAGGAGACGACGCTCAGCATGATGTTGGCGAAGGCGAGCAGCAGCGCCCCCTCCTCGATCAGACGGAAGGTTTCGAGGCTGAAGGTGGAAAAGGTGGTAAGCCCGCCGAGGAAGCCTACGGTGAGGGCGAAGCGCAGTGTGGGGGGGACGAGGGCGCTCCTGATCGAGAACTCCATGATGAGCCCGATCAGGAATGCCCCGATTACGTTGACGGCAAGGGTGCCATAGGGAAACGCGTTGCCGCAGACCCGGTACACGAAACCGGAGAGAAAATAGCGTGACAAGCAGCCGAGGGCGCCCAAGAGGGCTATGTAGATTGCCTGCTCCATCGAAGACCGTTGTGCCGGAAGTTAGAAAGTCCAGCCAAGCCTCATGCCGAAGATGTCGGACGAGGAATCGGGCTGGAAGTACGCGGTCCCTTGGACCATCTTGAGGTCGGAACGCTGGAAACGAAAGCCTTCGTAGTAGACCGACATGGTGAAGGAGCGGTAACTCCCACCCGCCTCCGCGAAGCCGCTCCACCTACCCTTGGGATGGAAGGTGGTCTCGCCGCTGCCGGCGAAGTCGATGGTATTTCCCACATAGAAGGGGAACTTGGCGCCCCCGCGGCAACGAGATTCATCCCCGCCGCAGTGGTTGCGGCGCGGGCGCCCAGGCGGCAGTACCCCACCATCCATTCCTCGGTATAGCCGGAGACCTGGGTGCCGTCGGAGGTGCGGCTATCCTGCAGGTCCCTGAGCCAGTAGCGGTAGCCGATGCCGCCGAACGGCTCTACGACGATGACCGCGGGACGCAGACGGTAGCCAAGGTCGGCTTCCGCCTCGGTGCCGAGGTAGGTGACCCGGGTGTGCACCGGGGCCGGATTCGGCGCCTGCGTTTCGCCCCGGTAACCGACCTCGGAGCCGAACAACTCCGCCTTCCCCCTCACCGTCAGTGACGAATCGGTGACAGCACCCAGGCGGGCGCCCACCGAGAAGAGGGGTCCCTCTTCCTTCAACAGCCTTCTGCCGTCTATGCGCTCCTGCCAGGTGAAGTACTGCGTGGAGAAATACGGCGTCAGCTCTTCCACCCTACCCGCCGAGGCAGGCATGGCACAGCAAAGGACGATGACGACCGCCAGGAGTGTCCTCATTGCGTCCTCTCGTATCAAGCAGGGGTCTCTTCTTTTTTCTTGCGAGGAGCCCGCGGCTTCTTGGGCTTCTCCTCGGCCGCAGCGGGCTCCGCAGCTTTCCTGGCGCGCTTGGCGGGAGCCTTCTCCTTGGCGGGAGCCTTCTCCTTGGCGGGAGCCTTCTCCTTGGCGGGAGCCTTCTCCTTGGCAGGAGCCTTTCCCGTGGCCGGAGCCGCTTCGGCGGGGTGCGCCTCGACAGTACCGGCGCCTGCGCCGGGTGCCTTGGACGCTTTGGCGGTCTTCGCCTGCTTCGGCTCTTTCTCAGCCTTGGCGCCCCTCACGGGCTTCTCTTGCTTAGGCTCCTGAGCGGCCTTGGGCGCTGTATCCCCCTTCGGCTCATTGGCTGCCTGCGCCGCCTTGGGCTCCGCAACTTTTTTGGCTTCCCGGGGCTTTCTGGCTGCCTTGGCGGCCTTGGGCTTGGCAGATGGCGTTTCGGCGGTCGCTGTGGAAGCTGCTGCAGCCTCTTCCGAAGCCGCGGGTTTCGCAGTTCTGCCCCTTTTTGCCTGAGCCGGCTTCTCCTGCGCGGCGGGCTCGGCCGCCAGTGCGGCGGTTGCTGCAGCGGGTGCAGCTGCAGCTTCGACGACATCCTTCGTTTTACGGGGAGCACGTCCCTTCGTACCGGGCTTGGCCGCCTCGGCAGGCTCGGATTCGCCGGCCGGCCGCTGCTCGGCAGGTGTCTCCGCCGGAGCGCTCGCGGAGGCCACGCTTGCGACAACCGCTTCGGGCGCCCCCTCCGCTGTGGCTCCCTTGCCGCGCCCTCTTCTCTTGCGCGCCGGCTTCTTCTCGGCAGGCTCACCGGCCGGGATAGCGGCCTCGGCGACAGGCACGGCCTCCACGGGCAGGGCGCCCCCCGTCAGCGGGACCTCACCCTGCGCCAGCTCTGCCGCCGGGGATGCCTCGTGGCCACCTTTGCCGCGCCGTCTCTTGCGGCGACGCTTCTTCTTCACCTCTTCAGCGGTTTCAGAGTGCGCCTGCTCCGCGGCGTGCGCCGGGGCTTGCTCCACCACCGCGCCCGGCTCGGAAAGCTCGTCGGGAGTTGCGTCGGCGGCCTCGGCGACTCCCCCCTTGCCCCGCTTGCGCTTGCGCCGGCGCTTCTTCTTGTGCTCCTCCGGCTCCGCTTCCGACATCACCACGTGCTCCGCGCCGCTGGGCTCCTCTACCAACGCGACAGGCACCGCCTCGGCGTGCACCGCGGCCTCCGGTTCCTGCGCCTTCTTCCCTCTCTTCTTTTTCTTGCGCCCTTCGGCGGCAGACTCGGCGGACTCCTCCTTGGCGGGGGCCTTGCCGTGAGCCGGCTTTTCCTGCGGCAACTCCTCCTGCGGCAGCTTCTCCCGCTTGACCAGTTCGAGTTCCATCTGGTTCAGCAGGTAGGAGGGCTTCCCTTTCACCGTGACCTCGATGTCGTAATCGAGCTCGATCTGGGAGAGTTCGTGACGCTTGCGGTTCAAAAGGTAATAGGCGACTTCCAGCGGCAGGCTTCCCACCACCTCGCCGACGGTCCCCTTGGCGGCGGCGGCATGCACCTTCCTCAGGAAGGAAAGCGCCATCGCCTCGACCGACTTCACCTTCCCCCTGCCGTCGCAATGGGGGCACTCGAGCGTGCTCGCCTGGTTCAGGGTCTGGCGGATGCGCTGGCGGGACATCTCCAGGAGCCCGAACTCGGAGATACGCGCCACGTTGACCCGCGCCTTGTCCGCCTTGAGCGCGCTTTTGAGGGTCTTCTCCACCTCGGCGTTGTGCTTTCTGTCGCGCATGTCGATGAAGTCGATGACGATAAGCCCGCCCAGGTCGCGCAGCCTCAACTGGCGCGCCGCCTCCTCGGCGGCCTCCAGGTTGGTCTTGAACGCGGTGTCCTCGACCCCCTTCTCGCCGGTGGACTTGCCTGAGTTGACGTCGATGGAGACCAGCGCCTCGGTCGGCTCGATGAAGATGGAGCCCCCGGATTTGAGCGGCACCTTCTTCTCGTAGATCAGGTCGATCTGCTCTTCCAACTGGTAGCGTGAGAAGATGGGGCGCTTCTCCTGGTGCATCTTGACCAGTTTCTCGAAGGCGGGATCTATCTCCTTCAGCGCGTCGCGCACGTCCTTGAAGACGTCCTTGCTGTCGACCAGGACCTCGTCGATGTCAGCGGAGAAGTAGTCGCGGATGGTCCGGATGATCAGCGCGGACTCCTGGTAGACCATGCCGGCCCCCTTAAGCCCCGCCCCTCTCTCCCTGATCCCCTCGTACAGGGCGACCAGGTTGTCCAGGTCCTTCTGCAGTTCATCGCGGGTGCGCCCCATGGCCTCGGTACGGATGATGTAGCCGTACCCTTCGGGAATGGTCATCTCGGCGATGATTTCCTTGAGCTTCTTGCGCTCACCCTCGGCTTCCACCTTGCGGGAGATGCCGGCGGAGTCGCTCCCCGGCATCAACACCATGTAGCGTCCCGGCAGCGATACGTACGTGGTGAGGGCCGACCCCTTGTTGTCGCGCTCCCCCTTCTCCACCTGGACGATCAGCTCCTGCCCCCTTCTCAGTACTTCCTGAATGCGGGGGCGACGGTGACGCTGCTCCTCGGGGATGTCGTCGCGCCACTTCCAGTTCTCCGGGTGCAATTCCCCCATCTGCAGGAATCCGAGTTTCTTGAGACCGATGTCCACGAAGGCGGCCTGCAGCCCGGGCTCAACGCGGACCACCACCCCCTTGTAGACGTTGCCGCGCGTCTGTTCGTTGCCGGCGATCTCGACATCCAGGTCCACCAGGCGGCCGTCCTCGACGATCGCCACGCGCGCCTCTTCAGCGTGCAGTGCGTTAATCAGCATCTTCTTTGACATAAATACGTTGTTCCCTTTCCTTTGAGGGTCGCGGGAGCCGGTCGCATCAGGACCAAGGCACCGTTCGCGCCCAGTTTGTGGTAACTCCGGCAGGGCCGGTCGTTTCTTCTCTATATGCATCCCCAATAAAGATCCGGGGCTGGCAAGATTAATGAAAACCGAGTGATTATAGCAGAGTTTTTTTCTACCGCACCATAAAAAAGCATAGTGACCACGCGACATTGTGCCGCGCCGATCAGTGCCGCTACCTCTTTTGGCTATGACGCCACCTTCCACATGAGTACACGCCAGCGGCAATGCACATGAAAAATGTTGCCAATTCAAGGAGTTATCGTGGCGCGAGCGTTCGGCGCGCCCGCCCGATCGACCACCGGCCGCAGCCGGACATCTGTTCATCACGCGCGCCGTTAAAAACCCGGCCGCATTGATCCCTCCGACACATAGCGTCACATACCTCTCCCCATGGGCGAGATCCCTCGCCTTCCGTGAGACTACTCACCTTCTGGGGAGATACTCGCCTTATAGAGAGGTCTCGCCTTCTGGGGAAATCCTTGCCTCCAGAGAGGTCCTCGCCCGTCCCCCTCCCGCAGGGGGAGGGGGGATCACGTACAAGATTCCCCGGTATTCTCCGGGGGGAGGTGTCACACCTTTCCGTCCAATAGCCTTTATTTACAAACAGGGCTTGGTGGCGCCCCCCCTTCTGAGGCCCGCGCGATCAACCCGTCACTCCTGTTCCCGCACCATACCTGCAATTACCTGTTTATGGCGGTCAAGAATTGTGTTATGGATTCATCTGCCGGCCGCTTCCGGCCGGACCACGCCAGAAGGTGGTGCCATGCAGGGACCCAGAATCGACGTCACAGCACTCAACCCCATCTATCTCGAGATTGGGGCGGCGGTCCAGGACTGCCAGAGGATCGAGCTGTACATATCCTTCATAGTGACGCTCCTCATTGACCTGAGCGACGGCGACCTGACCGAGGACCAGTTCCGGGGATCGATGGAGTCGCTGGGGGCCCAGACCATGGGGCGCCTCATGGAGGAGATCAAGCAGAAGGTGGGCTTCACAGACGAGTCGGTGCACGCGCTCAGGAAGGCGCTCAAGGCCAGGAACTTCCTGATCCACCGTTTCTACAACGAGCGCTCCGACCTGCTTTTGAGCAACGAGGGGCGTGAAAAGGCGCTGCGGGAGATCCGCGCCAAGAGGACAGCGCTCAACACCGCCAACGCCATGCTCGATCCCGTCATGAAGGACCTGATCAGGCTCAAGGGGATCGACATGGACCAGTTCAGGGCCGAACTCGAACAACAGTTTGAGACCTGAAGAGACACACCAAGGAGAAGAGATCAGATGCTGCGCGATACTCAGACCATCGGCACCATGGCCCACGTCATCCAGCTCTCTGTCGCGCCCGTTTTCCTGCTCACCGCGATCGGCACCATGCTGAGCGTGATGACCAACCGGCTCGCCCGCGTCATCGACCGCGCCCGTTACCACGAGGCCAAACTGGAAGGCGCCGGCCCCGACGCGATCCCCCGGCTGCACCTCGCCCTCGCCGTCCTCAAGCGCCGCGCCGATCTCATCGGTCACGCGATCTTCTTGTGCACCGCCACCGCTGTGCTGGTCTGCACCGTCATCGCCATGCTCTTCATCGGCGATTACCTTCGCTACGACATTTCGCTCCCGGTCGCACTGCTGTTCATCTTCGGGATGATCCTGATGGTGTCGGGGCTGGTCTGCTTCCTGCGCGAGATCTTCATCGCCAAGGCGAGCCTCCAGATCGGCCCCAACCAGGACGTCACCCGGCGCCACTGACAAGGAGGCAGCAGATGGACATCCCGGTCTTCGACAGCCACTTCCACATCATCGACCGCCGGTTTCCGCTGGTGGAGAACCAGGGGTTCCTTCCCGACGACTTCACCTGCGAGGACTACCTGCGGCGCACCGCCAACCTGCACCTCGCCGGGGGGGCCATCGTCTCCGGTTCGTTCCAGGCCATGGACCAGTCCTACCTGGAAGACGCCCTCGCGACGCTTGGGCCCTGTTTCGTCGGGGTGACCCAGCTGCCGGCGGGGGTGAGCGACGAAGAGGTGCTGCGCCTGAACGGGGTGGGGGTGCGCGCGGTGCGCTTCAACATCAAGCGGGGGGGCTCGGAAAAGGTTGAGCACCTGGAGCGGATGGCACGCCGGGTCCACGAACTGGCAGGGTGGCACGTCGAGCTCTACGTCGACTCCCGCGAACTCCCCGCGCTCGCCCCCATACTGTCCCGGCTTCCCGCCGTAAGCATCGACCACCTCGGGCTCTCCGGCAGCGGACTTCCCGCCCTGTTGTCGCTCGTGGAGCGCGGTGTCCGCGTGAAGGCCACCGGCTTTGGCAGGGTCGACTTCGACGTGGCCGGCGCGGTCAGGGATATCTGCCGCGCCAACCCGGATGCCCTCATGTTTGGCACCGACCTCCCCTCTACCCGCGCCCCGCGCCCCTACCACGACCGGGACCTGCGCCTCATACTCGACACGCTCGACCTCGACCTCGCGCGCAAGGTACTTTGCCAGAACGCGATTGACTTTTATCGTCCCGCGTCCAGTCAAAGTCACCAAAGTAATGAGGGTTTATTTGCGGTATTAGTTTAAAATAATTTTGACTTTGCAGGATTTTATATTAAAAACAAACAGCATCTTACACTTCAGATACAGACGGCACGACAACATGTAACCTTTTACAGATACTTTCTATATCCCTCATGCAGATGTAATGGTTATTGCGATGGCTGAAATCTTCTTCATAGCCAGTGATGAACGTGCACTCGATCTTATCGAGAGCCTGCGCATTCAGTCTCCGAAAAGCCTCACCTTCGAGACGGACCTCCCCAGTGCCATGAGGCGTCTGCCCAAGGAACACCCGCACTACGTCTTCATCCAAAGCAGCCTCGACGGGGTACCGGGCGAGGAGATCGCCGCCCAGACCAGGGCGCTGGTCGCCGACCCCTCGGTGCAGTTGGTCCTCCTCGCTGACGGGGAGCCGCCGGGAAGCCCGCCTACTGGCTTTGACCGCGCCTTCAACCTCGCCCTCCCCACCTCGCGCCTGAGCGAAGATGTGATGCAACTGCTGACGGCGGAAGCCGTTTTCGGGGTGCAGCCCAGGACTTCGACCGACTTTTCCGACCTCTCCGACCTTGCCGACCTTCCCGACCTCTTCGTAATAGATGAAAAGGCCGAATTCGAGATTCCCGACTTTGACGACGCAGCCTTCGAGCCGCACCTCGCCACGTTGTGGCCGGACCAGCCAGTGCGCGGTCCCGTCATCGAGGCAACAGCGCCCCCCCCGCCAGTGTTCGAAGCAACCGCGCCCGCGGACGAGATCGTTTTTTTAGCATCCGCACCGGAGCCGTCTCCTGTGCCGCCCCCGCCACTCCCGCCGCTGGAGACCGTGCAGGCGGCGCCCACCCCCCCGGCTCCCGAGCCCCAATCCGAAACGGCCGTGCCGCGCGCCGCCAAACCGTCGAGCCCCCGCAAGTCTCTGTACCCGACTCCGGATCAGATCTACCGCAAGCCGCCGGAGCTGTGCGGCGAGGCGCTGGAAGAAGAAGATGAAACGCCCCTATCCTCCGACACGGAGATCAGCAGGAACCCGCGGAGGCTCACCACCGCTCTTGTGGGTCTCGGCATTCTGGTACTTGCGATGGGGGTCGTGGTCTGGCAGCGGTCAAAGCCGGAACCGGCGCCTCCCGCGCCCCGGAGCGCCCTCCCCCCGGTAGCCGTGGCACCCGCTCCTCCCGCGGCGCATCCCGCCCCGGCCGCAGTCCCACCCGCTCCTCCGGCGGCGCAGCCTGCCCCGGCGGCGCGCAAAGCCAAGGCCGCACTCCCCGGTTTCGTCCCGAAGGTACCCGCCGATGCCGCCTACGCAGCGGCCCATCCCGGATGGGAGCTGTACCGGGGAGGCGGTAAGCAGTTCAGGATCTACCGTGAGCAGGGAACGGTCAGAGCGATCCAGGTACTCGCCGACGGGGAAGGTTCACTCGACGAGACCCTTTTAAAGAGCTACTTCAAGGAGGCAACCGGGGCCGACCTTCCCGGCAAAGGGGAGACAAGAGAAGAGAGAGGTCTCACCGTGGAAACCAGAAAAGCCGGTAACGGCGCCGAAATCGCGATCTACCGCGACGCGGCGGACCGGCTTGTCCGGGGGGTCGTGCTGCAGCTTCCCGGGACCGGGCGCTAAGTAAGGCTCCACGGCGACAATCACCTACACGTAGTTTTGTCATGTCATTGCATTTGGCGTAACCATTTCAATCGGGAGTTTGCATGCTGGTTAGTCTCGACAAGAAGCAGCTGGGCCTGGCCCTGATCCTGCTGGCCGCTTTTCCGTTAACCTCGTATTCCATCGACAAGAAGTTCGAAATCGAACCGGCAGCCCTGGCCAAGAAGTACCCCATGCCGGCTCCCGCCCCGAAAACGAAACCGGCCCCGAAGGGCTCCGGGACGGTCACCTACAAGGTGAAACGGGGCGACTTCCTGTACCGTGTGCTGGCCCGGGAGTACGGCATCACCGGGGACCGGGCCGATGCGGTGGCCCTCAGGGTCCAGGCCGCCAATCACCTCGCGGACATCCGCAGGCTGCAGGTGGGAACCACACTGTTGATCCCGATCGACCCGGCCGGTCACAAGCCAAAGACGCGCCGGACCACCAAGATAGCGGCCGCCAAACCGGGCAGGGGCACCAACGAGGCCCAGGGCGCCACCGTCATGTTCTTCAAGGCACCCGCGACGCAACCGGCGGGCCTGCCGGGTCCGGCAAGCAACCCGGAGGCGGTGCAGGACGCGGCGAAGGTCTGGCCCCAGCTCGTTCCCGACGCGCCGTCGAGCAAGGCCCAGCTCGATTACCTCTCCAGCGCCTTCTCCCTGTCGCTCGACCCGCAGCGTTACCCGGTGCTGGCTGGCCAGGACGGCGGCACCATCCTCGTCGACGCCGGCGGCTCGCTTCCGCCGCTGGTGAAGTCGCTGCTCCAGGAGAAAAACCCGCAGTTGAGCGTTGTGTCGGAGCGCCCTGACAATCCCCGCGCCTTTTACCGCGCCCTCTTGAACGCCGCCCGCTTCTATTCCTTCGAAGAGGACTTCCTGGTCGACTTCGGTACCGACTGCAAGGTCATCGTTCAGGCGGACTTCAAGATAGAGAAGAGCCAGGACAGCCTGCTGCGCCAGGACATCACCCTGCTCAAGGTCCCGGGCAAGCGTCCCGCCACCCCGCAGGCGCTGGTCCGTCTCCTTGCGTCACACGGCTTCAAGCTGGTGGAGACGCCGTCCACCGCCCCCATCATCACCGGGAGGCCGGACGACAGCGTGCTGTACCAGATTCCGGAGAAGGATCCCAGGGGGATAGCGGACGCGCTGCTGGAAGCCCTGGGCATCAGGTTCCAGACTGACAAGAGCATCGACCTCTATGCCGACGACAACAACGGGGTGCGGCTGGAAATCCCCGTGTACCGCTACTTCGAGAAGAACGGCAGGCGTTACGTGCTGGCGCGTTTCCAGGGAGACCCCCTGGGCGATTCGCTCACCAACCTGCTGGAAGCCAAGGGGTATCAAGTAATAGCGATACAGGACCACGACGATCTGCAGAGCCTGTCCGACAAGCTGTTTAACCGGCTGGACGTCGCGGGGCGCTACGGCGAGCAGGACCTGTGGTCGCTGTGGGAAAAGGGATACGGTGTGCGGATGGCAGGCGTGATGCTCAACGACGCCAAAGGGGGGAGGATCTTCATCACGGACCGCAAGGTTGATCCGCTGGTGCGGGAGCTGGCAAAATTGAACGGCTACAAGCAGGAAACGCGGTAGCCGTTCGCGCCCTCAAGACTTTATGCAGATCTCAGCGGCCGGGTCAGTCCCGGCCGTGCTGTTTGTAGGCATTCTGCAAAAGCTCCATCTGATCGCGGTTCATGATGGACAGGAACCACTTCTGGTACGATTCGGTGAACTGCACCACCTTCTCTATCGTGATCCGGTCCAGGGTCCGTTCCAGGTCCATGGCAAGCTGGAGAGCCTCCCGGACCTCGGGGGGCTCTTCTTTTACCACGTCCAGCGAGGCGCGGACCTTGGCAAGGACCTCCTCTGCCTCCGCCAACTCCAGATGCACCCCCGCTATCACATCGTCCAGCGCCAGCTTCCCGACCAGGGTCAGGAGCCTGGCCCGGTTCTCACGCTCCAGGGCGCTCTTCAGCCAGATGTAAAAAATCTCACGATCGTCCTTGAACTGGTTGGCGAAGTGATGGTAAAGCTCGGCGCAGGCGAACTCCGCCTTCTCGCACACTCCTAAAACCTGGCTGGCACCTGCAGCTACCTGGAACGCTATCGCTTTTTCCATTCTGGAATCCTCCATTCGAAAAACACAATAATTACATATCATTACACAGCAATTCCTACCATCCCCCCCAGGTCGCACCTCTGACGGCAGGATCTGTACCGGGCAGAGTGCTTCAGCAACAGGTACTCCCGCGGAGGTTGCGGCATCGGTGTGGGTCTGGAGGCGGGCGGAAGAGGCGGTTACTTACTCCCCGGACAGGTGAAGGAAGCAGTCCGCACGGTACAGGGAGGCATCCGCGGCGAACCTGGAACGAGGAAATGCACGTAAAAAATCGTTGAACCTGGCCAGGGCCTCGCGGTAGTCATGGCCCAGATATGCCCGCTGGCCCATCTGAAAAAGATCCTGTTCGCCCGGCTTGGCGGGGGTTGACTCGCCCGGGGTGGCTTGCTTCGCCGCTGTCCGGCGCCCGGCATGGCTGCTGCGGGTTTTCGTCTTGCCCGGCCGCCCCGGAGGCACCGGGACCAGCAGCTTCTCACCGGGGTGAATCAGGTCCGGGTTCTTGATCCTGTTGAAGACGAGCATCTGGGGGAAGTAGTCAGACACCCCAATGTGCTTTCTGGAGAGCTTGGCGAGCGTGTCTCCGCGTTTGACGGTCACCGTCCGGACCAGGACCCCTTCCCTGGGAGACGCCGGTGCGTCCGCGCCGGTGGTCTCTTTGGGCGTATAGAGCAGCATCTCTTCCGCGTGCCCGGCAGTGCCGCAGGCAAGCGAAAGGAGAGTGCCGAGGGTGACGATGCGGCGGTTTGCCATCTCAGTACCTGTTCCCGAGGAGGTCCTGGTAGGTCAGCGAGTTCTTCATCTGTACGCTGGTGCCGACGGCGATACCCGGTTTGACACGATAGGTTACCTTGATGTTGCGCTTCTCGCCAGCGCCGAGTTCGTCGATGCGCCAGACATATATGCCGTTATCGAACCTGCTGAAGGACGGGTCCGCCGCGACCAGTTCGAGCTGGGGCGGAAGGGCGCTCTGCAGGATGACCTGCTTGGCGAGGTTCGAGCCGCGGTTGACGCAGTTGAGCTCCAGCGAAGAGACCTCGCCCGGCTTGAGCTTGCCGCCACGGGCCGCCAGACTCAATTCCAGCACCGGCCGGGAGTAGGCGAGCTGCAGGTGGACGGCGGCGGAGCGGTCGCCCGCGTTTTCCGATTCGAACCGGACCGAGGCGGAAGCCACAGCCCCGTCGGCCGCGCTTGCCGGTGTCTCGATCTCAAGGACGACATACGCCTCTTCCTTGGGGGACAGGGGGCCGACATGGTTGATGATCGGCTCGCTTGCCTGCCGCTTGCCGTCACGGTTCGCGTCCTCGAAGAAGTTGTAGGTGGCTTGGGCCGGGACGCTCGCCTTGATGGAGAAGACCTCCCTGGCGTTGCCGGTGTTGGTCACGATGAGCGGAACGGATACGGTCTGCCCGGGGATGACCACCAGCTTGCCGGCGCCGGTCCTGGCGGTGACACCGCTCACCCGCTGCACGACCGTCGTGGCGGACACGAAGGATTCCTTCTTGTTCAGGCCGCCGTTGAGGAGGTCCGCCCTGACGAACAACTCCTGGTCCGCCAGCGCCTCTTCCTTCAGCCGGAAGGTGACGTTGAGGTCCTGGCTCTCGCCGGACTTGAGCCGCATGCCGTCCATGACCAGTGCGCCCTCTTCCTGCTTGAATCCGGAGGGCAACGCGACGGCTTCATACTGCGGCGGGTAGTTGAGCCGGAAGGTTACGCCGCGAGCCGCCGCACTACCGATGTTGAGCAGGGAAATGCGGTAAGCAACCTTCTCCCCCGGCAACAGCCTGGTCTTATCCGTCTTCACCACGCCCCTGAGCAGCGGAGCGGAAGTTACCAGGGCGATTTCCCTGGTCTGGGAAGCCTCCCGCGCCAAAGAAGAGGTGACCTTCACGGGGTAGCTGTTCTTCTGCCCGTCGATATTGCCGCGCGGGATGGTGCCGACTCCCAGCGCCCGGAACTTCTCCCCTACGGCGAGAGCCGGTGTCTTGCTGATGGCGGCATCAGGATTGGATGCTGCGGCGAAATGGAAACCGTACTCCGACGGGAACCCCGACTCGAGATTGAAGCTGTCGCTACCGTTGCCGGTGTTGACGATGACCATCGGGATAGCGAATGCCTTGCCTGCCTCCAGCGTCTCGGCGGCAGCTCCGATTTCCACATCGAGATCGGCGAACTGGGCCACTTCGATCTCGAAGACCTGGGTCACCTCGCCCGCAGCGCCTGGTGTTCCGGTCCTCCTGACGGCGGGGTATTCGATCCCCATCTGCAGCAGCTTGGCCGATGCGTTGGACGCGGCAGGAGTGCCGGGATAACGGTCGATGACGTCTTTATAAGCCGCGATGGCCTTCTTGCGCAGAGCTGCCGATTTCCCCTTTTCCGCAGCGGGCTTTTTGGCCTTGGCCATCTTCTTTGTCTCAGTCTTCTGGGCTACCTTCTCAGCGGCAGCTTTCTCAGCGGCAGCTTTCTCAGCGGCAGCTTTCTCAGCGGCAGCTTTCTCAGCGGCAGCTTTCTCAGCGGCAGCCTTCTCGGCGGCAGCCTTCTCGGCGGCGGCTTTCGCAGCGGCGGCGCTCTCAGCCGCAGCCTTGTCAGCAGCTGCTTTCGCGACAGCGGCTTTATCGGCGGCAGCTTTCTCGGCGGCAGCTTTCTCGGCAACGGCCTTCTCGGCGGCCTTGTCTGTGACAGGCTGCGCGGCGGCTTTCGACGTTGCGGCGATCGGCTGACCTTTCTGGTACTTGTCAGCAAGTTGGAGCAGTTCACCCTCGACCGTCGCCTTCAGCGGGCTCTCGGGATAGTCGTGGAGAAACTGCGCCATGTACTTGCCGGCCTCGGCGTTGTTGCCGACCTTGTAGTTGGCCCTGGCAAGCCAGAAGAGCGCCATATCCTTGAGCGGCGTGTCCGGGTACTTCTTGAGCAGCCCTGACATGTTGTCGATCGCGGTCTTATAGTCTCTTTTCTGATAGGCGTTGAACCCGGTGATAAAGATCTGTGAATCGTCAGAATCTAGAGAAAAGGCGGGCGCGGGCAGAAGGAGCGCTATGAGCAGCAGGACGGCTGTGATTTTCGGGAATGAGGCACGGAAAATCTTATAAAGATGCACGTGATGAACCTTTCCGGGCATAAGGTATAAAGCGTTGAACGTGTCGGAAAGTATCATCATAGACAACTATTGTCAACGCAGAATGCCCCCGCCCCCAATCCCTGTCAAACCTGTGTTTGCGGTACTTTGTGCCATTTACCGAAGCGATGCGGGCAGGGTGCCGGGAAGGGTGCGCGAGGATGCCGGGGGGGCTATGACGTGCATCGTTTTCACTTTACCTCGATGACGTTTTCCGCTACAGAGACATAGCAAAATCAGCGACAGGGACAACTGACCAAATTCGGGTACTAATGACACGTCTTATTCTCATCGGCATTTGTTCGGCCCTCTTCTTCAGCAGCACCTTTGTCCTCAATCGCGCCATGAGCCTTCAGGGTGGCCACTGGATCTGGACCGCCAGCCTGCGTTACTTCTACATGTTTTTCATGCTGAGCCTTTGGCTGGTGCTGGCGGGCAATTCGCGCCTGCTCCGGGGCGTCTTCGCCGCCTTCCGGGTCAACTGGTGCTTCTGGACCCTGGCTGGCAGCATCGGCTTTGGCGTGTTCTATTCGCTATTGACCTTCAGTTCGTCCTTCGCGCCCGGCTGGGTGGTGGCGACCACCTGGCAGTCCACCATCCTCGCCACGCCGCTGGTGCTGCTCTTGTTCGGCAAGCGGGTGCCGAGGCGCGGCATCGCCTTCACCGCCCTTATCTTCATCGGCATAGTCCTGGTGACGTGCGAACAGGCGTCAGCGGCGTCGATCCGGGAAACGGTGCTCGGCGTGGTGCCGGTGCTGGTGGCCGCGTTGGCCTATCCGCTGGGGAACCAACTGATCTGGGAGGCGCGCCACGGCAAGGTCGTCACGATTACCGACGCCAGCGCAGCCGTCCTCGACGACAGCGTCGCCCGTGTCCTGATCATGGTGCTCGGTTCCATCCCGTTCTGGATCGTGCTCACGCTCTGCGTGCAGCCTCCCGCGCCCTCCGGAGGGCAGTTGATCAACACGGCGGTGGTCGCCGTCTTCTCGGGTGTGATCGCCACCACACTCTTTTACAAGGCGCGCCACCTGGCCAAGACCCCTTTTGAACTCTCCGCCGTCGACGCCACCCAATCCACCGAAGTGATCTTCTCTTTGTTGGGCGAGATCCTTTTCCTTGGTGGAGCATGGCCTGGCGTGACGGGGATGGCCGGCGTAGCGCTTTCCCTGGTCGGTCTGGTACTTTATGTGAGGTCACAGACGGTAACGGATTGAGATGAACCGCGGCGGACGCCGCTCCCACTACAGAGACACCGGAGGTCGAGATGGCAATCAAGGAAGGCTGGCGCGGCAGGTTCTTCGAGGATTTTGAAGTAGGCGACGTCTATCCCCACCCGCTGGGGCGCACCATCACCAAGACCGATAACATCTGGTTCACGCTGCTGACCCAGAACACCGCGCCGGTCCACTTCGACCAGCACTATTCGGAGCAGACCGAGTTCGGCAAGCCGCTCGTTGACTCCACCCTCACCCTGGCCATCGTCACCGGCCAGAGCGTCACCGACGTCTCCCAGAACGTCTTCGCCAATCTCGGCTGGGACGAGGTCACCCTCCCCAACCCGCTCTTCGAGGGGGACACCCTGTACTCCCAGTCCGAAGTCCTCTCCAAGAGGGAATCGAAATCCCGCCCCAATCTCGGCATCGTGACGGTGAAGACCACCGGCTTCACTCAAAACGGCGACATCGTGATCAGCTTCAAGAGGACGCTGATGGTGTACAAGAAGGGGCACGAGCCGAAGATCGCCCGGCTGGAGCCGAAGGGGTAGCTGATTGACATCGTTGGCATTTTTGACTACGATCCAACCGAACTAAACACGAGGGAGGCACGTTTATGAGTAGCAGACCGAACCGGGAGGCGACCTGGAAACTGATCGGGGAATACCTCCCCAGCGACCAGATGAGAAGGCACTCCCTCGCGGTGGAAGCGGTGATGCGCCACATGGCGAAGAAGTACGGTGAGGATGAGGAAATGTGGGGCGTGATCGGCTTGGCGCACGACATCGACTACGAGCGCCACCCCGAAGAGCACTGCCACAAGGCCCCGGAGATCCTGAGAAACGCAGGATGGCCGGAGGAGTACATACGGGCGGTGGTTTCCCACGGCTGGGGGATCTGCACCGACGTCGAGCCGCTCACCCCCCTGGAGAAGACCCTTTTCACCATAGACGAGCTGACCGGGCTCGTGGCGGCCTCCGCGCTGGTGCGCCCGTCGAAGAGCATCCTGGACCTTCCGGTGAAGAGCGTGACCAACAAGTGGAAAGACAAGGCGTTCGCCGCCGGCGCCGACCGTTCCATCATCGAGAAGGGCGCCGCCATGATGGGTGTCGAGTTGAACGAGTTGATCGCCGACACCATCGAGGGGATGCGGGCCGAGGCCGAGGCCATCGGGCTCAAAGGGAATCTGTAGCAACAGCAGGATGCACAGCACCTCTGCCATACGTTCCCGCCCCCGGAGTGGGAAGGACAGGGAGGGGGCCTCGACCGGCACCTGTAGGGGCGAATAATCATTCGCCCACCTTCCCCGCCCCCCGGTGCTCTCGCGTGAACAATCGCCGGGGCCAGTGCGCAGGGCAAATAATTATTTGCCCCTACAGCAACGCAAGGAAAACTGTACCATCTACCGCACCTTAAAGGAGGAGCACCCATGTCTGCATTCCGCCCCCGCGGTCCCCGGAACGTGATGCCCAAAAGCGCCGAGGAGATCGACGAACTGGTGCGCAAGATGCGTGGTGAGCAGCAGCGTCCCGAGAACTACCGTGAGAAATCGCTCAAGCTGCATGGCTGGATCTGCGCCAAGTGCGGGCGCGAGTTCGAGCTCTCCAACCTGCACCTTTTGACCGTGCACCACAAGGACGGCAACCACAACTACAACCCGCCCGACGGCAGCAACTGGGAAAACCTCTGCGTCTACTGCCACGACGACGAGCACAGCCGCACCATCCTGGCGGATTACCTGGAAGGCAAAGACAAGAGATGAACAGGGACAGGGATGAAGGGGATAAAGGGGATTACGTCAAAGGGGATTCAGCAGTCTTTGCCTTTATCCCTTGTATCCCCTTCATCCCTGTTAGCCTGTATCCCGTGCATCCCCTTTATCCCTGTTTGACAAACTCCCGCCGCTAATCCTACAATGCCCCGTTATCCCCGGGGCCATAACCCGCCCCGCATGACCCAAAGGAAGGAAGCTCCCCATGCTGCACCTGAAGAAACTCTCCAAGGATTTTGCGGGCAAACCGCTCTTCACCGAGATCAACTGGCACCTGAAAAAGGGCGAACGCGTAGGCCTCGTCGGCGAGAACGGCGCCGGCAAGTCGACCCTGATGCGCATCATCGCCGGCGAGGTCGAAAGTAGCAGCGGCGAGATCCAGATCACCCGCGGCGGAACGGTCGGCTACCTGCCGCAGGACGGCATCGTCGCCAAGGGACAGCCGCTCTTCGCCGAGGTGATGACGGCTCTGTCGGAGCTGCAGGAGATCGAGCGTGAGATCGCGGAACTGACGGCCCGACTGGAGCGGGAGCCTCACGACGCGCCGGGGCACGACCAGCTCCTGGACCGCTTCGGCCACCTCCAGGAGGAGTTCCGCCTCAAGGGGGGGTACGCCATGGAGAGCGAGGTGGGCAACGTCCTCACCGGCCTCGGCTTCTCTCCGGCTGACTGGGAGAAGGAGTGCGGCGAGTTCTCGGGAGGGTGGCAGATGCGCATCGCACTGGCGAAGCTCCTCCTGAAAAAGCCGAACGTACTCCTTCTGGACGAGCCGACCAACCACCTGGACATAGAGGCGCGCAACTGGCTCGAAAGCTATCTGCAGGGGTACCCCTACTCCGTCATGCTGGTGTCCCACGACCGCTTCTTCCTGGACCAGGTCTGCTCGCGGATCGCCGAGGTCTGGAACCACGCCATCACCGATTACCACTGCAACTACAGCAACTACCTGGTGCAGCGCGAGGAACGGGTTTCCGCCCTGCGCGAGGCCAAGAAGCGCCAGGACGAGGAAGTGGAGAAGATGGAAGATTTCATCTCGCGCTTCCGGTACAAGGCGGACAAGGCCGCCATGGTGCAGTCCCGCATCAAGCAGCTGGAGAAGATAGAGCGCATCCTGCTCCCCCCGGAACGCAAGAAGATCCATTTCCGGTTCCCCACCGCTCCCAAAAGCGGCAAGACCGTGATGGAACTCTCCGGCGTGGTGAAAGCCTACGGGAGCAACGTGGTGCTGAATCAGGTCGATCTGACCGTGGAAAGCGGCGAGAGGATCGCGCTGGTCGGACACAACGGCGCCGGCAAATCGACCTTGATGCGCGTCCTGGCCAACGCCGACGTCACCTCCGGCACGGTGAAGGACGGCCACAACGTCATCAAGGACTACTTCGCCCAGGACCAGGCCCAGGAACTGGACGCCTCCCGCTCGGCGTACGACGAGCTGCTGGCCGACGCCCCTTACGACATGGTGCCGCAGTTGCGCGACATCCTGGGTGCCTTCCTCTTCTCCGGCGACGACATCCACAAGAAGGTCGGCGTCCTCTCCGGCGGCGAGAGAAACCGCCTGGCGCTCGCCAAGCTTTTGCTGCGCCCCGCCAACCTCCTTTTGATGGACGAGCCGACCAACCACCTCGACCTGTTCAGCAAGGATGTGCTCCTCGAGGCCCTCAAGAATTTCGGCGGAACCGTGGTCTTCGTCTCCCACGACCGGCACTTCATCGACGGCCTGGCCACCCGGGTGGTCGAGGTCGGCGGCGGCAAACTGGAGAGCTTCTACGGCGACTACGAGTACTACCTCGAGAAGACCGCCGGAGCGGCCGGAGCCCCCGGGCAGGACGGCCTGGGGCGGCTCACCCCGGGCAAGGGTGAGGAGAAACCGGTCGAGGCGGCAACGGAGCAACCCGACCAGCGCCTTTCCCGCCAGCAGCAGCGCGAACAGGACAAGCAGCGCCAGAAGGAGGAGCGGGCACGGGAGCGCAAGCTGGCGGAGATCGAAGAAAAGATCGGGGTGAAAGAAGGGGAACTCGCCAAACTGGAGGAGGAAATGGCTGCACCCGAATTCTTCGCCAACCACGAGGCGGCCCGCCTCGCCGGCGAACGCCACGCTGAACTCAGCACCGAAATCGCCGCGCTGTACGAAGCGTGGGAGGCCAGCTAAACGGGCAGTTCCAGGTTGACAGGTGGCGCTTATCCAGTAATCTTTTCAAATTCGCGCCCTCAACCAAGTATCTGGAAATACTGCCATGACAGAGAACGTCACCATCAACATGCCGGAGATCGTCCCGCTGTTTCCCCTGCGGGAGATCATTGCCTTCCCCTACATGGTCTTCACCATCTTCCTGAAACAGGAGGATATGCCCCCCTTCGAAGAGGCGGTTCTCTTCAACAACCTGGTGGCCCTGGCGAAGCTTAAACAGGAGCCGACCGGGGAATTGTTCTCGGCGCTGCACGAGATCGGCACACTCTGCAAGGTGGTGCAGATCAACAAGCTCGCCGGCGGCGGCGCCAAGGTCGTCCTCGAGGGCGTGATACGGGTCCGGGTGCTGGCCATCGTACAGCAGACCCCGGTGGCGCTGTCGCGCCTCGAACCGGTGCGCGAGTTCGCGGAGAAATCGATGGTCTCCGAGGCGCTGGTCGGCAGCCTGAACGCTCTCCTCAAAATCGCCCTCTCCTACGGCCGCCCCCTTCCCGACGACGTGATGAAGATGATCGACTTCATCGACAACCCCGCGCGCCTCTCCGACCTGGTGGCGCTCTACCTGAACCTCCCCATCGACGAACTGCAAAAGTTGCTGGAGACCACCGACCCGCTCGAGCGGCTCAAAAAGGTCTACATGCACCTGACCAACGAGGTGCAGCGGCTGCAGATCAAGGGAGAGGTGCAGGCGGAGGTCACCAAGAAGGTCGGCAAGAGCCAGAAGGAATTCCTGCTGCGCGAGCAGATGAAGCAGATTCAGGAGGAGTTGGGCGAGGAGGATTCCCGCCAGGGCGAAACGACGGAGCTCCGGAGCAAGATCGAGAGCGCCAAGATGCCCGAGGACGTCCGCAAGATCGCCGAAAAGGAAATGCGGCGGCTGGAGCGGATCAATCCCGCCTCCCCCGAGTACACGGTCTCCCGCACCTACCTCGACTACCTGACCACCATCCCGTGGCAGACCAGCACCCCGGACAACAAGGACATCAACCAGGCCGAGGCGGTCTTGAACGAGGACCACTACGACCTGAAGAAGGTGAAGGAAAGGATCCTCGAGTACCTGGCGGTACGGGCACTGAAAGACAAGATGAAGGGCCCCATCCTCTGCTTCGTGGGCCCTCCGGGTGTCGGCAAGACCAGCCTGGGCAAGTCCATCGCCAGGACGCTTGGGCGCAAGTTCATACGCATCTCGCTGGGCGGTATGCGCGACGAGGCGGAGATCCGCGGGCACCGGCGCACCTACATCGGCGCGCTCCCCGGCCGCATCATCCAGGAGATCAACCGCGCCGGCTCCAACAACCCGGTCTTCATGCTGGACGAGGTGGACAAGATCGGCGCCGATTTCCGCGGCGACCCGGCGAGCGCCCTTTTGGAGGTGCTGGACCCGGAGCAGAACTTCTCGTTCACCGACCATTACCTCGACGTCCCGTTCGACCTGACCAACGTGATGTTCATCACCACGGCCAACCAGCTCGACCCGATCCCGGCGCCCCTGAAGGACCGCATGGAGGTGATCACCCTTTCCGGCTATACCGACGAGGAGAAGCTGAACATCGCCAAGAAGTACCTGATCGCCCGCGAGGTGGAGGAAAACGGGCTCGCCAACATGGTCCCGGAGTTCACCGACGAGGCGATCTACCGGGTCACCCACGATTACACGCGGGAGGCCGGGGTCAGGAATCTGCAGCGCAACATCGCCTCCATCTGCCGCAAGATCGCCAAGGAGGTGGCCCAGGAGAAGCCGCTGCGCACCCTGGTCGATCCGGACACGGTCTCCGAGCTCCTCGGCCCGCCCAAGTTCTTCGACGAGGTCGCCTCCGAGAAGGACCGCATCGGCGTCGCCACCGGGCTCGCCTGGACCGAGAGCGGCGGGGACATCATCTTCGTGGAAGCCACCAAGATGAAGGGTAAGGAAGACCTGATCCTGACCGGGTCGCTGGGGGAGGTGATGAAGGAATCCGCCCGCGCCGCCCTCTCCTTCGTCAAGGCCAACTGCACCGAACTCGGCATCGAGAAAAAGGCCTTCGACGACACCACGCTGCACATCCACGTTCCCGCCGGAAGCATCCCCAAGGACGGTCCCTCCGCCGGGATCACCATTGCCACCACCATCGTGTCGCTCTTCTCCGGCCGTCCGGCGAAGCGGGACGTCGCCATGACCGGCGAGATGAGCCTCACCGGGCGGGTGCTCGCCATCGGAGGCCTGAAAGAGAAGGTGCTCGCCGCCCGCCGCGCCGGGGTGAAAAAGGTGCTGGCACCGGCCAAGAACAAGAAGGATCTGGAGGATATCCCGGAAAACGTGAAAGAGGAGCTGCAGTTCTTCTTCGTGGAGGACATCCGCGAGGTGTTCGCCCAGGCGTTGAAGTAGGCCCCCCGATTCTTCCTCGCCGCATCCCCAATCCCGCGGGAGCACATCCCGCGGGATTTCTTGTCTCCTACCCCTTGCGCTTCAAAAGGACAAATGTTATCTTTTTTCTCGCTTCACATTAAAACCACTGAGCCGAGGTAGTCATGAAGTCAGTAGCACGATGCGTTGTCGTCCTTTCCATCCTCGTCAACGCCGCCACCTGCTTTGCCCAAGGGCTTGCCGAGCGGGTGCAGGAGCACACCCTGAAAAACGGGATGAAGCTTTTGATGGTCGAGCGGCACAACTCGCCCACGGTCGCGGCCTGGATCCGTTTCAAAGTGGGAAGCGTCGATGAGAGAAGCGACGAGCGCGGCCTCGCCCACCTCCTGGAGCACATGCTCTTCAAGGGGACCAAGACCCTCGGGACCAGGAACTACGCGGCCGAGAAACCGGTCCTCGACAGGATCGAGGCCACCGCTCAGCAGCTGATGGCCGAGAAGATCAAGCGCGAGCAGGCGGATCCCAGGCTGATCGAGAAGCTGACCGCGGAACTGGCCGCACTGGAGAAGGAGGCCGAGCAGTACGTGGTCAAGGAGGAGTTCGCCGACATCTACTCGCGTAACGGCGGCTCCGGCTACAACGCCTTCACCAGCAAGGACGGCACCACCTACCTCATCAACATCCCAGCGAACAAACTGGAGCTGTGGGCGGCCATCGAGTCGGACCGGATGCAGAACGCGGTGCTCAGGGAGTTCTACACGGAGAGATCCGTGGTCATGGAGGAGCGGCGCCGCTCCTATGACGCGGAACCGGAAGGGAAGCTCTGGGAAACGTTCCTCGCCGATGCCTTCAACGCACACCCCAACGGCCAGCCCACCATCGGCTGGATGTCGGATATCGAGAACCTGACCCGGACCAAGGCGGAGAACTTCCTGCACAAGTACTACGCCCCGAACAACGCCATAGTGGCCATCGTCGGCGACATCGACCCGAAGCAGACCATCGCCCTGGTGGAGAAATACTTCGGCGGCATAAAACCTGGGACTCCCGTCCCGCCTGTGGCTGTAACCGAGCCCGAGCAGGCCGGCGAGAAGCGGACCGAGGTGATCGGCGACGCCGAGCCCGAGCTGATGATCGGCTACCACAAGCCGACCCTCCCCGCGCCCGACGACTACGTCTTCGACGTCATCGACATGCTGCTCACCAGCGGCCGCACCTCCAGGCTCTACAAGAAGCTCGTCATCGAGAAGAAGCTGGTCACCTCGGTCTCCTCCTTCGGGGCCCCGGGGAGCCGCTATCCCAACCTCTTCATCATCAACGCGACGCCGCGCGCGCCGCACACGGTGGCGGAGGTCGAGGAAGCGATCTACCAGGAGCTGGAGCGCTTAAAGACCGAGCCGATGAACCACGAGGAGCTGCAGCAGATCCTGAACCAGCTCGAGTTCGAGGAGTCGCGCCAGATGGCCTCCAACGGCGGTCTGGCCCGTAACCTCACCGAGTACGAGGCGATTGCCGGCACCTGGCGCTACCTCATCGAGCACCGCCAGAAGGTGGCGAAGATCACGCCCGAGGACGTGATGCGCGTGGCCAGACAGTACTTCACGCGCCAAAACCGCAACGTCGGCTACCTCACCAAGGCCGAGGGGGGGGAGAGTAAGTAATGATTTCCATAGTTAACCGGTTGTTCAGCGCAGTAAGCCAGTCCCGTTTCGCCGCCTTCGCCCTTCTGCTCGTCTTCAGTTGCGCCGCGTCCGAGGCCGGCGCCGCGAAATCCAGCGCCATGGCGGAAGCCAGGATCGACAATACCGTCAGGACCGAGACGCTCGCCACCCCGCGCAACATGACCTTCCCGCCGCTTAAGTTCCAGCTCCCCAAGAGCGAGCGCGTGCAGCTTAAAAACGGGATGGTGGTGTATCTCCTTCAGGACCGCGAACTTCCGATCGTGAACCTGACCAGCTACCTGAATGTCGGCAGCCTCTACGAGCCGGACGCAAAGGTGGGACTCGCTGCGCTGACCGGCGCCACCCTGAGAAGCGGGGGCACCCTGAAGACCGCCCCCGAAAAGCTGGACCGGGAGCTGGAGTTCATGGCCTCCTCCATCGAATCGGGCATGAACGCGGACAACGCCAGCGTCTCCTTCTCCACGCTCTCCAAAAACCTGGACCGCACCCTCACGCTGTTTGCCGAGGTGGTCAGGGAACCGGCCTTCGATCCCGCACGGTTCGATCTGGCGAAGAGCCACGCCATCGAAGGGATCAGGCGCCAGAACGACGACCCGAAAGCGGTGGCCGGGCGTGAACTGAGCCGCGCCATCTACGCCGGCCATCCGCTGGGGCGCATCCCGACGGTCGCCACCGTGAACGCCATCACCCGCGACGACCTGATCGCCTTCCACAAGCGCTACTTCTACCCGGCCAACATGATCGTAGCGGTCTCCGGCGACTTCGACCGGGCCGAACTACTGAAGAAACTCGAGACCCTCTTCGGCGACTGGCCCAACCAGACCGCGCCCTTCCCGGTCATCCCGAAACCGGGCGAGGAGATGACCCCGGCGGTGCTGCACGTGCAGAAAGAGGTGAACCAGTCCGTGATCCGCATGGGGCACCTCGGCATCGACAAAAACAACCCGGACCTCTACGCCATCAAGGTGATGGATTACATCCTGGGGGGAGGCTTCACCTCGCGGCTCACCCAGGAGATCCGCTCCAACCAGGGGCTCGCCTACAACGTGGACGCCTACTTCGATCCGGGGCGACGCTTCAAGGGGACCTTCATCGCCGAGACCGAGACCAAGGTGGAATCGACGGCGCGCACCATCAGGCTTTTGGAATCCATCATCACCGGGATGACTACGGCCGAGGTCTCCGAGGCCGAGCTGCAACTGGCCAAGGAATCCATCATCAACTCCTTCATCTTCGCCTTCGAGCGGAGCAGCGCCGTCGTCGCGCAGCAGGCACGACTGGAATTCTACGGGTATCCCAAGGGGTACCTGGAGAACTACCGCGACAACATCGCCCGGGTCACCCGTGCCGACGTGCTTCGGGTGGCAAAGCAGTACCTCCGGCCCGACGTGATGAAGCTCGTGGTGGTGGGGGACGAGAAGAAGTTCGACCAGCCGCTTTCCGTCTTCGGAAAGGTGCAGGAAATAAAGCTCAACAACAAATAGGAGGAAGGTATGGCGACGTGGAAATGCAAGAGCTGCGGGTTCACCAAGGAAGGGCGCTGCAAACCGCAGAAGTGCCCGCAGTGCCAGGAAAAGGGGAACTTCGAGAAGGTTGAGGAATAACAGGGGCGGGCGAATGATTTATTCGCCCCAACAGGAGCACGTTGAAAAGCCCGGCCGGGTCAAACGGTCGGGCTTTTTTTCCATCCTCACCTTTATTACCCTCGCCCTCCGGGAGAGGGTGGCCGAAGGCCGGGTGAGGGGCTCGCCACCAAGGGGGATTTCGCCTGCGGCAACGCCCCCCCCGCTCCCTCCCGGGAAGAGGGAGTGACACCGGTCCAGCCTGGATGACGCGGACTATTCCCCCGTGAACACCGGCGGGCGCTTCTCCAGGAAGGCCTTGATCCCTTCAGCGTAATCCTTGCTGTCGTAGACGGTGCGCCTAAGCCCCTGCACCCGCTCGAAGGTGAGCGGCGAGAGGGGGTGGGCGCTGGCCAGAAGCCGGATCTGTTCCTTGATCACCCCGATGGAGAGCGGGCTGTTCCTGGTGATCTTGTGGGCCATGCTGTAGGTGAACTCCTCCAGCTGCTCCGCCTCGACCAGGTGGTTCAAAAGCCCCGCCTTGCTCGCCTGCTCCGCCGAGAGCGGCTCCGCCGTGAAGAACATCTCCTTGGCGAAGTTGACCCCCATGATGTTCATGAAGTGCAGGATCCCGGAGACGTTGTACGGGACGCCGATCTTCGCCGGGGTCATGCAGAACGAGGAAGTGGGACAGCCGATCAGGATGTCGCAGGAAAGGGCCAGGTCGCAGGCGCCCCCCCAGACACTCCCCTCGATCATGGCGATCACCGGGATGGGAAGACTCTGGATGGAACGGAGCACCGTCACCAGCGGATCGTGGTAGGAAAGCGGATCGCGCCCCGGCAGCGGCAGCTCGTGCACGTCGTGCCCGGCCGACCAGACCTTGGACCCCTTGGGGGCCCTGATCACCAGCACCCTCATCCTCCCCTTCTGCAGGGCGCCTATCGACTGCAGCATCTCGTCGATGAGCGCGCCGCTCAGCATGTTGCGGTGCTCGGGGTCGTTGAAGGTGATGGTCCCTACGTTGTCCTGCAGTGCCGTATTGATGACCGCCATTGCTCTCCCCTTTCTTTCATTGGCGATAGATAAGGGCGCTCCGGATGATCAAGCGCCAGCTCTGATTTTAACAGGTAACGCGAAAAAATCAGAAGCCGGCCTGCAAAACATTCATTAGCTGATCGAGCCGGTAGCCGGCGGCCGCCGCGCTCTCCTTCATGAGCGTGGCCAGGGCCTTGGCGGACAGTCCGCTCCCGCGTCCGGCCGGGGCTTTTGCATCCTCCGCGTACGGCTCCACCTCCGCCAGCCAATCCACCAGCAGTTCGAAGCGCTCCTTGTTGAACCACTGCGCGCCTCCGCTTTCATGCAGGAAGAGGAACCGGGCCACCGCAGTATCCGAGAAAAGGGCGGCAGAGCAGCGGGTGACCCCGATGGCGCGGCAGCTGGAGAGGAAGGTCTCGTGCTGCAGCAAAACCCCCAGCAGCTTGCCAAAGCCCCGCGGCGGCAGATCGATCACCTGTTCCGGGTCCGCCGGCGGCAGGGCCTGTAGCGCCTGCACCAGCGGATGAACCAGTCCCAGCTCCTCGAAGAGCTGCGCGCTCTCCACCTCCTTCAAGCCCCCGGTCTTGTGCAGCGCCAGGAAGGCGCACAGAAGAAGCCACTCCGCGGGAAGGAGCTCCCCTTCCCGGACCGGTTGCAGGGCCTGCAGGAACTCCGCGCCGAACTGCCCCAGCAGGTCGCGCTGTTCCTTTTCCGGCGCCTCGGGCGCCAGGGCCTTGTAGAAAGAGGCCAGCAGCGGCTCCAGCGGCGCGATGCGACCCTGCGGCGGGACGCCCGGCTCCTGCAGCACCACGGCCGCCTTGGACAGGAACTTCCTGAACGACTCGTGCAGGGGTGCGTAGCGCACCTTCTTGACCTCGTCCTCCAGGTTCTCGACACCGGCACCGTTCAGACGGTAGCAAAGCGCACCCCAGGTGCCGAAGTCGTCGTCGTAAATCTCGCGGAAGTCGAGGAAGGCGTGGTACTCGTACCCCCCCATCTCCACGTAGAGCCCCTGGTCGCAGAGGTCGCGGCCGTTTCTCAGGTAGCAAAGCCCCGAGGCGCTGTCGCGGAAGCTGTAATAGTGTCGCCCGTCCCCCTTGAAGCCCAGCGCCTCGCCCAGGGTGGTCTGCGCCAGGGTGTTGCCCCCCGAGGGGTTTTTCCTCAACACGGCGCAGGAGGTGCGGATCCACCCGGCGGTGGAAGCGTAGGCGTTGTGGAACAGGATCAGGCCGCGCTCACCGTTGTTGCTGTTGGAATAGGCGAAGACGTTCTCGTTGACGCTGTGGCCGGCGTAGAAGTCGTACAGGGTGAAGTTCTCGCTCCCCGAGAAGATGTGACGCCGGCGCATGAGCGGGAAGATGTCGCTTTCGTGGCGCGCCACCAGGTGCTGATCCACCGGCTCGTCCCAGTAGGCGCGCCGGTACTCCATGCCGTACTTCTCGTGGAACCCCTCGATCTGTCCGTGGCCGACCATGGGGAGGCCCGGCATGGTGACCAGGAGCACGGTGGCGCCGAAGTACTTCCCTTCCTTGCCGAACTGCTCCACCGCGGTGCGCTCGTCCGGGTTGTTCATGAAGTTGACGAAGCGTTTCAGGATCTCCGGCTCGAACTCGAGCACGTTCTTCACCGTCTGCCGGTACTTGGCGTTCTCCTCCATCTTCAGCATGTTCATGAAGGCGGAATTGTAGACGCGGTGCATGCCGAGGGTCCTGACGAAGTACCCTTCCATGAGCCAGAAGGCCTCGGCCAGAAGCAGGGTGTCCGGCGCCTCCACCGCTACCCGGTCCACCACCTCGCGCCAGAATTCGGCGGGGAAGACCTGGTCGAAGCTCGGGCGGTCCATGCCGTGCTCGGCACGCGAGGGGACGCCGGAGCCGTGCCCCGGCAGCGGGTACCACAGGCGCTGGTAGTGCTTCTTCGCGAGGGTCATGGCCGCGTCGAACCGGATGATGGGGAACTGGCGCGCCACGTGGAGGATGGTGCCGATGACCGCCTCGCGCACCTCCGGGATCAGGTAGTTGAGCTGCGCGGTGTCGTTCCAGGGGGTGGAGGTGCCGTCGTTGCCGTGGTAGATGTAGCGCACACGGCCGCTGCCGCGGTCCAGGTGCTTGAAGACGACCGCCGCGTCGCGCTTGTCCCAGTAGCCGTCCTCGATGAAGAGGCCGATCCGCCCGTCGGGGGAGAGGTCGGGGCCGTTGAACTGGTAGTCGGGGTACGGGGGGTAGTCGAGCTGGATGAACCAGTCCGGGTGCTCCACGGTCCACTTGGAGTAGAGGCCGGTGTGGTTGGGGACCATGTCACTCGCGAGACGTATGCCGCGGGCGGCGCAGCGCTGCCGCAGGTTGTCCAGTGCCCAGTCGCCGCCAAGGTCGTGGGCGATGACGTAGTCGTAGAGCGAGTAGGCCGAGGAGATCGCCTCCTGGTTCCCTGCGATCCGCTTTATCTGCTGCGAGGAGGGGGAGCGCTCCCAGATGCCGATCAGCCACAGCGCCGTGAAGCCGTAGCGCGACAGCCGGTCCAGCTCGGCGTCGGGGATCTGGTCCAGCGTCCTCACCTCGGTCTGATAGGTCTTGGCAAGTTGTCCGAGCCACACGTACACCATCTTTGCGATCATGACCACGTTGGCCATCCAGTCCGCGTCCTGGGAGAAGCGTTCGTACTCGGGGTAGTCATCCCCGCCCCGTTCTCCCCGGCCGAAGCGGAGCACCTTGGGCTCGCCGGGGCCGCCGAAGAAGGCGCGTCCCTCCTGGGAGACGATGTCCATCGCGGTGACCAGCTCAGTGAGCAGCTCCGGCGGGAGGATGAAAGCCCAGTGCTCCCTGATGTAGGCGATCTGCCCGGTCAGCGAGTCGGGGGCCGCCTTCATCGGCGCCCGCAGCAACTCCGGCAGGGAAACGCCCAGCGGCTCGAAGGGGGGGGCCTGCGCCAGGCGCCGGTCCAGTTCCGAGGTCACCTTGAGGTAGGGGGAGGACTCGGCGAGCCGGGAGGCGTCGAAGAGGCGGCGGAACTGGTCCAAGGCACGGTTCTCGCCGTTGAGCAGCATGAGGAGGAGTTCGGCGGCAAGCGCCTGGCGGCGTGCCCGCTCCCCGTCGTCGCCGGCCAGGAACCCCTGCGGCGTGTCGCTGCCCAGCACCATCTGCCCCGAAGGGAACAACTCCATGAAACGATCCAGCGTCCTCCCGGCATCACCGGTGAAATCGGGATAACCCGCCTGCGCGATGAGCGCGGCGAGCACGCCGGGCTGCTGTTTCGCGCAGTACTGTCCCATGACGTAGCGGTAGACGCGGCTCAGGATGGAATAAAGGTGCAACAGCCCCGGCATGATCGCCGTCTCGTGCGGCGCAAGCTGCTTGTTCAGCTTCGCTGCCAACCGGCGGGCGTAGATGATGCCGGGCACGTCCCCCAGTTCCTCGAGCATGCCGCGCAGCGCGATGCGGTCGCCGCAGGCGGCGGAAATTTGAATCTGAAACGGGAAATAGTCGGAGTTAATAAACCTCTGCTTCATCAAGCACCTCGTCAGCCCTATTGTAGTGGTGGACCGCTCCGGGCCGGGCGGCACAGTCAGATATGATACATTGGAATGCCGCCACTGTCTTTAAAAAAAATATTATTAAATTACACAAACTCAAATCCATTACCCCGCCCGCTCTGGCATTTGGCCTTGACACTGTTGCCGATTTCACCTAAACCTAGTGCTCAGTTAGCAAAAAGCACCGTTTCGCATAGGATAGTGCCATCTTCGCTTCCAGCCTCAAAGATACGTTCCAGCGGCAGCGCAGACTCTGTATCGCGCTGCTGCTGATAGTCACCCTGGTACCCATCACCCGCTTTTCCCGGTTCCTGCTGTTTCCTCCCGGCAATGGCAAGCGCGTGGAGATCGTCGAGCTAGGCAAGGGGCGCCCGCTGAAAGCACTGGCTGCCGACCTCGAAGCCCGCCGCGTCCTCTCCAGCGCCCGGCTCTTCACGCTCTACGCGCGCCTGAAGGGGGGCGACGCCAAGCTCAAGGCGGGCTACTACCAGTTCGACGACGGCATGCGCCCCGGCCAGATCCTTGCCAAGATGATCAGCGGCGACATCTACCAGCGCATCTTCGCGCTCCCGGAGGGATACTCCAGCTACCAGGTGGCGGAGATGCTGGAGAAACGCGGCATCTTCGGCAGGGACAAATTCCTCGCCGCCTGCCACGACCAGGCCCTGCTGAAGGAAATGGGGATCGACGCCGCGAGCGCCGAGGGATATCTCTTTCCCGGGAGCTACAACATCCTGCCGGGCCAGACGGAGCTCGAAGTGGTGCGCGGGATGGTGCAACGTCAAAAGGCGTACCTGAAGGAGTCGGTGGACGGCCGGGCGAGGGCCAGGGGGGTCCCGGTGCAGAAGCTTTTGACCCTCGCCTCCATGGTGGAGAAGGAGGCCGTGCTCCCCGCGGAGAAGCCGGTCATCGCCGCCGTGTTCCAAAACCGCCTGCAACTCGGCATGCGGCTGCAGAGCGACCCCACCGCCCTCTACGGCGTGCGGGCCTTCGCCGGAAAAGTGAGACGCGAGGACATCCTGAAGCCGACCCCGTACAACACCTACCTGATCCCCGCGCTACCGCCGGGGCCGATCGGCAACCCGGGGAAGGACGCCATCGAGGCGGTGCTCAACCCCGCGGCGGTCCCCTACCTCTACTTCGTGGGGCGCGGCGACGGCAGCCACCAGTTTTCCAAGGATCTCGCGTCTCATAACGAGGCGGTGCGCAAGTACCTCAAGGCACCCGCGACTGCGCCGCAAGGGGGAAGCTAGATGACAGGCAGCATCCTGCTGGTCGAGGACAATGAGCGGCTCACCGAGATGCTGCGCACGGTGCTGGAATCGCGCGGGCACCAGGTGAAGAGCGCCGGCAGCGGAGACGACGCGCTCGCGCAGTTGCAGGGGCAGCGTTTCGACCTGCTGGTGCTCGACCTGAAGCTGCCGGGGATGAACGGCGTGGAGCTGTTGCAGCGGGTGCGCCGCAGCGCGGCTCTGAAGGAGCTCCCGGTGGTGATCATGACCGGGGTGTTCCGCGGCGAGGACTACGCCCGTGCCGCCGCGAAGCTCGGCGTCGAGGCCTACCTCGAGAAGCCCTTCGGCAAGGATGATTTCCTGAAAGCGGTGCAGGGCGCCCTGGAGCGCGGCCCCGCCCGCAAGGAGCTCTCCCGGCTCCTCCTCGACCTGTACAAAAACGGCAAAAACGGCATGATCGAGCTGCGCGGCGGGACCCGCGTCTTCGTGGTCGGCGGGGAGCCGGCCAGCTTCTCCTCGCCCGGCTTCGTTCCGTTTCTCATCTCCGCCAACCACCTGCAGCGCGGCGACCTGGAGCAGTTCCCTCCCTCCCGCCCCGGGCGCCTGCCGCTGGTGGAAGCCGGCCTCATCGGCTATGACGACCTGTTGGAACAATCGCGCCTGTTCCTGTTCCGGGCCCTCGTCGAGGCGCTGCTGCAAAACCAGTCCCCGAGATTCACCCCCGACATCACCGGCGTGGAACTCCCACTCACCCCCCTCTCCCTGCCGCGCCTTTTGCACCAGGCCGCCGGCACCGCCAGTTTCGATCTCGCCCCGTACCTGACCAGCCGCGGCGCCCTCTGTCCGGTGCGCACTCCGGAATACTTCCGGCTCGCGAACCTGCTCAACATGGGTCAGGAGGAGGTCGACCTGCTGCAGCGGCTGGGTCAGGGGAAAACGGTACAGGACATCCTCTCCGACTGCGACACCCCGGCCCGGGGAGCCGCCCTGCTCGACCTGCTGGCGCGCATGGGGATGCTTTCCCTGGCGGCGGCGCCGGCCCAGGACCAGCAGCCTGATTTCCCGCAGAAGGTCCTTTTCAACCGCCCCATCGAGGAGGTCTCCGAGAGGCGCGCCGAGGCGATCAACTTCAACGACCTCGTGGACGAAGTTTCGGAATCGATCGAGCTGGTGGTGGGCAAGAAGGGGATGGCTGCGCCGCTGTCGGCGACGGAGATCGACTTCGAGCAGGAGGTCCAGCGGGATTACGCCGCGATCCAGGACAAGAATTACTACGAGATCTTCGGCATGACCCCGGGCACCTTCAGCTTCGCCACGTTGAAGGACGCCTACTTCGCCAAGACCCGGGAGTATTCGCCGGAAAAGTTCATGCAGCTCTCCGGTGACACCCTTGGCCGCGCCCAGGACGTCCTTTCCCACTACGCCAACGCCTACAACACCCTCTCCAGCGTCATCGCCAAGGAGCGTTACGACGAGATGCTCAACGCCGACACCGTCGGGCTGGGAGGCAAGCGCGAGGACGAGCTGCAGGCACGCATCCAGTTCCAGTCGGGCAAGGTGTTCCTGGAGATGGAGGATTACGGCAACGCCGAGCGCGCCCTGCAGGATGCCTACACCCTCGACCCCAACGACGCCCAGACCAGCGCCTACCTCGCCTGGTCCATCTACAAGAACCCCGGCAACCAGCGTTCGCAGGGAGCCCTGGAGAAGTGCCGCATGCTCCTCTCCAAGAGCCTGCAGGCCGAGCGCAACGCCGACGCCTTCGCCTTCCGCGGCTGGATGCTGCTGGACGAGGGGCGGGACGGACTGGCCGAGGGGGAGTTCCAGAAGTCACTCAAGCTGAACCCGCACCAGTCGCATGCCCAGGGGGGGATGCGCCTGATCAGGGAACGGCGCGAGGCGGAGAAGAAGGGACTCTTCAAACGCATCTTCGGCTGACCGCCGCTTCCGCAACCTTCCCACGACCCGCCAAGGCCTCATCACATGAGGCCTTTTCTTTTTCCTCTTCATGTGTTTGCCCGACAGCTCCCCATCCGCTCCTCCTTTGGATGACCGGGGTAGGAGAACGCCCTGCCGCGTCTAAGAGAGCGGCTTGCCAATCAATCATTAGCCGATATTATGTTTAAGTTTTTCTAATAAGGCCCCGGACAGGGGAACCACTGACGGACGATGCGACAGGTTTGCCGGGTGATGCGCCCCGCCTGCAGTTGGCCGTCTCCCCCCTGCAGGCCCTACCTGAGAAGAGGAGGATGCCATGAAAAAGATGCTGTTCCTGACCGTGGTGCTGATGATGATTGCTCCGACGGCACACGCCGCGGGGCCGGTGGGCGACGTGATCAAGGTCGGCATGGTCAACGACCAGACCGGCGCCAACAAGGGCTCCGGAAGGGGGATGAAGGTGGGGGTGGAGGCCTACTTCAAGGCGGTGAACGCCAAGGGGGGCGTGTACGGCAGAAAGATCGAACTGGTCTCCCTGGACGACCAGATGGTGACCGACAAGACCATCGACTGCCTGCTTAAGCTCGCCGACGAGCAGAAGGTTTTCGCCGTGGTCGGCTCCGTGGGCACCTCCAACTGCGTCGCCAGCCTTCCGGTGGTCAAGGAGTACAAGCTCCCCTACATCAACCCGAGGACCGGGGCTACCGAGTTGCGCACGCCGGTGGTCCGGGAGGTGTTCCACATCAGGGCGAGCTACCAGCAGGAGGTTGACCGCATCGTGGACCAGCTGGTCAAGCAGGGTGCGAAGCGCTTCGCGGTCTTCTACCAGAACGACGGCCTCGGCACCGACATCCTCGCCTCGACCGAAAACGCCGTCAAGCGCCATGGACTGAGCCTCGTCTCCAAGGGCTCCTTCGAGCGGAACACCGTGGCGGTGACCACGGGACTCGCCAGCATCATGACCGGCAAGCCGGACGCCATCATCGTCGGCGCCGTGTACAAGCCGGGAGCGGAGTTCATAAAGCTCGCCCGCAAGGAAGGGGTCAGCGCCTACCTCGCCTCCGGCTCGTTCGCGGGGGGCATGAACCTCGTCAAAGCCGTGGGCCCCGGCGCCTCGGAAGGGGTCATCATGAGCCAGGTGGTGCCGGAACTGGATGACCTGTCGCTTCCGATCACCAAGGAGTGCAAGGAGGCCATCGAAAAGAACCCCGAGGAGGTCGGCTTCAACTCCGTGAGCATGGAGGGGTGCATGGCGGCCAAGTCCATGGTCATGGCCCTTGAGAAAGCGGGCAACCCGCCCACCCAGGCCGCCTTCATCCAGGCCTACGAGAGCATGAAGGGAGCGGACATGGGAGGCATCAAGCTCACCTTCTCGCAGGACAACCACCAGGGGCAGGACAACGTCTACCTGCAGGTGGTGAAGGGCGACAAGCTGGTCTCCCTGAAATAGCGGGGGGCGTGAAGAGCCGGAAACCGGTGCCGTCTCCAGCGCGGCACCGGTTTTATTGGTGCTGCAATCCTTACTCCGGGGGTGGCAATGACCGTCAAAAGCAAGCTTTGGGGCAACATCGCGCTGACCATCGTGGGCATTTCCGTCCTGGCCGGCATCGGGCTCTTTTCCATCGCCAAGGTCAAGTCGAGCATCGAGATCCTGACCGGGAAGTCGACGCCGCTGCACCTGAAGATGCTGGAACTGCAACAGACGGTGGAAAAGGTCTCGGCCGACTTCATGAGGCTGGAGATGACCACGGAGCCCGCGGAGGTGGCCCATCTCTCGCAAGCCATCACCACCCGCATCAAGCGCATGGAGGAACTGAACGACCAGATCGTCCAGGGAGGCGCCGCATCCAGCGGCGTGGACACGGCGGTCCTGCGCGACATAGAGAAGACCGTGGTCCAGGTCGCCTCGCAACGGCTGAAGGACATGACGCTCTTTAAAAATGAGATCGCGACGGTGAACTCGGAACTGCGCAAGGCAGAGGAAAGCGTCGCGGGGCTGCGCAAGCAGATCAGCCAGATGGGAAGCAGCGCCCTCTCCAACATCAACTCCTCGCAGGCCGCCAACCTCCAGGTGAACAGCTCGATCAAGAAGCTTCTCACCCTGCAAAGCCGGCTCAAGGACATCAACATCATCCTGAGCGACCTGGAACTGGTCAAGAACAAGTTCAAGGTGGCCCCCCTGAGGGAGCGCCTGAAGAACACGGTGGAGCTGACCCGCAACATCGAGGTGGACCAGGGGGACAACCCGGCCATCAAGGAGGTCAAGGGGGTCGCCACCGACATCCTGAACCAGATCGGCGCCGAGGAGGGGGGGCTCGTGTCCCTCAAGCTTGAGATGCTCACCAACCCCGAAAAGGCCGATGCGGAGCAGTATGCCGGCAAGGCGCGCGACATCATGAAGCCCCTGGAGGAGAACAGCAAGAAGATCTTCAACACCATCGACACCCTGGAACTGCAGATCGTAAAGGACCGCAACAAGGTGGTATCGTCGCTTGGCTTCCAGAACTCGGCCAACAGCGTGATGGAGGCGGGGAGCAATATCAGCGTCGACGTGAAGGAGCTCAACTCCGGGGTGCGCCAGATCATGCTGAGCTCCACCGATGCCGAGGTGGGAAGGCTCACCGCGACCCTGGCGGAGACCCGCAGGAGGATCGACGGCAACATCGCGCTGGCGCGAAAGGTGCTGCTCGATTCGGGTCAGAAGGAGCTCGCGGAGAGGATCTCCGACGTATCGGCGACGGTGCGCCGCGCGTCCTCGTCGATCCAGAAGATAGAGGCGACCAAGCTCGGGGTGATCAGGAGCAACGGGGCGATGCAGCGGGCTCTTGAGTCCGCCCGCGGCATTTCGCGCGAGCAGGCGCAACGAAGCGAGGAGCAGGTGAAGAGCATAGGGGAGAATCAGCAGCAGATCCTGACCGGCGTGCGCAACGCGGTCGACAACGCCACCCTCCTCTCCTACGTCATGATCGCGGTCTCCGTCGCCGTGGTGCTGATCTCGCTGGTGATCAGCCTGCGCATCATCGCCTCCATCACCAAGCCCCTCTCCCACGCCAAGCTGGTCACCGCCGACATCGCCGGCGGCGACCTCACCAGGCGCATCAGGGGGGGCTCCAACGACGAGATCGGCGACATCTGCGACAGCATCAACAACATCGTCGTGCACTTCCACGAGGTGATCTCGCGGGTGTCCCACAACACCACCCAGGTCGCCTCCACCTCGACCGAGCTATCCTGCGCCGCCGAGCAGATGGCGGCCGGCGCCGCCAGGGTCGCGGAGCAGGCTGCCACCGTGGCGACGGCCAGCGAGGAGATGGCGGCGACCTCCAACGACATAGCGGTCAGCTGCACCCAGGCCGCTGCCGGCTCCAAGCAGGCCAACGACGCCGCCGTCACCGGCGCGGACGTGGTCAAGGGGACGGTCCGGGGCATGAACCAGATCGCCGAGCAGGTGCGCGCCTCTGCGGTCAGCATCGGCGACCTGGGGCAGAAGTCGGAGCAGATCGGCGCCATCGTCAACACCATCAACGACATAGCCGACCAGACCAACCTTTTGGCCCTGAACGCGGCCATCGAGGCGGCGCGCGCGGGAGAGCAGGGGCGCGGCTTTGCCGTCGTGGCCGACGAGGTGCGCGCGCTGGCGCAGAGAACGGCCAGCGCCACCCGCGAGATCGGAGAGATGATCAAGGCGGTGCAGCAGCAGACCAAGGGTGCCATCGGCGTGATGCAGTCGGGGGTCGCCCGGGTGGAGGCGGGCACCGTCGAGGCGGCCCGCTCCGGGGCCGCCCTGGAGGAGATCCTGCAACAGATCGGCTCCGTCACCCTGCAGGTGAACCAGATCGCCACGGCAGCGGAGGAGCAGACCGCCACCACGGTGGAGATCAGCAACAACATCCAGAGCATCAACGAGGTCGTGCAGGACACCGCCAAGAACGCCCAGGAGTCTGCCTCCTCCGCCCTGCTCCTGTCCCGGCTGGCGGAAGAGCAGCAAAAGCTCGTGGGGCAGTTCAAGCTGAGCGAGTAGCGAGTGGGCGTAAGGTTCATCAAGCGGCCGGGCGCCGCAGCGACAGAGGTGGCAATCATGATCAAGATACTCCTCGAGAACCCGTTGATGCTTCTGCTCATGGTCGCGGCACTGGGGTACCCCCTGGGCAAAATCAAGGTCTACGGCATCACCCTTGGCGTCGGCGCCGTCCTCTTCGTCGGGCTCGCGTTCGGGATGCTCCATCCCGACATGAAGGCGCCGGCGATCGTGTACATCATGGGGCAGGCGCTCTTCGTCTACACCGTCGGGCTTTCCGCCGGCCCCTCCTTCATCTCCACCTTCCGCAGAAACGGGGTCATGAACAACGTCCTCGCCGGGGTGGTGCTGTGCGCCTCCGCTGCCCTCTGCGTCGCCATGCAGAGGTACTTCGCCATCCAGCCCGGGATTGCCGCCGGCATCTTCTGCGGCAGCATGACCGCCTCCCCGGCCCTGGGCGGCGCCCTGGAATCGATCCGCCAGACCGCCCCGCCGGACATGCTGGAAGCGCTCCTCGCCGAGCCGGTGGTCGGCTTCTCCGTCGCCTATCCCATCGGCGTCATCGGCCTCATGCTGACCATCAACGTCTGCCAGAAAATCTGGAAGGTGGACTACCAGGCCGAGTTCAAGGTGTTGCGCAAGCCCGAGGACCGCAACTCGCTGGTGCACTGCACCATCAAGGTGCAGCACGTCGAGCCGCCGGACACCACCGTTCAGAGGCTGAACGAGTCGAACAACTGCGATATCATCTTCAGCCGGATCAAACGGGGGGAAGAGTTCTTCTATGCCCGTCCCGAAACGGTGCTGCAGCCGGGGGACTTGGCGATGGTGGCCGGCGCGCCGCATGAGATCGAGAAGATCGCGACGGTGCTGGGGGAAAGAAGGAGCAAGGAGCGCCTGGGGCTGGACCGCACCGAGTACGAGTACCGCAGGATCTTCGTGTCCAGCCCCCAGGCCATCGGGCGCACCATCGGGGAGCTGCACCAGGACCAGCGTTTCGGGGAGGTGATCACGCTGGTGCGCCGCGGCGACAACGAGTTCCTTCCGGAGGCCAAAATGGTCCTGGAACTCGGGGACGTGGTCAGGGTCCTGGCGCACAAGACCTGCATGGACGAGGTGACCGCCTTTTTCGGCAACTCCTACCGCAGGGTGAGCGAGGTGGATGTCATGACCTTCAGCCTGGGGCTGGTGATCGGGCTGATCCTGGGCCTGATCCCCTTCCCCTTCCCCGGCGGCGGGAGCATGCAGCTCGGCTTCGCGGGGGGGCCACTCATCGTGGGGATTCTTTTGGGAACCTTCGGCCGGACCGGCAAGATGGTCTGGAGCCTTCCCTACAGCGCCAGCATGGTCTTGAAGCAGGTGGGACTGGTGCTGTTCCTGGCCGGCATCGGCACCCGCTCCGGCTACAGCCTCCTTACCACCTTGAGCCACGGTGGTGGCGGCAGCATCTTCATCACGGGCGTCCTGGTCACCTGCGTCACGGCCTTTCTGGGCCTGTTCATCGCACACAAGATCATGAAGCTCCCGATGACGCTGGCGGTGGGCATCGTCGCGGGGATGCACACCTCCACCCCGGGCCTTGGCTACATCAAGGAGCAGACCGGAAACGACCTCTCCGACCAGGGCTACGCCTGCGTCTTCCCGTTCGCCACCATAGGGAAGATCATCCTGGTGCACATAATTCTCGTGGCGACGGGGCAGCTGTGACCCCCATCCCCTGAGCACGGGGTGAAGGCCGCAGGCCTAGTGCCTGCGGCCCTTTTCGTGGCCTCCTCCACCCTGCCCTTCACGCAACCCTTCGTATAGGTTTGCTATACAGCACCCTCCCCCGGCGACACAGGCGCCTCACCGTAAAAACAGTTGTTTTACGGCCACTTGCCGCCGCAGCCGTCGGACCGATGTATAGCATCTTTATACAGTCACCACCCCGCACCCTGCCAGCCTCCCGCACAAAAGGCATTGAATCCGGCCACTTACACTCAGAAGAAAAATCAGGCATGGCTAATGCTAAAGAGATCTCGTGCCGGTTTATCCGTGCCAGTCAGAGCATGGCGGCCGTAGCCCCGGCACAGCCAAGAACGCACCTCGCAGAGGCGATCATAAGAAGCCAAACCAATTCAAAGTCAAAGGAGGAAACCATGAGATTCAGACCGGCGTTCATCGTCCTGGCCGCGCTAGCCGTAGGATCTTCCGCTGCATACGCCCTGGAGTTGAAGGACATCACCTACCAGACCGACGGGGGGGGGAAGGTGGTCTTCAGCCACAACAAGCACCTGAAGAAGAAAGCGGAGAAGAGCCCGAACGTGAGCTGCAAGGCGTGCCATGAAAATCCGCGCGCGGCCAAAACCAGGTACACCATGGCCGACATGGAGAAAGGAAAGTCGTGCGGCAAGTGCCATAACGGGAAGAAGGCCTTCAGCGTTGCCAAGTGTACCGCCTGCCATCAGGTCAAGAACATCACCTTCAAGGTGAAAGAAACCGGACCGGTGCTCTTCAGCCACAACAAGCACCTGAAAACCATGCAGTGCAACGCCTGTCATAACACGCTGTACAAGACCGGCCCCAACAAAACGGTGTCGATGGCGGAGATGGAAAAGGGCAAGTCGTGCGGGGCCTGCCACAACGGGAAGAAGGCCTTCAGCGTCGCCAAGTGCGACGGCTGCCATCCTTCTCCCAAGCAGGTCGTCTTTAAGGTGAAAGAAACCGGCCCCACCGTCTTCAGCCACAGCAAGCACGTCGAGATTTACAGTTGCAGTTCCTGCCATACCAGGCTGTTCCCGCTGGGCTCCGGCAGAGCGGTCACCATGGCGGCCATGGAGAAGGGAAAATCCTGCGGTGCCTGCCACAACGCCAAGGAAGCCTTCGCCGTTTCGCAATGCGAGAAGTGCCACCCGGTCCAGGAAATCAGGTTCAAGGTGGCAGACGTAGGTGACGTCAAGTTCAGTCACAGCAACCACCTGGGCATGTACAAGTGCAAGGATTGCCACAGCGGCACCTTCCCCACCAGGCGCGGCGGCAAGCCGGTATCCATGGACGAGATGAAAAAAGCCAAGTCGTGCGGAGCCTGCCATGACGGCAAGGCGGCCTTCACAGTCAACGGAAACTGTGACTCCTGCCATATGCACGGCTAGCCCTCCTCCCGGCCATGCGGCAAACAAAAAACCGGCCACTCGAAATCGAGTGGCCGGTTGTGCATTGGAGGGCCGTTCCTGCACAAACTGTCAATCGCGCAGGCGTTCGAGGCGGGCGGCCTCCTCCTTGATCGCCTTGGCGGTGTAGCAGACGACGAAACCGTGTTCCAACAGCAGCAGGACTAGACCGGCCAGGAAAACCACCGGGAAGTAGCTGCCCGTCGTGTCGCAGAACACGTAGAGCGGGTAGAAGGCGGCGGGGAGACCGACATTGTACCAGCTGTACCCAGGCCTTCCGTCGCTCCCCCTGCGCCCAAGGATCAACACCAGGGCGGAGAGCCATGAGACACCAAGGACGACGTTGAGCACGTCAGCCGACGGCAGCGGACCGATGACCTGCACCAGTTCCGCCTGGGCACCCGACAGGAGGTTTCCCTGGCTGACGACAAGTGCGGCGGCGCTCACCCCCAGGAAGAGCAGCACCCCCCACAGCCCGCGGCGGGAAAGTACGTGCAGTTGCTCGACGTTTTTGGCCACCTGCTCCCGGCTCCAGCAAAGGGGACTTTCCGCCTCGACCTGAGCCGCTCCGCGTACCGGTTTCGCCTTGATATGCTCGATGAGATGATGTCCTGACATGGCCGTTCTCCTTTCCCGGATTCAGCACCCCTGTCCCATCAACTGTGACGCTGCTCCAAAAGCGCCCGCTCGTATTCCGGATAGTGCCGTACCGGCCGGTAGCCGGGTATGACCACCTCCGGTGCCGGCTCAACTTCCTCATGCTCTTCCACGTCCTCCCACCCGATCAGCATCGGCTTGATGTAGTCCCCCAGGGTCGCCAGGTAGACGTGCGTGCAGAGGAAGGCGAGCAGCGAACAGGCCAGGAGGAAATGGAGCGCGACGATGACCTTGATGCCGCCCCACATGAGAACCAGCACACGCAGTGGGGTCACGTTCAGCAGCAGGATACCCGTGAGCCCCACCAGCGGCATGAGTACGAACATGACTGCCAGGTAGGCCGATTTCTGCATCGGGTTGAACTTGTGATCAGGCGTGGCATGATACGGGCTCGGGCGCCCCAGGAAGTACCAGAAGCAGTAATAAAGGAGCTGGCGTACCAGGCCGTGCTTGATGTCCTCCTCGTCCGGGATGTACAACTTGTCCAGCGTGTTCTTCACCATCTTGTAGTAGAAGAACCAGAACGAGAAGGAGATGGCAACGATGATCCCGGCGGTGTTGTGCACCTCGATGGCGCTCTTGTAGCTGCTGAAGATGCTCAGTGTCTCAGGAAAGCGGATCTGGGCGCCGGACAGGATCAGGATGATGATGCCCGAGGCGTTGATCCAGTGCCAGATGCGTATGGGCCAGGGCTGTAGGTAGATCCTCGTTTTCTCGCTCATGACTGATGCTCCTTTTGTTTCCTATTTTTACGGGTCAGGAACCGTACGAACCCGTGTCCCACCGGCATGATGAGACCGCAGCAGATGATGGCGAGCCCGATCTGATTCAGCTTCGCGTTCTTGGTGGACCCCATCATGTAGAAATCCGGAGCGGCGTAGAGGGCATCGAGGACCGCCCCCTTTTCCACCGGCACTCTCAGGAAGGTGCCATCGGCTTCCGGCACGGCTATGAAACTGGTCTGCATCGGCCCGGAGCCCGAGGTATGGCAGAAACTGCAGTTACGCCTGCTGTCGAGAATCTCGAACTTGTGTGAGACCGTCGCGGGGGTCATCATCCCGTACAGATGGAGCGACGTCTGGGTCCGGTTGAAGACGCGCAATTCCTCGAGAGAAACGTAGTTGTCCCGGTTGGTGTCGATGAGGGACACGATGGGGCGGCCACCGGCCATGGTTTTCAGTTCGTCGTACTCGGCGACTTCCCGCTTGCCGAACCGGCTGTCACCCTTGCTCTTGACGATGTACATGCTGATGTAGTAGTCCCGGGCACCGGTATGGCAGGTGATGCACGGCAGCATGCGCAGGTGCAGTTCCGACTGGGGTAGCCATTCGCCATGCTTCGCGGTCATCTCCAAGGAGTTGTGGCAGTTGGAGCAGATCATGTTGATCTCCTGTCCGGAAACGTCCTTGGGGTTCTGCACCAGGTGCGGATTATGGCAGCCATTGCAGGAGGTCTTGGAGGCGTGCAGCCCCCTGGCGTACTCCTCGCTGATGCCGGAGTGGCATTCGCGGCAGTCGGCCTTAGGCACCTTGTTACCGTCGGGGTGGTTGGCGGGGACGGTCGCGTGGCAGGCTTCACACCCGAGGTTGGCGTGGGCGGTCTGTGTGAAGCGTTGCGGGTCGATGTAGGTCCCCTTGGGCACCTCGCCAGTTTTACCATGACAGGACAGGCAGACCTGGTTGTTGGCGGTCTGGTCCCCGTAAGAGAAGCCCCAGGCGTTGGCTTGAGCGATAAGCCCGGCAAGGGCCCAGGCGCACAACGCCAGCTTTGCGAGCAAACTCATCTTTTGTAGGTCGGCTGGTTTCACGTATCCCTCCTTTCAAGGAGCACGTCCTTTAGGATGATTTTTTGTCGGATGAGGCAGCCTGCTCTTTGGCGGCATGCTGCGCCGAGATGCGATGCGGCAACTTGATCCGGAACACCGGGAAGAACTGCGCCACGAGCAAAAGCGCACTGAATCCGAGGAAGAGCCACATCCCCAGATTGCCGCCACGATCGATGCTCTGGGCGGCCGAAAGTGCCAGGAAACTGGTGCCGAAGACGAGAACGGAGAGCGCGATCAGCCAGGAGAAGCGCCTGGGCACACTGGCGGGTTGCTTTTCCACCGACTCCCGCCGATGTGCCCGGCGCCGCATCGCGGCCTCCATGCGCTCCTGCTGCCGGCTGGCGCGGTAGGTCTTGAAGGCGCATTCGACGGCGAGCCCAAGTTCCTCGGTATCACCGTTTTCCACCGGCTTCATGGCCTGGTAGAAGATCCCTTCCTTGCGTACTTGCCTCGCCTGGCTCAGCGGCAGGTCGTCGGAGACCATGATGACGTTCAGATGGCGGTTGCACTTTTTCAGCAGGTGAATCAGGTCGGAAGACGAAACCTTCTGGTCGAAGTCACTTCCCAACAACAACACCGGTGTCTTCTTCTGCAGGATGCTGCAGAGCACGTGGACTGTTGAATCAGTGGTCTCAACCTCATACCCCGCCTTGCGGAAGTATTCGGCTACCTGCCTGCGGAAATCCGCGTCGCGGTCCGCTATGATGATTCCCCGTTCGTCCATAAGCCACCTCGCGTCTCACGAACAGCTACTTTTTGTCATCTTCCAGAGGGACCTTTACCTTCTTGCCGAACAGCCCGTAAAGACCCTTGAGCATCGCGCTGAAGAGCATGATGCCAGGGATGACCTGCACGACGATGATGGCGCCGATAAAGAGAAGGAATATCTTCGCCATCAGCCCGCTCCCCTCGGAGACGTCGGCAATGCCGGAGATGAGCAGCGTCCCGGCCACGACAACCCCGATGATCGACCAACTTGTCACTTTCCCGGACAATGATTCACGCGTTTCTTTTGTCATGGCCCTCTCCTTTTTCCGCATTATTCCCCGAAGGGTTACCCATACTTAGCAACCCTGATGCCGAAACGTGCACACCTCTTGGAAGACGCGCAATACCGGCCACTTACGCCTGGACCCTCCCCAAAAGCGGGGGATTGCAGGCGGACGCCATCCAGGAGAGCTGCCTGCGGGCCCGAAGGAGAAACCATTATGAATACAGACGGTTACAGCACGAATTTAACGTGGCGAGGGGGCAGATGGCTTTCCTGCCGTGCAGGAGCGTTCTTGCGGGACAGGAAAGAAACGGGGGGCAAAGAGGGAAGGTGCGGCGGCTAGGTCGGGCGGTGCAGGTCGTGGATCTTCAAGAGGGCGTAGAGTCGCGATTGCGAGAGCCCGGAGAGGTTGCAGGCGGTGGCGATATCGTTTTGGGAAAGCGACATCAGGTCGCACAGGTAGCGCTTTTCCGCCTGGTTATAGACGTTGTCACGGAAATCGTTCAGCTTGGGGAGTTCGGCGCGAGGTGACGGCTGAGCCGGGGGAGCGGCCGATGTCTCGTGGCGGTTCACCGCGCTTTGGGTGACCTGGACCCGGATCTGCGTAGGGAGGTGCTGGGCGAAAAGGACCGGCTGCTCCCGCGCGGTCAGCACCGTACGCTCGATGGTGTTGATGAATTCACGGACGTTGCCCGGCCAGCTGTACGCCTGCAGCGTCTCCATGAACTCCGGACAGCTCCCCTTGGGTGAGAGACCGTTATGCTCGCAGAATTTGTCCATGTAGTAACGGGCAAGCTCTTTTATGTCGTCGCTTCGGTCGCGCAACGGGGGGAGCTCGATGACGAAGGTGCTCAACCTGAAGATGAGGTCGCTTCGGAACGTCCCGGCTTCCGCCATCTGGTTCAAGTTCCGGTTCGTGGCGGCGACCAGCCTGAAATCACTCTCCAGCTCGCGCTGCCCTCCCACCGGACGATAGCGCCTCTCCTGCAGGACCCTGAGGAAAGCCTTTTGCGTGGCGAAGGGGAGTTCCCCCACCTCGTCCAGAAACAGGGTCCCCCCGTGGGCCTGGCTGATGAGCCCGTCGCGGGCTTTTTCGGCACCGGTGAATGCCCCCTTCTCGTGCCCGAAGAGCAGGCTCTCCACCAGCGTCTCCGGAAGGCTCGCGCAATCCACCACCACGAAGGGCTTGTCGCTGCGCTTACTGTTCTGGTGCACCGCCCTCGCGAAAAGCTCCTTTCCCGACCCCGTTTCCCCCAGGATCAGGACGCCCGCATCGCTCACCGCCGCGCGCGCCACCGCGTCAAGGCACGCGTTCAACGCGGGGCTGTTGCCGATGATGCTTTCCCGCTTCAAGGCGACCACCTCCTGGTGGGCCGAGAGCGAGAGCTTCTGCTTGCGGTACTCCAGGGCCCGCACCAGGGAGAGGGTGATGTCCTTCACGGAGGAGCCCTTCTCGATGTAATCCCAGGCGCCGCTGTTGATGGCAAGCTCCGCGCCCGCCGGGTCGCCGAACCCGGTCATGATGACGATCTCCGGCTTGGAGGGCGCCTGCGCCAGGCGCGGCAGCATCTCCAGTCCGTTGCCGTCGGGAAGCCGCACGTCGAGAAAAACCAGGTCGAAGTCCCCTGCGGAAGCCATCTGGCAACCGGCGGCCAGCGTCCTGGCGCAGCTCGTTTCGTGCCCGGCGCGCTTGCCCACCAGGGACATGGACTCGCAGACGGTCTCCTCGTCGTCGATGATCAGGATCTTCGCCATCCTTCGTTACGCCTCCCCGTCCGGTGTCAGCACCCGTCGTATCATCGCGGTCATCTCCTCGCGGTCCAGCGGCTTGTAGGCTACTTCGCGGACCCCTGCCTGCTCCGCCTCCTCGCGCTGGGCGGTACGGTCCACCCCCGACCCCAAACCGGTGCAGAGAATGACCGGCAGGTCGGAACGCACGGCAACGAGTTCCCGTGACAGTTCGATCCCGGTCATGCGCGGCATGGTCTGGTCCGTGATGACGAGGTCGACGGCGCCGGGGTCCGCGCGGAAGATCTCCAGCGCCTCCACCCCGTCACGACCGGTCACCACCTGGTAGCCAAGGCGCTCGAGCATCTTCTTCCCCGAGAAGACGACGTCCTCCTCGTCATCGACGAAGAGAATCCTGCCCGTCCCGGTCAAAGACGCCGCTTCGGTCTGCAGCAGGGAGTTGTTTTGCACGGCTCCGATCCGGGGGAGAAATACCTCGAAGGTTGCCCCGACGCCGGGCCTGCTGCTCACCGTGATCCCCCCCCCGTGGTTTCTGACGATGCCGTGCACCACGGAAAGTCCCAGCCCGGTCCCCTCGTTGTGCCCCTTGGTGGTGAAGAAGGGATCGAAGATCTGTTCCATGGTTTTTTGGTCCATGCCGTGGCCGGAGTCCTTCACGGTCAGCTTGAGGTATGGACCGGGAGGAAGGTCGGGTGCCCCGAGCGTCTCCGCGTCGAGCGTGACGTCCTCCAGGGCAAGCTCCAGGGTCCCCCCCTTGAGCCTCATGGCGTGGCTCGCGTTGGTGACCAGGTTCATGATGATCTGGTGGATCTGGGTCGGATCGGCCATGATCAGCCCCTGATCCTGTTCCAGGCGAGAGCAGACCGTTATCGACGAGGGAATCGACGGTCGCATCAGGTTCAGGCACTCATTCACGATCGACTCCACCTGGACCGGTTGCCGTTCCTGCTCTCCTTTGCAGCAGAAGGTGAGGATCTGTTTGACGAGTTTGCGTCCCCGGTAGCTCGATTTCAGCACCACGTCCAAAAGCTCACGCAGTGGGCTATCCGGCGGCACGTCGTCCCGCGCCATCTCGGTGCAGGTGATGATGGAGGCCAGGTTGTTGTTGAAGTCGTGGGCGATGCCGCCGGCCAGGGTCGCGATCGCCTCCATCCTCTGCGCCTGGCGCAATTGCCGCTCCAGTTGCAGTTCGTGGGTCACGTCACGGACCAGGGCGGCGTGGTTCTTCACCGTGCCGCAGGAATCCGAGATGGACCAGAAGGTGGTATCGATTTCGTAGTAGTCCCCTTCTTTACCCTTCTGGATGAAGTGCCCGCCCGTCCGCCGCTCCCCCTTGGTGAGGTCGTCCCAGACGGAACGGTAGAGTTCGGCACCGCTGTCGCCGTCACCCAGGGCGGCGACGTTGCGCCCGACCACGCTCTGGGCGTCGTGCCCGGTTATGGTTTCGATGGCCGGGTTCACGTACTGAATGGTGCCGTCGCTGTCGAAGAGGATGAGCCCCTCCCTGGACTGCTCGATAACCGAGGCGAGCAGCATGATCTCCTGTTCCGCCTTCTTGCGCTCGACGTTCATGCGCAGCGTGGCGATGCCGAAGGAGAGATCGTCCGCCAGTTGTTCCAGCAGCTTCACCTCCTGCTTGCCGAAGGCCCGCTTCTCGCCGGCGAAGATCACCAGCGCCCCCAAGGGGCGCCCCTCGTTCACCAGCGGCAGCGAAACGGACGCGGCGAAGCCGTGCTTCAGCGCCTCCTCCCGCCACAAAGCCCAGCTGGCATCGAAGCGGATGTTCTGCACGATGCGCGTGGTGCCGGTCCTGATGGCGGTCCCGGTAGGCCCGCGCCCCCGGTCTATGTCGGCCCAGCTCATGTCCAGTTGGGTGAGGTACCCTCCCTGGTCCCCCCACTGGGCCACGGGGCGCACCGTCTTCCAGTCGTCGTGCTCGGCCATTCCCACCCAGGCCAGCTTGTACCCGCCGGTCTCCACGATGGTGCGGCAGATATCCTTCATCAACTGCAGCTCTTCCGTTGCTCGCACCAGGGCCTGGTTGCAGCCGCTAAAGGTCTTAAGCGCCCGGTTCACCCTAAACAGGGATTCCCTGCCGCGCACCACGTCCCCCTCGCTGCGACTGATCAGCAGATAGAGGAGCGCTGCCGTGGCAAGTATGAAGAAGGCGTGGTTCAGGGTCTCCACGGAGGTGTACATGAAGCTTTTATGTGCCAGCACGGCGGGGAACAGGCAGGAAGCGGCACCCCAGAGGATGCCCACTACGGCATAGACAATGGAGATATTGAGGGGAGTCAGCTTCCGTTCATCGCTTATTCTTTTCATGCCCGCTCTCCCATGCCTCTGATGGCCGTTAAGAGAAACACCCATTGAGTTTAACACATTGGAAAAAGCTCGCCATGAATGGCCCGAGATTTAAGACAGAAGCTGTGAGTAAGACGGGGGGAGGGTAACGGAACAAAGACAGTGACGTCGCCGCCGGCGCATCGGTGATAACGGCCGGTACGGTGGCGCGGCGCGTGGCCGGCAGGGTTGCTATCGGCCGAAGTAGTCCTTAACTGAAATCCCCAGACGCTTCAGCATGGTCTGGAAATTGGGGCGCAACATGCCGGTTTCCTCGGCGGCCCGGGAGATGTTCCAGTTATTGCGTTTCAAGGCCTGGATGACGAAGGCCTTCTCGACGTTTTCGACCGAGCGGTCGCGGATGTGGCGCTTCATCTCCTTGAGGGCCTCGGCGCTGGTCGGGACGAAGCCGTCGAACCCGGTGCCCGGGGCCTCCGCCGGCTCGCCAAGCTCAAGGTTCTCCTTCTGAATCACATCCCCCTCACATAGAACCACGGCGCGCTCGATGGTATTCACCAGTTCCCGCACGTTCCCGGGATAGGAGTAATTTTCCAGGAACTGCATCGCCTCCGGGGAGATGCCGCGCAGGTCCTTCCCCACTTCCTCGACGAACTTGTTCATGAAGTGCCGGATCAGCAGCGGGATGTCACCCTTGCGTTCGCGCAGCGGGGGGAGCTCCAAAGGGATGATGTTGAGACGGAAAAAGAGGTCTTCCCTGAATTTGCCCTCCGCCACCATGGTCTTCAGGTTCCGGTTGGTGGCGGCCACGAGGTGGATGTTGAAGGAGACCGGCTGGGTGCCGCCGATGGGAGTGACCTGCCGCTCCTGCAGTACGCGCAGGAGCTTGGCCTGGGTGGCGAGGCTGATGTTGGAGACCTCGTCGAGAAAGAGCGTCCCCCCGTCGGCGACCATCAAAAGCCCCATCTTGGTCTGGACCGCACCCGTGAAGGAACCTTTGACATGGCCGAAGAGCTCGCTCTCAAGGAGGTTTTCTGCCAGCGCGGTGCAGTCGACGGCCACGAAGGGCTGGTCGCGCCTGGAACTGTGCTTGTGAATGGCGCGCGCGGCAAGCTCCTTGCCGGTACCGCTTTCGCCGGTGATAAGTACCGTGCTGTCGGTGGAAGCGACCTGGATGATGCGGCGGTAAACCTTCTGCATCTCCCGGCTTTCCCCGACGAACTCGTCGAAGCCGTGGTGGCAGTCGATCTCCTTCTTCACCACGATGTCTTCCACCGAGGTCTTCTTCTGCTCCAGCGCCAGGTGGACCTTCTCGAGGATCTGTTCCGGGGTGAAGGGCTTGACGATGTAGTCGACGGTGCCGTTTTTCATCGCCTCGACGGCGGTCTCCACCGTGGCAAAGCCCGTGATCATGATCACCGGAGTGTCCGGCTGCAGGATCTTTACCGCGTTCAGCACCTCGAAGCCGCTCATGCCCGGCATCTTGAGGTCCGTGATGATCAGCTCGAACTGTTTCTGCTGCAAAAGCTCTATGGCAGCGTGCCCGTTCTTGGCAGCATCTACGGTGAAGGAATCTCCTTCAAGAATCCTGGCCAGCCCCTCCCTGATAACAGACTCATCATCGACCACTAGAATATTCATAGAATCACCATGTTATATCCAGCTATAGATGCACCGTACAATCGGTTTCCGAGCCCGCTGAAGCTGGACGGCACCAGGCCTCATGCTGTGACAGAAGAGTGCTCACTCCACGGAGTCCGTCCGCTGTATCAATAGCCCACAAAGATGCCTCTGTCAACATAAAGACATGAAAATACTTTCACGGCTCAAACAGACACAGACCCGCGAATTCGTGCCCAACGCTGCGCCAAATATGGCCCCAACCGCGGGGAATTACCCGTATTTCCAAGTGTATGCCGCAACCATACACCGCGCCACCCCACCTTAAAACCCGGAATCATTACGTTTTTCCTGAGAGCCGCCGTCACCCGCCTCCAGACCGGTCCGCGGCATGTATAGAGGCACTATACATTCAGCCGCCCCAACCGCGCCCGAAGCGCCGCCCGCCGTCAGAATAGCATCGTGATTACGGCCACTTGCCACATACATCCGTGAATGGCACGTTGAATGCTAGGTAGGTGATCAGGCCGGTAAGCAGACCGAGGTTCGCAGACACACCAAAGGAAAGGAGACTATCATGAAGGTTCTATCCGCAACGACAGCCTCGCTGGTGATGGACGGAACCCAGGCTATGGCATCTCCCGCTGCAACGGAAACCGGGGGGCTCGGCCTGGCTGCAATCATCTTTACCGCCTTCATAGCCATGGTGGTCCTGTTTCAACTCTTGCCGGGCCTCGCCATGTTCCTCCGCATCTTCAAAGGGATCTTTTCCACCGAGGTCGAGCAGCGCGCCAAAGAGGTTGCCAAGGACAACAGGACCGGCCTATGACCGCTGGCCGGCAGGCGGGGCGGACTTTCCGCTTATGCGCCACCCGGTATCAGCGGTGCGCAGCCGAGGTACAGCGGAACCGATCGCTCCCAGCCGTGTGAGGGTAAAGCTATGCAAGGACTTCTCATCGTGGACGAAGACATGGACTGCAGAAAACAGATGGCCGAGATGTTCATCGAGTCCGGCTACAACGTGATCGTCACCAACTCCATAGAAAGCGCCGTTTCCGGCATCCTGAAAAGAACCGCCCAGGTCGTGCTCCTGGGAACCAAGTTCGACGAGTTTTCGGCCTCGGAGATCATCCCGCTGCTGAAGCAGTGCAACCGCAAGCTCTCCATCATTCTCATAGCAGCCGGCACCTCGCTGCCGCTCTCGAGGAAACTCAGGAGCGAGGGGATCTTCTACCACGCGCTCAAACCGGTGAACGCCGAGGACCGCGCCGAGATCAGACAGGCAGTACAGTGCGCCTTCGAGAGTCTCAAATTGCAGATGGCGTAACGGTAACAAAGGGGGCCGCCATCGGCCCCGAAGATAAATGTTCGAGTCTTTCAACATCAAAGCCCCAAAAGGAGGAAGTCATGAAAACCAAGATGCGCCTACCAGCCCTCGTGAACACAGCCGTTGTCTTTCTCATGACGACAGCGAACGCTTTCGCCGCGTCGACCAGCAAAGTCTTCGTCAGCAAGATGGGGATCCTTCTTTTCCTCGGCTTCTGCGCCCTGGTGCTGGTGGTCCAGCTGATCCCGGCCCTGATCACCCTCTACGGCATGCTCAAGGGGATCGGCAAGGAGCAGGAAAAGTCTCCCTCCCGCGTCAAGGGCCACTAGGGAGACGGAATTCAACCTGATCGCAAAGGAGCCAAGCCATGACACTGGATGCCGTAGGACAGATAAAGGAAGTCTTCACGCTGGTGGATTTCTACCAGTACATCAAAGGGGTGGAATACCTCATCTGCGTAGCCTTCTTCATCGGGTTCCCCATGTTCTACCGCTACCTGCACAAAAGGGAACAAGAAGGCAAGGAAACGGCGCGCCACTAGCATCGAATCGAGCAGCAAGGGAGAAAGCCTCCCCACTACTACAGAGCCAGGAGAACATGACATGTCCTCTTACAAACACTTTATAGTTGCCGCGCTATCCATAAGCGCCATCTCGGTGTCCTCCCCTGCTGCGCTGCAGTGCGCGCCGGTGCCGGATTCCGTCACACTGAACCCGAACGGCAAGCTGTACAGCCCGTTCACCTTCAACCACGCCAAGCACATCCAGTCGATCAAGGAATGCGCCGACTGCCACCACCACACCACCGGCACCCTGGTCCTCGCCCCCAACTGCGCCCGCTGCCACCAGAACTCGAGCCCGACCGCGGTGGTCTCCTGCAAGGGGTGCCACCTGGCCGCCCCGTTCTCTCCGGAGACCCTGGCCGCCAAGCGCGCCGACAAGCAGCGTTACCACCTGGACAAGATGGGGCTCAAGGGGGCGATGCACCAAAACTGCATCGGCTGCCACAACAAGCTCGGCAACGGCCCGACCGGGTGCCAGGACTGCCACCCGCGCACCAAGGAAGGCGCAGCCTTCTACAGCACGAACCGCAAGGGAGCCAAACCCGCCCATGCAGAAGAGGAATGAGATGCACCAACTACAGCAGCTCATCATGAATTGAGGAGGAACGCTGATGAAACGAAGAAACTTCCTGAAGGCGTGCCTGATAGGCGGGACCACCATAGCGCTGGGCAAGACCAACAAGGGTTGGGCCAGCGGTTCCTTTGAGGGATACCCGGAGGCGATGGGCGTCCTGGTCGACACCACCCGCTGCATCGGCTGCCGCAGCTGCGAGGCTGCCTGCAACAAGGAGCAGAAACTACCGGAACCGGATACCTCCTTCGACGATCCGTCGGTGTTCGAACACGACCGGCGCCCGACGGCAAAAGCCTATACGGTCGTCAACCGCTACCAGAAAGAGCAGCCCTCCGGGCCCGTGTACCGCAAGGTGCAGTGCAACCACTGCAACGAGCCCGCCTGCCTCACCTCCTGCTTCGTGAACGCCTACACGAAGACCAAGGAAGGGGCCGTGATCTACAACTCCAAGGTCTGCGTCGGCTGCCGCAACTGCATGATCGCCTGCCCGTTCAACGCACCCGGCTACGACTACGACAGCGCGACCAACCCCATCGTCAAGAAGTGCATCCTGTGCTACGACACCAGGCTCAAATACGGCAAGCCCCCCGCATGCGTCGAGATCTGCCCCCAGGAGGCGCTCACCTTCGGGCACCGCGCCGACCTGATCAAGCTGGCGCACGAGCGGATCCGCGCGACCCCCGACCGCTATGTCGACCACGTCTACGGCGAGAAGGAGGTGGGAGGGACCAGCTGGCTCTACCTGGCCCCCGTGGGCTTCGACAAGCTCGGCTTCGACACCACCCTCTCCAACGACCCCATCATCTCCAACGTGAAGGATTTCCTCGGCATGGTGCCGATGGTGCTTTCCATCTGGCCGGCGCTTTTCTCCGGCATCCACCTGCTCTGCAAGAACCAGGAGCACGATGGGCATGGGCATGATACCGATTCCAACCAGGAGGATACCAAGCCATGAAAAAAATGATCCAGCACGGTTTGGCAATAGTGGATTCACCGTATGACGAGGACGGCAAGAAGCGCTCGCTGGTCAGCAAGCTCCTTCTCGGGCTCACCCCGAGCCAGTACCTCTTGCAGGCGTTTCGGAACCCGTTGAACTGGATCCTGGCCGCCGTCTTCGCCGTCGGCATCCCGATCCTGATCGGCCGCTTCTTCTTCGGCCTGGCTTGGGCCACGAGCGGCTCCAACGACTACCCCTGGGGCCTTTTCCTTGGGTTCGGACTCTTCGCCATGGTGCCGCTCTCCTCCTCGGGCTTCCAGTTGGGCACCGCCTGCGAGATCTTCGGCAGGCACGACCTTGAGCCGATCGAGCGCCTCGCGCTCTTGAACGGACTTTTGGGCTACTTCTTCGCCGTCATCTACCTTCTCGCGGACCTGGGGCAGCCCTGGCGCCTCCCCTACCCGATGGTGGTATCCTTCGGGCCTGCGGCGGTGCTCTTCCTGGTGGCCTGGCACGTCGCCACCTACCTCTCGGTGCAGGTTGCCGAGGTATCGAGCGCCTTCTTCGAGTGGATCGGGTTCCCGGCCGGCAAGCGGGCGATCCGCCGCATCACCCTGGGGCTCACCGTTTCGGGCATCATCCTCTCGACCCTGCACCAGGGGGCTCTGGGCGCGCTGTTCACCTACGCGCCGGGCAAGGTGCACCCGCTTTGGTACTCCTCCTCGTTCCAGTGGCTGCATTTCTTCGTCTCCTCGCTGCCGGGCGGCCTGTGCATGGTGATCACGGTGAGCACCATCGCGGCCAAGACCATGGGGTGGCGCGGCGACACCCGCTTCCACGAGAAGCTGGACAAGGTGACCGTGTCGCTCGCCAAGGGGGCCTGCATGGGGATCGCCACCTACATCACCATCAAGCTGATCGCCATCGCCCATGACAACAAGTGGGCCTACCTGGACAGCGGCTGGGGGCAGTGGTTCATGTTCGAGATCATCGTGGGCTTCATGCTTCCGCTCACCCTGATGACCTACGGCGTGCACACGAGGAAGATGGCCATCGTCCGTATGGGCGCCTTCATGACGGTCTTCGGCGTGGTGCTGAACCGGGTCAACACCGCCATGATCACCTTCAACTGGAAACTGCCGCACCGCGAGATCCCCCCCTGGCGCGAGGTGGTCATCAGCCTGACCATCTTCGCCACCTACATCGTGGTCTACCGCTTCATCCTGTACCGGCTCCCGATCCTGTTCAAATGGCGCCTGCAGGAACAGGAGGAGACGGTGCCCGAGGCGGTACCGGTGCCGGCACCGGGAAGGCGCGAGGCGAGCAGCGTACCGGTGGCGAGCTACAGCAGCATGACCAAGCTGGATTAGCGGGATCGACGAAGGAGGGGCGCCGGCCGTGTGGGGCCGGCGCCCCTGGAAAGTGGATCGTGCAGGCTCTCAGGGGGACAGGCACCTGACGGGGCCAGTCCCCTTGAGACCGCGCCCGGCCGTAGAGGGTGGTTACAAAGAGGCAAGTGCGGCACAGCGGGGGTGACGGCGGCAGCAGGCCGGCGACCCAGATTGGAGATGGAGCCATGTTCGACAAGATCGCAGGAAGGGCCTTGGTTCCCGTAGGGATAGTGGTTACCGGATTTCTGGTGGTCTGCTTCGTTCTCCTCTACGCGGCCATCAAGCAGGTGGTGATCCGCGATTCCGTCACGCAGGCGAACAACCTGGCAGGCATCGTGCTGAAGTCAACGCGCTACGCCATGATGAAATCTGACGCGGAGCTAAACGGCGCCATCATCCGCAACATCAGCGCCCAAAACGGCGTGCAGCACGTGCGGATCTTCAACAAGAAGGGAGTGGTGGCCTTCTCCTCGAAGCCCGAGGAGGTGAACCGCCAGGTGGACAAGAAGGCTGAGGGGTGCGTGGTCTGCCACGAGAAGGCGGCGCCCGTCACCACGCTTGGGACCATGCAGAAGGCGCGCACCTTCAAGAACGCCGCCGGGGACGAGATCCTCGCCATCACCGCGCCGATCTACAACGAGCCTGACTGCGCCAACGCCGCCTGCCACTTCCATCCCGCCGGGCAGAGGATACTGGGAACGCTGGATATCGGACTGTCACAGGAGGCGACGCTGCACTCTCTGGCGCTGATCCGGATGCAGATGCTGATCTTTTCGATCCTCACCCTGTTCCTCACCATAGCCGGTGTCATCACTTTGCTAAAGATGATCGTGCTGGTTCCGATGAAGAAACTGCAGGAGTACACAGAGAGGAGCCAGGAAGGAAACGGCACGTCGCGTCCGCCCAACCTTCCCTATGAGCTTGACAAGATCGCGCAATCTTACTACTTTATCAGGGCAAAATTAAACGAAGTTGAGCAAAAGCCTTTCCAGCAGACGGAGAAAGGTCCGGTCTGCCAGCACAAGTGACAGTTTCCCGGTTTTAAGTCAGCGAGCGAGCGATGGAGCAGGCGGAAAACAACAAGACGGGGACGATGGGGGATCTGGCGCGCGACGCGCAGGGACAGTTGCGCCAGGGACTTCTCGACGAGATAGGGCGCCTGAAACGGTTCTCCAACCGGGGACTTTGGGCGCTTTCCCTGTTTCTGCTTTTGAGCACCGTCGCCTGGCGTGACTTCTGGTTTCTGCCGAGGCCGCAGGAGGTGGTGGCCGCGCTGGGAGCGGCGCCCAAGCCTCTCATGATCAGCCTGGTGCTCGTGCTCTACACCTTCTCGGCCATCATACTGAGTCTGTCCCGCATGATGGGCGGGGTGCGCCATCCGAGCAGCTTCTGCCACGTCGGCTACCTGACCGGCTTCTACCTCTTCTACTATTTCGCCGAGGCGCTCCAGGACAACTACTGGGCTGTCTTCGGCGCAGGCTTCACCATCCTCTGCCTGGAAAGCTACCGGATCTGGACCTTCTGCAGCGACCAGATCGGCAAACGCAGCGAACAACTCGCCTTCCTGGAGCGAAACGGCAGGATGCCCCCCGAAGAAGACGAAGGTTCCCTCTACGACTGACCTCCCCCCTCAGTTCTCCGCCGCGCTCAGCTTCTCGTAGCTGCTGCAGGGCTGTCCGGTCTTCATGCGCGGGACGTCGAGCACCGTGTAGATGGTGCAGCGCCCCTTCTGGTGCAGCTTGCAATCCTCGAAGCTGCAGACCACGTAGGCACGGTCGTTAGGGCCGGTCAGCATCTGCTCCAGCTTCTCGGCGATCTTGTCGTTTTTTCCCGCCATAGCCGCTATCTGCGCGAGTTTGTCCTCCATGGGCCACCTCCCTTAGAAATTACCGGCTACCGGGCCGGTAGCTGAGCCAGAAGACTAGCATCATACGCCACGCCCCGCCATAAAAAAAAGGCCCCGTGCCGTCGAACGGGGCCTTTTCGTCAGTCATGCCATGACCGGCGGGTTACGCTTTTTCAACCTTCACTTCTACCAGGTTGCAGTTCCCCTTGAGCAGCGCGTTGGCATTGAGGTCGCGGAAGTGCGAGGGGGCGAAGAGAAGCCCCGGCTGAAGCTTGGCGCTGATCCTGGCCGCAGCGGTGAGGGCGCCGTTGCCGGAGCTGAGCCTGACACTCGCCCCTTCGGCGATGCCGAGTGCTGCCGCATCGGCCGGGTGCAGTTCCACGAAGCCGGCCGGAGCCACATCGAGGTTGGCGTCGGATCGGGTGGTGGAGGTGCCGTTATGGAACCCGATGGGGCCGACCAGGAGCTGGAATTTCGGCCGGGCGGGTGCCGCGGGCTTGGCGACCGGCGCCAGGGCTGCGTCGGTTCTCGAGACGCTCCCCCCCTTGATGACGCCGTTGCGCGAGCCGTCGAAGGGGTGGTACCCCTTGGCCGCCCCCTTGATCTCCGCCATGATGCCCGCCGGCGTGATCGTCTGCGCGGTGCCGGTCAGCTTGCCGTAGAGACCCGCCAGGATGGCCCAGTCTTCCCTGGCCTGGCCCGGGGCGTCCACGGCCTTGAAGATGGCCTGCACGCGGTTGTCCAGGGAGGTGAAGGAGCCGCTCTTCTCCGCGGCGGCACCTGCCGGCAGCACGACGTGGGCGTACTCGAGGGCATCCCCCTGGAAGACGTCCTGCACCACCAGGAGTTCCAGCTTGCCCAGCGCCTTGCGGATGCGCTGGTTGTCCGGGAGGCCGGACAGGTCGCACCCAAGGAGGTACAGCGCCTTGATGCTCCCCTGCTCGATCCCCTCGACGATGCCCCAGATGTCCTTGCCGCCGGCGCCCGGGGCGACCCCCATGTCCAGCATCCCCACGGTGTTGTTCTTGGCGTCGACCGGGAAGATGCCTCCCCCCTGCTCGCTTGCCGATCCGGTGAGGACGGCGAGGTCGGCCAGGGCTGCGATCTTCGCGGAGGCATCCGCGCTCCTGATCAGGTCCGCGCCGAAGACGATGGCGACGCGGCTCATCCCGGAGAGCTGCCGTACCGCGTTTTCGACCGCGGCCACGGTGATGCCGGCCTGCTGGCAGAGTTCGTCCATGGAGAGCTGCGCGAGCCCGTCCTTGATGCTCTCGGCACCGGCCGGAAGGGGCACCCCTGCCTCGACCAGTCCCTTCATCAGGGCGTAGATGACCTGGAGCTCGGCGCCGGGGAGATGTTTGAGGTGCGCGTTGGAGAACTTCCTGAGCTTCACGTCGCGCATGTTGACCAGCACGAGGCGGGCGTCCTTCTTGGTGGCCGCCTTGATGACGCGGTATTCGGCCCCGGTCGCCTCGGCGTTCAGGTCGCAGCCAAACACCAGGATCGCCTGTGCCTCGTCCAGGGCGTCCAGCTGCTTGCTGGCCCCGGTGAAGCCGAAGCGTCTCTGCATCTGGGCCTGCGCCTGCGCGAAGCCAAGCCCCGCCTCGGAGTCGAGGTTGAAGCTGCCGAGCGCCTCGCTGAAGATCTTGCGGAACAGGAAGCTCTCTTCGTTGGTCACCCTCGGGGAGCCAAGACCCGCCACGGCCTTGCCGCCGTCACGCGCCACGATCTCCTTCAGCTTTGCGGCCGCCGTGGAAAGGGCGGTGTCCCAGTCCGTCTTGGCGAGCGCGCCGGAGTCGCCGCGCAGCAGGGGATCGGAGAGACGTTCCAACGAATGCAGGTAGCGGTAGCCGAAGCGGCCGTTGATGCAGAGGTTGCCGTTGTTGTAGCTGTCGTCCTCGCTGGTGACGCGCTCGACGCGACCGTCTTTGGCGTGGTACTCGATCTGGCAGCCGGCACCGCAGAAGGCGCAGACACTGGGAATGCGGTTGAAGGTCCAGGGGCGTCCCTTGAACTTGAAGGGCTTGGTGATGAGCGCGCCGGTTGGGCAGGCCGCGACGCAGTTGCCGCAGAACTCGCAGTTGAGCGGTTTGCCGTCGACGGTGTCGATGATGGCGTCCTCACCCTTGTTGACCACCTCGATGGCGTCGCAGCCGACCACCTCGTGGTCCACCTTCACGCACTTCTCACAGAGGATGCAGCGGTTCGGGTCGCTTTCGATGAGCGGCCAGTCGTAGCGGATCGCCTTGCGCTCGAGGATCGCCGAGTAATCCTGCTTGGTCGCGTTCAGCGCGTAGCAGGAATCCTGCAGGTCGCACTCGCCGCCGGCGTCGCAGACCGGACAGTCCAGCGGGTGGTTCACCAGCATGAGCTCCATGATCTTGCGCCGGGCTTCCCTGAGGGCCGGGGTGTCCGTGGTGACCTCGATCCCCTCCTTGACCGGCGTGTTGCAGGCGGTCATGGTACGCTCCACACCCGCGACCTCTACCGCGCAGACGCGGCAGGCGCCGGTGGGGGAGACCTTCTTGAGCCAGCACAGCGTCGGGATCGTGATCCCAACCGTGGCTGCGGCCTCCAGTATGGTGGTACCTTTTTCGACCTGCACGCTTTTGCCATCGATGGTTAAGCTGACCATATAAAAACCTCAGTATTCGGTGTAATGAATTGCAATAGGTCCGGGTGCTGCCGCCCTAGACGGCCACCATGGCGACCCGGTAGCAGCGCAGGCACCTCTCGGCCTCCCGCACCGCCTGGCTGTTGCCGTAGCCCAGTTCCACCTCGCAGTAGTTCTTGTAGCTCGCCCTCTCCCTGCCGTGCACCTCCTTCTGGTGCTCGCGCGAGGCGCTGTCCAGCCACTGCACGTCCTCGTTCTTGTCGTAGACGCCGAAGTAGGTGAGGATGTCCTCCATCCGTTCGTCGTCGGTGAGGTCGACGCCCTTTCCTTCCAGGTAGCGCTGGATCACCTTGGCGGCGCGGTGGCCGTTGCCGACGCAGGCCACGACGGTGAGCGGGCCGATCTCGGCGTCGCCCGATGCGAAGACCCCGTCGCAGTCGGTGATCAGGGTCCTGGAGAGCATGTTGCCCATGCCGTCCTTCAGGTCCTTGCCGTCGTGCCCCTTGAGCGGCACGTACTTGGTGACGATGGTGCTCCACTTGGTGGTGTCGATCCCCGCGTCGGCCGGGATGAAGGAGAGGTCGGCGTCCTGGCCGATGGCCGGGATGATGGTGTCGCACTCGATGATGAACTCGGAGCCCGGCACCGGTTCCGGACGGCGGCGCCCGGAGGCGTCCGGCTCGCCCAGGGCCATCCTGATCAGCTCGACCCCGGTGACCTCGTTCTGGTCGTTGGCGATGACCTTGGTCGGGAGCACCTGGAACTCGAAGCGCACCCCTTCCTCGTCCGCCCCGTCGACCTCCCAGACGTCCGCCGGCATCTCGTTGCGGGAGCGGCGGTAGACCAGCACCGACTCTTCGGCCCCCTCGCGCAGCGCCACCCTGACGCAGTCGATGGCGGTGTTGCCGCCGCCGACTACGAAGACCTTCTTGCCCATCCCGGTGGGAAGGCCCAGGTACACGTTTCTCAGGAAGTCGATGCCGCCGGTCAGGAAGCCCTTGTACCCCTTGTCCTCGCCCTCGACACCCATCGGCTTGGAGCGGTGTGCGCCCGGCGCGAGGAGCACGGAGTCAAACTTCTGCCTCAGCTCGTCGAGGGTGATGTCCTTGCCCACCCGGGTGTTGTAGATGATCTCGACGCCGAGCCCCTGGATGATGTCGATGTCGCGCTGCAGCAGGTGACGCGGCTGACGGTAGGGGGGGATGCCGACGGCGACCATGCCGCCGCCCAGAGGAAGCGCTTCGTAGATGGTGACCGGGTACCCTTCCAGGGCCAGGTAATAGGCGGCGGCGAGACCTGCCGGGCCCGCCCCCACCACGGCGACCTTCTTGGACTGCTTCGCCTTGGGAGCCATCGGGGGGAGGTGGCCGTGCTGCCACTCGTAGTCGGATGCGCTGCGCTTGAGGACCATGATGTTGATCGGCTCGTCCACGTTCTTCCTGCGGCAGGCGGTCTCGCACGGGTGCGGGCAGACGCGGCCGCAGACCGAGGGAAGCGGCATCGACTCGCGGATGGTCTCCAGCGAATCGCCGAAACGGTAATCCTTCACCGACTCGATATAGGCAGGGATATCGATGTGGGCCGGGCACTTGTCCATGCAGGGGGCGGTGTACTTCTCGATGTAGCGGAATTCCGAGGAGAGACTCTTGGCGCCGCGGATGTAGTTCACGAAGGCATCGCGGAAGTGGGTCACCGCGTCGATGACCGGTACCGCCGAACTCGGGCAGAGGGTGCACTTGCAGTGCGACAAGACGCTCCCGACGTCGAGGATGGTGTCCAGGTCCTCTTCCTTGCCGCGCCCTTCCATGATCCCGGAGAGGGCGTCCATGATGACGCGCGTCCCCTTCTTGCCCGGGGTGCACTTGCCGCAGACGTACTTGGTCTGCACACGCTTCATGTACTCGGCGACCATGGCAGGGATGTCGACATCCTTGTTGTACAAAATGATGCCGTCCCAGCCGATGAAGGCCGAAAGCGGCCGCTCCCCGTCGTAGGTGGCGGGCAGCTTGAAGGAGACTTCCTTCTTCTCGCCCCCCTTGCGGTTATCAACTACGTTTCTGCCCCAGCTGGAAAAAACTACCTCTGCCACTTAGGCCTCCGAAATAGCTGTAAAATTGGCCGCATTATCGGCTAAATATTTACATTTATTAAGTAAATTGTCCGGTGCACATTGTATACAGTATCCAGTTTTTACCACATCACTCAGCTCTAATCAAGCGAAAAATCATTCGGATTATCGCTGTGGTAGGCCGTATACGACAAGCACCGACCGCGGCGTCGGGCGCTCCTCCGCATAGCTGCAATTAATGGTTGTTTTTGTCGCCGTTAGGCCCTAACATCGCCCCGGGCGCGGCGCGCCCCCCTTAAAGAACACTCAACTTTTGCAGGGAAGAGCCGATAATTATCGGGAAGCGCCCATGAACATCCTGTGGGCGTCTCCGGAGGGGTCATGGAGACCGACATTCTTGACGGCACTGGACTCAAACTGCAACTGAGCCCGAACCAGATGTCTTTGCTGGCGCAGTACACCCCGGTCGCCCAGAGACGCGCGCTGGACGCCGGGCAACTGCGCGAGGCGATCGAGGCGTCGGGGTACGGGGAGCTCTTCATTTCCCAGGACGCCCTGGTGCAGGTGCTGCAGCGCTGCGCCGTCTCTCCGGTCGCATTCACCCTGCAGATCGGCGAGCGGCGCGACGCCACCCTCGCCCTGCAGCTCTCCGACGACATGATGATGGCAACCATGACCATCCAGCCCGCCTACGGCGGGCGCCGCATCACCTTTGAAGAGGTGGAGCAGGCGCTCTCGCGAGAGGGGGTGGTTTGCGGCATCCTCTATGACGAGATCAAGGCCGCAGTGGAGGCGGGAGAGGCCAGCAAGCTGGTGATCGCCCAGGGAACGCCGCCCATCCCGGGGGAGGACAGCCAGTTCATCAGCCTGATCCCGGAGATGGCGACCCAGATGCCCCAGCTCTCCGACGACGACACGGCCGACTACCGGAACCTGGGCGATATCGTCAGCGTAAGCCTCGGCGATCCGCTCCTGCGGCACACCCACCCCACCACCGGCGTCCCGGGCGTCAACCTCCTCGGGGTGGAACTTCCCACGAGCGACGGGGTCGACATCCCCTTCGCGGACAACCTTACCGGCATCGCCTGCGACCTGAGCGATCCCGACCTGCTGGTCGCCGCCATCTCAGGCTACCCGGTGATCGTGCCGCACGGCGTCAACGTCGATCCGGTCTTCAAGGTGAAGCGGGTCGACCTCTCCACAGGAAACCTCCACTTCAAGGGGTCGCTGGACATCTCCGGCGACGTCAGTGAGGGGATGGAGGTGACCGCCACCGAGGACATCACGGTGGGCGGGATCGTGGAAGCAGCCCGGATCAAGGCGGGGGGGAACATCGTGATCGCGGGGGGAGTGATCGGCCACGGCAAGGCGGTGCAACCGGGGAAGATGGTGAGCCGTCAGGAGATGGCCCAGCTGGAGGCGGGAGGTACGGTCACGGTGCAGTTCGCCGAGAACGCGGCCATCAGCGCCGGCGGGGACATCTTCATCCGCGAACTGGCCATGCAAAGCGACCTCACCTCGGGCGGGAGCATCGTGGTCGGCGAAAAGGGGGGGCGCAAGGGGCACATCATCGGCGGGATCTGCCGGGCCATCTCACTGGTGCACGCCGTGGTGATCGGCTCCCACGCCGGGGTTCCCACGGTCATCGAGGTCGGTGTCGATCCCGCGTTGAACCGCAAACTGGAGATGGTGCAGGAAAACCTGGCCGAGAAGCAGCGGCAGCTCGACGAACTCACCAAGACCCTGGCCTACGTCAAGGAGAACCCCGGGAGCATGGACCCCGGCCTTTTGAACCTGAAGCAGCGCATCTACACCAAATGCCAGGGAGAGCTGGCCGAGCTCACCGGCGAGAAGAAAAGACTGCAAAAGAGAATGGAGATCAACGCCCTGGCCAAGGTCGAGGTGGAACGCGACGCCTTCCTGGGCGCCCAGATCAGGATCGGGTCGAGCACCCTCCTCATCGAGGAGGACCTCACCAACCCGACCTTCACCCTGGGGGAAGAGGGGATAGCATATTGAACGGGAAGGGAGCGGCATGCGTATCATAGGACTCACCGGGGGGATCGCGTCGGGCAAGACCAGCGCGGCGCAGCTGTTCGAGAAGCTCGGAGCCGCGGTCATCGACGCCGACCAGCTGGCACGGGAGGTGGTGCAGCCGGGGGAGGAGGCACTGGCGCGCATCGCGGAGACCTTTGGCGACAAGGTGCTCAACCCGGACGGCACCCTGAACCGCGCCGCGCTCGGGGGGATCGTGTTCGCCGACCCGTCGGCGCGACGCACGCTGGAGGGGATTACCCATCCCGCCATCAAGAAGAGGGCGGAAGAGAAACTGCGGCGACTCAGGGAGGCCGGGACCGGCACCGCCTTCTACGTGGCGCCCCTGCTCTTCGAGGCGGGGATCACCTCGCGGGTCCACGAGGTGTGGGTGGTTTATCTCGACCGCGAGACCCAGATCGAGCGCCTGATGGTGCGCGACGGCCTCTCGCGCGAAGCCGCGCTGTCGCGCATCGCCTCGCAGATGCCCATGGAGGAGAAAAAGAAACTGGGGAAGATCGTCATCGACAACCGCGGCAGCAGGGAGGATCTGGAGGCGCAGGTACTGAAGCTGTGGCGGGAGGAGATAGCGGACCGGCGGCAGGGATGAGCCGGGGCGACACGAAATGGGTACAACGAGAAAGGCCCCCGCTTGCGGCGGGGGCCCTTTTTTTTTCCTATTTGTGGTAACCAAGTTTCTGCGAGATCTCCTCGCCGGAGCGGATCACCAGCGGGATCAGCTCCTTCTCCAGGCGCTCGTCGGTGAAGCGCATCGAGGGACCGGAGATGCTCACCGCGCCGATGATGCGGCGGGTGTAGTCGCGGATGGGGGCGCCGACACACTTCACGCCGACATCCATCTCCTCGTCGTCGATGGCGTACCCCTGCTCGGCGATCACCTTCAGGTGCTTCTTCAGCTCCTCGCGGTCGGTCACCGTCTTCGGGGTGTAGCGCTTCATCTCCTTGGTGGGGAGGTAGTTCTCCAGCTCCTCGTCGGTCATGTAGGCGATCTGGACCTTGCCCGCCGCGGTGCAGTAGGCCGGCAGACGCGCACCGACGCGCGGCACGACCCTCACGGTCAGGTCGGTCTCCACCACGTCGAGGTAGACGATGTGGAACTCCTTGAGGATGGCCACGTAGGTGGTCTCGTTGCACTCCTTGACCAGCGCCTCGAGCACCGGTCGGGACTGGCGCAGAAGGCCCATCTGCTTGATGAAGGTCTGGCCCAGCTCCAGGGTCTTGAGCCCCAGGCGGTAGTTTTCCGTTACCTTGTTCTGCTCTATGTAGTTCCGGGATTCCAGAGTGGCCAGAAGCCGGAAAACGTTGTTCTTGTGAAGCTTCAGCCTCTTGCTCAGCTCGGTCACGCCCAGTTCGTCCACCTCGTCGTGGAACTGCTCCAGGAGGTCGAGTGCATGGGAGACGGCCTGAATGATGTACTCAGATTTCTCTTTTTTCGCCATTGGCTGCACCTATGAATATCAGGAAAAATTTCAAACAATATTAACTAGGCCATTTAATAAACCGTGTCAAGAAAATTAATCGCTTGATAAACGGTTTTAATGTGTTTAAACTCGCCCTTGTCCGGCTCCCCCCGGGATGGGATGTTGACCGGGGTGGTAAAACAGCTTCCACTGGTAAAGTCGGCATGATGCGGCTCCGGATAGTGTCATACAGGCAAAATATAGAATTATGTTCTAGAAATGTCAAGCAGCAAGAAGTACAAAGGGATGCGATCTTGAAGGGGCCGGCGTCCGGTCACCGGCACCGGCGAAGCGGCGGAGAGCGAACATGCGCCTCAACCTGATTTCAAAGCTCGCCCTGGCGACGGGACTGGTGCTTTTGTGCACCATGGCCCTGTTCGCCTATCTGAACCTGAGAAGCCTGAAAGGGCTGCTGCTGCAGGAGGCGATCTCCGAGGCGGACCGCATCACCGAGACCATCATCCGCACCACCCATAACCAGATGCTGCGTGACGACCGTCCCCTGTTCTACAAGACCATCGAGGAGATCGGCAATCAGCAGGGGGTGGAGCGGATCCGCCTGATCAACAAGACCGGGCGCATCATCTTCTCGACGGACGACGCGGAGACCGGAACGGTGCTGGGGAAGCACACCGAGATCTGCGCCGTCTGCCACGGCGGTCCGCAACTGCTGCTGACCGCCTCCTCCAAGAACCGCAGCCGCCGCTTCTACGGCAACTCCGGCGCCGAATTTCTCGGCATCACCAACGCCATCTACAACGAGGAGAGCTGCTACACCGCGAGCTGCCACTTCCACCCCGAGAAGTACAAGGTGCTCGGCGTGCTGGACGTGGTGGTCCCTCTGGACCGGATGCACTCCCTGCTGGGCGCCTACCGCAACCGGATGCTGCTTTTGACCCTGCTCCTGCTCACCCTCACCTCCTTGAGCCTCACCTTCTTCACCCAGAAACTGGTCAACCGCCCGGTGCGGGAACTCCTGGAGCATACCCAGATGCTTTCGCGGGGCGAGCTGGACGGCGCGGTGCACAGCTTCGCCCACGACGAGATGGGGGAGCTGGCCGAGTCCTTCAACACCATGACGCTCAACCTGAAGAAGGCCCGCCAGGAGCTCGAGGGGTGGGGGCGCGATCTCGAGCAGATGGTGCAGCAAAGGACCCGGGAGATCACCCGGATGCAGGCGCAGCTGATCCGCTCGGAGAAGCTCGCCTCACTGGGGGAGCTGGTTGCCGGCATCGCACACGAAATCAACAACCCGCTCACCGGGATACTGGTGTTCGCCTCCCTGATCCAGGGTAACCCCAAGCTCGACCCCGTCCTCAAGAACGACATCGAGACCGTGCTGAGGGAAACCAAGCGCTGCGCCGGCATCGTCAAGGGGCTCCTCGAGTTCGCCCGCTGCGCGCCGCCGCAAAAGGCCCCCTGTTCGCTGAACGACATCTCCGACAGGGCGCTCGAGCTGGTCAGGCACCAGATCCTGTTCCAGGACGTCACCATCACCAGAAACTACACCGGGCGCATCCCGCCGCTGCTGCTCGACCCCAACCAGATCGAGCAGGTCCTGGTCAACGTCCTGGTCAACGCCGGACACGCCATGCGGGGCGAGGGGGTGGTCATGGTGGTCACCGGTCTGGCCCCGGCGCAGTGGCAGGCCTTCATCAAGATCAGCGACAACGGCTGCGGCATCCCGGAGGCCAACCTGGGCCGGATCTTCGACCCTTTCTTCACCACCAAGGCCAACAAGGGAACCGGCCTCGGGCTCTCCGTCTCCTACGGCATCATCCAGGAGCACGGCGGACGGATCGAGGTGCAAAGCCAGGAGGGTTCCGGCACCACCTTCACCATATTCCTCCCCATCCCCGAGCAGGACGCCGCCGCTCCCCCCCCCACCGATCCGGGGCACGCCGGACTCACGGCCGACCCCCCGGGGGCGTAAAGCTGTATACGGGACGACTTTTCCCGCCACGCCCCCCCTTCCCGGCGCACCGCGCAGGGCGCAACTGCGCGGAAGAAAACGATTGACAGCGCGTGACCGTATTGTTAGTTTACGGTCGGGTCACGCCCGGCTCGCGCCGCGGTCCGGCCCGGCCAGCCTCAACGTCACGCAGTACCGGAGCAGCAGTGAACATCACCACCAACGGCGAAGCCGTATCGATCGATCCCCTCACGGTTCAGCAGTACCTGGTCTCCCTCGGCATCGACCCGCGCCGCGTCGCGGTCGAGCTGAACCAGGAGATCCTCCCCAAGGCGCAGTACGAGAGCACCCTGCTCAACGAAGGGGACACCCTGGAGATCGTCCATTTCGTGGGAGGAGGCGCCGTTCGCGGCTAGGAAATCACGCCGCGAGCCTCCCGCTCGTCTCCCGCTCACCGTACGGTCCCGTTGCATCCGGGCCGGACGGACCATCTGACAAGACGCTACCGATTGGAGAACAGTGATGCCCGTAACAAACGACAAGCTCGTCATAGCAGGACGCGAATTCGACTCCCGCCTCATGGTGGGGACCGGCAAGTACGCCGATTTCCAGCAGATGGTGCGTGCCATCGAGGTTTCCGGCGCCCAGATCATCACCGTCGCCGTAAGAAGGGTGAACATCTCGGACCGGAGCAAGGAATCGCTTCTGGACCACATCGACCTGAAGAAATACACCCTGCTCCCCAACACCGCCGGCTGCTACACCGCCGACGACGCCATCCGCACCTGCCGGCTGGCCCGCGAGGCTGGGCTCTCCGACTTCGTGAAGCTCGAGGTGCTCGGTGATGAAAAGACGCTGTTCCCCAACAACGAGGAGCTTTTGAAGGCAGCCAAGGTGCTCATCGCCGAAGGGTTCACCGTGCTCCCCTACACCAGCGACGACCCGATCATCTGCAAGAAGCTGGAGGACATGGGGTGCGCCGCCGTGATGCCCCTCGGGGCCCCGATCGGCTCGGGACTCGGCATCCGCAACCCGTACAACATCCAGATCATCCTCGAGACGGTCAAGGTACCGGTCATCGTGGACGCCGGGGTCGGCACCGCATCCGACGCTGCCATCGCCATGGAGCTTGGCTGCGACGGCGTGCTGATGAACACCGCCATCGCCGGGGCGCAGGATCCGGTCGCCATGGCCGAGGCGATGAACCTCGCCGTCCGCGCCGGCAGGCTCGCCTACCGCGCGGGGCGCATCCCGAGGAAGCTCTACGCCACCGCATCCTCACCGCTGGCGGGCCTCATCGCGTGAAAGGGCTCGACTCCCCCTGGATAGATTTCAACCTCTACCTGATCACCGGGCGCGGTGAGACCCTCGGGCGCAACCTGGAGTTCGTGGTCGAGGAGGCCCTGCGGGGAGGCGTGCGCGCCGTGCAGCTCAGGGACAAGGGGACCACCAGCACCAAGGAGCTCTACGAAACGGCCCAGGAACTGCGCCGCCTCACCTCCCGCTACGGCGCCAAGCTCTTCGTCAACGACCGCGTCGACGTGGCGCTCGCGGTCGACGCCGACGGGGTGCACATCGGCAGCTCCAGCCTCCCGCTGTACAAGGTGAGGAGGCTCCTGGGGGAGCGCAAGCTGATCGGCGTCTCCTGCCACAACCAGACCCAGGCCATCACCGCCCAGGAGATGGGGGCCGACTTCATCACCTTCGGCCCGGTCTACTACACCCCCAGCAAAGCCGAGTACGGCGAGCCGGTGGGGATCGAGAAACTGAACAAGGTGGCTCAGACGCTGCAGATCCCGGTCTTCGCCCTTGGGGGGGTGAACCTGGAGAACTGCGCCGAGGCGGTCGCGGGAGACGCGCGCGGCATAGCCCTCATCTCCGCCATACTCTCCGCGCCGGAGCCGCGGGAGGCCGCCAAGAGGCTTTTGGCCCTGCTCCCCCCGCTCGAGGAGCACAACGACTAGATGACCGCCGGCGAACCTATCCACAAAGAGCTGCGCATCAACTCCTACGGCTCGTACCTGAGACGCCGCTTCGGCTGCCGCGTCAGCAAGGTGAACGTGGACGGGGGGTTCACCTGCCCCAACCGCGACGGCAGCCGCGGCACCGGTGGGTGCATCTACTGCGACAACAGCTCCTTCTCCCCCAAGGAGACCCAGTCCCTGATCCCGGTCGAGGAACAGATGGCCGCGGGGATGGCCTACCACCGCAGCCGCCTCGATAGCGACAAGTTCATCGTCTATTTCCAGAAGTACACCAACACCTACGGCCCCGTGGAGAAACTCGCGGATCTGTACCGGCGCGCCCTCGCCCACCCCGACGTTCTGGGGATCTCCGTGGGGACCCGGCCCGACTCCCTGAGCCCCGCCGCCCTGGAACTCCTGACCGACCTGGCCCGCGAGCACTACGTCTGCGTGGAGCTCGGCCTGCAGTCCATGGACGACGCCATCCTCGCCCGCATCAACCGCGGCCACACCCTGGCGGAGTACCTCGACGCGGTGCAGCGCCTCTCCGGACGCGGCCTGGAGATCTGCACCCACCTGATCTACGGCTTCCCCGGGGAGACCAGAAGCGGCTTCTTGAAGACCGCGCGCCTCATCGCCGGCCTGCCTGTCAACTCGGTGAAGCTGCACCAGCTGCACGCGGTCGAGAACACGAGGCTCGCCGAGATGTACCGGGACGGGAGCTGGCAGCCGATAGGGATCGACGAATACGTGGGGACCGTCTGCGACTTCTTGGAAGAACTCCCGGCGCGGGTAACGGTGCAGCGGCTCTACGGGTCGGCCCCCCTTGCCATCAGGGTCGCCCCCAATTGGAACCTGAAAAACAACCAGATGTGGTACGCCGTGATCAACGAACTGAGAAGGCGCGGCAGCTGGCAGGGATGCCGGCTCGCCAGCGAGGTCAGGGCGGCCTGAGGAGGAGAACCATGAAGACGGCACAACTGATCGGCTCCCCGGAGCCGGTACGGATCGGCAAGATCCTCTGCATCGGGCGCAACTACGCGGACCACATCAAGGAACTGGGGAACGAGACCCCGGAGCGCCCCGTGATCTTCACCAAGCCCGCCACCAGCGTCATCGGCGCGGGGGAGGAGATCGTGATCCCCTCCTACTCCAGCGACTGCCACCACGAGGCGGAACTGGCGCTTCTGATCGGCAGGGAGGGGCGCGACATCCCGGCCGCCGATGCCCTCTCCTACCTGGCGGGGTACGCCGTCGCCATCGACCTGACCCTCAGGGACGTGCAGGCGGAGCTGAAGAAGAAGGGGCTACCGTGGGACATCGCCAAGGGGTTCGACACCGCCTGCCCCCTCTCCCCGTTCGTCCCGGCTGAGCAGGTGGCCGATCCGCATCAGCTGCGCATCACGCTCACCGTGAACGGCGAGAAGCGCCAGGACGGCGGCACCGACCTGATGATCCACCGCATCCCCGAGCTGTTGAGCTACCTCTCCTCCATCTTCACGCTGGAGCCGGGCGACCTGGTGCTGACCGGCACGCCCGCCGGGGTCGGTCCGGTCAAGAGCGGCGACCGCGTCGTCGCCGGGATCGCCGGGGTGGGGAGCATCGAGGTTTCGGTCCGGTAAGGAGAGCTTTACCAACAAAGGAGGTTTTTCATATGAGCAACGAGAAGAGCTGCCCCGACTGCCAGGGGCTCATGGTGCTGATGCCGGGGTGAGGTGGCCTCTTCTGGCGGTGCCAGAAGTGTGGCAAGAAGCTACCCCTAAGCGGAGACGTCTCCAAAGGGTGTGGCTGCAGCTAAAATTGTAATCCTGGACAAGAAAGGGGGCACTAAAGCCCCCTTTTTCCGTTTCCCCTCCGGCGGTTCAGACCGGCTGCACCGGTGCCGGCGCCCCTTCGACCCCGGCATCTTTCATCCCCGCCTCCCCTGCCCCAGCGGTTCCGGCTCCCGTCTCACGCCTCTCCCGCTCATCCCGGAGTACCTCGAGCAGCCGCTCCTCGGAGAGCGGGCGGTGGTAGTAGTACCCCTGCAGCTCGTCGCAGCCCCGCTGCGCCAGGAACTCCGCCTGTTCCCGGGTCTCCACCCCCTCGGCGATGACATGCAGCTCCATCGCCTTGGCGATCCCGATGATGGCATCCACGATGGCGCGCTCGTCGGGGAGTTCGCAGACGTTCCTGATGAAGGCACGGTCGATCTTCAGGTGGTCGATGGGGAAGTTCTTCAGGTACTGCAGCGAGGAGTACCCGGTGCCGAAATCGTCGATGCCGATGGAGACGTTGAGTCCCTTGAGATGCCACAGCTTGGTGGCGGTCTCCTCCACGTTCTTGACCAGGCAGGTCTCGGTGAGTTCCAATTCCAGGAGGGCTAGGTCCACGCCGCTTTGCTCCGCCGCCTCCTCGACCAACCGGCACAGCTCGCTGCGCATGAATTGACACCCCGAGATGTTCACCGACATCCTGAGCGGCAGGCACCCCGCATCGAGCCATTGCCTGAGCTTGTTACAGGCGGTCTTCAGCACCCACTCCCCCAGCGGGATGATGATCCCGGTGGCCTCGGCGAGCGGGATGAAGGAATCGGGCATCACCCGCCCCTTTTCCGGGCTCATCCAGCGCACCAGCGCCTCCACCGCGGCGATCCTTCCGGTACGGGCATCCATGATGGGCTGGTACTCCAGGAAGAACTCCTCCCGTTCCAGCGCCATCCAGAGCTCGAACTCAAGCCGCGTCCGTTCCTGCAGCTTCTGGTTCATCTGCGTGCTGTAGAAACAGAATTCAACGCCCGGTTTCTTGGCGTTGTACATGGCGATGTCCGCATTTTTGAGCAGGGTCTCGGGTGTGGTGCCGTCGTCGGGGTAGACCGAGATGCCGATGCTGGCGCCAACGTAGACCTCCCGCCCGCCAACCTCGTACACCGGGGAGAGTTTCCTGAGCAGGTTCTGCGCGATGCAGCTCGCGTTGTCCTCCGTGTCGAGGGTCGCCACCACCACGAACTCGTCCCCCCCCAGCCGCGCCAGGGTGTCCTTCTTGCGTACCGAGCTCTTCAGGCGCTGCCCGACCTCGATCAGGATCTGGTCCCCCGCCTCGTGCCCCATGGTGTCGTTGATCGGCTTGAAGCCGTTCAAGTCGAAGAAGAGGGTTGCCATCTTGAGCCCCTCGCGCTGCGCGATGCCGATGGTGTGCTCCATCCGGTCCAGCAGCATGCGCCGGTTCAAGAGCCCGGTGAGGCTGTCGTAGTAGGCGAGATGCTCGAGCTGTTCCGCGCTCCGCTTCTTCTCGGTAACGTCCTCCAAAAGGGTCGCCACCATGCCATCCCCCATCGGGAAGGCGTTCACGACAAAGACCCGACCCGCCCCTTCCTGTGTCAGCTCCAGGCTCACCTCGGCCGGCGCTCCCTGGAGCGCCTCCCGGACCGGCGCGAAAAGCCCCCCCTGCACCTGCAGGATGCTCTTGCCGATGTCGTCCCGTCCGAAGCCGAAGACGGAGGCGGCGGCCGGGTTGATGTCCGCCAGGACCAGGTCAATATCGGTTCCGCTGCCGGGGACGGTCCGGTACAGGGCCAGCCCCTCGTTGAGGGACTCGTACACCGAGCGGTACTTCTCCTCGCTTTGTTTCAAGCTGCGGTAGGCATTATCGATGGCTCGCAGCGGCACGGTACGCAGCCGGAAGAAGGTGAAGCCGGCGGCAAGAGCCCCCAGGCAGAAGAGCAGCGCGGTCACCATGAGGGTCGGGGCCAGCGAGCGCGACACCACCAGGTTAGCCACCTGGTGCCCCGCATCGTGCACCGGGAAGGTCTGGGAAAGAAGCGGCGGCAGCATCTTGTCCGAGCTCTCCGCGATCACCTGCCCTTGCAGGTTGTACAGGACCCGCTTCTCCGCGGTCTCCGTGGAGCGCCGCGCCAGGAGCTCCTTCAGGCGCAGTTCCTCGAACTCCCACATCCTCGGGTTGGCCACCACCAGCGTCCCCACCACGCGCGCATTGATCTCCCCCTCCGTCTCGATGACCCCGGTCATGTGCGAGAAAGCCATCACGAAGTAGATCGCAGGCGGCACCACGGTCAGCACCGCGGAGAGGATCCCCGCGGTCAGGGTGGTGCTGCGGCGTATGGACTGGCTGTGCCTGATCATTTCGCCCCGGTGACTAGCAGGCCGTATCTAGCGGCGATGGAGCGCCCCTTCTTCGAGTTGAGGAACTTGACGAACTTGGCGACCGCGGCAGGGGCATCTTTCCGGGTGACCAGGTGCATCTCCTTGACGAAGCGGTACTTCCCCGATGCGACGCTGGCGACGCTCGGCTGCACCCCGTCGAGCTTCAGGACGTTCACCGAGTTCGGCTCGGCGAGCGCCAGCGTCAGCGCCATCAACCCGACCGCCCCTTCGGTCTTCTTGACGAAGTCGTAGGCCTCGTTGTCGGTGATGCCGAGGAGCATGTCCTTGCGACCCTGGGCAGCGCTGAGGCCACGGTCCATCTCCGGCGACATGGAATGGGCCAGCTTGGTGTCGGTGTCCTCGTTGGGGCGCAGCACCACCCGGACCAGTTCGCCGCCGGGCCACTTGGGGGTGCTGCCGGCATACATCGCCGCCAGTTCCTTCAGCGTCACATCCTTCGAGCGCACCCCGCGGTTGGCGAGCACCGCCAGCGGGGTCTTGCCCCACTCCTGCTGGATGAGCCCTTCGGCGCTCTCGGCCGGCTTGAGCGCGCGCCCCGAGACGGCGAGGTCCAGCGCGTGGTGGGATACCGCCTTGATGGCGGCGGAGCTCCCGAGGCTCTTCTCCATTTCGATCACGATGCCGCGGTTTTCCTTCTGGAACGCCTCAGCCAGCGGCTTTATCACCACCAAACCGCTGCCGGTGCCGTTGATCCTGAGGGTTTCCGCTGCGGAGGCAGTCGGAGGGGACACGAGGGTGGCGAGGACGGCCGCGACGGCCAAAACTGCCTTGACGAAAGATGCCATGGTTGCTCTCCTGTCAAACTAGATGGAAGTGGGGGACCTGCACGGGAATACGAGGGGGGTGGCAAAACGGCCACCGTCAACCCTACTGTTTTATCGGTTTTCGGGATGTGATCTTGAGTACTTTATCGGTAAAAGCGGGAGTGGGGGGACTGCGCAAGGAGGACAGGTAAAGGGGGAATCAACCGGCCAGGTGCTAGAGCAGGAAGTCGACCACCAGCCCCTTGATCTTGATGATCTGGGCCACGATGCGTATGTGGTCCTTCTGCTCCCGCATCACCAGGTGGTAGAGGAGGTCGGCCTCCTTGTCGATGACGGCGATCACCTCGTGGCTGCGCCCGGTAACCCCGCCGCTCAGCATCTCGATGCGGTAGGCCTCGGCGGAGACCTTGCGGGCCATGGTGCCGATCAGTTCCCGGAACACCTTGAAGTTGGCGATGGTCGGTTCCTGCTCAAGGACGTCCCCCGCCTTGTCGATCTCGTCCTTCAGGCGCTGCAGTTCTCCCTGGTACTCGGCGCTCGCCTTGGCGACGGCGGTCAGCCGGCCGGCGAACAGCGGTGCGCCGGCTCCGGCGACGCTTTTGGGCGCCGGGCCCTTCTCCTTCTTGGCTATGCTGCGGGAGTCCGATTTTTCGTTGATACGCATGCGCTGGCACCGGTCGCCCCGGAGGGGCGGAACTAAAAAGGCCCCGAAAGAATTCGGGGCCGGATCAAGGCTCGGAAAGGAAACTAGTTCTTGACCACGTTGGCGGCCTGCGGGCCCTTGGCGCCCTGGACCACGTCAAAGCTGACCGAGTCACCCTCGACCAGCGATTTGAAGCCGTCCCCCTGGATGGCCGAGAAGTGCACGAAGACATCCGCGCCGTTTTCCTGCTCGATGAAGCCAAACCCCTTCGCGTCGTTGAACCATTTCACCACACCGTTTGCCATTACCTTTTCTCCTGTGCTGCTCGTTGTCGATTAGGGCGGCCGGTCTCCCGGCCGCCCCGTTAGCGTCATGGACGCGTATTTCGCTATTACACGTTTACATCAAGCGTGTCAAGGCTTCTCCGGCTGCCTCGCGACGCCTTGACCGTGCCGCCTGCCGGATCAGGCGCTGGCCACGGGCTGCTGCAAGGCGTCACCGTCCTTTCCCGCGGCGGCAACTTTTGCCGGAGCGGCCGCCTGTGCGTTCAGGGTGGCGTGTGCCGCCGCGAGACGCGCGATGGGCACCCGGAACGGGGAGCAGGAAACGTAGTCGAGGCCGACCGAGTCGCAGAAGATGACCGAAGCCGGGTCGCCGCCGTGCTCGCCGCAGATGCCGAGCTTGATGTTGGGGCGGGTTGCGCGCCCCTTCTCGCAACCCATCCTGACCAGGGCGCCCACGCCGCTTTGGTCCAGGGTGACGAACGGGTCGTCCTCGAGGATGCCGTTCTCCACGTAGAAGGGGAGGAACTTGCCGGCGTCGTCGCGGGAGAGGCCGAAGGTGGTTTGGGTGAGGTCATTGGTGCCAAAGGAGAAGAAGTCGGCCTCGGTGGCGATGCTGTCGGCGGTGATGGCCGCGCGCGGCAGTTCTATCATGGTGCCGATCAGGTACTGCACCTTGACTCCGTAGCGCTTCTGCACGTCTTCGCAGACGGCGACCGCGTTGGCGCGCATGATGGCGAGCTCCTTGGTCACCGCCACCAGCGGGATCATGATCTCGGGGACGATCTGGAACCCTTCGTCCTTAACCAGCTCGCAGGCGGCCTCCATGATGGCCTGGACCTGCATGTCGTAGATCTCGGGGAAGGTGACGCCGAGGCGGCAGCCGCGGTGGCCGAGCATCGGGTTGAACTCGTGCAGGAACTCGACCTTGTGCTTCAGGGTCTGCACCGAGACTCCCATGGTGGCGGAGAGCGCCTCGATGTCCTTCTCCTCCTGGGGGAGGAACTCGTGCAGCGGCGGGTCGAGGAGGCGAATGGTGACCGGAAGCCCCTTCATCTCGCGGAAGAGCCCCTTGAAGTCCCCCTTCTGCATGGGGAGGATCTTGGCGAGCGCCTTCTTCCTCCCTTCGAGGTCGGCGGAAAGGATCATCTCGCGCACCGCGGCGATGCGGTCCGCCTCGAAGAACATGTGCTCGGTACGGCACAGGCCGATCCCCTCGGCGCCGAACTCGCGTGCGGTCTTGGCGTCGTGCGGGGTGTCGGCGTTCGCCCTGACTTTCATGCGGCGGAACTTGTCCACCCATGCCATGACGGTGGCGAAGTCGCCGCCGACGCCTGCGGCAACCATCGGGACCGCCCCCTTCATCACCTCGCCGGTGGAGCCGTCCAGGGTGATCACGTCACCTTTCTTGATGACGCTCCCGTCCCTGGCCACGAACTGTCCCGCCTGGTAGTCCACCTTGATGTCGCCGCAGCCGGCGACGCAGCACTTGCCCATGCCGCGGGCAACGACCGCCGCGTGCGAGGTCATGCCGCCGCGGGCGGTCAGGATCCCCTGGGCGGCGTGCATGCCGTGGATGTCCTCGGGGGAGGTCTCGACGCGCACCAGGATCACCTTGTGGCCGAGCTTGGCGGCACTCTCGGCCTCGTCGGCGGTAAAGACCACCTCGCCGGAGGCGGCACCCGGGGAGGCCGGGAGCCCCTTGGCGATCACGGTCTTATCAGCCTTGGGGTCAAGGGAGGGGTGCAGGAGCTGGTCGAGCTGGTTCGGCGCGACGCGCAGCACGGCCGTCTTCTCGTCGATGAGCCCTTCGCCCACCATGTCCACGGCGATCTTCAGGGCCGCCTTCGCGGTCCTCTTGCCGCTTCTGCACTGCAGCATGTAGAGGATCCCCTTCTCGATGGTGAACTCGATGTCCTGCATGTCCTTGTAGTGGCGCTCCAGGATGTCCCGGATCTGCACCAGCTGCTGGTAGCACTCGGGGAGCACCTCCTCCATGGAGGGGAGGTCGCCCGGCTTGTACTTGGCGCGGTTGATCGGCTGCGGGGTGCGGATGCCGGCGACGACGTCCTCACCCTGGGCGTTGACCAGGTACTCGCCGTAGAAGTAGTTCTCGCCGGTGGAGGGGTCGCGGGTGAAGGCGACGCCGGTGGCGCAGTCGTCCCCCATGTTGCCGAACACCATGGACTGCACGTTGACCGCGGTGCCCCACTCTGCCGGGATGTTGTTGAGCTTCCGGTAGGTGATGGCGCGCTGGTTCATCCAGGAGCCGAACACGGCGCCGATGGCGCCCCAGAGCTGCTGTTTCGGGTCCTCGGGGAATTCGACGCCCAGGGTCGCCCTGATCTTCGCCTTGAACTCTCCCACCAGTTCCTTCCAGTCGGAGGCCTTCAGGTCGGTGTCCAGGTGCACGCCGCGCGCTTCCTTCTTGCGCTCCAAAAGGTGCTCCAGCTCGTCCTTGTGCATCCCCATGACCACGTCGGAGTACATCTGCACGAAACGGCGGTAGGCGTCGTAGGCGAAGCGCTCGTCGCCGGACTGGGCGATGATCCCCTGCACCGTGATGTCGTTCAGGCCCAGGTTAAGTATGGTATCCATCATGCCCGGCATGGAGGCGCGGGCGCCGGAGCGGACCGAGACCAGGAGGGGGTTCTTGGCGTCGCCGAACTTCTTGCCCATGAGCCCCTCGACGCGGGCCAGGTTGGCCTCGACCTCGGCGGCCAGCGCGGCCGGGTACTGCTGGTTGTTCTTGTAGTACTCGGTGCAGACCTCCGTGGTGATGGTGAAACCCGCCGGGACCGGGAGACCGATGGCGGTCATCTCCGCCAAGTTGGCCCCCTTGCCACCCAGAAGTTCCTTCATTTTGGCGTTGCCGTCAGCCTTGCCCGCGCCAAAAAAGTAGACGTACTGCGTTCCCATGTGCACCCTCCTTAGACGTTGTTAATAAATTTGGAGCTTAAAGTATACACATAAACCGAAAAAGGCAAACAGCCGCCGGGAGTTGCACCCGGACGGCTGTTTACGTGAGCGTCAGATAAATCGTTGTGCTGCTGCGTGGGCCTGTTCCAGGGTGCTGCATCCCGGGTTCAGCTGTCGCAGTCTTTTCATGCCGACAACCTCGCGAAGTCCGCCAGGCTTCCGAAGAGCCGTGCGATCGAAGTCAAAAGCGCCAGGCGGTTGCCGCGCACCCGCTCGTCCTCCGCCATGACCATGACCTTGTCGAAGAAGAGGTCGACGGCGGGCTTCAGGGTGGCGATCTCGGTCAGGGCGGCGAGGTAGTCGGCGCCTGCGAGCGCGGCGTCGACCTTCTGCTTCGCCTGCTGCTGCGCCTCGTAGAGCGCCCCTTCGGCCGGCTCCTGGAAGAGCGCGGTCGCGACCGGGGTGTCCACCCCTTCCTTCACGATGTTGCCGACGCGCTTGAACGCGCCTGCCAGCGCTGCGAAGTCCTCGCGCTTCCTGAATTCTGCCAGCGCCTGGATCTTGGCGGCCGCCTCGACCAGGTCGTCGAAGGAGACCGAGACCACCGCGTCCACCACGTCGGAGGGGTAGCGGTCCGCCATCAGGTTCACGAAACGGCCGCGGAAGAAGTCGAGCACGTCCTGGTAGACCTGCTCCACCGGACGGGTCGCCTTCCCGGCCAAGAGGTCGAGGGATGCCTTGATCAGCCCGGAAAGGGGCTCGCGGTACTTCCGGTCCAGGATGATGTTGATGATCCCCAGGGCCGAGCGGCGCAGGGCGTAGGGGTCGGCCGAACCGGTGGGGATGAGCCCCACGCTGAAGCAGCCGCAGATGGTGTCGGTCTTGTCCGCCAGCGACACGAAGGCGCCGATGTCGGAGGCGGGGAGTTCGCCGCCTGCCTGGGTCGGGAGGTAGTGCTCGGCGATGGCGTTGGCAACCGCCGCGTCCTCGCCGTCGTGCAGCGCATACTCGCGCCCCATGATCCCCTGCACCTCGGGGAATTCCCCGACCATGCCGGAGACGAGGTCCGCCTTGCACAGGGTGGCGGCCCGGGCAGCCTTGTCGACCACTGCCGGGTTGTGCCGGGAGGCAAGTCCCTTGGCCAGTTCGCGGAAGCGCTCCATCTTCTCGTAGGAGGTGCCGAGCTTCGCCTGGTAGACCACGCTCTTCAGGCTCTCCACGCGGGACTCGAGCTTCACCTTGTGGTCCTCGTCGAAGAAGAAGCGGGCGTCGGAAAGGCGGGCCCGGAGGACACGTTCGTTCCCCTTCACCACCACCTGCGGGTCCTCGGTCAGGGTGTTGTTGATGGTGATGAAGCCCGGCAGGAGCCTCCCCTGGTCGTCCACCAGGGAGAAGTAGCGCTGGTGCTCGCGCATGGAGGTGATCAGCACCTCGCGCGGCACCACCAGGAAGTCGGGGGAGAAGGTGCCGTGCACCGCGGAGGGGTACTCGACCAGGAAGGAGACCTGCTCGAGGAGCGCCTCGTCGGGGAGCACGTTACCCTTGGCCTGGCGGGCCACCCGGTCGATCTCCTGGCGGATGATGGCCTTTCTCTTCTCGGGATCCGGGATCACGAAGTGGCGCTCGCACTCCTCGAGGTAGTGGGCCAGGTCGCGCACCGGGAAGGTGGTGTTGGCCATGAAGCGGTGCCCGCGCGAGGCGCTCCCGCTTTCGATGTTGCCGAAGGCGAAGGGAACTACCGTGCCGCCGTAGAGTGCCACGATCCAGTGGATGGGGCGGGCGAAGCGGACGTCGAAGTCGGCCCAGCGCATGGACTTCTTGAAGGGGATGTTGCCGATCAGGCGCGGCAGCATCTCGGGGAGGAGTTCGGCGGTGTCGCGCCCGACCTCACTCTTCACCGCGGCGAGGTACTCCCCCTTCGGGGTCATGACCACCTTAAGGTCGGCGACCTCCACACCCTGCCCCCGGGCGAAGCCCTGGGCGGCCTTGGTCGGGTTGCCGTCGGCGTCGTAGGCGGCGCTTTTGGCCGGTCCCATGGCGGTCAGTTCCGCGTCGGGCTGGCGCTCCGCCATCCCTTTCACCGCCAGCACCAGGCGGCGCGGGGTGCCGAGCGTCACGATCTCACCGAATTCGATGCGGGCCGTCTCCAGCTCGCGCTTCATGAGGGCTTCCATGTCGGCCATCGCCTTGGGGACGAAGCCGGCCGGAATCTCCTCGCAACCTATTTCGAGGAACAGATCCTTGGCCATTAGCGACCTCCTTTCAGGAGCGGGAAGCCGAGCCGCTCGCGCATCTGCAGGTACCCCTCGGCGCACAGGCGCGCCACGTTACGCACCTTGCCGATGTAGGAAGCGCGTTCGGTGACCGAGATGGCGCCGCGGGCGTCCAGGAGGTTGAAGGTGTGGGAGCATTTCATGACGTAGTCGTAGGCGGGGAGCACGAGCCCCTTCTCGACCAGGCGGACGCACTCCTTCTCGTACATCTTGAAGAGGCTGAGCAGCATGTCGACGTCGGCCTCCTCGAAGTTGTAGGTGGAGAACTCGACCTCGCTCTCGTGATGGATGTCGCCGTACTTGACCCCCTTGACCCACTCGAGGTCGTAGACGTTGTCCACGCCCTGCAGGTACATGGCGATCCTTTCGCAGCCGTAGGTGATCTCCGAGGAGACCGGCTTCAGGTCGATGCCGCCGGCCTGCTGGAAGTAGGTGAACTGGGTGATCTCCATGCCGTCCAGCCAGACCTCCCAGCCGAGCCCCCAGGCGCCCAGGGTCGGGGATTCCCAGTCGTCCTCGACGAAGCGGATGTCGTGCTTGTTCGGGTCGATGCCGAAGGCGCGCAGGGAGTCGAGGTAGAGGTCCAGGATGTTCATGGGCGAGGGCTTCATGATCACCTGGAACTGGTAGTAGTGCTGCAGGCGGTTCGGGTTCTCACCGTAGCGCCCGTCGGTGGGGCGCCGGGAGGGCTCCACGTAGGCCACTTTCCACGGCTCGGGCCCGAGCACGCGCAGGAAGGTGGCCGGGTTGAAGGTTCCCGCCCCTTTTTCCGTATCATAGGGTTGCTGGATTACGCACCCCTGTCCCGCCCAATACCCCTGCAGGGAGAGGATCAGATCCTGAAATGTCAACACGCCGCCTCCGATCAAATCGTATATTTCAAGTGGTGCAGCTTTTGGGATAAAAAAGTTTACTGTATCCAAACAGTTAGGCTCGCCAGATTACAACAGCGCACGCGGCGCTGTCAAGGAATATCACGGACAAAGAGGGCGAGAACAGGCGCGCGACGGGGCTTTAGGGAGAGGCACCGGGGAGTGTGCCGGGAAAAATCGGGTGAATTCTTCTGTTTACCGCCTGACACCATGACGGTAAACTTAACAAAAGGGAGTTACACCATGGGTGCGACCGAAGAAATCGTCATACTGGGATCGGGCTCCACCGCCTTCGCGGCGGCGCTCAGAGCCAAGGAACGCGGCGCCAGGTCCATCATGATCGAGCGGAGCGTTCTCGGGGGGACCTGCATCAACTGGGGCTGCATCCCGTCGAAGACCCTGATCCACTGCGCCCTGTTCCGGCACGAGGCCGAACTGGGCGAGCGGCTGGGGCTCGGGGTCAGGCGCGACGGCGTCGACTACCATACCCTGGACGGGCACAAGTTCGCGGTGGTGCAGGAACTGCGGCAGAAGAAATACCTGGACGTGCTGGCGCAGCTCCCGGAGCTGTCGCTCATCAAAGGGAAGGCGGTCTTCATCGCCCCCGGCACGGTGCAGGTTGAGGACCGGATCATTGAAAGCGGCCGCATCCTGATCGCCACCGGCGGCCACCCGCGCGTCCCGAGAATTCCGGGGTGGAGCACACCCCCTACCTGACCAGCAAGAGCGCGCTCCTCCTTAAAACCCTCCCGCAATCACTCACCGTCATCGGCGGCGGCGTCATCGCGCTGGAACTGGGGCAGATGTTTCACCGGCTGGGGGTTCCGGTCACCGTCCTGGAGAGCGGCCCCCGCGTGCTTCCGGCGGTGGAACCGGAACCGGCGCTGGCGCTGCAGCGTGTGCTGGAGGCAGAGGGGATGAGGGTGGTGGTGGGCGCCGCAGTCTGCTCGGTGGCGCGCGACGGGGGGGGAGTCCGGGTCGAGGCGCTGATCGACGGCGAGCCGCACCAGTTCTTCTCGCAGCAGCTCCTCCTGGCGGTGGGCACCGCCCCCGCCACGGAAGGGATCGGGCTGGAACGGGCCGGGGTGGAGTTGGACCCGCGCGGCTTCATCAAGGTCGACGGCGAGATGCGCACCACGGCGCCGGGGATCTGGGCGGCCGGCGACGTCACCGGCGGCATGCAGATCGCCACGGTGGGGGCGCGCGAGGGAATCGCCGCGGTGGACAACATGTTGCAGACCGGATGCCACTGCGAAGTGAACTACCAGACCCTCCCGATGGCCATATTCACCGATCCGGAAGTAGCCATGGTGGGCTACGGCGAGGAGGCCGCACGCCAGGCCGGATACGACGTGGAGAGCCAGACCATACCCGCCTCAGCCATCCCCAAGGCCCATGTCACCGGCGCGCTGGACGGCGCCGTCAAGATCGTCGCCGACCGCGTCACCGACCGCATCCTCGGCGTCCATCTCTGCCTGCATCGAGGCGCCGACATCATCAACGAGGCGGCGCTCGCCATCCGCTGCCGCATGACCGTCGCCGAGCTCGCCGACACCCTGCACGTCTACCCTTCCATGGGAGAGGGGCTGCGCCTGTGCGCCCAGGCCTTCCACCGCGACCTGACCCAACTTTCCTGCTGCGCCGAATAATCCCACAGCTGCGATTTACCACGGCGGGATACGGCACGTGCTCCGGCGGGCCTGGCGCCGGTCACGCCCTTGCCGTCATACCCGGGTCCGATGCCGCGGCTCCGCGTGGACGGCTCTCGCCGGGAGCTGCGTTGCCACACAGGTACCGCTCAAACCTCTGGTCATGACTACGGATGTGACGGAGCACGAGAGCACGCAGTTCATGGAGGCCTTGCCCACAGTGGCGGGAGCGGGACCATCGCCAGCAAAGACTGGCGATGGTCCCGCAAAGCAGATGATGATCCTGTTCGTGCTCCACCCACTCAGGGTAGCCGATCTCGCGCATAGCCCTGTTTTCCGACTCGGCCAAGTCAAGTGTATTGGCAAGGAGATGCTGGAGCCCCTTCCCGACTTTTTGCATCCGGCCATGGTCGGCGTCGGTGAGCAGACGGTCCAGCACGGCCACGACCTTGACGTACCTGCTGTCATGTCCGCACTCGATGTTCCGACTCGGTTGCCACTCCTGTTCGCTCACGTTTCCCGTCACCATTTGCCCACCGATGCGCGACGCCATCACCAGGTACCCCTCTACAACAGGTCGAAGGTCTTGCTCAGCTTCAACTCGACCCTGAACCCCTCGGAGGGGGTGTTGGCCTCGTACCAGCGCGCCATCGGGAACATCGCCGCCAAGCCCGCGGCGAATCCACCGGGCTTGTACTTGAACGCCACCTTCGGGCCGGCGTACCACTCGTTCTTCGAATCCTTCTGGTTCTTGCCGTTCTTCTCGCTCTGGTCATTCCAGTCGAACTGGGACTCCGCACCCAGGTCGAAATTGTTGTTCACGGCGTACCCCCAGGCGGTCGTGCTCCGGACGTACATGGGCTTGCGGTAGTCGTGGGATCCTTCGGTAAATGTGTAGACATGGACCTCCTGGTCCAGGCGGTGCGAGCCCGTCGAGTAGGTGAGACCGACCGCGCCGCCGGTGCCCCAGGCGCCGTTGCCCACGAAGTCGACGCTTTTGCTGCTGACATCCGTCGTCGGCACCACGAGGCCGACATCCACCGCCAGGTCGAACGGTGACCCCTTCGCCTGGTTCATGAGGACCTTGTGCAGGGCGATGGCGGTATCGCCGATCCACCCCAGGTGCTCTCCCCTGCCGGTCACCAGGTTCTTCTTGTAGACGTCATAGATGGGGGTTGCGGTGCGGACGTCGAGGCCCTCGGTGATGCCGTAGCGGAATTTCACCACCCCGACATTCTTGGTCAGCCTGACATTTTCGTTTACCTCGCTCCCCCCCTTACGGATTCCGTCGGTCTCGCAATACTGGTAGTTGAGCAGGACACCAAGCTTCCCCACCGGGAAACCGGTACCGGCAGGACCGAAGGCGGAGATGGCCGGCCCGAAAGGCAGCGGGACGGCAGGGGCGTCAGCGCCCCAGGAAAGCCCGGCACAGGTGCAAAGTGCCGCGAGGGAAAGCGGAATGATACGCTTGCTGAAATTCATGACGTGCTCCTTTGATCAGTGTCGCGTCGGTTGCTTACCGAACCGCGGTGAATAAGACGTTGTCCTGCGTATAAGGCACCAGCCTGATGCCTGCCTCTTTCGCCCTGGTCACCCCGCCGTCGAGGTTCGTTACGGAGGTGAAGCCGTGCTGCACCAGGTACCGGCTGACCTTGTCGGAACGATTCCCAGTCCTGCAGAGTATGGCGATCCTCTCGTTGGGGGTGACGTGTCGCTTCAGCTTCGCCATAAAGGCGTCGGCATCGTAACTCCTGTCCTCCCGGAAAAAGGTGAGGCCGAGGGTGCCCTTCACGACGCCGGTTTCCCGCCACTCCTTTTCCGTGCGGATGTCGATGATTTTCACCCCTGACGAAACAAGCTCCGGAGTCAGCGGGGCATAGCGAACCTGGCTGGCGGCTAGGGCAGCCAGGCTGCTGAGGATCAGGAGGGAGACGGTAAGTATCAGAATTTTCATGGTGATGTGCCTTTTCGCTTATCAATTCAGGCGCCGACCGGGAGCCATTGGTAGAGCGCGGTGCTCATGGTATTGAAGAGGCCCAAGAAGAGCAGGCTCCCCACGACCATGAGCAGCAGACCGGTGAAGAACTCCATCTTCCTGATATGCCCCCTGAAGCGTTTGAAGAAATCGAGAAAACCATGAAAGAGCAGGCCCGAGACGATGAAGGGAATACCCAGTCCCGCCGCGTAGCTCCCCAAGAGAAACATGCTCTTGCCGGCGGAACCGGAAGTGCCGGCGGCCATGGCGAGGATGGCGCCGAGGATCGGGCCGATGCAAGGGGTCCAGCCGGCGGCGAAGGCGATCCCGACGAGGAAGGTCCCCGCAACTCCGCTCGGTTTGCTATGCAGCTGGATTCTTTTGTCCCCGAGCAGGAGCCCGAAATGGAATAGGCCGGACATGTGGACGCCGAAGAGGAAGATCAGCACCCCGCCCGCGCGCTGCAGCCAGACCAGTCCGTCCTTCATGACCAACTGGAAGGTGGAGGAGGCAACCCCGGCGAGGGCCCCCATGCCGATGAAGACCGCGGAGAATCCGAGGACGAAGGCGACCGAATGGATGAGGACGGTCAGGCGCACCTTCCTCGCCGGATGGGCGTCCTGTAACTGCCCGAAGGAGAGCCCCGTGATGTAGGTGATGTAGGAGGGGATCAGCGGCAGCACGCAAGGAGAAAAGAAGGAGAGAAAGCCCGCCGAGAATGCGATCCAGAAGGTGATGTCCGAGCCGAAAAAGGTCATGACGGTCCCTCCGCTACAGCGACTTCAGATAACTGACGATTTGTGGGGAATCCCACGCGATCCCGCCGGTCACCCTTTGCCGCAGGACTCCCTTGCGGTCCACGATGAAGGTGTCGGGCAGGCGGTTTGCCCCGTACCGCTGCTGCACGAACCCGTTGGCGTCGCTGAGAAAATCGAAGGTGAACGGGAGCTTGCGAAACCTTTCCGGCACCTTTTTCTCGACGTTCACCGCGAGGACCACCAGGTCCCCCTTGGGGAAGGCCTTGACCAGCCGGTCCATGGAGGGCATCTCGTCGCGGCAGTAGGGGCACCAGGAAGCCCAGAAGTTCACGAGGACGATCTTGCCGCGGTACTGGGCGAGACTTTTGCTCTCGCCCGCGAGCGCGGGCAGCCTGAACTCCGGGGCCGGCGCGCCGATCCGGACCGGGGCGGTATCATCCTGGGCTTTGCCCGGCGCCGGCACGGCAAGTACCATCAGGGTCATAAGGCAGGCGCAGATGTAGCGGACCAATCGTTTCATGGTGACAACCTCTCTGATGCGTTTTCCCGGGCGGTGGAATCGTGCGGTGCCTCAGGCTGAAGGAGATCCTTCAACCTGAGGCGTTTTTGCAGGACGGTTACTTGGTGAAGGCCTTGTCCACGCTGAACGGCATGGCCTGGTAGCCGGTGGTGTCCTTCAGCTGGATCTCAACGGCAGGCTCTTTGGAGCCGTAGTTGAACTCCATGATGTAGGGGTTCGGGTCGCTCTTGAACGCACCGGTGGTGATGTCGAAATCGGCGCCGGCTGTTGCCGAGTAGACGAACACGGAGTCCTTGTCGGTCTGGTATTCGGTGAGTGAGGTCACCGGGCTGTACCAGCCGTTGCCGCGCTCTTTGCCGAACTCCCAGACCTGCTCGATGGTCATCTTCTTCTGGTCGATCTTGTAGATGACGGCGCGCGAGTACTTCATGCTCGGCAGGGCCGGCTGCTCCATGCCGCGGCTGTCGCCGTTGTCGAAGACGCTCAGGTAGAGGATGTCGCCCTTGGACTTGCTGTCGATCTTGAACGCGGTGTGCTGCGTCCAGGTCCAGTCGAAACCACCCTCGTCGTTCTCGTAACCGGGGCACTTGGAGCCGCCGGCCTCGCATACGATCTTGTTCCCCTTGGAGTCAACCGGGGTCAGGAACTTGCCCTGGTATTCCTTCTTCCACCCCTCGGGGCTGCCGAGAATCCACTTCACCTGCTTGTCGCGGCCGATCTTCACGACCGCCGACTGGTGGCGGGAGCTGATGATGATGGAGTCGTCCTCGGCGTCATGGTCGACGCTGTTCACGTGCGCCCAGTTCCTGCCCGGTCCGACGCCGACGATGTCGCCGAACTTGTCGCTTGCGTCCTGCTTGGCGAGTTCCTCGGCGGTCATGGTGTGGCCTGCCTTGCTGGCGTCGATGTTGAGGCACACAGCCCCCTGGTCGAGAACCTTCATGTTGACGTCGCGATATGGGTCGAGGATGTCGAAGAGGCGCCACTCGTCCTTGACCAGGCCTGTTGCCGGTTCCACCTCGATGATAACGTCGCGCACGGTGCGGACGTTCCTGCCGTCGGCCCGCTTCAGGTTGGAGCTCGCCACGCGGAGGAAGTAGTTGCCGTTGGGGGAGTTGTCCATGGAGTGGGAGAAGTCGTTGTAACCGGCGGGCAGCTCGCGGTTGAAGACTTCCTTGCCCATGATGTCGTACTTCACGTAGCGCTGGCCGAAGCCCCAGCTCATGGCGCCGTCGTTGTTCTGCTTGAAGCCCATCATGACGCCGGCGTTGTAGATCGATTTCAGGTCATAGATGGTATCGGCCTTCATGTACCAGCGGACTTCACCCTTGGTGTCGACGATGAAGTTCTGCGGATAGTAGTTCCACTCCAGGGCGCCGCCGGTGGGGTTGTTCCAGACCGCCCTGGTTCCTTTGCCCGCCTTGTGCAGGAAGTTGTTCACGAAATAGAGCCGGTCGCTGAACTTCTTGTCGACCTTCTTGACCTCGGCCCCGGAGAAGAGGGCCGCCTTCAGCGTCTTGGTCGCGTTCGGCTCCGAGTACACGGGAGGGGCGTAGAGGGTGTAGCTTTCCTTGGCCTGCTCCCATTTCCCGTTGAACAGCTTGGAATATTCGATCTCCACCGTGTTGACATAGTCGGCGTAGAGGCCAAATACCGGGATACCGCCGTGGGTCAGCAGGTGCTTGTTGGCGACCTGGTACTTGATTTCCTGCCCGTCTTTTTTCGGGACGATGCGGACCGTGACATCCTTGATGACGTAGCCGCCATTTTTGATGACCGCGGTCAACGGGGCGAGGTCATAGGGGTTCATGACCACCTCGCCCAGTTTCCCCTGTACCTGGTAGTCGACTTTCGCGCCGCTCGCCCCACCGATTGCGAAAGCCATGGTCGGGATTGCAGCTCCGAGCATCGCAGAGCACAAAACGAGTCGCGCCATTCTTCCGGTTTTCACTGCTGCTGCTTTTCGACAGTTCATACTGTTCTCCTTTTGTCGTTTGGTGAGGCGGACATGCCGCCTTTCCGGGAACTTTGTCGTTATGCCAATCTGCCGGGGCATGTGGAGCTTGCATCCTGCGTTGCAGCCTGGCGCTTGCACACCAGTGTCACGACCCAGCAGGCCGCCGCCACCACCAGGAAGAGGAGGATGACGCCGAAGGTGATGACCGTGCACTGCGCCATGTTCCCGAAGTGGGCGGGGGGCCAGAGGTACCACCCGTCGGCATAGAAGTCGGTGATCGCCTTCTGCATGGAGCTCAGTTGGACTCCGTCGGGAATGATGGGATTGTCGTAACCGCAGTCGCCCGTCGGCTTGAACCATTCCGGAGACCACTTGTCCAGCGGCAGGTGGAACGGGAAGGTCGGCTCCGGGGAGCACCCCTGCACGCCGAAGAGGTCGTCGCTGTGGGCGGCGTGGTGGATCTTGTTGAGCTTTATGCTGTAGAGGACCCCTTTGAAGCTTCCCCAGATGGCGCACAGGTAGCCGACGATCTTCAAGCCCGGGTTCGAGGGGTTGATGGCGGCAACGATGCCGCCGAAGGCCATGGCGAAGAAGGCGAGCCTTATGTAGACGCACTGTTCGCAGGGTCTCATGTAGAGCCAGATCTGGAACACGGAGTGGGCAAGGATGACCATGAACAGGCTGAGCACCGCCATGAACACCCAGAGAAACCGTTTGTCCTGCCACTGGCTGATGGTTCGTACCGGGTCCGACCTCAAGTTGCCTATCATTTCTGAGAGTTTCACGACGAGTCTCCTTATTTGGTCTTCAACTCGTTGATGAGCTTAACCATGCCGTCTATCGAGGTGATGCTCTTGGTCATGATGAGGTACTTTCCGTTGACGACGAAGCCCGGTACGCCCTGGACCTTGGCGACGTCATAGGATGCATCCCACTCTTTGAGCAGCGCCTTTACCTGGGGGTCGTTCTTCGCCTTGTCGAACTCGGCCTTCGTCATGCCGACTGCGTCGAGACCGGTCTTAAGGTAGGCATCGGGGCCCGCATCCCAACGCTCTTTCTTGTCGTGGTAGGCGGTGTAGTAGGCCATCTTGGCCTTTTTTAGCAGGGACTTTTCGGTGTAGAGATCGCGGTCGGAGAGGCCGGCCTTCTGGTCTTTGAGCAGCAGCACGGCAAAGAGTTCGCTTCCCTGGACGCCGTACTTGCCCTTGGTCTTCAGATGGAAGGGGCGGAACTTCAGGTCGCCCGGCAGCTTCGGTACAAGGTTCGGAGTGATCTTCTTGTCGTACTTGTAGCAGAAGGGGCAGTCGTAGCTGAACACCTTGATCAACGTCCCCTGGGCGTTCGGGATCGGCTTGGCCAGCTTGACGTAGTCGGTCCCCTCGGTGAAGGCGAAGCTGGTGCCGGCGAGAAGGGCTACCAGTGCGAAACTCTTGACGATAATTTTGACGAATCTGAACATGATCTCTCTCCTTTGTAGCGTATGGTTGTTACTGCTGATCCTGGCCTCGTTTCCTCTCCGTTGACGGTCGATGCGATGTGCCCCTCCTTTCTCGTGATGCCGGCTGGTGCAGTATGGTCCCTTTTGGGGAGCTAAAATGAACTTACGGTGGACTTTCAGGTGCAATATGCATTTATTTCATTTTTCTAGTTTGTATTTATATCACAATTCGTTTTTAGTTTATTTAACAAAACCAAAAGCCGAGTGTCAAGCGATTTTTTACAACTTTTTTTCAAGCAGGCGCCTATGCCCTCTGCCTCAACGGTCTTCGTCTGCTGGCGAGGGGGCAAGCACTGGCTGTCTCAGCCAAGGAAAATGCATAGTTATGAGTGGAATCACACGTAAGTTATGAGGACGCAGGCACACACCAGTGACATCGTGGCAGCAAGATAAGGCGGGCTTAGTGAGCGAGATATGGGGGGCGCAGGGTGATTGTGAAAGATTTGCCACTTTTTGGTTTACATATTTTGTTATACTGAAGTAAACTAAACTGGCTTTTTAGGGCGGGGCCGGCGCAGAGGGAAACCGGGTCTACATGCCACGGAGACCGGCGCATCATCGGGAGCACAGAGTATGGAGGAGGGACGACACCGTGAAAAGGTTCCTGGAAGCCAGCAAGAAGCGCATCGTCATAGTCACCTACGTCCTGCTCTTCTGCATGTTCTGCTTCTTCTCACTGATGGATCTGCAAAAGAGGACCTCCGATTACGCCTACTTCGCCAACAAGATCAACAGTTTCATCAAGAATGCGCACGACAGCGAGTCCGAGTACCTCTGCTCGCGGCTGGTCAACTACGTAACCGCGATCGCAAAGGAGAAGCAGTTCGCCGAGTTGCTGAAAGCAGGCGATGCGGAGTCGCTCCAGAAGGTCGCCGAGCCGGTATTCCAGGATTTCGGGAAACGGTACGTTCCGGTCATTTCGGTGCTGATCTATGACGGTAGCGGAAACCTTAAGTTTCACATGACCCCGCCGTCCATCGCACATGACCCTTCCACGTTCAGGCCGAGCGTCAGCAAAGAGGTCTTTGCCACCAGGAAATACACCTACGGCTATGAGACCAATATCGTCCCCCTCTACTTCTGCACGGTTCTTCCGGTGCGGGACGCTCTTGCCAATGTGGTCGGCACCATCGAGATAGGGGTAGACGTCTCCTTTTTCCACTACAACCTCAAATGGTTTTTCAGCGACGTCAGGACGGCCATCTTCTCGAAGGGAAGGCTGATCGACTCCAACAGCGGATACAAAACTGATTCCGCCGAGTTCGTGTATGACTACTACCGGAAGCTGAAAGCCAACGACGCCGTATTCTTCAGCCAGTTCAAAGACAGAATCGATTTCAGGCGGACCAGAAACGACATTCAAATGGGAGACAGGTATTACCTGGTCAGCACCTCACAGGTACTGCGCGACAACGGGGGGCGCGAGGTCGGAAAGTACCTGGTTGCCTACGACATGACCGAACTGCGGCGCCGTCACTGGGGCTATTTCTACGTCTGGCTGCTCTTCTTCGCCATTACCGCGTCCGTCATGCTGTGCATCAACCTGGTCGGGTTCAGAAAGTACGAGCGCATCATCACCGAACAGGGAAACATGCTGGCCCAGCGCTCCAAACAGTGCGCCCTGGGGGAAATGCTGGGGCATATCGGGCATCAATGGCGGCAGCCGCTCTACAACCTGTCGCTGATCGTTCAGAATATCGGGCTGCAGAACCAGTTCGGCAAACTGGACGACGCCCTGCTCAACAACCAGATCACGCAGGCGAACCAGAACATTCAATACATGTCGAACATCATAGATGACTGGCGCTCGCTGCTGATGTCGGGGAGCAGCCGGACCGTGATCGAACTTCAAGCATCCGTCGAGCGGGCCATCGCGATGGTGGCGCCGGTCATGGAGCAGAGCCGGGTCACCATTGAGAACCGGATCACTTCGCCGGTGCACACCATGGGCTTTGTGAACGACCTGGTGCAACTGACCATCAACGTGCTGTTGAATGCCCGCGATCAGCTGACCCTGGTGCCGGGTGACCGCCTCATCGTGCTTTCCTGCCGGGAGGAGGCGGGGGACCTGGTGACAGTCACCTTCCAGGACAACGGCGGCGGGATTCCGGATCATCTGCTCAAACGCATTTTCGAGCCCTATGTCACCACCAAGGACAAGGCGGACGGCACGGGACTGGGACTGTATCTGTGCCAACAGATCGTGGGGAATCTCGACCAGGGGAAGGTCTGGGCGGAGAACAGGTCCTTTGAACTACGGGGAGAAACGCGGTATGGCGCCTGCATCTGCCTGCAGTTCGCCAGAACAAACGAAGGAGGTAAATGATATGAACGTCACCGCCTTGCAACAGATGACGGTGCTCTTTGTGGACGACGAGGAGACTGCGCGGGAGCAGATGAAAATGGTCCTGAGCAGTTTCTGCAAAAACACGATCTGCGTGGGTAGCGCCGACCAGGCCCTGCAGGCGCTGGAAGAGCATCCTCCCGACATCGTCCTTACCGACATCCGCATGCCGGGGCTCTCCGGCCTTGAACTGCTGAGTGCCATAAAGCAGAAAGATCCGGCAGTTGCGGTAGTCATGGTTTCGGCCCATTCAGAGTCGGAGTACCTGCTCGATGCCTTTCGCTACAAGGCTGACGGCTACCTTTTGAAGCCGTTCAACTTCCACGACCTGCTGGAGCTCCTCTCCGATTTAGCTACCAGGAAGGTAACCGCCGGGAAAGAGTCGAACAACGGGCCGGAGAAGAAGGACTTCGTACTTAAGATACTCAACACCCTCGGCGGGAGACGGGCCGAGATCATGGAGTACGTCCTTAACCACCTTGACGCCGACAACATGTTCCATGGCACCTATGACGAGGTCGCCGAGGCGCTCAGCGCCAGCAAGCCGACCGTCGTCGCGACCTTCCAGATCATGCTGGAAAAGAACGTGCTGACCCGGATCAAGTACGGTACGTACCGGATGAACATGGATGTTTCGCTGTAACTCCCCTACCGTGCCCCCCCGGTCCGGCCGGTTCCCGGCCAGGATTCGGCGTGAGGCGCCGGAAGCCCCAGCGCTGGAAAGCTGGGGCGGCGGGCGGCAACCGCGGGAGGATCTCCTCCCCCGCAACGCCTCTTGACAAGAATCTCATGAAGGAATACCATGCATCCGCGTTCGGTGCCGCACCTGCGCGGCACGATCCGCCGGTGAGTACTTCTGTGCAATGAGTAATGAGCGAGGGGAAATGTCGATGGCGGCTGAAGTTCTTTTCGTGGATGACAACAAGCTGATCTTGCAAGCCTCCGTCGACCTGTTCCGGTCGCAGGGGATCGAACTCCTCACCGCGACCAACGCGGCCCAAGCCCTCGAGCTGTTCCGGCAGCACGAAATCGCCGTGGTGGTCTCCGACAACCGGATGCCCGGGATGTCCGGGCTTGACTTTCTGACCGAGTTGCGCCGGCTCTCGCCGGACACCGTCAAGGTGCTCATCTCCGCCTACGTCGACCTCGCCACGGCGCTTGCCGCCATCAACACCTCCGAGGTGTTCCGTTACCTGCTGAAACCATGGAAACCGCAGGAGATCCTGGACGTGGTGCAGGAGGGGCTCAGACGGTACCGGACCGTGCAGGCCATGAGGCGGGAGGACGAGGCGGTGCTCCGCTCCCTGGCCCAGACCATCGAGCTCAAGGACCCCAACACCAAGGGGCACTGCGACCGCGTGGCGGTTTACGCTCTCCTGATCGCCGAGGCGATGGGGCTCTCCAAGGATACCCTGCGCCAGATCAAGTACGGCAGCTGGCTGCACGACTGCGGCAAAATCGGCATCTCGGAGTTGATCCTCAACGGCAGCGGGCGCCTCAACGAGGATGAATTCAAGACCATGAAGCTGCACACCGACTGGGGGGCGGACCTGGCGGAAAAGGCGAGGCTTTCGGAGCTTGCCAAGAACATCATCCGCCACCATCACGAGAAGTACGACGGGACCGGCTATCCCCTGGGGCTCAAGGGGGAGGCGATCCCGCTGGAAGCGCGCATCGTGGCGGTCGCCGACGTCTACGACGCCCTCACCACGGACCGCTCCTACCGTGGCAGGTTCCCCGAGGGTGAGGCCCGGGAGATGGTCCGCTCGATGAGCGGCGCAGCGCTCGACCCCGGCATCGTCGAGGTCTTCCTCGAGGTGGTCCCGGCGGCAGGCCCCCTCCCCTCTTCAGAGGAGGTGCTCGGCGAGATGCCGCCTGGCGAAGCCCCCAAAAAGCGCCCCAACCTCACTCTCGTTCGCGCCCTCGCCTAGGGCGCCTCATCTCCCCCCGGCGGGAAACCATCTCCGCACCACGAAACTCCTCGCCCCGGCGCTCCCTTTCGGGAAGCTGTCCGCGGGCTTTCTTGTTTTCATGATCTGCCTGACGAGCTCGAGCCGGGGCGTGATCATGACTCCGCTTGGCTTCCCGCCGCACCCCATCCTGCTTTCGATGATGGAATTCTCGTCCAGGACCACCATCACGTGCCCGTTCCAGACCAGGAGGTCGAGCGGCCGGAGCTTGGCCGCTATGGCTTCGGCGGAGAGCCCCGCCACCGCGACAGCCTCGCCGTAGCCGATGAGGGTCGAGGTGTTCCTGGGGGTGAAGCCGTCGGTCGCCTGGTAGAGAAGCCCTGAGCAGTCCACGCCGGAAAGCGGGTCCCCCTGCGGGTAGTACCTGCGCAGAAGCGGAACGCCGTCCTTCACGTTACCGCCCCACACGTACGGCTTTCCGAGCGCCGCCAAAAGTCGTTTCTGTATCTCTACCTGTTCTGGCAGATGCGGGCGGCGCTCCTGCGCGGCAGGGCCTGCCGCCTCGACGAAACGGGCATCGACGAACAACCCCGTTTTGGAGGGATAGGGATAATCGCTGCTGGTCACCCGCAGCACCTTGACGCCGTTTTGCTCCTGCTCCCCCTCTACGCTGAAGAGGGTTCCCGGCAGGGCGACGAACTCGATCGGGCGCACCCCGCGGCAGGGGTCGAGCTGCACCTTGCCGCTGAAGCTGCCGGCGAAATCGGGGGTATTGAGGACCGGGGCGTAGGAGACGACGACCACCTTTTTGGGGGAGGCGCCGGAGGCGGTACGGTTGGAGAGGGGGATGATGATCAGGGCCAGGGCTATAACTGCGAGAAGAAGAGTCTTCATGACCTACCTCGTGACAGGACCGGCGGGAGGGGCTAGGAGCCGGAGCCCGGCCGGCGGCAAGTGCGGCCGATGCCGCAGGTTGTGGCGCGGACCTAACCGCGATCAGTCGGCGAAGGCGGCCGGAAGCGGCAGCAGGCGCACCTCCGTTCCCTTCAAAAGCGGCAGCGCGAGCCGGATCCCCTTGGGCTCATTGCCGTTGCCGTGCACCAGGATGAAGCTGCCGCGGCGGGGCTGCTCCCCCTTGGCGAGCCATGCGTCGGCGCCGACCGGGACCAGGGAGAGCTCCGCCAAAAGGTTCATGGTGGCGCCGTCGGAGACCAGGCCCGGGAAGCGGAAGAAGGGAGAGGGGACCAGGCCGCGCGCGAGGAGCTCCTGCTCCAGCTGCAGCACCTCGGAGCGAAGGTCGGTCCCCGGCGCCAACAGGAAGTTGCCCGCCAGCGGCACCTTCGGGTCGTAGTGGTGATGCCAGGAATGGTTCACCCAGGTCACCGCCAGCCTCCCCGCAGCAACCTCGCCTTTGAGGTAGGCGACCTCCTCCGGGTGGCTCTCCAGCCAGAGCCCGGTCACCATCACCGCCACGGGAACCGCCTTCCCCGGGGAGAGCGCCGCAGCGGTCTCGAACAGTTCGCGCTCGAAGGGGCGTTTCGAGGGGCAGAGATCGACGGTAAGAAAGAAGCCGCCGGCAGCGGTTTCGGCGCGGGTGGCGCCGCCGTTTTGCAGCCGGTACGGGGGTGCGGTGTAGCGTTTCACGGCGCGTCCCAGGCGGGTGCCCCAGAAGCCTCCCTCCCCCTCCGCCCGTGGGACCAGTTCCGCCGCCGGGAGATCGAAGCTCTGCAGGGTGGCGGGATCCACCACCAGCCGGTGCGGCACCCCCTCCTCATTGAAGCTCCTGATGGCCCACAGCCGGCGCCCGGAGCGGTCCGCGACCGGCTCGCGCAGGGAGCGGTACCCGGTGATCTTTTGGGCGTGGGCAGCGTCGGGGGCGGCGATCAGCAACGGAAGGATCAAAAGCAGGGAGTAAAAAAGACGCATGGCGGTCTCGACGGGTGGCCGCCGGGTGTGGCGCTAGGCCAGCACCGAGCGGAGCGCGGCGTCGATCTTGTCGACGTCGACGCGGGTGTTGAAGCAGGGGCCGAAGGGGCGATCGTTGAGCACCCCGATCACCGGGAGGGGGTAGCAGTCCTTGATCCCGGAGGTGAGGTCACGCTCGCAGGCGACGGCCAGGACCAGCTTGGGGCGCTTCTCGATGATCACCTTGCGCGCCAGGGTGCCGCCGGTCGCCACCGAGATGTCGACGCTGTACTTGCGCGCCAGGTCGGCGAGCCCCATGATGTCGCAGCGGCCGCAGCGCAGGCACTTGTCGATCTCGCCGGTGACCTTGATCTCGCACTCGGCGAGCTGCAGGCAGTGGGGGAGCAGGATGAGGATCCGGTCCGCCTTGATCTTCAGGCGCTGCGAAATCACCAGTGAGTTGTTCATGGCCACGAACGACTGGCGGATGGTGTCCTTGGAGAGACCGCAGAGCTTGCCGATCTGCTCGATGAGCGGGAGCAGGAACTTGATCACCACGCCGCGCATGAACCTGGTGCCGAGGATGTCCTTGCCGAGCGCCGTGGTGAGCACCAGCAGCGCTGTCCCGAGCACCGCGATGCCGGAGAGGACGGCGAAAACCATCCCCACCACGCGCGGCAGCTCCGGGTGGATGTTGGCCAGCCCCATGGTGGGAATGTACCACCCCAGGTAGATGAGCCCCACGACCAGGAGGCAGGTCACCCCCATGAGGGCCACGAAGAGCCGCTTCTGGGGCGGCTTCTGGTACGCCCCCTTACGCCCCAACGGCGCAATCCTTCCTGCCCAGCAGCGAGCCTGCCGGCACCTTGTAGCCGGCGAGGAAATCCCCCGCCGCCATCCGCTTCTTCCCTTCCAGCTGCAGCTCGCGGATGAGGAGGCTCCCCTCGCCGCAGGCGACCTCGATGCCGTCGCGGCCGGCGGCAACCACCTCGCCGGGGTTACCCGTTCCGGCGGCGGTCTGCACCTTGTACACCTTCAACAGCTTGTCGTCGAGGAAGCTGAAGGCGCCGGGCCACGGGGTCATGCCGCGCACCTGGTTCTTGATGTCCTGGGCGCTCCTGGTCCAGTTGATGAGGCCGTCTTCCTTCTTCATCATGGGGGCGTAGCAGGTGAGCGAGTCGTCCTGTTTCTCCGGGGTCAGCTCTCCGGCCACCAGGCGGTCCAGGGTCTGGGCCAGGAGCTCCGCTCCGAGCTGCGACATGCGGTCGTGCAGGCTCTGGGTATCCTCGTCCGGATCGATGGGGGTCGCGCTTTTAAGGAGCATGTCGCCGGTGTCGAGCCCCACGTCCATCATCATGGTGGTGACCCCGGTCTCGGCCTCGCCGTTGATGATGCACCAGTTGAGCGGCGCGGCGCCGCGGTAGCGCGGCAAAAGCGAGGCGTGCACGTTGATGCAGCCATGTTTCGGGATCTCCAGGAGCGCCTTGGGGAGGATCTGTCCGAAGGCGACCACGACGATCAGGTCCGGCTGAAGGGCGCGGATCTCCTCGATGGACTCGGGGAGGCGCACCTTGACCGGCTGCAGCACGGGGATGCCGTGCTCCTGGGCCACCACCTTCACCGGCGGCGGCAGGGTCTGCTGCCCCCTCCCCTTGGGACGGTCGGGCTGGGTGACCACGGCCACCACGTTTTCACCGCGCTCGATGAGGGTGCGCAGGGTCGGGCAGGCGAATTCGGGAGTTCCCATGAAGATGATGCGCAAACCGGTCATCGAAGCTGCTCCTTTGCCTCTTCCTGGGCGCGCTGGTAGCGCTTGCGGAAGATCCCCTTCTTGAGCGGGGAGAGGTGGTCTATGAAGAGGACGCCGTCCAGGTGGTCGATCTCGTGCTGGAACGCGATGGCCAGCAGGTCATCGGCGCGGATCACCACCTCCTCGCCCTCAAGGTTCAGCATCTTCACCACGACGCGGGCGTGACGCCGCACGTTGGCAGAGAACTTGGGCACCGACAGGCACCCCTCCTCCTCGTAGGCCTCCCCCTCGGCGTGAACGATCTCGGGGTTGATGGCGACGATCAGCTCGGGGCTCTCGTCCTTGCACGAGACATCGATCACCACGATGCGCTGGTGCACCCCGATCTGGGGGGCGGCAAGGCCGACGCCGGGGGCGTCGTACATGGTCTCGGCCATGTCCCGCACCAGTTCGCGGGTCTTGTCGGTGATCACGGTAACCGGCAGGGAGCGTTTTTTGAGCTCCGGGTCCGGATAGGTCAATATTTTTCGTACCATAAGTCCTTCCTTTGGCTTTGAGGCTATCCGGGTCACTATACTAAAGTTATCAGGGAAAAATCAACGACATACTCATGAGGGAGGCGGCGCGCCGGGGACGCCGGCCGGGGACGCCGCGCGTCAAAATCCCGCCATCACGGGAGCCAAAGTCAAAATCACGACGGTCAAAAAAACCGCGTCCGCCGCACCTGGTCCAGCGATTTCGCATGGTTAGCCGGAGGGAACGTCTCTTGCTTGTCCCACTCTTCGACAGGCAGCGGGAGGACAACATGAAGCAGCAGATAATGGCAGCACCGACAGCACTCAACGCGGGAAAAATCCTAGCCCCGGCACCCCTTCTTATAGCCGCCCTGCCGCACCTCCCGGCCCGGGGGCGCGCCGACTCCCCGTCCCGCGTGCCGGCCAGACACCCGCGCCGCCTGTGGGGGCGCGAGGACGGCTTCACCATGGCGGCACCCCGCTAGCACGCCGAAAGGGGGTCCAGCGGGACCGCGCCGCTAGCGCCCCGTCACCAGCCTCCGCCCCATGAGACGCGCCCGCGTCAAGACCCGTTGTCCCGCCCCCTGGCGCTCTTCACGCGCCGCCAGCCCCACGAAGATGGTCCCCGTGCAACTTGCCCCCAGCAGTTCCGCGCTCTGCCGAAGCGTTTTCACGACCGGCGTGAACAGCCGCGCCAGGAAGCCAGGCGCCGCGCTGGCCGCCACGAGCACCGCCCGCCGGGGTTTCTCCCGGCTGCGGACCTTCGGCGCCGGGACGCCCCAGGGCCAGTAGGCGTAGCAGACCAGCCGCTCTACGAAGCGCTTGGTGAGCGCGGTGACCGACCCGAAGTTGGTCGGCGAGGCGAGCACCAGCGCCTGGCATCCCTCCACCAGGTCGAGCACCCGCGCCATCTCGTCGGCGACGGGGCAGATGCCGCGCGCGCCTCCGGGGCTCTGGGTGCAGAGCCGGCAGTTGGTACAGAACTCCACGTGCGTGTCCAGGAGGTAGATCTTTTGCACCTGGGCGCCGGCCTGGGCGGCGCCGGCCAGGACCTCGTCGACCACCTGGTCGACCATCCCCCCCTTGCGGTAACTCCCCACGATGGCGACCACCTTCACTGCGTCATCCATAACGCCTCCGACAGCCCGCCTGCCCGTGGCACCCCTGCTCACGGCGGCGCCCTCCCCCCTGCCCCTCTCCCGGAGGGCGAAGGGGAAAGCGACCGGCGGCAAGGACTACTTACTTTGATTCCGCATCCGGCGCCGCCTGTTCGGCCCGCACCTTGCGCTCCAGTTTCCTTCTGCGGCGCCCCCCCAGGAAGGATTCCTCGATCACGATGAAAACGAACAGCACGATGAAAAGGGCGAAGATGACGCCCAGAATCTTGAACAGCAGGGTCATGTTGCGCTCACTCCTTACGGTTCCCGTCTAGCCCGGGGAGCCCGGACCGGCGGCTACTATACCCATCCCGCGCGCCCTGTCAAGGCAAACCCGCTAGCCGTTGCCGGTCAGCTTCTTCCAGCCGCTGCCGGCCAGCTCCAGCACCCCGTCCATGGTGCGGCGGTAGAACCGCTTGACCGGGATGCGGTTCACGAGGATCTCCTCGCCGCTCCGCTCAAGGCTCACCGGCTCCCCCGATTTCAGCTGCACGATGTCGCGGTAGTGCTCCCCCCCGACGCCGAAGAGGAAGGAATAGCGCTGGCCGTGGGCCAGGCAGGAGACGATCAGGACGATCCCTTCCGGGTCGCCGCTCTTGAAGTCGAAGCGGGTGGTGGCGGCGACGAAGCGCCCCTGCACCGGCTCGCCATTTAAGAGTTCGTTCACGGTCAGGTTCTTCGGTTTCATGCGGCCAAGCGGGGGAAGTCCCCACGGCGAGAGCTCGGGGCGTGGGCGCTGGCGGTAGTGGCTGGTGCGCTCCAGAAGGGTCACCACGTTGTTGTTGATAGGACCGCCGATGGAGTGGGCGAGCCCCATCTGGAAACGTCCGCCGGTGATCAGGCGGTGGTTCTCCACGATCTGGATCATCCCCGTGGCCCCCAGCGGATGGCCGCGCCCCTTGAGACCGCCGGTCACGTTGGTGGGGAAGCTGCCGAATTCGCCGGTCAGCTCGTCGTTTAAAAGCGCCTCGAGGATGCGGCGGCGCGGCACGAAGCCCAGGTCCACCATGTTGATGGGGCCAAAGCCGTTGAAGGGGTCGTGCATGTTCACGTGGATCTTGCCGGCGAAGTCGGTGATCTTCCTGATCCCGGCCATGGCGTAGGCCTCGGCGGCCGCGCGCACCGTGGCGGGGAAGCTGTGGAAGTAGGGGCGGTCGGCGATGGTGGGGATGTCGGTGGCGCTCCCGACCCCGGAGACGATCACCTCGTGCGGCGTCGCCGAAAGGAGCACCGCGGCCACGCCGTCGGACATGGGGCAGAAGTCATGGTAGCGCAAAGGCCACCAGTAGCGGTAGTTCTTGCCGGTGACGATCTGGCGGTAGTACTCCTCCAGCGGGATCTCAAAGGAGAGGTGGGCATCGGGGTTTTTGGCGGCGAAGCGGTGCGCGCGCTGGGTCAACAGCGCCGAGAAGGCGGTCCACTCCTCCGTGGACAGTTTGAGCCGCTCGATCAGCGAGCGCGCCACCAGCGCGCCGCAGGCGGGCATCGAGAGGCCGAACTCGGCCTCGTCCCTGTCGATCACGCCGGCCACGATGCGGGTCGCCTGCCCGGTGGAGACGTCGCTCATCTTCTGGATGCCGATGGCGAGGACGTGGTCGCAGCGCCCCGAGGCGATCTGCAGGTAGGCGTACTCGAGGGCCGAGGCGCCGGAGGAGGAGGCCGTGTCGATCAGCACCGACTTGGCGCCGGAGATGCCGAGCACGCCGGCGATCTTGGCCGCGGTGTTGTCCACGCCGGAGAAGGCGACCGGGTTTTGGCACCCCACCACGACGGCGCCGACGTCGCCGCGACGGATGCGGCTCCCGGCGAAGACCTCCCCCGCCTTTTCGGCCATCTGCAGAAAGCTCAGCGACTCACGCTCACGGCCGTTGTAGCGCCCCACCGGCGCCGCGTACGAGGAGGCGACGTAGACCTCCCTGGGTTTGAATTTCTGCGTCACGGATCCCTCCTGCAAGGGGCGTCCCGCCGCCGTGCGGCATTGAATAGCCTTGCCAGCGCCCGCCCACTCTGCTATGTATTAGAACGCTGTCACAACATATCACTCAAGGCGGTTTTCATGGTAGAGAAAATTAAGAATATTGTTGTATTTGTCAAGGACATCAAGGCCGCGCGCCGTTTTTACCGGGAGCAGCTGGGCCTGCCCGCCGGGCAGGAGACCGAGTACATGATGGAGTTCCTCCCGGGCGAGGGGACGGCGCTCGGTATCTCTTTGGCCATGCACGAGGCGGCGCAGAAGCTGGTCGGTCGCCACACCGGGATCACCTTCACGGTCAAAGGGCTCGAGGAACTCTACGCCCGGCTGACCCGGGAGGGGGTGCGCTTCACCGAGCCCCTGGAGAAGAGCCCGTGGGGGAAAATGGCGGTTGTCGCGGACCCGGACGGCAACGAGTTTGCCCTGGTGGAGATGTGAGAAGGTTTTTGATGACGGCGCTGCTGCTTCTAAGCGCCGGCACGGCGGCCCTGGGCGCCCTCCCCGCGCCGCGCCCCTACAGCGGCTGCGGCGTCCTCATCCTGAAAAAGGGGGCGGGGTGGCACCCCGATAGCCTCGCGCTGTACCAGGAGCCCGGGGTGCGGCGGGTCGCCGAGACGACGCCCGGCGCGCTGCCGCGTCTCTCCGGGGACGACGCGGAGCCGCTTCTGGCGGCGAGCGAACGGCGCGGCGGCTGGGTCAGGGTGGCGCTGGACGACGCGGGACGCCAGGGGTGGCTCGAAAAGGCCCGCGGCTGGGAGTACCGCGAGTGGCGCGACTTCCTCCCCGGGCGCACGGTGCGGCTCCTCCCCGGCCTGAAGAAGGAGTGGTACCAGCTGCGGCTGTCACCCGGCGGGGAGGCGAGCCCCGCGCCGCCGCTCTCCCGGGACCGGGAAGTGCGGGTCGTGGAGGTGGCGCAGGAGTGGGCCAGGATAGAGGCTCCGGCCGGGTGGCTGCGCTGGCGCGACCCCGACGGCAGGCTCACCGTCTCCCTCAAGTGAGACGGTGAAAATAGAAAAAGCATTGACATTGCTATCCCTGCATGTTATTTGAGGCGTCATGTATACTAACAACGTTACATCACGTGGCACCGTCCACGCGGCAGCAGCGGCCAGACCCTTTTAGAGCCGCCACTGCTGATTAGAAAATTTGATTTCTACTGAAGGCCGTGGGGGACTCCCGCGGCCTTTTTTTATACAAAATTCGCTTCAGTCCGGCAGATACATACACATCAGGGGGGAAAGAATGCGCAACGAGATAGTCACTCCCGGCGCGGGAGAACTTACCTACGAAATCCGAAACATCGTCACCGTGGCCGAGAAAGTGCAGCGCCTCGGGGTGAAGATCAACTGGGAGAACATCGGGGACCCCATCGTCAAGGGAGAGACCATCCCGCTCTGGATGAAGGAGATCGTTGCGGCCGAGGCGATGCACGACGAGAGCTACGCCTACTGCCCCACCCGCGGAGTGCTGGAGACCCGCGAGTTCATCTGCGAAATCACCAACAAGCGCGGCGGCGCGCAGATCACCCCCGACGACATCATCTTCTTCAACGGCCTGGGCGACGCCATCGCCAAGGTCTACGGGAACCTGAGGGCCGAGAGCCGCGTGCTGATGCCGTCGCCGACCTACACCACCCACTCCATCGGCGAGGCGGCCCACGCCAACGCGGTCCCGGTCTGCTACCGCCTCAAACCGGAGGACAACTGGTACCCGGACATGGAAGACCTGGAGTGCCACGTCAAGTACAACCCGCAGATCTCGGGCATCATGCTCATCAACCCGGACAACCCGACCGGGATGGTCTACCCCCCCGAGGTGCTCAAGCAGATCGTGGCCATCGCAAAGAAATACGACCTGTTCCTGATCGCCGACGAGGTGTACAGCAACATCGTCTACAACGGCGAGCATACCGTCCCCATCTCCGACGTGATCGGCGAGGTCCCGGCCATCGCCATGAAGGGGATCTCCAAGGAACTCCCCTGGCCCGGCTCGCGCTGCGGCTGGATCGAGGTGTACAACGGCGAGCGCGACCCGCGCTTCAAGAAGTTCGTGAACTCCATCCTCTCCTCCAAGATGAACGAGGTCTGCTCCACGACGCTGCCGCAGCGCTGCCTCCCCGCGGTGATGAAGCACCCGGAGTACCACAACTACCTGAAGGAGCGCATCGGGCGCTACGAGAAGATGAGCAACATCATGTACGAGGCGCTCTCCCGGGTCCCCGAGCTGGCGGTGAACCGCACCAACGGCGCCTTCTACATGGCCGTCCCCTTCAAGCAGGGGGTGCTGAACGACACCCAGAGCCTGCCGATCAAGAACCCGGAGATCCGCGCCCTGGTGGAAGGGATCGTGAACCAGCCCGGCGTCGCACCGGACAAGCGTTTCGTCTACTACATCCTGGCGCACACCGGCATCTGCGTGGTGCCGCTCTCCTCCTTCAACACCGAGCTCCTGGGCTTCCGCGTGACGCTCCTTGAGCGCGACGAGGAGGAGTGCCGCAAGATCTACCGCACCCTGACCGAGAACATCGCCGCCTACCTCGCCTCCTAGCGGGGAGGCATCCCTCCCCGTCCCTCCCCCCCGGGAAGGGAACCTTCTGCCCCGCTTTGGTCTCCAAAGCGGGGCTTTTTGTTCGCAAGTGGACGTCCTCATTGACTATTGAGCGGCAGTTGTGCTATCCATTCTCCATTTGCGCAGCATCCTCACCACCGTAGGGGTTCATGATGACCTCGGCAGCACCGGAAAGAAGGCGGTCGGCGGCAAACGCCCGTGGCGCGGCACATGCTTAGCGGCATAACCGGCAGCGTAGAACCGGATATCGCCCCGGACACCTTCGAGGTCATCGGGCGCATCCTCAAGGCCCGCTCGGGGTTCACCCTGGAGGGGTACAAGGACAAATGCGTCAAGCGGCGCATCCACATCCGGGTGCGCGCCACCCACTCCCCCTCACCCGAGGCGTACGGCGAGCTCCTCACCCGCAGCACCGCCGAACAGGACCACCTGCTCCGGGTGCTCACCATCCACGTCTCCCACTTCTTCAGAAATCCTCCGGTCTTCGAGAAACTGGGCGCCGAGATCCTGCCGCAGCTGCTCGAGCAGCGCCACCAAGTCCGGGCCCTGAGCGTCGGGTGCGCCGGCGGGGAAGAGCCGTACACCCTCGCGCTGCTCATGAAGGAGCGCTTTCCAGAAGCGGTCGCCGCGGGGCGGGTCACCATCCTCGGCGTCGATGTGGACGCGGCCATCCTGGACCAGGCGCGGGAAGCGCTGTACCACCCGGACCGGCTGGCGGAGGTTCCGCCGCAGCTGCTGGAGCGCCACTTCACCCCGGAGGGTGGACGCTACCGCCTCTGTCCGGAGGTCCGCGGCCAGGTCCTTTTCGAGCACGCCGACCTGAACCACCGGCAGGGGTGGGACCCCTGCGACCTGATCCTTTGTCGCAACGTGCTGATCTACTTCGAGAGGGAGCGGCAGGAAACCGTCCTAAACGGCTTCGCCGACGCCCTCTCCCCGGGGGCGTACCTGGTGCTGGGCAAGGCCGAGACCCTTTTCGGCACCGCCCGCAAACGCTTCAAGACGATCTGCCCCGTGGAGAGGATCTACCGGGCGTTGAATTAACCGTTTACCGCTTGCCATTCATCAAAGGAGTCCGCCCCATGTCCCGCCCCATATACATACAGATCGGCTACAAGTTCATCCTGGGCTTTCTGACCGTGGTCGCCGCCGTCGTCTTCGTCCCCACCTGGATCGGTCACGTCGGGCTCCCGCCGGAACTGACCAACGCGCTCTCCTACGTGGCCGCGCTCTCCGTGGGGCTTCTCCTGGGCGCCTTCTTCTCCAAGAGTTTCACCAGGAACATCACCCTCCTGCGCGGCGCCACCGAGGCGATCAGCCAGGGCGACCTCTCCAGCGACCTCGACTTCCCCGCCACCCGTTTCCCCGACGAGACCCACTCCATGGCGCTCTCCATCAACACCATGCAGGAGAACCTGCGCGCCCTGGTGCGCCAGATCCGGCAAACCTCCGAGCAGGTCCTGGAGTCCTCGCGCACCCTCTCCTCCAGCGCGCTGGAGATCAACGCCTCCACCGAGGAGGTGGCGCAGGCCATCGAGAGCATCTCCGGGGGGGCCGAGAACCAGGCCGAGATGCTCACCAAGAGTGCCAAGGTGATCCATGAGATGGCGATCTCGGTCGACCTGGTCGCGCGCCGGGCCAAGGAGACCGCCAAGGCGGCCCGGGAGACGAGCCTCACCGCGCAGAAGGGGGGGGAGCTCGCCAGCGATTCGGTGGAACGGCTGAAGAGCTTCTTCGATTCCGTGGAGCTGATCAGCATGCAGTTCATGGACCTGAACGGGAAGCTGCAGCAGGTGGGGAAGATCGCGGACTTCATCGTGGAGATGTCGCGCCAGACCAACCTGCTCGCGCTGAACGCCTCGATCGAGGCGGCCCGCGCCGGGGAGTACGGCAAGGGGTTCGGCGTGGTGGCCGAGGAGGTGAGAAAGCTCGCCGACGGCAGCGCGAAGAGCGCCACCGAGATCGTGGAACTGATCGACCTGGTCAAGGTGGAGAGCCGCAGGGTGCAGGAGACCATCACCGACAGCTCGCGCGGCATCATCGTGGGCAAGAAGAACCTGGACACCACCGCGGACGCCTTCAAGGAGATCCTCGCCACCGTCGTCGAGACCGAGAGAAAGGCGAACTCCATCGCCGACCTGTCGCAGATGCAGACCACGGGCGCCGCCAAGATGGTGAGCATGGTCGACGAGATCGCCAAGGTCGCCGAGGACAACGCGGCCTCCACCGAGGAGGTCTCCGCCGCCACCGAGGAGCAGCACTCGGCCATGCAGGAGATGGTGTACCAGACCCAGGAGCTCGCCAAGCTCGCCGACGAGCTGTTGCGCTCGGTGGAGCGGTTCCAGGTCGGGCCGGACGGCGCGCCGGAGCCCGAGGCGTGACCCCGCAGCGCCTGCTTTTGTTCAGCGCGGCGCGGCAGCTCTTCGCCCTCAACCTGCAGGAGGTGTGCGAGGTGATGGAGCCGCAGCAATGCTACCCCTTCGCCGGGGCGCCCCCGCACTACCTGGGGCTGATCAACTTCCACGGCAACCTCACCGCGCTGGTCGACCTGGCGGGCTTTCTCGGCCTCAAGAGCCGTCCCCTGCCGGGCAAGCTCCTGGTGATCGACACGAAGCTCGCCCACCTGGCCCTCAAGGTCGACGCGGTGGGCTCCATCCTCGACGCCGCGAGCATCACCGGCGCCGGCAGCCACGACGACCCGCTCACCGAGGCCCTCTTGGAGACCCCGCAGGGGAGCGTGCGCCTGCTCCGCCTGGAGGCGCTGCTCGGAGGACTCGAGCAGGAGCTGCGGGACTCCGCCCCCAACACCGCCAAACCAGGAGGTACCTGATGGCCTTGAAGGTCATGATAGTGGACGATTCCCTTTTCATGAGGAAGATGCTGCGCGACATCCTCGTGGAGGAGGGTTACGATATAGCCGGCGAGGCGTCCGACGGCGTGGAGGCGGTGGAAAAATACAAGGAGTGCCTCCCCGACCTGGTCACCCTGGACATCGTGATGCCCAACAAGACCGGGATCGAGGCGCTGCAGGAGATCGTGGCCTACGATGCCGCCGCGCGCGTGGTGATGGTCTCCGCCATCGGGCAGGAGGCGCTCACGACCGCGGCCACCGAGGCCGGCGCCAAGGCCTTCATTCTGAAACCGTTCAACCCGGAGCTGGTGACCCGGGTGCTCAGGGAAGTGGCCCAGGGGTAAGCGATGGACATGTCGCAGTACAAAGCCCTGTTCCTCTCGGAATCCCGGGAGTACCTGCGCAGCATCGCGGAGCAGGTGGTGGCCCTCGAGCAGTCGCCCGGGGAGCGGACCGCCGTTGACGCGCTGTTTCGCGGCGCCCATTCCCTGAAGGGGATGGCGGCCTCCATGGAGTACGGCGACGTGGTGGTGGTGGCCCACGGCATGGAGGACCTGATGGCGCGCGTGCGCGACGGCGCCCTCCCCTTCGACGCGGGGGTGGCCGACCTCCTCCTCGAGGGGGTCGACCTGATCGACGTGCTGCTTCAGGACGTGGAACAGGAGCGTCCCTCCACCCTCCCCACCGGCGACTACGCGCAGCGGCTCGCCACCTACACCCCGTCAGCGCAGGAGGCAGCCCCGGTTGAAAAGGGGGAGCCGCAGGAAGCCGGCGCCCCCCCCTCCCCCGCCGCGGAGCTCCCCCCGCTCCCCGCCGCCGAGGCGGAAAAGGGCAAGGAACCGGCCGGCGAGGCGGGCGGCACCGTCCGGGTGAGAACCGAGCTCCTGGACCACCTGATCAACCTCACCGGGGAGCTGGTCACCAACAAGCAGCGCCTTCTGAACATCGGGCGGGAACTCGCCTCACCGCCCCTCAACGACGCCGTATCCGAGACCGCGAAGCTTTTGCGCGCCCTGCACGACGAGGTGATGAAGGTGCGCCTGATGCCGTTCGAGGCGATCAGCGACCGCTTCCAGCGCTCGGTCCGCTCCGTCGCCAAGAAAAGCGGCAAGGAGATCCATTTCGAACTGACCGGCCGCGAGATCGGCCTGGACCGCGGCATGCTGGAGCAGCTCGTGGATCCCCTGAACCACATCCTGAGAAACGCCGTCGACCACGGCATCGAGGAGAGCGGGGAGCGGGAGCGTGCCGGGAAGCCCGCCCGGGGGACAGTGCGGCTCGCCGTGACCCGGGACCGGGACCGCATACAGATCATGGTGCGCGACGACGGCCGGGGCATGGAGCCCAGGGCCATGATCGAGGCCGCCATCGCCAAGGGGCTTTTGTCCCCCGAGGAGGGGGAGCTGTTGTCGCCGGAGCAGGCGCTGATGCTCTCCTGCATCCCCGGCTTCTCCACCGCGAAGCAGGTCACCGACATCTCCGGACGCGGGGTTGGGATGGACGCGGTGAACACCGCCATCCAGAAGCTTGGCGGGACCCTCTCCATCGACTCCGAGCCGGGCGCGGGGACCACGGTCACGCTCCGGCTCCCGCTCACCATCGCCATCATCCACGCACTGGTGGTGCAGGTGGGACAGGTGAAGGCGGCGATCCCGGTGAACGCGGTGCAGCGGACCGTGGAGCTGTCCCGGGGGCAGATCGAGACCATGGGGAAGAGGCAGATGTTCCAGCTGGACGGTGAGCCGATCCCGCTTTTGTCGCTGAACCGGGTGATGGGGCTGCCGCTTGGGCGCTTTCCCGACGGCATCCTCCCCCTGTTCGTCACCCAGGCCCGCGGTCGCCGTGTCGGCGTCGTCGTGGACCACCTGCTTGGGCAGCACGAGCTGTTCGTGAAGCAACTGGGGCGGCCGCTGGACAAGATGGCCGGTGTGGCCGGCGGCGCGACCCTCGGTGATGGCGAGATCGTCGCCATTCTCGACCTGGCGGGACTTCTGTGACCGGTTTTCCCATTTCAGCCGCCGTCTCCCCCGCCGGGGAACGGCCCACTTCCGGAGGGTACCATGGCGCACCATGACCTGCATGATGGAGAACTGAAGGCGCTCACCCACGTCTGCAACACCGGGATGCAGCACGCGGCCATCGCCCTGTCCCAGCTTACCGGCAAGGGGGTCAGCATCCAGGTGCCCCGGCTCCAGGTGCTCGAGGGGGCCAGCCTCTCGCACCAGCTCGGGTCGCAGGAGGCGACCGCCCTGCAGTTGCAGATCCTCGGCAACGTGCGCGGCAGCATCCTGATCCTGCTGCTTAGGGAGAACGCCCAACGCATCCTCGAGCTCCTGCTGGGAGAGCTCCCCGATGCGGGCGCACCGTTCACCGAGATGGAGCGGGCCACCCTGATGGAGGTGGGGAACATCCTGGCCTCGGCGTGCCTCAACGCACTGGGGAGTTCGCTCAAGATGACCCTGCTCCCCTCGGTACCCGCCCTGAGCATCGGGCCGGGGGGGGATATCCTCGCCCGCGCGCTGGAGCGGGGCGACAACGGCGAGGCGGTCGTGATGATCGACGCCATGTTCTCGGTCTCGGATTCGCTCTGCGGCGGAAGCATCTTCCTCATCCCGGCCCCCGCTTCGATGGGGGTGCTCCTGGGCGCCCTGGAGCAATGAAAAGGTTGCACCTTACCCGGTTGTATGTCAGAATGCCCGGTCAAACTGCCGCCGCTGCGGCACATCGAGGGTCCCGAGCGCCAGCCCGAGACCTTCTCTTCTTTTCGGAGGTGGAACATGAAAATCGCCAGAACCGCCGTCCTGTCCCTCGCCCTGATCGCCCTTAATGCCGGCTTGTCCCTCGGAGCCGACCTCTCCCAGGTGGTGCGCACCATCGAGCAGGGCTACGGATCGCTGAACGACCTGCAGGCGGACTTCAGCCAGAGAAGCAGCATCAGGGCGCTCAAGCGCGAGGAAAAGGGGGGGGGCGAGCTCCTCCTGAAGAAGGGGGGCGGGAAAGAGTCGATGTTCCGCTTCAACTACACCAAGCCCAAGCAGCAGATCGTGTCCAACGGCAAGACCGTCTGGTACTACATACCGGACCAGAAGCAGGTCATGGTGATGGACCTGGCGCAGCTTCTCGAGGCCAGTAACGGCATCGCGATGAACTACCTCTCGGGGCTCGGGCAAGTCTCCAAGGATTTCAGCATCGCCTTTGCCGCCGAGCAAAAGGACAAGAACGGCAACTACCAGCTGGAGCTCACCCCGCACAAGAAGAGCCCCGCCATGGCCAAGCTGTTGCTGACCATCTCCGGCGAGGCCGTCGAGAGCATGGTTGCCAAGGGGAAGAGCTCGACTCCGTTCCCGGTGCTCTCCTCCACGGTGGTAGACCAGACCGGGAACACCACCAGGATGGACTTCAGCGGCGTGAAGACCAACCGCGGCATATCCAGCGGCAAGTTCAGCTTCAAGATCCCGTCCGGGGTGCAGGTTATCAAAAGATAGAGCAGGTAAGGGTTGCGGTTGAGAGGACCCCTCTTGGGTCCCTTTTTCTTCCTCGACGTCAACCTCAACCTGATTTCACAGGAGGTTTTATGCCGTCATTCGACATCGTTTCCAAGGTCGACCTGCAGGAGGTCGACAACGCCATCAACCAGACCGTGAAGGAGATCGGGCAGCGCTACGACTTCAAGGGGTCCAAGAGCGAGGTGACCCTGGAGAAGGAAAGCATCAAGGTCCTGTCCGAGGACGACTTCAAGCTGAAGGCGGTCATCGACATCCTGCAATCCAAGTTCGTCAAGCGCAACATCTCTCCCAAGGCGCTGCAGTACGGCAAGGTGGAACAGGCCTCCGGCGGCATGGTGCGCCAGATCATCACCCTGCAGATGGGGATCTCCAAGGAGAAGGCCAAGGAGATCGGCGCCGTGATCAAGGAAACCAAGCTCAAGGTACAAAGCCAGATCCAGGACGACCAGGTCCGGGTCACCGGCAAGAACATCGACGACCTCCAGGAGGTGATCCGTATCCTCAAAGGGAAGGATCTCGACATCGACATGCAGTTCGTCAACTTCAGAAGCTGATCAAGAGGGGATTTTTTTGAACCAGAAGATTAAGGAAAAAGTGAGCCTGGTGAGCCTGGGCTGCCCGAAGAACCTGGTGGACGCCGAGGTGATGCTGGGCTACCTCTCCAAGGACGAGTACGAGGTCACCACCGACGAGATGCAGGCGGACATCATCGTGGTGAACACCTGCTCCTTCATCAAGGAGGCCAAGCAGGAGAGCATCGACACCATCCTCGACCTGGCCGACAGAAAGCACGACGCGCGCTGCAAGCTGCTCATCGTGACCGGCTGCCTGCCGCAGCGCTACCAGGAGGAACTCGCCAAGGAACTCCCCGAGGTGGATATCTTCATCGGCACCGGAGACTACCCGCGCATCGCGGAGATCCTCCAGGAGAAGAAGGGGACCGACGCCCAGCTCTGCTACACCGGCGACCCCAACTTCGTCTACAACGACGAGCTGCCGCGCCTGCAGTCCTCGCCGCACTACACCGCGTATCTAAAGATCGCGGAGGGGTGCTCCAACAACTGCTCCTACTGCGTGATCCCGTCCCTGCGCGGCGCGCACCGCTCCCGCCCCTTCGCGACGCTGATGGCCGAGGCCAGGTCCCTGGTGGCCGCCGGGGTGAAGGAGCTCAACCTGATCGCCCAGGACATCACCGCCTACGGCCGCGACCTTCCCGAACAGCCGAGCCTCGAGCTCCTGGTCCAGGAACTGGCCAAGCTGGAAGATCTCAAATGGATCAGGCTCCTCTACGCCTACCCGGACGGGGTCAGGGACTCCCTGATCGAGCTGATCAAGAACGAGCCCAAGGTGTGCAAGTACCTGGACCTCCCCATCCAGCACATCTCCGACCCGGTCCTGAAGAACATGAAGCGTAGAAGCGGCGAGGCCGACATCCGCGCCCTTATCGCCAAGCTGCGCCGCGAGATCCCTGACATCGCCATCCGCACCTCGCTCATCGTCGGCTTCCCCGGCGAGACCAACGAGGACTTCAAGACGCTCCTGCAATTCGTCGAGGAGACCCGCTTCGACCGTCTCGGCGTGTTCTGCTACTCCCGCGAGGAGGGGACCCCGGCGGCCGAGATGCCGGACCAGGTTTCCGAGCGGGTCAAGCGCGAGCGCCACAAGAAGCTGATGCGCACCCAGGCCCGGGTCTCCTTCAAGCACAACAGAACCCTCGTTGACAGCGAGGAGGATGTGCTGGTCGAGGGGTACAGCGAGGAGACCGAGCTCCTTTTGAAGGGACGCTCCTCACGCCAGGCCCCCGATGTGGACGGTCAAGTGTACATCACCGCGGGCAACGCCAACGTAGGTGACATAGTACGATTGAAGATCACTGACTCCTCTGATTACGACCTTATTGGCGAGATCATAGAGTAGGCTTTTAGTCTTGACACGAACCGCTATTGCTGTATTATTGCGTCGCTTTGCGGGACAATGAAAGATATGGAGACAGTTTATACATGACAGAAAAACCCGAAGAGATGAAAGCGATGCTCCTCAAAATGAAAGAGGAGACGCTTAAAGAGATTAACAAGACTGTCAAGTCCGGTTCCGATGCACCGATCAATGAGCCGAGCGGCGACATCTATGACCAGGCCTCCAGCGAGCGCGATCGTGAACTCGGCCTTTTGCTGGGCGACCGGGAGCGCGAGAAATTGCGTAATATAGACGAGGCATTACTGCGTCTGGAAGAAGGTGAGTACGGCATCTGCGAGGAGTGCGAGGAAGAAATCCCCATCGGGAGGCTGAAGATCGTCCCCTTCGCCCGCCACTGCGTCAAGTGCAAGGCGGACCTGGAGAAGCAGCAGGCACAGACCAAGCGTTTCGAAGAGGACAGGGCCTACCGCGAGATCGCGCTGGGCGAGGAAGAGGAAGGGTAACAGCACAAAATGGTATAGCGGCGGGGAAACGGCATTAGCCATTTTCACCCGGCCGGTGCTAAAAATAACAAGAGGGGACGGTAGAGATACCGTCCCCTCTTTGCGTTCAGGCTATGTGTGTGACTGGGCGATGTAGCTCCTCCCCCTGGAGGGGGAGGTTGGAGGGGGAAGACCTAAAAACCGCTGCGCGTCCCCTCCCTGTCCCTCCCCCTCCGGGGGCGGGGACTTTGCTACGGGTGGTCCACCGGCGGTGCGGCGATCAGGCGCTGGTAATCGCTCTTCGTGATGGAGCTGTGCCAGTGGCCGGTGGCCCTGCCGATCAGGGTACCGCCGATGAAGACCGCCACCACGAGGGCCGCATAGACCATCCCCGGTATCACCTTGCCGTTCTTCGCCTTCAGCTGCAGCGCCTCGGGCTTCGGGCAGGCGCTCACGCAACGCAGGCAGCCAACGCATTCCTCGGAGCAGACCCTCTCCTGATGCATCACGTCGATGTAGGACGGGCAGGCCTTGGTGCAGCCGCCACAGGAGATGCAGGCGCTTTGGTTACGCTGCACCTTGACCGGCGACAGGCGCGACACCAGGCCGAGAAGCGCACCGTACGGGCAGAGGAAACGGCAAAACGGGTTCTTGAACAAAAAGGAAAGGGCCAGCAGCACGCCGATGACGGCGAGCGGCGTGCCGGACAGGTTCACGAAAAAGTCCAGCATCTTCACGTCGGCCATCTTGTTATAGTCCCCCGTGATGAAGGAACTGACGCTGTCAGGTGCCATGATCACCAGGATGGAGAACAGGAAGAAGGCGAGCAGCAGGTACTTGATCGGACGCAAGAGCCAGTCCAGCCAGAGCCACATTTTGAAGTTCTTGCCGAAGAGCTTCGCCCCCACCTTCCAGCACACCTCGGTTATGGTGGAGACCGGGCAGACCCAGGAACAGAAGGAGCGCTTCAGCAAAAGCGAGACGGCGATCACGGTCAAAAGCACCACAAGCGCCGCCGGGTGGACGTCGTTGATCGTGCCGAGGCTCATCCACCCCTTGAGACTCACCAGACCCGAAATGGGAAGAAAAGCCTCGACCCCGTCGGGGCGCTCCACGAAGGGGGTGGCGCCGCCGCTTCTGAAATGGAGCACGAAACGGTAGAAGGTTACCCCAAGATAAAGGGAGAAGAGAAGGAAGCCCCACTGGACTGCGACCCTGACCTGCTGCACTTTTTTTTCCGCCATGAACCTCACCTTTGTTGCCTTGCGAATATGTTGCGACATATTTTGTCGCTACCACATGCTACCGTCGTATCATCAAGGAAAGCGGAGGTAGCATATGGAACCGATGGTCATAGGAGCTGTGGGAATCGTCGTCTACTGCGGTCGTCTGACGGTGAAGGACATCATCGCCGATCTGCGTCAGGAAGGGATCCTGGTCAACCCCTTGTCCAGCAAGTGGCGCGGGTGCACGTTGGACAAGGCCTTCAAAAGGCTCTTCTTCACCAAGGGGTTGTCGCGCTCCAAGGTTTCCAGCAACTCCTTCATCTTCTTGCGCTGCAAGTCCGCCGTTCCGCAGACCGGGCAACAGCAGCAGACCACCGGGAAGCGGTTGTTGCGGGAAAACGGAATTATCTCCTTCTCCGGGACGTAGACGAGCGGCCTGATCACCGTGGTGACACCGTTGTCGGCCAGCATGCTCGGGGCCATCGCCTTCAGCGAACCGACGAAGAACTGGTTCAAAAGCAGCGTCTCGATGAAGTCGTCCATGTGGTGACCAAGCGCCAGCTTGTTGCATCCGTACTGCTGCGCCAGGGTATAGAGCGTGCCGCGCTTGAGCCTGGCGCAGATGGAGCAGTAGGAGGAGTTAGGACGGCGCTTCTCCGAGATGATGTCGTAGTGATCGGTCTTCTCCATGTGGTAGGTGAAGCCGTGCTCCTTCAGGTGCTCCTCGATGATGTCGCCGCGGTAGCCGCGGTAGCCGGAGTCGATGTTGATGGCCACCAGCTCGTAACGCACCGGGGCGCGCCGGCGCAGCGTGTCCAGCATGTGCAGCATGGCGTAGGAGTCCTTGCCGCCCGAGACCGCGACGGCGATGCGGTCACCCTCAGAAATCAGGTTGAAGTCGTGGATCGCCTTGCCGACCCTGTTCTTGATGCGCGTGAAGAGCGCGTCCTCAATAAGCGCCACTGCAACCTCCCGCGACGCACCATGCTGTTTCAGTCATCATTGCCGCTCTCATATCACTTCCCGACCGCGGCATCCGGAGTGCCGAGTACGGCCTCCCTGAAAGCCTCGATACCCTTCTCCTCGATCAGCCTCCCCAGACGCCCCTGCTGCGGGTCGTTCTTGTAGACTTCCACAACCTTGGCCACGATCTCGAGCACCTCTTCCTCGGTCTGGATGTTGTCGACCAGGAGCTCCGCCAGGCGCGGCCTCGGTCCGGAGTTGCCCCCCACCAGGATGCGCCACCCCTTGTTATGACCGACGATGCCGATGTCCTTGACGCCGGACTCGGAGCAGGCGAGGAGACAGCCGGAAACCCCCATCTTCATCTTGTTGGGGAGCTCCATGGCGTGGTAGATCTTGTCCAGCTTGAGCCCCAGCGAGGCGGAATCGAGAACCGCCCTCTTGCACCACTGGGTGCCCGGGCAGATCTTGATGCTCCTGACGCACAGGCCGATGGCGGCGCCGGGCGCCTGGGCAAGATCGGCCCAGACCGCGTCGATCTCTTCTTCCTTGACGCCGAACATGGCGATCCTCTGGGCCGAGGTGAGCTTCAGCTCCAGCTGGTACTTGTCGGCGACGTCGCAGATCTTTCTCAGCGTGGCGGTGTCGGTAAAGCCGCCCGGGATGTGCGGGGCGATGGCATAGGTCTCACGGTCGCGCTGCAGGATGGCGCCTTTTTCAAGCATGTCCTTGGTCTTCATCATCTGCTCCTTTGTCTGTATTGAAATTGATGCAGGTCAAAATAGCTGAAAAGCAAACACGGAACACAGAGGTCCCGGAGGTACACGGAGAAAAACGGTGGGGAGAGGGCCCCCTCACCCCGACCCTCTCCCGGAGGGAGAGGGGGGAACTGCGGGTTCTCTATAGTCCCTTTCTCTGTGTCCCCTGTGGACCTCCGTGTCCTCTGTGTTCCTCCTTGTTTCTTATGAACCTAACCAGCTCCACCGCGATCTCGTACTTGCCGAACGGGGGGATCAGGTAGAAACCGCCGGCCTTGGCGCTCGCGGCCTCGATGAATTCCTTCGCGATGGCGAGACCTTCGGCCACACCTTCTTCGCCACTCTTGCCGGCCATGCGTTTGCGGATCTCCTCGGGGATCACGATACCGGGGACCTCGTTGTGAAGGAACTCCGCGTTCCTTCCGGAGACGAGCGGCAGCACGCCGGGGAGAACCGGGATATCCAGGTGCGCGGTCTGCTCCATCATGTCGTGAAAACGAGCGATGTCGTAGATGGGCTGGGTCTGGGCGAACTGGGCGCCGTTGGCGACCTTCTTCACCAGCCGCCGCACCTGCACCTCCATGTTCTGGGTGTTGGGGTTGAAGGCCGCGCCTATGGTGAAACCGGTGCCGGAGCCGATGGGGTTCCCCAAGGCGTTCACCCCGCCGTTCAGGTCGCTCAAGAGCTTGATCAGCGTGAAGGAGTTGAGGTCGAACACGGAGGACGCTCCCGCCTCGTCCCCCAGGCTCGCCGGATCGCCGGTGACAGCCAGTATGGAACTGACGCCCAAGAGGCTCGCCCCCATCAGTTCGGACTGCGTCCCGATGAGGTTGCGGTCGCGACAGGTGACGTGCGCGATCACCTCGATCCCCACCTCCCGGCGGATCAAGGAAGCAAGCGCCAGGTTCCCCATGCGCACGCGGGCCAGCGGGTTCTCGGCCAGGTTGATGGCGTGGGCTCCCGCCTCCTTGAGGGCACGGCTTCCGGCCAGCACCCTGGCGCAGTCGAGCCCCTTGGGCGGATCGAGCTCCACGGTGATCACCGGTTCCGTGCCCCAGCGGTCCAGGAAGCTGGCATGGAGCTCCCCTCTCCCTCCGGGAGAGGGGCTGGGGGTGAGGGCCTCGCCCCCGGCAATACTTTCGCTACGTGGCAGCGCCCTCCCCCCCCCTTCGGGCACCCTCTCCCGGGGGGGGAGGGAAGTGGCTTGCAGCCTCGCCGCCATCGCCCGGATGTGCTCGGGGGTGGTGCCACAGCAGCCGCCCACGAGAGACGCTCCGGCGGCGACCAGTTCCTCGGCGCGGTCGGCGAAATACTCGGGGGTGGTACGGTAGATGTAGCGCCCGTCGATGTACTCTGGAAAACCGCTGTTGGGATAGGCGGCAATCGGTACCGCACAGACGGTGGAGATCCGCTTTACCGTGGCCAGCAGTTCCAGCGGACCTGCGCCGCAGTTGGCGCCGATGACATCGGCCCCGGCCTCGGCCAGCCGGAGAGCGGCGCTTTCGGCTGACGTCCCACCCGGCAGCCGTCCCCCTTCGCCGAAGGCGAGGTTGGCGACCACGGGGAGTCCCGTCTCCTTGGCCGCCGCGAGTGCGGTCAACAGTTCATCGAGCTCCGAGAAGGTCTCCAGGATCAGGAGGTCCACCCCGCCTTCGGCCAGCGCCGAGGCTTGCACCCGGAAACATTCGGCGATCTGCTCCGGTGACAGTTCGCTCTTGCCGCGCCCCAGGGGGCCCATGGAGCCGGCAACGTACACGTCCTTCCCGTCGGCGGCGCTCCGGGCGAGCTGGGCGCCCCTGCGGTTGATCTCGGCGACCTTCCCTCCCAGCCCTATGGCGGAGAGCTTGGCGCAGTTGGCGCCGAAGGTGTTGGTCTCGATCACCTGCGCCCCGGCGTCCAGGTACTCGCGGTGCAGTTCCAGCACCAGCTCCGGACGCACCAGGTTCAAGTGCTCGAAGTTCGCCTCCGGCGCCACCCCCTTGGCGTAGAGCATGGTGCCGATGGCGCCGTCGCCGATCAGCACCCCGTGCGCGATCCGCTCCAGGAACTTCTTCATCTAACGACCTCCCAGCACCTTGATCAGGTGCGGCACCAGCTGCTTCTTGCGGGACATGACTCCCTTCATCTCGAATACGTGCGGCTCGGGCTGCGGGTACCCCATGAAGCGGGTGAAGGCCTGCCCCCCTTCCATGAGGAACATGGTGCTCTCGCTGGAGATGTCGGTGACCATGAGGCCGGCAAGCTCCAGCCCCTCCTTTTCGCGTCGCGCCGCGAGGGCCTGTTGCAGCTCCTTCTTCATCTCGTTGAACTCGGCGAAGCCGAACACCTCGACCTGGCCGACGCCGAAGGTCAACTCCCCCTGGCTGAAGAGCTTGAAGTCGGAGCCGACCACGCGCTCGGGGCTCCCGTAGCCGGAGAGCGCGCCCGAGGCGGCGAAGATCTCGGCGCCGAAGGCCTCCCAGTCGAGTCCCGCGAGGGCCGAAAGACGCGACACGGTGGCGCGGTCCCTGGGCGTGGTGGTCGGGGACTTCAGGATCACCGTGTCGGACAGGATGCCGGCCAGGAGGAGCGCCGCGATCTGCGCGGGGGGCTCCACCTCGTGTTCCTCGTAGAGCGAGGCCACGATGGTGCAGGTGCTTCCGACCGGAGCGGTGATGAAAGGAATCGGGTTGGTGGTGGGCGGATTCCCCAATTTGTGGTGGTCGATCACCTCGAGGATCTCCAGGTCCTCGGCGCCCGGCACCGACTGGGAGAGCTCGTTATGGTCCACCAGGATCAGGGCATAGGGAAGCGGCGCGAAGAGCGAGGACTTGGTGGCGACGCCGGCCAGGGAGCCGTCCTCCTCGAGCGCCAGCACGGCGCTTTCGCCCGAGTGCAGCAGCTTGTCCCGCAGCCGTCCCAGCGGCTCCCCCACCGATACGCTCTCGAAGGCCGGTTCGGCCAGGGCCAGGGCTGGGGTGGCCAGGCGGCACCGGGAAACGGTGGCCGCGGTGTCGAGCGGCGTGGAGAGGAGGGCGACGCCGCGGGAAGCCGCGAGCCGCACCACGTCCTCGGCCACGGAAAGGCCGCCGGTCACCACCAAAAGGCGCACGCCGCGCTCGATGGAGGCCTTCTGGATCGAGCTGCGGTCGCCGGTCACCACCACCAGGGTGGCGGGATCGAAGCCGGAGATCCTGTCGACGAAGGACTCCTCGGCCATGGCGCCGACGAAGAGGTGCAGGCTCTCGACGGCGGCATCGGCGCCGCCGGAAAGAAAGCTCCCGCAGAGGCAGGCTGCCAGCGAGGCGAGCGAGGCGGAGACCAGCCGCAGCGAGTCCGCGCCGGTCACCAGCGAGCGCTCGGCGATCTTTCTGAGCGGGATGATCCCCTTGGGGACGCCGGCGGCGTCGAGCACCGGGAGGACCCTGATGGAGTTGTGGTGGAACTGTTCCAGGGCGGTCAGAAGCGGCGCATCGGCGGCCACGGTGACCGGGGTGCGGTGGATCACGTCGCGCACCTTGGGGTGCACGTCGGCCAGGTACAGCGGCGCCTCGATGCCGAGCCGCCCCAAAAGCCAGGTGGTCTGGGGATTCAGGTTCCCGGCCATGGCGGCGGTGACCCGCTCGTCCCCCAGCGCCCGCTTCAGGTGGGCATAGGCGAGGGCCGAGGCGATCGAGTCGGTGTCGGGGTTTCTGTGGCCGATAACGAAAATCTGCTTGTCCATGTTTCCTTTCATGTGCGTCCCGCGCGGGCCGGGGCATCGCCCCAGCTTCCCCCGCCGCGAGACGGAAAAAATATTAAATTAGTCGTTTTTTTGGTGCGCTCCGTATAGAATGGCGCCGGCAAAGAACGCGACAAAAGGAGAGCAAGGCATGCATGCAGCGGTACAGTGGCTGGTCGAAACCATAGGAGCCATGGGCTACCCGGGGATCTTTCTCCTGATGGCCCTGGAGAGCTCCGTCTTCCCCATCCCCAGCGAACTGGTGATGCCGCCGGCCGGATACCTGGCCCAGCAGGGTCAGATGAACATGCTCGTGGCCATCGTCTGCGGCACCCTGGGGAGCCTGATCGGCGCCTACGCCAACTACTTCGCGGCCCACTACCTCGGCCGTCCGCTGCTTCTCAAGTACGGCAAGTACGTCTTCATCACGGAGGAGAAGTTCGCCAAGGTGGAGCGCTTCTTCAAGGACCACGGCGAGATCTCCACCTTCATCGGGAGGCTTCTACCGGTGGTGCGGCACCTGATCTCGCTGCCCGCCGGCCTGGCCGGGATGAACCACGTCAAGTTCTCCCTCTACACCCTGCTCGGCGCGGGGATCTGGGTCACCGTGCTCACCTTCATCGGCTACTTCATAGGGAGCAACCAGGAGCTGATCATGCGCTACTCGCACCAGGCGCTCATCGGCGTGGTCATCGTCAGCGCGCTGATCATTGCCGTCTACGTCCGGCTGCAGCGCAGAAACGGCGCGCAGTTCCCCGAATAACCCCCACCATAAAGCAAGGGCGGGTCCAGGACCCGCCCTCAGTAACGCCTTTGTTACCCAAACCGCGCGGGAACCACTCCCGCGCCGCCGTCTCTACTTGGGAACCTTCTCCCAGTCTTCCAGGAACTTCTTGATCCCCGCATCGGTGAGCGGGTGCTTGGCGAGCTGCAGCATGACCGAGTACGGGATGGTGCAGACGTCGGCGCCGATGAGAGCCGAGTTCAGCACGTGCACCGGGTTCCTGATGCTGGCCACGATGATCTGGGCGTCCATGCCGTAGTTGTCGAAGATGGTCCTGATCTCTTCGATGATCCCCATGCCGTCCTGGGAGATGTCGTCCAGGCGGCCGACGAACGGGGAGACGTAGGTGGCGCCGGCCTTGGCGGCGAGCAGGGCCTGCATCGGGGTGAAGATCAGCGTGACGTTGGTCTTGATCCCCTGCTTGTACAGGGTCTTGGTCGCCTTGAGCCCTTCCGGGGTCATCGGGAGCTTGATGACGATGTTCGGGTGGATCTTGGCCAGTTCGGTCGCCTCGGCGATCATGCCGTCATGCTCGAGGGAGATGACCTCCGCGGAGATGGGGCCGTCCACGATCCCGGTGATCTCCTTGATCACTTCCTCAAAACGCCGGCCGCTCTTGGCGATCAGGGAGGGGTTGGTGGTGACGCCGTCCACCAGTCCCAGTTCGTTGGCCTCCCGAATCTCTTTAACGTCCGCTGTGTCGATAAAAAACTTCATCTTTCCTCCGGTTGTGTTGTTATTGCCTCTGTTGCATCTCTTCGAATTTTCTCAGGCACTCCATGGAGCAGAAGTGATACCGCTTCCCCTCCAGCCTGCCGACCACCGCGTCGGCCTCGGCTATGTACACGCCGCAGACCGGATCCTGGAAGGTCTCCGCTGCGGCGGGCTCTTTTTTCACTATCTTTTCGGCAGACTTGCCGGCGAACATGCGGTACACGAGGTACGCCAGCAGTGCCCAGATCAGAAACTTCAATGGTCCCCCTAGATCCTGACCACCTTCCCGGGTGAGGTCAGCTCGGTCAGCAGTTCTATGATGCGTTTACCCAGGATCGGGTGCACCAGGTCGGGTGCGATGTCGGACAGCGGCTGGAGGGCGAAACGACGCTCCGCCAGGCGCGGGTGCGGGATGGTGAGCTCTTCGCTGTCGGAAACCAGCTCACCGTAGAGGAGGATGTCGAGGTCCATGCTGCGGGCGCCCCAGCGCTCCGACGGCACCCGGCGGAACACTTCGGTCTCCAGCCTCTTCAGCCGGTCCAGGAGTTCCAGCGGCGCCATTTCCGTGTTGAGGCGCACCACGGCGTTGTAAAAGTTGTCCTGGGGCACCCCGCCGACCGGTTCGGTCTCGTAGAAGGGGGATACGGCAGTCACCCTGGTTTGCGGCAGCTTGCCCAGCTCCGCTATCGCCATCAGGAGCTTCAGCTCACGATCGCCGATGTTGCTCCCCAGCCCTATGTACGCGCACTGTTCCACAGCGGCAGATTAGAACACAAATCCCTTTTTTTTTCAACCCATGCGACGTGGAGCCGCCAACTCCGCTCCAGCAGGGAGCGTGGCGGCTAAAAAGCCGCGCCGGCGGACAGGTAACGATTTCACATGCCGCAGATTAAATGGTATAGTACCTACTTCTTAATGTGACTCGGCGGCAGACAGGAGAACGCGTGAACGGTCAGGAACTTACCCAGTTGGAAACAAGGGAGCTGGTGCATCTCGGGAAAGAGGAACTGGAGGCAGGGCACTACTCGTCGGCCCAGCGCTACCTGCACGCCGCCCTGGAGCGGCAGCGCACCCCGGAACACCTTTCCCTGTATGCGGTGGCGCTGGCCCAGACCGCCGGCAACGTGCAGAAGGCGGTGGCCCTGTGCCAGGAAGCCATCAAGAGGGAGCCCCGCAACTGCAATCATTTCCTGCGCCTGGGCACGGTGTACCTCCTTGCCGGTAGGAAGAGGGAGGCGATCAGGACGCTCAACCTGGGGCTCAGGGTGGGTAAAAATCCCGCCATCACCAAGCTGCTGCAAACGCTTGGGCACAGGGAGCGCCCCGTGCTCCCCTTCCTGTCCAGAGGGAACCCACTGAACAAGTACCTGGGCAAGATGCGAAGCAGCCTGTTCAAGAAGTAGCCGCTCCTCCCCTCCCCGGTGCGGGAGGGGGGAGGAGCTGAGGCCGCATCTTTTACTTTCGTTTGTTGTGACCGCTGCCAGCGCCAACGGAGGAACGGATGATCCAGTACCTGACACTGAAAAGCAGGGAGAGAACCGAGCTGATCGACATCACCGCCAGGGTCGAGGCACTGGTTGCGGCCAGCATGGTGGGGAGCGGCTGCTGCGACGTCTTCGTCCTGCATACGACGGCGGGTATCACGGTGAACGAGGGGGCGGACCCGGCGGTGAAGCGGGACATCGCTAACTGCCTGGACCAGCTGGTGCCGGACGCGCACTACTTCACCCATGCCGAGGGAAACTCGGCCGCCCACGTGAAGTCGACCCTGGTGGGGACCAGCCAGCGGCTCTTGATCGACCGGGGCAAGCTCCTCCTGGGCACCTGGCAGGCGCTCTACTTCTGCGAGTTCGACGGGCCGAGGGATAGGAAGGTGGCGGTGAGGATCAGCGCGGACTAGACGGCGCGAAGTGGTCGAAGCCGCGCCGCGGCGGCGTGTAGAGGGAGCCGTCCGGGGCGATGAGCTCTATCCCGCTTCCCGCTTTGACCTCCCCGATGACGGATACCGCAAGGTCTACCTGCGCGCAGAGCGCCGCCACCTCGGCCTCCTTGCCGGCAGGTATGCAGAAAAGGAGTTCGTAGTCCTCACCGCCGGAGAGCGCCAGCGCAAAGGGGTCCCCGCCGCACTCGGCGCGGTAGGCGTCCGACAGCGGCAGCCGGGCCAGTTCCAGGCGCGCCCCCACTCCCGACATCTCGCAGATGTGCCCGAGATCCTGCAGCACACCGTCGCTCACGTCGATCATGGCCGTAACCACACCCGCCTCGGCCAGGCCCACCCCCGCCTCCACCCTCGGGGTCGGGTCCAACTGCCGCTCCACCAGGAAACCTTCCCGCGCCCCGGCAAAGAGCTGCTTCAGCCCTGCCGCCGCATCCCCGACCGTCCCGGTCACGCAGATGAGATCCCCGGGGTTCGCGCCGCTTCTCTTCAGCACCAGCTCCGGGCGCTGCTCCCCCAGCGCGGTCACCGAGATGGCGATTCCGGCCCTGGAGGCGCAGGTATCCCCCCCGACGAGGGTCGCGCCGAAACGCTGCGCCTGCTCCAGCATCCCGGCCATGAAGCCGTCCATGAACTCGAGCGGGACATCCTTGGGGAGCGCCACGCCGAGCAGGAAGTGGCGTGGCCGCGCACCCATGGCGGCGACATCGGAGAGGTTGACGGAAAGGGATTTTCTGCCCAGGGTGTGCGGGTCGCAGAAGGAGAGGTCGAAGTGGACCCCCTCCAGCAGCATGTCGGAGGTGATCAGGGTGACCTCTCCGGGGGTGGGAGACAGCGCCGCCGCGTCATCCCCGATGCCGAGAAGCACCGAGGGGGACGCGGCGACGTTTGCCTTGATCCTGTCTATCAGGCCGAATTCGCCCAGTTCGGCTAGTCTCAAGCCTTGCCCCTCACCGGGGAAGCGACCGGGACGCGGGTCCTGACCTTGGTCTTGGGGGGCTCCGGCTTGGCCGCCTTGGGCGCCGGAGGGGGGAACTTCTCCAGTGCGACCGCCAGCACGTCGTCGATGTTGGTTGCGGCGACGATCTTCAGCTTCTTGAGGATGGTCTTCGGGACGTCCTCGAGGTCCTTCTTGTTCTGCACCGGGATGATGACCGTGGTGACGCCCAGGCGCGCCGCGGCGAGGATCTTCTCCTTCAGGCCGCCGATCGGGAGCACCTTGCCGCGCAGGGTGATCTCGCCGGTCATGGCGACTTCCTTGCGCACCGGGATTTTGGTGAGCGCGGAGACCAGCGCAGTCGCCATGGTGACGCCGGCGGAGGGGCCATCCTTCGGGATGGCACCTGCCGGGACGTGCACGTGGATGTCGATGGTCGAGCTGAAGTCCTCGGGGATGTTCAGCTCCGCGGTCTTGCTACGGATGTAGGAAAGCGCCGCCTGGACCGACTCCTTCATGACGTCGCCCAGCTGGCCGGTGAGGGTCAGCCCCCCCTTCCCTTTCATGACCGTCGCCTCGACGAACAGCACCTCGCCCCCGACCGGGGTCCAGGCGAGTCCGGTGACCACGCCGACCTCGTTCTTCTCCATCTCCTCCTCGCGCAGGAACTTGGGGGGACCCAGGTACTTGGGGACGGTGCCGGCGGTGATGACGAACTTCTCACCCTTCCCTTCGGCGTATTTCCGCGCCACCTTGCGGCAGACGCTGCCGATCTCGCGCTCCAGGTTTCTTAGGCCCGCCTCGCGGGTGTACTTGGCGATGATGGTGCGCAGGGCCTCCTCGGAGAAGGTCACGATCTCCTCGGTGATGCCGTTTTCCTTCACCTGGCGCGGCACCAGGTAGCGCTTGGCGATGCCGAGCTTCTCCTCCTCGGTGTAGCCGGAGAGGTTGATCACCTCCATCCTGTCGCGCAGGGGACCCGGGATGGTGTCCATCTGGTTCGCCGTCGCGATGAACATCACGTTGGAGAGGTTGAAGGGGAGGTTTATGTAGTGGTCCGAGAAGCTGTTGTTCTGCTCCGGGTCGAGCACCTCCAGAAGCGCCGAGGAAGGGTCACCCCTGAAGTCGCTTCCCAGCTTGTCCAGCTCGTCCAGCATGAAGACCGGGTTGTTGGAGCCGGCCTGCTTGAGCCCCTGGATGATCCTCCCCGGGAGCGCGCCGACGTAGGTGCGCCGGTGGCCGCGGATCTCGGCCTCGTCGCGCACGCCGCCAAGCGAGATGCGCACGAACTTCCTCCCCATGGCGCGGGCGATGGACTTGCCCAGGCTGGTCTTGCCGACGCCGGGAGGGCCGACGAAGCAGAGGATGGGGCCCTTCATCTTCTTCTTCAGCTTTCTCACCGCCAGGAACTCGAGGATGCGCTCCTTCACCTTCTCCAGGAAGTAGTGGTCCTCGTTGAGGATCTCGGAGGCGCGGTTTATCTCCAGGGCGTCCTTGGTCGCCTTGCCCCAGGGGATGTCCACCATCCAGTCCAGGAAGGTCCTGAGCATCCCCGCCTCGGCGGCGTCCGGATGCATCTGCTCCAGGCGGCCGAGCTGCTTCAGGGCCTCCTTCTCGACGTTCTGGGGCATCTTGGCGTTCTCGATGGACTTTCTGAGCTCCGCCATCTCCTCGCTTCTGGCGTCGGTTTCACCGAGCTCCTGCTGGATGGCGCGCAGCTGCTCGCGCAAATAGTATTCGCGCTGGCTCTTTCCCATCTCCTCCTTGGCGGCGGACTGGATGCGGGCCTGCATGTTGAGGAGCTCGCTCTCCTTGTTCAGGAGGTCGTTCACCTTCTTCAGGCGCTCCAGCGGGTCGATCACCTCGAGCAGCCCCTGCGCCTCCTCCACCTTGAGGCCGATGTTGCTGGCCACCAGGTCGGCGAGGGCGCCGGGCTCCTGCATGTTCTCGACGATGACCATCACCTCGGGGGAGACGGCCTTGCCGAGAGCCACGATCTTCGCCAGCTCCTCCTTCACGGTCCGGATCAGGGCCTCGGATTCAAGCGTGTTCTCCGGCGCCGCCGGCTCGATGATCCGGTCGATGCGCACCGAGTAGAAGGGCTTCTCGGCGAGGTATTCCGTTATGCGCCCCTTGGTGAGCCCCTGCACAAGGATCTTCACCCTGCCGTCAGGAAGCTTCAGCATGCGCATGATCATGGCGACCGTGCCGACCTCGTAGATCGCCTCGGGGGCCGGGTCCTCGTCCCCCACGTCTCTTTGCGTGGCCAAAAAGATCATGCGGTCCTTGGAAAGGGCGTGATCGACGGCCGCGATCGAGATCTCGCGCCCCACGAAAAGCGGCAGAATCATGTAGGGATAAACGACCACGTCCCGGACCGGGAGCAGCGGCAGAACATCCGGTATGTTAAGTTCTTCGGTCTCCTGCCTGTTTTCCATGTACCTCTCCTTACTGAATCGGGATCTCGCGGATGTGCGGCGTCTCCCCCTTGCACCAGGGGAACTCCACCGTGAGCAGGCCGCGCCGGTAGCGCGCCTGCACCCCCTCCAAATCGACGCCGGGGGGGACCTCGATGGCCCTGCAAAAGCGGCCGGTGCCGCGCTCGAGGCAGGTGTAGGTCGCACCCGGGTCCGCTTCGTCCCGCGCCGTCCCCTCCACCACCAGGGTGGAGCAGCACAGGCTCAGGGTGATGTCGCCGCGTTCGCAGCCGGGAAGTTCCACCTCGACTACGAAGGAGCGGTCGGTTTCATAGATGTCGACCAGCGGGGACTGTTCCTTGTCGGTGAAGCCTTCCCGCCCCTCCAGCGTGGAGAGAAATCGGAAGATCTCGTCCATCTGCTGGCGGAACAGGTTCAGCCATTCCAAAGGTTCCTTGGGAATTACCGCCATCGCGCCCCTCTGTTACCCGCCTTTTAATGAAAAACCGGCCCCGTGGCCGGTGCAGATGATTTAACCATCTTTATCATGAAAGTCAAGGTAATCCGCCCTAACCTTCCAGAGCCCCCCGCCCGGCGCGGCTTTACGGGCTCAAAGGCCCGGGATCGTTAATGATTATGGTTTTGGAATTGAATTTATTAGCGCCGGTGTGTATAATCCGCCAACCTCACCGGGCCGGTTGGTCCGGTGGAGCCCACGGCACGCCGCTGCGCGCCCCCCCACCACACGTTCTCGCGTAATTAAAAGGGCCCTACATGAAAAGATACGCAGCACTGTCCTCGCTTCTGGCGGTGACCCTGTTCAGCACCGGCTTCAGTTGGCCGTTTCCCGCGACCAACAGCTGCCTCGAAGCGAAGAAGACCATCCTGGAACTGACACCGCAGACGAGCGAGCAAAAGAGAAAGGATGCCGAAAAGCGCGTGGCGGAACTCTGCCCCACCGGCGCCCCGGGCCGTTACCTGAAGGCGCTCGCCTTCGAGCGCAGCGGCAACATCGACGCCGCCATCCAGGAGTACCGGGAAACCCTGGCGCTCGATCCCGATTTCTACCCGGCCAGCGGCAACCTGGGCCTTTTGCACCTGCAGAAAGGGGCCAGCGAGGAGGCCGCGGTCGAGCTCTCCCAGGGGCTCAAGACCGGCGACCCACGCTACCACGGCGGCCTCGCCCGGATCCTGGCCCAGAAGGAACTGCACCAGCTCGCCATCTTCCACTTCACCGAGGCGCTCGCCGCCCTTCCCGAGGATGCCTCCCTGCACACCGACCTGGCCGCCTCCTACGACGCGGTGGGGCAGAAGCAGAAGGCCGAGGACGAATATAGAAAGGCGCTCGCCATTCAGCCGGGGAACGCCCGGGCACGCCTGGGGCTTGGCGCCCTGCTCCTCGCCCGCGGCGAGACCGACAAGGCGGTCACCGAGCTTAAGCAGGCGGCGATCGCCGAACCCGCCAACAAGGAGGTGCACCGCCTGCTCGCGGAGGGGTACGTCCGCAAGGGGGACCAGAAGAGCGCCGAGTACGAGCGGGTGCTGGCCGGGATCGGCGCCAAGGCGAAGGATACGCCCAAGGTCGACCACATGGCCCTCGCCGACCAGTACAACAAGGCCAAGGATTTGGAGATGGCCATCAGCGAGTACCGGCTGAGGATCGCGGAGGAGCCGACTGACGCGGTGGCGCAGCAGCGCCTGGGAGACTGCCTGCTGGCGTTGGGACGCGAAGACGAGGCGATGTCCTACTACCGCGACGCCATCAGGAACAAGGGTGAGAACCCGCAGCTGCACCTGAACCTGGCCGGCATCTACGAGCGCAAGGCGCTTCTCGACGAGGCGGTGGTGGAATACCGTCAGGTGCTCGCCAGCACGCCGGACAACCTGCAGGCGCGCCAGCGCCTGGCCGAGATCTACACGCTCAGGGGAAGCTTCCCGCAGGCACTGGAGCAGTACCAGGCGCTGATCAAGGCAACCCCCGCCGACGCTCCGACCCAGTTGAAGCTGGCGCGCGCCTTCGTCAACACCAAGGACCTCGACTCCGCCATCAGCGCCTACCAGGCCGCCATCAAGCTGGACGGCGATTCGCTGGAGGCCCACCGCGAGCTCGCCAACCTGCTGCGCAAGCGCAACGAGATGGATCAGGCCGCCAACGAGTACCAGGAAGTGCTGCGCCTTAAGAAGGACGACCAGGAGGCCCGCACCGCCCTCACCGCCATCTACGTCAAGAACAAGAACTACGACTCCCTGGCGAAGCTCCTCAAGGAGGGGGTGGAACTCTCCCCCAACGATGCCAACGCGCACTACAAGCTGGGGCTGGTCTACGAGTTCCAGAAGAACTACACCGCCGCCACCGACGAGTACAAGGAAGCGGTGAAACTGAAGCCCGACCATGCCAAGGCCCTGAACGCCATGGGGCGCGTGCAGATGAAGGACGGCCACATCGCCGAGGCCAAGGAGTCTCTCGAGGCTGCGAGGAAGGCGGACCCGGAACTGGAAGAGGCGCAGGTCCTTTTAAGCAACATCAAGGACGAGTTCAACCCCGAGCCGAGAAGCTTCCGCAAGCACAAGGGGTCGGGCGGGAGCAAGTCCAAGAAGGGTAAGAAAGGGAAGAAGTCCAAGGAGAAGGAGGAGAAGTCGTCCAAGAAATCCTCCTCGAAAAAGAAGAAGTCCTCCTCGAAGAAGAAGCACAAGGAAGATTAGCCGCTGCCGAAGAGACAGCGAAGCGATTGGAAAAAGGCAGCCCCGGCGGGGCTGCCTTTTTGCGTTCAGGGACCTTTGCCCCCTCCCTTGACGGGAGGGGGACGGGGGGTGGGTGAAGCCGCCACCTCCGGCAATGCGGCCCCCCTCTTCCCCCCCCCTCCCGCAAGGGGAAGGTTCCCCCCGCACCTTTTCCCGGTATTCATCACTGTGCGCAGGGAAAAACGAAAAAAGGCCGGGGAATATCCCCGGCCTTTTTCTCTGTTCGCCCAGATTGTATTTTGATGTTTCTAGGATTCGTCCTCGGTCAGCGGAATGATGGCCACTTTGGCCTTTCCTTCCCCGAGGAAACCCAGTTTCCTTGCCGCGGCCCGTGACAGGTCGATGAAGGGGAACCCCTTCTTGCGGCAACGGTCGTTGACGACAACCGTGACTTCCTTATCGTTGGCGAGATTCCGGACCAGAACCTTGGTCCCCAGCGGAAGACTCTGGTGGGCGGCGGTCATCTTTTCCGGATGGTACCGCTCTCCCGAGGTGGTCGCTCTTCCGTGGAACTTCTTGGCATAGTAGGAGGCTATGCCGACCAGTTTTTTCACCACCGATTTGTCTTGCGTTTCTGCCTTTTCTACTGCCTTTTCTACTACCGGTTTTGCTACTTGTTCTGCAGCCAGCAGGGGAAGCGTGTGGATCGGGAGGAGCATCAGGGCCAGGGCGACTATGCGCACCAGCCTGCGGCTCCGCTCGGATGATGCCATGCGCACCTCCTTTGTTGGGCGAGGCACTCTTATAGCATGCCCTAACCCTCAAGTCAACTTCCAATGAGCCAGCGCGGGGCTAAACCTTTAATGTTACGACGCTTTGCGAGCCGGACGGCTGACCCTGCGCCGGCACGTCCTTGAGGGGCTGCGCCCCCCGCTCGCGGCGCCCGATCGTGGTCGTGTCGTTAATGATGACCACCTCGCGCGCAGAGCCGTCGATCTCCGCCGGGAAGGCATGCCGCTTGGCGACGAACCATTTGCCGGTCGGTTTGTGCAGCAGTTCGGTCCCCGGGGACTCCAGGTGCTCCTTGAGGCCGTGTTCCTCCAGGAAGGCGAGACAATCCCTGCCGACGATGTCCCGGTGCGCCATGCCGGTGAAGGTTTCCACGGCGCGGTTGAAGCGGCGGATCTTGCCGAACTGGTCCGCCAGGATGAACAGGTCCGAGATGCAGTCCATGATCTCTTCCCATTCGCGCCGGATCCCCTCCATCTGGTGGAAGACGTTCTTCAGCTCCTCGTGCTTCATGTAGAGGCGGGCGTCGCTCTCCAGGAGCTCCCGCTCCATCTGGCGCTGGTCGGTGACGTCGCGGGAGATGGCGATCAGGCAGGCCTCCCCCTGGTACTCGATCACGTCCGCGGACCACAACAGCTCGCGGATCTCGCCCGACTTCACCCTGAAGCGCACGTCCAGGTTGCGCACGTGCCCGTGCTCGTTCAACAGCTTGAGCATCACCATGCGCGCATCGGAGTCGGCCCAGAGCATGAGCTCGGTGGAGGTCCTGCCGATCACCTCCTCCCGGCTGTACCCGGTGATCTCCTGGAAGGCCTCGTTGACGTCGATGTAGGTGCCGTCCTCGGCACGGGTGATCACGATGGAGTCCGGGGAGGCGTGGAAGGCCTTGGAGAACTTCTCCTCGGAGTTGCGCAGGGCCTGCTCGGCCTCGATGCGCCAGGTGATGTCCTGGGCGGTCCCCACCATGTGCAGCGGCCTCCCCAGCGCATCGTAGGTGACCTCGGCACGGGCGGAGAGGGTGCGCGTCGAGCCGTTCGCCAGCACGATCCGGTAGTCCTTGTGGTACGCCCTGCGGTTGTAGATGGCGTCGTTCACGGCGCGGATCACCTGCGCCCGGTCCTCGGGGTGCACCGCCTGCAGCACCAGCTCGTGGGTGGGCACGAAGGTGGCGGGGTCGACATCGTAGATGCGGTACATCTCGTCGGACCAGGTGAGCGTGTCGCTGCCGAGGTCCCAGTCCCAGTTCCCCAGGCGGGCGATGCGCTGCGCCACGGCCAGGGTGGCCCGGCTTTCCCTGAGCGCTTCCTCGACCTCCTTGTGGGCGCTGATGTCCACCAGGGAGAGCACCGACTGCTCCGTCCCCTCGATGACCGACCAGTTGCCGGCCATGGTCCGGACGCCGTCCTTGCCGCAGAACCGGACCTCGAAGCTGCGACGCGGGACGCCGGGAAGAACGCCCTCTTCCTGGGCGGATATGCCGTCGCTGTCGCAACGGCCGACGAACTCGGTCCAAACCCGTTTCCCCTCGAGCTCGGCCCGGGAAAGCCCCGTGACCGCCTCGAAGCCGCGGTTCACCATCTGCAGGGTGCCGTCGGGAAGGATGATGGCCATGGCGGTCCCGGTGTCCTCGAAGATGGCACGGTACCTCGCCTCGGATTCTTCCAGCCGCTCCTGCGCGGTGCGGCGCACGGTGATGTCCCGCGCCACGAAGAGCACCCTCCGCCCCCCCTGTTCCAGCTCCCCGATGGGGTGGACCGAGATGTCCTCGTAACGGTTCCTCCCATCCTCCGCCCGATAGCAGATCTCGCAGTTAAGCGGGGTCCCGTTGCAGGCGCACTCCGAGATGAGGCTCATGATCTGGTCGGCGAGCCCCTGCCGGGCCACCAGGTCGGCCAGACTGGCCCCCAGCGCTTCCTCTTCGGTCAGCGCGAAGTTGGCGAGAAAGACGCCGTTGCAGTTGGCGATGGTGTAGTCGTCGGTCCGGACCACGCAGATGGCGTCACGGGAGGAATCGAGGAAGATCTGGGAGAGGTCGTCGGAATGGCGCAGCGCCGTCTCCACCTTGCGGCCGCGCTCGCAGACGATGGAAAGGGAGGCGAAGAAGATGCCGAGCAGGGCGGCGTAGAAGGTCCGCATCCCGATCTCGTAGAGATTGGGATCGTGGATCTGCTCCCAGAGCGGCTCCCGCCTCATGAGGGTGGCGTCGAGCAGCGCGTCCCCCAGCCAGAAAATGGCTACGAACGCGAGGGCCACCCCTATATGCCGCTTCCAGTTCAACGGCTTGGTCATCAAGGATCCTCCACGGTGCGAAAAACAGCTTCTGCACCTTTCGGCGCGAAAGAAGATAACTTGAGTTTTCCTGTTCAGGAAATGAGCAGCGGTTCCTGCCAGGGGGGGATGATCCCCGCCGCCGCCGCGCGCCCGAGCAACAGGCGCACCGCGGCCTCCCCGCCGCTACCCAGTTCGCGGGAGAAATCGTTCACGTAGAGGCCGATGTGGGCGTCGCACACCTCGTCGCTCATCTCCTGGGAATGGGCGCGGATGTAGGGGCGGGCCTCGCCCGGGTGCCCGAAGGCGTAGTCGACGCTCTCCCCGATGCCGCGTTCAAGCCTGAGCAGCGCGTCCCTCCCCAGGGAGCGCTTGGCCGCTATCCCCCCCAGCGGGATGGGATGGCCCGTCTCCCGCTCCCACCACTCCCCGAGGTCGAGCACCTTGTGCAGGCCGTACCCCTGGTAGGTGAAGCGGGATTCGTGGATGATGACCCCCGCCGCCACCGAACCGTCGGCCACCGCGGCCATGATCTCGTGGAAGGGAAGATAGACGAAATCGGTCAGGGCCGGGTTGAAGAGCCTAAGCAGCAGCGCCGCGGTGGTGTACCGGCCGGGAAGCGCGACACGCTTGCCGGCCAGGGCGCCGGGATCGACATTGCCTCGCGCGACGACCAGCGGTCCGCAGCCGCGGCCGAGTGCACCTCCGCTTCTCAGGAGAAGGTAGTCCTTGAGGATGTGTCCCAGCAGGTGATAAGAGACCTTGGAGACGTCGAGCACCGATTCGAGCGCCATACGGTTCAGGGTCTCAACGTCCTCCAGCCGCTCACGGAACCGGAAGCCGCAGTCGACCCGTCCATGAATCAAGGCGTCAAAGATGAAGGTGTCGTTGGGACAGGGCGAGAACCCGAGGGATAGTATCGGGGACGGTTCCTGGTCCTGTTTGTCTGTCATTACTGCATTCATGTATTGCTCTTGCTCCCGGTTTACTTAAGTTGCAGCGAAGCGGCCGCCGGCAATAAGCGGCATGACGCAAGTTTTAAGACTCACCAATATACTATCAGCCCGCTTATCGCGCAAGAAAAGGTTAACGAATCATTCGTAGTACAATTAGAAGCTCTGCAGGGCAGATTCCTTAGACGAACCAGAAAGGGGAAGGGGACGCAGAGACTTATTTACAGCATGGACCGGGGTGGGGCGCGGCCGCCTGCTCGAGGTAAAGCGCCAGGAAGCGCTGCACCTCGCCCACCGCGCGCTTCAGGTTCCAGCGCGACAGGTCGCGGTCCTCCACCATGTTGCTGATGCCGCGCACCTCCAGGGAGGGGATGCCGTACATCAGCGCCACCTGGGCCACGGCGCCCCCCTCCATGTTTTCACAGATCCCGGGGAAGCGCCGCAGCAGCTCCTCCCCCTGCACCGCAGTCCCGGAGCAGGTGGAAACGGTGAGGAAGGGGCCCATGATGGCGCTGAAGCCGCTGACGGTCGCGCAGTCGAGGGCGCGACGCGCGACCTCACGGTCCAGGGGGATGCGGTTGAAAAGCCTCTCCCCCCTCCCCTCGTAGACGGGGATGCCGATCAGGTCGAGCCCGCGCCACCCGGAGGGAGTCTGCACCCCTTCATCGGCGAGACACTCGCTGTCGGCGATGGCGAGGTCCCCCACGGCGAGGCCGGCTCCGGTAAAGGCGCCGCCACAGCCGGTGTTGATCATGAGATCCGGGGTGTAGCGCTCGCAAAGGAGGGTGGCGGCGCTCGCCGCGTTCACCTTGCCGATCCCGGTAAGGGCGAGGAGGATTTCCGTTCCCCCGATCTCGGCCCGATGCAGCGGCACATGCCCGGCGCCCGGCAGCGCGGAGGCCGAGGTTGCGACCAGCAGTTCGGAGAGTTCCATCCGGGTCGATGCGGTGACGATGATGCGGCTCATACGCTGCTCCCTGCACGTTTTTGGTGCGCGAGTGTAGCACAGCAGAGAAGCCGACTTCAACGACTGTCACGGCGGTCGCGGCGTCAAATAACCGTCATCTGTCAAAAAACCACCCGTCCGGGGTGCCGCGCACGTGGCGTGACACCCGCCGCCGCCTCGCCGGCGCCGAACTCCTCATTGGAAAAAAGTACCGCAAATCATGCCTCATCTGCTACAATCCTTTCCGTATTGTCGCTCCAGAAGCGGCGGCACAGCTTTTGCTGATAATGGTGGCCTTGGGTTACGGCACGGGTAGCGTAGGCTCTCATTATATCGTCTCCCTTTCGTGAGCAGTCGTGACGGTGGTCCCCGAGCCGGATGGTGCCAAGGCCATGGCGAGAGGGGGAAAAGGGTGGCCGCGGGGATGCCCGAAACCGGGAGCCCGGACCCCCTTTTTTGTTGCATAAGTCAAAGGCATCTAATATATTCGCTCAGCTCCAACTACTCGCAAAGAAGGGTCTTTCATGCCGCGCTGGATTCTCCCCCTGAACCTAACCCTTGGCCTCGCCATCACCGCAGTCGCAGCCCTCATCGCAGCGGATCTGTTGAGCGTCAAGATCGCCGCCCTGTATCCCAGGAACGCGCAGAAGCAGGTCGCGGCGCAGGTCGCGGCAGCGCCGGCCGGGAGCCAGGACCTGCTCAGCTTCGCCCCGATCCTGGAGCGGGGCCTGTTCGGCAGGGCCACCCAGGGTAAACTCACCGCGCTGCAGCAGCAGGGAGGCGCGCCAGCCACGGCGGCCGCGCCCCCCCCCGCCTCGGTCGGTGACCTGGTCCTTTTGGGGACGGCCGTCGGCTCCTTCCGGGAAACCTTCGCGCTGGTGCTTAAGAATTCGACCCACGAAGAGCGGGTTTTCAGGCTGGGCGACACGGTGTTCTCGGCCGGGCCGCTGGTTGCCGTGAAGAAGGACGTGGCCGAGATCCTCATCGGCGGCAAGCGGGTGAAGATCCTTACCCCGATGGCCGCCGCGGCCGAGGCGGCGGCTCCCGCGGTCGCGCCTGCCGGAGTTGCCGGTGGCGCCGGCCTGGCCGCACCCGCCGGGGGAGGCAACTACGTCATCGACCAGCGCGCCCTGAACGCCGCCCTGGACAACATCGGGCAGGCCATGACCGACGCGCGCCTTTTGCCCAGCATGAAGGAGGGCAAGGTCGAGGGCTTCCGCGCCTCCGAGGTGAAGCCGCAGGGGATCTTCGGCACCGTCGGCATCAAAAACGGCGACGTCCTTTTGAGGATGAACGACTTCCCCATCGACTCCCCGGAGAAGGCGATCCAGTCTTTCGCCTCGCTCAAAGGGCAAAGCAGGATCAAGCTCGACCTGATCCGCGACGGCCGCCCCACAACGTTCACGTATGACATAAGGTGACGCAGTTCGATCTCAAACTGCCTCTTGGAGGGTTTTCCTTGAAAATTAGAATCGCCCGCATCGCCCTTTTGCTCATGTTCCTGGTCACCGCCCCGACGCTGGTATTCGCCAAGGGTGTGGTGCTCAACTTCACCGACGTGGACATCGCCACCATGGTGAAATTCATCAGCGACCTCACCGGCAAGAACTTCATCATGGATGACCGGGTCAAGGGGAAGATCTCCGTGTTCTCCCCGGCCAAGCTCACCAACGAGGAGGCCTACAACGTCTTCACCTCGGTGCTGGAGCTCAAAGGCTTCACCGTGGTGCCTGCCGGCAAGGTGATGAAGATCGTCCCGACCGCGGCGGCCAAGCAAGCCGGGATGAAGGTCTTAAGCGACGGCGAAAAGGGGGTCGTGAACGACAGCTACCAGGCCCGCGTCATCCAGTTGGAGCACGTGGCGCCCCAGGACGCGGTCAGCTTCCTGCAGCCCCTGATCTCCAAGGACGGACAGATCTCCCCCTTCGGCGCGGCCAACCTGATCCTCGTGGTCGACTCCGCCTATAACATCCAGAAGATCCTGGGGATTCTGAAATACATCGACACGGACCAGGTCCGCGAGGGCGCCGAGGTGGTGTTCCTGAAGAACGCCGCGGCCGACAACGTCGCCACCATGCTCAAGGACTGGCTCTCCGGCAAGCAAAGCGGCAAGGCCGGCACCGCACCGGGCGCCTCCACCGGCGCCGTCCCGGTCATCGCCGACGCCAGGCTGAACGCCCTCATCATCTTCGGCTCCGACAAGGACAAGGCCGACATCAAGAAATTCATCTCGCTGATCGACGTGGTCCCCCCCACCACCAGCAGCAAGGTGAACGTCTACTACCTCGAAAACGCGGAGGCGACCGAGGTGTCCAAGGTGCTGGAAGGTCTGGTCAAGGGAACCTCCGCCACGCCCGCCGCCGCTCCCGGCGCCGCGGCGGCGCCCCAGCAGACCGTGTTCGAGGGGGGGAAGATCACCATAACCCCGGACAAGGCGACCAACTCCCTGGTCATCATGGCCTCGCCCACCGACTACCAGAACCTCCTGCAGGTGATCCAGAAGCTGGACCGCAGAAGCCGGCAGGTCTTCGTGCAGGCGATGATCGCCGAGGTCTCCGTTAACCGGGCCAGGGACCTCGGGGTGCAGATCGGCGTCATCGGCGCCGCCTCCAACGGCACCGTCGCCACCGTCGGCACCTTCGACCCCTTCGGCACCGTGGCGGGGCTCACCACCACTGCCGCGGCCGCGAAGGCCCTGGGCATGGACGTGACCCTTGGCAAGATCAACGTCCCGGTCGTGCTGCAGGCGCTGCAGACCAACGGCGCCCTGAACGTCCTCTCCACCCCGAACATCATGACCAGCGACAACAAGGAAGCCGAGATCTTCGTGGGCGAGAACGTCCCGTTTCTCTCGGGGACCAACCTCACCTCCACCGGGCTTTCACAGCAGTCCATCGAGAGAAAGGACACCGGTATCATCCTGAAGATCAAGCCCCAGATCAGCGAGGGTGAATACGTGAAGCTGGACATCTACCAGGAAATTTCGGCGGTCAAGGATTTCGGCAGCGCGACCAGCCCGAACCTCGGCAGCACCAAGCGTTCCGCCAAGACCTCCGTGGTGGTGAAGAACACCGACACCGTGCTGATCGGCGGCCTGATCCAGGACACCGACCAGGTGACCGAGAGCAAGATCCCGCTTCTGGGGGACATCCCGGGGCTCGGCTGGCTCTTCAAGACCAAGACCACCAAAAGGGACAAGACCAACCTCCTGATCATGCTCACCCCGCGCATCATCAAGGACGCGCGCGACCTGGCCGAGGTCTCGGTGACCCAGAGGAACAACTTCTCCGACGCGGTGAAGAATGACGCCCCCTTCAACCTGGAGCGCGCGCTCGAGGAAAAGCCGAAGTCCGTCACCGCGGACAAGCCCGAAATACGCAACCAGTAACGGCGGACAGACTCTCATGGCAGAAACGCTTGACATAGAAAGCATAGCGACGCGCCTCGGCCTCCCCTTCCAGGCCGAGATCGACGACTCCAAGGTGGACGGCTCCCTGGTGAACCGGGTGCCGCTCAACTTCGCACGCAACAACCTGCTTTTGCCGCTGCGCGAGGAGGAAGGGACCGTTATCGCGGCCAGCGCCGACCCGGCGAACCTTCTGGCCGTGGACGAGATGGCGGGGCTGTTCCAGCTCCCGGTCTCCACCGTCGTGGTGCCGCAGCCGGTGCTGATCGACGCGGTGAACCGCCTCTACTCCCGGCTCTCGGGTTCCGCTCAGGAGGTGGTCGAGGAGCTCGAAGGGGAGGAACTCTCCACCCTCGCCACCTCGTTCAACGAGCCGCGCGACCTGATGGAGCTGACCGACGAGGCACCGGTGATCCGGCTTTTGAACTCCATCCTGTTCCAGGCGGTCAAGGAGCGCGCCAGCGACATCCATATCGAGCCCTTCGAGCGCGAGCTCGAGGTCCGCTTCAGGATCGACGGCCTGCTCTACAAGATGCTCTCCCCCCCGAAGGTGATCCAGGAGGCGCTCACCTCCCGCGTCAAGATCATGTCCGGCCTGAACATCGCCGAGAAGAGGCTGCCGCAGGACGGCCGCATCCGGGTGAAGGTCGCCGGCCGCGACGTGGATATCCGCGTTTCGCTCATCCCGACCTTCTTCGGCGAGCGCGTGGTCCTGAGGCTTTTGGACAAGCAGCGCGGCGTCCTTTCCCTGAAGGAGATCGGGCTCTCCGACAAGAACGACCTCCTCATGGAGCGGCTTTTGTCCCGCACCAGCGGCATCATCCTGGTCACAGGCCCCACCGGCAGCGGCAAGACCACCACGCTCTACGCCGCGCTGTCCCAGATCAACTCGCCGGAGAAGAACATCATCACCGTCGAGGACCCGATCGAGTACCAGTTGAAAGGGGTCGGGCAGATCCAGGTCAACCCGAAGATCGACCTCACCTTCGCCAACGGCCTCCGTTCCATCCTCAGGCAGGACCCGGACATCGTCATGATCGGCGAGATACGCGACGCCGAGACCGCCGAGATCGCCATGCAGGCCTCGCTCACCGGCCACCTGGTGCTCTCCACCCTGCACACCAACGACGCCGCCACGGCCGTCACCCGTCTCATCGACATGGGGATCGAGCCGTTCATGGTCGCCTCGTCGCTCTCCGCGGTGCTGGCGCAGCGCCTGGTGCGCGTCATCTGCCCGCATTGCAAGGAGTCGTACACGCCGGACAGAAGCTACCCCGGCGTCGAGCTTCCCCCGCTTCTCTACCGCGGCCGCGGCTGCGACAAGTGCTTCAACCTCGGGACCATCGGCCGGATGGGGATCTACGAGCTCCTCCCCATCGACGCCGAGCTCTGCTCCATGATCATCCGCCAGGCATCCTCCGGCGCCATCAAGGAGTACGCGGTATCCAAGGGGATGCGTACCCTGCGCGAGGACGGCCTCTTGAAGGCGGCACAGGGGATCACCACCATCGAGGAGGTCCTGAGGGTGACCCAGGACGATTATGCCGACCTTTCGCTATAGCGCGTTCAACCAGAAGGGGGCCGAGGTCACCGGGACGGTCGACGCCGCCACCGAGAACGAGGCGCGGCTCCAGCTTAAGCAGAAGGGGCTTTTCGCCAAGGAGATAGCGCCCGCCGCCGAAGCCGGTTCGCGCTGGGCGCTCGGCTCCGGCGTCAGCGTCCCCGACCTTTCCCTGGCCACCAGGAGGCTCGCGACACTTCTGGGGAGCGCCGTGCCGGTCTACGAGGCCGTGGCGACCCTGTGGGAGCAGGAGGCGCCCGGCGAACTGAAACGGGTGCTCGGGCGCGTGCGTGACCGCCTGGCCGAGGGGCAGGGGCTCGCACAGGCACTCGCCGCCGAGCCGCAGGTCTTCTCCGAGAGCTACATCGGGATGGTCGCCGCCGGCGAGGCGAGCGGCGCGCTGGAGGTGGTACTGGAGCGCCTGGCCGAGTTCCAGGAGGACCAGGCCGAGGTGAGAAGCCGCGTCATCACCGCCCTCATCTACCCCGCCATCATGGTGGTGGTGGGGATCGGCGTCATGATGGTGCTTTTAGGGTTCGTGGTCCCCAAGATCTCCGCCGTCTTCGAGAGCAACAAGGCGACTCTGCCGCTGGTCACCGTGCTTCTCATCAAGGCGAGCACCGCCGTGAGGAAGGGATGGTGGATCATGGGCGCGCTGGCCTTAGGCGCCGTCGCGGCCTGGAAGCGGGCCAAGGCGAACGAGGAGTTCCTGCACAAGCGCGACCGTTTCCTCCTCAAGCTCCCCATGGCCGGCCAGCTCTGGCGGCGCCTGGTGCTGTCGCGTTTCGCCAAGGTGCTCGGCCTCTTGCTGCAAAGCGGCGTCCCCATCATCAAGGCCATGGAGATCACCGGCGAGGCCGTGGTGAACCGGGAGTACAAGGTTTTTCTGGCCGGTGCGCGCGAGACGCTGATCCAGGGTGGAAGCCTCTCCGCAGCGCTCAAGACCAGCCCGCTCTTCCCGCCGCTATTGACCCACATGACCGCGGTCGGGGAGAAGAGCGGCGAACTGGACGCCATGCTCATCAAGGCGGGCGATGCCTTCCAGAAGGAGTTCAACGCGCAGGTCACCCGCTCCATGGCCCTTCTCGAGCCGATGCTGATTCTCGGCATGGGTCTCACCATCGGCTTCATGGTCATCGCCGTCCTGCTCCCCATCATGCAACTGAACCAGCTGGTCAAGTAACTGTAATGACACCATTCCATTCTTTGCGAGGACTCCCCATGCTGAAGACAATGAAAGACAGCCGCGGCTTCACCCTGATTGAACTGATGGTGGTCATCGTCATCCTTAGCCTTCTGGCCGTCCTGGTCGGGCCGAAGATCATCGGCCGCAGCGACGACGCCAAGGTGGCCGACGCGAAAGTCCAGATCCGCAACATCGAGACGGCGCTCAAGCTCTACAAACTGGATACCGGCAGCTTCCCGAGCACCGAGCAGGGGCTGCAGGCTCTGGTCACCAAGCCCACCACCGGCAAGATCCCCAACAACTACAAGGCCGAAGGGTACCTGGAGAACAAGAACGTCCCCAAGGATCCCTGGGGCGCTGACTACGTCTACCTCTCCCCCGGCGAGCACGGCGACTACGACCTCTCCTCCTACGGCGCCGACGGCGCGCGCGGCGGCGAAGGGAAGAACGCCGACATCGAAAGCTGGAGCATGAAGTAGGGACACGGCCGCCCATCGCCCGGGAATGGACAACCAGGCCCCGCACTGTAGGGGCGAATAATCATTCTCCCGCCTTCATGGTGCGCAAGAGGAAAGAACCGCACTTGGTACCGATGAAAAAAGGCAAAAACCGAGGCCGCAACCAAGCCGGCTTCACCCTCCTGGAGCTGATGGTGGTGATCTTCATCATCGCCCTGGCGGCGGGGATCGTGCTGCCCCGGCTTCCGGAGCCGGAGGGGACCCGCCTGAAGAGCTCGGCGCGCAACCTCGCCAGCGGCCTCAGGTTCCTCAGCGACCAGGCCATCATCACCAAGAAGGTCTACCGCCTGCACCTGCATCTCGGCGAGAACACCACCCGCATCACCGAGCTCTCCCCTTCCGGCGAGGAGCTGCAGCCGGGAGACCAGTTCATGGGGAGGCGCCTGATCGAGGACGGTATCGACATCGAGGACGTCAGTGTGGGAAGCCGTGGCGCGGTGACAGAAGGAGAAGTCATCATCCCCTTCGGCCCCGGCGGAGTGGCGGACGGCGTCACCATCCACCTGAAGGCGGGGGAGAAGCATTACACGGTGACCGCGAACCCGTCCGGCGGCAAGGTGGCGGTGCAGGACGGCTACCAGGAGGTGAGCTCGTGAGAGGCTTCACGCTGCTCGAGGTGATGATAGCGCTCGCCATCACGGCGGGGGTGCTTCTGACCGTGATCTCCTCGGTGAACCATCACCTGGCCCGGATCTCCGCCGACACGGAGGAGACCACCGCGGTGCTTCTTGGACGGGCCAAGCTCGAGGACCCGGAATTCGCCAAGAAGACCGACAACAAGGGGGACTTCGCCCCCGACCATCCCGATCACAAATGGGAGCGCGAGATCACCCAGAGCGAGATACCGACGCTGAACCGGATCCGCCTGACCGTGACCTGGAACAACGACAGCAAGAGGCTCTCGCTTGTGCAATACGCACCGCAAAATGCGCAGTAACAAGGGCTTCACCCTGATTGAGCTCCTGATCGCCCTGGTGCTCCTGGTGATCCTGGCGGGCGCCCTGTACGGCACCTATTTCTCCGTGGTGGCGGCGCGCGAAAAGGGGGGCATCCGGATGGAGGAGCGCCGCGAACTCTCGACGACGCTGGGGAAGCTGCACGACGAGCTGGCGTCGGCCTTTTACAAGACGCCGGTTTCGGGCACCGATGCGGCGACCACGACGGCGAAGACGCAACGGTATCATTTCGTGGTCGAGGACCGGGACAGTTTCGGCAAACCCGCCTCTTTGCTCCAGTTCACCGCGCTCACCCCGCCCCGCATCGACCCGTCGCCAGCGTCCGACCTCATGGTGGTGCGTTACTCGGTCCGGGAAAAAGAGGAGGACCAGATCCTCACGCTGGTGCGTGAGGCCCGCGACCTCTACCTCGACACCGGCGTGGCGTCGGTCCCCTACCCCGTCATGGAGCGGCTGGAGGGTTTCCTGGTCGAGTGCTGGGACGGCGGCAAGTGGGTGAAGACCTGGGATACGGCGCTCAACAACAGGCTCCCCAACAAGGTGAGAATAACGGTGACCGCGAAGGGGGGAGAACTCTTCAGCACCATCGCCACCCTGAGGAAGACGCCGTGAGGGGGGAGCGGGGATTCGCCCTTGTCATAGCACTCATCGTGACCACGCTCCTCGTGGCGCTTTTGGCCGAATTCGTCAACGAGGTCTACGTCGACACCTCGCACAGCCACAACTTCGTTGCGTCGCAGCAGGCAGGCGTGCTCGCGGAGTCAGGTGTCACCGGCGGCATCAAGCTGCTGCAGCTCTCCAGCACGCTTAGGACCGGCGGCGAGCAGTGCAGCTCACTCCTGGAGCCCTGGGCCCAGCCGCGGACCATCGATGTGGAAAACGGGACAGTGAGCATCGCGATCGAAGAGGAGAGCGGCAAGTTAGACCTGAACGCCGCGACCTCTCAGACCGGGACGCCGGACCCGTTCCAGAAGGACGCGCTGCTGAGGCTTTTCGACAACCTGAAGCTGTCGCGCGACCTTTACGACCCGTTGGCGGACTGGGTCGACACCGACGACACGCCGCGCCCCAACGGTGCGGAGAAGAACTACTACGGCGCCCTCAAGACCCCGCTCCTGGTGCACAACGACAAGCTGGACACCCTCGAGGAGCTCGCGCTGGTCAAGGGGTACACCCCCGAGGTGCTGGCCAAGCTGCGCGGCTTGGTTACGGTGTACGGGGTGGCGAACGGCACCTCTGCCTCTGCCGCACTGATCAACATCAACACCGCCCCGAAAGAGGTTCTCATGTCGCTTGACGACAGCCTCATGACCGGGGACCAGGTGGCCCAGATCCTGGAGTACCGCAAGACCAAGGTGATAAAGACCCTCGCCGACGTCTTTGGGAGCTCCACGCTCACCCAGGCCCTATCCCTGAAGGTAGGATTCAAGGGGTCCATCTACCGGATCCGTTCCGAGGGGAAGGTAGGAGAAAGTGTACGTATTGTCGAGGCCGTGGTGAGCGACGTGGAAGCCACCCAGCCCAGGATCCTTTACTGGAGAGAATATTGATGGACATGCTGATCGTACAACTGAAAAGGGCCGAGCTGGTCCTGGCCAGTTTCCGGGCCAAGAAAGGTGGCGCCACCTTCCTCTCCGCTGAACGCCACCCGCTTCTGGGCGAGGAGGGGGAACTCTCCCGCATCCTTTGCGGAAGCGCCCTCGCGGCGGGGGAGCACCGGGTGATTCTCGCCCTCCCCCCCTCCACGCTGTTCATGAGGGAGCTGGAGCTCCCCATCAGCGACCGGGCCAAGGTGCGGGAGCTCCTCCCCCTGGAGTTGAGAGGGGAGACCGCACTCGACACCGACCAGCTCGCCTTCGACGCGCTGCCGCTTTCCGGCGGCAAGGTGCTGGCGGTCTGGGGGAGCATCCAGGAACTCTCCGGGAAGATCGAGCTCCTCAAGGAAGCCGGCCTGGAGCCGGAAATCGTCACGGCATCGGTATTCCACTGGGACAAGCTGGCGCCCGCAGCCGGGACCGTCGCGGTGAGCGACGGCGAGGCGGTGGCCGCCTACAGCGACGGGGCCCCCATCTACTTCCGGGCCCTCCCCCCCAACGCGACCGAAGCCGACCTGCAGCGTACCGTCGCCGCGCTGGAACTCTCCCGCGACCTGCACGTGGAACGGGTCATCTCGCATACCCCAGGCCGGCAGGAGGAAGCGACCGTCTCCCCCTCCACCAGGGGGCTCTTCGAGGCCTTCGGCGATGACCCGCGCGCCGCGCACGACCTGGCCGGCGCCTACGCGCTGGCGGCCGCGGTTGTCGATAACTCCGCCGTCAACCTGCGCCGCGGCCCGCTCGCCTACACCGCCGCGACCGAAAAGCTGTACCAGCGTCTCAAGGTGAGCATGATGCTGGCGGCGGCCCTGGTGCTCCTCATCTTCGCCGAGAGCGGCGTGCGCTACTACCTCGTGAAACGCGATCTCGCCTCGCTGGACCGCACCATCACCGGCATCTACAAAGAGGTGTTCCCGACGCGGAAGAAGGCCGTCGACGAGGTCGCGGAACTCCGCTCGGAGATCAAACGCCTGGAAGGCACCAAAACCTCCAGCAACGTCCTAAAACTGCTGAGCGACGTTGCCCAGGCCAAGGGGGAGGACGTCTTCGGCATCTACGAAACCGAGGTCACCGGCAGCGACGTGCGCCTCAAGGGAGACGCGAAAAGCGCGCAGGCCGCCAACGACATGAAGGGGCGCACAGCCTCCATCCTCGAGGGTGCCGAGGTGAGCGAGACCAAGTCCCGTCCCGACGGGAGCGTGACCTTCACCCTGAGCGGGAAGATGAAGGGGGTGTCCCGATGAGCCGCGAAGAGATGATCTCACTCCTGCAGGGGCTGGACAGCCGCACCCGCCAGCGCATCGGCGTCGCCATCGCCGTGGTGCTGGCCATCGTGGTGCTCCTTTCCGCCGTGAACAGCAGGATCTCCGCGCTCGAGCACAAGCGGACCGCCCGCGAGGCGGACATCGCCGAGATGATGCGCTTAAAGCTCCGCTACCAGGAGGCGAACCAGGGAGCCCAGCGCCTGGCCAACCGCCTCATGGCCACCAAGCCGGATGACTCCCCCGCCAAGATCGTGGAGGAAATCGGCATCAAGGGGCGCGCCAGCCAGATCAAGTCGGTCAAGGGAGACGATATCCCCGGCTATGTCGAGGACGCGGCCGAACTCCGCATGGAGGGGCTCTCCGCTAACGAGACGGTCAACCTGATCTACCGTCTGGAAAAGGGGGCGCGACCGGTGACGGTCAAGAAAGCCCTGATCAAGCAGCGCTTTGACGACCCCTCGAAGCTCGACCTCAGTCTCACCATCGCCCTCATAAAGCCGGCACCGGCGGGGAAATAGATGAACAGACGCACGCTCTACATCGCCTGCGGGGCTCCCGTTGCGTTACTTTTCTTTCTGCTCCTGACGCTCCTGTTCACCCCGAACCACGCCATCAAGGGGGTACTGGTCCGCGCTGCCGAAAACGCGGGCTACACGCTTGAGTGCACCGGATTCGGCAAGAGTTTCCCGCTGGGGCTCAAGGCGGACAAGGTCGAAATCGGCTCGGAGAAAGGAGCCATCCTCAAGCTGAGCCAGGTGAAGGTGCGGCTGGAGCTTCTTCCCCTTCTTGCCGGCAAGGCGCGCCTTGCCTACCGCGGCACAATCGGCGCGGGGGAGGCGGCCGGGGATCTGGATCTCGGCAAGGGGAGGGGGTGGAGCATGCAGTGCCGCGGCGTGCGACTCGAGGACATTCCCTTCTTCAGCAACGTCGCCGAGGCCAAGGTGAGGGGGGAACTGAGGCTGAACGGCAAAATGGAGGCGAACAAGGGGGGAGGCACCGGCGACCTGCAGTTGGAGGTCCGCGCCGCCGAGATCGCCGGCGTGAAGATCGGCTCCATGCCGCTTCCCGACGCCGCCTACCGTGAGGTGCGCGGCGCCCTCAAGATCGACAAGGGGCGCGCCGTTTTAAAAAGCTTTACCTTGAACGGCGACGGCATCTACGTCCGCCTCTCCGGGGACACCGTGCTCGGCACACCCGTCGGAGCGTCTCCGCTCAACCTCACCATGGAGATGATGCCCAAGCCCTCCTTCCTGGAGCGCCAGAAATTCGTGTTTTTACTGCTAACCAAGTACCAGACTTCCCCCGGGGCCTTCAAGGTCCCCATAACGGGCACCCTGGCCCACCCCTCTTTGTAAATTTCTCAAAACACCGGTTTGAATATTCGAAAATTGGGTTGCATTCGCCGGGTCCGTTACTTAAGATGGAGGTAATGAGAACGCGGCAGCTCATCTGTTAACCGGACGGGAGCAACCCATGATCGAATTCAGAGGCGTCCACAAGTGGTTCAAGCAGTTGCACGTGCTGAACGACATCAACCTCCGCGTGAAGCCGGGTGAGGTGGTGGTCGTCTGCGGTCCCTCCGGCAGCGGGAAGTCCACCCTGATCCGGACCGTGAACCAGCTCGAGCCGATCGACCGGGGGACGCTGATCGTCGACGGCAAGGACCTAAGCGACAAGAAGCTCGACATCAACAAGCTGCGCGCCGAGATCGGCTTCGTGTTCCAGCAGTTCAACCTCTACCCTCACCTCTCCGTACTCGCCAACATCACCCTGGCCCCCATCAAGATCCGCAACACCCCGAAAGCACAGGCGCAGGAGCAGGCCATGGCTCTTTTGGAGCGGGTAGGTCTCGCCGAGAAGCGGGACGCCTACCCCGCGCAGCTCTCCGGCGGCCAGCAGCAGCGCGTCGCCATCGCACGCGCGCTCGCCATGAAGCCGCGCATCATGCTCTTCGACGAGCCCACCTCCGCGCTCGACCCGGAGATGATCGGCGAGGTGCTCGACGTCATGCAGAAGCTCGCCCGGAGCGGCATGACCATGGTGGTGGTCACCCACGAGATGGGTTTCGCCCGCGAGGTTTCCCACCGGGTGGTCTTCATGGACCAGGGGACCATACTGGAAGAGGCGGTTCCCGAGCAGTTCTTCAAGAATCCCCAGCACCAACGGGCGCAGCAGTTCCTGAAACAGCTGCTCTCTCCCATGCATTAAACTAACGGCAGCTCTACGTTCTAAGTTCTACGTTCTATGTTCGATGTTCTACTTTGATATCCTCTTTGCCTTTTTTTTGCGGCCCAGGATGCGGACCAAGTGAGCTCTGCTATAATCCGATAGGTTTTTAACGTAGAACCTAGAACATAGAACGAGAACTGATTTTATTCCCAAGGAGGAACACCGATGAAGAAACTGTTGACGCTGTTTGCTGCTTTCGCCCTGGCCGGTATCATGGCTCACGCCGCCTTCGCGGCGGGCGACACGCTCGCCGAGGTGAAGAAGAAAGGGGTCCTCGTAGCGGGGGTGAAGGATTCGCTCCCCCCGTTTGGCTACGTGGATGAGAAGAGCCGTGAGATCGTGGGCTACGACATCGACTTCTGCAAGTACATCGCCAAGAAGCTCGGCGTAAAGCTGGAAGTGAAACCGGTCACCTCGGCGTCCCGCATGCCGCAGCTCATGGAAGGGAACATCGACATCATCGCCGCCACCATGACCAAGAACCCGGAGCGCGCCAAACAGATCGACTTCAGCTACACCTACTTCCTGACCGGCCAGAAATTCATCACCAAGAAGGGCGCGGTCAAGAGCCTCAAGGACCTGGAAGGGAAGAAGATCGGGACCGCCAAGGGGTCGACCTCGGAGCAGAACGTGGCCAAGGCGATTCCGACCGCCACCATCCTCTCCTTCGACGACTACCCGCAGGCGTTCCTCGCGCTGCAGCAGGGGAAGGTCGCTGCCGTCACCACCGACGAGTCCATCCTGGCCGGCATCCTGGGCAAGGCTCCCAACAAGAGCAAGTTCGAGATCCCCAACCTGCAGATCTCCGAGGAACCATACGGCCTTGGGATGAGGAAGGATGACAAGAACTTCGTCGCCTTCGTCAACAAGACCCTCGTCGAGATGGAGAAAAACGGCGAAGCCAAAAAGATCTTCGAGAAGTGGTTCGGCCCCAAAACCGCAACTCCGCTCAAACGCACCTTCAAGATCACCGCTGACAAGTAGCCTCCCCGTTTTCGGCCTCCCCCCCGCCGGGGAGGCCGACTTCGCTGACACCGCAGCAGAATCACCTACTTCCGCTCAAGAAACTCTATAAAAAGCGTGCTACGCTGCTTCTTTATCGACTCCTCTCTCTTTGTCACCGCTATGCCGGACCTTACCTGCACCGTTCTTGATCAGGATCGACTGTAGTTAGTGTCGCGCCAATGCTGGATCAAGGGGTCCGTTTTAGTGCCTAAACCCTTGACAATTCACCTCAAGACGTTATATAAATCCATGCTTATAATTAACTCTGTTTTAATACCAAGGAGGGGGCAATGAGAGTAGCAAAACTTTTCAACCTTGTATCGGCCCTGGCGCTGTTCGCATTCGTGGGAACCGCAGCCGCTGCCGATCCTGCACAACCTACGGCGGTGCTGAGCAACACGGACTGCGTGAAGTGCCATGAGCAGCCGCCCAAGGATATCGCAGCTGCCGGCGGCAAACACAAAACCGAGGTGACCTGCCAGGACTGTCACGTCGGCCACCCGCCCAAGGTTAAGAAGCCGATCCCGCAGTGCAGCCAGTGCCACGAAGGGAAGCCGCACTACAAGCTCCAGGGCTGCCTCGGCTGCCACTCCAACCCCCATACTCCGAAGAACATAAAGTTCGGCAACAACGTCACCGATCCGTGCCTGACCTGCCACACCGGCCAGATCGAGCAGCTGCGCTCCTTCAAGAGCAAGCACACCGCCCTCAACTGCTCCTTCTGCCACAACGTACACGGCAGGATCCCGGCGTGCACCCAGTGCCACAAGCCCCACGCCAACGACATGACTGCCAAGGACTGCAGCGTCTGCCACCAGGCCCACAAGCCGGCTGACGTGACCTACAAGTCCGACACACCGTCGAAGATGTGCGCCGCCTGCCACAGCAAGGCGTTCAAGCTCTTGACCTCCAGCACCGCCAAGCACAGCAAGCTCGCCTGCGTGTACTGCCACCAGGCCAAGCACAAGATGGTGCCGCAGTGCACCCAGTGCCACGTCAAGCCGCACCCGGCCGCCATCATGGCCAAGTTCCCGAAATGCGGCGAGTGCCACAGCATCGCGCACGACCTGAACCGTTGGGGTGACGCGGCAGCCCCCGCAGCAGCTCCGGCCAAACCGGCGGCAGCTCCGGCCAAGCCGGCGGCAGCCCCGGCCAAACCGGCCAAGCCGGCGAAGAAGTAACACTTCCTGCAGCGAATCGGGGAGGCCCTGCGCGGCCTCCCCGACCTTTTTACCCCTCCCCTGTTTTGAACCCTTTGACAACCAGTTCGCGTAGCACCAGGAGGATCACATGCTTTTTCTACAGATAACCTCGGCAGTGACGGCGCTGACCCTCGTGATACTGGCGCTGTGCCTCATTCCGGTCCTCATAGAACTAAAAAAGGCGGCACTGGCACTCCAGGGCGCCGCGGACCTTTTGCAAAAGGAAGTAACACCCCTGGTAAAGGAACTGCGTGACACCGTCTCCGACGTGCAGGTGATTACGGGCGCCGCGGCCGCCAATGCCGAGGGCGTGAACATGCTTTTGAGCGAACTCGGCCACGCCGGACACAACATACGCATGATCAACAAGGTATTAGGCATCGCGACTGACATAGTGGCCAACGCTCCGGCCTGGTTGACCGGCGCCAAGGTTGCGGGCAGGTATATTGCTGATAGAATAATCAAATCCAAAATTAGGGGGTGATGTTATGTCAAAAGATAAAGATATCGGAACCGGTACCATGCTGCTTTCCTTCCTTGCCGGTGCTGCCGTGGGGATCGGGGCGGCCTTGCTGCTCGCGCCGAACACCGGCGAGGAACTGCGCGGCAAGATCAAGGATCTGGCCGACGACGCGGTGGACAAGATCAAGGAATACGCAAGCGAAGCGCAGGACAAGATCAGGTCCAGCTACGAGGATGGAAAAGACCTGGTGCTTGAGAAGAAGAACATCATCTCCTCCGCCATAGAGGCCGGCAAGGAGGCGATGGAGCGGGAACGGGAGAAGAAAACCCAGGTCTGAGCTCCATGTCCCCAATCCGAAAGCCCACCTAGGTGGGCTTTTTTTCTTTGCGGCCACGTCCCGGCGGGACGCGTGCCGCGATCAGCAGTGGTGCCACAGCATATGAACGACAGCAACGGTAAAAGAAGTTCTCCCCCGGCCTCATCTGGCAGTACGATCCGGCGGCCGTCGGCGGCTGGAAGGGGAAGGGGCTCAGACTCCTGCAGTTCACCGGTTTTGCCTTCTCCAACTTCATGGCCAACAACTCCCTCCTGCGCGCCACGGCCCTCTCCTTCACGACGCTCCTCTCCCTGGTGCCGCTTCTCGCCCTCGCCTTTTCGGTACTGAAGGGGCTGGGCGCCCAGAACCGCCTGGTCCCCCTGATCCTGAAGCAGGTGACGGCCGGCAACGAGGAGGTGGTGAACCGGGTCATCTCCTACATCGGCAACACCAACATGGGTTCGGTCGGGGCCATCGGCCTTGCGGCGCTCCTCTTCACCGCCATCAGCATGCTGGGGAGCATCGAGGAGGCGTTCAACGTGATCTGGGGGGTGCCGGAGACCCGCACCTTCTACCGGAAGTTCAGCGACTACCTGAGCGTCCTCGTGAGCGCGCCGCTTCTGCTTCTGGCCGCCACCAGCATCACCACCACCCTGTCGAGCAAGTGGCTCACCGGCTGGATCATGGAGTGGACCTACCTGGGCGACCTGTTCCTGTTCACCCTGGGGCTCACCCCCTACCTCGTGGTCTGGATCGCCATCTTCCTGCTCTACGTCTTCATGCCCAATACCCGGGTCCGCTTCGACTCGGCGCTCATCGGCGCCGTACTCGCCGGCACGCTCTGGCAGTTCGCCCAGTGGGCCTACATCCACTTCCAGGTGGGCGCCGGCAACTACAACGCCATCTACGGCACCCTGGCGGCCCTTCCCATCCTGATGGTCTGGATCTACGTGAGCTGGATCATCGTCCTCTTCGGCATGGAGGTAGTGGCGGCGCACCAGAACCGCGGCACCTTCCGCCGCGACATCCGGGGGCGCGAGATCAGCCACGAGCTGCGGGAACTGGTGGCGCTGGCGGCCCTGCGGCACGTCGCCGAGGCGTTCTATCGCGGCGAGCCCCCCTGGGGCGAGCATCACCTGGCGGCGAAGCTCGGCGTTCCCCTGCGCATCGTGCGCAGCACGCTCGAGCACCTGCGCGACCAGGGCTTCATCGTCATGGCAGGCGAGGGGCGCGGCAGCTACTATCCCGCCCGCGACCTGGACCAGGTCTCCATCGCCGACGTCCTCCTCTCCCTCAGAAGGCGCGGGGCGTCGGCCGCCATCGCCGGCGAGGAGCTCGCCGAAGGGCTGCTGAACGAGTCGGAAGAGGCCGTCACCGCCGCCCTGGGAGGGGTTTCCCTCAAGGATCTCGCCTTCCCCGAAATGCGCCCCCCCCGGCGTTGACAAAGGGGACGCAGTTGACATATAGTGGCCCGATTAAACGGACGGCCAGAAGCGGGATATGCAAGATTTAAAAGACATCGACAAAGAAAAACGCAGCAGACGATTCCGCAGGGCAAAGGCAGAGGAAGGGCGCAACGTGTTCCGTCAGATCGAGGAAACGAAGCCCCAGAAGAAGCGGCTCAAGATCATCCTTCCGGCCATCGCGCTTTTGCTCGCCTCCTACCCCCTGATCTCCCTCTTCGGAACTCCCCGCGCCAAGAGCGCACCCGCGGCGGAGGCCCCGGCCCCACTGTCGCGTGGCAAACTGGACCAGGGAAGCGCCTTCAAGCTCGCCGCCGACGCCTACTCCAGCGCGCAGGTGCAGGGCGGGAAGTTCACCGCGCCCCTGCCGCAGGGCGGGCAGGTGATCTACGGCATCGATGAAGAGGTGCAGAGAAAGATCGAAAAACTCTTCACCGACTACAAGGTCCCCTACGGACTCTTCGTCGCCCTCGAGCCCAAGACCGGGCGCATCCTCGCCGCCGTCTCGCATTCCGCGTCCCAGCCGGGATGGGAAAAGGGGGCCAATTACCATCTCTACCCCATGGCGTCGCTCTTCAAGATCGTCACCGCGACGGCGGCCCTGGAGGAGAAGAAGGTGGGGCCGGACACCATGTTCGCCTTCAACGGCAAGCTGACCTCGGAGAGCCCGAAGTACTGGCGCGTAAGGCCCGGCCGCGGCAACCAGCAGATGCCCCTGTCCCTCGCCATGGGAAAATCGGTGAACCCGGTGTACGGCAGGCTCGCCGGCGAGGTAGTCGGGCGCGACCCGCTGCTCCTTTACGCCGGCAGGTACGGCTTCAACCAGGCCATCGTCCCCGGCTCGCCCATCGCCGCCAGCACCGCTCCGGTTCCGGGAACGGTCGATGAGCTGATGCGCATGGGCGCAGGTCTCAACCGCGAGGTCAAGATCTCCCCCTTCCACGCCGCCGCCATAATGGCCACGGTGGCCAACGGGGGGGTCATGATGGCGCCCTCTCTGGCCAGCGAGATCCGCGACGCCAAGGGGAACGTGGTGTTCACCCAGAAGCCGCAGGTGCTGCGCACCGTGATGACGCCGCAGACCGCCAGCGACCTGGCCCACATGCTCGCCACCACCGTGGAAAGCGGCACCTCGCGCCGCGCCTTCCACGACCGCAGGGGGAGAAGGATGCTCGCCTCGGTGCGCATCGCCGCCAAGACCGGTTCCATCGACGGTACCGATCCCGCAGGGCACTACAGCTGGTTCGCCGCCTACGCCCCGATGGAGGACCCGCAGATCGCCCTGGCCGCCCTGGTCATCAACGAGAACAAGTGGCGCATCAAGGCGACCTCGGTGGGCGAGCAGGCCCTGGAGGCGTTTTTCAGGTAGGTGGAGATGGAATGCTCGGGATGCGGGACCTGCTGCGTCGCGCCGGACATCAGCTCATTGGACAAGAAGGTGGGGGAGAGGTGCCGCCACCTCTCCGGTGAGCAGCGCTGCCAGATCTACGAGGAACGTCCCGCCGTCTGCCGGGGGTACCGCCCGGACACGATCTGCGGGTTGATCGCCGCGCCGACCCTGCAGGAGCGGGTGGATAAGTACCTGGGGCTCTTCGGGCTGGAGCCTGACTAGTCGAAGCGCTCCAGGGTGAGGCCGGCTTCGGTCCACTGGGCGTATGAATAGTGGGTGATCCAGTCCCCCAGGGAGATGAACGCGCGGCCGCCTTCCCTGATTTCCATCGGGAGATGGAAGTGTCCGGTGACGACCAGGTCGCAGCCGGCCGCGAAGCGCTCGCGGGCGAAGTTTTCCAGGATGGCGGGGTAGTCCCAGCGGCTCTTGCGTGAGGCATGCTGCCCGCTTGAACGCCGGGACAAGTTGACCGCGATCCGGTCGGCCAGCCGGCGCGGGAAAACCGGAACCAGCGCCCGCACCAGCGGGTTGTGCAGCGCGAAGCGCAAGGCCCGGTAGCCGTAATCGGCGCGGTTGAGCTGGTCCCCATGGCACAGGCAGACCTTCTTCCCATCGACCTCGCATTCGGCGCCGCCGGCATGAACCTCGGCCTGCAGCTGCTCCTTGAAGAAGTCCCCCAGATGGAAGTCGTGGTTCCCCTCGAAGTAGACGATGCGCACCCCGCGCCCCCTCACCCGCTTCAGACACTCCACGATTTCGCGGTAATGGTCGTACACCGGCCGCGGGTTTCCGATCCAGAACTCGAAGATGTCCCCCAGGAGGAAAAGGGTATCCGTGTCGGCGGGTAGCGTGTCCAGGAAACGGACCAGGGTCCGGTAGTTCCGGTCCCGCGGGCTCCTAAGGTGGGCGTCGGCGATGAAAATCTTGCGCATTTGCGCAATATATACAAAAATACGGGGTTGGTAAAGGGAACAGGAACGGGTGCACCAAAACCCCGCCCTGAACCTTGACCTCAACCTGTTCCCAAGGGGTACCGATGCACGCATTACGCAACCTGGAGATCGTCTGGGAAGACCTGATGGAGGCCTTCGAGAACGGCGACCAGGATCTGATCTACTTCCTGGACCGGGAAACCGGCGAGGTATTCTCGGTTCCCTCCGAGTACGACGACGAAAGTTTCTGGGAAGAGGTGGCGTCCCAGGAGGAGCGTTTTCTCGAGATACCGCCGTTCGACTACGGCCAGGAACGCCAACTGGTGCACGCCTTCATCCAGCGGGTGACCAACGAGGGACTAAAGCATATGCTGACGCGCGCCTTCAGCGGCAAGCAGTCACACGGCAGGCTGCACGAGATCCTCTCCTTCTACCCGGAGGAACAGGAACGCTTCCACGCCATCCGCGAAGCGTTCCTCACCGACCGCGCCGCCCAGTGGCTGGAAGAACACGACATCTACCCCCCCGAGCGGCTCTGATATCCTCCCGCGCGGCGCTACCGTTGACCCGGGGGGCACTTTTGCGTAACATCTCTCAGGTGGCTACTTACACGGGGAGTGCCGCCGGCTCGCGCCCCCCCTCTCGCATCCGGGTATCCCTATGGCAGATAAAAGTTGGCTCAAGACCACCCTGGAGATCGCCGTCATCGTGTCCGCCTCGGCGGTTTTCGGCATCCTCTGGAACAGATCGCTCCTGGCCGACGCCTGGCACGGCGCTCCTGCCGCGCAGGCGGCGCCCGCGGCGCAGCAGGGGGAGGCTCTCCCCATGCCGATCGGGCTTGCGCAGCTGAAGGAACTGCACGACTCGGGACAGGCGGTGCTCGTTGATGCCAGAAGCGGCGCCAGCTTCGCCAAGGAGCACATCGCCGGCGCGCTTTCCCTCCCACTGGAGGAGGCGACCCGGCAAAAGACGCCGCAGCTCAAGGGGGTGGCGAAGGACGCCGTCATCGTCGCCTACTGCAACGGCTTCTCCTGTCACGACAGCATGGAGCTCGGCAAACTCCTGATCAAGTCCGGCTACGGCTCGGTCTACGTCTTCGAGGGAGGGCTTCCCGAGTGGCGGGACGCCGGATACCCGACCACGGGAGGGGGGCGATGAAAGGGATGCGTTCCCCCATATTACCGCTGGCGCTTCGCGTCGCCCTCGGCGCCGTCTTCATCTACGCCGCCATCCCCAAAATCGCCGACCCGGTGGCATTCGCAGGGAGCGTGGCCGCCTACCGGATCCTCCCCTATTTCTGGAGCTATCTCACGGCAGCGGTGCTTCCATTTCTGGAGCTGGTCTGCGGGGTGTTACTGATCTGCGGCATACGGGTGAGAAGCGGGGCTCTCATCATCGGCATGCTGAACCTCGTCTTCATGGTCGCCCTTGCCTCCGCCATGATTCGCGGCCTCGACATCGACTGCGGCTGCTTCCGCCAGGATGGGTCAAAGACCGCCCCCTGGGTGGCGCTGGTTCGCGACGCCCTTTTCCTCCTCATGACCGCCGTCGTGCTCAGACACGAGCGGCTGCAGGCGAGATGCCCGCTCCCCCAGTCGGCACCACCTCCCCCGGTCGGGGAATAAAGCCCCATTCCACCACCCGCCCGCACCCCGTGACTTGCAGTTTTACGGGAAATACTGTAGGATGCGCGGTTGTTTCATTAGACACTTGGAGAACGCTTTGAACCAGATTCTACTGCTGATCGGCGCGTACCTGCTCGGCTCGGTACCGACCGGCCTCCTCTTGGCCCGGGGGATGGGCATCAACATCAGGGAATGTGGCAGCGGCAACATCGGCGCCACCAACGTCTACCGCACCGCCGGCAAAAAGCTCGGCATCATGACCCTCATCGGGGACTGCCTCAAGGGGCTGATACCGGTCCTCATCGCGCAAGCGCTGGGACTCGCACCGATCTGGGTCGCCGCCATCGGCCTCGCTGCCTTCCTCGGCCACGTCTATACGATCTTTCTCGGCTTCAAAGGAGGGAAGGGGGTCGCCACCGCGCTGGGCGTGCTGCTTGGGACCGCACCGCTCGCGGTCCTCTTCGGGATCGTCGTCTTCGCCCTCGTCCTGTACAAGTGGCGCTATGTCTCCCTGGCCTCCATCTCCGCCGCCGCCTGCATCCCCGTGTTTGCCCTTGCCACCTGCGTCCCCCGCGAAACGGCAATCATGGCCCTCCTCATCGCGGTGATCGTGATCCTCAAGCACCACGAGAACATCGCCAGGCTGCGGGCCGGCACCGAGAGCAAGTTCAAGGCCTGAACCGTGATAGATGGGTCATTTGCACCTGCAAGTGGCCCCTACCCTCACCCACCCTCCCCCCCTCCGGCGGCCAGCTCCCACCCAAAACTCCGTAAGCCCTTGTATTCCCTACCCTCCCAATCCACCGGCGCGGCGGGTATGCCTCTTGCTGTCCAGTAAGGCGTAACCGACGTAGATACCGCCCGGAGGAATGCATGTCCCGTTGGAGAAGAGTGGTCGCTGCGGCGCTCGCGACAACGCTCCTACTGTTGGCCCTGGCCGCCCGTAACACGACTGAACCGATACAGCACCGGCAGGCTCCGCTCCGGCAAGGCTCCCCGAATGCCCCCGTCCTGAGGGTGAATGGCAGGGTGATCAACCGGGGGGAACTGGATCGCGCGGTGCGCGACCTCGTCGAGAAAAGGGGGTTGCGCCAACCGTTACCCGAAGAGCTTCTGAGCACGCTGAAGAAGGAGGCCCTGGAAGGGCTCGTGTCGGAGGAATTGTTGTACCAGGTCGCGCAGAAGTCCCAAGCCGTGGACCTGGAGCGACAGGTCGCGCAGGCGATTGCGCTCGACCGCACCAGGCGCCAGGGCGGCGAGAGCTACGCCAGCGGCATGGAAAAAGCGGGACTGCCCCAACCGTTACGGGAACAGATGATCCGCAAGGAACTGGTGATCGGCCATTTCCTGGAAACCAGGTTCGGGTCGCGGATCAGCATCGGCGCAGACGAGGCAAAAGAGTTTTACGAGGCGAACCGGGAGAGATTCAAGACCGGGAGCAGCGTACGGGCGAGCCACATCCTGGTAACGGTAGCGGAGCGGGCCCAGGAGCAGGATCGCGAGAGGGCACGCGAGAGGGCGGAAGTGCTGCTGCACCGGGTCAGGCAGGGAGAGAATTTCGGCATCCTGGCCCAATCGCACTCGGACTGCGCCAGCAAGGCCCGGGGAGGCGACCTCGGCTTCTTCAAAAAAGGGGAGCTTTCCCCGCCGCTGGAACAGGCGGTGTTCGCTCTGAAACCGGGAGAGGTAAGCGACGTGGTGCAGACCGGGTCCGGGTTCCACATCGTGAAGGTGACCGAGCGACGCGGCCCGCGCCTGGAAAGCTACGACGAGGCGAAAGCGGAGATTCTCGCCTATCTCAAAAGAGAGAAGATGCGGCGACTGGTGGCGGAGTATGTGGCCCGATTGCGCGACACGGCGAAGCTGGAACCTGGCGGCGCCGTTTATTGAAATCGTGGGATCCGGGGAGAACCACCCTCTACCGCGCCCTCACGCGAGGAGATGGGGCACCGTGAAAAAGTTGCCGCTAAAAAGGTAAAAAAATGGCGTCTTCGGGTGGAAGACGCCATTTCTGTTTCTCGGGATGCCCCTTTTACGTTTAAGCCGCCTGATCCACGACCAGCGGGGTCAGGAAGCGCTTCATCTTCTTGAGCGCCCCTTCCTCGATCTGGCGCACCCGCTCCCGGGAGATGGAGAAGTGGTCGGCTATCTCCTGCAGGGTGAGCGGCTGGTCGGCCGCAACCCGGCGCTCGATGACGAAGCGCTCCTTCTCGTTCAGGTTCTCGAGCGCGCTCGCCACGGTCTGCTCCAGGATGGTGGTCTCCTGGCGCTCGGCCAGCATTTCCTCCTGGTTCTGGCGCAGGTCGGGGAGGCTCTCGAGGAAGGTCGCCCCCTCCCCTTCGAACATCTCCACGTCCAGCGAGAGTTCGCCCCTCAGGCGCTGTTCCATCTCCTGCGCCTCGGCATCCTTCACGTCCAGCGAGATGGCCGCGGCATGCAGGTCCCCTTCGCCGGTCATGTTGATAATCGCCTGCTTGGCCTGGTTCAGCTTGAAGAAGAGCTTCCTCTGCGCCTGGGTGGTGCCGATCTTCAAAAGGCTCCAGGCGGAGATGATGTGATTCTGGATGTACGCCCTGATCCACCACACGGCATACGAGATGAGACGTACCCCCTTGGCGGGATCGAACTTCCTGACGGCCATCATCAGGCCGACGTTCCCCTCCTGGATCAGGTCCAGCATCTTCATGCCGTAGGAGCGGTACTCCCCGGCGATCTTCACGACGAACCTGAGGTTGGAGGTGATCAGCTTGTGAGCCGCCTCCAGGTCCCCCTCGTCCCGAAACCTGCAGGCCAGATCCATCTCCTCATCCGCCGACAGAAGCGGAAAACGGTTGATTTCCGTGAGGTACAGGGTAAGGCTGTCTATAGGTACCGGCATTGCGTGCGTCATGTTGGTCTCTCCCTTGTGAGTGCTGGTTTTGCCTCCTGCTTGTTAGCACTCTCCACTCTTGAGCGCTAATAAATATAGCAAGTGCCATGTAAAAAATCAAGGGGATGTCCCGATAATATGCGGGGTTAAATTACTTGCACGCCCCGCAGTTAATGTGGTAAACGAAAAGTTCGAAATAAAGCGACGCCTGGCGCCGAAAAACCGGAGGTTCTGCCACATGGAGATCAGGGTAATACCGATTAGCGAGGGGGAGAAGAAGGCCAAGTATACAGACGAGTCGCAGCTCGGCTTCGGCAGGATTTTTACCGATTACATGCTGCTGGTCGAGTGGAAAGCGGGTCAGGGGTGGGTCGATGCGCGCATCAAGAAGTACGAGCCGTTCCAGATCGACCCCGCGGCGCTCGTTTTGCACTACGCGCAGGAAATCTTCGAAGGGCTCAAAGCCTACAAGTGGGCGGACGGCACCATCGCCCTGTTCCGCCCTGAGATGAATGCGCGCCGCTTCAACCACTCCGCCGACCGGCTCTGCATGCCCGAGGTCCCGGAAGAGCTTTTCGTGAAGGGGATCGAGCAGTTGGTGGCCCAGGAGAAGGCATGGGTCCCGGGGAGCGAGGGGACTTCGCTCTACATCCGTCCCGCCATGATCGCGGTGGAGCCGCACGTCGGCATCAAGCCCTCCGACCACTACTACTTCTACGTCATCCTCTCCCCGGTGGGCGCCTACTACGCCGCCGGCTTCAACCCCGTGAAGATCATGGTCGAGGACACGTACGTCCGCGCCACCCCCGGCGGCACCGGTGAAGCCAAGACCGGCGGGAACTACGCCAGCTCGTTGAAGGCGGGTCTCGAGGCCAAGAAGAAAGGGTACGACCAGGTGCTCTGGCTGGATGGCGTGCACAAGCGCTACATCGAGGAAGTGGGCTCCATGAACATGTTCTTCGCCTACGGCGACACCATCGTCACCGCCCCGCTGGAGGGGAGCATCCTGCACGGCATCACCCGCGACTCCGTGCTCACCCTGGCGAAGTCCCTGGGGCTCAAGATAGAGGAGCGCAGGATCGACGTGAACGACCTGATGCGGGACCTGAAGGCCGGCAAGATCACCGAAGCCTTCGGCAGCGGCACCGCCGCGGTGGTCACCCCCGTCGGCACCCTCTGCTATGCCGGTGAGACCGTCCAGGTCGGCGACGGCGGCGTCGGCAAGCACACCCAGACCCTGTACGACACCCTGACCGGCATTCAGACCGGCAAGATCGAAGACAAGTTCGGCTGGATCAGAAAAGTAAAATAACCGACGTCTACGCAGAAGAAAAGGGGACAGGCTACTTTTAAGCCTGTCCCCTTTCACGTTTTCCCACCACGTTGTCCCTTCCCCGCGCGCATCCTATCGACATCCGCATCGCATGATCTTTCGCCACATCCACTCTCCCCTGGGAGAGGACAGGGTGAGGGTGTCGGCAGCTGCATTTTTTTCGCTTCGTGGCGACGCCCTCACCCGCCCGTTGGGCACCCTCTCCCCGAGGGAGAGGGGACTCGCCGAAGAGGACTAGCCGAAGAGGACTAGCCGAAGATCGACACGCCGCCACGTTTCAAAAGAGCTCCATCTGGCCGCTCAGCAGTTCGCCCGGAGCCGGCGCGACTTTGCCTGGCCCCTCGACTCCCTTCCAGGTCTGGCCCGCCCTGATCATTTCCTGGAGCCACTTCTTCGGGACCGACCGGTAGCGGCAACGCTTCAAGGCGCCCACGGTGATGGTGGCGGAGACCACGCCACGACGGATGCGCGGCACTATCTCCGTTATCTTGGCGATGAACAGGAAGCAGCGCGTGGCGTCTTTATGCTCGAGGAGGACCTCGTCACCGATCACGGCGAGGCAGATGGCGTGATGGCGCTTGTTATCCAGGAAGAAACTGACCGCGCATCCCGGCGTGGCCGCGACCGGCTTCGACAACTCGTCGGCGTCCCATACCAACTCCTCGCCGTCGTCCTGGTCATCATCGAGAACTTCGTCTGGATCTTCGCCATAGAACAGATGCTCGTCGGCCGCCAGATCGAGGTCGTCATCCAGCTCGTCATCAGCCGCCAGGTCGAGTTCGGCCTCGGCATCCAGATACTCTTTCTCGCCAACTCCGTTATCCTTGCGATTCACCTTTGCCAACTCCGCTCCCCTGCAAAGCCTCTCAACGCCGTTACCAGCACCTGCCGGATCTTGTCCGCCCGTTCTGAACTGCGGCTTTCTTACGCTGCCGGATAATGCCATATCTTGTCGCGCACTACAAGCCTTGCCACGATGGTCGTTTCTCCGTCGGGCCGGGTTACGCCAGGCTAAAAACCGTCGACTACCTTGACACACCTCCCTCCCCTCCCTATCTTCTTTTAAGACTTAGGAGGAAACCCATGATCAGACCTGAGAAAATGACCGTGAAGACCCAGGAAGCGATTGCGACGGCGCACGAAAACGCCCTCGCCATGTCGGCTCCCAGCATTGAAGCCGAGCACCTTTTGCTCGCCCTCATCAACCAGGAAGGTGGCTTCGTGCCCGACCTCATCAAGAAGATCGGCGCTCCCCTGCCGCGCCTGCGCGAGAGCGTGGACGAGGTGCTCAAACGCCTGCCGAAGGTGACCGGCGGTGCGCAGGTCGGGCTCTCGGCTGCCCTCAACCGCGTCCTGGACCAGGCCCAGAAGGAAGCGGATGCGATGCACGATTCGTTCGTGTCCACGGAACACCTGCTGCTGGCGCTGGTCGCTTCCAAGGACACCCCGAGTGGCAGGCTCCTGAGCCAGAACGGCGTGACCCGCGACGGCATTTTGTCCGCCCTCAAGGAATTGCGCGGAGGCGAGGCGGTCAACGAGCAGGACCCGGAACAGAAATACCAGGCGCTGGCGAAATACTGCCGAGACCTGACCGACTTGGCCCGCCAAGGCAAACTCGACCCGGTGATCGGGCGCGACGACGAGATCCGCCGCGTGCTCCAGGTGCTGTCCCGCCGCACCAAGAATAACCCGGTCCTGATCGGCGAGCCTGGGGTCGGCAAGACCGCCATCGCCGAAGGGCTTGCCCAGCGCATCGTCTCCGGCGACGTACCCGAGACGCTCAAGGACAAGGTGGTCATGGCGCTCGACATGGGGGCCCTCATCGCCGGCGCCAAGTACCGCGGCGAATTCGAGGAGCGGCTCAAGGCCGTGATCAAGGAGGTTGCGCGCTCGGAGGGCAAGATCATCCTCTTCATCGACGAGATGCACACCCTGGTCGGCGCAGGTGCCGCGGAAGGCGCCATGGACGCGTCGAACATGCTGAAGCCCGCCCTCGCCCGCGGCGAATTGCACTGCATCGGTGCCACCACACTGAACGAATACCGAAAGCACATCGAAAAGGACGCCGCCCTCGAGCGGCGCTTCCAGCAGGTCTACGCCGGGGAGCCGAGCGTGGAGGAGACCATCTCCATCCTGCGCGGCCTGAAGGAGAAGTACGAAAACTACCACAAGATCCAGATCAAGGACTCCGCCATCATCGCAGCCGCGACCCTTTCCGACCGCTACATCACGGACCGGTTCCTCCCGGACAAGGCGATCGACCTGATCGACGAGGCAGCCTCCCGGCTGAGGATCGAGCTCGATTCGAAACCGACGGAGATCGACGAGATCGACCGGCGTGTCATCCAGCTCCAGATAGAGCGCGAGGCGATGCTCCGCGAGCATGATCCGAAGTCGCTTGAAAGGCTCAAGAAGCTTGAAGAGGAACTTGCCGCGCTAAAGGCGCAGTCCGACGAACTGAACAGCCACTGGAAAAGGGAAACGAACATCCTGGCCGAGTTGGGCGAGCTGAAGCAGCGCAAGGAGAACAAGGCTGAAGAGGCGAAGCGCGCCGAACGCGACGGCCTTCTGGCCCGGACCGCCGAGATCCGCTACGGCGAAATCCCCGCCATCGAAAAGGAGATCGAGGACAAGCGCCTCACCCTGGAACAGATCCAGAAGGAAGGGAAGATGCTTCCCGAAGAGGTGGATGCCGAGATGGTGGCCGAAGTGGTCGCCAAGTGGACCGGCATCCCGGTGAACCGGATGCTGGAAACCGAGAGCGAGAAGCTCGTGCGCATGGAAGAGCGACTGAAAAGCCGGGTGGTGGGCCAGAACGAGGCGCTCACCCTGGTCGCCAACGCCGTGCGCCGCGCCAGAAGCGGCCTCTCCGACCCCAACCGTCCCATCGGCTCCTTCATCTTCCTCGGGCCGACCGGGGTCGGCAAGACCGAGACGGCACGCGCCCTCGCGTCATTCCTTTTCGACGACGACCAGGCCATCGTGCGCATCGACATGAGCGAATACCAGGAGAAGCACACGGTGGCCCGCCTGATCGGAGCCCCTCCGGGATACGTGGGGTACGAGGAGGGGGGGCAACTCACCGAGGCGGTGCGACGCCGTCCCTACTGCATCGTGCTCTTCGACGAGATCGAAAAGGCGCATCCCGAGGTGTTCAACGTCTTCCTGCAGATCCTAGACGATGGCAGGCTCACCGACGGGCAGGGAAGGACGGTCGACTTCAAGAACTCGGTGATCATCATGACCAGCAACCTGGGATCCCAGTGGATTCAGCAGTACGGCGCCACCGATTACGCGAAGATGCAGTCCGAGGTCATGGAGACGCTCCGCGAAGCCTTCAAGCCCGAGTTCCTGAACCGCGTCGATGAGATCGTCATCTACCACGCGCTTCCTCTGGAGCGCATCAAGGAGATCGTTTCCATTCAGCTGCAGTCGCTGACCAAACGGCTTGAGGAAAAGAGCATCGGCCTCGAGGTCACCGAGCAGGCCCGCGAATTCCTGGCCCGGGAGGGATACGACCCGGCTTACGGCGCGCGCCCCCTGAAACGCGCCCTGCAGCGCAAAATCCAGGACCCGCTGGCGCTCATGCTGCTGGAAGGGAAATTCGGCCCCGGCGACACGGTCGGCGTCGATGTGGCGGGAGACGGGACAACACTGGTCATCGCCAGGAAGCAGTGAATACAATAAGCAAAAATTAACAAATTGATATTTTGTCCTTAAGCTGCTATTGTACGCGGCGCAAAGCTTCAGTTTTGCGCCGCTCAAGCGGCATTTCGATGCGGGGGAGAGTTTGCATGAAGCGTTATTCCACCATTATGTCCGTCCTCGTCACGCTGGCACTGCCGGTGGCCGGGACCTGTGCTGACGCACCGAAGGCACCCGAGAAGGCTGATGCCAAGGTCGAAGCGGTCGCGGCGCCGAAAGCTGCCGAGAAGGCCGAGGTCAAAGCCGACACCGCTGCCAAGGCACCCGAAAAAGCCGAGTCGAAAGTCGAAGCCATCCAGAAGAGCATGTCCAAGAGCGGCCATTCCATGATGATGGGCGGCGCGGCTCCCGCCGAAGCAGGGGCGGCCGAGGTGAACGCCAACCCGACCGGCAAGGTCATCGAGACCATGGCAGGCGGCGGCTACACCTACGCAAATCTCGAAGTCGCCGACGGCACCAAGACCTGGGTTGCCTACCCGGTCCTCGAAACCCGCGTTGGCGATACGCTTACCTTCCAGGGCTGCATGCCGATGAACAAGTTCCAGAGCAAGACCCTGAACCGCACGTTCGAACTCATCCTGTTCTGCAACGCGCCGGAAGTGAAGGGTGCAGCTGCCAAGCCGGCCAAAGAAGCCAAAAAGGCCGCCCCCGGCGAGAAGATCAAGGTAGAGAAAGCAGCCGGCGCCAACGCCTACACCGTGGAGGAGATCTTCACCAAGCGCGGCTCCCTGAACGGAAAGCAGGTCGTAGTGCGCGGCCAGGTGGTGAAGGTCGCCAACGGTATCATGAACAAGAACTGGCTGCACCTGCAGGACGGCACCGGTAACGACAAGAAGAAGACCAACGACCTCGTCGTGACCACTACCGACAACGCGGAAGAGGGCGATGTAATCACCGTTTCCGGCACCCTCGCCAAGGACAAGGACTTCGGCGGCGGCTACAAGTACACCGCCATCATCGAGAAGGGGAGCGTGAAGAAGTAACACGCGCCGCGCTCAAGTAAGGAAAGGCCCTCCGTCCACACGGAGGGCCTTTTTTAATAGTTCGGCGCAGAAGCGCCAACGGCTGCCCTTTCGAACTCTCCAGGGGAAATAACCATGTCCACCACCACTCTGCTGATCGCCCTCTACCTCACACGATTCGCGGCGGTCTGCCTGCTGCGCTACCTGAACCTGCGCCACCTTCGGCGCCACGGCGGCACAGTGCCGGAAGGGTTCGCGGACGCCGTCGACGCCGAGGCGCTCGCCAAATCCGCGAGCTACACGCTGGCGCAGAGCAGGCTGGCCCTGGTTGACTCCATCTACGACAGCGCCCTCCTGCTCATCTTCATGTTTACCCCGCTGCTACCGCTCTACGACAGCTGGATCGCATCGCTCACGGGCTCCTTCGTACTCCGGGGCGTGCTGTTCATGCTGGTCCTCACCATGATCCAGGAGGTTCTCGACATCCCCTTCTCGCTCTACAGCACCTTCCGCCTGGAGCGGCGCTACGGCTTCAACACCACCACCCCGGGACTGTGGCTTTCGGATCTTCTCAAGTCGACCCTGATCTCGGCCGCCCTCACCGCCATCGTGATCAGCGCTGCACTTCTGCTGGTCCGGCACTCGCCGGAGCTTTGGTGGCTCTGGGTCTGGGGTTTCTTCGCCATCTTCTCCATCGTCATGATCTACGCCTCACCGTACATCATCGAGCCGCTCTTCTCCAAGTTCGAGCCGCTCGGGGACCCGGAGTTGGAGGAGGAGATCCGCGAGATGCTGCAAAAGGCCGGCCTCAGGGTGAAGGACGTGCAGCAGATGGATGCTTCCCGCCGCAGCCTGCACTCCAACGCCTACTTCACCGGCATCGGCCGGGTGAAGCGGATCGTCCTCTACGACACGCTCCTCAAGCAGATGGAGCGCCCCGAGGTGCTCGCCATCCTTGCGCACGAGGCAGGGCACTGGAAGAAGGGACACATCTGGAAACGCCTGCTGCTCATGGAGGCTGCCGCGCTGGCACTCCTCTTCCTGGTGCACCAGGTTATCGCCTGGGGCGGGCTGCCGCAGCTCTTCGGTCTCCCGGAGGCGTCGTTTCTGGCCCAGATCCTCATGGTCAGTTTCATATTCTCCATCGTCTCCTTCCCGCTCACTCCCATCGGCTCGTGGCTTTCACGCCGCAACGAGTGGGAAGCCGACCGCTTCGCCGCCGACCTGTCCGGCGCCCCCGATGCACTCGCCTCTGCACTGGTGAAGCTTTCCACGGAGAACCTTTCAAACCTGCACCCGCACCCGCTCTACGCGGCCTTCTACTACAGCCATCCGCCGGTCGTGGACCGGGTGGCTACGCTGCGCGGCATGAAGACGGAGCGAGCGTCGGAATAATTAACACAACCTCATTGCGTGTTACATCTTGTTCTGGTATTTTTGTGAGGCCTAACGGCACAAGACCAGCAACAGGAGCCGATCGTAATGCGTCTGAACATCCTGATCACCGCCTCAGAAGCGGTCCCCTTCGCGAAGGAAGGGGGCTTGGCCGACGTGGTCGGCGCCCTCCCCAAGTACCTCGAAGCGCGCGGTCACGACGTCCGCGTGGTGATGCCCCGCTACTACAAGGTGGACCGCGAGCGCTACCAGCTGCGCCAACTCCCCGGCGTCCTGGTCGTTCCCATGGGGATCATCGGCAACATGTACTGTGGCGTGTACCAGGGGATCATGCCCGGCTCGAACGTCCCGATCTACTTCCTTGAGCATGAAGATTTCTACGGGCGCGATTCTCTCTACGAGAGAGACAACCAGGGGTACCTCGACAACGACAACCGCTTCATCTTCCTTTCCAAGGCGAGCCTCGAGCTCTGCAAGATGCTCCAGTTCCCCCCCGACCTGGTGCACGCGCACGACTGGCACACTGCTGCCGTGCCGGTGCTGATGAATACCTGGTACCGCCACGACCACCACCTCGCGCAGGCCGCCTCGCTGCTCACCATTCACAACATGCAGCACCAGGGGAGCTTCTACGAGGGGGCCATGGATGTTCTCGGCATCGGCTGGCACCACTTCACCTTCCTGGAACTGGAGATGGACAACCAGGTGAACCTGCTCAAGGGGGGGATCTACCACGCCACCATGCTGAACACGGTCAGCGAAGGTTACGCGAGAGAGATCCAGACCGCCGAGTACGGCTGGGGACTGGAAGGAGTGGTGCGCCAGCGCTCCGAGACACTCTCCGGCATCCTGAACGGCGTCGACTACCACGAATGGAATCCGGAAGAGGACCGCTTCCTCCCCGCGAACTTCAGCGCCCGGGACATGGGCGGCAAGGGCGTTTGCAAGAGGGAGTTGCAGCGCTCGCTCGGGCTTCCCGAGCGCGAGGACGTGCCGCTGATCGGCATGGTGTCACGCCTGGTGAAACAGAAGGGGATCGACGTGTTGGCGCAGGCACTGCCGCGACTTCTCGAACTCGACATCCAACTGGTTCTTCTCGGTGCGGGCGAGCCTTGGGCCCACTTCTATTTCGGCGGTGTTGCGGCGGACCGGCCCGATCGCTTCGCCTGCCGCATCGGCTACGACAACAGCCTGGCCCACCGCATCGAGGCCGGTTGCGATTTCTTCCTGATGCCTTCGGCTTTCGAACCCTGCGGCTTGAACCAGATGTACAGCATGCGCTACGGCACCCTTCCCATCGTGCGCGCGACCGGCGGACTGGACGACTCCGTGCAGAACTTCAACGCCGCAGAGCGCACCGGGGACGGCTTCAAGTTTTGGAACCCGGACGCCGGCGCGCTTTTCGACACGGTCGGCTGGGCAGTCCACACCTGGTATCACGATCCGGAAGGGATAGCGGCGTTGCGCCAAAACGCGATGGCAAAACGTTTCACCTGGGAGAATGCCGCCGAGAAGTACGAGCGGCTCTATCTGGAGGGAATAAAGAGGAAACTTGGCGAAGAGAAGTTGAGGCAGGCTATGGCAGAGAGAACTCCCGCAAGGGAAAAAGCATCGAGGGAGAAAAACGAAGGATACCAGCCCCAGGCGTAGCGACCGGACCAAACGGTTTAGACGCGGCTCCCGTCGGAATCTGCGCCCCCCCCCGCGCAACAAGCCATGCAGGAAATCATTAGCGATCACCTTCCCTACATCTACGCCAGTCGTGAAGCCCGCCGCGGCTCTGTCCGTGCGTAACAGCTCCCGTGCGCGCGGAATTTCACACTTCCGCCAAACAATTCACCATCGTCATGCGAAATAGTGCAATCCCAACTGGTTTTGCACTATTCCAAAGAAAATAGTGCAAACTAGTCCCGAGATCTCACTATTTCCAGCGGAATAGTGTTATTCCGGCTCAGGTTTGCACTATTCCACACGAAACAGTGCTATTCCGGACCAAGTTTGCACTATTCCAAACCAAATAGTGCTATTTCATCCAGGATTGTACTATTTCCGTCAGAATAGTGGAATTTCGTCCAGGATTGCACTATTCCGAACGAAACAGTACAAATTCCGGATCGTTTCTAGCGCAATCAATTTATTAATTAACAAAAAAGGCGCCCCGGGAAATCCGGGACGCCTTTTTCGCTTCAGCTAAAAGCCGGTGCTACATCTTGTTCAACAGCGGAACGATGAGCAGCGACACGATGTTGATGATCTTGATCATCGGGTTGACCGCCGGGCCGGCGGTGTCCTTGTACGGATCGCCTACGGTGTCGCCGGTAACGGCAGCCTTGTGGGCTTCGCTACCCTTGCCGCCGTGGTAGCCGTCCTCGATGTACTTCTTCGCGTTGTCCCAAGCGCCGCCGCCGGTGGTCATGGAGATGGCCACGAAGATACCGGTGACGATGGAGCCGACGATGACGCCACCCAGAGCCTTGGGGCCGAGGGTGAAGCCGACGACGATAGGGGCGAGGATCGGGATGAGGCCCGGGATAACCATCTCTTTGAGAGCGGTCTTGGTCACGATGTCGACGCAGGCGGCGTAGTCCGGCTTGCCGGTACCTTCCATGATGCCTGCGATAGTGCGGAACTGGCGACGGACTTCGTCGACGACCGCGCCGCCTGCTTTACCGACGGCTTCCATGCACATAGCGGCGAAGTAGTAGGGGAGCATGCCGCCTATGAAGAGACCGACGATGATCTTCGGATCGGAGAGGGAGAAGGTCTTGTCGGCGATGGTCAGCTCCTGGACATAGGAGGTGAACAGGATGATGGCCGCGAGACCTGCGGAGCCGATGGCGTAGCCCTTGGTGACCGCCTTGGTGGTGTTGCCGACCGCGTCGAGCGGGTCGGTGACGGCGCGAACGGAATCGTCCAGCTCGGCCATCTCGGCGATGCCGCCGGCGTTGTCGGTGATCGGGCCGTAGGCGTCCATGGCGACGACGATGCCGGTCAGGGAGAGCATGGAGACAGCGGCGATGGCGATGCCGTACACACCGGCGCAGTTGGATGCGACGATGATGCCCGCGGAGATGACGATGACCGGAAGAGCGGTGGACTTCATGGAGATGCCCAGGCCGGCGATGATGTTGGTGGCGTGGCCGGTCTTGGAAGCCTCGGCGATGTGCTTGACCGGGGCGAACTCGGTGGAGGTGTAGTACTCGGTGATCCAGAAGATGGCACCGGTAACGACCAGACCGACGATGGCGGAGATGAAGATGTTGGTCGAGGAGATGACCGCACCGTTGGCCTCGGCGAGGCCCTGCGGGAACATCTGCACGGTGACGAAGTAGAAGGCGATGCAGGCGATCACGCCGGAGGCGATGAGACCCTTGTAGAGAGCGCCCATGATCTTGCCGGAGGCGCCCAGCTTGACGAAGTAGGTGCCGATGATGGAGGCGATGATGGAGATGCCGCCCAGGATCAGCGGGTAGCTGACGGCGCCCGGGTTGCCGAAGCTGATTGCGCCCAGCAGCATGGCGGCGATCAGGGTAACGGCGTAGGTCTCGAAGAGGTCGGCAGCCATGCCGGCGCAGTCGCCGACGTTGTCGCCGACGTTGTCAGCGATAACTGCCGGGTTGCGGGGGTCGTCTTCAGGGATACCCGCTTCGACCTTGCCCACCAGGTCGGCGCCGACGTCAGCGCCCTTGGTGAAGATGCCGCCACCCAGACGGGCGAAGATGGAAATCAGCGAACCGCCGAAGCCGAGGCCGACCAGCTGGCTGACAACGTCCTTCACCGGAGCGCCCGGCATGACGGCCTGCAGGAACATGTAGTAGCCAGCCACGCCCAGAAGGCCCAGACCGACGACCAGCATGCCGGTGATGGCGCCGCCCTTGAAAGCGACGTTGAGAGCCTTGTGGATGCCGGACTTGGCAGCCTCGGTGGTCCTCACGTTGGCGCGTACCGAGACGAACATCCCGATGAAGCCGGTGAGGCCGGAGAAGACTGCACCGACCAGGAAGCCGACTGCGGTCATCCAGCCAAGGGAGGCGAAGAGAGCCACGAACATGGCAACGCCCACCACCGCGATGATGGTGTACTGACGCTTCATGTAGGCGCCGGCGCCTTCCTGGATCGCGGCTGCGATCTGCTTCATCCGCTCGTTACCCTGGGGCAGCCCCAGGATCCACTGGGCCGAGATGAGGCCGTAGGCGACTGCTGCCGCGGCACAGACCAGGGCGAAGACTACTGCATACTGTTCCATTGAAAAAATTCCTCCTATTTGGATATGCCTCAAAAAAGGCGTGCCTTCCAACACAGTCATAAAAACGGGTGATTGTTATCGAAAACGCCCCGTTTTGTCAATCTAATTCATATCCACGCTGGACTATTCTTAAAATATTTTTATCAATTCCGCGTATACTTCCCCACTACCACACATACGTCTGCTCCGGCAGAACCTGACCTGCCCGACCGGAGTGAGGGTGTGACAACCCCCGGGTGCCCTGTAGGGGCGAATAATCATTCGCCCGCCCCTCGCCCTGCGAGAGAGTCAGCTTGTCCACATCTAAGCCAGTCACTTCAATTCCTTATCCAACCAGTTGGATCTGGTAAACAGTTGCGTATCGGAGGTCGAATATGTATCATAACCCGATGCTCGAGCTTAAATGCGGCGACAACAGCTATCCTCTGCAGCTTGCCCCGGAACATCTCCTTTCCGTGCTGAGCCCCCGCCCTATCCAGCGGCAGGGGACGCCGGTCGAGTTGATCGAGCGCGCTCTCGACAGCTGCGCCGGTTCCCTGGCGAGTTTTGCCTCCGGCGACCGTGTGGTCATCGTCACCTCCGACGTGACCCGTCCCACCGGGAGCGAGATCTACCTTCCCCTGTTGGTCTCCCGGCTGAACTCCGTCGGCATAAAGGATCGCGATATAGAGATCCTCATCGCGCTGGGGATCCACCGCAAGCAGACCCCGGCGGAGCACAAGAGGATCGTGGGAGAGTTGTACGGCAGGATTAAGGTGACCGATCACGACTGCGACGACCCCGGCGAACTGGTCTATCTCGGCGACACCATGAGGGGCGTGCCGGTGGAAGTGAACCGCCGGGTTACCGAGGCGGACCGGGTCATCCTGACCGGAGCCGTCACCTTCCACTACTTCGCGGGTTTCGGCGGCGGCCGCAAGAGCATCCTCCCCGGCGTCTCCAGCCGCAAGAGCTGCATGGCGAGCCACTTCTCCCTGTTGAACCCGGAAGAGGGTGGCGGCAGACACCCGAAGGCGGTTACCGGGAGCCTCGATGGGAACCCGGTGCACGAAGCCATGCTGGAGGCCTGCGGGATGGTGGCACCCGACTTCGTCCTGAACACCGCCCTCGGCCCGGACAAACATATCATCGCCGCCTTCGCCGGTGAGTGGCGCGACGCGCACCTCTGCGGGTGCCGTTTCTACAAAGACACGTTTTCCGCGCCGATCGACGAGAAGGGAGACCTGGTCGTCGTGTCCTGCGGGGGGTTCCCCAAGGACATCAACCTGATCCAGGCGCACAAGTCGATGGAATACGCCAGCCGCGCCCTCAAGCCCGGCGGTGTCATGATCCTGTTGGCCGAATGCCGCGACGGCTACGGAAACGCCACTTTCTTCAACTGGTTCGGCCATGAAACCTGCGCCGAACTGGAGTCCGCTCTCAGGAAGCGCTACGAGATAAACGGCCAGACCGCGTGGTCGGTCAAGGAGAAGGCGGAACGCTTCAGGATCGTGCTGGTATCCAAGCTTCCGGCGGAAGAGGTGCGCACCATGGGGATGATTCCCGCCACGACGCTCGACGAGGCGCTGCAACTCGCGCTCCCCATGCTGCCGGACCGCTACCAGGCCTACCTGATCCCGGAGGGGGGGACGGTACTGCCGGTTATGCAGACCTGATCAAGAAAACCGCGCCCAACGTCCCCGCCCCCGCCTGCGGACCGAAGCCCTGCGATGGGCAAAGGCCCGGAGGGGGAGGTACAGGGAGGGGGCTGCCGTTTGATGCCCCCACCCGACCTCCCCCCCTCCTGGGGGAGGAGCAATTGACGAAAGGAAATTATTAGATGCTAGACGCACGCACCCTTCAGCAACTCACCGACATCGTCGGAGCCGACAACATCGCCACCGGCGCGCAGGACCTGATCTGCTACGGCTACGATGCCACGCAGATGGAATTCCTCCCGGACGCCGTGGTGCACCCGGAGAGCGCCGAGCAGGTCTCCCGGATCCTGCAGCTCGCCAACAAGGAGAACGTCCCGGTCTTCCCGAGAGGGGCCGGTAGCGGCTTCACCGGCGGAGCCCTCCCCAAAGGGGGGGGCGTGGTGCTGGTCACCACCAGGATGAACCGCATCCTCAGGATCGATACCGACAACCTCGTGGCCGAGGTGGAACCAGGCGTGGTCACCGAGACGTTCCAGATGGCGGTCGAGAAGCTGGGCCTTTTCTACCCCCCCGACCCGGCGTCGCTCAAGTTCTCCACCCTGGGTGGCAACGTCGCAGAATGCGCTGGCGGTCCGCGTGCCGTGAAGTACGGGGTCACCAAGGACTTCGTCATGGGACTCGAGGTGGTGCTCCCGACCGGCGCCATCATCCGCACCGGCGGTGAGACCGTGAAGGGGGTGGTCGGCTACGACCTGACCAAGCTCCTCTGCGGCTCCGAGGGAACACTCGGGATCATCACCAAGATCATCTTCAAGCTCCTCCCCTACCCGGACTCGAAGAAGACGATGCTGACCGTGTTCGATTCCATCGACGGCGCGGCACGCGCGGTCTCCACCATCATCAAGAACAAGATCATCCCGACCACGCTGGAGTTCATGGACCACGCGACACTTACTTGCGTCGAGCGCCGCTTCAACCTGGGGATGCCGGAAAGCGCCCGCGCGGTGCTCCTGATCGAGGTGGACGGCGACCGGGACCTGATAGAGAAGCAGGCCGGGCAGATCCACAAGCTGATCGAGCCGCTGGGGCTGGTGCAGTTCCGGGTGGCCAAGGACGCAGCCGAAAGCGAGGAACTGTGGCGGGTGCGCCGCCTGGTGTCGCCGTCGTTGCGAGACGTGAACCCGGACAAGTTCAACGAGGACATCGTGGTCCCCAGGAGCAAGGTGCCGGACGTGATCCGTCGCATCGAGGTGATCCAGAAGCGTTACGACATCCCCATCGTCAACTTCGGGCATGCCGGCGACGGCAACATCCACGTCAACATCATGATCGACAAGAGCGTGCCGGGTCAGCTCGAGAAGGCGCATGAGGCGATCAAGGAAGTGTTCCAGGCGGCGCTGGACCTGGGGGGCACCATGTCCGGCGAGCACGGCGTCGGGCTCGCGAAGCAGCCCTATATCCCCCTGGAGCTGAACGCGGACCAGATAACCGCGATGAAGGCCATCAAGGCCGCCCTGGATCCGAACAACATCCTGAACCCCGGCAAGATGCTGCCGTAAGGAGCATTCGCAATGGACGCCCCCCCGGTTCACGAGGTCCATCGGCTCCACCGGGTTCGCAACCGGTAGCGGCATTCAAGGAAGAGAGAAACCAAGCATGACCAAGAAGCAAACCGACCCGCTCGAGCGGGTAGCTCAAGAGATGAAGAAATGCGTCAAGTGCGGCGCCTGCCGCGCCAACTGCCCCGCCTTCGGCACCTTCCAGCGCGAGCCGGCCACGGCGCGCGGCAAGGTGGCCCTGGCCCAGCACCTGGTGAAGGGGGACATCACCCTCGACGATGGCACCTATTCAGCCATGTCCAAGTGCCTTCTGTGCGGCAGCTGCGTCGACAAGTGCCCGAACCAGGTCCCCACCGACGAGATCGTCATCGCCGCCCGCGAGGCCCTGGCGCAGCGGCGCGGCCTCACCACCTTCCACAAGGCGGTGGGGCAGGTGATCAAGAACCGCAAGTTGATGAACTTCGGGGCGCTGGCCGCCGCCGTACTGGGACCGGTCTTCTTCCGCAAGATCCCCAGCACTTCGGGCCTCAGGCTCCGGTTCCCGATGCCGTTTTTGGGAGGCAGCCGTCACGTGCCCCAGATCGCCAAGAAGCCGTTTATGAAACGGCATCCCGAAATCATCAAGGGAGAGCCGGGCAAACCGACCATCGTATTCTTCGTGGGGTGCATGACCAACTTCGTCTATACCGAGATCGGTGAGGCGACGCTGGCGCTGTTCCGTCACCTGGGATGCACCGTGATCATCCCGCAGGGACAACAGTGCTGCGGCCTGCCGGGAATGTCCGGCGGCGACCTGGAGACGGTGCGCGAGCTGGCCGAGCAGAACCTGGCAGCCATCGAGAAACATGAGGCGGATTACGTGATGACCGCCTGCGCCACCTGCGGCGGCGCGCTGCACAAGCTCTACCCGCTGGTGATCGGAAAGAGAAACCCCGAACTGAAGGCGCGGCTCCAGGCGGTGGCGGATAAAACGGTGGATGCAGCGGTGCTGCTGCAAAAGCTTGGACTTCATCCGGAGGAGACCGGCACCGGCCAGAGGATGCGCGTCACCTACCACGACCCCTGCCACCACAGGACCGCCGGCATCGCGAAACAACCGCGCACCCTGCTCACGCAGACCCCTGGACTGGAGCTGATCGAGATGGACGGGGCCGACCGCTGCTGCGGGTTGGGGGGGACCTTCAACGTCTACCACTACGAGAGTTCCCTGGACATAAATGCCGGCAAGAGCAAGGCCATCATCGACACCGGTGCCGACGCCGTGGTCACCGGGTGCCCCGGCTGCATCATGCAACTCTCCGACGGCTTGAAACAAGCAGGAGATAAAACGAGGGTATTGCATACCGTCGAGCTTCTGGCCCGCAAAATCAGGCGCTGACAGGCAACCCCTGTCAGCCCCCTCCCCCCTTCTTTTTAGCCTCACTTTACAACCTTCCCTATTTCCAGCACTTTGCGTGTATACACGCTTTTTCTTATTGACAAAAGCCAAGCAAAACCTTATGAAGAGTACGCGCCTAAAAAGTAAAACAACAGTTCGTTTTACTACGCCTCATTAGCAGTCACGGCGCACCCAGGCCAGGTTAAATCAGCCCGAAATCGTATTTAGCCAAAATGAAATTTCAGGAACTGTCCGATACCCAAAGGACGATCCTTCTGCCCGGCCAAAAGAACCTTTCTTACCGATACAACCCCTTCAGATTCGCCAAATACCCGCAATAGAGCAGCATCCGTCCTCCGGCACACCAGGGTCCCGCACCCCCACGGCAACCGGCGGCCACCGTCTCCTTGCCCTCCAGATTCAGGGAGACTAAAAAAATCCTCCGCCAGGAGCACCCCTTTTTTCCGCCCGGAGGTTGACGTTTTCGATAACTGACGAACATTTGCAACACTTTTTTAATATCAACGCCAGGAGGAAGTAGATGAGCTTCGCGGTACCCCTTACAGAGATGCAAAATCCCAACGCCCGGAAGGATGCCAACAATGTCGAATAAAATGATCAAGCCCTCTTTGAAGAATCCGTTTGACGTAGCGGAGAAGGTCGAGTTCAACATCCCCGGCGAGATTTCCCGCGCCACGGGCGGCTACGAGGAGGCGATGAAGGAAGGTTACGACCTCATCCAGCGCCCCATCAAGTCGGTGAGCATCGACCAGATCGAGAAACAGCACTTTAAAAAGCGCATGACCGTCTGGGAAAGGATCCGTGTCCTGACCGAGTGCGAGCCCAACATCCTGTTCCAGAACTGGGGCAAGAACCTGGACGGCGCCTCGCTGGTCACCGGCATCCTGAACATCCACGGCCGCGACGTCGCAGTCTACGGCCACGACTTCACCGTGCGCGCCGGTTCCATGGACGCCACCAACGGCAACAAGCTGGCCCGCCTCTTCTACATGGCGGGTGAGAAAGGGATCCCGGTCATCGGCATGAACGACTCCGCCGGCGCCTTCGTTCCGGCCGGCGTCGGTGGTCTGGACGGCTACGCCGAGGCCTTCACCGCGCTCAGGAAGATCTCCGGCGTGGTCCCCTCCATCATGTGCATGTTCGGCTTCAACGCCGGCGGCGGCTCCTACCTGCCGCGCCAGGGGAGCTTCGTGATCCAGCCCAAGGACACCTTCTTCGGCCTCACCGGCCCGGGCGTCGTCAAGAGCGTTCTCGGCGAGGACGTGACCCCCGAGGACCTGGGCGGACCGAAGGTGCACGGGCAGTCCGGCGTCGCCGACCTGACCGTCGAGGACGAGGTCGGGGCGCTCAGGACCGCGATCATGCTCCTCAACTACATCCCGGACAACAACTCGGTGATGGCCCCCTACCAGGAGACCAGCGATCCCCTCGACAGGAAGACCTGGGAGATCAACACCCTCCTGAAGAAGGCCTTCAACTCGCCGACCGGTTTCAACACGCCGTTCGACGTCTCCATCATCATCCAGCAGATCTGCGACCACGGTGACTACTTCGAACTGCAGCGCGACCGCGCACGCAACGTCGTCACCGCCTTCGGCCGCCTGGGCGGCAACGTGGTCGGCTTCGTCGCCAACAACTCCGCCGTCGACTCCGGCCAGATCGACTGCGACGCGGCCTACAAGATCGCCCGCTTCAACCGCTTCTGCAACATCTACAACATCCCGATGATCTTCATGGAAGACACCACCGGCTTCCTGCCGGGTCGTGAGCAGGAGGCCCGCGGCATCGTCCAGGCCGGCCGCGCCATGCTCGACTCCATCGTCGACATCCGCACTCCGCGCATCCTGTTGATCCTCAGGAACGCCTACGGCGGCGCCTACGCATCCTACAACAACTACCCGACCGGCGCCGACCTGGTCCTCGCACTCCCCACCACCCGCCTCGCGGTCATGGGGCCGGCAGGCAAGGAGTTCGTCTACAAGGACGAGCTGAGAAAGGTGAGAAACGCCGTCATCGAGCGCGTCAAGCGTGGCACCCAGGAGCGGATCGAGGCCGGCGTCAAGCCCGAGCTCGCCAAGGCGGACGCCGAGAAGGAAGCCGCCGACTGGCTCAAGGCCGAGGAGGCGCTCCTCAACTCCCGCTACGAGAAAGAGCTGATGAACCCGAAAGAGGCGCTCTCGCTGGGCTCCATCTCCTCGCTGGTCATGCCGACCGACCTGAGGAAGGTCCTGGGCGAAAACATCAACTTCTTCCTGCGTCACTACAAACCGGGCCCGATGCAGTCCGTACAAAGGGAGTTCCACTAATGGCGACTACTGATATGGGAATTGGAATCGCGCAGGGGGGGAGCAGCGCGCCCGAGACGGCTGGATTCGGGCAGGGTGCGCTGGCACGCCAGGGCGCCCGCCCCTCGTCCGCGCTTTATAACGTAACGGAGATGAAAACGATGGCACACACGTCCGAACAATACACTAAAAACCCGATGATTCACCGGGACCGCAGGCTTTCCCTGTCCCCGTCCGCGTGGGTCCGCTCCTTCGCCTGCGAAGATCTCAAACCGCTGATCGTCTGCCGCGGCCCGATCCGTAAGGAGGCCATGGACGTCTACCAGGAGATGGGGATCACCCACTACGGCATCCTGCTCTCCGAGAAGGACTCCATCGTCTACCCGAACGCGCTGGCCCCGGAGCTGCGCACCCTGACCGACTCCACCCGCGTGCATCGCGTGCCCGACTACACCGGCGCCAGCAAGGAGGAGCGCGTCGAGCGCATCCACCAGATCATCAGCATCGCCAAAGACAACGGCTACAACGCCATCTTCGCCGGCTACGGCTTCATGGCCGAGGACGATGAGTTCGTGGGCGCCATCGAGAAGGCCGGCCTGAACTTCATCGGCCCCTGCGCCGCAACCCAGACCGGCGCCGGCAAGAAGGACGAGGCGAAGAGGACCGCCCTCTCGGTCAACGTCTCCGTCACCCCCGGTATCGACAACGTCACCGCCCGAACCCTGGTGAAAAAGCACGGCAGCCGCGACAAGCTTCTGGCCCTGGTCGCTTCCGACAGCCTCGAGTGCGATCCGAAGGTGCTCGCCGACGAGAAGCTCTCCCTGGAGGACCTCGCCGACCACATCCTGTACGCCTCCTACAACAAGGGGATCGACCTCTTCTCCATCGAGGAGCTCTGCGCCCAGGTCGAAACCGAGTGCGCCGCAATGCTGAAGAAGCACCCGCAGTCCCGCGTCCGCCTGAAAGCCATCGGCGGCGGTGGCGGCAAGGGGCAGCGCCTGCTGGGGGCCGATCTTTTGACCAAGAAGAACGCCTCCGACGCCGACATCGCCAAGGCGGTTTCTGAGGCCCCGGGCCTTGTGCGCGAGATCCTGAACGAGGTGAAGGCCAACGGCGTGGGCGACAACAAGAACGTCCTGGTCGAGCTCAACATCGAGCAGACCAGGCACAACGAGATCCAGCTTTTGGGCAACGGCGACTGGTGCATCGCCCTGGGCGGCCGCGACTGCTCCCTGCAGATGCACGAGCAGAAGCTCCTCGAGGTATCGGTGACCCAGGAAGGGCTGATGACCGCCATCGAGGAGGCCAAGATCGCAGGCAGGAAGGCCGAGGTGAAGGCCCTCGAGAGCGACCTCAAGGTCCTGAAGAGGATGGAAGAGGAATCCGAGCGCTTCGGCAAGGCCGTCGGGCTTGACTCCGCCTCCACCTTCGAGTGCATCGTGGACCGCGACCGCCACTATTTCATGGAGGTCAACACCAGGATCCAGGTGGAGCACCGCGTCACCGAGCTCTGCTACGCGCTCAAGTTCGTCAACCCGGAGGACCCGAACGACTTCTTCGTGGTTGAGAGCCTGGTGGAAGCGATGGCCATCCTTGCCCGCCACAAGAAGCGGGTGCCCAAGCCGCAGCGTGTCGTCCGCATGAACGCCGCCGTCGAGGCGCGCCTGAATGCCACCGACGCCTCCCTCTCCCCGCATGCGGGGGGGATGATCCGCTACTGGTCCAAGCCGATCGAAGGCGAGATCCGCGACGACCAGGGGATCAGCATGCTGAACCCGGACACCGGCATCTTCATGAAATACAAGGTGGCCGGCGCCTACGACTCCAACATCGCCCTGCTGCTCACCACCGGTGAGGACAGAAAAACCAGCTACGACAAGATGTCCGAGGTGCTGCGCGCCACCACCCTGCGCGGCTCTGACCTCGCCACCAACCTCGAGTTCCACTACGGCCTGGTGAACTGGTTCCTGGGCAGGAACGTGATGGCGAAGCCCACCACCCGCTTCGTGGTCCCCTACCTGACCCTGGTCGGGACGCTCAAGGAAGAGGCCAACAAGCTCGACCCGGTGTACGCCTTCCTGCAGATGAAGAAGCACTACGCCAAGATGGTCGCCGAGGCCTACGCGCAGCCCGAGGTCCAGGCCAAGGAAGCGAAGAACATGGCGTCGCTTCTGGACCGCAAGGGGACCCTGATCATCCGTCCCATCGAGCGACTTTTGGGCGACCCGCACCTGCTCTCCGGCTGGCTTTCCATCAACACCAAGAACTTCCGCATCGACAACGGCAAGGTGGTCTGGCTCAGAAACCCGGTGGGGGTCCTGAACGAGACTTACGAGTACCTGCACATGAACCACCGTCCGCACAAGCCTGCAGCCGAGATTATCTGGAGCCACGACAACGAGCTCCTGCAGCAGGCCCTGGGTTTCTCCAGGACCCTGCGCGAGCACTTCGGTCTCGCCCGCGACGAGTACTTCACCCTGAACGAGATCGTCAACAAGGAGGAGCCGCAGGGTGGCTTCGACGCCGACACCTGGCAGCAGATCCGTTCCGCCCACTTCGGCTACGAGGCGGGGCTGGAGCTTCTGGGAATGCTGTTCCTGGTCGGGCAGAACACCAAGTTCTGGGATCTGCGCGTCGAGGAGGACCTGGAGATCACCATCCCCGAGTATCTCAACGACCCGGAACTGCAGGCCCGCATGAAGAAGGTGCTGGTCCCGCCGCCGGCCACCAAGGCCGACGAGATCGTCGCCGCCTGCGGCGGCATGTACTACGGCCAGGAGGCCCCGGGAATGCCCGCCTTCGTCACCGAGGGGATGCACTTCGAGAAGGGACAGCCGCTGTACATCATCGAGGTCATGAAGATGTTCAACAAGGTGTACGCGCCCTTCGCCGGGACCATCGACAAGATCCTGGTCACCTCCGGCGACGGCACCATCGTCTCCAAGGGGCAGCCGCTCTTCAAGGTCACCCCGGACGAGAAGTTCGTCGAAGTCGACGTGAACGCGCTGGAGAAGGAAAAGCGCACCGTGACATCCGAGTACCTGAAGGCGGTACTCTAGGCCAGGACGCAGAAAGGGCTCCGGATGGCGGCATCCGGAGCCCTCTGATCATTCGCTGACCCAGCCCGCGAGGCCGGGTCAGTTGTTTTTTTTCACGCGCCCTATGCTGCGGCGAAGCAGATGTTGTCGGAGGAGAGAGCCTCGAGGAAAGAATCGGCCAGCGGATCCTTGACGATGGCCATCATGCCGTGGTTGACGGACCAGGTGGTGCCGCAGGTGGGGCATTCCTTGAGGTCCTCGTTGAAGGCGCCGGAGCGAAGGTCCATGGCGTTTTGTTCGTCGTTCTTACATACCGGGCATTGCATCTGAGTTCTCCTCTCGCCCTCTGGGGGCGCTCATAATTTTTTTGGTCGCCAAGAAATATATGGGCGGCGCGGTTGTTTTACAAGAAAAAAAACGGCAAAAGCGCTGGTAAAACATTATGTTATGCGCGTTTTGCTGTTTTGTATGACAAATCAGGATTTTATATTTTGCAGCAAAAATAAAACAACACAAACGGCTCCACCGGGACCCGTACGACGTAAGTTATTGTTTTTGGGGGATGACTGGGATTTAAATCAGCATTCTAAAAATAAAACAACTTCGATGCACTGTTCAGCAGCACACGACGCTACTGTTAATAAAAAATAATTCCATTTCACGGAAATTTAGCGTAAACAAAAGACGTCTTTCGAATCTTCATTCTGTTATCACACTTTTGTACCGCCAGGAGAGCAACATGAGCATTTCTGAAAAGAAACAGGCATGGCAGGCAACCGTCGACAAGAGTATCGCCAAGGCGCCCGAGCGCAGGAGCTCGTTCAAGAACAGCTCCGACATCGAACTGGAGCGCTGCTACGCCCCGCAGTTCGACTACCCGGGCTACGAGGAAAACCTCGGTTTCCCCGGCCAGTTCCCGTTCACCCGCGGCGTGCAGCCGACCATGTACCGCGGCAGGTTCTGGACCATGCGCCAGTACGCCGGCTTCGGTAACGCGGCCGAGTCAAACGAGCGCTACAAGTACCTGCTCTCCGCCGGCCAGACCGGCCTCTCCATCGCCTTCGACCTCCCCACCCAGATGGGATACGACTCCGACGCCTCCATGAGCCGCGGCGAGGTGGGCAAGGTCGGCGTCGCCATCGACTCCCTGGCGGATATGGAAGTGCTCTTCAACGGCATCCCGCTGGACAAGGTCTCCACCTCGATGACCATCAACTCCACCGCCTCGATCCTCCTCGCCATGTACATCGCGGTGGCCGAGAAGCAGGGAGTGTCCGCGGACAAGATCTCCGGCACCATCCAAAACGACATCCTCAAGGAGTACATGGCCCGCGGCACCTACATCTACCCGCCGAAGGAGTCGATGCGCATCATCACCGACATCTTCGCCTACTGCAAGGACAACGTCCCCAAGTGGAACACGATCTCCATCTCCGGCTACCACATCCGCGAGGCGGGTTCGTCGGCGGTCCAGGAAGTCGCCTTCACGCTCGCCGACGGCATCGCCTACGTCGAGGCCGCGGTGAAGGCCGGGCTTGACGTGGACGAGTTCGCTCCGCGCCTGGCCTTCTTCTTCAACGCCCACAACAACCTGCTGGAGGAGGTGGCCAAGTTCCGCGCCGCCCGCCGCATGTGGAGCCGCATCATGCGTGAGCGCTTCAAGGCGAAGGATCCGCGTTCACAGATGCTGCGCTTCCATACCCAGACCGCCGGCTGCACCCTGACCGCACAGCAGCCGGACAACAACATCATGCGCGTAACCCTGCAGGCGCTGGCCGCCGTCTTGGGCGGGACCCAGTCGCTGCACACCAACTCCCGCGACGAGGCACTCGCGCTCCCCACCGAGGAATCGGTGCGCATCGCGCTCAGAACCCAGCAGGTCATCGCCTACGAGTCCGGCGTCGCCGACTCCATCGACCCGCTGGCGGGCTCGTTCCTGGTCGAGTCCCTCACCGACCAGATCGAGCAGCAGGCCATGGCCTACATCGAGAAGATCGATTCCCTGGGGGGCGCGGTCGAGGCCATCTCCAGGGGCTTCCAGCAGAAGGAGATCCAGGATTCCGCCTACGCCTACCAGCGCTCCATCGAAAAGGACGAGACTATCATCGTCGGCGTAAACAAGTTCACCGTGGAGGAAGGCGCTCCGCAGGGGCTTTTGAAGGTCACCGACGAGGTCGAGGTGAAGCAGAAGGAGGCCCTTGCCGCAATGAAGTCCAAACGCGACGGCGCCAAGGTGGAAGCCACCCTGAAGGCGCTGGAGCAGGCGGCCAAAGGGACGGACAACCTGATGCCGTACATCCTCGACGCGGTGAAGAGCTACGCGACGCTTGGCGAAATCGCCAACGTGATGCGCGGCGTCTTCGGCGTGCACAGGGAGACGGTGGTCCTTTAATACCGGGCACGGCAAGTTCCTGCCGGGACGGCCTTGGTCGTTCCGGCAGGAACATAACCTTTTACAAGTTCGTTCACTTCACCCGCAGTTTCGTCTCTGTCATAGCTCGTTAGCTTGCCCCGATATATCCCTCGTCACATAATCATAGATCTCTTTCTCAACCTGAAACGCAGCTGTGACATAACTTTTTCAATGCTGTGACTTGCATTTTTGAAATACTTCGATATCATCTGCAACCGTCAGACCAAATCTGACGCAGGATCAAGGAAACCAGACATGCTCACTAAGATAAATCATTTAGGCGTAGCCGTTACCTCAATAGAAGAAGCTCTTCCGTTCTATCGCGACACGCTCGAGATGGAATTCTCCGGGATCGAAGAAGTACCTAGCCAGCTAGTTAAGGTGGCGTTCTTATCCATCGGGGAATCGAAGATAGAACTTCTGGAACCGACCTCGCCGGAAAGTCCGGTGGCCAAGTTTCTGGAAAAGAACGGCCCGGGCGTGCATCACGTGGCTTATGGAGTGAAGGACATCGATGCCACCATCGCGCGGCTCATCGCCGGCGGCACCCGGATGATCGACACCACCGCACGAAACGGAGCGCACGGCGCGCGCATTGCCTTTTTACATCCCAAGAGCAGCAACGGCGTCCTCACCGAACTGTGCGAGACGCACGACGATAGTCACTAGAACATATAACTTCCTATATCTAATGAGTTAAGTTTTTTTCTGTTGACTTTTGTTTGAATAATTATATAGTGGCGTCAGTTTTATATAACAGTGGTTTGCTCATTGGGATAGGCTGTACAGGCTGATCTGCGTGGCGTTTTACGCAAATGTCGAGGAGACAATCATTGCTGACTCAAAACAGCCCGAGAACCATACACGAGAGCTCTTGCCTCCACCCTGTTCATTAACAGCGGTTGACTCAAGAGCTCTTTCTTTATAGTGAGACTGCACCTTCGCCGTTTGGCGAATTGACAGTAGAGCAGGAACTTCAATCACGCTGTAACAAACAAACCAGGAGGTAGACGATGAGCTTTCAAAAGAAATTGCTTGCATTCGCAGCAGTCAGCGCTCTGAGCGCAGCAACAGCCGTTCCCGCAATGGCGCTGGAGAACGAGTTCCACGGTATGTTCAAATTCATGGGCTACCAGACCAACGCCCTCGCCGGCGGCGACGCCGGGGACATCCTCCGCAAAGACGCTCACTCCGGCTTCTTCGCCGAGCAGCGTGCCCGCATCATGTACATCGCCAAAGCCAACGATAACCTGAAGCTCGTCACCCACTTCGAACTCGACACCCGCTTCGGCGGCATTGCAAGCGGCTACAAAGGGACCACACAGAATGCAACCGGTACCGTCGGCAACGACTCCGGCAACCTCGACGCCGACCAGCTGACCCTCGAGACCAAGAACATCTACCTCGATTTCAACGAGCCGAACACAGGCGCGAACTTCAAGGTCGGTATGCAGCCATGGGCCGATGCCTACGGCAGCCTCTTCCTGCTGGCTGACATGACCGGCGCCATCGGCACCAAGAAAGTCGACAACTTCACCGGCTCGCTCGGCTGGTTCCGCTTCGACGACAACACCGCTGCCAACGCCGCCTCCGGCCCGGGCCAGCTTACCGCAGACCTGATCGTCGCTGACGGCAAGTTCGCAATCAGCAAGGACCTCACCGTTGGCGCGACCTACTACAACATCCAGAACGACACCGGTAACTCCTCGGGACCGACCGCACCTGCCCTCTCCGTTCCGAACTACGAGTTGCTGCACATGGTCGGCGTAAACGCCGACATCAACGTCGGTCCGGCCAACATCAAGCCGTTCGCCGCGTACCAGTGGGGCGAGCAGACCGGTGCTAAAGACATCAGCGCCTACATGTTTGGCGCCGTCGCCAAGGTGAAGACCGGCCCCGGCGCTGTCAACCTCTCCGGCTTCTACCTCTCCGGCGACAAGGGCGGCACCAACAACAACGCCTTCCAAACAGTTGCCGCGAGCACCACCTACTTCAACCCGGCCAACATGTGGATCTTGGTTCGTCCCAACCAAGCTATCAATACCTCCACCTCCGTCACCAACAACGACCTGACGGCCGGCGGCCGCGGCGCCATCGGCGTATTCGCCGGCTACGAGGGAACTACGGGCAAGGTGTTCTACAATGCCAACGCTGGCTACATGAGGACAGCGGAGGCTCGTGGCACCGAGAAGAAGTCCCTCGGCACCGAGGTTAACGCACAGGTCGGCTACAAGGTCTTTGACAACCTGACTGCCAGTGTTGCCGCCGCTTACGCCTTCCTCGGCGACGGCCTCAGTGGCAAGACCGGGGACCTGATTGTAAAGGCCACGACCCCGAAGACTGCCTACTACGGTGCAGCTGATGCCGACAACCCCTACCTGTTCAACGTACAGCTGAGCTACGCATTCTAGGAAACTCCCTGCCTGTAATGACAGGGGTTGACACACCAGAACCGGCAAGCCGGAGGGGCGACTCTCCGGCTTGTTTTTTTATACTCCCTTATGCCTTTTCAGCCCCAGCTCGCCCTCTACTGCTTTACCCCGTCCACCTGTTTCCCACACTGAGTTCTCGCCCTACTGAGCCAGTAGTCCCCCTTTCAGAGATTTTGCCCCTGCGTGTTGACAAGCAGACCTTCTATGGTTCAATCATTATGTTTTTCTAACGATATCTGTTAAAGGAGCTAACGTATGAGAAAGATGGCAATGATGCTGGCTGCAGGCCTTTTTATGCTGTCTTCGGTACCGGCTTACGCCCAGGCAGCGGCAGACCAGAAGGATGAATGCCTGCTGGCGTCGAGAAACTGCATGAACCAGGTCGATGACATCCAGCAGCGCATCCACAAACTGAACAAGGAGATCCAAAAGGGAACCAGGGTCTACAGTCCGCAGGAACTGAGAAAACTGCAGGACAAGCTCAAGGAGGCGGACGACATCCTGCGCAACCTGGAGCGTCCTGACAGCTAAAGGGAAGCTCGTACCGGAGGGGGCCCCTGACAAGAGAACCGTTCGGAAAGGAGCACACCATGAAAAGGGCGATAGTGATAGTGACGGGAGCTTTAGTGATGGCGGCAAGCACAGGCGCTTTCGCGGAGCAGACACAGGGGGGGAAGGACGAATGCCTGCTCTTGTCGCAAAACTGCAGGGACCAGGTCGACGACATCCACGCGCGGATGCAACGCCTGAACAAGGAAATACAGAAGGGGACCAGGGTCTACTCCCCCAAGGAATTGGAGCAACTGCGCCAGAAACTTGCGGAAGCGCAGGAGATGCTGAGATCAATGGAGAAACCCGGCCGGTGACCCATTCGCAGTCCCCTAAAGCCGACCATGTAGAGCCGGGAAAAGAGGCGGACCAACGGTCCGCTTTTTTTATCGCCGCGCCCGCCCCGAAGCTGCACTGAAAGCGCCTCCACAGGGCATGAAACCGTTTGACTAATGAGGACTGCTCTGCGATAATTCGGCGTCTTAAATCCCCCCCGAAAGCGGAGCAATCTATGAAAAGATCACTCGTTTCCACCCTGATCCTCCTTGGCTCGCTGCTGGCAGCCACCGCGGCGTCAGCCTCGACCATCCGCGCCTATATCGCCGAATTCGCAGTCTCACCTGCCGACAACAACAGCCTCAAAAATACTCTGCAGCGTCTTCTGGCTACGCGTCTGGCAGGCGACGACATCGTGACCGTCGACAGCGCCGCCGAGGCGGATGTCATCGTCTCAGGCAGCTACACGACGCTCGGCAAGATGTTCAGCCTGGACGCCATCGCCAAGAGCGCCGGCGGGAAGCAGCTCTCCACCGCCTTCGAGCAGGGGGAGAGCGTCGACCTGCTCATCCCGGCCGTGGGCAAGATCTCCGGGAAACTTAAGGGTGACATCGTCAGGCAGTTCCAGCATCCTGCGACCGCGCTCCCCGCCGAGGGAACCAAGGCTCCGCGCGCCGAGATCGTGCGGCCGTCGGTCTCCCAGGAAGTGGTGAAGGCGCCCTCGTCGGAAATCGTGCGCAGCGAAGCTACCGCAGGGTGGATCAGCCAGCGCCTTTCCGGCATCTACAGCGGCGTCGCCACCTGGGGAACCAAGGAGTTCGTGGCCGCCGACAGCAAGGGGATCCACCTGTACCGCCCCGGCGCGAAACTCGACCTGGTCACCGAGGTCATCCTCCCCGACCGCATGAAGGTTCTGGGGCTGGACGCCATGGGACCGGAGGCGAACGGGCGGGTACTGCTGTTCGTCACCATCATGGACCGCGAGAGCATCGCCTCCAGGATCTACGCCCTGCAAAACGACACTCTCAAGGTGGTCGCAGAAGACGTACCGTACATGTTCCGCACCATCGCCCCCTATGGCGGTCCGAAGAAACTCTACGCCCAGCAGATGGGACGCAACGACGACTTCTACGGCGACGTGTACGAGGCCAGCATCGTCGACAAAGGCGTGAAGCTCGCCAACCCGATCAAGATGCCGCGCTTTGCCAACATCTTCAATTTCAACATGTTCCGTGACCAGTCCGGCAAGAGCTACCTGACCGCCTTCAGCGACAGCGGCTACCTGCTGGTCTACTCCGACACCGGTGAAGAACTCTGGAGGAGCTCCGACAAATTCGGCGGATCCGAGACCTACTTCCAGCGCAGGGACTGGGAAAACGAAAGAACCAACATGACCCCCTTCCGTACCCGGTTCATCGAACAGCGCATCACGGTGACCGACAAGGGCGAGATCCTGGTGCCGCAGAACTCAGGCTTCTTCGTGCTCGGCAACCTGCGCTCCTACTCCAAGTACTCCGTGGTCAATTTCGCCTGGAACGGCTCCTCCCTCGAGGAGAAATGGCGCACCAAGCAGAGCCAGAACTACCTGGCCGACTACTCCTACAACCCCGTATCCAAGGAGCTGGTACTCCTCGAGGTGGCCCAGAAGGATGTCTTCGGCGGCAAGGGGGGAAGCGTGGTGCGGGTGCTGGGCATCGAATAGGCTGAAGGCGGGGGGAATGTCTTGACTTCCCCCCGCCATACTGTTACGATTCCTCGTTTTTTGCCACCTTTTGCCGGACTGCCGGTACTCCCGGACGTTAGGACGACCCGTGACCAACCCCGCATGCATTGAAGCACCCCTCCCCAAAGGGGTAAGCGATTTTCTCCCGGAAACTGCCGACAAGATCACCTTCATCGCCGACAGCATCCATCGAGTCTTCGAACTCTGGGGCTTCAGGCGCATGATCACCCCCCTGCTCGAGTTCGAAGATGTACTGGCCCTGGGCATGGGTGACGAACTGCGCAGCAAGACCTTCCGCTTCGACGACCGCCAGACCGGCAGGCTTTTGGCCATACCTCCGGACATCACGCCGCAGGTGGCGCGCATCGTCGCCACCAGGATGCACTCGCTTCCCCTGCCCCACCGGATCTATTATTCCGGCCGCGTGCTCAGGCAGGCGCAGATGCAGTCGGGCAGAAGCCGCGAGATCTTCCAGTCCGGCGTCGAGCTGATCGGGCTGAACTCCCCCGAAGCGGACGCCGAGATGGTCGCCATGGCGGTCGAGGTGCTGAAGAACCTCGGTTTCAACGGCTTCAAGATCGACCTCGGCCAGGTGGAGTTCTACCGCGGCATCATGGACGCCTCCGGGCTCTCACCTCAGGTGCAGAGGCAGCTGCAGGAGGCCATCAGCAAGAAGGAGGTCACCGCGGTACGCTCGATCCTGGAGGCGGCCGGGGCTCCGGACCGTGTCAAGGAGGAGATCGCGCTCCTTCCCAGGCTCTACGGCGGCCGCGAGGTGCTCAAGGAAGCCGCCCGCATCGCCGGCAACGAACGCTCGCGCCGGGCGCTGGACAACATCACCCAGGTGGTGGAGATCCTCGACATATACGGCGTCGCCGACCACCTCACCATCGACCTGGGCGAGATCCGCGGGCTCGACTACCACACCGGGATCACCTTCGAGGGATTTGTCCCCGGCGTCGGCGAGGCGGTCTGCAGTGGCGGGCGCTACGACGACCTCACCGAGAAGTACGGCTACCCGGCGCACGCCACCGGGTTCGCCTTCAACATCCTCGCGCTTTTGGCCAGCATGTCCAAGAGGCCGGAGGTGGAAGCCTCCAGCAGCCGCGACTTCCTGGTCTTCAACAAAAAGGACGAGCGCCGCGAGGCGCTGGAAGTGGCGCAGAAGCTGAGAAGCCTCGGCTTCACCTGCGCCAGGGACATCATCAAGCGCGACTTCGAGAGCTCGCTTGAGTACGCGAAGAAGATGGACATCCGGATGCTCCTGGTGATCGGTGCCGAACAGTGCGCGGCCGACCAGCTTTACCTGGTCAGGGTCGCCGACCGTCGCGCCGTGACCGTGAGCAAGCAGGAGTTGTTCGATAAAGGTCTCGATTTGAAATTCGATCTGCAAGGGGAGAATCATGGCTAACGTCGTTGTAATTGGTGCCCAGTGGGGCGATGAGGGCAAAGGCAAGGTCGTCGACATCTATACGGAATATGCCGACGACGTGGTACGTTACCAGGGGGGGAACAACGCCGGACACACGCTGGTGGTTGGGGACGAGAAGGTCATCCTGCACCTGATCCCGTCCGGCATCCTGCATGAAGGGAAGCGCTGCGTGATCGGCAACGGCGTCGTGCTCGACCCGGAAGTCTTCATCATGGAGATCACCCGTCTGAAGAGCAACGGGTACCTGAAGGATGACGGCATGCTGCTCCTCTCCGAGGCGCTGCACATCATCATGCCGTACCACAAGCGGATCGACATCGCCCGCGAGAGGAACTCCGGCGCCAAGAAGATCGGCACCACCGGCCGCGGCATCGGTCCCGCCTACGAAGACAAGATCGGCCGCCGCGGCATCCGCCTCATGGACCTCCTCGACGAGAAGGCCTTCACCCGCAAGGTGAAAGAGGTGCTCGACGAGAAGAACCTGATCCTCACCCAGCTTTTGGGCGACCAGCCGTTCACCTTCGAGGAGATCTACAACGAGTACATGGGGTACGCCGAGACGCTGAGGAAGTACGCGGCCGACACCTCGCTGCTCTTGCACAAGGACATCAAGGCAGGCAAGAGCCTCCTTTTCGAAGGGGCCCAGGGGACCCTGCTCGACGTGGACCACGGCACCTACCCGTACGTCACCTCCTCCTCCACCTGCTCCGGCGGCGCTTGCACCGGCAGCGGCGTCTCCCCCAGGGAGATCCACGAGGTGATCGGCATCTCCAAGGCCTACGCGACCCGCGTCGGTAGCGGCCCCTTCCCGACCGAGCTTCTGGACGAGACCGGCGAGGCGCTGCGCCAGGCCGGACGCGAGTTCGGCTCCACCACCGGGCGTCCGCGCCGCTGCGGTTGGTTCGACGCGCTCGTGGCGCGCTACGCGGTGCGCGTGAACGGCCTCTCCGGCATCGCCATCACAAAACTCGACGTCCTGACCGGTCTTGACACCATCAAGGTCTGCACCGCGTACAAGTACAACGACCAGATCCTGGACGAGATCCCGGCGAGCCTCGAGGTGATGGAGCAGTGCACCCCGGTCTACGAGGAACTCCCCGGCTGGACCGAGGATATCACCGGCGCGAAGAGCCTCGCCGAGCTCCCGAAGAACGCCCAGGACTACGTGGCGCGCGTCGAGGCGCTCTCCGGAGCCCCGGTGGTGCTGGTTTCCGTCGGCCCGCGCCGCGATGAAACCATCGTGCTCAGGAACCCGTTCGAGCGCGGTTGATTTTTTAATAAAAAGTGTTGACTGGCAGAAATCGATTTGCTATAAGGTTGTTCTTGCTTCGCTGCACTGTTTGAGCCGCTAGCTCAGTTGGTAGAGCACCTGACTTTTAATCAGGTGGTCGTTGGTTCGATCCCAACGCGGCTCACCACGTCCCCATCGTCTAGCCCGGCCCAGGACACCGCCCTTTCACGGCGGCGACGCCGGTTCAAATCCGGCTGGGGACGCCACTCAAACAAACAGCGCCTGTGCCTTGGCACAGAGCTTAAGCGAGCCGCTAGCTCAGTTGGTAGAGCACCTGACTTTTAATCAGGTGGTCGTTGGTTCGATCCCAACGCGGCTCACCACCCTTTTTTTACTGTCGCATGACTGGGCCTTGCGACAGCCCCCAACCCTGATGGGACGGGATGCAACAATTCGGTCCCATCGTCTAGTGGTTAGGACACCGGCCTTTCACGTCGGTAACAGGGGTTCAAGTCCCCTTGGGATCACCATCAACGGAAAAGGCCGCTTCCCCTTCGGGAAAGCGGCCTTTTCTCATTTCTGCAGCCCCGCTTCGCTCTATCGATCCTGCCGGCCTCAGTCGTCCTTTCTTCCCGGCCAGACCTTCATGCAGTAGGGACACTCCTGCACCTCGTACGGCACCGTGTCGCGCAACTGCTCCTGCTCGTAGGAAGCCGTGCACCCTTTGGCTACCGGATAGGTGTGGATGGTATTCTGCTTGATGAAGTAAAGCATGACCTTCCTCCTTTGATCGAAACAGAATTTGCCGGTGAACTCGCCACCCATTGAAGATTAGGGTAAAGAACCCTGTTGTCAACAGCGGCAAAGTCATTTACAACAGTCGGGCGAATCCAGATATTGTCGCGTCACCGGCGCAATGCCACAAAAATGCGGGTCACTCTCGGCTATGACATCCACCGATACGGCAGGACACATCCAGCAATCAGTGTTGAAACATGAACCGTTCCGGCTTTTCTGGCTGGCGCGGGTCTGCTCGTCGGTCGCGCTGCAGATGCAGGCGGTGGCCGTGGGGTGGCAGATCTATGCCCTCACGGGCTCGGTCTTCTATCTCGGCCTGGTAGGCCTGGCACAGTTCCTCCCCATGTTCCTGCTGACGCTGGCAGTGGGGCACGTGGCCGACCGCTACGACAGAAGGCGCATCGCTGGCACCTGCCAAATACTGGAAGGGTTCGCGCTCGCGTTGCTCGCCCTCGGCTCCCATGGCGGCTGGCTGCACAAGGACGGGATCCTGGCCATCGTCTTCGTGGCTGGGGCGCTGCGCGCCTTCGAGGGGCCGACCATGCTGGCGCTGGTCCCCTGGCTGGTGCCCCAGGAAATGATTCCGCGCGCCTCGGCCTGGTCCGCATCGGCCAACCAGACCGCCAGCATCGCGGGCCCCGCCCTGGGGGGGCTTCTCTACGCCCTCGGCCCCACCACCGTCTACGCCAGCGCCTCGTTCCTTTTTCTCGCGGCGAGCCTGCTTCTGTCCCGCATCCGCCTCGACCGCGCGCCGGCGAAGCGAGAGCCTGCGACGCTGCGCTCCCTCTTCGCCGGGATCGCCTTCATAAGGAGCCGCCAGGAGATCCTGGGCGCGATCTCGCTCGACCTCTTCGCCGTCCTCCTCGGCGGCGCCACGGCGCTCCTGCCGGTCTTCGCCAGGGACATCCTGCATACCGGGCCACTGGGGCTTGGGCTTTTGCGCGCCGCCCCGGCCCTCGGGGCGCTCGGGGTCTCGCTGTTCCTGGCCCGCCATCCGCTGCGGCACCGTGTGGGGCGCATCATGTTCCTGAGCGTATTTTTGTTCGGCGTCGCCACGGTGATCTTCGGGATCTCCGCCTCGTTCCCCGTCTCCATGGCCGCGCTGATGGTCCTCGGCGCGGCAGATATCGTGAGCGTGGTGATACGGGCGTCCCTGGTGCAGATCGAGACGCCCGACGAGATGCGCGGCAGGGTGAGTGCCGTGAACTCGATGTTCATCGGCACCTCGAACCAACTGGGGGAGTTCGAGTCCGGCGTCACGGCCGCCCTCTTCGGCACCGTCCCGGCGGTGCTGATCGGCGGGGTCGGCACCATGGTCGTGGTGCTCTTGTGGATGCGGCTCTTCCCGAGACTTTTGCAGGTGGACAAGCTGGGGGAGTAGAGGCGGTTCAGGAGATGGCCCGCACCGGGCAGGCGGGGAGGCAGGCGAGGCAGCCATCGCACTTCTCCCATCCGGTCAGCAGGGCGTGCTTGTGGTAACCGGCCACCTCGAGGGTGAGCAGACGCTTTGGGCAGGCCGCGACGCAGCGACCGCAGCCGGTGCAGCGGGAAACATCTATTTCAGCTCTTCTTTTCACTGGCATAACTTGATCCACTACAGTCACAACGTGCGCGACGGGCAGGCTCCCGTGATCACCGTAAGCGGAGAAGCTGTAACATTCTGACGCAGAGTTCTTTTGGCCGCCGTCAGAACCACTTGCACAGCGGAAACATCCCGCTTAGAATATCGCAGTCGAACCCCAATCCACAAGACAGGAGGCATCTGCATGAAGAAGATAGGCGTAATACTCTCTGGCTGCGGCGTCCGTGACGGAAGCGAGATACATGAGGCAGTACTGACCCTCCTTGCCATCGACAGCAATGGCGCCAAGGCCGTCTGCCTTGCCCCCGACATCGAACTGGACGAGGTGAACCACCTGACCATGCAGGAGACCGGTGCCAAGAGGAAGGTGCTGGTCGAGGCGGCCCGCATCGCGCGCGGCGACATCGCCGACGTGAAAACCGCTACGGCGGCTGAACTCGACGCCATCGTCCTTCCCGGCGGCTTCGGCGCGGCCAAAAACCTGTGCAGCTTCGCCTTCGATGGGCCCAACGGGAGCGTGCAGCCGGACGTACTCAAGCTGATCCGCGACATGGCGGCGGCGAAGAAGCCGATCTGCGCCATCTGCATCGCCCCGGCGGTGGTTGCCCTCGCCCTCGGCAAGGACCTCGCCCCCAGGCTGACCATAGGCAACGACCCGGGCACCGCCCAGGCCATCAGCGCCACCGGCAGCAGCCACGTGGAGTGCGCGGCCACCGAATGCGTGGTGGACCGTGACCACCTGATCGTTTCCACCCCCGCCTACATGCTGGCAGGCGGCATCTCCGAGGCGGCCAAGGGGATCGACAAGGCGATCAAGGCCACCCTGGAGCTGACCAGGTAGCGCGCCCCCTCCCCCCTGGCTTCATTAGGGCTTGAACAGCGGGACGTTTTAACTTAATATGCCGCTGTTTCATGAACGCTTTTTGGGAGGGAAATACATGCGTAAAACCTTACTGCTCTGCGCGGCGGCGCTGCTCCTGGCAGCCCCCATGGCAGGGAAAGCCTCCGCGGAGGATCTCAGAGGCAGGATCGCGATCAGCGGCAAGATCGGGGTGAGCAACCCCGCGGAATCCGAGGTCGACACCGTCAACGGCAGGATGGTGGTTTCCACCGATGCCGGGCTTACCGGCGGAATCGGCTTTCTGTTCGGCATCGACGACAACGTCGCCATGGAGATGGAGGTGAGCCGCACCACCTTCGACGCGTCCAGCTTCGGCGATGCCGACGTGACCGACGTCTCCATCGGCGCCCAGTACCGCTTCCCCGGCCGGCAGCACGTGGTCCCCTACGTCGGCGCCGGAATCGACGTACTGATCAACGATCTGGACAAGAAGTACACCAACACCACGGTGGGCGCCCACGTAAGCGGCGGGCTCGACTGCTTCATGAACCGCCAGGTGGCACTGAACCTCGAGGTGAAAGGGGTGGAGGCCTTCAAGGCCGATGTCGACGGCCCCAACGGGACCGGCAAGTTCGATCCCTCCGCCCTCTCCTTCACGGTCGGGGCAAGGTTCTTCTTCAACTAGGTAGCGGCATCCCCTCCTCACGGAGGGGGAAGGCCGGGAGGGGCACCAGGCAGCAGCCCCCTCCCTGTCCCTCCCCCTCCGGGGGCGGGGACTCCGGATGCTGCTCCTTGCTTTCCCGCCCCTCTCCCGAAGGAGAGGGAGGTATTACCCGCCAACGGTTTCGCCCAGCGCCTTCCGGTACTCCCGCCGCAATCGTTCCACATCCCCTCCGTCGATGAAGTCCCAGGGGAGCAGTTCGTCCAGTGCGATATCCCTGTTGACCAGCGCCTGGGCGTCGAGATCCCACTCCCGAAGCGCTTCCTTCCAGTTCCCCAGCCGGTCCGCCGCCACCAGCAGCTCCGCGAGCCTGCGGTCGCCGCGTGACAGCAGCGCCTGCTGAAACGCCTCGCGCGGGCTTTCCATCTGCAGCTTCAGGTTGGAAAGCCGCCCCAGCTCCTTCTGCAGGAACTTCCACTTCTTTTCCAGCGACTTCACCGGTTCCATGGCGCACCACTGAAAGGGGGTGAACGGTTTGGGGATGAAGGGATTCACCGAGAGCTGAATCTCCCCCAGCCGCCGGTTCTCCTTCGCCGCCGCCAGCACCCGCTCCCGGATCTTTCGCACCAGCGCCACCAGCTCCTCCAGGTCCTCCTGCGTCTCGGTGGGGAGGCCGATGATAAAGTACAGCTTCAGGTTCAGGATGTCATGGCTCACCAGCATGTCGCAGGCCGCCAGGATCTGGTCCTCGTCGATTCCCTTCTTCACCAGGTCCCGCAGCCGCTGCGAGCCCCCCTCGGGCGCCAGCGCCACCGATTTCTGCCCGCTCGCCTTGAGCGCCTCGATCATGCGCCCGTCCAGGTGGTCGATGCGGAATGAGGAAACCGAGAACTTCCCGCCGGCGTCCACGATGTCGCAGCAGAGGTCCCCGATGCCGGCGTAGTCTGACACGGCCGCCGCGACCAGCCCCACCTTCCTCCCCTGGGCCACTCCCTCAAGCGCCGCCTGGCGCACCAGTTCCGGACTCCTGGTGCGGTAGGGGAGATAGATGAACCCGGCCGCGCAGAAACGGCAGGCGCGCGGGCAGCCGCGGGAGATCTCCACGAGGTGCATCCCCGAAAACTCGGTGGCCTCGGTATGTATTCCGGTAACGGTCGGGGGACTGGCGGGATCGGGGTCCCAGACGCGCCGGACCTTGGCCGGGGCGCCGGGAGAGGGGCTGAAGGCTGTCTGGCGCGCCCCTTCGAATTCAGGCAGGTAGAGCGACGGGACGTAGATCCCCGGAAGCCCCGCCGCCTCGAGAAGGAGTTCCTCGCGCGATGACGCCCCCCGCTGCAACAGTTCCAGCAGGGGTGGCAGGGCCGGTTCGGCCTCACCGATGCAGACCAGGTCGAGAAACGGGGCGACCGGCTCGGGGTTCAAAAAGAGCGCAGCCCCCCCTGCCAGAACGAGCGGCTGCAGCGGCGAGCGTTTTGCGGCGTAGGGATCGATGCCGGCGAGCCTGAAGATGGCGGGAAGGTTCAGGTAATCGCTTTCGAAGGAGATGGAAAAGGCGATCAGGTCGAACGAGGAAAGCGGGCGCTCTCCCTCGAGCGACAGGAGCGTCCCCCGCGTCCTTTCCAGTTCATCGAGTTCGTCGCGCTCCGGCAGGTAGGCGCGGTCGCAGGTGACCTCCGGGTACGCGTTCAGCATGGCGTGAACGGCCTGGAAACCGAGGTTGCTCATGGCGGAGTGGTAGCGGTTGGGGTACACGAGGCAGCAGGAGAGTCGCCCGCCGCTTTTGCCGCGCCCGGGGCCGCTCTCGCCGGCGAGGAGGGTCCGTTTTCTTTCGATGATCTTCCAGGACATTGCGCCAAGGTAGCATCTTTGGTCGCCGCAGTGGAACAAAAAAGAAGGAGGCGTGACCGCCCTTGACAGCCAATCGGGCAATTGTACACTAGGGTGCGTGCCAAGATTACAAAGTTGTCATTATAATAAACCAACCGCATTCCCATACGTCGGAGCCAGACGTGGTACAGGTCACATAGACCATGCCGCTCCGCCGATACAGCCGACGCCCGCCAACATCTGATACAGGAGGAAGAGATGGCCGATTACACCGACACCATCAGGTCGTTCATAGAAACCGAGATGGCAGGCCCCGGCCACAAAGCCAGCCTGTCCCCTTCAGACTCCCTCATAGACAAGGGGATTGTCGATTCCCTTGGGGTGCAAAGACTGATCGCATACCTGGAAAAGGAATTCGGTGTGGAGATCGCGGATACCGAGATAGTTCCGGAGCATTTCGAGACCATTTCAGCCGTCGCCGATTTCATCAACTTCAAGCTGGGCGCCAAGGGGTAGCGGCGCCGGCGCTGGAGGTACCATGCTTTTGTACTGCAAGATGCGGCTGGTCCAGGCCAGCGAGATGGTCCTTACCGGCGGTTGGCGCACCCTGCTGCGCGACGTGTTCTACCTGAACAGGGTGGCGGTACCGGTGGAGATTGCGCTCGACTCCCTGCGGCCGGTGACCGATTTCAAGCGCCCTCCCGACGAATCGGTCCTGGAGCTGAGCACGGAACTGCTTGCGCAACGTCGCCTGGTGTACCGGTTCCAGAGCAGGTACCTGAAGGCGCTCAACTACCTCGGGCAGGGATACCGCGGGTTCGCGCTGGTCAAGGGGGAAACGGTGGCGGGAGACATCTGGTGCGCCGACCGCCGGCAGGAAACGCGCGCCACCGCCCATCCCGACGAGCTCTGGCTGGGGATCCAGTGCGCCCCCGGGGAGGCCTACACCTTCGACATGTTCGTCGATCCGGCGCACCGGGGGGGAAACCTTGCCGCCGCGCTGCAAAACGGAACGCTGCACCTGCTGCGTAAAAGGGGGATCACCAAGGCCTACGGCTACTTCTGGGCCGACAACCTCCCGGCGCTGTGGGTGCACCGGACCCTGCGCTGGCGCGAGCTGCAAAGAGTGAGGGCGAGCCGGGTGCTGTTGTCGAAGAAGCTCAACGTAAACAGCCAGAGCGCCCCCTGAGGCGCGCGAGGTCAAAGGAGCCGCCATGAACAGCAAAGAGATCCCGATGGTCCCCAACAGGAAAGCCTCCCTCCCCAGGGTGTACGGGGATACCCCTTCCTTTCTCGGCGTCCCGGTGGTCGATCCCCGCAACCTCCCGACCGGCCCCGACGTGATCGTCGCCGGGGTCCCCTGGGAGGGTACGGTGACCTGGGGCTCCTTCAGCAGCTGCGAGCTGGCTCCGCGCAGCATCAGGCACGCCTCGGCGCGCTACGGCGGGTTCCTGCCCGAGTACGAGATCGACCTGTTCGACCATCTGCAGCTCGGGGACATGGGCGACATCCCGGTGACCCCCAACGATGCGGCGGAGACCATGGCCAACGTGCATAAGGCCATGCTGCAGGTCTACCGCAACCGCAGCATCCCGTTCGTGCTGGGGGGCGACCACTCCTTCACCCCGGAGATCGTCCGCGCGCTCGGGGATGCGGGGGAAGGCGATATAGGGATAATCCACTTCGACGCCCACCTCGACAACGCCAAGTCCTTCGGGGCGGACCTCTTCCCCCGTTGCGGCCCGCTGCACCGGATCGCGCAGCTCCCGAGGGTCCGCAAGGAAAGCATCGTGCACATGGGGATCAGGGGGCCGCGGAATTCGCCGGCGCAGTACGAATACGCCTGCAGCATGGGGGCACGCATCTTCACCACCAGGGAGATCCGCGAGCGCGGGATGACGGAGGTGACCCAGGAGGCGATCGCGGTCGCCCACGAGAAGACCCGTCACGTCTTCGTCACCATCTGCAGCGACTGCATCGATGCCGGCTACAACCCCGGCGGCCCCGCCGATTTCAACGGGCTCCTCCCCAGCGAGCTTTTGCCGGCGCTGCAGGCCATAGGGCGCGCGGGTATCGACGGGCTGGACTTCGTCGAGGTCTACCCCGGGCAGGACCCGCACGGGTATTCCTCCCACCTGGCCGCCTGGGCCCTGATCTACGCCCTCTCCGGCGTGGCCCAGCGCAAGAAGGACCGGGGCTGACCTCCGGGCCGGGGAGCGACATGTACCGGAACCTCCAGGACTTCTGGCACTTCTCCAGGCCCTACCGCCTTTTCCAGAGGGTGTCCAGCCTGAGCCATCACCTGCTGGACAAAGACCATGAGCTTTCGCAGCGGGCCCGCGAATCCCTGGACCGGCTCAACCGCGACCGCATCGCCTGCCAGACGCGCATCGCGGCGCTGAACCTCCCGGGCCTGGCCCGCTGCTTCGACTGCCGGGGAGCCTGCTGCCATGAGCCTTCCGAGCGCTACTTCACCGTCATCGACTACTGGCTGCGACGGCACACCCCCGACGAGGTGCAGCGGTACGCCCCCCGCAGCGCGCCGCCGCTGCACCTGTACTACGGGGCCCGGCTGGCCTCGGCCTTGCGGCGAAAGCCCACCGCGGCGCCTGTGCCCCCCACGCCGGATGAACCACAACTCTCCCGCTGCTCCCACCTGGGAGACCGGGGCTGCCTGCTGTCCGCGGCGCAGCGCCCCCTCAAGTGCCTTTTCTACGCCTGCCCGGGCATGAGAAAAGCGCTGGACGAGCCTACCCGGCGTGCCTACATCGACGAGGTCAGGGAGCTGCAGCGCATCTCGATAACGACCTTCGACGTGCTGAAACTGGAGGCCGGCGTCCCTTCCCATTACGGCGCCGTCTCGTTGCTGCTCACCCTGTAGCTGGCCGGCACCGGCCGCGCGAGGCACTCATGGAGCCGACAAACTTCACGACCGAGCAGGAGAGCTTCAAAGAACTGGCCATTGAATTCGCCCGCCGCGACCTGAACCCCGGGGCCAAGGAACGGGAGAAACAAGGAGAGTTCTCCGAGGAGGGGTGGCGCAAATGCGCCGAATTCGGCATCCCCGGGATCACCATGCCCGAGGAGTACGGCGGCCTGGGTCTCGACACCATGACCGCGGTAGCCACCATGGAGGGGCTCGGCTACGCCTGCCGGGACAGCGGCCTCATCTTCTCGCTCAACTCCCATATCTGGACCTGCGAATCTCCCATCAACCGCTTCGGCACCCTCCGGCAAAGGCAACGGTACCTTCCCGGCCTCATCTCCGGCGAACTCAAGGGGGGGCACGCCATGACCGAGCCGGAGGCGGGATCCGATGCCTTCAGCATGCGCTGCAGCGCTGAGAAGCGCGGCGACCGCTACCTGCTCAACGGCTCCAAGACCTTCATCACCAACGCCCCCATCGCGGACCTCCTGCTGGTCTTCGCCGTCACCGACGGCCGCAAGGGATTCGCCGGGATTTCCGCGTTCATCGTCGAGAAGGGGACACCCGGGTTTTCGGTGGGGCGCCCTCTCGAAACCATGGGGCTCAGGACCTGCCCCTTGGGCGAGGTCTTCCTCGAGGATTGCGAGATCCCGGAGGAGAACAGGCTCGGCGCGGAGGGGAACGGCGCCGCCATCTTCAATTCTGAGATGGAGTGGGAGAGAAGCTGCCTCTTCGCCGCGCACCTGGGTGCCATGGAGAAGATCCTCGAGGAATGCGTGGAGTACGCCCGCCAGCGGCGCCAGTTCGGCCAGGCAATCGGGAAGTGCCAATCGGTCTCGCACAAGATCGCCGACATGAAGCTGCGCACCGAGCTCTCCCGCCTCATGCTGCACCGGGTCGCCGGGCTTAAGAGCGCCGGACGGCGCGCCCCCCTGGAATCGGCCATGGCCAAGCTGTTCATAAGCGAAAGCTACGTGCAAAACGCCACCGACGCCCTGCAGATACACGGCGCCTACGGCTACTCCACCGAGTTCGACTTCGAGCGCAACCTGCGCGACGCCATCGCCGGGAAGATCTACTCCGGCACCTCCGAGATCCAGAGAAACATCATCGCCAGCTTCCTTGGGCTCTAGGGGGGCGGAAGGAGCAGACCATGTACCTCTTGCAGCAACTGCTGACCCAAAGCGCGAAGTCGTTCCCGGAGCGGCAGGCGGTGTGCTGCAAGGACCGGCAGCTCTCCTACCTGGAGCTGGAACAGGCGAGCAACCGGCTCGCGGCCCTTTTGGCCGGCAACGGGGTCAGGCGCGGCGACCGCGTGGGCATCCTTTTGAACAAGTCGGTGGAGTGCATCGTGGCCCTCTTCGGCATCCTGAAGGCAGGCGCAGTCTACGTGCCGCTCGACCCCGCTTCCCCGGTGCCGCGTCTTCGCTCCATCATCGACCACTGCGGGATACGCCTCGCCATCTCGTCCGGGGAGCAGCTGGAGCGCATCCTCGCCGAGGGGGGCGAAGGGGTGAAACTCGAAAAGGCGGTTGTGACCGCACCCGGCGCCGGGCCGGCCGGGGTGGAGTGCCTCCCCTGGGAAAACCTGTATCTGTACTCCCACCTCCCCCTCTCCCCCCAGGTCTGCGGCGCCTCCCCCGCCTACATCCTGCACACCTCCGGCTCCACCGGCTCGCCCAAGGGGGTGGTCATCTCCCACCTGAACGCCCTCACCTTCATCGACATGGCCACCGAATTCTTCGGCTTAGGGGAAACCGACCGGGTCGCGAACCATGCGCCCCTGCACTTCGACCTCTCCATCTTCGACATCTTCTGCGCGCTCAAGGGGGGAGCCACCCTGGTGCTGGTGCCGGAGGCGCTCTCCGCCTTTCCCGTGCGCCTCGCCGAATTCCTGGAGCGCGAGGAGATCACCGTGTGGAACTCGGTTGCCTCGGTTCTGACCAAGCTTGCCGACCAGGGGGCGCTCGAGCGGCTCACGCTGCGAAAGCTGCGCCTGGTGCATTTCTCCGGGGACATCATGCCGGTCAGGTACCTGAGGGTCCTGAAGCGCTTCATGCCCGCCGCCGCCTTCTACAACATCTACGGGCAGACCGAGGCCAACTCCTCCCTCTTTTTCCGGGTGCCGGAGGAACTGCCGCAGGAGGCGTGGAAGATACCGATTGGGACCCCGTTCCCCAACTTCGAGGTCTTCGCCATCGACGAGGCGGGACAGCTGGTGACCGCACCGGGACGCGAGGGGGAGCTGCATGTCCTGAGCGCCACGGTGGCCCTTGGTTACTGGAACGATCCCGCGCGCACCGCCTCCCACTTCAGCCCCGATCCGCGCAACCCGTCCAGCCACGCCCGGGTCTACCGTACCGGCGACCTGGTGCGGCTGGATGCCGATGGCAACTTCGTTTTCGCCGGGCGCAAGGACCACATGGTGAAGAGCAAGGGGTTCCGGGTGGAGCTGGACGAGATCGAGATCGTCCTTAACAGCCACCCCGGGATACGGCAGGCCGCGGTGATCGCCATACCGGACGAGCTCACCGGAAGCCGCATCGTCGCCTACGTCTCCCACGCCGAGGGTGCCGTCCTTGAGGCCGCGGAGCTCATCGGCCTGTGCGGTGCGCACCTCCCCAAGTACATGATCCCTGAGCGGATTATCTGCCGCCCCGCCCTCCCGGTCACCTCCAACAGCAAGATCGACCGCAAGGCGCTGGAGCGCGAATTCACCCCCTGACCCCTCCCCGCCCCCCTCCACATCCGTATACGGGAAACCTCAACTAATGAAAGTTCAATTAGTTGTTTTTACACGACAAATCTGCTATGGTTCGGCGGCTTTAAACAAATGTTCCGAAGGAGCGGAAATGGTACTCAAGGACATGGAGGACATTCGCCAGAAGGCCGATTGTCTGAGGTCGGAGCAGGAAGTCGAGGAGGCGCTGTCACGCATGGCGCGGGAAATCGCGGAGCGCCTGGCGGGTACCGACCCGATCGCGTTCTGCATCATGAACGGCGGGCTGTTCGTGACCGGCAAGCTGGTGGACAAGCTCCCGTTCGCGCTCGAGCTGGATTACCTCCACGCGACCCGTTACGGCGCGGAGATGTTCGGTGGCAACCTGCTGTGGAAGGTTAAGCCGGAACGCTCCCTGAAGGGGCGCACGGTGCTTCTCATCGACGACATCCTCGACGAGGGAGTGACGCTGGCCGAGATCTCCAGGTTCTGCAAGGAGGAGGGGGCCGCCGAGGTCTACACCGCCGTCCTGGTGGACAAGATCCACGACAGAAAGGCGCCCGGCGCCAAGGCCGACTTCGTCGGGCTCGAGGTTGAGGACCGCTTCCTGTTCGGCTGCGGCATGGACATAGCAGGATACTGGCGCAATCTGCCCGCACTCTACGCAATGAAGGAGCAAAACTAGCAATGACCTCCCGTATAGCCACCTACTTCCAGTTCCAACGCTTCGGCACCAGCATGAAGCGCGAGATCATCGCCGGTCTCACCACCTTCCTCACCATGGCGTACATCATCATCGTCAACCCGGCCATCCTCGAGAACGCCGGCATCCCGCGCGGCCCCTCCACCACCGCCACCATCATCGCCGCCGTCTTCGGCACCGTTCTCATGGCCTTCTTCGCCAACCGCCCCTTCGCCATCGCGCCGTACATGAGCGAGAACGCCTTCATCGCCTTCGTCGTGGTCAAGGTGATGGGTTACTCCTGGCAGACCGCCCTGGCCGCCGTCTTCTTCGCCGGGGTCATCTTCACCCTGCTCACCCTGTTCAAGGTCAGGAGCTGGCTCGCCGAGTCCATCCCGCTGTCTCTTAAGTGCGCCTTCGCCACCGGCATCGGCCTGTTCCTCACCTTCATCGGCCTCAACGAAACCGGCATCGTGGTCTTGGGCGTTCCCGGCGCGCCGGTGAAACTGGGCGACCTCTCCCACCCCTCCGTGCTCCTGGCCGTCTTCGGCCTGCTCTTCACCGTGGTGCTCATCTCCCGCAAGGTGCTCGGCTCCATGATGATCGGCATCGTGGTCACCACCATCGCGTCGATCATCCTCAAGGTGACCCCGCTGCCGCAATCCTTCGTGAGCATGCCGCCGGACATCACGCCGATCCTGTTCAAGCTCGACTTCGCCGGGGCCCTCACCCCGGGCTTCTTCCCGATCATCCTGACCATCTTCATCATGGCGTTCCTGGATACCGTGGGCACGCTCCTCGGCCTCTCCATGCGCGCCGACCTCCTGGATGAGAACGGCAACCTCCCGGAGATCGAGAAGCCGATGCTGGCCGACGCCCTCGCCACCGTGGCTGCGCCGCTGCTCGGCACCACCACCACCGGCGCCTACATCGAGTCAGCGGCAGGCATCGAGGAAGGGGGCCGCACCGGCTTCACCGCCCTGGTCACCGCCCTTTTCTTCCTGCTGGCGCTCTTCTTCGCGCCCCTGTTCACCATCGTCCCGGCGCACGCCTACGGCATCGCCCTCATCGTGATCGGCTCCTACATGATCAGCCCGCTCGCGAAAATCGACTTCGACGACTTCACCGAACTGATCCCGGCCTTCCTGACCGTGGTGCTCATGATCTTCACCTACAACATCGGTGTCGGCATGACCGCGGGCTTCATCGCCTACCCGCTGATGAAGGGGGCCACCGGCCGCATCAGGGAAATGAAAGGTGGGATGTGGGTGCTCGCGCTCCTGTCGCTTTCCTACTTCCTCTTCGGCGCGAAGTAAGCCCCGCCCGGATTCACCATCCCCACATGAGCCGCCGCATCGAAAGGTGCGGCGGCTTTTTTCGTTTCCCCTCCCCGCCCGCCGGGTGCGCGCTGCGCGTCCCGTCCCCCCGCCTCTCCCACGAAGATCCCGTTAAAGTTCCCGGTCACGCCGCCGATGAAGTGAAAACGGATATCAACGGCAGAGAGTGGTTCTGTCAAAATGCGCCGCCAGTCGCGCTCGGGCGCGGGATTAGAGGCTGGAGAATCCCGTGCGAAGGAAGGAACGATCATGTTTCAGAATCTGAGAATCCGCACCAAACTGTTACTGATGATTGCCGTCCCGGTGCTCGGGATGGTCGTGTTTTCCATCTACAACGCAAGGAAAGACTACGCGGTCCTGCAGGGGCTGGTCCAGACCCAGAAGCTGACCGCCCTGGCGGTCCAGGTAGGCGAACTGTCGCACCAGATACAGAAGGAGCGGGGCTACACGTCCGGCTACCTCAACGCGAAAGGGGGCAAATTCAGGGAGGAACTGGCCGGTCAGCGGGCCAAGGTGGACCAGCAGATCGACGCGGTCACCGTCTTCCTGGAGAAGAACGGGACATCGGTAGCGGTGGTGAAGGGAAGCCTCGACGCGGCGGGAAGCGCCATCGCAAGGCTCAAGGAGACCCGCGCCGGTATCGACACCCTCCAGGTGACCGGCGCCCAGGCCTATGCCTTCTACACCGGGCTCATCAACTCGTACATGGACGTGGTGGGGGCCGTCGCCACCACCAGCGGCAAGCGCGAGGTGATGCGCCAGGCCACCGCCTACTACAGCTTCGTGAAGGCGAAGGAGGAGACCGGCAAGGAGCGGGCGACCCTCAACGCGGTCCTCGCGGCGGACGTCCTGGACCAGGAGAGGCTGCAGCGGACCATGACCATCCTGGCGGCGCAGCAGGACTACCTGGACCTGTTCCGGAAGTTCGCATCTTCACAAGCGGTCGCCGCCTACGAGGAGAAAGCGAAGGCGCCGGTTTTCGGCAAGGTGGAAGAGATGAGGGGAGCGGTGCTCTCCAAGGGGCTCTCCGGACACTTCGGCATTCCTGCGGAGAGCTGGTTCCCGGTCATCACCGAGAAGATCGACACCATGAAGCAGGTGGAGGACGTGCTCACCAAAGAAATCCTGGCAACCGCGGCGGGGCTCGCCCATGACGCGCGGCTCACCCTGATCCTCAGCCTGGTAATGGCGGCAACCGCGAGCCTCGGGACCTGCCTCCTCGGCGTCATCATCTCTTTGGGCATCACCCGCCCCCTCACCCGGATGCTCGGCATGCTCAAGGACATCGCCGAAGGGGAGGGAGACCTGACCAGGCGGCTCGAAGTGGGGCGCAAGGACGAACTGGGCGAGGTAAGCATCTGGTTCAACCGCTTCATCGACAACGTGCACGGCATCGTCTCGCAGCTCTCGCGAAACACCGGCCAGCTTTCGGTATCCTGCCAGCAGCTGAGCGCGACCGCGGTACAGATCGCCACGGCCGCCGAGGAGGTCGCCGCGCAGTCGGGGACGGTCGCGACGGCAAGCGAGGAGATGAGCGCCACCTCCAACGACATCTCGAGCAACTGCTCCCAGGCGGCCGAGTCCTCCAATCGTGCCAGCGATACCGCCCGCGGCGGCGCGCAGGTCGTACAGCAGACCCTGGTCGGAATGCAGAAGATCGCCGGACGGGTGAAGGAATCGGCCCAGACGGTACAGAACCTCGGCGCGCGCTCCGACGAGATCGGCGCCATCGTGGGGACCATCGAGGACATCGCCGACCAGACCAACCTCCTCGCCCTGAACGCCGCCATAGAGGCGGCCCGGGCCGGCGAGCAGGGGCGCGGCTTCGCCGTGGTGGCGGACGAGGTACGCGCGCTCGCGGAACGGACCACGCGGGCGACCAAGGAGATCGGCGCCATGATCAAGGCGATCCAGAGCGACACCATCGGTGCCGTGGGGAGCATGAGGCTCGGCGTTCAGGAGGTCGAATCGGGGATGAAAAGCTCGCGCCGCTCGGGTGAAGCGCTCGATGACATCATGAACGCCATCAACGAACTCACCTCCCAGATCCACCAGATCGCCACGGCGGCCGAGCAGCAGACGGCCGTGACCGGTGAGATCACGGCCAACATCGGCACCATAACCGAGGTGGTATCGGAGACGGCGGGAGGGGCACACGAGACGGCAAAAGCGGCGACGCACATGTCCAGCCTCGCCTGCGAGCTGCAACAGATCGTGGGACGCTTCAAACTGGCATAGCCGCGGACCGCGAAAAGATGGAAAGAACGCAGCACTGGTCGTGCTTGAGAATCCGAGAATTCCGGCAGGTTACCGGCTACTCCCCGCAGTAAAAAGTGATCCGGCCGCCTCCCCTTTTACAGGGGAGGCTCGCTTTCAGGCGCGCTATTCCTCGCACCGCGGAAGCATATACTGGATACCGGAGTTTCGCGAACTTCGCTCCGGCGCATCAAACTTTTTCGAGGTGGTGGTTGACAGTGACAAAGCAGGCCATATACTAGGGTGAAAATTTCCTTAAAAAAGGAGAACAACCATGAAAAAGCTGCTCATCGCATTCGCACTCACTCTTTTGACTTCCGCTTCCGCCTTTGCCGCCGGCCAGGCCCACACCAACGTCGGTTGCGGCCTCGGCACCATGCTGTGGGAGAACAAGGCCGACGGCTCCATCCTGTTCCAGGTGCTGCAGTCCACCACCAACGGCACTTCGGGCACCCAGACCTTCGGCATCACCTCCGGCACCTCAGAGTGCCAGAAGCCGGGCAAGATCGCACAGAACGAGAAGCTGAACCAGTTCGTGCGCGCCAACATCGACAACCTCGCCAAGGACATCGCCATGGGTAAAGGCGAGACCCTGGACACCTTCGTCGAGATGATGGGCGTCCCCTCCACCCAGAGTGACGCCTACAAAACGAAGCTGCAGGCAAACTTCGGCAAGATCTTCACCTCCGACAAGATCGTGATGGCCGAGGTCATCGACAACGTCGTCACCGTAACCAACAACTGATTTTTTCCGGGAAGTATGCTACAAGGGTGCACGGTCAAAACCGTGCACCCTTTTTAATGTCCGGAGCACCCCTCTGTGATGAGCATTGGAATGAACATGTCCCTGCTGCGCCGCGCCCTGTGTACCCTGCTGCTCGCCCTGTCCCTCACCTCCCTGCCGGCGGCGGCCGCCGACCTCGCCTACCGCGACCAGCTCCTCAAGGAGGCCGTGGAAAAACGCCTCTGGGAGCAGCGCCCCTGGCAGATCCTGCTGCACTACAAGAAGACGCTCGCCGGAGAAACCATAAGCCGGATCTCCGATCCCAATTTCTTCCTCTCCCCCACCGGACGGACCGATCCGGCAGCCGAGCTCTCTGCGACGCTCGCCGCTTTTTTCCGCCCCGAGGCCCCGGACGGGGAACATCCCATCTGCCGCTTCCCGGCGCGCCTTGCCTGGCTGAGCGGGGAGCTTTCCATCGACCCCTCCCGCCTTCCCGCCGCGCTCTGCTCCGAGCAGCAGGAACAGATAAGGACCGTCGACGCGCGCGCCGCAGTGCTGGTGTTCCCGGTGGGGCACATCAACAGCCCGGCCTCCATGTTCGGGCACACCCTGCTCAGGATCGACGGCCCCAGCAAGAGCAACCTCATCTCCTACGCGGTGAACTACGCGGCCGACGCCACCGACGCCAACGGGTTTCTCTACGCGTTCAAGGGGCTCTCCGGGCTGTACAAGGGTTACTACTCCCTGATGCCGTACTACCAGAAGGTGAAGGAGTACAGCGATCTCGAGCACAGGGACATGTGGGAGTACCGCCTGCGGCTCACAAGGGAAGAGGTGGACAAGCTGCTGCTGCACGCCCTGGAACTGCAGCGGATCGCCTCCGACTACTATTTCCTCGACGAGAACTGCTCCTACAACCTGCTGTTCCTGATCGAGGCGGCGCGCCCCACGCTGCACCTCTCCGACCGCACGGGACTGCTGGTTCACCCCACCAACACCATCGAGATCGCCAAGGACAGCGGCATCCTCGACGAGGCGGTCTACCGCCCCTCGCAGGGGGCACGCATCGTCAAGATAGCGTCGCTGCTCGACGAGGAACGGCAGCAGGCCGCCCTGGACGTCGCCCAGGGAACGCGCCATCCCGGCAGCGTGACGGCGGCGCCCGGGACGGAACAGGATAAACGGGAGGTGCTGGATCTCGCCGCGGAGCTGGTGCAGCTGCGCCTGGCCCGCAAGGAGCTGGAGCAGGATGCCTACTCGAAGCTCTACCTGAAGATCCTGGCCGAGCGCAGCGCCCTCGGCACGGGGAGCGAGGCAGCCTACGCCGTCGCGCCCCCCGCGCCCCCCGACGCCGGTCACCACACCTCCAAGATCGGCCTTGGGGGCGGCGTGCGCCGCGGGGAGTGGTACGGCGCCGTGCACCTGCAACCCGAGTTCCACAGCCTGCTCGACCCGGACCAGGGGTACCTGAAGGGAGCGCAGATCAAGTTCTTCGACACCCTGGTCGACTACGTGCCGGAAACCGGACGTCCCCGGCTGCGCAGCCTGCACCTGCTGGACATCCTCTCCACCGCCCCCCGGGACCGCTTCTTCAAGCCGTACTCCTGGAAGGTCGCGGCCGGCTGGGACACGGAGGTGATGGAGGATGGAAGGGACTCGCTCGTGTTCCGGCTGAACAGCGGAGGAGGTCTCGCCAGGAGATCCCCGTTCGGAGGGATCCTCTACGGATTGGCCGAACTGTCCGTCGACGGCGGCAAGCACCTGCGCGGCCCGGTCGCCGCGGCGCCCGGGCTCAGTGTGGGCGTCCTGGAACAGGTCGGGGATTGGTGGAAGATCCACCTGGAAGGATCGGCCTTTTTCTACCTCGTCGGAGATGACCGGACTTCCCTCAAGGCAACACTGTCGCAAAACTTCCGATTGGCACAGCAGCAGAGCCTGAGTCTCAGCCTGAGCCTCGGCGATGTCTCGGGCCACACCGTTTCTGAACAAAGCCTCTTGTGGAACTACTACTTCTGACAAAACTTCTCTTTTGGTGATTCAACTCACAGGGAAGTTCCCCTCCGTTGCCGTCATTGCGTTGACTTCAGTTAGGGCTAAGAGCATAATGTCCAAAAATTAAATACATCGCAAGATACACGATAATACTCAACCATCCGCGAGGATGGGGCGGAAAGCCTATTGGGTCTCTCGCAGACAGCCGGGTTGCCGAAATATCATTCGATATTCTGCCCCGGCTTTTTTGCGTCCGGTGCAGAAATGGAATGCACCCGGAGGAGAAAGAGGCCATGCACCGCTTGCTCTTTGGTTCCGTCACGGCCTCCCCTCCACGGGCCGCTTTGCGCCAGATCACGGGAGCACCCATGGAGCAGGAAACTGGCTCCGATCTCAATATCTCGCTGCACCCCGGGATGCACCTGCGGTTCAGTGACCGGAAAGGGCGACCGCTTCCGGAACGTCTGGTTCCCCTCCTCGGAGTAACGGTATGGTAGTCGACAGTGATCTGACCACGCAGTTTCTATACGAAGCACTCAGCCGCGGCAAGAGGGAATGGGAGCTCACCTTCGACGCCGTCCCCGACCTCATTTTCATCACGGACACCCACCACACCATCACCCGGGCCAACCGCGCCATGGCGGAGCGGCTCGGCTTGCGCCCGACCGAGGTCCCCGGCCGCAAATGCTACGAGCTCTTCCACGAGATCGGCACCGTCCCCGGAACCTGCCCCTTCATGAAACTGCTGCAGGACGGCGAGGCGCCCCACGTGGAGATGGAGGAGAAGCACCTTGGCGGCTTCTTCGAGATCTCGGTTTCCCCACTGTACAACGAGTTCGGCGAGATCACCGCCTGCGTGCACGTGGCCCGGGACGTGACGGAGCGGAAGAAGGCTGAGGAATACCGGCTCTCCCTGGAACAGCAACTGCAGCAGACCCAGCGGCTGGAGAGCCTGGGCGTGCTGTCCGGCGGCATCGCTCACGACTTCAACAACATCCTGACCATCATCCTCGGGCACTGCGCCCTGGCCCGCTTGGCCGGGCCCACGGAGGTGCGGAGGCACCTTGACCAGATCGAGCTCGCCGGAAACCGCGCCGCCGACCTGTGCCGCCAGATGCTCAACTACGCGGGCAAAAGCCCACTGGTGCGGACGGAGGTGGACCTCAACGCACAGGTGCGTGAAGTGGTGAGCATGCTCCAGCCCGCCTTCAAGAAAAAGATCTCCTTCAGGTACCTGATCGAGCCGGGGGCCCCGCTGATAAAAGGGGACCAGGGGCAGGTGCAGCAGATCATCATGAACCTCGTGGTCAACGCGGTGGAGGCTATCGGCGACCGGAAAGGCACGGTGGGCATCGCCCTGACGCCGCACGAGATTTCCCCGGAAACGAGCTGCCGGGACGCCTTCGGCAACACCATCGCCCCGGGCTCGTATGTCTGCCTCGAAGTCAGTGACGACGGCTGCGGCATGAGCGAGGAAACGAGGCAGCGGCTCTTCGAGCCCTTCTTCACCACCAAGTTCACCGGGCGCGGCCTGGGGATGTCCGCCACCATGGGCATCATCCGGAGCCACAACGGAGCGCTGCAGCTATCCAGCACCCTCGGGGAGGGGTCCACCTTCAAGATCTTCTTTCCCACCTGCCCTGCCGCGACTCCGCGCAGCGGAGCCGTTCCCGTTTCTCCGTCCCCGCTGCGGTCCGGGGAACGGTTGACAGGAACCGTCCTGCTGGTCGACGACGAGCCGGAACTGCGCCAGGTCGGCACCGTCCTTTTGAGCGGACTCGGCCTGAACGTCATCACGGCCTGCAATGGACGGGAAGCCCTCGAGGTCTACCGCGAACGATCCCGGGAGATCGACCTGGTCCTGATGGACCTGACCATGCCCGAAATGGACGGGGTCGAGGCGTACCAGGAACTGCGCAGACAGGCGCCCTCGCTCCCCGTCCTCTTCTGCAGCGGTTACGGCAAGAAGGAGGTTTCCCCCTTCATCGACAGCGACCGGCATGCCGCCTTCCTCCCGAAGCCCTACAACAGGGACCAGATGCACACCATGCTCCGCAAGCTCCGTGAAGGGGCGGGATATCACCCCTAGCCTTCGCGCAGCCCCCCCGTTCCTCCTCGTAGGAAAGAGTTCTCCCCCACCTGGACAATTCCTCCGTCTCCGGCACTACCACCTCGCTTGTCCCCGGCGCCCCGCCTGATACAATTATCCGCTGCTAACCAAACAACACCTTTCAGCGCCGCCGTCTCCGCTTTGGCGGGCGGAGGCACCATGTACCTGCCCCAACGCGGCTTGGCTCGCGTGAGGAGGGATTATGTTCGGATGGTTCAGGACGCTGCTCGTGCCGGTTCTGGTCACTCTTTGCTGCACCAGCGCTTTTGGACACACCATCATCACCCGCCTAAGCGACGGACAGACCGTCTCTCTGACCCAACTCGCCGCTGCCGCTGCCGCGAGCCAGGTGGTCCTGGTCGGGGAGTCGCACGACGAACCATACCATCATGATCTGCAGCTCACCCTGCTCCGACTGCTGGACGGCGCGAGGCGGCCGATCGCCATCGGGCTCGAGATGATGCAGAGCGACTGTCAAAAGACGCTCGACGACTGGGTGGAGGGAACGCTCGGGGAGCCGGAGATGCAGCAAGCGTTCGAGAGAAACTGGACAGGCTGGCAGATGTACCGGGATATCTTCTTGTTCGCGAGGGAGAAACGGATCCCCATGGTCGCCCTCAACGTGCCCCTGGCGATAGTGCGCACGGTCTCCCGCGACGGCTTCGCCGCACTCACTCCTGAGGAGCGCAAGGGTCTCCCGCCGGGAACCAGCTGCGACCTCACTAACCCCCAAATCGCCTTTTTGCGGAAGTCCTTCGGGGCGGTGGCGCACCACATGCAAAACGGCAAAAGGTTCGACTTTTTCTGCGAAGCGCAAACGGTTCGCAACAGCGGCATGGCCCTAAACATCATCCGTTACCGCGACCAGGAGCCCGGGCGCACCGTGGTGGTGCTCACCGGCACCTGGCATGCCGTGAAATACGCCATTCCCGAGCAGTTGCAGCGTCTTGGCAGCCTACCGGCACCGACCGTCATCCTCCCCGAAACTCCCTATCTGAACAGCGGCAATACCGGCGCCAGCGAGGCCGATTACCTGGTTGAACTGTGAGGTTCGCCCAACTCCCTGCCCGCTGACCGATTTCTGTCGAGGCATCACCTGCCGCACTTTCGTTCCCTTCTCTCCAGGGAGGTCCCGACCGCGCGCCTTCCCTCCCCTCTGGATCGTCCCTGACAACCGCACGCTCCCCCTCTCCGCCTCTTTTTTGTGCAAAGAGTCAAGTCGTCGCGGCGCATACCGAAGAGCGCCGCCCCGAAACTCCCTTGAAGTTACGCAACCTTAGGGCAACAACCCCGGGGAGCTAAATTGGCTTTTTTTAATTGTTTGTGCTAAGTTGAGGACAGCAGCAAGAATCTGTATACAACAGCTGGCGCCGTGGGAGCCAAGAAGGCTCCCCTCTGCAAGAGAGGCAGTCGGCGCCTCCCGGCCGCTTGGGCCGGGAATGGAGGTTCGATTATGAGAACAGTGAGAAGGTTGCTATTCACCACGGTCGCCATCCTGGGCATGATGGGGATGACCACAGGCACGGGTTATGCCGACTCCGGATCACACAAGATGACTCACAAATCCGGGACACACAAAACGGGGATGACCCACAAAGCAAAATCCTCCCACCACAGGAGCGGGACGGTTTCCGGTTCCTCCGGTGGCGGTAGCGTGCAAAGTTACGGCAGCACGTCGCTTCCCAGCGGCGTAGGGGCAAGGACCACCGTACGCCAGGATTTCACCGTTGAACGGCTGGGGCCTGAATCCGGAGGCAGCACCGGCACCGGCGCAGGCGGCACGGTAGGGGGCAGCACTGGCGGAACCTACGACCAGAGGGGGACCGGCGGAACCTACAACCAGGGTAGTGGCGGCAGCTACTACGGGACCGGCGCCGGCAGCGGCACTGGCGGCACCATGGAAAGAGGCACCGGCGGTACCTACTACAACCAGGGAACCGGAGGCACCTATTACAACCAGGGAACCAGGGGCACTGGAGGCACGACGGACCGTGGCGCAGGCGGCACCATGAACCCGGGTGCTGGCGGCAGCTACTTTGAACAGGGGACCAGGGGCACTGGCAATACGCTCGACCGCGGTCCCAGCGGGATCATGAACCAGGGGACCGGCGGCAGCTACTATAACCAGGGAACAGGCGGCACGACCGGAACCGGTAACATGGGCACCGGCACAATGGGCACCGGCACGGGCTCCATGGGCACCGGCACGGGCGGCACGACTGGCACCGGCACAGGCGGCACTGGCGGTTCTATGGGTACGGGCACCGGAACCGGTACAGGCGGCAGTGGCAGGTAAGAGGGGAAAAGGTAGGTAGCATAGCAGCAGGTGAAGGGGTTACAGGCGGGACCTGTAGCCCCTTTTTAGTGTGGACCGGCAGCCAGGACGGCACCCTGCGTTTCGCCGTGTCTGGTGTCATGGTCGTAACCTATCTGGAGTTCCTTCAGGTTGTGGAATTTCTCCTCGGTGCGCCTGGTTATTTCGGCAGCCAGGTCCTCTTCGCTGGAGAAACTGGGGAGGGTCCCGAACATCTCGTTCATCTCGGAGGCGGCCTTGACGGCAAGCTCCTTGTGGCCGAACTCGTGACGCTGCAGGTGGGTCAGGTACTCGCTCCAGGTGCCGGCAAGTTCGGGGGCGCAGGTAGCGAGGTTCAGGCGGGGCATGTTGTAGAGGATGTCGACACGTGTGGCGGCAGACTTCACGGAATAACGGCCGTTTTGGCAGGTGACCTCGTATTTGTAGTGAATGTCCCAGTTGGTCATGGCGGAGTACACTTTGCCATCGTTCCACTTGGTTCCATTGAGCCTGATCTGCTCAACCAGATCGTCAAGGCTCCGGCCACTTATATCATAGAACCGGTATCCTTCTCGTACCTTCAGTTCACAGGAAGCCGCATCGGAAGCAAACGCGGGGGAGGAAGAGGCCAGTATGCACAGGGCAAGCCCCGCGCCAGCAATCAAGCGGTGCATCATGCGGAAACGGACTCCTGAAGCTGGAATGAAAAACGTGAAGCAACCATACCTCAACCAGCATCAGCCGGGCGTGACCCAGGTCACCAACGGCACACAATCGCACCTTTACCAGTCCCGCGCCCTGTCATTGCCCGCGATACGACCGCTCCAGAGAGAGACGCGGCTGCCGGTGGCGGCGGCAGAGCGTGCCTGGCGCGCCTTCACCTGCAACAAGGAAAGCCCCGCGACGCAGAGGGCGGAGGTGAGCGTGAGGGCGGAGGACGCGCCGAGCCTGGAGGCAAGCCACCCCACGAGGGCGCTCCCCAAAGGCGCCATGCCGAGGAGGGTCAGGGTGTACACCCCCATCACCCGCCCCCGCAGCCGGTCTGGACACCCCTGCTGCAGCGCCCAGTTCACCCGGGCCAGGAAGACCACCACAGCCCCACCTGCGACGGCCAGGGCGGCAAGGGCTACGAGGTAGCCGGTCGAGCGGGAGAAGAGCAGCAGGGCAAGGGCGAACAGTGTACCGGCTGCGGCGCCATCGGAATGGCTGCTGGGCAACCTGTCGCAATAGACAAGCCCGAGGGCCGCGAGAAGCGAACCGCTGCCAACACACGCGGACATGAGGCCGAGCCCCTGCGGCCCCGCCCGAAAGCTGTCGGCAAAGACCGGCAGCAGCGGTACGAACGGAATCGCGAAGAGGCTCACCAGGAGCACCGAGATGAGCCGTTGCCGGGTCGCTTCCCCGGCGACGACGTAGCGCACCCCTTCGCGCAGCTCCACCAACGCGAGAGGATGACGACGTTGCGTATCCTTCACCCGGTATGGGAGGCGCACCAGGACCAGTGCCACCACGCCGGCCGAGTAACTGAGGGCGTTGAGGAAGAAACAGGGAGCGGTGCCGAAGGAGGCGATGATGCATCCTGCCGCGGCCGGGCCGAGGAGACGGGTGGCGTTGAAGATGACGGCGTTGACGGCTACGGCCTGCCCCAGGGATGCGCGCGGCACCAACTCGGCGAGTAGCGCCTGGCGGGCCGGCACCTCGAAGGCGTTCAGTATCCCTTGGCACAAGGCGATAGTCATGATGGCTGGCGCGGTGGCCTCGCCGCGCGCGGCCAACACGCCGAGGAAAAGGGCCGGGAGCAGGGAGCCCCCCTGGGTGATCACGAGGAGGGCACGCTTGTCGAAGCGGTCAGCGGCAACACCGCCCGGCACGCTGAACAGAAGTACCGGCAGCGAGAGCATGATGGCGGCCAGCGCGAGCTGTGCCGGTGACTTGGTGAGCGACCAGACCAGCCACCCCTGGGCCACCGACTGCATCACGCTCCCGAGCCAGGAAATGCCTTGCCCGGTCCAGAAGATGCGGCAGTTGCCGTCACGCATGAGTGTGAAGCTGGAGTTGAGCATTGCCCGCCTCGTGTTTAGGTTGCGGCCCGGTTGAGCATGTGACGAAAACCCGAAAAGGGCGAACGGTGAGGAGACGCCTCATAGGCGTCTCCTCGTATGTTCCGGCCGCTTTGGAAACGGCGCTACGGATGGGAACTCTTGGCGAGCTTGGCCGCGTTCTCGCCGGCGATGCGGCCGAAGGTTATGGTCTGCGAGATGGAATTCCCCCCGAGCCGGTTCTTGCCGTGGACGCCGCCGGTCCCCTCGCCTGCCGCGAACAAGCCGGCAATGGTCTTGCCGTCCTTGGCGAGCACTTCGCTGCCGGTGGTGATCTTCAGCCCCCCCATGGTGTAGTGCACGCCCGGTTTCACCTCGATGGCGTAGTACTTCGCGGTGCGCAGGGCGCGCGGCAGATCGGGGCGCTTGAACTCGGCGTCGTTCTTGTCGTCCACCCCCTTGTTGTAGGCGGCAACGGTCGCTTCCAGTGCGTCGGCCGGGACCTTGATCGCCGCCGCGAGATCCTTGAGGGTGGCCCCTTGCTGCACCAGGTTCAGGTGGAAATAGCCGTCGATCTGCTTCAAGCTCTTGCGGACACCGTCGTCGAAGACGAGATACGCCGACTGTCCCCTCTGCGCCAGGATGGCGGCGGAAGCCTTGTCGCGGGTGGTGAGCTCGTTCACGAAGCGCTTCCCTTCATGGTTCACGAGGATGGCGCCGTTGCCCCGCACCGCCTCGGTGATCAGGGTACGGCTCCCAGCGGCGACGGTCGGGTGTATCTGGATCTCCTTCATGTCCTTCAGGTCGGCTCCCGCCGCGGTCCCCAGGTCGATACCGTCACCGGTGGCACCGGGCTGGTTGGAAGTGGTCATCCCTTTGTATTCCGGGCGGTAATAGGCGACGCGCTCGGGGTTGGCCGAGAAGCCCCCGGCCGCGATGATCACGGCCTTCGCGTTGATGGTGTACTCGCCGCTGTGCTTGCCGACCACGCGGACCCCGGTCACGCGCCCCTTCTTGTCCTCCAGGATCTTCACGACCTTGCTGTTGACGCGGATGTCGATGTTGCGCTGGTCCGCATTCCTGCGCAAAACGTCGGTGATGTGGGCACCAACCGCGGCGCCCCCCTTGGGACGGTGGGTCCGGTTAACGCTGGCGCCTCCCATGCGGCCGACGTCGCTCAGATCGGCACCGAGGCCGGTGAGCCAGGCGACGGAAGAAGCGGAGTTCTTCGCGAGCAGCATGGCCAGCGCCGGGTCGTTCAGGTCGCCGCCGCCGGTCATGGTGTCCTTGTACATAAGCTCGACCGAGTCCGCGATCCCCTTCTCCTTCTGGAAGGTGGTTTCGGCCGCGTTCATCCCGCCGGCTGCGAGCATGCTGTTGCCGCCGGTGATGGGCTGCTTCTCGATGATGATGACCTTGGCGCCGGCGTCATGCGCGGTGATCGCCGCCGTAAAGCCTGCGGCTCCGGCGCCGATGACCACGACGTCAGCCTTGTCGGCGCGCTTTTTGTTCTTGGCGACATCAGCCGCCTTGTACGCGGTGGCGCCCCCCCCAGCGATCTTCATGTCGAAGGGATGGCAGCTCAGGCAATAGGCCCAGGACGCGGTGTGGCCGTGGTGGCAGGCGGTACAGCTGATCTCTCCCAGGTGCGACTTGTGAGGGTTCACTTCCTCGTGGGACTTCTTACCCATCTCCGCCAGGGTGCCGTGGCAGCTGATGCAGTTTTTGTTCACCCCCTTCTCGCTGTCGTCGACGCTGATCTTCTTGCTGCGGCCGTGGCAATCCGCGCAGGTTGCCTTTCCTTCGTGCAGCTTCGCCAACGGTTCCGCGCCACCAGCCCAGAGGGCGGTGGCCCAGATCAGCACCAGCAGTGCCGTCATCACGATGCGTATCCTCGAATTCATCATCTTTCTCCTTTCTTGTTGTCTCGGGTGGTGACCCGTGGTCAGCTCCGCGGATATCCGTCACAGGAGCGGCCGATGATGCGCCCCTCTGCGACCTACTCCCTGGAGCACGAGTGATGCCAATACCGGTGCAACAGGCCAAAGTACCGAATTAATGATAACTTTAGCCTGGAGGGCGTGAAAGGCAACGAAAGCGCGCGATAACCGCAGGTTATGGAAGGCAGAGTGCTCACCAAGGAAGTGGCCGTAGTTTCAACGGGTTAGCAGGAAAGATAACCCCATGTTATGGTTATAACCTGCGGCTATACCCCTTGTTCTGACAAGGGGTTGGCAGAATGCGGAGCTGTTTTGGAAGAAAGGGCTTCGAAAAGCATGACAGGAGAAGACCGACAGCACGAACAGAGGGGTGACTGCCGGAAGAGGTATCCGGCACAAGAGACACCGGCGGAATTGACCCCGGTACAGTGCCAGTACTACAATCATTTAGTAGCATAAGCGTCTCGAAAGGAGTCAGCTATGAGAGTCATATCGAGCGACAAAGCAGAGGTGAAAAATTTCGCGGCTCCGCACGAAGTGAGGGAGTTTCCCCACGGGAAGGTGGAACTTATCATGATAGGCGGGGCGCTGGTGGGCAAAGCGACCTTCTTCCCCGGCTGGCGCTGGTCGACATCGGTGCAGCCCCTGGTGCACACAAAAAGCTGCGAAGCCCCGCATTTCCAGTATCACGTTTCCGGGTGGCTCCACGTGGTGATGGATGACGGCAGCCAGTTCGATTGCGGACCGGGCGACGTGTCGCTTTTGCCGATGGGGCACGATGCCTGGGTCGTCGGTGACGAACCTGCCGTGGTGGTCGACTTCCAGGGCATGATAGATTACGCCAAGGCGGCCTAAGATGCAGAGCAGCTTATAGATGGGGCGCCACGGAAGCGGCGCCCCTTTTTCATGAAAACGGTTGCGCCCCGGCGCCGCCATGGGTACAACTATTGGATATCTTTCAAGGAAAGGAGCCTGACATGCCCTCAAGAATGCCCGCCCTCTTTCTCGGACATGGAAACCCGATGAACGCGCTGGCCAGCAACGACTATACCGAAGGGTGGCGCAGCCTCGGGCGCAGCATCCCCCGCCCCAAAGCGGTCCTCTGCGTCTCCGCCCACTGGTACCTCCCCGGCACCGCAGTCACCGTCAACGAAAGCCCCCGCACCATCCACGACTTCGGAGGCTTCCCCCCGGAACTCTATCGCGTGCACTACCCGGCACCGGGCGCCCCGGAACTGGCCCGGCGCCTGCAGCGGTTGCTCTCCCCCCTGGACGTGCGAGGGGACGACGCCTGGGGGCTCGACCACGGCACCTGGGCCGTGCTGTGCCACCTCTATCCGGACGCCGACGTACCGGTGCTGCAACTGCGCATCGACGAGACGCAGCCGGCACAGTTCCACTACGACCTGGGAAAGCGGCTCGCCCCGCTGCGGGAGGAGGGGATCCTCATCGTGGGAAGCGGGAACCTGGTGCACAACCTGCACATGTACGCCTGGGGGGCGCACCTGCCGCAGCCCTATGACTGGGCGGTGCGCTTTGAGAGAAGGGCGAGGGAATTGATGCTGGCCGGGGATCACGCCCCGCTGGTGGCCTACGAAAGCCTGGGGGAGGATGCCCGGCTGTCCATCCCCACCCCGGACCATTACCTGCCGCTGCTCTACGTACTCGGAACCCGGCAGGAGGGGGAGCAGGTCATCTTTCCGGTGGAAGGGGTCGACGGCGGCTCCATCTCGATGCTGGCCGTCCAGGTGGGGTAGCCGCCCCGTTACAGGCCAAGCGCCAGTTTCAGTCCCAGGACGCCGCCAAGCAGCACGAACAGCCCGCGCACCCAGCCGTGCCCCTTGTGCCGCCCGATCCGCGACCCCAGATATGCGCCGGCCACCGAACCGGCAGTGGAAGGGAGCATCAGTCGCGCGTCGGCCAGCCCCGCCGAGCTGTAGACGGCAACGGCGAAACAGTTCCAGAAGAAGGCGATCAGGTAGTAACAGCCTAGCGAAACGACCAGTGTCTGGCCGCGCCCCTTGGCGAGGAGCAGGGAGGTGAAGAGCCCGTTGCCGGATCCGAAAAACGATTCGTAGACGCCCAGCGGGAAGGCGAGCGCAGCGGTCACCCGGCGCGACAGCGCGGGCTCGCTCTCGCTGCGCCCCAGGTCGGGATTGAGCGCCACCACGACCACCAGCGACAGGATGATGCCGCCGATGACGCGTTGCAGCAGACGGGGGTCGACGCCCCGCACGATGAGGGTCCCGGCGTAGGCGCCGGCCAGCCCGGAGAGGATCATCGCCCTGATGAGCGCCCAGTCGATCCGGCGCCCCTTGAGGTAGTTACGGGCGGCGAGCAGGGTCCAGGCAGCGCCGTTTAGCTGGTTGGAGGCGATGGCCACCGGCAGCGGGAAACCGAGCGCCAGCCACACAGGCGTCGTGAGCATGGCGGAGCCCGCGCCGCTCATGGAACTGAGCAGCGAGGCGAGAAAGGCCACCGGCAGTACGATCAAGAAATCCATCTTCCCCCAACCCGCTTCCGTGCACCCGAAACGGCGGGTGCCCTGCATGCCCCGTCAAACCTGCTCCAGTACCTCGCGCAGCTTGGCTGCCAGCACGGGGAGCGAAAAGGGCTTCTGGATGAAGAAGAGCCCGTCATCGATGACGCCGTGGTGGGCGATGATGTCGGCGGTATAACCGGACATGAACAGGCACTTAAGGCGTGGATGCCCCTTAGTCACCGCGCCTGCCAGGTCCCGGCCGTTCATCTCGGGCATCACCACGTCCGTCATCAAGAGGTCGATGGAACCCGGCCCCCTCTGCGCCAGGCGGATCGCCTCGCTGGGCGAGCCCGCCGTCAGGACCACGTACCCAAGGCTCTCCAACAACATGGTGGTCATCTGCAAAATGGCCGGTTCGTCCTCCACCAGCAGGATCGTCTCCCGGCCGCGCGGCAGTTCCTGCACCTCCTCCTGCTGCACCCCGGCTTCGTCAACACCGGAATGCCTCGGGATGTGGATGGTGAAGGTCGCCCCCAGCCCCGGTTCGCTGATGACGTTGATGAACCCCCTGTTCTGGGTGACGATGCCATAGATGGTGGCAAGGCCAAGACCGGTCCCGGCCCCCACCCCCTTGGTTGTGAAGAACGGTTCGAAGATATGGCTTAACGTTTCCCTGTCCATCCCCTCCCCGTCATCGCTTACCGAGATCCAGACGTACTCCCCGTGAGCGGCTTCGGGGTGGTGCAGCCGGTAGGTGTCATCAACGCTGACGGTGCCGGTCTTGATGGTGATGTTGCCGACGCTTGCGATGGCGTCACGGGCGTTGACGCAGAGGTTGGCCATGATCTGGTCGATCTGGGACCGGTCCATCTTTACCGGCCAGATCTTGCTCCCGGGTTGCCAGCAGAGATGGATCTCCTCGCCGATCAGCCGCTGCAGCATCTTCAACATCCCCGCTATGGTCTCGTTCAGGTCCAGCACCTGGGGCTTGATGTCCTGCTTGCGGGCAAAGGCCAGCAACTGGCGGGTGAGGTCGGCTGACCGTTCCGCCGCCTTGTAGATCTCCTGCAGGTGCAGGTGGATCGGCTGCCCCGGCGCGGTATCCATAAGCCCCAGGCCGGCATGCCCGATGATCACCCCCAGCATGTTGTTGAAATCATGTGCCACGCCACCTGCCAGCCGTCCAATCGACTCCATCCTCTGGGCCTGTTGCAGCTGGTTCTCGAGGGTCACCCGTTCCTCCTCGGACCACTTGCGCATCAGCGCCGCACCGACGTACGCCGCGATCCCCTCCAGGTGCTGCAACGACTCGGGCGTGAAGCGGTCCTTACGGTGATCGTTGCACTGGATCAGGCCGACGATCTTGTCCTTGTAGCGGATGGGGACCAGTGCCAGGGAGGCGTACTTGCGGTGCATGCAGACGTTGCGCGGATTGTGGCGCGGGTCCTGGTCGGGGGGGAACCCCAGGAGCAGAAACGAGTCGTTGGTCCAGAAGCTCCCCCCCGGGGTGACGTTGGGATGCCCCTGCGGGACCTGCCCGGAGATGACCAGGCCGCAGGTGCATTCCAGGCGCACCTTCCCGTCCTGGTCCCTGCAGAGCCCGCCATCCGCCGAACGTTCCACCAGTGTATTTTCCTGTTCGAGCATCGCCTGCGGAAATCCCGACTGGGACCAATAGGGGTAGTCCTCCCCCTCCTGCAGGCGAATCCCGACTGCGGAAAAATCAAGCTTCACCTTGATCAAGTCGATGATGCGTTGCACCGACACCTTCAGGTCACCCGGCTCGTTCAGGACCTGCAGTACTTCCCTGCTCACCTCTCTGCGCGTCTCCGCCTGCTTGTGTTCGGTAATGTCCTGGTCCATCCCCCGGTACCCCAGGAAGTTTCCGTGCCCGTCGAAGTACGGGACGCCGCTGGTCTCCAGCACCACCAGCCGGCCGTCCTTGTGCCGGTTGGTGTTTTCCAGCCTGTGAAACGACTCGCGCCTGGAGCTGATGCCGGCGAAGATGGTCCTTATGCGGGACGCTTCCTCCTCGGGCATGAGGTCGAAAGGTGTTTTCCCGATCACCTGCTCCGGTGCGTAGCCAAGCAGTTCCTTCACCTGCGGGCTGGCAAAGGTGTAACAGGCGTTGGCGTCGACCTCCCATATCCAGTTGTGCGACGATTCGATCAGGTTTAGGTGGCGCATTTCCTTTTCCTGCAGCCCCCGGTGCATCCTCTCAAAGTAGATGAGGATCATACCGATGGCGATGCCGGTGGCAAGGACGCTGCCGATGAGAAAGCCCCAGGGGGCGAACCATTCTATGGGGCGCAGCAGCGGGTAGTCTGCCTGGTGGATCCCCCAGGCGATGAAGAGCCAGCCGACCACCCGGCTGGCGGTCTCGCCCTGCTCCGCCTGCTTCAACACCTGGATGCCGATGCGGATGTAGGTAAAGGCCAGGAAGGCGAAGATGGGGATGATGGTGTACAGGGTCGACAATCCCGCTGACACCGTGCCGATGGTCCAAAGGGCCAGCACTGTGCCGGTGCTGGTGAACCCATGCCCGGGGGCGGAGCCGATGAAATTCCTGGTGCCCGCCAGCAGGATAACCGCACTGGCGATGATGCAAAGGTAGTTGATTTCCTTGAAAACCAGGTTGGCAGGCCAGAGGACCGAGAGGATGAGAAACAGGTACCTGCAGACGTGTACTCCCCACGCGAATGCCCACAATTTCAGGAAACGCTCTTTGTAGCGTGAGTAAAGGTAGACATTAACCAGCGCCAGTACCGTCACCGAACTGGCAGTCGCTATCGCTGCAATGATTATCCAAGGCATCCACTACCTCTAACAAGCACTTCGAATCGGTCAGATCTACACGTTCTTGTAGCCTTCAAACAGTTGAATTAAGATACTAGCCAAATAAGGGCGAATTACCACCCTTTTATTTCATTCCGTAAGTGTTTTTAAAGATCTTTTATGGCAGGAGATTAAACTTAACTTCACTTTGCTGTGTCGGCAACCTCGCCGTACTGAGCAACATTGCGCAAATGTGGGGTGCACTTTATCACAAAAGTGTTAAGTTATTAGTAAGTGGAACGACAACCAGATCACCGAGGTTTCCCTTGCCAAAGATCAGAAGATACGCCGTCATTTCAATAGCAGTAATTGCCGTCCTGGTTCTTTTCATTGCAACGCTACTGCCCATCATCGTAAAAAATAAGGCGGTAGCGGCGATCGAGGATGCCACAGGGCGCGCGGCACGGATCGGCTCGGTCAGCATCAACCCGCTCACCCTGCACGTTGCGGTCAGGGACTTCGCCGTTGCCGAAAAGACGGGCCCGCCGCTGGTCGCCTTCCGCGCGCTGGAGGCAACCGTTGCGCCGGCATCGATCTTCAAAAGGACACTGATCCTCTCGGAACTCACCCTCGACACCCCGACCATCAACCTGGTGCGCACGGCCCCGAACCGCTTCAACTTCAGCGACATAATCGAGCGGCAACCCAAGGAAAAGCAGACCGAAAAAAAAGAGCCGACGCGTTTTTCCCTCAACAACATCACCATCAAGAACGGGTCCATGGATTTCGACGACCGCATCGTCGACGGCGGCAGGAAACACAGCGTCCGCAGCCTCAACGTCGCGATACCGTTCATAAGCAACAGCCCGTATCTCGCCGAAAAGTACGTCGATCCGCGCGTTTCCGCGGTCATCAACGGCGCGCCCTTCAATTTCGCGGGAAAGCTGAAACCGCTCAGCAAGTCCTTGGAAACCTCTGTCCACATCGGACTCAAAGAGCTGAGCCTGCCCCAATACATAGCCTACTCCCCCGTCAAGCCCCCTGTCGACTTCACCTCCGGCAAGCTCACCGTCGACCTCGACCTCGGCTATCGCATCTCCGCCAACCAAAAGCCGGAGCTGACCCTGAAGGGGCTGACCAGGGTGGATGGAGTCGCCGTCGATCTTCCGGGGGGGAAACCGTTGTTCCGCCTCCCCTTGCTGGAAGTGAAGGCGGCAAAACTGGAGGCGCTGGCCAGAAACTTCCAGTTCGAATCCATCAGCGCCGGCGGGCTTGAGCTTTTCGTCGAGCGCAACCAGCGCGGGGAGTGGATGTACTCGCGGCTCATCCCCCCGGCCAAGAAACAGGAGGAACCGAAGAAGGCGACCGAGGCCGAGCAGAAGACGGTACTCCTCGTCCCCTCTTTCTCCTTAAGCAAGGCGACCGTCCACTTCCGTGATGACCTGCCGAAGGGGGGCTTCAAGACCACGGTCTCGGACATCGAGCTCTCGGCGAGAAACGTCAGCACCGTGCCGGGAACGGCGGCTAGCTACCAGCTCTCGCTGAAACCCGACGACGGGGCAATGCTGAAAACCGAAGGGAAGTTTTCCGCCGCACCGCTGAGCGTCACCTCCTCACTCCAGCTTGCCGGACTCAGGCTCCAGCGCGCCTGGCCTTACCTGAGCCAGTACCTGACCGCGCCGGTGCAAGGCACCGTGGGATTGGCCGCGGAGGTCGGCTACAGCGAGTCCGCCGGCGTGACCCTACAGAAAGGGAACCTCACGGTTGCCGGTCTTGCCGCCCGCTACGGCAGCAAGGAAGGCTTCGACCTCGCCGCGCTGCAGGTGAAGGACGCCTCCTTCGGACAAAACGACAACCGCCTGGAGATCGGCGAGATCCGCCTGTCCCAGGGGAGCATGTCCCTGTCGAAAGAGGCCGACGGCAAGTTGTCACTCCTCTCATTGTTTGCCGACCAACCGGCTGCGAAGGCGTCCGCGCAAGCCTCGTCCCCCGTAGCTGGTTCACCGCGAAAGGGGGCCACCTCCCCCGTAGCAGCCTCACCGAGAAAGGGGACCTCGTCCCCCGTAGCGGGTTCACCGCGAAGGGGGATAACCTACCTCTTAAAGCAGCTCCAACTGGAGAAGCTCAACTTCGCCTTCACCGACAAGACCTTCGAGGAGCCGCCGCGCTTCACCCTGCGCAACACGAACCTGACCCTCTCGAACCTGCAGGGGCCGAAGTTCGCGCCGGCGCCCCTGCGCTTCTCCGCGACCTACGGCAAGGGGGCCGCCCTCAAGTTGAACGGCACGGTTACCCCCGCTCCCTTCCGCTACCGGGGGAGCGTCGGCATCGCCCGGCTCCCCATCGCCGATTTCGAGCCGTATTTCCCCGACACCTTCAATTTTTCCGTGATCGGAGGCTCACTCGACACCACGCTGAACCTCGACCTCGCGCTGAAGGACGGCAAGGCCAAGGGGAGCTTCCGGGGGAACGCGGGTGTGCGCGACTTCCACAGCATCGACGCCGTCGGCGATCAGGACCTCCTGAAATGGGAGAGCCTGCAGTTCGACGAGTTCCAGGGCAACTTCGATCCCTTCGTGCTGAACATCCGCGAGGTCGCTCTCAACGACGTCTACTCCCGCATCATCATCAGGAGGGACGGGACCCTCAACCTTCAAGACATGGTGAAGAAGGGGCCGGCCGCGCCTCCTGCACCCCTCCCGGCAACGGTCCAGGCTCCCGCGCCAGCCGGTGTGAAACCGGCGCCGGCAGCCGCCACTGTTGCCGCAGCGCAGGCACCCGCAGCACAGCGACAGGTCTCCGTCGGCAGCGTCACCATCCAGAACGGGACCCTGGCCTTCACGGACAACCACCTGCCCCAGACCTTCAACAGCACCTTCTACAACCTGGGCGGGCGGGTCAGCGGGCTTAGCTCCGAGGAAACGAAGTTCGCGGACGTCGACCTGCGCGGCAACTTGGAAAACCACTCGCCGATGCAGATCACGGGGAGGCTCAACCCGCTGCGGGACGACCTCTTCGTCGACCTCAAGGTCTCCTTCCGCGACATCGAACTCTCCCCGGTGACACCGTACTCCGGCACCTATCTCGGGTACGCCATCGACAAGGGAAAGCTGTTCCTCGATCTCAAGTACCTCATCGAGAGAAAGCAGCTCACCTCGGAAAACAAGGTGTTCATCGACCAGTTCACCTTCGGCAAGAAAGTGGACAGCAGCCAGGCCACCAGCCTCCCGGTGCGGCTCGCCGTCGCCCTGCTGAAAGACCGCAACGGGGAGATCCATCTCGACCTGCCGGTCACCGGGCGCACCGACGATCCGCAGTTCAGCATCTGGCGCCTGATCGGGCAGGTGCTGAAAAACCTGCTGGTGAAGGCGGCCACGTCCCCCTTTGCCCTGCTCTCGTCGCTTGGCGGCAGCGGCCAGGATTTCAGCGTCATCAACTTCCAGCCCGGCTCCAGCGAACTGCCGGCGGACGAAGAAAAGAAGCTGACCCAGTTGGCCAAGGTCGTCGCTGACCGCCCGGGGCTCAAGCTCGAGATCAAGGGATTCGTGGATAAGGGTAAAGATCCGGAGGGGTATCGCCAGGAACTCTTGACCCGCAAGGTGAAGAACGAGAAGTTCCTCCACCTGGTCAAGGAGCAGCAGACCAAGGAAGGGGAGAGCAGCGAGAACGTGCAGCTCTCCGCGGAAGAATATTCGAAGTACCTGAAGGCGGTCTACAAGAAGGAGAAGTTTCCCAAGCCGCGCAACGCCCTGGGCATGGTGAAGGACCTCCCCGACAACGAGATGAAAAAGCTGATCGTCGCCAACACGGTGGTCGGGGAAAACGAATTGCAGTCGCTGGCGCGCGAGCGCAGCGCCAACGTGATCAAGTACCTGGTTGCCAAGGGGGGGCTGCCGCCGGAAAAACTGTTCCAGGCGAGCGACAACATCTACAAGGCACCCGAAAAAGAAACCGCCAACCGCAGCCGCGTCGAATTCAACGCCATCGCGAGATGAAGCAGAGGACGGGGCTTCGCATGGGCCGGACCTGGAACTGGGCCTGGAGCCGCACAGCATTCTACATCCGGAGCGCTTTGCGCTGACCCGTGCGACAGCTGCCAGCGGCGCTCCAGTCTCGACGGTTCAACGGGCTCCCCCTGCCGGGCCAAAGCCGCGCAAGGGCGCTATCGTTTCTTTTTCTTTTTCCGGCCCTTCCTGGCATGATCGCCATGGCCGTGCGGCGGCTCGACGGTTTGCTGCTGATCGCTCTTCATGAACATGAACGGTATGATGACGACGGCGAAAAACGCCAGGATGGCGGCCAAAGCGATTAGTGGTGTCGACATAACTTCCCCCCTCTTTTCAATAGGCAAACTTGATCCACAGGCAGCCCGTCAGCCGCCTGCAATCCCTGTCCTCACACGGAAGGCGGGGTTGCCGCCTTCTGTTTTCTACCTTTCCTCAAGCTGTTGCGCGCATCTTCGGCCAGTTTCAGATAGCTCTCCCTGATCGTCTCCAGATCCTTCTCATCCAGTTCCTCCATGTTGAGGAGCGCGTTGTTCGCCCCCTGCAGTGACCGGATGATCTCGTCCAGCTTGAGCTGAGTGGCCGCGGAATCGCGGTTCTGGGTGTTCTGGATCACGAAGACCATCAAAAAGGTGATGATCGTGGTGCCGGTATTGATGACCAGTTGCCAGGTGTCGCTGAACTTGAATATAGGCCCCGTGACCGCCCAGACCACGATGATCGCCAGGGCGAATATGAAGGAGGACGGGTGCCCCGAGGTGTGTGAGGCCCAGGTGGCGAAGCGGCTGAAACGGGACATGTGGTGTTCCATGACTCCTCCAGTTCGTTCATTTGGCCGGAGCGGCCTGACGCCCGACTCCCAGGCGCGCGATTACTTGCCTCTTCGCCTTGTTGCAGCCGGAGGTTTGGCGGCGGGGGCGCTCCCCGGCCCGGCAGTCTCGCCACTCCTGAAATTGCCGCCGGCCTCCCGGTCGCGGCGGACGATAGCCGCCACCTCTTGCTCGGTCAGATCCGGATCTTTGCGCGCATCGGCAACCACCCAAAGGCCGTCCCGCTGCTCGCACCTGATCACGAAGGCCCATTGCCGGGACTGATCATCGGAGAGGATGATGTGCTGGACAGGCATCCCCTCGGTGAGGTTGGGGTCGACGGAAGGATCCTTCTCGTGTACCCGGAAAAACAGGGAAGGGATCCCCGTTTTACCGAACAGCTTTTCCCGCAGCCCCATCGCCTGTTCTTTCGTGTAACGGGTCCGGGTGGCGCGGTACAGGTCGTTCAAAGGGCCGCCGTTGGCAAGAGCCAGGATGTACTGACTGGCGGCGCTCCCCGGCCCGTAAGCGGACCCGACCCGGCTCTCCGGCAGTTCGGAAACGAACGAGATGCGGTAGGCGACCGGCGTGGTGCTGTCGGTGCTGAGCCGGATGAATCCCCGCCGCACCTTCCGGATCCGGGCCAGGTCCGTTACGGAGATCATCGACGTCTCGACCAGCTTGGCGCCCTTTTGCGGCGCGACACTCTTGCGGGACCAGACCCCTGGAACGGAATCATTGCCCGGCACCGCGATGGCGTCCTCAATCAGCAGGGGTCCGGTCGATCCTATGCGGATGTAACCGGGTCCATCGTCGGCGGCGACAACGTACCAGCTCTTCATGCCGGTCACGATCACGCCATCCGCAGGTCCCCCCCCTGCCTTCAGACCCTTGGCGGTGGAAAGCGAGTTGTTGGCTGTGGTAACGGTGAGCGGCTGCCCGGCAGCCCCCGGAGGAGTCACCGCCTCGTCCGCCTCTACCAGTATCCCCGGCTCCAGCCACCACGCCGTCTCCGCGAGAACCGGCAGAGATGAGGAGAGCGTGAGCACGGTCGCCGTCACAACATTGAGCATCCACTTTTTCATAATCCCCCCCTACCCCGTGATTTACGCATGGTGCGTCCACCCGCCTTCGGCAGGCGCAGCATACCACGCGAAGTTAACCACTATCAATGTAAATGTATCAACTCCCCCATCATCCCTTCCCGCAGCGCTCTCTGTCTCCGTGGACATCGCCCCCGAGCCGGATATACTTGCCGCGTTTCTCAGCTACCCAATCCGGATCCGCCGGGAGGTGCCATGATCAGCAGGAGAGCTTCGCTTTCAAAAACCTCAGCCGCGCTCTGTGCCATTGCCGTTTCCCTCTGCTCAGCCGCCTGCGCCGGTACCAGTGAGGCCGCGGCGCCGCCCCGCACTGCGTTCCCCGCCAAGCTCGCCCTGACCGCGGTAGCCAAAGGGCTCAAGCAGCCGACCGCCATCGTCAACGCCAGGGACGGCAGCAAGCGCCTCTTCGTACTGGAACAGCAGGGCAAAATCAGGATCATCCGCAACGGCACTCTCGCCCCCGCCCCCTTTCTCGATATCACCTCGCTCGTGAAGTCCGGGGGGGAGCGGGGGCTGCTGGGGCTCGCCTTCCCCCCCGACTTCGCCTCCAGGAAAACCTTCTACGTCGACTACACCAACAAAAGCGGCATCGGCAATACGGTCATTGCCAGCTTCAAGGCCGGCAACCACCCCGACGCCGCCGATCCTGCCAGCCGCAAGGAACTGCTCACCATCGTGCAGCCCTACGCCAACCATAACGGCGGACAACTCGCCTTCGGCCCGGACGGACTGCTCTACATCGGCATGGGCGACGGCGGCAGCGGCGGCGACCCGCACGGCAACGGGCAGCGGCTCGACACCCTGCTCGGCAAGATACTGCGCATCGACGTCAGGTCGGACGCGGCTCCGTACCAGCTCCCCAAGAACCCCTTCGGCAACGAGATCTGGGCCTACGGCCTGCGCAACCCCTGGCGCTTTTCCTTCGATCGCGGGACCGGAGATCTCTACATCGCCGATGTCGGGCAGGATGAGGTGGAGGAGATCGACTTCCAGCCCGCGGGCTCCGGGGCAGGCGCCAACTACGGCTGGAACGTCATGGAAGGGGACCGCTGTTTCAAGAAGCCCGGCTGCACGAAGTCCGGCCTCACCCTCCCCGTCGCCGTCTACCGCCATGGCGAGGGGAATTGCTCCGTTACCGGCGGTTACGTCTACCGGGGGAAGATAGAGCAGCTGCGCGGCATCTACCTGTACGGGGATTTTTGCAGCGGTCGTATCTGGGGGCTGCGCAGGGGCGGCGGAAAGTGGCAGTCCAGGCTGCTCCTCGATACCCCCTACGCCATCTCCACCTTCGGCGAGGACGAAGATGGAGAACTCTACCTCGCCGACTACGGCAGCGGCACCATCTACCGGATCGGAGCGCCTTGACCTCTCACCCCGGGGCTCGCTTTCGCGCGTACCATATTGCAGTGAAGGGGGATTCCGTGTACAACGTAGCGATCCACAGATCATGATCCCGGAGAAAAGATGTCCTTACGCAGCCTGCGCATCCTCGCCGCCATCGCCAGCAAGGGAACGTTCGCCGCCGCGGCGGAACAATTCCACCTGACCCAATCCGCCGTCAGCCTGCAGATGAAAAACCTGGAGGAGGAGCTGGGCGTGCCTCTTTTCGAACGGCTGGGCCGGGGCACCAAGCTGAACCTGAACGGCAAACTAGTGGTGGAACGGGGCCGGGAGATCCTCGACCTCTACGATGGCATGAAGACCGAGCTGTCACCTTCAGGCGCCATCAAGGGAGTCCTGACCCTCGGCGCGGTCCCCACCGTCATCACCGGTGCGCTCCCTCCAGTCCTCGGTCGCCTGCGCAGGGACCACGAGGACATGCAGGTGAGAGTCGTCTCCAGCCTCTCCGCGGAGCTGGCGCGGCAGGTGGAGGAGGGGGACCTCGACGCGGCGCTCACTACGGAGCCGCCGTTTTCCATCCCTGAGCACTACCAGTGGCGGGTCTACGATGAGGAACCCTTCTTCGTCGTCGCCCCCAAGGGGGCCACGCCCGCAACCGTCGCGGAACTTTTCAGTACCTACCCTTTCGTGCGTTTCGACAGGACGGCCTGGGCGGGTGCCCTCGTGGACGGTCAGTTGCTGGCGCAGGGAATCCGCCCGCGCGAGGTGATGGAGTTCGATTCGCTGGAGGCCGCGATGAGCCTGGTGCAAGAGGGACTGGGGATTGCCGTGGTGCCGCTCAACCGGCGGAGGTTCAAGGAGGCGCAAAGGCATTTCACTCTGACCCCGTTCGGGGCGCCTCAGTTGGTGAGGAGGGTCGGGATGTACCAGAAGCGCCGCCATCCGCGCCTCGCGCTGACGCACCTGGTGTTGGAGGAGTTGTGCCGGGAGTGCGGATACATAAAAAATACTTGAACTTCACCAAAGAAATATGAACTTTTCAGCTGTATGACCCCGTGCTACTCTGCTTCCACCACCGCCCGGAAGGAGAGTAGCTTGATCACCATAGTGAATGCCCTCACCCCCGTGCTGTCCCTCATCCTGCTCGGTTTCGTGATCAGGCGCAGCGAGTTCATTTCCCCTTCCTTCTGGCCCTCCGCCGAGAGACTCACCTATTTCCTGCTGATGCCCGCCGCCCTCATCCACAGCCTGGCGGGGAAGAACATCGGCTCGCTCCCCTGGTTCGGCATCCTGGTCAGCGTCGAGGGGGTCGTCGCCGCCAGCGCCCTCCTGGTCGTCGTGTGGGGCGCCGCCAACCGGGGCATGGGAGGCGGTGTCTTCACCTCGCTGTTCCAGGGAAGTGTCCGATTCAACACCTTCGTGGCGCTGGCCCTGGCGGAAAGCCTTTTCGGCAGGGATGGCCTCTTCCTGGCGGCCCTGGGGGCGGGCTTCATGATCGTGCTCATCAACGTGCTGTGCGTCTCCGCCTTCTCGCTTACCGTCGGCAGCGGCGGCGGGGTCGATCTCAGGCGCCTGGGCACCGACCTCCTGCACAATCCGCTGATCATCGGCTGCGTCCTGGGAATCGGCCTCAACGCGTCGGGGTGGCAACTTCCCGCCGCTCTGGACGGAACCCTTGCCCTCGCCGGGAAAGCGGCCTTCCCGGTGGGGCTCATGGCCGTGGGGGCGGCGTACCGGGCCGGCAACCTGGCCCTGCACTGGCAACCGCTGGCGGTGAGCTGCGGCATCCAGTTCCTGTGCAAGCCCGTGCTCGCCTGGTCGCTCACCACGGCGACCGGCCTTACCGGCGCGGCGGCGGGTGCGGTGCTGCTCCTTTTCAGCGTCCCCACCTCGCCTGCCTCCTACATCCTCTCCCGGCAGATGGGTGGCGACCATGACAGCATGGCCTCCATCATCACCGCCCAGACCTGCCTCTCCTTCGTCACGCTCCCAGTCACGGTCTGGATGCTCCTCTGACACCTCACGCAAAACGGGCGTCCCGCTTCCGGAACGCCCGTTTTCTTCCCCGTCGAAGACCTTCCCGTTTCTAACCGGCAACGGTCCCCTTGGCCAGCTCCGATTTCAGGAGCTTGTCGATCTCCTTCTTGAGCAGGCTTTTCTGGTCGTCCGACATCACGGACATCACGCTGCGCTCGATCCTCAAGGATTCCCCCTCGAACCCGAGCTTGTTCAGCTTGATAAGATCGGTCGCGAAGATCGGGATGTCGAGCTGCTTCACGTCATCACCCTTTACTTCCTTCTTGGCGAGGTTCGCGTACTTCTTCGTGATGGCGCTCGCCTGCTGCAGCTGGCTTCTCAACATCCTGGAGACATCGATGTCCTTCTTGCTGACGACGTCCTCGGATTTCGCGGTGATGATGATCTTCTCGATGTCGTCGCTGACGGCACTCAGGCGCACCAGGCTGATCTCCGCCTTGCCGTTTTCGTCGAGCATGACCGGGATGCTGGCACCATCGCCGGAGCTGACGGTAATTTCCTTGTTCACCAGCGGCAGCTTGACGAACTCGTCCTTCTCATCGAGCAGCTTCTTGTCGGACTTGATTTCGGTACGCTCCACGCGGCTGGTGGACTCGATGTTCATGAAGGGATTGAGCCCCGCAAAGCTCGTATCCAGGATGGAATCGGTGATGCTGTTGGGGATCAGGCCAAGCAGGAGGAAGTCCGCCAAATTGACAACGACGCCAACCGGCAGCAGCGCAACCCCGACCGGAACCTCGTAAAACTCGCGCAGCCCCTGGTACGGCGTCGAGAAATCGTAATCGGTCTTCATCTCGTACGACTTCACCCTGAACGCCTTGGAATCCTGTACCGCCACGCTGATCTGCGGCACGGTGACCAGCGACCCGGTGTTGGAATCGATGTCCACCGTGTGGGTCTTCTGATCCCGGATCACCTGGCTTTCCGTGATCGTGCTCACCTTGACGTGATTCGCGCACCCCAAAGAAAGCAGACATGACACTACGACCGAAACTTTCCCGACTTTTTTAAGCATTTGAAACTCCCTCCTCATCTTCCACTCATTTAATGATGCTTCTCAAAAAACACAATCAGCGCCGTCTCAAAGAATAACAACGGGCATGGCCTCGGTTTATGAGTCTTATCGCCATCAAGGCTGCCCCTGTAAGTATCGTGAGTATCGGTTTATATACAATATCAGTTGCTATGGCAAACAGATTGTGGGGCAAAGTGATAAAAATTACCGTCCTTTCCGGGCCTTAGAGGGAAAATGGTGTCTATCGACCCCAATTTTTGCATTCCTCCGGCGCCACCGCCACGGTCACCAGCACAGCGATCCAATGACATCTCTCCACCCTCCCATGCGCAGCGACACATTCAAGCGGAATGAGAATCATCCGATACGGTGGGAAGGCGGGAAAAGTTGCTTCATTATCCGGCCCACAGCATCCTGAGACGATAGGGAGAAACAAGATGTTCGAAGACGTGAAGGTGATCCTGGCGGACGACGACCCCCTCAACCTCGACCTGCTCGAGAAGATGCTGCAACAGTTCGAGTGCACCCTGATCAGGGCCGGCGACGGCCAGCAGGTGCTCGACGCCATCACTGCCGCCCCCCAGGTGGACCTGGTGGTCATGGACCTCAAGATGCCGGTTTTGGACGGCTACGAGGTGCTGCGCCGGATCAAGCAGGACGTGCACTGGCACGACATACCGGTGGTGGTGGTGACTGCGGACGGCGCGGAGGTGGCAACCGTCCTCGAACTGGGCGCCAACGATTTCATCGCCAAGCCGTTCAACCTCATCGAACTGCGCCATCGCGTCATGAACCAGATCCGCAACAAGAGGCTTGCCGATTTCGCCAAGGATACCAACGCGGTGCTCGAGGTGGAGGTAGCCAAAAGAACCGCGGCCCTGCAGCAGGCGCTGGCGAAGGCCCTGCAGACCGAGTACGAGATCTCGCTGCGCCTGGGCCGGGCGGCCGAGTTCAGGGACCAGGAAACCGGCTCGCACCTGAAGTGCATCAGCCAGCTTTCCAAGCGCCTGGGACAGCTGGCCGGCATCCCCGCCGACCAGTGCGACATTTTGTACTTCGCCTCGCTGCTGCACGACGTGGGAAAGATCGGCATCCCCGACTCGATACTGCTCAAGCCGGGCAAGCTAACGCCGGAGGAGTTCGCGGCCATGAAGGAGCACACGGTGATAGGGGGGAAGATCATGTCGGGAGCCCGGGATTACCCGGTCATCGAGGCGGGGAGGATCATCGCGCTGCAGCATCACGAGAAGTGGGACGGGAAGGGGTACCCTTACGGGCTCAAGGGGGAGGAGATACACATCTTCGCGAGGGTGGTGTCGATTGTGGACGTATTCGACGCCCTTTTGACCGAGAGGGTCTACAAGCGGGCCTTCAGCCCCGAGGAAACCGCCGGGATCATGATGGACGAAAGCGGCAGTTCCTTCGATCCGCATCTGCTCGAGCTGTTCTTCAAGCACGTCGAGGAGTTCCTGGACCTCCAGAAAAACATCCACGCCGACGCTCACCCCTTCGCCAGCATCACCGAAATGATCCGTTAGCCCCCGTCCCCCACATCCGCGCGGCGCCAGGTTCCCCACGCCGCCGGCGGCCCCCATGGCGGCGGACGGCTCCCGGCCGGTCAGGGGTTGTGTCGCTCCTTGGCGCGGATGCGCTGCAGTTTCTGGCTCAAATCGGCCAGACGGTAGGGCTTCTGGATGAACCCGGCCAGCCCCCTGCCGGTGAACCTCTCGGTGATCTCCTGCTCGCTGAAGCCGCTGGAAAGGATCACCTGCACCTGCGGATCCAGCGACCGCAAGAGCTGCAGGGCCTGTTCTCCGTCCAGGTGAGGCATGGTGAGGTCGAGGATCACGCAATCCACCTCGTCCTTGCACCGTTGGAACATCTCCACGGCGGCCAAGCCATCCTCGGCGGTGAGCACGCTGTAGCCAAGGCTCTCCAGCATCTCCCGCCCCAGGCTGCGGATCGCCTCCTCGTCGTCGACCAGCATCACGGTGCCTGAGCCGGAGGCCGCAATGGCGTGTCGCTCTTCTTGCGCGGTCTGCCGGCTTTCGGCGCGGCAGGCGGGCAGGTACACCCGGAACAGGGTTCCCCGCCCCGGTTCGCTGTGCACCTCGATGGTCCCCTTGTGCCCGCGGACGATCCCCAGGACGGCAGCCATCCCCAGCCCTCTCCCGGTGAACTTGGTGGTGAAGAAGGGGTCGAAGATCTTGGACAGGGTCTCCTGGTCCATGCCGCATCCGTCGTCGTCGACCTCGAAGTAGACGTAGAGCCCCTCCTGGAGCCGGTCGTTGAGCCACAACCGCGACAGGGCGGCGTCATCGAGTTCCCTGACGCCGGTACGGACCCTGATCGCCCCTTCCCTGTCGCCGATCGCCTCCGAAGCGTTTATCACGAGGTTCATGATGACCTGGCGGATCTGCGTCGCGTCCACCTCCAGCGGGGGGAGGTCGCCGGCCAGTTCCAGGCGCATCTGCGCCTTCTTGGAGATGGATACATCCAGCATGTGGCTCATCTCCCTGATGAGGGAGTTGAGGTCCAGCACCTCGATGACGAAGCTCCCCTTTCCAGAGTAGGCGAGCATCTGCTGGGCGAGGTCGGCCGCCCGTTGCGACGATTTCTCGATGTTCTGCAGGTTGCTCCGTGCCGGGGATTCCTGTGGCAGCCGCAGTAGCGCCAGTTCGGCATTCCCCATGATGGCCATGAGGATGTTGTTGAAGTCGTGGGCGATCCCCCCGGCCAGCACCCCCAGGCTCTCCAGCTTCTGGACGTGCAGGATCTGCGCTTCCATCTGCGTCTTCTCCTGGGATAGGCGCCGTTCATCGCTGACATCGCGCCCCACCACCAGCAGGTGTTTCTTGTCCCTGATCATCAGGCGGGACAGGATGTAGGACATCGCGACGTCCTTGCCGAAGCTCGTGTGCAGGTCTACCTCGCGCACCCGGGCCACCCCGTCTTCCAGCACCTGTTCCGCAACCTCCACGAGGCCGCTTTCCCGCCACGAATGCAGATCCCGGAAGTTCTGGCGCTGCATCTGCTCCAGGTCGCCCCCGGCGATATCGGCGGTGGCCTGGTTCAACAGGATGCACTGCCCCGACTCGCCGTCGAAGATGCGGATCCCCATCGGGGAGTACTGCATCAGTGATTCGAACAGCAGCAGGTTTTCACGTCGCTCCTCTTCGCTCTTTCTGTGCCCGGTGATGTCCCGGGTTATCCCCAGCAGCGAGACGATCTCTCCATGATCGTTGCGGAAGGGGACGGCGTGGGTGTCAAGCCAGACCCGCCCCCCCTTAAGCCCGATCGCCTCGAACACCAGGTTGCCGGGTATGCCGAGAAAGACGTTCCGGGTCAGCTCCATGAAAGCCTCCCGGTACTCCGGTGCGACCAGGTCGTAAACGCACGCCCCCTGCACCTGGGCCAGCGAATCCGCCTGTATCATCCCGAGCCCGGCACTGTTCATCATCTGCAGGCGCCCCTCTCTGTCGAGGAGCTTCACGCATTCGGGTTCCGTCTGGATGATCGTATTCAAAAACGCCTCGCTGCGGGCCAGTGCGTCTTCCCTGGCGCGCAACTGCTCCGCCATCGCGTCGAAGCTCCGGGCCAGGCTCCCAAGCTCCCCCCCCACCACGAGGGAGGAAATCTTGACCTCGGAATCCCCCCCGGCGAGCCTCTCCGAGGCGTCCTCGAGGACCTTGATGCGGTCGCCGATACAGCGTTTGCCGATCACGATGGCGCAGCCACAGGCGAGGAACAGAACCGACGACAGCAGCACGATGCTGTAGCCGAGCGCGCGGCGGGCATCGCGGGTAGCCACCTCGATGGGTATGCCGGCCGTCACGTACAGGTAGGGGGTGGTTTCCCCCGGCAGCCGCAGTTTGCGGTAGGAGATGATCCTGTTGTCGCCCTGCAGACCGGCGCGGACGTGGGTGTCGACATCCGGTCCTTGCTGTATCTTACGAAAGGCCGCCTCCGGGTAGGACTTGCCGACGTACCTCTCCTGGTCGATACCCCGGGCGAGGATGATGCCCTTGTGGTCGAGGATCACAAAACTGGACCGCGGGGGGAGGTTCATCTGCTGCAGCAGTTTTCCGTAATTGCCGATGTTGATGCTGACCCCGATCACCCCCGCCGCCCCCCCCCGCTCGTCTTTGAGCGGGTACCCCAGGTTGAAGACCGGCTTGGTGCTGATCCGGCTCACGATGTACTCGCCCGAGGAGAGCCTGCCGCTGGCGACGGCGTTTTTAAAGAAGCGCCTGGAGCTGACGTCGAGGGGCTGTTTCGTGGGGACCGCGGTCGCCCACATCCTCCCCCGCGGGTCCGAAATGGTGATGTTGCCGTACATCGGGTTCAGCTTGAGCAGCTCCCTCAGGATCGGCTCCACTTTCGACTTGTCCCGTTCCTTCACCTCGGGGAGCTGCGCCAGCGAGGTCATCAGCTGCTCGGCCGCCACAACCAGGTTGTGCTGCTCGGTCGCGATCCTCTCGCTTAGCTGCATGGTCTCATGCCGTGCCTCTTCCAGCATGGCGTTGCGGAACTCGATTCCGGAATAGAGGATGACGCCGGCCGCCGGCAGAGCGACGACGAACACGATGAGCAGCAGTAAAAAGCGGATGGACAGCGAGGATGGGCGAAACATCATACCTCTCTCTAAGGGCGAAACATTGACAAAGTGCCTCCGAAGGCTTTATGTATCTTAGCAGAAATTAAAGCGGCCAAAAATGTGACATTCCGAAAGAGAGAGTGCTATATGTCATTGCCGCGCCGCAGTTAACCTGTCAAGAGTGCCGTCTTTGCTTCCTGACCAGGAATGATGTTCCGCTGTTCCAGTCCCTCTCCCCGTGGGAGAGGGTGCCCGAAGGGCGGGTGAGGGGGGATGTGGATCTATGCGGAGAAAGATCGCCGCCGATCACCCCTTCGCTTGGCGCAGTCTCCCAGCCCATGCCGCGCGAGGTGGAGTCATGAACGTCTACAATGAACTGTTTCTCCCCCATCTCACCAACTGCGCCTGCGGTTTCAAGGCGCTTGCCCGCCAGCGGGAGCTGATCGTCCCGCTGGCGACCGGGCGCGTGCTGGAGGTAGGCATGGGAACGGCGCTTAACCTTCCTTTCTACGACAGGGAGAAGGTGAGCTCCCTTTGGGGGCTGGAGCCTTCGCCGGGGATGCGCAAGGCGGCGGAGAAAAACGTGCGGCGAAGCGGGATCGAGGTCCGCTGGCTCGACCTCTCCGCTTCCGCCATCCCGCTGGAGGATGCGACAGTCGACACGGTGCTCCTCACCTTCACCTTGTGCAGCATAGCCGACTGGCGCGGGGCTTTGGCGGAGATGCGGCGCGTGCTCGCGCCGCGGGGAAGGCTGCTGTTTTGCGAGCACGGCGCCGCGCCCGACGACGGCGTACTGAGATGGCAGCGGCGGGTCACGCCGTGGTGGAAACGGGTGGCGGGAGGATGTCACCTGGATCGTCCCATCCCGCGGCTGATCGAGACTTCGGGCTTCAGGATCGACAGACTCGATTGCGGGTACATGGAGGGGGTGCCAAGGCTTGCCGGGTATGTCTATCGCGGCTGCGCGCAAAAGGGGTGAGGAAGCGGGTTTGCCTTGCCCGCGGCACGCCCCGCCGAGGGGGAGGTGGAGGTCGGCGTCCCCCCCCTTGTTGTCATGAAGGTGGACGTGCGCCAGACGGGAGCCGAAACGCTCGATGATCTCGTCGGCGCTGCTGGTCTTGAGCATGAGCTCGGTGTGCCCGATGTCCAGGTGCAGCCCCAGTTCCGGCAGGGGAGCGGGTCTGGCACCACCTCGTCACACAGCGGCCGGTAAACAGCTCTTCAATACCTCCCGCAGCACCGACAGCTTGTACGGTTTCGGGACAAACCCGGCCACCCCCTTTCCGGCGAACTTGCGGGTCACCTCGTACTCGCTGAAGCCACTGGACATGATCACCCGGGCGCCGGGATCGATCTCGCGCAGTTCCCTGAAGCACTGTTCGCCGTCCATGTGCGGCATGGTCAGGTCGAGAACGACCACGGCGATGTCCGGCCGCGCGGCGTACACCTGCACCGCCTCGCAGCCGTCGGCGGCGGTGAGGACCTCGAAGCCGAGTTCGCGCAGCATGTCGCCGCCGATCCCACGCACCGTCTCCTCGTCGTCCACCAGCAAGGCGACGCCGCTGCCGCACCAGCTTTCATCATCCACCCCGCACGCTTGGGCGTCGTCAGGCGCCTCGAGCGGTCGTCCGCTCGCCGGCAGCAGCACCTTGAAGTTGCTCCCCCGGCCCGGCTCGCTGTAGACCTTGATGGCCCCCTGGTGGCCGCGGATGATGCCCAGCACCGCCGCCATGCCAAGGCCCCTGCCGGTGAACTTGGTGGTGAAGAAGGGGTCGAAGATCCTGGAAAGGGTTTCCCTGTCCATGTAGCACCAGGATTTTCTTGGGGACGGAGGCCTCGACATTGCATGGCAGGACCAACAGGGATATCAAGCAAAGGCATAAGAGAAGACATCTGAGAAGTAGTCTGGACATTCAGCTCTCCATTCTCAGAAAAAGGGGGTGTGAATAGTTGCCATGTTTACACTTTCTCAGAGAGTTGAAAAATCGGCAGCTAAATCTTGCCAGATAAGAGACAAGAGGAAGGATGTGATAATGCGTAACCTTTTTGGCCGGACCACCTACTCAGATGGCCGTAACTTCAGGTACGCCCTTTTGGCGTTCTTCGCCTGCCTCATGACGCCTGCCGAGCGCAGGGTGAAGAGCGTGTCCATGGGCACTCCCCCGCTTGCCAGCACCTTGGCTGTCCAGGTGTTGCAGGTATGGGTGATGAGGTAGTAGCCCCGGGCCTCGAAGAACCGGTTTTCCCGGTGCGGTGCCCCCTTCAAGGGGTAAGGATGCCGCACCGGGTCGAACTTGAAGCTCGCACGCAGCTGGTCCTTCAGATGTTTCAATCCCGTTTCCGATAGTTTCAGCTCGACCATGTCGCTGCCGCTGAACTGTTCTGCCGGTGTTGCCGGTATGGAGAAGACGTGCATGACGCTGGGATTTCTCCAGAACACAGCCTTCAAAAAGATAGGCGCCGTGACCTTGTCCGCCTGGTAAAACTCCGCCTCGCCCCATCCGAACTCGTAGTAGCGCCCGGGACGGAGGTACTCCCTGACAAAGCCTAACTCCTCACCCAGGTCTTCGCTCGACAGAGCGATCCCCGCATGCCAGCCGTGGGCGATGACGTAGATGGATCGTTCCTCCGCCCGCGTCGCCGGCAGGTAGTTCCACTTTTTGCTGCCGGCGCAACCGCTCAGCACCAGCACGAGGGGGACAAGAAGCAGGACCACCCACCATTGCAGTGCCGGTCCCCGTGCAAGAAGTGATTTGCTGCCGCGCGTCTTTTCCATGAGAACCTCCACGCAGCAAATAATGACAGGAAATTTTAAACTTTGGAGTAGCACTACTGGAAGGGAGCACGACAGCGAGGCGTGATGGTCCCACCAAATGACCAGATGCCGGCACGGTATGGGAGGCCTGCACAAACATCCAGACCATGAGGAGACTTTGCTATGAACTCACTCCTGCCTCACTATATCGACCGAGATCTCCACGGCCGGAATGGTTCCTCTGTTCTCGAGCCAGTGCGTGGTGTTGCGATCCTCTGGCCAGCCCACCCCTGGTCCGTAGTCCGTGGCGATTCCATCCCGATGGTCAGTGATCGTTCCTTGCAGGATGTAGACGGTGCCGGGTCTGTCCTTATGGTCGTGAACCGGGCCGAACACGCCTCCGGGTTCGATGGTCACCAAACGCATACGAAGTTGGCGCCCCGCCATCCCCTCTATCTCGGGACCAAGGTCAACCGTCGCAAGTAACTTCACCGTTACACCTTTTGTCTCAGGCGCCACCTGTTCGTTGCTCATCGCGCTCTCCTCTTGGTACTTTCAGGACCAGCCGCAATGTAGAATCTTGCCGTTTTCGGTCGGAGCCTCTACTTCTTGAAGTGTAGCTCTTTACCGTTGCCTCGTGTCAAGGGGTGACCCACCCGATACTCGTCACATGCATTGATCACAGAATGTTAACAGCACGCGCCGCAAGTAGAGCAATGACCAGCAAGGATATGATCGATTGCAGCATCATCAGGACTTTCGCCCAGCGCGACAGGACCGGTACATCCGTCGGGGAGAAGGCTGTGGAGGTATTAAAGGCGAGGAAGAGGTAGTCAATGAAATTCGGTGACCACTCGTGCAATCCCGCGGCATGCCTTCTTTCCGGCGCCATCGTCATCTGTGGAAAAAGGAAAGCGCCCTGTGAGTGATCCCCTCGTAGAGCCCGTTTGTGCGGCCCACCGGCATCCAGCCGCCAGTACCACGATGCGAATACCAAGATATTGGATAACCAGAGAGCTGCAGCGGACATCAGAAGCTCTTGCGGCATTTCCTTATGCGAAGGCAATGCCCTGATCAGCAACGCCAAAGAGATGATCAGGAAAATCGTCACCACGCCATTCAAGATGTAACCCAGCACCTGGTTTACAGTGTGGGCGCCTTGGTAATACGTGATGAGGACAGGAACGATAAGCGCGGAAATGACGACCAAAGGGAACCAACGCGTCCCACCAATCAGCAAAGAGGAGGGGAGTGCGGCGTACAGGCCGCCAAGTGCCAGCAACGCACTTAATGCCGGCCAGCGGGACTGCCAGGTGGCCTTCTTGGGTGAATTCTCGTCCATCTGTGTCATGGTTATCTCACATTCCAGTGTCTAAACTTCCCAAACCGGCTCCCCCTCCTCCCGTAGGCGGGGCAAGCAGAAGCTGAATCCCCCGCAGCAGAGCAAGGCTTGAGGCATACAATCGACCACGCGGTCCAGGCGAAGTTATACCAGCTGTTTGTGCGGAGTATAAAATGCCTAACGCTCCCGTTCTCTCACGCGGGGGGCACCTCTTCCTGGATGAGCAGGTGATTGGACCGGCGTAGGCTTTATCAACCTAATTCCTGTAAATCCCACAATTATCACCAACAACCACGCAATTCCCAACAGGAGAAGGATGTCGGCTCCTTCAGAACGGGAAACCGAACCGACGCCCTTGTGGCTAACATATGACGCAGGAGAGAGTGTTAAGCCCAGTAAAACAACCGACAACGCGATGCAGACACATCCGAAGAAAAACCTTGATGCCTTCAACTCAACATCAGGGCGCTCACGAGGTGGGACCGAAGCCAGTATCTTACCGCACGAATAGCATTTCGCATCGTCGGCGAAAATCAGAGTGTCGCAACTCGGGCAAGTCAGCACTTTTCCTCCACTCTGAGATCCTTCCGATGATGCTTGTCCCCCTTGATCAGGCAGGGCTATGGGAAAGGTTTTATTGCATCTTGGGCATTGGGCATGGCCAACATGACGAGGGAGGGTTTCGTACTCCTTATTGTACCCGCAGTGAGGACAACAGATTTTGATCATAGCCTTACCATTCATGAAATCGACCGGTGATCGGGCCAACCGTTTGGGTGGAGAAGAGGCTTCACCGCTCCGCCACCTGGTTTAGCCTTTCTCGCAACGGCACAAACAAACGCGCCTCAATTACTATCTTTCATGTATTACAACAAATACACGGCACTATATTGAGATCCTCCATACATGTCAAAGCCGAAGTGACGCGCCCTTGAACTGGTGTATTCCAGCGCTGCTGGATTTCATGAGGCAGTCAAGGGTTCACATCATCCGGAACGCGGAATATCACGGCCTGCTCGATGCCAGGATGATCATCAGCGCCTCCTGGAGTCGAGGCTCCCGTGGCTGAGCACCTCGTCGAAGGCGAAGTTGTCAAACACCTCGATCATTTCCGGGTCGGTGACCTTCAGGGTCGACTGGTGATTTGGAAAGAGTTCGTCATGGTTTTTTTCTGCAGTCTCGCTGATAGCCATATGATCCTCTTTACCTCAATTTGTCGTATTCGACTTCCGCTACCGGCTCCAGCCAGGTTGCTGGTCCCTTTTCGGGGTGGACCTCGATGGCAAGGTGCACAAACCAGCTATCTTTGGCCGCGCCATGCCAGTGTTTGACGTCGGCCGGGATTTCGACCACGTCTCCGGCACCTAGCTCCCTCGCCTGCCGTAAATCTGTGCGGTATCGAAGAAGGTCACGCCGCGTTCCGCGGCCGCCCGGACAAGCGCAACGGCCGCCTCCCTATCGGTTGCCGGTCCATAACCATGGCTGAGCCCCATGGCGCCGTAGCCAATGGCCGAGACTTCGAGGCTCCTACCAAGAATTCGTTTTTGCATGATCATTCTCCTTAAATGTGCTCGAGATGTTCAGGAATCCCCGTCGAGAGTTTCAGCCCCGGGTTATGTTTTCCGCTGTCACTCACAGATCGAGCTTTCTTTCGCCCAGCCACTTGACCATCATCGGGTCACGATGATCGAAGAAGCTGCTCTGTTTCCGATCCAGGGTCGCTATGGCCGCCATATCTTCAGCGCTAAGGGTAAAATCAAGCACGTCGAAATTTTCCCTCATCCGTGCGGGGTGCACAGACTTCGGGATTGCAACAACTCCTCTCTGGGTCAGCCAGCGCAGGACAACCTGCGCGACAGTTTTGTTGTATTTCTTGCCGATAGACAGCAACAACTCGTTGGTAAAAATATCGTTCTTCCCTTCGGCAAAGGGTCCCCAGGATTCGATCTGCACTTGGTTCTCCTGAAGGAATTCCTGGGTTTCGACCTGCTGGCAGAAGGGATGGGTTTCGATCTGATTGACAGCGGGAACCACGTCGTTGTGGACGATGAGGTCCATCACCCGGTCAGGCTGGAAGTTACTGACCCCGATCGCCCTGATCCTTCCGGCCCGATAGAGCTCTTCCATTGCCCGCCACGAACCGTAGATATCGCCGAAAGGCTGATGAATCAGGTAGAGGTCCAGGTAATCGAGCTGCAGCTTGTTAAGCGACTTTTCAAAGGCCTTTTTGGTGTTCTCGTAGCCGGCATCCTGGATCCACAGCTTCGTCGTGACGAAAAGCTCGTCCCGCGCAACGCCGCTTTTGCTGAGCGCACTACCGACGGCTTCTTCGTTCATGTAGGACGCCGCGGTGTCGATCAGGCGATAGCCGATCTGAAGGGCATCAGAGACGCTCCGTTCGCACTCTTGGGGATCAGGCACCTGAAAAACACCGAATCCGAGAATGGGCATCTCCACGCCGTTATTCAAAGTAATATTTTCCATGCTATTTCTCCTTTCGAACAGAAAAACGGTCCCGGCCGCAACGCCTGCGAAAACACCGGCACCCAAAGCTGCAATGGCTCCTGACAGCAGGACGCGGTCATAGGCACTGCGGCTTTTGGCGCGTATTTAATGCAGTTCAACGGCAACTTTGGGAAAGGGGTCGGCCGACGCCAGGCCCTTGCCGAGCCAGGCGATGGTCCGGCCCAGATGCTCCATGTTGTGCAGTGCCTCCTCATCACCTCGCACCTCCTCTTTGAGACACCCCACGCCCAGGTTCCAGTACAGGGAGCCGGGGACGATCATCGAGGAGGTGAGGAACATATGGTTGATGGTGTCGAAGACGTGGGTCGCACCGCCGCGGCGGACCGCCACGACCGCAGCCCCGATCTTGCCGCTGAAAGCGCCGCCGTTCGCCAGCGCAACAAAGCCGGCCCGATCGATGAGAGCCTTCAGCTCCGAAGTGACATCGGCAAAGTAGGTCGGCGAGCCGAGGATAATCGCGTCGGCGGCAAACATCTTTTCTATATACTCGTTCATGGTGTCGCTCTCGATGGCGCACTTGCTGTTTTGCCGTTCGACGCACTGCATGCAGGCTACGCAGCCCCGCAGTGGTTTCCCGCCTATCCGCAGGTACTCGGTGTCCCAACCCGCCGCCTCCAAGGGTTCCAGAGCTTTCTTAAGGAGAATCTCGGTGTTGCCGCCCGGTCTAGGGCTGCCGTTTATAGCAATTGCTTTCATTCACTTTCCTTTCACTTGTCGTTTAGAATGCCATCCGCATGATCTGAAGAGCCTCGTCCTTCGATTTGCCCTTTGCCGAAGTAAGCGGTGGTGGGAATGCTGAAAATGAAATTGTTCACTTTGGTTCTCCTGAAAGTTTTTTTAGATGTAGAAATGAAGAAGTCGTTCGGTTACGGGGGCAGCGAGCCCTGCGCTCACTTCGGCGCCAGATCGCCGAACCAGTAAGAGGCTGTGACCCCGCCGTCCATCAGGAAATCGCTGCCGGTGATGAAGGTCCCGTCCGGCCCCATCAGCAGAGCAGCAACCGCCCCCACCTCATCCGGGGTTCCGGCACGCCCGGCCGGAGAGAGCTCGATCATGCGGCGGTAGCCCTCGCCACGCGGACCGGTGAGTTCGTCATTAGCAAGAGGAGTGATAATGATGCCCGGGCTTATCGTGTTGACCCGTGCGCCACGCTTGCCCCACCGCACGGCCTCAGCCATGACCCGCAGCGAGTTGCCGCGCTTGGAAATCTGGTAAGCGTGGAGGGGGTCAGTCACCTGGTCCGGCTGGAGCATCGGCAAAGCGAGCAGTTCCTCGGCAGGGGTTGTCGCCAACGCCTTGTCCTGCTCAGGAGTCAGAGCCGGGAGGCGGTGCCCGGACTGGGAAGCGATTACCACCCCTGCCCCGCCAGGCACGATCACGTTGCCGAATTCCTCGAGCACCAGCGCCGTGCCGTACAGATCGACCTTGAGGATGGTAGCCGGTGCTGCTTGAGAGGGGGAAACACCAGCGGCATGAATGACACCAGAGACGGGGCCGATCGCGGTGGCCGTCTCGACCAGGGTGTGAACCGAGTCACGCGAGGATACATCGACGATTGCCGTGCTCACCTTGTATCCGGCATCGCCGAGGACCTTCGCAGCCACCTCGACATTATCCTGACGTAGATCGGCCAGCAGGACGTGCTTGCCGACGCTGACCCGCCGCGCTATAGCCTGGCCGATCGATCCGGCACCGATAACTACGATTACGTTGCTCATAACTAGCTCCTATCAAATGCTTTGCGAGACTCCTCTGCTATTCCTCCGAAAGGGACAGCAGTTCTTTGGAGAGTCGGTCTCCCTGGATGGCGATCACCGCAAGCCGCCTCTCGATCTCTTGCAGGTCGGTCGGCGTCAGCTCCAGTGAGGCGGATTTTATGTTGTCCTCTATGTATTCGAGCTTATCCATGCCAGGAATGGGGACGATGAACGGCTTTTGTGCCAGCAGCCACGCCAGGGCGATCTGCACCGTAGAGACTCCTTTGCCGCGGGCAATGTCGTTTAGCATTTCCACCAGGGGCATGTTGGCTTTCATCGCTTCCCGTGTGAAGCGGGGGAAGGTGGCCCGCAGGTCGGTCGCACTGTCGAACTCGGTGTCGGGGGTGATGGCACCAGTCAGAAAGCCAGTGCCGAGGGGGCCCCAGGGACGAAGCCAATCCCCAACTCCTCGCACACCGGCAACACCTCGGCTTCCGGCTCCCGGGTCCAGATGGAATACTGATTCTGCACTGCGGCCACCGGCTGCACCGCGTGAGCGCGGCGAATAGTGTCGGCTCCTGCCTCGGAAAGACCGAAATGCCTGACCTTCCCTGCGTCGATCAGCTCCTTTACTGCCCCGGCCACATCCTCGATCGGCACGTTCGGGTCGACCCGGTGTTGGTAGAACAGGTCGATGTAGTCTGTCCTCAGCCTTTTCAACGAAGCATCCGCGACCTTTTTGATGTGTTCAGGACGGCTGTTGAGTCCGCCATCCTCGGAAATCATGCCGAACTTGGTGGCGAGGATTACTTCCTTGCGGAATGGCTCAAGCGCATGGCCGACCAGTTCCTCGTTGGTGAAAGGGCCGTACGCCTCCGCGGTGTCAAAGAAGGTGATGCCTTGCTCATAGCCGGCCCGGATCACCTCGACCCCTTCGCTGATGTCGACCGCTTTGCCAGTACCGAAGCTCAAGTTCATGCAACCCATGCCGATGGCCGATACCTCCAAACCGCTGTTCCCCAATTTTCGCTTTTTCATACTGTCCTCCGTTTACTGTTTGCAGGAGCGTGCTGATGATTGAATCGTACACCCGTGCAATAAAAGGAGGTAGTTAGATCCTGTCTTATTTTTGCCTGATCGTCTGGATATAAAAAAAAGTGGTGTATCGGGACAAGGGGGCGCCACGGCAACGGATAGGAGGTGTGTTGCGGGCAAACAACTAAATATCCACGAGAGCGCTGGTGCAGGCATGGATACCACTGCCGGTGGGCGGAGAAATGATATTTGCTCATTGGACCGGGGAGGGAAAAGAAAATCCGGTCCATCGGCTAGACCTAAAGGGCGGCGATTGCTGTTTCTTGAGGTGATGTGTGAGGCACAGTCAAACCATCCTGAGGAAAACTTCTTGACACATTAGACCGACCGGTCTAAAGTCCGATGCCATGAAACGAATTCACAATAAAGATGACATCGTCCAGGTCGGGCTCGACCTCGTGCTAAGCAAGGGGTTTAGTGCTACCGGTGTTGAGACGATTCTGAAGCAGGCGAAGATCCCAAAGGGTTCTTTTTACAACTTCTTCTCCAGCAAAGAAGAATTCGGCCTTGCCATTATCGATAAATTTGTCGAGGACAGGATGGAAGTCCTCTATCCCATTTTGGCCGACGACTCTTTACCACCGCTGGAACGTGTCAAAAAGAGCTTCGAAACCATCATCGCCATATTTGAGAGTAATGATTGCTCCAAGGGGTGCTTGCTTGGCAACCTGGGCCTGGAGATGTCCGACCATTTCGAGAACGTTCGGCAACGCCTTGAGCAATCTCTGCAAAACTGGACAAAGGGGTTGTCAGAATTACTCCTGCAAGCCCAGGATGCGCATACCATTCCCGCAGAAATAAACGTTGAAATGCTGGCGGAAAACCTGATTTCGTCATTCCAGGGAGCACTGCTTCGCTCAAAGGTGAAAAAGTCCGCACAGCCATTAAAAGATTTCATCCACTTATATTTCAATGTCTTTCTCTCTCAGCGAGAAGGATAATAAGTTTTTTTTTGCGCCCAACACTACATAGACCGGTCTAAATAGTTGAGAGGAGTAGAGATGAAAGAACGCATACGCGATTTAGCCCTTGGGTGGGGTGTAGATGATGTTGGGTTCGCATCGGTCTGTGACTATCGCAGTCCCAACTCTCCTTCAATTGAGTCTCTGTTCCCCGGCGCCAGATCCATGATCGTCATGGCGTTTCGGGAACTCGCGGCATGCGAAAGCTCAAGCCCACAGATGGCAATGAGCGCCAGGCTCGATCTCATGGAATTTTCCCGTTCCGCCTGTTACCGTATGGGCCGCTTTGTGGAAGGTACGCTCGGCAGCCCCGCCATGACCGTTCCAGTCGGATATCCGATGGATTTCAACACCCCCGGAAAGATCGGAGTAGGTGAAGTGTCGTTGCGTCATGCTGCTGTCGCCGCGGGACTAGGCACCTTTGGCCGCCACAATTTGGTTGTTCATCCTCGCTTCGGGACCAGGGTGATTTTCACGGCAATACTTACCAAACTTGAACTTGCGCCGGATGTGCCCGTGGAAATCAATTCCTGCACCGACTGCGGACTGTGCGTGAGCAACTGCCCTGCAGGTGCACTCGACGATGCGGGAAAGACTGAAGTGCGGAAATGTCTAGGAAAGAGTCAGCCATTCGGAATGGGGGCCAATATCGCTTTCTGGTCCCGCTATGGTGATGCGACCCGCGACGAGCAGAAGGCGATGCTCCAGAGTCCGGAGTACTTAAGCCTGTACCAGGCAGGTTCCATTGGCTATCAATATTACTGCTTTCGCTGCTTCTCGGTGTGCCCGATTGGCCTCAGAAATTAAACGCCAGGTTCATGTGCCGGCAAAGTTAACGGAACAATGAACCCAGGAGGGAAAATGAAGACTCTGTTCGACCCGATCACCATTGCCGGAATGAAGCTGAAGAACCGTTTTTTTCGCTCAGCCACCTACGACGGATTCTCCGACGACAAGGGGCACCCCACTGCAAGACTCTACAAGACTTACGAGGATCTCGCTAAGGGGGGGGTGGGGACCATCATCACCGGTCTCACCTCGGTGAGCGATGCGGAGCAGTTGGAAAGCGGCCAGATGTCCTTCCGCGACGATTCTTTCAGCGCCGAGTACCGGACCATGACGGACGCCGTGCACAACCACGGAGCCGCAATTATCCTCCAACTCGCCTTTTTGGGGTCACAGTGCTACTCCCCTGCCGGGGACAAAACAATTTGGGGTCCCAGTGCCGTCAAAGATGTTGCCTTTGAGAAAACGCCACGGGAAATGAGCAGGGAGGAGATCGCCCGCATGCAGGAGGACTTCGCAATGGGGGCCCTGAGAGCGAAGCAGGCCGGATTCGACGGGGTTCAGCTGCACATGGCGCACGGGTATCTGCTGAGCCGGTTCTTGACTCCCTACTACAACCGCCGCAGCGACGAATACGGCGGCTCCATCGAGAACAGGGGGCGGGCGCTCTTCGAAACCTACTGCGCGGTACGCGAAAAGGTGGGACCGGCGTACCCAGTGCTGATCAAGATCAACAGCGAAGACTTTATTGAACAGGGGATGACCTTCGATGAGTGCCGGTTTGTCTGCAGAAGGCTCGTCGAACTGGGGATAGACGCCATTGAGGTCAGCGGAGGATATGCGTCGTCACCGCCGAGCGCGGGTCCCTGCCGAAAGGAAGAGGGGTACTTTGGCTCGTCTGCCGAGCACCTCGCACAGGAGCTCCCGGTTCCGGTGATCGCGGTTGGAGGAAACCGCGACTTCGACGCCATGACCGAATTTATCCAGCACACGGGGGTCACCGCAGCATCCCTGTCCCGGCCGCTGATCCGCGAGCCCAACCTGGTTGAACGCTGGCAAGGAGGAGACCGCCGTCGCGCGCTTTGCATTTCCTGCAACAGATGTTTCAAGCTGAACGGGACCGCTTGCGTGTTCAGCGCTGAAGCATAGAGGCTTGCTACGTCTGATGATCTACAGGTACAAAAGACGCCGTCAAGCTCCCGCTGAATTTCTCAGGCTGCGGCAGATGTCTGCCGCAGTCTGTTGATGTCTCTCAAGGGAGGCGCACCAAAGAGACGGCCGTACTCGCGGCAGAACTGCGAAGCACTCTCGTACCCCACGTTGAAAGCTGCCGTTGTAGCATCGAGGCGCTCAGCCAGCATCAGGCGCCGGGCCTCGTTCAGGCGCAGCATTTTCTGGTACTGCAGCGGACTCATGGCGGTCAGGGTCCATGCCCATGGCAGTCTTCACCTTTCTGGAAGGATATGACTTCTCTGGAAAGACCATCATCCCGTTCTGCACCCACGAAGGGAGTGGCATGGGACGCAGCGAGAACGATATCCGCAAGGTTTGCCCGGCGGCAACGGTGTTGAGGGGGCTCCCCATCGTGGGCGGCAGCGTTCGGACTGCGGAGGATGCGATCCGGAAATGGCTCGGGCTCCCGCGTCCGTAAAGCGTGAACTGCCGTATCCAACCTCTTATGAGCTTTCTTCCCGCGCTCTGTTGCCGCTGACACATTTCACTCCTTCCCAGTCGCGTCGACTCGTACGGAGTTTCATCCTCTCCTACCATCTACCATGCTGCCCACCACCAACAACTCCGCATTCGCCCGCCCTTGACTTGCGACAAACTTACGAGTATTCTCGCACACCGGATCCCGACGATCTCCCCTCGCCCCTGCGCCTCCCACTGAGGGATAGGGAATGTGGACGCTAGACGACGGGAGATTGCGACACCACGTGTTACGGGTAAAGGACGTTGAATGGAGGTGGGGATGACGCCTAAACAGAAGAGGGTGCTTGATTTCATCCTGGCTTTCGTGGACCACCACGGCTACCAGCCTTCGCAGATGGAGATCGCGCAGGGGTGCGGCTTCGAGTCCCTGGGAACGGTGCAGCACTACCTCCGCTCGCTGGAACGACACGGGCACCTGGCGCGCCAGGCTAATGCCAAGCGGGGGCTGCAGTTGGCGGCATCGACTGCTGGGACGCTGGACAGACAAAAGGCAAATCCCCCCAGTCCCCCCTTCGCAAAGGGGGGAACGCGTACGACACCTTCACGTGCAAAAAAGGGGGGGGGTACGGCGGGGGCTTTTGGACAGGGGGGAAATGTAAGTTTCCTGGAACTGCCACTGGTGGGTATCGTGGCGGCGGGAAAGCCGGTGCACGCTTTTGAATTGGCGGACGCCATCGAGGTCCCCTCCGCCATGGCGGGGCCGGGGAACGTGGTCTACGAGGTACGCGGCGATTCAATGGTCGAGATGGGGATCATGGACGGCGATTACGTGGCGGTACACCCGCAGTCGGTCGCGGAAAACGGCCAGACGGTGATCGCGGAGGTGAACGGCTCGATAACCATCAAGAAGTACCTGCGCAAGGGAAATACCATCCAGCTTGTCCCCGCCAACTCGGCGATGAGCCCCATCACGGTTACCGAAGAGGACGAGTTTCATATCAGGGGAGTGTTGGTGGGCTCCATGAGGTTTTATCGCAAGTGGACCGGGAAATCCTCCACATAACCGTGCCCGCCTTTCCCATCGCGCTGGCACGGGTGATCCATTCGCAGTTGCGCGGTCGCCCCGTGGCGGTGGCCCCGCTCAACTCGGAGCGCGCCCTGCTGCAGTCGGTTTCATCGGAGGCTGCCGCCGAGGGGGTGCATGTGGGGACGCCGATTTATCACGCCCGCAGGTCCTGCCCGTCGCTCATCGTCATCGCGCCGGATCCGCACCTGATGGCCAGGGGGAGCCAGGCGCTCATGGAGCTCTCGGCGGAGTTCACCCCCATGGTCGAACCGGGGGCGGGACGGGTCTTCCTGGACGTGACGGCATCGAGAAGACTCTTCGGCCCGGCGCGCGACGTGGCGGCGCGCCTGGAGAAGTCCATCGCGGGCGAACTCGGGCTGGAGGCGATGGCCGGGACGGGGGGCAACAAGCTGGTGTCGCGGGTCGCGGCGGACACCATGCGGGAGCCGGGAGTATATGACGTCTTCCACGGCGCCGAGCGTCCTTTCCTGGCGCCGTTCCCGGTGTCGGTGTTGCCCGGCGTGGGGGAGTCGCGGCAGACGCTCCTCTTTCGTGATCTCAACCTGAAACTGGTGCAAGAGGTCGCGGCGCTCTCGGTACCGCAACTGCGGCTGGCCGTGGGGCCGTTCGCGCCCCTCTTGCACGACCGGGCCTGCGGCATCGACCGCTCTCCCGTGCAGCCGCCGCGCATGTCGACGGAGATCGTCGAGGAAGGGCTTTTGGAGCAGGAGGAGAACGACGACGCCATCTTGCTTTCGGAGCTGCTGCGGCTGGTGGAAGGATGCGGCCTGAGGTTGCGGCGTCTGCGCAAGGGGGCACGCAAGATCACGCTCTCGGTCATATACGCGGACGGCGTCACACAGCAGGGGAAGAAGGTGTTGCCGGTGCCGGCGTCGCTGGATCTGCCGCTGCTTGCGGCCGTGGAGGAGCTCTTCTTCGCCACCTGCAAGAGGCGTCAGCGGGTGAAGAGTCTGCGGCTGAGCTGTGACCAGGTGGCGGAGGATGCGGGGCAGATGGATCTCTTTGCGGTCGTGCCGGCGCAAGTGTCCAGGAAGGAGAGCGACCTGCAGGAGACGCTGGATCTCTTGCGGGAAAAGCACGGAAAAAACGCGGTGCGCTGGGGGAAGGGGCTCGCGGCGCGCCGTGAGGTCACGGTCGCCAGCGAGGCGCCGCCGGAATGGGATCCGGAGCAGAACAAGTACATGACGGTCACTAAAAACTAAGGTATTAACAGGGATAAAGGGGATAAAAGGGATAACGGAAAAACCAGACTTCTGGTTAAGACCTAACGGCCACGTCCTTAAACCTCCCCCTCCCTGGCCCTCCCCCTCCGGGGGCGGAGCCCGTGTTCATCCCTTGTATCCCTTTTATCCCTGTCAATTAGGTTTCCTGATGTTCGTCCATCTCCACGTACATTCATCCCTCTCTCCCAACTGGGGCGTCCACTCGCCGGAGGCGCTGTGCGCGGAGGCGGCGCGCCTTGGCTTCGATACGCTCGCTCTCACGGACCGCAACGGGCTTTACGGGGTGCCACGCTTTCTCGACGCGGCGCGCGAGGCGGGCATCTCCCCCATCATCGGCACGGAGGCGGTGACGGAACAAAATCGCGCGGTGCTGCTCGCGGCTGACCAGGAGGGGTACGCCAACATCTCGCGCCTCCTCTCGGACCTCCACTGCGACAACTCTTTCGACCTCTGCCAAGCGCTCTCCCGCTACCGGCACGGCGTAATCGTCGTGAGCGACGACCGGCGCCTGCTATCTGCGTTGAAGCGGGTATCGGAGGATGGGCTTTTCGTGGAACTGTCGCCTGGACACGACATGCACAGCGCACTGGCGCTGTCGCGGGAACTGCGGCTGCCGGCGGTGGCGACGGCGAGGGCTGTCCTTCGCGCTGCGCGCTGCGCACCAGGGTCCCATGCGGCCGACACCCTCACCCCGACCCTCTCCCAGGGGGAGAGGGAGGATGGGGACGAGTCCCATCACGTGGTTCAGGGAACAGGGGTAAAGGGGACAGGCACCTGGCGGAGCCAGTCCCCTTTACGGGGGGATATCGGCGACTTCCACTTGCACCGGGTGCTGCGGGCCATTCACCTCAACACGAAACTGTCCCGACTGACGCCGGACCTGACGGCATCGGAGTCGGATGTGCTCTTCTCTCCGAACCAGATGGCGGAGTTCTTCCCGCACTGCCCGGAGGCGCTCCAGAACTCGCTGCGCATCGCTACCATGTGCCGCCGGGATTGGGACCTCTCCACCACCATCTTCCCCGCCTTCCGCGGGCTGGGCAACGACGACGCCTTCGAGACGCTCAACCAGCGCGCGCGGGAGGGGGCCCTCTGGCGCTACGGGTCCATCGCGCCCGACGTGGAGGCGCGCCTCGCCAAGGAACTCGCCATCATCCGCGACAAGGGGTTCGCCCACTACTTCCTGGTGGTGGAGGAGATCACCCGGCAGTCCCAGCGCACCTGCGGCAGGGGGAGCGCGGCGGCGTCGCTGGTCGCCTACTGCCTCGGCATCACCCACGTCGATCCCATCCGCCACAACCTCTTCTTCGAACGATTCCTGAACGAGGGACGCAGCGACCCTCCCGACATCGACGTGGACTTTCCCTGGGATGAACGCGACGCCATCCTCGACTTCGCCTTCGCCCGCTACGGCGCGAGACGCGCGGCGATGGTGGCGAACCAGGTGGGGTTCAAGGGGAGGTCGGCCCTGCGCGAGGTGGCCAAGGTCTACGGGCTGCCCGACTTCGAGATCAAGGAGATGACGGAACGCATCTCCGGTTTCTGGCGCGCGGAACAAAGCGCGGCCGCGATGTCCGGGCACCCGCTGTTCCAGGGGGAGACGCTCTCGCGTGACTGGCAGGAGATCGTCGCCACGGCGCGCCACCTGAACGGTCAGTTGCGCCACCTCTCGCTGCACTGCGGGGGGCTCGTCATCGTCCCCGACGAGATCCGCAGGTACGTTCCGGTGGAGATTTCGCACAAGGGGCTCCCCCTGATCCAGTGGGAGAAGGACCAGGCCGAGGACGCAGGGCTGGTGAAGATCGACATCCTCGGGAACCGATCGCTCGCGGTGATCCGGGACGCAATGGCCGCGGTGAAGGAACAGACAGGGATCGAAATCGACTACGCGAGCTGGCGCCCCCTGGATGACGGCCGGACCCAGAGCCTGATGCGCCGGGGACTCACCATCGGCTGCTTTTACCTTGAATCCCCCTCGGTGCGCCTGCTGCTAAGAAAGATCTGGAGTTCGACGGCGCCGCCGGAGACCTTCGCCATCGACCTCTTCGAGGTGCTGGTGCAGGCGTCCTCGATCATCCGTCCCGCCGCCAACAGTTTCATCCAGGAGTACGTGGCCAGGATGCAGGGTAAGAAATGGTCGCACCTGCACCCGCTGCTGGAACCGGTCCTCGGGGAGACGCTTGGCATCGCCATCTACCAGGAACAGATCACGCAGATCGCCATGGAACTGGCCGGTTTCTCTGCCAGCGAAGGGGACCTGCTCAGGAAGGTGATCACCAAGAAGCACCGGGAGAAGAGACTTGCCGATTTCCGGGCCAAGTTCATCGCGGGAGGAAAGGAGCGGGGCGTCACGGAACCGGTGCTGGACGCGATCTGGGAGCAGATCCTCTCCTTCGCCGGATATTCCTTCTGCAAGCCGCACTCGGCGAGCTACGCCCTGTTGAGTGCCAAGGCGGCCTACATGAAGGCGAACCACCCCGCGCAGTTCATCGCGGCGGTCATCTCCAACCAGGGGGGGTATTACTCGCCATTCGCCTACCTATCGGAGGGGCGCAGGCTGGGGCTCACCATACTGCCGCCGGACATCAACGAGAGCGACTACCACTACACGGGCTTCGAGAAAACGCTGCGGATCGGGTTGATGCAGATCGACGGGCTGACCCGGGAGGGGGCGCAGCGGCTCCTCAAGGAGCGCCGGGAGGGGGCCTTCACGTCGTTCCAGGATTTCCTGCGCCGGGCCAGCGTACAGCGGGCGGACGCGGAGCGGCTGGTGAAGGCGGGATGCTTCGACGCAGTGGAGGGGGAACAAAGGCGACCAGCGCTCTTGTGGGAACTGCTCCATTTCCAGCAGCAGGCGACGGCGCTCCTTTTCGAACAGAAAACCGAGCTCCCCACGCCACCCCCCTACGACGCGGAGACGGTCTTGAGGCAGGAAGTGGAGGCGCTCGGCTTCCTGGCCTCGCGGCACCCGCTCACCTTGTACAAGGCACAGTGGCAGAGGCACAGGCCCATCAAGGCGTCGGAGCTGATCAAACATTCGGGGAAGTGGGTGACCATGGTGGGATGGTGGATCACGACCAAGACGGTGGAAGACAAGCACGGCCGCCCCATGGAGTTCGTGTCGTTCGAGGACGTGACGGCGATCTTCGACGCCACGTTTTTCCCGGACATCTATGCCCGCTTTTGCCGCAAGCTGTCGCAGCGCCGTCCCTACCTCATAAAAGGGGTGGTCGAGGAGGAGTTCGGCGTGGCCACCATCAGGGTGAAATGGGTCGGTTTCCTGGACGGTTGAAGGGCCTCCCCCCCTCACCCTGCGCGTCGGCGCCGGTAAGGTCGGGAATTCCCGCCGCGGCCGCGCCGGTGAGAAGCGGGAGGTAGACGTTGAGGGTGGTGCCGACTCCGGGAGTGCTGTCGATCTCGACGTACCCGTCGTGCTGCTTGACGATGCCGTACACGATGGCAAGCCCCAGGCCACTCCCCTTACCGACCTCCTTGGTGGTGAAGAAAGGTTCCAGCACGTGGGCCCTGGTCGCCTCATCGATACCGGTGCCGGTGTCTGAAACCGTGAGCACGGCGTAACTCCCCGGCCTCCCGTATCCCCGCGAATCGATCCACTCGTCGTTCATCTCCATCATGCCGGTGCCGATGGTGAGCGTCCCCCCGTCGGGCATGGCGTCCCGCGCGTTGTTGACCAGGTTGGTGATCACCTGGTCGATCTGGCTGGAATCCGCGACGACCGCAAGTTTCTCAGGCCATAGATCGAACTGCAGCGTGATCCTGAAAGTCACCAGCCGGCTCAGGAGCTTGCGCAGATTTTCGATCACCTGGTTCAGGTTGACCGGTTCAGGATGGTTGACCTGTTTCCTGCTGAAGGCGAGCAACCCCTGGGTCAGCGAGGCGGCCCGCTCCGCGGCGTTCAACACCTGCTCCAGGTACCCCTGTGCGGGGTCGTCCCTTTTCATGTTCATCTGGGCAAGCGCGACGAATCCCATCATACCGGTGAGCAGGTTGTTGAAGTCGTGGGCGATGCCGCCGGCGAGCACTCCGACCGATTCCATCTTCTGTGACTGCCGGATCTGCTCCGACATGCGCCGCTCCCGCTCCAGGGAGATGGCGTTACGCAGGCTCATGCCGATGACCGGAGCGATGCCGGTTAAAAGGCTCAGATCGCTCTGCATCAGCGGGCGCTGCGATTTCTTGTTGTCGACCGCCAGGATGCCGAAAACCTCTCCGTCGCAGGCGATGGGGCAACAGATGAAGGAACGCGCCTCCAGTTCCTGCGACAGCACGAGGCTGCGCGGCGTGTGCAGGTGCTCCACCTCGGTGAAGTCGCTCACGAATCTGCTCTGGTTGTTGCGGAAACAGGTGACGAAGATGCCACGGCCATCGGTTGCGGTGAGGTCGAAGGAGGCGTTGGTCAGCGCGTCGCGTTGGGCGTCGGTATAACCGTAGCCGGTGCGGAAGGTCAGCCGCGATTTCCTGGCATCGGCCAGCATGATCACGGCGCGGTCGTACCCAAGCCGCTTCTCGATCACCTGGATGACGCTGTCCAGCACCTGGTCGATCCCGCTCTGCCTGCTGAGGGCCTGACCGACCTCGTTCACCATCCGGGCGTTGTTGTAGTTGACCCCCATCTGCGCGAGCACCTGCTCGGTCGATTCCTTCACCTGGGCCAGTGCGGTCTCGATCTCGCGAGTTTCCAGACGCTGCGCGAAGTAGGAAGTCCCCAGTGCGAAGAAGGCCAGGCTGGTAAGGAATTCCACCAGGTGCCCCACCTGCCAGAAGTGCTGCAGCAGCGCATAGACGATTAGGGCGAGCGGGAGAAGGCGGTTCCTGGCGCTGCGCACGGATGCGTACAGCTTCTTGTTCCAGGACACGATGTAGCGGCAGCACTCCCCCCCCTGGAAGATGCACTCCGGGTGCTCGATCTCAGGTGGCTCGTAATTGAACAGCATCACCACCGCCTCGAAGATGCCGATGCGGTTCTCGCACTGGTAGGGCTGTTCCTCCACCCCCTCGTGCGGGACCGCGGTGATCTCCACCTTGTTGTCTGCCAGTTTGGTCGCATCGTAGGTCGCGGACCTGCTGAAGTGGCCGGAACATTTCCCTATCGCGAGCAGCGTGTTGGCCGGGCCGATGAGGCCAAAGGTGTATTTCATCATCATGCCGTGGGCGCCGGCCGAGGCCGCGTGACGTCCCCCCTCCCTGGCGATGTCACTCCCCACCATCTGCGTCATGCGGGTATGGAAGCGGTCCACCTGGCGCTGGGTGAGCCAATGCCCTTCGTCGCTCAGCTCAAACGGGGTGATTTCCGCGTAGCGCAGCAGCTCCGGAACGTCCACCTGCGGATACTTCTTCTCCAGCAGGCTCACGAAGATCCTGATGATTTTGCTGTTGTAGAGGGGCTGCTCATCCATCGTCAAGGGGAACTCCGACTTAGCGTGCGCCACAGGGGCGGCCTGGTTTGGACAAAAAGGCCATTGTGAACCTATCGGATAAATCTGCGGATGCTTGAGGGAGAGGGGGGGATAGAGGCGAAAAAGGGAGGGAATCCCCCCCTCCCCTTGCGGGAGCGGGTACGGAGTGGGGGAGAGTGCCACCATTACCGTGCTTGCGGCTTCGCCCCCCCTGCCCCCTCCTGCCTCCTGGGGACAAAGCTCTTCGGCGCGCAGGGCCGTCAAGGGAGGGGGAAAGGCCAACCCGACAAAAAAAGGCCCGGCTCCCTCGCGGGGCCGGGCCTTGTCGTTTCGTCTGCGGGCCGGTGTTAGTCGACGGACTTCCTCAGGAAGGTCGGGATGTCGTACTGATCCTCGTCGTCCATCAGGAAGCTGCGCTGCTGCCTGGTGGCCTCGCGCTCCTGCTTGGCGCGGATGTAGGTTGGGATCTCGCGGTTCACCTCGGGCTGCGGTTTCACCAGGGTGCTCACGTTCTTGATCTCGTGACGCCCCTTATCGAGGTCGAAGCGGTCGCCGAAGCCAGTGGCAATGGCGGTGACCTTGATGGTCTCGCCCAGGTTCTCGTCGATGACCAGACCGACGATGATGTTGGCGTCCTCGTGCACCTTCTCGTGGATCACCTTGCTGGCGGCGTCGAACTCGTCCATGGTCATCGAGGAGGAACCGGAGATGTTGACCAAGACGCCCTTGGCGCCGGAGATGTCGATGTCTTCGAGGAGCGGACTGGAGATGGCCTTGAGGGCCGCGTCAACGGCGCGGTTCTCGCCGTTGCCCAGACCGATGCCCATCATGGCCATGCCGCGCTCGCTCATGATCGACTTGACGTCGGCGAAGTCGACGTTGATCAGGCCGGACTGGGTGATCAGGTCGGAGATGCCCTGCACCGCCTGGCGCAGCACGTCATCGGAAGGCTTGAAGGCGTCCAGGATGGACATGGACTTTCCGGCCAGGCCCAGGAGCCTGTCGTTGGGGATCACGATCAGGGAATCGACGTGCTTCTTGAGTTCCTTGATCCCGTCCTCGCCCTTGGCGAGACGCTGACGACCTTCGCGGGTGAACGGCTTGGTCACCACCCCCACGGTGAGGGCGCCCTGCTCGCGGGCGATCTCCGCGATGATCGGCGCCGCGCCGGTGCCGGTGCCGCCGCCCATGCCGGCTGCGACGAAGATCATGTCGGCACCCTTGAGCGCCTCGGTGACCTTGTCCTTGTCCTCGAGAGCGGCGTCGCGGCCGACGTTGGGGTTCGCCCCCGCGCCAAGCCCCTTGGTGAGCTGGGTTCCGATCTGTATCTTGACCGGCGCCTTGGACATCCTGAGCGCCTGCGCATCGGTATTGGCAACGATGAAATCGACCCCGGTGATACCCACAGCCATCATGGTGTTGACTGCGTTCCCGCCGGAACCACCAACGCCTATCACCTTTATCTTCGCACTCTGGTCGATGCTTTCATCGAAATGAAACATGAACTACCCCCCTTATGATCGCGCCCCCCGGCGACGGGAAAAATATTAGGCCGTTTTATACTACGTTTGCCGTGATAATGGAAGTCTTAAAACACTACATCTAGTGTTTTTTTAGAAGAACTCGCCGAACCAATCCTTCATCCTGCGGCTCACCCGACGGAACACCGTCTCGTCACTTTGCTGGGTCGGGAACTCGTGCACGCCCACGTTCTTGGAGCCGTAGACGACGAGGCCCACGCCGGTCGCGTAAACAGGCGAATTGACTACATCGGTGAGGCCGCCGATCCGTTGCGGCAGGCCGCGGCGCACCGGCAGGTTGAAGATCTGCTCGGCCAGTTCCGGCATCCCTTCCAGGATGGTGGAGCCGCCGGTGATCACGACGCCCGAGGCGATCATGTCCTCGAGGCCGCTCTTCACGATCTCGCGGTTCACCAGGGTGAAGATCTCCTCGACGCGCGGCTCCAGGATCTCGCACAGGAGCTGGCGGGAGAGGACGCGCGGCTTTCTGCCGCCGACGCTTGGAACCTCGATGGTCTCGTCCTTGCCGACCAGGGAGGAGAGGCAGCAGCCGTACTTCTGCTTGATGCGCTCCGCTTCGGCCATGGGGGTCCTGAGGCCGACCGCGATGTCGTTGGTGAGGTGGTTGCCGCCAAGCGAGAGCACGGAGGTGTGCTTGATGGCGCCGTCAACGAAGATGGCGATGTCGGTGGTGCCGCCGCCGATGTCCACCAGCGCGACGCCCAGTTCCTTCTCATCGGCGGAGAGCACCGCTTCGGAGGAGGAGAGCTGCTCGAGGACGATGTCCGCCACCTCGAGCCCGGCGCGGTTGCAGGACTTGACGATGTTCTGGGCGCTCGCCACGGCACCGGTGACGATGTGCACCTTGGCTTCCAGCCGGACGCCGCTCATTCCCAGCGGCTCGCGGATGCCGTCCTGGTCGTCAATGATGAATTCCTGGGGGAGGATGTGGATCACTTCGCGGTCCATCGGGATGGCGATGGCCTTGGCGGCCTCGATCACGCGCTTCACGTCCTCGGGGGAAACCTCGCGGTTCTTGATGGCGATGACGCCCTGGGAGTTGAACCCTTTGATGTGCCCGCCGGCGATTCCGGCGTAGACGGACTTGATCTCGCAGCCGGCCATCAGCTCGGCCTCCTCGATCGCCTTCTTGATCGCGGAGACGGTGCTCTCGATGTTGATCACGACACCTTTCCTGAGCCCCTTGGACGGGCTGGTGCCGATGCCGACGATGTCGATGCCGTCCTCGGTGACGTTGCCGACGATGGCGCAGATCTTGGTTGTGCCTATGTCGAGGCCGACGATCAGGTTATCCCTTCTGGTTGCGGACATGCTCCCCCCCTTTTCCTACACTTTTTTCACTATGATTTTGTCGATGTAATCGAGGTCTATGTAATCCAAAGCCTGCATTTGCGGTTTGAGGTCGCGGTAGATGTTGGACAGGCGCGCGAGCTTCTGGCTGAAGTCGCCGTTGCCCAGTTTCACCGGAACGCCCCCCTGCATGGTGAACAGGGTGAAGCCGTACCCCTTGCTGTAATGGATCTCCGAGATGTCGGCCAGGGTGAACACGCTCCCGCTCCTCAGGGTGGCTATCAGCTGCAGCGCGTTCTTGAGCGCCTCCTGGCTCCCCTTCGGGTCCTGGGCCAGATCCTCCTCGGTGATGCCGGTGATGAGCGGGAAGTCGAGGCGGTCCCCCTCGGAGAGAGACTTGAACAGCACTCCCTTTTCGTCCAGGTAGTAGAGGCATCCGACGTTGGCGACGGCCTGGGGCGTCCGTTCGGAAGCCGTTATCGAAAGGGTGTGCGGGAAGTAGCGGCGCACCTGGACCTGTTCCAGCCAGGGGTCCTTGGAGAGCCGCGCCATGATGGTCTTCAAGTCCAGCCCCAGCATGGAGTCCCCGGGCCTCACCCCGGCGAGGGTGATGATCTCGTCCCGGGAGACCTTCTTGAGCTGTGAAACCTCGATGGTTTCCAGACGGAGCAGCGTCGTGCGCGAGACGAGGCCATACGCCTTCCAGCCGCCGAAGCCGGCGACGGCGCAGATGGCAGAGGCGCCAATCCCCCGGGAGAGCCACTTGAGAATGGGGCCCCAGTTGATCGGCTTGCGCTCTTTGGGTGCCTTCTTAACCCTGTTGTGGGGCACCCTCTGTTTTTTAGCGTGCAGGTCGCGCATTGCAGTTACCGTCTAGATTGAATTTCAGTGCAACAAATAACATCCGGCTACAAATCAGGCTCAGACTGCAGGTTGAATCAGAGCTTCAGTTCGGTCAGATCTTGAGCGATGCGGCCAGGAGGATGCGCACCACCAGTTGATCGAAATCGATGTCCGATCCGCGGGCGATCTCCGGCAGCAGGCTCAGGTCCGTCATGCCCGGCAGGGTGTTCACCTCGAGAAGGTAGCACTCTCCCGCCTCGTTCACGAGGAAATCGACGCGGCTGTAGCAGTCGCACCCCAGGGCGGCATGCGCCTTCTCCCCTTCCTTCAAGACCGCACGGTAGACGTTCTCCGGCAGGCGGGCCGGGAGGATGTGCTCGGCGCCCCCGTCGGTGTACTTCGCCTCGTAGTCGTAGAACTCGTTCTTCGGGACGATCTCGATGGCGCCCATGGCGCGTCCGTCGAGGATGCCGACCTGGACTTCCTTGCCGCTGATGAACGCCTCGACCAGGATCTCGGAGTCGTAGCGGAAGGCCTCCTTGAGCGCCTTTGCCATCTGCCCGGGCTCCTTCACGATGCTGACGCCCACCGAAGAGCCTTCCTTGGAGGGCTTCACCACCACCGGGAGGGGGTTCTCGAGCTTCAGCTCCTCGCCGCGGCGCAGCACCTGGTAGGGGGCGAGCTTCAGCCCGGCGGCGGCAAACATCACCTTGGCGGCGATCTTGTCTATGGCAAGGGCGGAGGCGAGGACCCCGGAACCGGTGTAGGGGATAGCCATCAGTTCCAGGAGCCCCTGGACGGAACCGTCCTCACCGAAGCGGCCGTGCAGGGCGATGAAGGCTAACTCCACCTTCTCCCCGGCCAGTCGCTGGGCCAGGTCGCGCCCGACGTCGATGCCGACGGCGTCGTACCCCTGGCGCGTGAGCGAGGCGAGCACCGCCTTGCCGCTGTTAAGGGACACCTCGCGCTCTGCGGAAAGTCCCCCCATCAGCACGGCGATCTTCTTGGTTTTCAGCTCCTGTACGGTCATCGCGTTACTTCCTTTTTCTTTTTGTTTCCTTTGTCCTTGTACTGCCATCAGCTCCGGGTCCCCCTCTGGGAGAGGGTCACTTCCGTGTATCCCCTCTCCTTGCGGGTGGGGAAGGAAGATACAAGCTAAGCTTCGCCGACCACCCTTACTTCTTCTTCGAGCTCCACCCCGCTATGCTCCTTCACCCGGCGCTTGATCAGCTCCGCCAGGGTCAGGAAATCGGTGGCCGTGGCGCCGCCGCGGTTCACCAGGAAGTTCGTGTGCACCTCGGAGACCTGCGCCCCCCCGATCATCCAGCCACGCAGCCCCGCCTCATCGATCAGGCGCCATGCGCTCCCGCCGGGCGGGTTCTTGAAGAAGGATCCCGCATTGGGAAAGCCGACCCGCTGGCCGCCGCGCTTGGTGATGTACTCCTGTATGTTCTCCTCGATCAGGCGGCGCTCGGCAGGCTCGAGTCTCAGCCGCGCCCCCAGCACGATCTCGCCCGGTTCCAGCTTGAGAAAGCGGTAGCCGTATTCCAGCTCGCTTCTTTTCCGGACCAGCACCCCGCTCTCCCGCAGGGTGGTCAGCAGCTCGACCCGCTGCATGGTCTCGCCACCGTGGGCGCCGGCGTTCATGGTCAGCGCGCCGCCGAAACTCCCCGGGATGGCGCTCAGGAACTCGATCCCCCCCAGGCAGTTTTGCGCGGCGTAGCGGGTGAGGGCCTGGTTGGTGACCCCGGCGCCCACCTCGAGCCTCGCCCCCGGCAGCGGTTCCACCGCGTCCAGCCGCTTTAGGGAGACCACGCATCCCCTGATGCCGCCGTCGCGGACTAACAGGTTGTATCCCCCCCCTGCCACGAGGCACGGGACGCCGGCGGACCGGATGAGCACCATGGTCCGCTCCAGATCGGCAAGGTCTGCCGGCTCCAGGTAGAGATCCGCCGGGCCGCCTACCCTGAGCGAGGTGTGCCGGGACATGGGTTCGTCCCACAGGACGGTCCCCCGTACCTCTTGCGCCACCCGCTCCAGCTCGGCCCGGGACCAGGTCACTTATGCCCCCGCGGCCTTCAGGCGCTCCAGCATGGTCTCGCCCACCTGCCAGACGTTGCCCGCCCCCAAGGTGAGCAGGATATCGCCCGGTGCGAGCACCCGCTCCAGGTGTTCGCAGAGCTTGTCGCGCTCCGGGATCCAGGTGACGTCCTTCTGGCCGTGCCTTCTGACCCGGGCGGCCAGCGATTCGGCGGTGATCCCCTCTATGGGGGCCTCTCCGGCCGCGTAGATGTCGGTGAGGATCAGTACGTCGGCGTCGTGGAACGCCTTGACGAAGTCCTCGAAGAGCTCCTTGGTGCGCGAATAGCGGTGCGGCTGGAACACGACCACCAGGCGGTTCTCCGCGAAACCGGCCTTGGCCGCGGCCAGGGTCGCCTTGATCTCGGTCGGGTGGTGGCCGTAATCGTCCACCACCATGATGCCGTTCACCTCCCCCTTGAGGGAGAAGCGGCGCCCGACGCCGCCGAAGGCCTTGAACCCTTCCTGGATGGTCTCGAACGGAATGTCCAGTTCCATGGCGACCGCGATGGAGGCCAGCGCGTTCAGCACGTTGTGCGCGCCGGGCATGGAGAAGGTGATCTCTCCCAGCCTGACCCCCTTGTGGTGGGCCACGAAGCTCGTGGAGAAGCCGGAGAGGCGCACGTCGGTGGCGCGGAAGTCCGCCTGGGCCGAGAGACCGTAGCTGGTGAAGCGTTTCTTCACCCGCGGCAGGATGTCGGCGATGTTGCCGTTATCGAGGCAGAGGACGGCCAGGCCGTAGAAGGGGACCTTGTTGATGAACTCTACGAAGGTGTCCTTGATCTCCTCGATGCCGCTGTAGAAGTCCAGGTGGTCGGCGTCGATGTTGGTCACGACGGCGATGGTCGGGGAGAGGAGGAGAAACGAGCCGTCGGACTCGTCCGCCTCGGCCACCAGGAACTGTCCCTGGCCAAGGCGCGCGTTGCTCCCAAGCGAGTTCAGCCTCCCGCCGATCACCATGGTCGGGTCGATGCCCCCCTTGGCGAGGAGCGTCGCGACCATCGAGGTGGTGGTGGTCTTGCCGTGGGTGCCGGCGACCGCGACGCCGTACTTCATGCGCATCAGTTCGGCGAGCATCTCCGCCCTCGGGATCACCGGGATCAGCTTCAGGTGTGCCTCGATCACCTCGGGGTTGTCTTCATGCACGGCGCTCGAGATGACCACGACGTCCGCCTGGGCCACGTTCTCGGCGGCGTGGCCGATGAAGATCTCGCCCCCGAGGCTTTCCAGGCGCTGGGTGGTATCCGAGCTCTTCAGGTCGGAGCCGGTCACCTTGTACCCGAGGTTCAAGAGCACTTCCGCGATCCCGCTCATGCCGATGCCGCCGATACCGACGAAATGTATCCTCTCTATCTTTCCGTACACAGAAACTCCCTTAACGACCGTTCTACGTTCTATGTTCTACGTTCTACGTTAACTGCTCCCCCTTCCACAGGGGAGGCTTCTCTGGCAGCCGGTTCAGGTTTCAACGTGGAACCCGGAACGTAGCACTTGGAACGTCTGTTATTTTTTCAAAACCATGGCCGCGACGATGGCCTGAGCGGCGTCGAGCTGGGCCAGGGACCTGGCGTTCTTCTCCAACTCGGCCATCTGCTCGGGGTGCTCCATCAGCTGCAGGATCTCGGCGGCCAGGTGCTCGCCCGTCAAATCCTCCTCCAGGATCATCCTTCCGGCATCGCGCTTCACCAGCGACTCGGCGTTCTTCCTCTGGTGGTCGTCGGCCGCGTACGGATACGGGATGAAGACGCACCCCTTGCCGCAGGCGGTCACCTCGGCGATGGTGGTCGCCCCGGCCCGGCAGATCACGAGGTCGGCCGCGCCGTAGGCCGCGGACATGTCGTCGATGAAAGAAAGCACCTGTGCCTGGACGCCCCGGGCCTGGTACCCCTCGCGCACACGCGCCACGTCCTTCTCGCCGGTCTGGTGCGTGATGCGCAGCTTCCCCTTCACCTGCTCCAGGTGGGGCAGCGCCTCCAGCATGGCGGAGTTGATGCGCTGCGCGCCGGCGCTGCCGCCGAAGACCAGGATGCTGAAGTCTCCGCTCTTTCTGGCCCGCTGCTCCTGAAAGCCCCAGAGGATTTCCTTGCGGATCGGATTGCCGGTCATCTGGGTGATCCCCTCGGGGAAGAAGGCCGCGGCCTCCTCCATGGAGATGAAGACCCCGTCCACGACTCGGCTCAACACCTTGTTGGTCAGGCCGGGCAACGCATTTTGTTCATGAATAAATCGCGGGATCCCCATCCCCTTGGCGGCAAGGAGGATCGGAGCGGAGGCGTAGCCGCCGACACCGAGCACCAGGTCGGGCCGGAATTCCTTCAGGATCTTCCGGGACTGCGCGTAGCCGTACAGCAGGCGCCCGGCGCTCATAAGCTTCTTAACCGTACCGAGCCCCTTCATGCCGCTGGCGGAGATAAGCTCCAGCTTGTACCCAAGCTTCGGCAAAAGGCGCGCCTCGATGCCGCGCTCGGTCCCGACGAACAGGACCTCGTTCTCGGAACTCCGTGCCAGGAATTCCTCGGCCACCGCTATCCCCGGAAAGAGGTGCCCTCCGGTGCCGCCTCCCGCGATGATCAGCCTCATGGTGTCCCCCTCATCCTGGTGGAAACGTTGAGGAGCACCCCCACCGCGCAGAGCGAGATGATGAGCGAGCTGCCGCCATAGCTCAAAAACGGGAGCGCGATCCCCTTGGTGGGAAGCAGTCCCGTGACCACCGACATGTTGATGAAGGCCTCCAGGCCGAGCAGCGTGGCGATGCCGAAGGCGAGGAACCTGCCGAAGCTGTCCTCGGCGGCGATGGCGACCCGGATGCTCCTTTGCACCAGCAACAGGAACATCGAGGCGATGACCACGACCCCGATGAACCCCATCTCCTCGCCGAGGACGGAAAGGATGAAGTCGGTATGCGCTTCGGGGAGGTAGAACAATTTCTGTTTCCCTTCCCCGAGTCCCTGCCCGAAGAAGCCGCCGGTCCCGAGCGCCAGCCAGGACTGGATGATCTGGAACCCGGCGTCGGTCGGGTCCTGCCAGGGATCCAGAAACGCGGTGATGCGCCGCATTCGGTACGCCTTGGTGAAGACCAGGTAGCAGACGCCGGGCAGGGTGACGAGCCCCATCCCCAGGATGTACTGCACCTTGGTCCCCGCCGCGAAGAGCATCACGATGGCGACCACCAGCATGGTGAGCGCCGCCCCCATGTCGTGCTGCGCCAGGAGGATCGCGATGAAGACCCCGAGGATCAACATGTACGGGAAGAAACCGGACATGAACTGCTTGAGCTTCTCCTGGCGCTTCTCCAGCGAGTAGGCCATGTACATGATCAGCGCCACCTTGGCGAGTTCGGAGGGCTGGAAGTTGAAGCCGGGGAGGCGGATCCAGCGCGAGGCCCCCTTGGCGGTCCCCCCGATTCCCGGCACGAAGACCAGCAGGAGCAGGAAGAAGGTCCCCAGAAAGAGCGGCACCGCCCATTTCTTCCAGACGTGGTAGTCGACGTGCATGGCGAGCCCCATGCCGATGAACCCGATGAGCGCGTAGAGGGACTGCCTTTTCAGGAAGAAGAAGCCGTCGTGGAACCTCTTGGCCGCCATGACGGAGGACGCGGAGTAGACCATGACCACACCGAAACAGGTGAGGATCACCGCCATCATAAGCACGATCATGTCGTACCCCTCCAGTCGCCTCACTTCTTCTCAGCCTCCTTGGCCGCGCGTACCGCCGCCTTGAAGCGCTCCGCGCGCTCCTCGTAGTTCTTGAACATGTCGAAGCTGGAACAGGCCGGCGAGAAGAGGACCACGCCGCCGGGCCGGGTCAGCCTGCGGGCGGTCTCGACCGCCTCCTCCAGCGTGTCGGCGAAGTGGGTATCGGTGAGATCGCCCAGCGCCTGGTGCATCCGCTCCCGCGCCTCGCCGATCAGGACCAGGTGGCTGACCCGTTGGGATACGAGCTGGGCCAGCGGCTCGTAGGAGCCCCCCTTGTCCTTGCCCCCGGCGATGAGGGTGATGCCGGAGTCGAAGCTTTCCAGGGACTTGACCACGCTGCCGACGTTGGTCCCCTTGCTGTCCTCGTAGTAGGCGACACCGTTCACTTCCTCGACGAACTCCATGCGGTGCGGCAGCCCCTTGAAATGCTTGACCGTGGCGTAGGCGCAGTCGCCGTCGCAGCGCATGAGGAGCGTGGACGCCATGCTGGCCATGATGTTGTCCAGGTTGTGCACCCCCTTCAGCTTGAAGCCGTCGGTCCCGAAGCGGAGCACCTTGCCGTCGTGGGCGAAGGTGATGAATCCGTCACGGTAGCTGATCCCCTCTTCCAGCTCGTGGAAGCGGCTCATCGGGAAGAGGCGCGCCTTCAGCTTCGAGGCGCAGGCGGCCACCAGCGGGTCGTCGATGTTCAGGACCGCGAAGTCCTCGGGTCCCTGGTTCTCGAAGATGCGCAGCTTGGCGTCGATGTACTCCTGGAAGCTGTGGTAGCGGTCCAGGTGGTCCTCGGTCAGGTTCAAAAGCACAGCGACGTGGGGGCGGAAGCTCTCGACTCCCTCAAGTTGGAAGGAGGAGAGTTCGACCACGACGCGCTCCACCCGCTCGCCGCTCATGGCGAGTTCGATGAGGGGATTGCCGATGTTGCCGCCGACGAAGGTGTCGAAGCCGCACCCCTTGAAGATCTCTCCGGTCAGGGTGGTCGTGGTGGTCTTGCCGTTGGTGCCGGTGATGGCGACCATGGGGGCTTCGATGAACCAGGAGGCGAGTTCCACCTCGCTTACCACGCGGCGCTTCTGGGCCCGCGCCATCTCCAGCGGTTTGATGTCCATGGGGACGCCGGGGGAGACCACGATCAGGTCCGCCATCAGGAAGCTGTAGGGGACGTGACGGCCGAGTTCCAGGCAGAGGTCGAGATCGGAGAGTTCCGCCAGGACGTCCGCAAGCGCCTCGTCATCACGCATGTCGGTGACCGTGACGAGCGCCCCGCGCTCCGCCAGGAAGCGGGTCACGGCGACGCCGGTCTTCGCCAGCCCCACCACCAGTATTTTCTTGTCCTTTAATTCCATGTGACCTTCTTTTATCTCCAGAAAAACCTGAATCCCCCCTGTCCCCCCTTCGCAAAGGGGGGGAACGCGGGTTCACGGACAGTACGTTGTGGCCGGCGGCACCCTCGCTTCCCATTTCGCGATGAAACTTCGCAAAGGGGGGCGCAGGGCGGCTAGCGCATCTTCAAAGTCGAGATGGCGACCAGGGCCAGGATGATGGTGATGATCCAGAACCTGACGATGATCTTCGGCTCGGCCACCCCCTTCAATTCAAAATGATGATGAATGGGCGCCATGCGGAAGATCCGCTTACCGCGGTACTTGTACGACCCCACCTGGAAAATTACCGAAAGAGCCTCGACCACGAACACGCCGCCGACGATGACCAGCAGGATCTCCTGCTTGGTGAGCACGGCCAGGGTGCCGAGCCCTCCCCCGAGCGACAGCGAGCCGACGTCCCCCATGAATACCTCGGCGGGGTAGCTGTTGTACCAGAGGAACCCGAGACCCGCGCCGACCATGGCCCCGCACAGCACGGCGAGCTCGCCGCCGCCCGGGACGTAGGGGATCTGCAGGTAACCGGAGAGTCTCGCGTTGCCGGCGATGTAGCAGAACAGCATGTAGGTGGCGGCGTTGATCGCCACCGGGCCGATGGCCAGGCCGTCGAGGCCGTCCGTCAGGTTCACCGCGTTGCTCGCCCCCACGATGACCAGGGTGACGAACGGGATGAACAGTATCCCCAGCTCCGGGTGCAGCCTCTTGAAGAAGGGGAAGTACAGCTCGGTGGAGAAGCCGGGGAGGTTGTAGAGGAAGATGCCGACGCCGCCGGCCAGGATCACCTGCCAGAACATCTTCTGGCGCGGCGAGAGCCCCTTGGGGTTCTTCTCCACCACCTTCTTGTAGTCATCCACGAAACCGAGCACGCCGTATCCCGCGATGATGAGCAGGGTGAGCCAGATGAAGACGTTCTTCAGGTCGGCCCACAGAAGGGTCGGCACGATGATGCAGACCAGGATCAGCACCCCGCCCATCGTCGGGGTCCCCTGCTTCTTCAGGTGCGACTCCGGGCCGTCGGTGCGGATCACCTGGCGCGCCTGCAGCCCTTCCAGCTTCCTAACCACCCAGGGCCCCACGATGAAGGAGAGCACCAGCGCCGTGATCATGGCGTAGATGGTACGGAATGTCAGGTATTTGAAGACGTTGAAAAGCTTGTAGTCCGAGGCGAGCGGATACAAAAGATGGTACAGCATCAGTCATGCCCCCCTTGTTTCGTGGGTGCCAGCGCCTCTTTTACCGCCGTCGCCACCTTGTCCATCTTCATGCCGCGCGACCCCTTGAAGAGGACGCAGTCGCCGGGTTCGAGCCAGGCGATCAGTTCGCGGGATAGCTCCTCGTGGCTCGCCGCGTGCACGATCCGCTCTGCCGGGAGCCCCGCTTCCAGCGCACCCTTGGCGACCTCCCGGGCCAGCTCTCCCAAAAGGAAGAGACGCTCCACGCTCGCCGCCGCCTTGCCGCCGAGCTCCCGGTGTGCCTCCTCGGTGCCCAGGCCAAGCTCCAGCATGTCGCCCAGGACCGCCGCGCATCTCGCGCCGCCGGCCACGTCCTTCAAGGTGGTGAGGGCGGCCGCCATGGAGGCGGGGTTGGCGTTGTAGCTGTCGTCGATGAGCGTCACCCCGGCGACGTCCTCGAGCTGGAAGCGCTTGTCGTAGGGGGTGAATTCCTCGAGCCCCTGGCGGATCACCGCTCCGGACACGCCCAGCGCATGTGCGGCTGCCGCCGCGGCCAGGGCGTTGTAGATGTTATGCCGGCCGTAGGCCCTGAGCGTCACCTGCTCCTCGCCGTCGGGAAGCCGCAAGGTGAAGCTCTCCCCCTCTTTACCGAGGCTCCTGATGGAGGCGGAGGAAATCTCGGCGCCGCGCAGGCCGAAGGTGAGCCGGGTCACGTTGAGGTGGGTCGGGCAGGCCGAGATGAGCGGATCGTCCACGTTGTAGACGGCGACCGCGCCCTGTTTCAGGCGCAGGAACAGCTCACCTTTGGCGCGCGCCACACCTTCAACGCTCCCCAGGGTCTCCAGGTGCGCCGGGAAGGCGTTGGTGATGACCCCCACCTGCGGCTCGGCGATCTCGGCCAGCCGGTCTATCTCGCCGAACTCGCTCATGCCGATTTCGACCACCGCCCAGCGCTCGCGCCCGGTGAGGCGGAACAGGGTGAGCGGCAGGCCGATCAGGTTGTTCAGGTTCCCCTCGGTTTTCAAGCCGGGACCGGTCTGGGCCAGGATGCCCGCCAGCATCTCCTTGGTAGTGGTCTTGCCGTTGCTGCCGGTCACCGCCACCACCTTGAGGTCGAAGCGGCGGCGGTGCCAGGCGGCCAGGTCGCCAAGGGCGCGCAGGGTGTCCTTGACGGCGACGCCGCAGGCGCCCGCCGGAACACCGTTGCCGGCAAGCCAGCTCTCGGCCATGAGGAAGGTGGTGACGCCGCGTCCGGCCGCCGTACCGATGAAGTCGTGGCCGTCGAAGCGCTCGCCGTTGAGCGCCACGAACAGCTCGCCCGGGGCCACCTGGCGCGAGTCGGTGGAGACGCCTGAGACTACGGTCTGCCCCTCGCCGATCAATCTACCGCCGGTCGCCTCGGCTATTTCCTTAAGCGTGAACATCGCCATCTGGATCCTTGTTTCCTTATGCTGCCGGACGCTTGCGCCCTTATTCTTTTTCCCTGTGCCTTCTTGGTCCACCTCCCCTCGCGGGAGGGGATAGGGGGTGGGGGAAGGTTCCATCATCTCGCTCTGCGTGCGGCTTCACCCACCTCCCTGCCCTCATCCGTCAAGGGAGGGTGGGAAGCGGGTCTGCCGAAACTATGTAATGTGCCGCAAAATAAGGGAAAAGGGAACCTTTTTTTACGCCCTGAGCTTCAGGGCCGCGGCCGCCTCTTCTCTGTCGTCGAAGTGGAATTTCTCGGTGCCGACGATCTGGTAATCCTCGTGCCCCTTCCCCGCCAGGAGGACGATGTCCCCCGGGCGCGCGGCCAGGATGGCGGCGCGCACCGCGGTACGCCGGGACTCGATGGTGGCGAACCCCTTCTCGCGCACGCCCCCCTCCAGCTCTTCCAGGCTGTACTCCTTGAGGCCGGCCGGGATCCCCGCCCTGACGTCCGCGAGGATCGCCTCGGGGTCCTCGGTGCGCGGGTTGTCAGAGGTGACGATGGCGAGGTCGCTATAGCGGGCGGCGATCTCACCCATGACCGGGCGCTTTCCCTTGTCGCGGTCGCCGCCGCAACCGAAGAGGGTGATGATCCGGTCCGTCTTCAGCTCCGCTATGGTGGAGAGCACGTTCTCCAGGGCGTCGCCGGTATGGGCGTAGTCCACGAGGACGATGATCCCCTGCTCGTTGGGTACCCGCTCCAGGCGTCCCGGCACCTTCTTGTGCCCCTCGATCCCCGCCTCGATCGCCTCCCTGGGGACCCCCAGCGCGAGACCGGCGCCCACGGCGCCCATGATGTTGTACAGGTTGAAGCGCCCCAGGAGGTCGGAGTTGATGTTGATCTCGCCAACCGGTGAGTTGAGCCGGCAGCGGATGCCGTGCACCGAGAAGTTCACCTCGGCGACGCTCAGGTCGGCCGGGCCGTCGACGGCGTAGGTGAGGACCGGAGCCGCCGACTCGGCGGCGATCCTCGCCCCGTACGGGTCGTCCAGGTTCACCACGGCGCGCCTAAGCGGCTTGTGCACGTTCGGGGTCAAAAGGTCGGTGAAGAGCCGGAGCTTACTCTGGTAGTAGGACTCCATGTCCACGTGGTAGTCGAGGTGGTCGCGGGTCAGGTTGGTGAAGATGGCCACGTCGAAGATGCAGCCGTCCGCCCGGCGCTGCTCCAGCGAGTGCGAGGAGACCTCCATCACCGCCCCCTTCGCCCCCTGGTCCACGAGTTCCCTGAGGATCCGCTGCAGGTCGACCGATTCCGGGGTGGTGTTGGGGGCGGGGATGCTGGTATCCCCGAAGCGGTAGCTTATGGTACCGAGCACCGCGGCCGGTACGCCGGCACGCTCCATGATCCCCTCGACCAGATAGGTGGTGGTGGTCTTGCCGTTGGTGCCTGTGATGCCGACCAGCGGGATGTCACCGGTCGGCGTGCCGTAGAAGACCGCGGCCATGAGGCTCATGGCGCGGCGCGCATCGGGGACCTCGACACAGGTGACCCCGGCAACGGCGCAGGGGCGGTCCGCAATAATTGCGACCGCCCCCCCCTTTACAGCGGATGCCACGAATTCGGTCCCGTCGCTCTTCACGCCGCGCAGGGCGAAGAAGAGGGCGCCGGGCGTCACCTGTCGCGAATCGTAACAGAGCGACGTTATCTCAACGGCGTCGTCCCCGGTCGGCTTGGCGTCCGGGACACAGGCCAGAAGTTGTCTCAGATTCATACTTCCCCCATGGATCAGGCCGACGGCACGAAGCGCACCCAGACCTGGTCCTGCGTGGTGATGCGGGCTCCCGGCGGCGGGTTCTGCTCCACCGCGCGTCCGCTTCCCTGCAGCTTTACGTTGAGGCCGCGCTGCTCCATGACCCTCAGCACCTGCCTCATGCTCATGCCGCGGAAGTTCGGCATGGCCCCGGCGTCAGCCCCCTCGACCGTTCCCCCCTCGACCACCGCCTGCTCCGCCTGCGGCGTGATCTTCTCGGGTACGGGCGCGGACTTCTTCTTGACGCTCTTGTCCGGCGGGACGTTCAGGTAGCACAGGCTCTGCTGCGCTATGGCACTGAAGGCCGGCGCGGCGACGATGCCGCCGTAGACGTTGGCGGTGGGCTCGTCCACCATCACCATGATGGCCAGCCTCGGTTTCTCCACCGGCACGAACCCGATGAAGGAGCCGATCCGCTTGCTGGCCGAATAGCTGCGCCCCTCGACCTTCTGCGCGGTGCCGGTCTTGCCGGCGACACGGTAACCGTCTACCGCGGCCCCGGTGCCGGTCCCCCCTTCGACCACGACCCCTTCCAGCATGCGGGCCACGGTCTTGGCGGTCTCGGGCGAGATGACCCGTCTTTTCACCTGCGGTCCGAACTGCTGCAAGACGACCCCTTCGTCGTCCACGATCCGGTCCACCAGGTAAGGCTTCATCAGGTTCCCGCCGTTGGCGACGGCCGAAACCGCGGCGGTGAGCTGCAGGGCCGTGGCGGTCACCCCCTGGCCGAAGGAGATGGTGGCGAGGTCGATGCCGTACCACTTCTCCTGGGGGCGGAGCATCCCGGAAACCTCGCCGGGAAGGTCGATACTGCTCTTCTCCCCGAACCCGAAACCGGTGAGCGCCGTGAACAGGCGCTGCGAACCGAGCCTCTGGCCGATCTTCGCGGCGCCGATGTTGCTCGAGTACTTGAGGATCTGCGGCACGGTCAGCGCACCGTACTTGTGCGTGTCATGGATGGTCCTGCCGTACATGTTGCAGGAGCCGTTCTCGCAGTTGAAGCTGTCCCCGGGGCGGATCACCCCCGCTTCCAGGGCCGCGGCAACCAGGAAGATCTTGAAGGTGGAGCCGGGCTCGAAGCTGTCCGCTATGGCGCGGTTCCTGATCGCCCCCGGGGTCAGCTCCTTCATGTTGTTCGGGTTGAAGGAGGGGTAGTTGGCCATCGCCAGCACCCGCCCGGTGTCAGGCTCCATGACGATCGCGATCCCGGCCTTGGCGCCGTTTTTCTCGATGGTCTTGGTCAGTTCCTTCTCGGCTATGTACTGGATGTTCTTGTCCAGGGTGAGGACGACGTTGCTCCCCTTGGAGCCCGCCTTCCCCTCGCTCCCCTTCTTCAAGGCTATGTCGCGCCCGAGGGCGTCCCGCTCGGTCACCAGGTAGCCGGTGTTGCCGAGGATGATGTTGTCGTACTTCTTCTCGACCCCTTCCAGGCCGCTAGGGTCGAGCCCCGTGAAACCTATCACGTGAGCCGCAACCTGCGAGTTCGGGTAGAAGCGGCGGCTCTCCTTTACGAACCCGACACCCTCCAGGTCGAGGGCCTTCACCTTTTTCGCCTGCTCGGGGGGCATCCTGCGTGCCAGCCAGACGAAGTTCCTGGCCGCTTTCAGCTTGGCCTCGAGCTCCTCCCTCGTGCACCCAAGCACCGGGGCGAGTTGGGTGGCGGCCTCGGGGATGTTCTCCATGTTCCTGGTTTCCGCGTAGCAGGAGTCCATCTCGATGGAGACGGCGAAGGGGGCGCTGTTGCGGTCGAAGATCCCCCCCCGGCTGGGTGTCAGCGGGATGCTCTTCTGGTGCTGCTTCTCCGCGATCTTCACCAGCTTGTCGTTGTCCAGCACCTGCAGGTAGAAGGCGCGACCGGTAGCCGCTATGAAGAACCCGATGAAGAGCAGAGCCACGAAGCGCATGCGGACCCGGGCCCATTTCTCCCACTTGTCTATCACTTGACCAGGACCACCTGCTGGTCGGTGGGGAGCGCCATGCCGAGCTCACCCTTGGCGAGCGCCTCGATGCGGGCCGGCGCCTTCAGGGACGCCACCTCCACCTTGAGGCGCTTGTTCTCCTGCTGCTGGTCCCGGTACTGCCTATTGGCCTCGCCGATCCTGAGGTTCAGGTCGATGACCTCGACCCGGGACCATACGTGGAAGATGGAGACCAGCGTGAGCAGGACCATGACCCCCGTCAGATACCGGAAGCTGATCCAGTTTTCCCTTACTACCGCGCCGGGGCGTGCCGGTGCGGCGACCTTGCCGTAGGCAACTTTGCTCTGTGCCATAGTGGTACCTCTTGTTAAATCTTCTCGATGCCTCTAAGGCGTGCGCTCCTGGAGCGCGGGTTTGCATTCAGTTCGTCGTCCCCGGCCTTGACCGCTTTTTTGGTCAGCACCTTGTACTGCGGAACCCGGTTGCAGACGCAGATCGGGAGTTCCTTGGGGCAGGTGCAGCCGGCGGCGGCGTTACGGAAGGCCTCCTTGACGATGCGGTCCTCCAGCGAGTGGAAGGAGATCACCGCGCCGCGCCCCCCCGGCTTCAGGAGCTTCAGGAGGTCCGTGAGCCCATCCTCCAGGCTCTTCAGCTCCTCGTTGACCGCGATCCTGAGCCCCTGGAAGGTCCGGGTCGCCGGGTGCAGCCGCTCCTCCCACTTGGCCTTGGGTATGGCCCCCTTGATGATGTCCACCAGTTGCATGGTGGTCTCGATGGGGTGTTCCTGCCTGGCCTTCACGATGAAGGAGGCGATCCGCTTGGCCCAGCGCTCCTCGCCGTACTCCGCGATGATGCGGAACAGTTCGGCCTCGGAGAGGGTGTTCACCAGGTCCGCGGCGCTCGCGCCGGAGCTTCTGTCCATGCGCATGTCCAGGGGAGCGTCGGCCTGGAAGCTGAAGCCCCGCTCCTCCTTGTCCAGCTGGTGGCTCGAGACACCCAGGTCGAGGACGAAACCGTCGATGGCGTCCACGCCGGTCTCGGCCAGGGTTGCCGCTATCGAGGAGAAGTTCCTCTGGAAGATCCTGACCCGGTCGCCGAAGGGGGCGAGCCGTTCGCGGGCCACCGCGATCGCCTCCGCGTCCCGGTCGAACCCGATCAGCACGCCGTCCGGCGCGCTCGCGGTGAGCACCAGGCCGGCGTGGCCCGCGCCCCCGAGGGTGCCGTCCACGTAGATGCCGCCGGCCCTGGGGGCGAGCAGTTCGAGGACCTCGTCCGGGAGCACCGATATGTGATGGAAGTCCTCCATCTACAGGCCAAGCGCCGTGAGCCCCGGCGCGTCGATCGGGAAGTTCTGCTCGTCCTGGGCACAGACCTGGGCCCAGATGGCCTGGCTGTATATGTCGATTTTCTTCTGCATGCCGACGAAGTGGAGCTCACGCTCCAGCTGCGCGGCCTTTCTCAGGTCGGGGGGAACCAGGATGCGCCCCAGTTTGTCCGCCGTGCACTCGACGGCGGGAACCAGGATGGTGCGCCGCACCGAGGCGAGCTGATCCACTGAGAAGCCCAACGCCGCCCCGTCCTTCAGCCTTTCTTCCAGGGCGAGAAACTCACTGTGGGGATAGATGACGAGACCGTAGCTCATCTGCTCCCCGCCCAGTCGCATCGGAATGGACTTGGTGAGGAAGAAGCGCTCGTCGCCGAAGCTGTCGACCAGAACCTCGCGAAATTTCGCGGGAATGCTGGTGCGCCCCTTGGCGTCGATGGTCGTGTCGAACTTCCCTCTGAACATGGTTTCCCCGGCACCTGTTTCCACTTTATACCACTACATACCACTTTCGTGCACGAACTATACGGGAGGCAAGGGTTGATGTCAAGGCAAAATTAGCGGCAAATAGGGAATTTTTGGGAGGTTTTCCGGTGGGTTAAGCGGGAGACGGGAACCGGTGGCAAGAAGTGGTAAAAGCGCGGGTGGTGAACCGGGGTCAATTAAAATATCAAGCGGACAGAGGGAAAAAACGCGGCGGGCGGGGCCTTGAGGGCCCCGCCCGGAACGGTGCGACATCACTGGTTCTTTTTCCTGTCGAAGAGGGAAACCACGTTCCCCTTCTTCTGTCCTCCCCCGTTGTCGACCGGGGGCACCGGCTTTTGGGGCGGCTCGGGGGAGACGATCTTCTCGAGCATGACCGGCGTACCGGACATGGTGAAGGGGGCGCCGTTCACCTGGCTCTCGTCCAGGATCCAGTGATACACCTGGAGCGGCACGGTGAGCACCAGGAGCTGCACCTGCCACCACCCCGGCTTCCCATCGGGGATGATGTCCTCGATCCGGGCGTAGAAAGCGGGCTTGTTGTCGATGTGCGCCAGCACGATGTCGTTGATGGTTGTCGTCATGGTGACTTCTCCTTTGCGGTCAAAGCAGGGGGCCGTCCATGCTCCGCCCCGGGAACAGGGCGCGGATCTCCGCGTAGCGGGCGGCAAGCTCCTGCTCCATCTTGTAAAAGCGGGAGACTTCCTCCCGCGGCAACTGATCCTCGATGAGGTCGCAGTTAAAGGTGATGCAGTTGAAGGGGCGGTACCCCGGCGGGATCAGGCACTCCGGCTCACCAAGGTACGGGCAGAGCCCGTTGTCGAAGCGAGGCGCGAAGAGCGGCTTCCCGGCGGCCAGGTAGACCAGGAGGTCGACCGCGCTGAAATGGTACTTTCCCCTCGCGCAGCAGGCCCCGCCGCAGCCGGCGCAATGGGCGGCGGCGTCCACCTGGGCGACCAGTTGCTGCATCGCCTCCTTGTGCGCCGCCATGCCGCGTGCGAACTCTTCCAACTCCAGGCGGACGGGATGGGGCAGGCGCCCGAACGCCGCCGTCACCCTGTGCACAGCCTCTTGCCACTCATGATCCCAACCTGCCACGTGAAACCTCGTGCAACATAAAAAAACGCCGTCCGGAGCGACCGGAAGGCGGGGCTAAATGCTCAAACCGCTTATTTAATGCAAAGACGCAGAGACGGCACAAAACGATGAACGGCAAAAGCATGAGGCAGCCGCGGTTCCAGTTTTTCTTTGCGGCTTTGCCTTCAGGGCCGGTTCAACATCCATGCGTACAGCCCGCCGGCACCACGCAGGTGGCCGGAAGACGGGCAGATGCCGAAGGTTGAACGCTGAACGTTGAACGATCTATTTGTATATTGGCCGAAGCAGCCCGTAAGCCGGGTTCTGTTCCCGCCACCGGTTACCCGGAGGCGGGCGATGATCATTCATCTAGGAGTACCGTTGCCGGCACCCTCAAGCAACCAACCCGGAAGCACGGACGGGCCGTCCTTGGCGCTTCCCTATTTGGTCTTGCTCCTGGTGGGGTTTACCTGGCATCCGGCGTCGCCGCCGGACCCGGTGAGCTCTTACCTCACCCTTTCACCCTTACCCCCCTTCGCCAAGGCTTCGGGGGGCAAGCCCCTTAAGCTTTGGAATTGGCGGGCGGACTTCTCTCTGTGGCACTTTCCCTGGGGTTGCCCCCGCTGGACGTTATCCAGCACCATGCCCTGTGGAGCCCGGACTTTCCTCCCTCCACCATCGCCAAAGGCTACGGTGAACAGCGATCATCTGGTCTGCTTCGGCCAAATCTCACAAACTGGTTCTGCGTTCTATGTTCCAGGTTCTACGTTGACACCGCCCAGCTCTCCGCGCCAATTCCGCCGCAGCAACGGGCGGGTTTTAACGTAGAACTTGGAACGGATGTTAGCTTTTAGTCCTGCACTTCCTGCTTCATGATCAGGATGCGCTGGCAGTGCGGGCAGGTGATCACGTCGTCGGCGCGGAACAGGGTGTTGTAGAGCTGCGGCGGCAGGTGCATGTTGCATCCCATGCAGTTGCCTTCCTTGGCCTCGACCACGGCGACGCCCCTTCTCTGGTCACGCAGCTTGCTGTAGCGCTTCATCACCGAGGCGGGGAGCCCCTTCACGGTCTCTTCACGGGTGGCGGCATCCTTGGCGATCCCCCCCTCCAGCGCCTCGACCTTCTGCTGGACCTCGGCCTGCTGCGAGGCGACGTTGCCTTCCAGTTCGGCGAGATCGGCTTCGCGCTTGGCGATGTCCCCGTTTATCTCCTCGATGGCGTTGATCTTCTGCAGGATCTGCTCCTCCAGCTCAGCGATCAGCTTCTTCGCGCCGGAGATCTCCTTGGAGACCGCCTGGTACTCCTTCTGGGTCTTGATCTCCTTCAGGTGCGACTCGGAACGGTTGATGTTTTCGTTCTCGGAGGCAAGGTTCGCCTCCAGGGTCCCCTTCTCGTCCTCGAGTGCGCTCACTTCCTCGCGACGCGCCGCGATCTTCTCCCGGGCCTCCGCAAGCTTCGCGTCCAGCGCCTGGGACTCGCTCACCAGCTGCGCCTTCTCACCGTCCAGACCGTCGATCCTGAGATCGATCTCCTGCAATTCGTATAACGCCTTCAGTTTGTTACGCAAAATCCGCCTCCCCAACTACCTTTTTATGTTCTTAAAGAGCAGATGCCTCACCAGAAGCTGAAAGGTTCCTGCTCCCCTTGGTATTCCACTACTTCCGCCTCGAAACGGCGCGCCGCGAGGACGTCCTTCAACTGCGCACCAAGCCCCTGCACCATCAGTCGCTCGGTGGCAAAATGGCCGGCATCGAGCAGCGCCACGCCGAGCGCCTCGGCCTCACGCGCCTCGTGGTATTTGACGTCCCCTGTCACCAGGATGTCGGCGCCTTTGCGGGCCGCCTCGTGCAACAGCGAAACGCCCGAGCCGCCACAGACCGCCACCTTCTTCACCTGGCGCTCCGGGTCCCCCACCAGCCGGACCCCCGCGGCGCCCAGGCGTTCCCGTACCTCCTTCGCGAAGCGTGCGGCCGGAACCGGGGCCGCCAGCGTGCCGATGCGCCCCAGACCGCGCGACGGGCCCTGGTTCAGCACCGGGTAGAGGTCGTAGGCGGGCTCCTCGTAAGGGTGCGCACCCCTGAGGGCAGTCACGGCCGCACCGGTACGCTCCTTCAGGAGCAGGAATTCCAGCCGGCTCTCCGGCTCCGCGTGCCCGGCACCGACCTCCCCCACGAACGGCTTGGCGCCATCCACCGGGGTGAAGCGCCCGGTCCCCTCTACCTGGTAGGAACAGTCGCGGTAGTTGCCGATCGGCGGCATGAAGGGGGAGAGCGCGGCCAAAAGTTTCTCCTCGTACCCGCGCGGCGCGAAGAGCACCATCTTCACGTACTCCACCCCCCCGGTGATCTTCAGGGGCTGCGCCCCCTCGAGACCGAGGCGGGCGGCGAGAAGATCGTTCACGCCCCCGTGGGCTATGTCGAGGTTGGTGTGCAGGGAGATGATGGCGAGGTCGTGCTTGAGGGCGAGGATGGTAAGACGGCCGGTCTCGTCGGCGGCGGTGATCTTTTTGAGCGGGGAGAAGATGAACGGGTGATGGGTGACGAGCAACTGGCAGCGGGCCTCGATGGCCGCCTCCACGGCGGGCCGCCCGGGATCGAGCGCCACCATGATACGGGAAACCTGGGCGACGGGGTCGCCAAGCTGCAACCCCACGTTGTCCCAGGATTCAGCGAAGTGAATTGGGGCAATTTTACCAGTTATTCCAACTATATCCGATATTCTTGGAGTTATCATCACGCTCAAAAGAAAAAGAGTGCAACCGCTTGGTGTGCACTCTTTCTCCCCACTAGAAGTGTATTTTTTCGTCTGACCAGGTGCTTTAAGGGCATCCCCACATCATCCTAATTTGTAAGGTGGTGGGCCCACCAGGACTCGAACCTGGGACCGACCGGTTATGAGCCGGTAGCTCTAACCAACTGAGCTATAGGCCCGAAAAGCGAAATTAAAACATATAGTAAAAGGATTAACGTGTCAAGCTTCTATTTTAATGACAGAAGCCACCGCTTCTAATACATCTCGTACTTGAGCAGACGGCACTCGATGGGGCCGTTGTAGAGCACCATCCTCCGGGTAGCCTTCAGCCCCACCGACTTGGCGAGCTCCAGGTTGCCGGTGAAGAGGTAGGCGGTGTATCCCTTGCAACGCTTCTTGAGGGTATCCCCGATCTCCTTGTACAGCGGGCGCAGCGCCTCCACCTCGCCGAGCCGTTTGCCGTAGGGAGGGTTCAGGATCAGCACACCCGGCCCGGGAGGGGGTTCCAGTTCCGCCATGGGAAGCCGCCCCAGCACCAGGCGCTCCAGCACGCCCGCCCGTTTCGCGTTCTGCACGGCCATCCCGACGGCGGAATGGGACAAGTCGGAGGCCTGCACCGGCGCCGGGAGCCGTTCCAGCATCCCGGAGCGAGCCTCCGCCACGATCCGGTCCCAGAGCGCACGGTCGAACCCCTGCCAGCGCTGGAACCCGAAGCCGCGGTTGAGTCCCGGTGGGATGCGCAGCGCCTTCAGAGCCGCCTCGATGGCGATGGTCCCGGTGCCGCACATGGGGTCGACGAGCGGGGTGCCGCCGTCCCAGCCGGAGAGTTCCACCAGCGCCGCCGCCAGGTTCTCCTTGAGCGGGGCCTCGTGCCGGTCCAGACGGTAGCCGCGCCGGTCCAGCGGCTCGCCCGACAGGTCGAGGCTCAGGGTGCAGCGGTTCTTGAACAGGCGCACGTTCACGCGCAGGTCCGGGTCCTTCGTGTCCACGCTGGGGCGGCTGCCGAAGTGATCCCTGAGCGCGTCGACGATGGCGTCCTTGGTCTTCAACGCCACGAACCCGGAATGGGTGAGCGTCGAGTCCCTCAGGTTGCAGTCGACGGCAAGGGTGAGCGCCGGGGTGAGAAAGCGCTCCCAGGAGATCCCCCGCACTTCGCGGTACAGCTCCTCCGGGCTCTCACAGGGGAACTCTGCGAGCGTCATCAACACACGGCTCGCGGTGCGCAGCCAAAGGTTGGCCCGGTAGGCCGCCTCCATTCCCCCGGCGAACCGGACGCCACCGCTCTCGGCGGTAACATCGGGCACGCCTAGCCTTACCAGCTCGGCAGCCAGTGCCTCTTCCACCCCCTTGGCGGTGGTGGCGAAAAAAAACTGCTTCATCATCTCTCCTTAAAAACCGTGCCCGGGGCCGTGTCATGAGACCTCCGGGTCCACGACGCCACGGGCGCTCTCGGCGTGCCGCCGACCTTCATGAGGACTATACACGTAGCGGCTTTGCCGCCGCAACGTCAAAGGGCAAATTAATTTGGCGACGCGGTTGTATTGATTAAAAATAATGATAAAAAATTAATTTCTTTAGTTGCGGAGGCGGCGTGCCGATAGGTAGTTTCATGAACACGGCGCAGGCTTGGTTTTGCACCCCTGGCGCCACCGATCGGGGCATTTCTCCCACCGGCGCGGGGGCTTGCCTTTGCGTCGGCGTCATTTACAATTTCCCGGTGTCCGGTGCCACAATCCCCTGTTTTATCGGAGAAAATAGCACATGAAGAGACTGTTAAGAGTCCTTATCGTAGAGGACGCCCCGGACGATGCACAGCTGATCGTGATCCAGCTCGAGCAGGGGGGATTCGACGTGCATTTCCAGCGGGTGGACAGCGCGCAGGCCCTGACCGGCGCCCTGGAATCCGCCCCGTGGGACGTCATCATCTGCGACTACGTGATGCCCGGCTTCAGCGGCCTCAAGGCGCTGCAGATACTAAAGGAGCGCGGCAGCGACGTCCCCTTCCTGATGATTTCCGGGAAGGTGGGCGAGGAGGCTGCGGCGGCCGCCATCCGCGCCGGCGCCGATGACTTCGTACTAAAGGGGAACCTGGCCCGCCTGGTGCCGGCGGTGCAGCGCTCCATCGCCGAGGCCGCGCTGCGTCAGCAAAGCCGACGCCACGAGCAGGAACTCAAGGAGAAACTGGAATTCATCCAGGTCCTCATCGACACGCTCCCCACCCCGATCTTCTATAACGACCCCAACGGCCTGTACCTTGGCTGCAACAAGGCCTTTGAGGAGCAGATCGGCATGAACCGGGACGAAAACATCAACAAGAGCATCTACGAGATCCTCCCCCCGGACCTGGCCGCCCTCTACAGCCGCGGCGAGGAGTCCGCGGAGAACGGCGTCGGACCGCGCAGTTTCGAGGGGACCATCACCTGCGCCGACGGCGAACGCCGGGACATGATCTTTTACAGCGCCACCTTCAAGAACTCGGGAAGCAGCTCCGGTGGCGTCGTCGGGGCACTCCTCGACATCTCGGAACGAAAGCAGGCCGAGTTGAAGCTGCGCTACCTGAGCAGCCACGACATCCTGACCGGCATCTACAACCGCGCCTACTTCGACGAGGAGCTCGAGCGGCTGAGCAAGGGGCGCAAGTTCCCGGTCAGCATCGTGATGGTCGATGTGGACCGCCTGAAAGAGGTCAACGACCAGCAGGGGCACGCGGCGGGCGATGAACTGCTCCGGCACGCGGCCGAGGTGTTGAAAAACGCCTTCCGGCGCGAGGACGTGGTGGCGCGGGTGGGGGGGGACGAGTTCGCCGCCCTGCTCCCCAACACCGACGAAGCCACCCTGCGCGAAGCCATGGAGCGGCTCCAGGCCCAGCTGGCGCAGAACAACCAGGAGCACGCGCCGCTCCCCTTGAGCCTCTCCATCGGTGCCGCCACCGCCCATGACGGCGAGGAGCTCATGGCCTCCTGGCGCCTGGCCGACCAGCGCATGTACCGCCAGAAGAAAGGTCGCAAAAACAGCAACGCCGGCAGCAGGCAGCACCAGTTGGTGGCCTAGCGCCGGCGGCAGGCAGTCTGGGCGCGCGTCCCGTCTCCGGGGCGCGCGCCTTTTTTATTTTCCGTTCGACGTGATCTCCCGCCACATGCCTCCGCCACCCACCTCCCGGTGGAGAGGGCTGAGGGGAGCCGGCAGTTATCCCCCCTTGGACACCCTGTTCCGGAAGGGAGGGAACGGGGTAAGAGCACGCTTTTTTAAGCCACTACCTTCCGCTACTCCCTACTTGAAGATGATCATGGGAAGCTCGTCCTTGCCTGCGGCCGGCTTCGCCCCCTCCCCTTTCGGCTCCTCACCCTTCGCCTCGCGCGCCTTGGCCGGATATTCCGTCTCGAGCCTTTTCGCCACCTCTTCGGCACGCGCCGTGTCCCCGGACTTCAGGTAGGCCTGCTGCAGGTAGAAAAGGGTGTCCGCGAGCCCCGGTTCGCCGGGGAAGCGCTGCAGCGCCTCGCTCAGACGCTTGATGGCCGAAGGGTACTTCTTGGTCCTCAGGTAGAAGTTCCCGACGTAGTTTTCGTAGGCGAGTTCCTTGGCGCGGCAGTCGGCGAGCTTCGCCTTGGCGTCCTCCGTGTACTCCGAGCCAGGATACTGGGCCAGGAACATCTCCAGGTAGTGCACCGAATTCTTGACCGCCGTCTGGTCGGTGTCGATGCCGGTGATCTGGTTGTAGTTGGCAAGCCCCAGGCGGTACAGCGCGTAAGGGGCCTTCTCGTTACTGGGGTGGAGCTTGCGGAAGTCCTCGTAGGCGGCGGCCGCCTCGATGAAGGCGCCGTTCTCGAAATGGGCATCCGCGATCTTCAGCTCGGCCTGCGCGGTCAGTTCGGGATTGCTGTAGCTCTCCTTCACCTTCTTGAACTGCGCGATGGCGTCCTCGAAGTGCCGGGAGGCGTAGGCGGCCTCGCCTTCCTTGAAGTAGGTCTCAGGGCCCTTTACCGGAGCGGGGGCCGTGGCGCAGGCGCCCAGCAGGGTAAGCAGGGTGGAAAGGCCCAGGTAACGCAGGGGTCGAGAGTGCATGTATGACTCCTTGAGGTGCGATGAGATCGTTCAAAGCCCCCGAAGCCGGAACCGCCACGGCCGGGGGTGATGTTTCAGGACCGGCCGGCGCGCTTGCGCTTGGTCGGATCGAGCTCCTTCTTGCGCAGACGGATCGAAACCGGAGTCACCTCGACCAGTTCGTCCTCGTCGATGAACTCGAGCGCCTGCTCCAGGGTGAGGACGCGCGGCGGTGTGAGCTTGATGGCGTCATCGCTGCCGGAGGCGCGCACGTTGGTGAGCTTCTTCCCCTTGCAGGGGTTCACCTCGAGGTCGTTGTCTTTCGCGTGCTGACCGATGATCATGCCGCCGTAGACCTCTACGCCGGCCCCAAGGAACAGGATGCCGCGCGGCTGCAGCGCGTCCAGCGAGTAGGCAGTCGTCTCCCCCTGCTCCATGGCGATGAGGACACCGTTCTTGCGTCCCGGGATCTCCCCCTTGTAGGGAGCGTAGTCGTGGAAGGTGTGTGTGATCACCGCGGTGCCGCGGGTCTCGGTGAGGAACTCGCCCCTGATCCCGATCAGGCCGCGGGCCGGCACGATGAACTCCAGGCGCACCGTCTCTCCCATCGGGTTCATGGCGACCATCTCCCCTTTACGGGGTCCCATGCGCTCGATGATGGCGCCCTGGTACTCGGCGGGGACGTCCACCACCAGGTACTCCATCGGCTCGTGGCGCACGCCCTCGACCATGCGCATGATCACCTCGGGCTTGGAAACGGCCATCTCGAAACCTTCGCGGCGCATGTTCTCGATCAGGATGGAGAGGTGCAGCTCACCGCGCCCGGAGACCTGGAAGGTATCGGCGTTGGCGGTGTTGGCGACCCTGAGCGACACGTTGGTGCGCAGTTCGCGGTCCAGGCGCTCGCGGATGTTCCTCGAGGTGACCAGCTTGCCCTCGCGCCCGGCGAAGGGGGAGGAGTTGACGATGAAGTTCATGGAGAGGGTCGGCTCGTCGATGGCGACGTAAGGGAGCGGCATCGGGTTTTCGGCAGAGGCCAGCGTCTCGCCGATGCCCACCTCGGTGAAGCCCGCGATGGTGACGATGTCGCCGGTGAAGGCCTCCGGGATCTCGACCTGCTTCAGCCCCTCGTACCCCAACAGCTTGGTGACGCGCCCCTTGGAGATGGTGCCGTCGCGCTTGATGAGGGCCACGGTCTCGCCGGCGCTCACCTTGCCGTTGAAGATCTTGCCGGTGGCGATGCGGCCGATGTAGTCGTTGTAGTCGATGTTGGTGACCAGGAGCTGGAAGGGGGCGTCCGGGTTCCCCTCGGGGGGATGCACGTTGTCCTTGATGAGCTCGAAGAGGGGCTCCATGTTCTCGCTGGGCTGGTCCATCTCCCTCATGGCGTACCCCATCTTGGCGCTGGTGTAGCAGATGGCGAAGTCGAGCTGGGCGTCGGAGGCCTGCAGTTCGCAGAACAGGTCGAAGACCATGTCCACGACTTCGGAAGGGCGGGCGCCGGGGCGGTCCACCTTGTTGATCACGACGATGGGCTTGAGACCCAGGTCGAGCGACTTCTTCAGCACGAAGCGGGTCTGCGGCATCGGGCCGTCGAGGGCGTCGACAAGGAGCAGCACGGAGTCGACCATCTTGAGCACGCGCTCCACTTCACCGCCGAAGTCGGCGTGTCCCGGGGTGTCCACGATGTTGATCTTGTAGTCGCCGTGGTGGATGGAGAGGTTCTTGGCGAGGATGGTGATGCCGCGCTCCTTCTCCAGGTCGTTGGAATCCATCACGCGCTCGGTGATCGCCTCGTTTTCCCTGAATACTCCGGACTGCTTCAACATGGCATCGACCAGGGTGGTCTTACCGTGGTCGACGTGGGCGATGATGGCGATGTTTCTGATCTTCTCCTGCATGCTTTACTGCTCCTTTTCGCTTGGCTCGGCTACAAATAAAAAGACGAGCAGCAAGCCCGTCTTAAAAAACAGCTCAATATGGCATTTTTCAGATATCTTTACAAGTTATTTTCTGATGATGCGGCGCTGCTTTCCGCTCATCCCAGCCATCTGCTGCTTCTGGATGGTGCCCAGACTCTCCAGGTGGAACTGCAGCCACATCTCGCCGTACCCTTTCATCTTCATCTTCTTCCCTTCGCGCAACAGCTCCAGGTTCTGCTTCAGGTTTTCATCTGCGGGGAGTTTCGCCACCCCCTTGGCCAGGATCTCGCACGCCTTCACGTTCTCGCCGGTCTCGTTGAGGCAGTAGCCGTAGAGGGCGTAGAGCAGCGACTCCTTGGGGCTCGCCATGAGCGCCTTGTCGAAGGTCTCTTTCATCTTGTCGTGCTTGTTCTTCTTCATGTAGGTGACGCCGAGCATCCCCATGGTGACCCAGTTCTTGAAGAAGCCCTTCTCCAGGTACGGGAAGGCGGTGGCGAACTCGCGTCGCACGAAGTAGACCATGCCGATGGCGGAATTGATCTGGCTCTCCACGTAGATCTGCCACTTGCCGTAGCGCAGCGCCGACTTGAGGTCGCGAATCCCCTTCTCGAAACGCTGTGCCTGGATGTCCTTCATGGCCGGTTCCATGATCTCTTCGAGCTTTTTGGTGATGATGCGGGAGATGATCAAAAAGCTCGCCATGAAGACGATCATCGCGCCCAGGAGGGCGGCCCACCAGTACGCGGTGCCGGCGGCGAGGATGACGACGAGGAAGACTGCGATTGCTGCGCCTGCGGAAATGAGAAGGTTGTACATCGGTTGATTTATCCTTTCGTGGTGCGGGTCACGTGATGTGCGAAACGGTTGACGGGGTTAGCCTTCGTCCTTGACCAGGGCGCCCTTCTTCTCCTGGTACTTGGCGACGATGATGCGCTTGCCGGGCTTCAGGGCCACCCGGGTCTTCAGGTTGTTCCAGGCGGAGAGGAGCCTGGCCGTTACGTTGAACCTCTTGGCGAGGGAGGCGAGGGTATCCCCCTTTTTGACGGTGTAGTACTTGTGGAACTCCTGGAGCTCCGCCTCGGCCTTGGCCACCTGGGTCGCGGTCCTGGTCTCGGCCTTTGCTTCCGCCTTGGGTTCCACCTTCGCTTCCGCCGCCGGATGGGCCTCGCCACGCGCCGACGCCACCTGGACCGGGATGGTGAGCACGCGGCCGGCAAGCTTCACCTTCTTCTTGCCAATGTTGTTCAGTTCGGCGATGGTCTGCTGGCTGGTGTTGAAGCGCCGGGCGATGGAGGCCAGGGTGTCACGCTTCTTGGCGCGGTACTGCACGTTCCTGACCCGCTCGACGTAACGCTCCGACTCGGGGATCTTGGCGTATTCGGCGGCGCAGGTGGTGCCGGCCCCTTTGGGCACCTTCAACTGGTACCCCGGGTAGTCCGGCGGAGTCGTGGCGCGGCGCAGCTCCGGGTTCAACTCCTTGATATTCTGCAGGGGAACGCCGCAGGCCTTTGCCATCACGTCCAGGTCGGTGCGGGACGGGACAGGCACCTGGTCGAACTCGATCGGCGGGAGGTAAGCGACGTCCGCGAAGCCGAACTTGGCCGGTTCCTTGGCGATGATCGCGGCGGCGAGGAGCTTGGGGACGTAGTCCTTGGTCTCGCGCGCCAGGTAGCTCCCCTTGGAGATCTCCCAGAAATCGCGGGTATTGTACATGTTGATGGCACGCAGGATCTTGTTCTCGCCGGCGTTATACCCCGCCGCGGCCAGGTACCAGTCGTTGTTGAAAAGCGCGTACAGCTCTTTGAGATAAAGCGCCGCGGCGACGGTCGCCTTCAGCGGATCGCGCCTTTCGTCGATCCAGGGGTCGATCCTGAGCGCGTAGCGCTTGCCGGTCGCGGGCATGAACTGCCAGGGGCCGACGGCGCTCGCCACCGAGACGGCGTGCGGTATGAACCCGCTCTCGATCATGGCGAGGTAGACCAGGTCTTCCGGGAGCCCTTCCTTCTTCAGCACCGTCTTCATCATCGGGATGTAGCGCTCGCTCCTGGAGAGCCACTTGGCGAAGAAGCCGCGGCCGGATCCCTGGAAGTAGCGGGTGAAGTACTCAACCTTGGAATTGAAGGTAAGGGGGATGTCGGATTCCGGCAACTCCATCTCCGGCAACTTCAATTCGAAGTCGTCCGGATCGGCGTCGACGTCGTCGTTGCCGGGGAAGTCGGCGGAGGTAAGGCCGAGCCCCTTTGAAAGAGCGAGGTCGGCAGAAGCGAGCTGCTGAGTCTGGGTTTCCTTGCGTCCGGAATCGTGAAAGAGCTCTCCGGGCGCCGCGAGGGCGAGGCAGGGGGTCAGAAGTGCAAGTATGACAACGGTAACTTTGATCATTCAATACCTATTTTTGGGTGACGGCACGCGTACGCACAGGTGCGCAGAATAGCGGAATTTGGCACAGTTGTCAATTCAAACGGGTTTTGGCTCCTGCAGGCAAAGGGGCGGCAGCGGCTCCCGCGCGGGGTCCACCTCCTTACCTGGTGCATCGGGCGATGCCGGGCTGAACTTTAGAGAGATTCCCCTCTCCCCCCCGGGAGAGGGTGCCCGGAGGGGGGGTGAGGGGTGGTTTCCTGACCCTCCAGCGCGAAGGCAGAAGGGGAGGGATGAGGACCATCCGGGCCGAAGAGAGAAAACGAAAAAGCCCCCGTGGTCGACGGGGGGCTTTTTTTCATGGGGAGCCCGCCGCGGTCAGGCGACGGGCCAACTAGGGCAACCTTCCTTGCAGTGGGTCACCGGACGGATCATAAAAAAGTTGGTCCACATGTCGCGATCTCCTTTTCCCTGGTTGGAATTGCATCCCTCGCTGTGTGGTTCCCGGAGGATGGGAAAAAATATAATGGCGCCCCATCCCCTTGTCAACCTGCCCCGGCGCACTACGACCGGCGGCCGGTTTTCTTCATCAGCCACAAAAGCCAGCCGTCCCTGAGGGTCAGGGCCGCGTGCGGGCAGAGCTCACGGCAGCAGAAGCAGCGGATGCATCGCTGGTAGTCGAAACGCAGCCTCCCCCCCTGCACCCGTATCGCCGCCGGGGGACAAGCCTTGACGCAGACGCCGCAGAGTTCGCACGTGCCGGGGACGACCTCGGGGCGGGAGGTGAACTGGTTTCTGAGCCGGTTCTTCAAGAATCCCGGGAGCCCGAACTGGACGTCGGAAAGATGGGGAAGCCGGAGCGGACGCTCCAGTACTGCGTCGGGGTCGGGCCCCAAAACCGTGACCTCCTCGCGCCGCGAACCGGGAAGCCCCATATGCCTCGCGGCGCTCTCCAGGTAGAGAAGCTGCTGCGGAATCCCGGCCACGCGGGCGGCAACCTGGTCCACGGCAACCGCGTTGTCACCGGCCAGCAGCACGCCCACCGGGCAAGGGTCCCCGCTTCCAGGACCGTTCCCCTCCATCGCGACCACGGCGTCCACTATGTTCAGATCCGGCTCGCGCAGCCGGTAGAGCTCGATCAGCATGTTCGCGAAGAGCTCCTTGTCCGCCCCCGCCTTGAGGTGCCAGGCCGCCTTCGCGGTCCCGACCACCGCCCCGAACAGGTTCTTCACGCAGCACGTCATGGTCATCATCTCGTGCGTCTTCAGCTTGGGGAGGTTGATCAGGCGGTCCGCCTCGATATACGGCCGCGCCAGCTGGAACTCCTTGAAAGTCCCCGCGCCGGCGACGGGGAGGGATTCGGTGAAGGGGACGAACCGAGCGCCGGTCTCCTCGATGACCGCCATCATCCCCGAGCGCTCCGCCACCCGCCTGCCGCTTCCCACGCCGGGAGAATCCCCCACCAGCGCCACGCCACCTGCCCGCTGCACCTCCAGGATCACGGCGCGCAACAGCTCCGGATGCGTGGTCACCGCCGCCTCGGGCGGCTTGGCGGAGAGCAGGTTCGGCTTGATGAGCACCCGCTCGCCCGGCTTCACGTAGCGCTGCATCCCGCCAAGCGGCTCAAGGAGCCGGGCCACCCCTTCCCGCATCTCTTCGCGCCCGTACCCCGGAACCCGCTCCAACGCCACCTGGTGCATCTCATCCTCCCCGTCAAAAGCTATTGTAAACCGGCATCGGCCTGAGGTAGATTGCATACCATGAAACGGGCCATCGAGCAATTCTGCGGTTACCTCGAGACCGAGCGCAACGTCTCGCCCCACACCCTCGCCGCCTACAGAAGCGATCTGGAGCTGTTCGCCTCTTTCCTGGCGCAGCGCGGAGAGCCGCTACCGGAAGCTGTCGATCATCTCGCCATCAGGCAGTACCTTGCCCAACTACACAAGGGGCACGCAAAGAGCTCCATCGGGCGTAAGCTCTCCGCGATCCGGGCGCTGTTTCGTTTCCTGCTCAGAGAGGGGCGCCTGGAAAAGAATCCCGCCGAGTTGGTCAGCACCCCCAAGAAGGAGAAGCGCCTCCCCTTTCACCTGAACATCGACCAGGTGAGCGCGCTCGTCGAGGCGCCGGCGGGGACCAGGCTGCCGCTCAGGGACCGTGCCGTTCTGGAAACCCTCTATTCCTGCGGGATCAGGGTGAGCGAACTGACCGGGATGAACGTGGGGGACCTCGACCTGGACGGCGGTCTGGCGAGGGTGATGGGCAAGGGAGGCAAGGAGCGCATCGTGCCGGTAGGCTCTTTCGCAAGGCAGGCGCTCTCCTCCTACCTCGCCGAACGCGGCAATCCGGGCGCGGCCGAGCCGCTTATCTTGAACAGCCGCGGGAAAAGGATCAACAGGCGCAGCGTGACGCGCATCGTGGATGATCATATGCTGCTCATCGCCGCCATGCGCAAGGTCTCCCCGCACACGCTGCGCCACACCTTCGCGACCCACCTTCTGGAAGGGGGCGCCGACCTGCGCGCCATCCAGGAGCTCTTGGGGCACGCATCGCTCTCCACCACCCAGAAGTACACCCACGTCAGCATCGACAAGCTGATGGAGGTCTACGACCAGGCCCACCCCAAGGCGCGCCGCTAGCCGCCAGCCGGCAATGTAACCGGTTGGATGTCGGACCAGTCGAACCTGCGCCACCTGCACACCTACAAAAAAAGGCCCCGCCGTTTCCGGCGGGGCCTTTTTGCTTTTCAACCGCGAGACTAGTCTTCGCAGAGGTCGATCTTCACATCCCAGTTCTTGAGCTTCATGGTGCCGTTCTTCTCAAGGTTGAGGTGCATTTTGAAGGCTCGATCCCACAGCTGCGGCTCGTGACCGACCTTCCTCGCCAGGCAGTCCTTCTCGGCGATGTTGAGGTACTCGGTGAGCTGCGCCTTGTAATCCGGGTGCGCGCACTTCTCGATGATGCGACGGGCGCGCTCCTTCGGAGCCAGGCCACGCAGGTCGGCGAGACCCTGCTCGGTGATGACGCAGTCGAGGTCGTGCTCGGTGTGGTCGATGTGCGAGCAGTGCGGCACGACGCAGGAGATACCGGTCGGGTCGGTCTTGCTCGGACGGGAAGACGGGGTGTGCATCATCTTCAGGAAGCCGTTCCTGAGGAAGTCGCCGGAACCGCCCAGGCCGTTGATCATACGGGTACCGCCGACCAGGGTGGAGTTGGCGTGCGCGAATATGTCGATTTCAACCGGGGTATTCATGGCGATGCAACCCAGACGACGGATCGGCTCCGGTGCGTTGGAGATGGAGAGCGGACGCAGGGTGATCTTGTCAAAGTACTTGTCCATGTTCTCGAAGAAGCGCGGGAAGCCCGGGCTTGCGGAGAGGGACAGCGAGCAGGAGGAAGCCGCGTCGAGTTTGCCCGAGTCGAACAGGTCCAGCATGGTATCCTGGAGCACCTCGGTGTAGACGGTCAGGTTGCTGAAGGGGCCCTTGGCAAGGCCACCGATGACGGCGTTGGCGATGGAGCCCACGCCCGACTGGATCGGGAGCAGGTTCTTCGGCAGACGGCCCGCTTTAACCTCGGCGGTGAAGAAGTCGATGATATGGTTCGCGATCGCCTCGGAGGTGTCGTCCTGCTCTGCGAAGGCGCGACCCTGGTCACGCAGCTTGGACTCGACGACTGCCACGACCTTGCTCGGGTCGCACGGGATCGAGGTGGAGCCGATCCTCTCGCCGGCATGGGTGATGCCGAAGATCTGGCGGTTCGGCGGGGTGAGCGGGGTCAAAAGGTCATGGATCCCTTCGAAGGAAGGCTGTCCGGTGTTCACCTCGAGGATGATCTTGTCGCAGATCATCAGGATCTCAGGGATAACCCCGCAGGAAGAGGTCGGCACCAGCGAGCCGTCTTCCTTGATGGCGGAGACTTCGATGATGGCGAGGTCGAGCTTGCCGCTCTCGGAGTCCTTGGTGTAGAAGCCGTAGCCCAGGTCCTGTGCGAACAGGGAGAGGTGCTTGTCACCCATGCGGATGCGGCCGGAGTTGATGCCAGCGGCGATGTTCTTGCCGGTCTGGTACGGCCAGCGGCGGTCGATCATGTCCAGAGTAGCCCAGCGGTCTTCGGTTTCGGCACCGACGGAGGCGCCGATGAAGAGGTTGAACTTCAGCTTGCCCTGCAGGTTGTTCTTCTCCACGTGGTCAGCCAGGGCGATGGGCACCACTTTCGGATAACCGGCCGGGGTGAAACCGGACCAACCAAGGTTCATCCCGTTCTTGAAGAAGTCAATGGTCTGCTCGGGAGTCATGACCTTGTTCAAAAGTTGTTTGCATTGTACCCGGTCTTGAAGTGTGCCGTACTCGGACATAGCTGCCTCCTGTTTTGTTTTGATGTTTACGAACAAATCAGCATAAAGCTGACAAATCACATGTTTTTTTGACGCCGTCCGGACGATAAAACGCCTTGTCTTCGCGTGCTTTTGTCCAAATCCCCCAAAAAGTAGAACCGGATTCTACTTAAGGGGAGTCGCAGAGTCAACTAAAAACCCGCCTTGCCCCTCATCGCGGCCCTGTCCCCCTGAATTGGCAGCGAGGTGACGCGGGGAGCGGAAATCACGGCAATGTATACAGTATGCAATCTAATCTGAACTTGCCGTTCACGTCAAGAATAAAAAGTTGTTTCGTGAGTCAGGCGATGTCGCTTCTGCCAGGGGGGATGCGGTTTATTCTGTTAAATTGGGTATTTTCATGAAGGGGAGAGTTCAAGCGCAGATCTAAGTTTTTCTTTCTATTCTGCCCCTCTATGGGCGGTGCCAAAGACGGTCGCCGCCCCGGGGACGGCGGTGGCGGCGCTCCGTGACGCCCGGGACGCGGCCCCGGCACTTCCTGCAGCGGGGAGCGCGTCCTACACAAAAATAAAACAAAAGGAAGGGGGGGCGCTCCGGTGGAGCTGCGGCCGCATAACGAAAAAGCCGGGGCACGCTGGCGCGGCCCCGGCCCGCGTCTACTTCGCGAGGTACCCGAGACGAACGGCGCCCCAATGCCGGTTGTTGAACACGATAGGAGTTGAGATGTCGTTCATGATCTCTCCGGTGTCCCTCATGTAGGTCTGCAGCAGGTACGGTTCCGTGTTCTGCGCGGCCTTGAGTCCGGTCTTGTCATCGAAGATCCGCTTGGTCCTGTTGTTGACCTTGTCGGTGTCCGGGTCGCCGGTCAGAGGTTTGGAGTAGCGCAGGTTGTGGCAGGGGACGTAGCCGTGATCGTCGACGCAGATGGCGAAGAATACGGTGCCCTTGCGCCCCAGGATCTCCTCCTGCACCGGCCCCACATACTGGTCGAAGAAGCTGTCGAACGCGGTGTGGTACTTCTGCGGCGACGTGTCGGCAATGGGGCGGTAATTCCGGTCGAAGAGGTCGGACATGGAGATCCTCCCCGACGCCACCCCCTGCTCGATGGTCGCGGTCAGCTTATCCCTCAGTTCGGTGGCGAGGGCCTTCATCTCGTCGTGCCGGTTGCCGACGCTGAATTTCCCCACGGTGGAGAAGATCTGCTCCGCCACCCGGGTCAATTCCGTCACGGCCCGGTCACTTTCCAGCATGTCCTCGTGGACCCCGGAGGCTGAACTTGAGACGTTGTGGATTTTTTCCGCGATTTCGTTGGTTGTGGCGCTCTGCTCCTCCGTGGCCGAGGCGATCTGGTTGATGAGCTGCGCCGTTTCCCCCGCGAGTCCGAGTATCCGCTCCAGGCACTCCCTGGCCGCCGCCGACTTGGCGACGCCGTCCTCGACCCGCCCCTGCTCCTCGGTGATGGAGCGCGCCGCCTCGCGGCTCTCGGTCTGGATGTTGGTGATGATCTTGGCGATTTCCTTGGTCGAGGTGGCCGTCTTCTCCGAAAGCATCTTCACCTCGTCGGCGACCACGGCGAAGCCGCGACCGTGCTCTCCGGCGCGCGCCGCCTCTATGGCGGCGTTCAGGGCGAGGAGCTTCGTCTGGTCGGCGATGTCCTCGATGAGGACGATGATGTCCCCGATCTGCGCGGACGAGGCCTCAAGCCGCTCTACGGTCCCCAGGGTCTGCGCCACGTTCTCCCTGATCATGGTGATGGAGGTGCAGGCGCCGTCCACGACGCCCATGCCGCGGTTGGCCGCCTCGTCCACCTCCGACGAGAATTCCGCCGCCTGATGGGTGTTGCCGGCCACGATGTTGAGGGTCGCCGCCATCTCCTCCGTTGCGACCGCCACGGCCTCGGAGCGCTGCTTCTGGTCCGCCGCCGAAGCGACCGTCCTGGTGGCGCGACTGGAGACATGGCACAGCGAGATCGAGATGCTCTCGGCAAGGTCGTAGAGCACCGTGATCGTCTCGCGCAGCATGTTGACCAGGTGGTTTATGTGGCGCGCCAGGTCGCCGACCTCGTCGTCAGAGCGGACCGGTATCTCCTTGGTGAGATCCCCCTCCCCTTCCGCGATGTCCTTGAGCTTCTCCGAGAAGAACAGGATCTCGCGCATCACGGACTTCCTGAAGAATATGTACATCCCCCCCATCATGCAGACGAAGAAGAGGCAGCCGGCACCCACCAGGATGGCGATCATCCTCACCGCGCTCTGGTAACCATCCTCCAGGGAAGAGGTCAAGAGCACGGCGCCGAGGTACTTGTCCCCCGCGTCGTGGCACTGCTGACAGCGCTGCTCGTTCTTCATCGGCACCGCGGCGCGCAGGGTATGCACGCCGCCCACCGTCTCCCGTCTCTCGACGCGTTTGCCGGTGGCGAAGCTTTCGGTCACATCCTTGTTGACCGCTCCGGTGACCGGGTCCTTGCCGTCCTTGCCGAAGATCTGCAGGTCGAAGCCGAACTTCTGTTCCTTGGCGACCTTGGCCAGGTTCATTACCGACTTCGAGTCGTCCTTCATCATGAACGACGCGATCTCGTCGATGATGACGGCCGACATGGTGCGGCTGTTCTGCTCCTGCAGCTTCATGGTCGAACTGTACTGGAGCCAGATTGCCAGACACCCGACGATGGTGATGCCGACCAAGAGGTTCACCCCGATGATCGCCAGGATCTTGTGCATCAGCTTGTTTTTGAACATCGTTCCTCCACGGTGGACGCCAGAGTCCTTTGTCAGTAGTAGGAATATCGGCAACTGTCTACACTTCTTTAGAAACAGCGTTAAACATTACAGACAATTAATTCACAGCCCCGAGCGCGCACTCCCGCTCTTTTGATCTGGGTCAAAAACCGGATGTGAAGAGGGTGGTATCATTGAGACAAAACTACACGGGAGGCCGACATGAAAGAGGTCGACGTACAGGAGCTGTACCGGCAACTGGTACAGAACTGCAACGATGCAATCATCTACTCTGACAGGGAGGGGCTGATCAGGCTGTGGAACAAGGGAGCTGAAGAGATGCTGGGGTTCACCGCCGGGGAGGCGCTGGGGCAGTCGCTCGACATCTTCATCCCGGAAAACCAGCGTGCCCGCCACTGGGAGGGATACTACCGCGTCATGGAAACCGGCACCACGCGTTACGCCAAGGAGCTGCTGGCCGCCCCGGCGCTGAAAAAGGACGGTTCGCGCATCTCCACGGAGTTCTCCATGACCATCATCAGGGACGCCGAGGGGAATGTCGCGGGCACCGTGGCGGTGATGCGGGACGTGACGGCCCGGTGGCTAAAGGAAAAGGCGCTACGGGCACGCCTGGCCGAACTGGATAAGTGACAGGTTTCCCAGGCGGAAAAAAAGAGGGCGCCGGGTGTGGATCCCGGCGCCCTCTTCTCATCTCAACCTGGCGGCAATCGCGTCAGCCGACCTGGTCGACCAGGTAGTTCTGCACCCCCATCTGCGAGATCTGGTCCAGTTGCGCCTCGATGTCGTCGATGTGATCCTCCTCCTGCTTGAGGATCGACTCCAGCAGTTCCTTGGTGCCGTTGTCTCCCAGCTCCATGGCCAGTTTGATGCTCTCGTTGTACCCCTTGATGGCGCTCTCCTCGAGGGCGTGGTCGAACTGGTGCATCTTGGGGATCTCGCCCCCGATGTGGATCGGGTCCAGCCTGCTCACGATGGGGCGCCCCTCCAGGAACAGTATCCGCTCGATCAGCTTCTCCGCGTGCTTCATCTCGTTGATGGCGCGCTCCCTTATGGCGGAGTACAGCCTCTTGTAGCCCCAGTTCTCGCACATCTCCGCGTGCACCATGTACTGGTTGGTGGCGGTGAGTTCCTCCGCCAGGCGTACGTTCAACTGCTCGATCACCCTCTCGTTTCCCTTCATGGACGACCTCCTTTTTTTGGCGGCCCGGCAGCTGCGGGGCGCGGTTCGCTTCCGGCAACCGAAAGGGTGCGCCGGCTGACAGGTTAATTTATTCTAATTTAAAACGAATAGATTATACCCGCGCGAGCCGGGTTGGCAATTCAAGAGCCGCTTAAGAGGGGAGGAGAAAGCCGTGCCCCCGGGAAAGTTCCACCCGAACGTCTCTCCTTTGCCCCCCTCCCTTGCGGGAGGGGTTAGGTTGGGGAAAGTGCCACATTTGCGCTAATGGCAGCTTCACCCCCCCCCCGCCCCCTCCCGTCAAGGGAGGGGGAGGTGACAGAGGAGTGTCCCAGTCAAATCCCGGGGCACCAACAAAAAACGCCGCCCCGCTTTCGCGGGACGGCGCATGTCGTTGCAGTGGGGGAAGGGGCGCTACGCCACCGTCTCCTCCGGTTCCTCCTCGACGGCGTCGCCACCCATCGGGGCAGCCTCACCTTTCGGGAGGAGGAGGTTCAGCAGGATGGCGGCTATGCCGCACAGGCTCACGCCGTGCAGGTGCTGGCCGGCCACGTTGATGCTGAGCCCGCCGATGCCGAAGACCAGCACCAGCGAGACGATGATCAGGTTGCGCGGACGGTGCATATCCACCTGTGCATGGATCAGGGTGTTGAGACCGACGGAAGCGATGGAGCCGAACAGGAGCATCATGATGCCGCCCATGACCGGCACCGGGATGGACTGCAGGATGGCGTTGAACTTCCCGAAGAAGGCCATGACAACGGCGAAGCCGGCGGCCCAGGTCATGATGACGGGGTTGTAGCAGCGGGTGATCATGACGGCGCCGGTGACCTCGGCGTAGGTGGTGACGGGGGGGCCGCCGACGAGTGCGGCGGCGCAGACGGCCAGGCCGTCGCCCAGCATGGTGCGGTGCAGGCCCGGCTTCACGGTGTAGTCCTTACCGGTCACCGCGCCGATGGCGACCACATCGCCCACGTGCTCGATGGCGGGCGCCAGGGCTACCGGGACCATGAACAGGACCGCGGACCAGTTCCACTCCGGCGTCACGAACTTGGGGACCTCGATCCAGGGCGCCGCGGCAATCTTGGAGAAATCGACCAGGCCCAAGAAGATGGAGAGCACGTAGCCGACGGCGACGCCGGAAAGGACCGGCAACAGCCGGAAGATGCCGCGGGCGCGCACGGCCACGGCCGCGGTGGTGGCAAGCGAGATGCCGGCCACGAGGAGCGCGGTGTTGTAGTCGACCAGGACGCCCTTGCCGTCGCCGGTCTTGCCCATCGCCATGTTGACGGCCACGTTGGCGAGCCCCAGGCCGATGATCATGATGATGGGACCGACCACCACCGGCGGCATGATGCGGTGCACGAACTCCGCGCCGCGCAGGTAGATGGCGAGCGAGAATGCGAGGTAGAGCCAGCCGGCGGCGAAGAGCCCGGCCATGGTCGAGGGAAGCCCCCAGGTCTGCACGCTGTAGATGATGGGCGCGATGAAGGCGAAGGAGGAGCCCAGGAAGATGGGAACCTGACGCTTGGTGCAGAGCTGGAAGATGATGGTCCCCACCCCCGCGCCCAGAAGGGCCATGCTCGGGTTGAGGCCGGTGAGGATCGGCACCAGCACCAGCGCGCCGAAGGCGACAAAAAGGATCTGCGCGCCGGACAGCGCCTGGCGCCAGACCGGATCTTTTACTTCTGACATGCAATAGACCTCACTTGGAAGATGATACGGAGGGAACGCCCCCGCTTACGTGCAGCAGGGGTGTTACTTGGTGCCGAAGATCTTGTCGCCGGCGTCGCCGAGCCCCGGCAGGATGTAGCCGTTCTCGTTCAGGCGCTGGTCGATGGCGGCCACGTAGATGTCGATGTCGGGATAGGCCGAGGAGATCTTCTGCAGTCCTTCGGGCGCAGCGACCAGGCAGAGCACGCGGATCTGGCGGCAGCCGCTTTTCTTCAGCATCTCGATGGTGGCGGCCATGGAGCCTCCGGTCGCCAGCATGGGATCGATGATCAGCGCGAGGCGTTCGTCCAGCTTGCCCACGAAGCGCTCGAAGTAGGTGTGCGCCTCGAGAGTCTCCTCGTTCCTGGCCAGTCCCACGACGCTCACCTTCGCGTTGGGGATCATGTCCAGGACCCCTTCCAGCATGCCGATGCCGGCACGCAGGATGGGAACCACCGTCACCTTCTTCCCTTTGATCTGCTGGATGTCGAGGGTGTTGCCGTCCCAACCGGTGATGGAGCGCGACTCCAGCTGGAAATCCCTGGTGGCCTCGTAGGCGAGCAGGCAGGCGATCTCGGCGGTGAGCTCGCGGAACTTCTTCGTGCTGATGCCGCACTCGCGCATCAGGCCAATCTTGTGCTTCACCAGGGGGTGGTTTACTTCGTGGACGCTCATCTGCCTCTCCCGTCAAAAATTTTGGTCTTACCATACCGGATTTCATCTCTGGAAACAAGCAGTTGCGCATTAGACAAAGCCAATCGGAAGGGACGGTTTGATATGGTCAGACCACCGGCGGGACGAGTTGCCGTTGCCGGTGGCGGCATGCGCCGCGAGGTCCGGAGGTGCGGAAAAAGTAGCGCAGAGAGGCGGGGTTGGCTCGGAGGGGTGGATCAGAAATGACGGTACGATAGGACCCGTACGCCGTACCAGGTGCCGAAGGCGAGGACAATGACGGTGACAAGAAGGCACAGCAGCGCCGCCGCACGGTGCACCCAGTTCTCGCGGCTCCGTTCCCGGTACCCCAGCAGCTTCGCCGCGACGATGCCGCCGACGATTCCGCCGCCATGCCCCCAGTTGTTGATGCCGGGCATGACCAGGCCGAAGACCACCAGGCTGATCAACCACCCGCTCACTTCGCGCGAGACCGCCTGACCGTAGTTGCCGCCGCGGCTCTTGCCGAAGTAGAACAGGGCGCCGATCAGGCCGCAGACCGCCGCTGACGCGCCGATGGTGAATGGGACGCCGGCCAGGACGGAGAGGACGTACCCCGCGACGCCGCTTGTGGTGTAGATGACGAACATGCGGCTCGCGCCGAACTCCGCGCAGACCCACGGGCCGATCTGCCGCAGCGCCATCATGTTGAAGAGGATGTGCAGCGCCCCGCCATGCAGGTAGTTGGCGGAAACGAGCGTCCAGACGCCGTACCGGGAGACAGGGTAGGTACCGGTCGCGCCCAACAGCGCGAGGCTGTTGTCGTCAGGAGAAAGGAATCCGAACAGGCCGCCGCCGAGGGAAGTCCCGCTGGAAATAAGCAGCGACAGGAGGTAATACGCGACGTTGACGACGATGATACCGTTTATGACGAGTTGGGAACTTTTACCGCCGGAGAGGACCTCGATCACCCTCCCCCCGGACGGCGGGAGCGCCGCGCCACACCAAAGGCACGAGGAGTATCTGGCATCGGTGGCGCGTCCGCACTCGGGACAGGTTATGGAGGGGTGAGCCATCAGGAATACCTCTGAGAGAGTTTGCGCCCCACTGTACCATCTTCGCCAAATAAAACAATATGGAGTGCTCAGTATGCTGTTAAAGGGCGTGTTCTGGCAGTTACATGAGGTGGCTGCGCGTCAGGTGCGTTGCGACATCATCGCCGCGTGATAGATTCTTATCGTCCTTAACTTCATTCAAATCCTGTGCAGCACGCCGGCGAGGTGTCCTATGACAGAAATCTGTCGTGATGAGCTTGGACCCGCATCCATCATTCACCTTTATTCGCCGAAGGAAGCAATCCAGGCCTTCGTTGTCATCGACAACATCGCGCTCGGCCCGGCGGTCGGCGGGGTGCGCATGTCGCCCACGGTAAGCGTCGAGGAGGTGGCACGGCTAGCACGGGCCATGACCCTCAAGAACGCGGCGGCGGGGCTGCAGCACGGCGGCGCCAAGGCGGGGATCGTCGCCGACCCGTCGGACCCGCGCAAGGAGAGGATCTTCCGGGTCTTCGCACGTATGATCAAGCACCTCACCGACTACATACCCGGCCCCGACATGGGGTGCGACGAGACCGCGATGGCCTGGATCAGGAACGAGACGGGGAGGTCGGTGGGACTCCCCGCGGAACTCGGCGGGCTGCCGCTGGACCAGCTGGGAGCCACGGGTTATGGCGTGGCCGAATGCGCCGAGGTCGCGGCCGGATTCGCGGGTGTCGAATTGAAGGGGGCGCGGGTCGCGGTCGCAGGGTTCGGGAGCGTCGGCAGGGCTGCGGCGCGCTTTCTCCTTGAGAAAGGGGCCCTGCTGGTAGCGGCCTCCGACAGCCGCGGCACGGTCCACGACCCTGCCGGCCTCGACCCGGCCGCCTTGGCCGAGGTGAAGCGCCAGGGGGGGAGCGTCGCCGATTACGGCAAGGGAAAGCGCCTGTCGCGGGACAGGATATTCGGCGTTCCCTGCGATATCCTGGTGCCGGCCGCCACGCCCGACGTGATCCACGCCGGAAACGTCGGTCAGGTCCAGGCCCGCCTGATCCTGGAGGGGGCCAATATCCCCTGCACCGCTGAGGCCGAGAGGCAGCTGCAAACCCGCGGGACGGTGGTCGTCCCGGACTTCATCGCCAACGCGGGGGGGGTGATCATGGCGGCAATGGAATATGCCGGGCGGAACGAACAGGAGGCTTTCGCAGTGATCGGCGAGAGGATCAGGAAGAACACCGCGGTGGTGCTGGAGAGGGCGGCGGGCGCAGGGATCCTGCCTCGGGAGGCGGCGGACGCCCTGGCTCGCGAGCGGGTCAAAAAGGCCATGAGCTTCAGGGATTACTGAGGAACGGCAGGTTCTCTGCGTCCGGGGTGACCGCTGCGGCCACGTACCGGTTGGGAGAGAGGGTGCTCCCCCAGTGATGTTCCTTCCGCCTGCGCGTCCTCAGCCGCAGTCGAGGAACAACAGGGCGGGGTCTTCGAGGAAACGCAGTACCTTCCCCAGGAACCTGGCGGCGTCGGCGCCGTCGGTAGCCCGATGGTCGAAGGTGAGGGAGAGGGGAAGGATCTTCCTGACGACGATGGCCCCGTGGTGCACCCACGGGCGCTCAACGATGCGCCCGAATCCCATGATGGCGACATCGGGCCAGTTGATGATGGGGGTGGCGAAGGTGCCGCCGAAGTGACCGTAGTTGGTGATGGTGAAACTGCTGCCGCGCAGATCCTCCAGTGCGATGCTCCGCTCGCGTGCCTTGCGCCCCAACTCCTGGATCGCCTGCGCCAGTTCAATGATGCTCTTTTTATCCACATCCCGGATCACCGGGACCATGAGCCCCTCCGGCGTCTCCACCGCGATTCCGAAATGGTAGTGCCGCTTCAGCACCAGTTCCTGGGCCTCGTCATCGATGGAGGCGTTCAGGAGGGGGTGCTCCTTCAGCGCATGCTGCACGGCTTTCATGAAGAAGGGGAGGAAGGTGAGATGGGTGCCGCGCGACTCCACCTCCCCCTGTTCCCGGATGCGCATCTCAAAGATATCCGTTATGTCGACCTCTTCCATGCTGGTCACGAAAGCCGTGGTCCTCTGGGAGGCTATCACGTTGCGGGCGATGGTGCGGCGCAGGCCGCGCAGCGGCACCCGCTCCTCCGTCCCGGCGCCCCCCATCACCTTGGCGGAGGGAGGGAGCTGCCGGTCCAGGTCCTCAGGCCTGATGCAGCCGCGGGGCCCGCTCCCCTTGACGCTCCTGAGATCGATGCCCCGCTCGCGCGCCAGCTTGCGCACCATCGGCGTCGCCAGCCCCGCGAACCCACCCGGCTCCTCCGCGGCTGCAGCCTCCGCCGCCTCGGGGAGCGCCCCCGCGACGCCGGACGCTGCCGTGCGCGGTTCATCCTCCGCCTCCGGGAGGGATCCCACGATCCCCACCGACGCCGGCCGGGGTGCCATCCCCTGCGCCGGGAGCGGGGTTTGGGACCCGGATCGCCCCAGCACCGGGGACTGCGCCTTAGATGCCGGCTCGGCCGCGCGCTCCGCCAGTGTCAGCAGTACCTCGCCCACCCGCACTGTCTCCCCCTCCTTGTAGCGCAGCCCCGAGACGATGCCCGACCGGGGCGAGGGGACCTCGACCACCGCCTTGTCCGTCTCCACCTCCAGCAGCGGCTGGTGCTCACGCACCTGGTCCCCCTCCGCGACCAGCCAGCGGCGCAGTTCCACCTCGGCGATCCCCTCGCCCAGATCGGGAAGCTTGAAGTCGAAAGACATGGGTGTCTCCTTGAAATGCCTGTCTATAGCTCCTCCCCCCGGAGGGGGGAGGTTGGGAGGGGGAAGGGTTGCGACAGCCGCGACGCGCCCCCTCCCTAGCCCTCCCCCTCCAGGGGAGGGAACTGTGCTCCTAGTACTGCAGCACCTCGTCGAGGGCAGACCTAATTTGCTGTACATCAGGCAGGTAGTGGTCGATCAGCTTGGCCAGCGGCACCGGGACGTCCGGCGCGGTGACCCGCAGGATGGGAGCGCGCAGGTGCAGGATCGCCTCCTCGGCGACGGTAGCCGCTATCTCGGCGCCAAAACCGCAGGTCTTCGCGGCTTCGTGCACGATCACCAGCCGCCCGGTCTTCTGAACGGAGGCGACGATGGCCTCGCTGTCGAAAGGGTTCAAGGTCAGCAGATCGAGCACCTCCGCGTCGTACCCCTCCACCGCCTTCAGCACCCGCTCCAGCATGCTCCCCCACGCCACCACGGTGACCGAGCCACCCTGTCGCGCCACCCGGGCCCGCCCCAACTCCACCAGATATTCCCCATCCGGCACCTCCTCGCGCAGGAGCCGGTACAGCCGGGTGGGCTCCAGGAACAGCACGGGGTCGGGGTCGCGCAGCGCCGCCACCAAAAGCCCCTTGGCGACGTAGGGGCCGGACGGCACCACCACCTTCAGCCCCGGCACCTGGCAAAACAGCGCCTCGGTGCTCTCCTCGTGCAGTTCAGGCGCCTTGATCCCGCCGCCGTAAGGGGTGCGGACCACCATGGGGCAGCTGTAGCGGCCGCGGGAACGGGAACGCAGCCGCGCGGCATGGGCGAAGAGCTGTTCGAATGCGGAATAGGTGAAGCCCATGAACTGAATTTCCGGCACCGGACGCAGGCCGTAGGCCGCCATGCCGATGGCCGCCCCCATGATGCCGGACTCGCACAGGGGGGTGTCCAGCACGCGGTCAGCGCCGAACCGCTCCAGGAGCCCCTCGGTGACCCGGAACACGCCGCCGTCCCGCCCGACGTCCTCGCCCAGCAGGAGCACCCGGTCGTCGCGTTCCATCTCCTGGGCGAGCGCCAGGTTGATCGCCTGTACCATGTTCAGCTGAGCCATGTCAGCGCACCTTCCTTTGCCCCGCCTGGCGCGGGGTGAGCGTCGCGAGGACGTCTTCGAAGAGTTCCGCCGCGGCCGGCGGGGAGAGCGCCTCCATCTCCGCCACCCCGGCGTCGACTATGGCGGCACCCCGGGCCGCTGCCTCATCCCGCTTCTGCGGGTTCCAGAGCCCGCGTCCCTCCATAAAGCGCTCCAGGCGCAGGATGGGGTCGCGCTCCTCCCAGTAGGCGACCTCTTCGGCCGAGCGGTAGCGCCCGGCGTCATCGGCGGTGGTGTGGTCGGCCATGCGGTAGGTGAGGCATTCGATGAAGGTGGGACCGGCGCCGCTTCTGGCCTTTTCTACCGCCTGGCGGGTGGCCCGGTACACGGCGAAGACGTCGTTGCCGTCCACCTGCACCCCCTCGAACCCGTAGGCGATCGCCTTTTGCGCCAGGGATGCGGAGGCGGTCTGTCCCTTGAGGGGGATGGAGATGGCCCACTGGTTGTTCTGGCAGATGAAGACCAGGGGGAGGTTGAAGACCCCGGCGAGGTTCATCCCCTCGTGGAAGTCTCCCTTGGAGGTGGCACCGTCGCCAAAGTAGGTGACCACCGCCACCGGATCGCGCCGGTAGCGCGCGGCGAGCGCGGCTCCCGCCGCCTGCGGGATCTGGCTTCCGACGGCGACGCAGAAGGGGAATATATTCAGCTGCGGCGGCGCCTTCTGGGCCCGCTCATCGCCACCCCAGTATTGCAACAGTTGCGCGACCGGGTACCCAAGCGTCAGGTGCGCGCCCATCTCCCGGAAGGAGGGGAAAAGCCAGTCCTTGCCGGTAAGGGCGAAGGCGCTTCCCACCTGGGCCGCCTCCTGCCCCCGGATCGGGGGATAGGTGCCGATGCGCCCCTCCCGCTGCAGGGCCACGGCGCGCTCGTCGAAGATGCGCGCGAGCAGCATCAGCTCGTACATGCGCCACATCTGGGCGTCGGAGAGTTCCGGCAGCAACTCCGGGTCCGCCTCCCCCTTCTCGTTCAGGACCTGCAGGCGCTTCACGTGGAAATCGGCAAGTATCAGTTCCGGCATGGGCCGCCTCGTTTTTAATAAAAGGTGGGCTGAACGGTTAGGAGAGTGTAAACGGACACTTGCAGGATGTCAAAAGCGGTTGTGCCGCTGTTTCAGCCTCGCGTACAGGACCGGAACCATGGCGAAGAGCCCCAACAGCGCGAAGGAGCCGAGAACGCGCGGCGAGGCGACGTCGGCAAGGGAGTTTATGGTGGCAAGGCTCGCACCCGCGTTGACGAAGACGAAGCCCCCGGGGATGATGCCGGCCAGGGTCCCGAGGACAAAGACGCGCAGCGGCAGGCGGGTGAGCCCCGCGGCCAGGTTGATCAGGAAGAAGGGAAAGAGCGGCACGAGCCTTAAAAACAGCAGGTAGTTCCACCCCCGCCGCTCCAGCTCCCGGTTAAGCCCTTCCAGCCGGGCGCCGAAGCGGCCGGCTACCATGTCCCTGAGCAGGTACCGGGTGACGAGAAACGCCAGCGTGGCGCCGATGGTGGCGGCGCACACCGCGTAGACGGTGCCGGCGAGCACACCGAAGATGGCACCAGCCGCCAGCGACAGGACGGCCGCGCCGGGGAGGGAAAGGGCGGTCTGCAGGATGTAGATCGCCATGAAGAGGGCGACGCTCGCCCCCCGGTGTTGAGCGTAATACCCGGCGAGGAACTCCCGGTTCGCCTTGAGAGCATCCAGGGTGAGGAAGCGCTGCAGGTCGAGGTAGAAGAACAGGGCCACCGCGAGGGAGGCGGCGAGGACGATCAGGATCTTTTTCAGGTTCATGAAAGGGATGCTCCTGCATCTGTGGGGTATGCAGGTTTTAGCATATCGGCGGCGCGGGCGTTACCATTTTCTTCGCCAGCAAAGCCATGCGCGCAAGAGCCGCTGCACCAGGGGGGTGAGGCGGCGGCGCTGGTAGGCATCGGCGAGCTTGCGCCACGACTCGGATTGGGTGGGATAGGGGTGGATGGTGTTGCCGATGGCGGCGAGGCCGAGCCCCGAGCCGATGGCCAGCGTCATCTCGCTGATCATCTCCCCGGCGTGCCGCGCCACGATGGTCGCCCCCAGGATGGTGTCCCCTCCCTTCTTGAGATGCACCCGGGCGAAGCCCCGCTCCTCGCCGTCCAGAACCGCCCGGTCGACCTCGGAGAAGGGAACGGTGAGGGTATCGACCTCGATGCCGCGCGCGGCGGCATCCGCCGGGTACATCCCGACATGGGCGACCTCGGGATCGGTATAGGAGCACCAGGGGATGGTGAGCGAGGAATTCCTGCGCCTCCCCTTGAAGAGCGCGTTGGCGATGAGGATGCGGGCCTGGGCATCGGCCGTATGGGTGAACCGCAAGCGCGAACAGACGTCCCCCGCCGCGTAGACGCGCCGGTTGGTGGTCTGCAGCGTGTCGCCTACCGTGACGCCGTCCCGGTCGTACGCAATCCCCGCCTCCTCCAGCCCCATTCCCTCCACGTTTGCCGCACGGCCGGCCCCCACCAGCACGCTTCCGGCCGCGACCTCGAAGCCCCCGCCATCCCGCCGCAGCCGCAGGAGCTTCACGCCGTCGCGCAGCTCCACCGCCGCCACCTTTGTCCCCAGGTGCACCGTAATCCCCTCGCGGCGGAAGGCCTCCAGCAGCACCGCTGCCGCATCGGGGTCGTCGCGCCCGAGTAGCTGCGCGCCCGGCTCGATGAGCGTCACCTGCGAGCCGAAGCGGGCGAAGGCCTGCGCCAGCTCGCAACCGATGGGACCGCCCCCGATCACGGCGAGCGTCGCCGGGAGTTCGGTGAGCGAGAAGACGGTCTCGTTGGTGAGATATCCCGCCTCGGGCAGCCCCGGGATCGCGGGGACGGCGGCGCGGGCGCCGGTGCAAAGGGCGGCACGGGAAAAATGCAGCTCCGCACCGGCCACCTCTATGCGGTCCGCCGCCGTGAAGCGCGCCGTTCCGAAGAAGACGTCGACGCCGAGTTCGTCCCGGAAGCGCAGCGCCGCGTCGTGCCGTCCGATGTTCGCCCGCAGGCGCCGCATCCGCTCCATGGCCGCGCCGAAATCGGGGCGCACCCCTTCGCCCTGCGTGACACCGAAGGTGCCGGAGCGGGCGTCGAAGACGGCGCGGGCCGCCCGCAGGAGCGCCTTGGAGGGGACGCAGCCGACGTTCAGGCAGTCGCCGCCGAGAAAGGCGCGCTCGATGAGCGCCACCCGCGCCCCCAGGCCGGCCGCACCCGCCGCGCAGACCAGCCCCGCGGTACCGGCACCAACCACGACCAGGTTGTAACGGTCAGCGGGCGCGGGGTTGGACCATCCATCGGGACGCACCCTTGCCGCAAGCAGGCGGTTCTGCTCGGTGTCCGGCACAAGGTGGAGAGCATCGGTCATAGTGGTCACCCGCTTTCACCGCGGCGGTGGGCAAGCTCCTGAAATAGCGTCCATTGAAGGGAGTGAATGAACCAGCGCTTCGATAATTCCCGGTGCACTTTTGCTCCGTTTCCCTTATCATTTTTATCATAATAATCGCGGGGAGGCCGGGCCAATTAGGAGAACCATCGGCATCGGCAGTGCAACCGCCTGAAATCACAGTACCGACAGTAGCCGCAGAACTCATTTGGCCGACGACACGGAGGAGCCCATGAGCCGAGCAGCTGGGACGAACAGCATCACCGGGACTCGTTCCGAAAAGAGCACCCATAAAAAGACAGCAAAGGCCATGCGCCTTTCCCGCAACGAGCTTGCCGCGCAACTGGAGCTCTACGCCGACCTTTATGAGCACGCGCCGGTCGCCCATATCACCCTGGACCGCCACGGCGTGATCCGTTCCGTCAACCTCACCGGCGCCGACATGTTGGGAGTGGAGCGTTCCTCCCTGCTGGGGCGCAAGTTCGCTGACCTGTTCAGCGAGAGCTCCCGCCGCCCCCTGGCGGAGTTTTTCGAGCGCCTCCTCGCCTCCAACGAGGGCAACTCCTGCAACGTCCTTTTGTCCGATGCCGGGAACGCGCTGCAACAGCTGCGCATCGTCGCCATCCCCTGCCGCGGCCGCTCCGAAATCAGACTCGCCCTGATAGAGATCACCGAGAGCGAAAAGGCCGCCAAGGCGCTGGGTATATCCGAGGCGCGCTACCGTGGCCTCTTCGAGGCCGCCAAGGACGGCATCATGATCGTCGACGCGGCCACTGGCGAGATACATGACGTCAACCCCTTCCTCATGGAGATGCTGGGGTTTCAGCGGGACGAGCTTGTGGGGAGGCTGCTGTGGGACGTCCCGCCGCTGACGGTGCTGGCGGCAAGCGAGACCGAATTCGCGGTGCTCCAGCACCGGGATTACCTGCACAACGACGATCTGCGCCTGTCGACGCGCGACGGCCGCAGCGTGATCGTGGAGGTGGTCGTCACCGGATACAGTATCGACCGCAGCAAGGTGCTGCAGTTCAACATCCGCGACATCACGGTGCGCAAGAACGCGGAGGAGGCTCTTTCCAAGAGCGAGGAACAATGCCGCACCATCGTCAGCAACATCAACGAGTACGTCTACAGCGTCCGCTTCGAGGACGGCGACATCAAGTCCGTCTACCACAGCCCCAAATGCCTGGACATCACCGGGTACAGCCCGGAGGAATACTACCGGGACCCGCTTTTGTGGTTCACCATGATCCACGATGAGGACCGCAACCAGGTGGTCCAATTCCTGAACAGCATCTTCGCCGGAGAGGACCAGGCCCCCATCCGGCACCGGATCGTGCACAAGGACGGGTCGATACGCTGGATCCTCAACAACTGTGCGGTGCAACGGATCCGCAAGGGGAACCGGGTGACCATCTCGCGCCTGGACGGCTTCATCCTCGACATCACCGACATAAAGCGCGCGGAGGAGAACATCTTTTTCCTCGCCCACCACGACCCGCTCACCAAGCTCCCCAACCGCAGCACCCTCTACGCCAGGATCGAGGATGTGCTCCGGGTGGCCCAGAAAACGCGCACCAGCGTGGCGCTTCTCTTCCTCGACATCGACGGTTTCAAGCAGATCAACGACTCCATGGGGCACGACATTGGGGACCGGCTGCTGCAATCGGTGGCGCGCAAGCTCGGGGACTGTACCCGCTCCTGTGACGTGGTGGCGCGGCTGGGGGGAGACGAATTCGTGGTGGTGCTGTGGGACTGCGGGGTGAGCGAAACCAGCTTCGTGGCGGAGAAGATCGTCAACGCGGGGTTCCCACTGCAGGGAACCAACGTGATCGTGACCCCCAGCATCGGCATCAGCCTCTATCCCGAGGACGGCAAGGACTACCTCGCCCTTCTGAAGCACGCCGACATCGCCATGTACCACGCCAAGAAACTGGGGGGGAACAACTTCCAGTTCTTCACCCACAAGCTCAACGAGATGGCGCACGAGCGCTTCGCCCTCGAGGCGGAGTTGCGCCATGCGCTCGAGCACGACGAATTCGTGCTGCACTACCAGCCCAAGGTAGACCTGGCCACCGGCCACTTCACCAGCATGGAGGCCCTGATCCGCTGGCAGCATCCGGAACGCGGCCTGATCATGCCGGAGCATTTCATCCATATCGCCGAGGAAAGCGGCCTCTTGCACCAGATCAGCAAGTGGATCATCCCCACCGTATGCCGGCAGATCCGGCAGTGGCAGCACCAGGGGCTTGGGCAGGTCTCGGCGGCGGTGAACCTCTCCGCCAGCTTCTTCCAGCACCGCGACTTCGAGGAGACCATCGAGGCGTCGCTGCTGGAGACCGGCATCCCGCCGGAGTCCCTGGAACTGGAGCTCACCGAGGCGACCATCATGAGCGATCCGCAGCGGGTGCTGGGGAGCATGGCGGCGATGAAGGCGCTGGGGCTTCAGCTTTCCATCGACGATTTCGGTACCGGCTACTCGAGCCTCAGCTACCTCAAGAAGCTGCCGGTGGACAAACTCAAGATCGACCAGTCCTTCATCCGAAATATCGCACGCGACAACGACAACGCAGCGGTGGTGCGGGCGGTGATCAGCATCGGGCGGAGCATGCAGCTCAGGGTCATCGCCGAAGGTGTGGAAAACGCCTCCCAGCTGGCCTGGCTGCAGGCTGAGGGGAGCGAGGAAGCGCAGGGGTACTACTTCAGCCGCCCGGTGCCGGTGCAGAAGATGACTGCGCTGCTCAAGGAAAAAGCGAATTTCCTGCACAACCCGCGAGGACGGCTGCAGGGCAGGCAGTTCTGAAAGGAGGACGGGGGAGTGGGGGAAGGCAGACGGCTCGACTGATGGCATCCCCCCTACCCCCTAGAGCCGGCAGTTGTTGAAGCCCGCAGTTACAAAAAACAAGAGGCCGGCGCAGGGAAATCCGCTTCCCATGCGCCGGCCTTTTGTCGTCTCGAACACGGTACGGCAACCAGGCCGCACCGTTACCCGTCAATCCTCGTCCTGCCCGTCGTCCTGCCCGTCGTCCTGCCCGTCGTCCTGCCCGTCGTCCTGCCCGTCGTCCTGCCCGTCGTCCTGCCCGTCGTCACCCCAGCCTTGGTCGTCATCATCAGGGGGCTCCAGGCCATACCGTGGCATGGGCGCGAAGCGGTGCATCATCTCCTGGTGGTTGCGCTCCATCTCATCGGTCAGTTCGGCCCGCTGACGCGCCATCGTCGCCACGGTCTCCGCCAGCAGGTCCAGCTTTTTCTCGCGCGGGGCCTGCTCCATCTCACGCACCAGCGCCGCGAGCTCCGCATCCTGCCCCTTCACCTTCCGCATCATCTTTTCCATCATCATCCCGTGCCCGAAGGGCCCGCCACGCATCCCGTCCCGGGCTCCCCGCCCGGTGGCGCAGCCCGGAGTTCCGCAGCCGGCGAGCACCGGCTCGAGATGCCGCTTCACCTGATCCGGGTCGATGCGGTCCTGCAGCACCAACTGTTCCAGTTCCCTCAGGTGGGTCTTCACCTGCACCAGGTGTTCATCCATCATGCGCTGCCGCTCGGGGGGCACCTCCACCGATGCGCCGGCGCGGTACTTTTCCATCTCCTCGACGCCGCGCCTCATCTCCGCCACCGCCACCCGCGCCAGTTGCGCCGGGACCGGGGCACCCTGGTCAGCGGCGGCGTAAAGGAGGTGGCCAAAGTTGGCGACGTTTCTGTGGTAGGCCATCATCAGCAGGTGCTGGGGGGAGCGCATCATCTGCTGTCCCTTCGGGTTCTTCATCACGTAGCCCGGGGAACCCGGCACGGCGTCCCGCATCTGCGGCTTCCCGTCGGAAGCCGGGCGGTCCTGGCCGGCTGCGAGGGCCGGCAAAGCGGCAAGAACTGCTAAGGCTATCATCATCTTTCTCACTGGCGGCTTCCCCCTGGGTACGGTTTGGAGTCGGGGCCCCGTGGCCCCGCCTCTTTCTCTTTGCTGCGGTTTACTGGCTAGAGCGGCCTGCGTCCCTGAATCAGGTTAAGTATAACGATGATGATGGCGATGACCAGCAGCAGGTGGATGAAGCCCCCCAAGGTATAGCTCGTCACCAGCCCCAACAGCCACAGTACCAAAAGAATCACCACGATGGTCCAGAGCATCTCTGCCTCCTTTGGGAGCTTTCCGTTGATTGCCGGAGCTCCCGGTTGCCTGTGTCACTTACCCACTCTGAGCTTCGTCAGGTTGTCCAGTAGTCCGAACACGTTCAAAAGCCAGAGCACGACCACGATGACTACTACGGCGTTGAGTATCGACTTGATCGATCCAGCCATGGGGATGTACGTGTTGACGAGCCATAGCAGGACCCCGACCACGATCAGAACCAGTAAGACATGTACCAGCGGCATGGGTGCCTCCTCTTTGACCGGCTGTCCGTTGCAACTAGGGGTAGCGCCACGATCACCAGCAGAGCGACCGCAGCCACCACCGGGCATCCCGGGAAACTCCCGCGAAGGCACCCTCCGCAGCGTTGTCTCCACCCGGTGGCAGGCCAGGTGCGGCGCTATTTCTCCAGTTTTTTCTCCGCCTTACCGACGTTTTTCTCGACCTTGCCGGTAATTTTTTCCCCCCTGCCCTCTTGCTCCATGGAAACATTGCGGGTGCCCTTTCCAGCCGTTTCTTTGACCTGTCCTTTCAACTCATGCATTTTCCCTTTGCCTTGCTCTTTCGTGCTCGCTTTCATGGTGTACCTCCTGATGATGCTTTGGTGCCTGGAAGGTGCAGGTTGCATGGTGACTGCGGTCGCTCTGCTGGCGATCGACGCGGCGGCTGAACAGGAAAGCGTACCATTAATATTAAATTTTATTAATTTACAACGGGACAAGTTTATAGTGCACGGCTTATGTGTCAAGCGTTATGGCGGGGAAACTCAGCAGGGAGGCGGGGGAACTTATTTTTTACGCGTGGAAGGGACCAGGAACCTGGCGTGCTCGGGGTGCCGGCACAGGTACTGGTGGCCAAAGGCCATGGCGTAGGGGCAGGAGCGTTTCTTTGCCATGCAGATGGAAAATGCCGGGACCAGGGGGTGGGTTCGGCAGAGCGTCTCGTCGGGTTGCCCGGCCGCGACGCCGGATTCGCCCGTCTCCTCCGCGGGGACTTTCGTGGTGTCGCAGGCCTCCTCGGCGTGCTCCTTGCTGCGCATTCGCTACTCCTGGCGGGTTGGTTTACGGCTCAAACCATCGCCAGTATGCGGTGAAGACTCCCTCAAATAAATAGGGAAATTGGCAAGCCCCGCTGCGGCATATCACATGCCGCCCGGGGCGGGGCCGCCGTCACTTCAAAGAGGTCAGCCCCTGCCGCACCGCGTACTTGGTCAGCTCGGCGATGCTGAACAGGTCCAGTTTCTTCATGATGCTGTGGCGCTGGTTTTCAACGGTTTTGACGCTGACGCCGAAGGCGAAGGCGATCTCCTTGGCGTTGGAGCCGTTGGCGATGAGCTGCAGGATCTCCCTCTCGCGGGTCGAGAGATTCTCGTAGGTGGCCGGGACATCCTCGGGGATGCGCTGCAGGTATTCCTTGATCAAAAGGGTGGTCACCCTCGCCGGCAGGTACGTCTCTCCGGCGGCGATGGCGCGGATGGCGGTGGCGAGCTCGGAGAAGGCGGCATCCTTCAACACGTACCCGTTGGCCCCCGCCTTCAACACCTCCACCACGAAGCGACGGTCCGATTCCATGGACAGGGCCAGGACCTTCACCTCCGGGAAAGCGGTGGTGATGCTGCGGGTGGCATCGATGCCGTTGGTGTCGGGCATGGAGATATCCATCACGATGATGTCGGGGCGTTCCTTCCTGGTCAGGCGGATCGCCTCTGCGCCGGTTCCCGCCTCGGCGCTCACCATCATGTCCTCTTCCTTGTCAATCAGCGCGCGCAGCCCCTGGCGCACGATGGCGTGGTCGTCGGCGATCAAAACCTTCATCTTCATGTCCCCCCCTTTATCAGCCTAGGATCCCAGCGGTACCCTGATGGTTGCCACGGTCCCGCCTGCTCCCTTGTTGGTGACGGTAAAACTCCCGCCCAGGTGTTGTATCTTCTGCCTGACGTTGACCAGTCCGAAGCCGCCGCTTCGCGTTACCGACGCATCCTGCTCCGCCCCGTAACCGACGCCGTCGTCTTCAACCGAGATCACCAGGACCCCGTCGCACCGGGACAACTCGACCCGGCAGCGCAGCGTGCCGGCGTGCTTGATCACGTTCAGCATCAGTTCGCGGACCGCCTGGAACAAGGTGGAGCGAATCTCGTAGGGCAAGGTCTTTTCCTGGCCGTCGTCAATGAACTCCGTATCCAGCCCGAAATCCGCGCTGAACTCCTCACCGAGCCACCGCAACGCCGCCTCCAGCCCCGCACTGGCGAGAAGCGGGGGACGGAGCTGGAAGGTGAGCGACCTGATATCCTGTATGGTCTGCTGGACCAGTGCTCCTACCGCCTCGGCCTCGGCCTCGCATTCGGCGGCGGGAACGGTGCTGGCCAGGGCGTCCAGTTTGATCTTGGCCAGGATGAGCCGCTGGCCGACCTGGTCGTGCAGCTCGCTGGCGATACGGTCGCGCTCCCGCTCCTCGGCCATGGCCAGGTCGAGGGCCATGTCCTGCAGCTTCTGCTGCTGGGCCAAAAGCTCGACTTCCACCTTCTTGCGGATCTCGATCTCCTGGGTCAGGTGCTCGTTGATGAGCTGCAGCTTCGCCGTCCTCTGCTGCACCTCCTCCTCGAGGTGCTGGCGCACGCCAGCCAGCATCTCCTCAGTCTGCTTGCGTTGGGTGATGTCCAGCACCACTCCCATGAGACCGGTCACCTCCCCCCCCTCCGAGATGAGCGGCTGGTAGCTTGCCAGCCAGTGGTGCAGCACCGGGTCAGTTGGATCAACCCTCCCCTGCACTTCGACATTCAGGACACACTCCCCCCGCTCCAGGACGGGGCGCCAAAGTTCCCGGATCTGGGCAGCCACCCCAGGCGGCAGCACCTCGTCGATGCGGCGCCCCACGTGCTCGCAGATGCTCTTTCCGTTGAGCCTGGCCAAGTGCTCGTTGAGACGCAAGTAGCGCAGGTCACGGTCCACCACGAAGAGCCCGACCGGGGTGTGAGTATAGATATTGGCCAGTTCCTGCAGCTGCATCCGGTAGCGTTGCTCGCTAGCGTGCAGGGCCTGGGTGTAATCGCCCATCTTCTGGGTCACGCCGTTGAACAGCCGGGCCAGTTGCGACAGCTCGTCGTCCCCCTCCACCTCGATGCCGTGGGTCAGATCCCCGGAAGCGACGACGTCCGCGCCCCGCTTTATGGCTGCCATGCGCCGGCGCAGCACCCCGTTCAAAAACGCCGAGTTGAGTATGGTGACGAGCGCCATCAAAACGACGAGCAGCAGGGTGAGGTAGATCATCCGGTCGCTGGCCCTGTGGAAACGGTCCCGGGCCAGTTCCTGCAAGTTCACCGCCTCCTGCTGCAGCGCGGAGTCCTTGAGCATGATCTGGCTGTAGAGCCGGCTGGCGAACTCGTCGTGATGGGCCGGGTCTGCCACCGGGATCCGCCGCACCTGCTCGACAAGCCGCTTCGATATCTGCACCGATTCGGCCAGATCGAGCCGGCTCCGTTCCAGGATCTGCTTCGCGGCATCGTCTTCAACCTGCGGCAACCCCTGGGCCAGCAGACGCGTGGCAACCTCATTGAGGGCGAACCACTGCTCCCTGGCCCGCTCCAGGCCGAAGGAGAAGTACTCGTCACGCATGGTGGCCCGGTGGAACACGGTGGACTGGATCTGATCGGCCACCACGTGGTTACGCTCGGCGACGGCCAACTCCCTGGATGACCAGGCGAGCAATGCCGCCACGATCACCAGGAGGGTGAAGGAGAGCAGCGAGATTATCTTGAGTCTACGGGCGAAGGTCACTTTTCAGCACCTGCTGACCGACCGCCTCTGGCTTCACGGCCAAAAGCGGACGGGGATCCACCGATTCCAGGTAATTGGGCATACGAACCTCCCGCACCAGGCGCAGCGCACCGGCCCATCGCGTCTCGTCCTCCAACGCTATCAGTAGCGCATGGTCGAGGCCCAGCTTGCGTTCGCTCTCCCCCCAGCACTCGGAAAGCACAGCCGGGGGAAGCTTTGAAGCGGCAGCCACGATGGACTGGGCCTCCTTCGGGTGTGCCGCGGCGAATTTCTCGGCGCGGACCAGGGCGCGCAGCAACCGCCTCATGGCCTCCTGGTTGCTCGCCACGTATTGGGTCTGCCCTGCGATGACGAAGGTCTCGGTATAGATATAGGGGTCCTCGAAGATGACGCCTCGCCCGGAGAGGCTCCCGGCGATGATCTTCTCGTTGGGCACCCAGGTGGATACCGCATCGACCCGGCCGGCGAGAAGGGCGTCCTGCATCTGTTCCGGCAGCAGGGGGACCAGGACCACGTCCTCGATGCTCAGACCGTTGGCGGTAAGAAAGGACGAAAGGAACATGTGGGTGGTGGTTCCCGCCGTGAACCCGATGCGCCGCCCCTTAAGATCAGAGGGGCGGGCAACGCCGCTTTTGCGGTCGGCGAGGATGGCGTGATTCTTGTTGGAGGTGAAGATGCTTGCCAAGAGGGAGAGTCTCTGCCCCTGCAGCGTCGCGAAGACCACCGGGGTTTGGGCGACGGTGGCTACATCCGCCTTCCCTTCCAGCACCGCCTGCAGAGCCGCCTTGCCGTACCCGAATGGATGCGTCTCGACGCTCAGCCCCTCATCCCGCATGAACCCCCGGGCGAGGGCGATGTGAACGAGCCCGCAATCGTGCTGGGTGGAATAGGCCAGGCGCAGGGGCAGGGGCGGCCCCGTCTGGTGCTGGACCTGGCTTTGGCAGCCGGCGATGCACAGGCACAGTATCAGTATGAGCGTGACTCTCAGCATCCACTCCTTCGTGTCCGACGGTGCTTCGCGGGGGGGGGCCAATGACGGCGGTTACCGTCAACTGTCCCTGGCTGCGAATCTTCCAAGCTTTGTCTCACAAAATTGAGAACAAATATATGACGACTGGCTAACAAAGTGCAATTAATTTTAGCATAAAGAAGCCACTGTTACAGTGTCTTGGAAAGAAAGTGTTCCGCAAAAAGCACGGGCAGGCTCTTTGAGCCTGCCCGTGCCATTGCCGATGTCAGTGATCGCCTCCGTTTGCGAAGACTATGACTGTCGTTGCATCACTTGACCGCTTTCCCGCCCTTCCCCGGTTTCACGTACTTGGCGAACCGGACCGGAAGGGTCGCCGAGCCCGCGGCCGGGTACTTGTCGAGCCGCGCCGACAGCCGCTCGATCCGCTCGTCCAGCGGCGGATGGGTGGAGAACCAGGATCCCTTCTGCGCCGCGGTCGCCTCCTGTTTCTTCAGCTTGCGCAGCACGCTCACCAGTGCCGACGGGTCGTAGCCGGTCCGGTAGGTCGTCTCCAGGGCGGCCTGATCAGCTTCGAACTCCATCCCCTGGTCCAGCCCCTTGTCGAACAGCGTCGACTGCAGGTCGCTCATCATCGACTCGAACTGCTGCCCCTTGCTCCCCTTCATGTTGGCGGCGGTGATGGTGGCAGCGCCCTGCAGGAACTGGGCGCGCCGTATGCTTTTCAGCGCGTGCTTCTCCGCGACGTGCCCCACCTCGTGCGCCAGGACCCCGGCGAGTTCCGCCTCGTTGTCCAGGACGTCGAGGAGCCCCCGGCTGATGAAGACGATGCCGCCGGGGGCGGCGAATGCGTTCCGCACCGGGCTCTCCAGCACCACGAAGCGGTACGGTATGGTGGAGCGCCGGCTGTTTCGGGCCACCGCGTTCCCCACCAGGTTCACGTATTTCTGCAGCGCCTCGTTTTGCACAGGCTTGCCGAAACGCTGCATGCTGTCCAGCGCCAGGCTCTCGCCCACGGTGCACTCGGTCTGGTAGGTCATCTCCTGCGACGAGGAGAGTACCTGGGTCGCCCCGGAGAGGATCTTCCCTTCCTTGGATTCCGGTTTCATCAGGTTGTTGAGCTTGTCCTGCCATCCGGCATGGGCCTGGGCGGCGACGAGGCAGGAGAGCGCGACCAGCGGTAAAAGACGTAGTTTTTTCATGGCTCCCTCCTTATTGGGCGTACTCGCCGATTTTCCCTTCCTTGAGGAAGGCCTTGACCTCTTTGTCGGACACCTTGCGCGCCAGGATCTTGTCCAGCTCCTTCTTAAGCCCCTCCGGCGTGCCGTGCTGCTTCGCGTAGGCGGCGGTTTCCGGGGAGAGGCCGCGCACGCTGCGGGCGCTGTCCGCCTTGGCGGTGTTGATCTGGCTCTTCTGCATGCTGTCGCCCAAAAGCCCGTCGCCCCCCGCCACCTCGGCTACCGGCTGGGTGTCGGAGACCCGTCCCGCGTAAACCCACCCCTCCTTGCCGTCCGCGGTCCTCACCTTGAGCCAGCGCCCCTCCCCCTCCACGAGGGTCAGCTCCGATCCCACCGGGAGGTCGGCCAGGTTCGGTGCGCTCACCGACTGGTCGTTTTTGAGGGTGGTCCCCTCGCTCACCACCCAGCGTTTCTCGGCGCACAGGGCCTGCCCCGCGCACAGGGCCAGAAGCAGCAGCGCGCCGCCTAAAGCTCTCTTTCTCATGATTTCACCTCCGTGTAGCGGCCGGATTCCGATCCGGCCGGGATGTCGAACTACTTGTAATCGCCCGTCAGTACGAACGCCCCCCAGTAGCCGGGGTGCGGGTAGCGGTTCCTCACGTGCAGCATGGCCAACCGGAGCGCCTGGGCCTTGTCGCTCAGGCTGTAGTCCCGGTAAAACTGCTTCATCAGTATCGCGCTGGAGACGTCTGAGACGCGCCAGAGGCTGGAAACCAGGGCATGGGTCCCGGCAAAGAGGAAGGCCCGGTTCATGCCGATCACGTCGTCGCCGCTCTTCACGTCCCCAAGGCCGGTCTGGCAGGCGGAGAGGACCACGAGGTCCGCCTTGATGTCCAGCCCGAACACCTCCTCGGCCTGCAGCCGGCCGTCGTTCTTGCCGTCCTTGGCCAGCCGGATGGATGAGAAGAGCGGGTTCACCGTGTCAAACTCCCCATGCGAGGCGAGATGAATGATACCGAACTTGGCGATGTTCTCACGCACCCAGCTCTCGGTGGCCCGCTCCCGGGTCAGGGTGGTCACGTCGCTGTAGTTCCAGCGCAGCGTCCCGGCCTCCTTCTCGGCGAAGGGGAGGTCGAGGGCGGCGTTGCCGAGGTCCGGGTTGCCGATGGCCAGTATGCGCAGGTTTTTGCCGGGCTGGCGCCGGGCCAGGGTGTGGCGGTACACCGAGGCGGCCGGGAGGTGGAACAGGGTGTGCCGGTCCACCAGGTAGTCCCGGCCGTCGTAGAGCGTGGCGAAGGAGAGGTAGTGCAGGCTGCCGTGCGGCACGACCCCCACCGTCTCCCCTTCCGGGACGCCGGCAAGGGGCCCGGAGAGGAGGATACGGTAGAGCTCCCGCGAGTTCTGTTCCAGGGGCTCCAGGTTCTGCAGCATGCGCCGGTAGGTGGCGACCTTGTCGGCGAGCTCCCGTGCGGAAACCCCGAGCACGAAAAGCTCCGCCCCCTGCCGCCCCAGCCGCCAGCACAGGAGCCGGTCCGGGAGCTGGTAGTAGGAGAGGAGGGTCACCCCCGGCTCCAGGAGGGCCCGGACCTCGCCCGCCGTCACCGGGGCCACCTTGACCAGCGCGAGGAGCTCGGGGCGGCGCCTTTCGATGTCGAGCAGGAGGTCCTGGTAGTCGGCGCGCAGCTTGTCCAGCGCCGCCGCGTACATGGTACGTTCGGCGGGAGTCGACGCCTGCAGTGCGAGCTGCTCCTGTTCCTGGATCTGCTCCCTGAGCCGGTTCTGCCGGTCGTAGAGGTCCTGGTCGGCACCGCCGGCGAGGGAGAGGCGCTGCCGCCCCAGTATGTCGATCAGGTTCCTGGCGCGGGAACGCTCGGCCACGGTGAAGGCCTCGTCATGGCGCCCAAGGTCAACCAGAAGCCCCACCAGCCCCTGGTAGACGTCCATCTTGTCGGCGAGGAAGCCGTCTTTCAACTGGTCCAGCTTGATCTCGGCGCGCAGCCCCTCCACCGTGTCGAGCGCCTGCCGGTACGAGGTTACCGCCCCTCGCGGTCCCCCCCCTGCTCCTGCAGCCGCGCCAGGCCGAGCAGGGCGCGCCAGCGCACCTCGCGCAGCAGCATGGCGTCGGCGAGCTCCAGTGCCTTCCGGTAGCTCGCCGTGGCGGCGTCGCGCTGGTTGCCGCGCGCCTGGGCATCTCCGAGCGCCAGGTGGATCTTCGCCTGGTTCACCTTGTCGCCGATGGCGTCGGCCAGCCCCGCCGCCTCGGTGAGGAGCGTGAGGGCGCCTGCCGGGTCTCCCATCTTGAGGCGGGTCTGACCCAGGTTCCTGAGATCGTAGGCGATGGCCCAGCGCGAGCCGAGGGCGCGGTCTATGGAAAGTGCCTGTCCCAGGCTCTCCAGCGCTCCCTGGTAGTCGCCCGACTCGCGCCGCACCAGGCCGATGTTGTTCAATGTGGTGGCGCTCTCGTCGCGGCGCACCTGCAGCTTGCCGGCCAGCTCCAGGGCCTGCCTGAGCTCGACCAGGGCGCGCTTGTTGTCCCCCAGGGTCCACCAGATGAGGCCGCCGGTGTTCTTGGCCATCACCTGCTCCAGCGCCCAGTTCTCCTTGAGCGCCGCCTTTTCCACCTGCTCGCGCAGGTCGAAGGCCTCCTGGTAGCGCCCCTGGAACCAAGCGTTGTTCCCCTGCTCCAGGACGATGCGCATCCGGGTTTTCAGCCCGCCCCCCGCCTTGGCCAGCGCCTCGCGGTAGAGCGCATCTGCTGCGGGGAAGTTGCCCAAAAGGCGTTCACAGCGGCCGCGCTCCAGTATGGTCTCGGCCTCCAGGGCGTTGTCGCCGTTCTTGGCGTAGAGGTCCTGGGCCTTCCGGTAGTAGCGCTCCGCGACCGCGAACTGGTTCAGGCGCAGGTCGAAGATGCGCCCGAGGTTCCGGTACTGGTCCGCCAGGTTCAGCTCGTCTTTCAGCTGGGCGCGCAGCCCGGCGGACTCCTCGAAGAGCGAGCGCGCAGCGGAATAATCGACCGCGTTTTCCATGACCACGCCGAAGTCGGAGAGGGCCGCCGCCTGGTCCTTGGCGAGCCCCAGGTCGGCGAAGATGGAGACACCCTCCTTGAGGGCGGCGGTCGCCTCCTTGAAATGCTCCAGGCGCCCCTGCAACAGCCCCAGCCGCAACAGGGCGTCGGCGTGCTCCGCCGAGTACGGCTTCTCCTTGGCGAGCCGCTGCACCAAGCTGTCGGCGTGGCTCACGGCGCGCTCGGTGAAACCGGCGCCGAAGGCGCTCTCCCGGGCGTGGCGGTGCAGCGCGGCGCGGTTTTTGGCCAGCTCCGGCGTCGCCTCGGCGACCACCAGCGCGTTATCGAAGAGGGCCAGGGCCTGCGCGTAGCGTCCGTCGTTGTGCGCCTGCACACCCTTTTTCACGTAGTCGTTGAAGAGCTTTTTGGCGAGCAGCGCGCTCTCGGCGGCGTCCCCACCCCAGTCGCCGATGAGAAGCCAGCCGGCCGGGAGTTCCCGCCGCGCCTGGGCCAGCGAACGATCCGCGTAGCTCTTCACGAAGGGAGCGAGGTCGGCGGGATGGTCCGCCAAAAGAAGACTCGGCACACCGAGGAGAGAGGCCATCTGCCCAAGGTACCAGGCCTGCCCCGTTCCCCCTTTGGGAGCGACGAGCAGCGACACCGAGTCGCCGTCGGCAAGTTCCGCCAGGTCATGGCGCACCCCGGCGGCATCCTCCCAGGAGGCGCCGAGCGCTCCCCCCGCGCCGGGGCGGCTGGGAGCAGAAGGGAGGAGCCCCGCGGCGGCGGGGAGCGTCACGGTGTGGGCATCGGCGAGGCGGCCCTGCAGCCCGTCGGCGGGGAGCTTCACAAACGGCGCCAGCGAGGGCCACACCCCCGCCGGGTCAAGCACCTGGGTCCGCAACGGACGGCGCCCCTCCACGCTCTTCAAAAGCTGGCTCGCGCTCACCCCCCAGGTGAGGGGCTTCGCCGAGGGGAACTGCTCGGGCCGCTCGTAGATGGCGACCAGGGCCGGGTCGTTGAACCGGGCGGCGACCGCGGCGCGCGGCACGGTCTCGGCAGTAATGCCGTCCTTGGCGCCGAAGGAGAAGACCAGGAAGCGGTTACCGGGTAGCGCGACCAGGCGCAGCACTGGGCGTCCCGAAAGGCGCTCCATCACGTCGATGGCCTCGGCGGGCTGCGGCGTCAGGGCCCGGCAGAGCTTCGCGCCTTTGCCGGAGGAGCACTCCTTGCGGAACGAGGCGAGGAGTGCCGCGAAGCGTTCCCGTTCGCCGGCGCTCCCCCCGGTGAGGGCGGCAGACGAGGCGGCGAGGCGGAGCGCGCCGGGACCGGCGACCGCGTAGTAGGGGGGAAGGAGTTCCAGTTTTTTGCCCAGGAGGGTGTCCAGGACCGTCTCTTCCTGCTGTGCGCGGAGTTTGAGGTAGGCTGCATCCTCCGGTGCGGCCTTGGCAAGAGCGGCGCGTACCCGGTCCAGCTCGGCGAGGTGCGGGGCGGCCTTGAGCAAGAGGTCTAGGGTCGCGTCGTCGTCGACACCGAGGAGGCTACGCCCCAGGATCTGCACCCGCTCCAGCTCGGAGAGGCGCTCCACCAGGGCGAAGCCCTGCTCCGGATCCTTCCCGGAGAGCGCCTCGATGCGCGGGGCGAAGCGCTCGGTCAGCTCGCCGAGGCGCAGGTCGTACTCGGTGGTGGGGAGGCGGTCCAGGAGTTTGAGGGCGCCGTCGTAGTCACCCAGCGCCGCCTGGGCGCGCCAGGCCATGGCGTCGTTGCCTGCAGTGCGCGCCTCGGCGAGCGCCGTGGTGTAGCCCGCCTGGGCCGCCTCGGCAAGGCCGAGTGAGGCGAGCGCCGCTGCACGGTTCAGGCGCGCCGCCAGGCGCGCGTGCACTTCTCCCCCTCCCCTTGCGGGAGGGGGTTGGGGGTGGGGTAAGGTGCCACGAGGCGCGCCCGTGCCCAGGGCGAGGTCACCCACCCCCCTGCCCCCTCCCGTCGAGGGAGGGGGAGATGAAGCGAGCACCCTGTCCCAGGCGGCTATGGCCTTGTACAACAGTGCCTGCCGGCTCCCGTCGTCGGGGCGGCCGGAGGCGAGGCGCGCCAGGATGGCACCGGCGTCGTTGCCGTAGCGGGCCGAAACTTCGGGAGGGAGGGCATCGCGATAGGAGCCGGCCAGGGCCGAGCAGGCCGCCTGGGACTCCAAAAACTCCGCCACCTCGCCCGGCGCGGCGTTTTCCGGGACCAGCATCCCCCAGTTGACCAGGTTCAGCATGGCGCCCACCGCGTTGCCGTTCTTCAGCGCGACGGCGGTGGCCGTCCTGAACCCGACGGCCGCGGCAGCGCGGTCGCCGCGCGCGTAGGCGAGCTGGGCGGCGCGGTGGCTCAAAAGGCCCACGCCGAAGAGGTCCCCTTCCGCCACCTGGTCCACCCGCTCCGGGTAGCGCCCGAGCAGTTCCCTGAACAGCTTCTCCGCCGTGGCGTTGTCGCCCAGGTCGGTGGCGATGCGGGCCAGATAGCTCTGCGCCAGGCGCCGCTCCTGCTCCGCCGAAAAACCGAAGGCGGCCTCCGTGGCGCCCCCCTTGTTCAGGGCGACGCTGGCGGCCACATTGATCAGCCCGCCGCCGCGCTTGGGCGCGCTCTTCTTCTCCGGGGGGTACTGGTCCAAAAGCGCCAGCACCTCGGTGAAGCCGTCCCGGGAAAGCAACAGGAGCCTCTTCTTCTCCGCGCCGGAGGCGGTCTCGGCCTGGCGGTAGGCGGCGATGCTCGCCGAGCGGCGGTTGGCCGCCAGGTTGCCGTGGCGCCCGAGTGCCCGGTTCAGCCGGTAGGCCTGGTCGAAATGCGCCAGCGCCGGCTCGAAACGCCCGGCATCGAAGTTGGCGAGCCCGAGCCGGTCATGCAGCTCCGCGCCGGTCTCCACCAGGCGCGGCACGTTGTCCAGCTCGCGCTCGACGGCGGCGGCCATCCCGTTCAGTTCCAGGAGATACTTCTCCCCCTGGGGCACCCCGGCACAGGCTGCGGCGGCAAGCGTGCGCTGCCGCGCCAAAAGGCCCCTGAGCGCCGCGTCGAACTTCCGCCATCCCGCTGCCGGGGGTGCCTCGGCCCGGTCCGCACCGAGGAACTCCAGCTCCGCGTTGATGGCCTGCTGTCCGGCAAGCCGCTGCTCCTGTTGCGGCGGGAGCTTCTGCCCGGCGAAGAGGCGCTCGTTCACCCGGCGGGTCAGGCGGCCGAACTGTTCCAGGGCGCGCGCCGGCTCCAGTCGGGACTCGGCGAGCTTGAGGGCCCGGCCATAGCCGTCGATTGCGGCCTGCTTCTCCCCCACCTGGAAGGCGACGGCGCCGTAGCGCTGCTCGAAGAGAAGTTCGGTATCGGCGTTGTCGAAAGGGACCTTGGCGGCGAGGCGCTGGCCGTAAAAGCTCCAGGCCGTGGCGTTACGCCCCAGAAGGAACGCGATGTTGCCGATGTTAAGCGAGAGGTTCGCGCTGTTGTCGGGGCTTTCCTGGGGGCGGTTCAAAAGCTTGGCGCGACGGTAGAGGTTCAGGGCCCGCTCCAGCCCCCCCTGCTCGCCGTGCACCGTTTCCAGGACCTCCGCGATGTAGCCGCGGGTCTGGAAGGGGTACTCCGAGCCGGGGAGCCGCTCGGCGGCCCGCGCGATCAGGCGGTCCCCCTCCTTAAGGGATTCCTTTCCGGGGAGGTAGGTGAGGCAGAGCCCGGCGCCGTAGAGAAGCACCGGGTCGTCCGGATAGGAGTTCAGCATCTTCCGGTACAGCTCCAGGAGCTCCGGGGCCTGCCCCTGGGCGGCGACCGATTTGATGTAGCCGCGGTGGGCCTCCAGGCTGCGCCCCTCGTAGCGGATCAGGTCGAGAAATGCGGCCCGGGCGGCGGCTACCTCTCCCAGGCGGTACAGGCTCTCACCGGCTGCGAGACTCTTCCTCAGGTAAGCGGCGCGCGCCAGCTGGTACAGCGGCGCGTCCTCGGGGTGCTCCCCCATCTCCTTCTCGTAAAGCGCCGTCGCCTCGCCGTAGCGCTCCTCGCGATAGAGGATCTCGGCGAGCGCGAAGCGCGCCGCCGCGGTGGGAGTGGCAACGGCGGGAAACTGCTCCAGGACGGTCCGGTAGGCGTCCTTGGCCCGGACCCAGTCGCCGCCCCGGTAGGCGAGGTCGCCGGCCCTGTTCCAGGCTCCCATGGAGAGGCGCGGCAGGGTCCCCCGGTACTGCTCGGCAAGAGCCGCCAGGCGCTCCCGCGCGTCGGCGGTTTTCGCGGTCAACTGGTCCAGAATCTCGGCGATGGCCGCCTCGGCCCACTGTTCCTGCCGGTCGTATTTCTTGGCCACCTCGACCAGGGCCGCAACCGATCCCTCCCCCCCCTCGATGCGGGACAGCAGCCTCGCGCGCCGGTAGGCCGCCTCGGCCAGGATCTCGGCAGAGGCGGAGCCAGTGGCGAGGGCCTTCTCGAAGCGGGCGATGGCGGCCAGTTGGTCCTCGGCGCCTGAGCCGTACTCGGCCTGGAGACGGGCGCCGTCGACAAAGGCCCGCGCCGTCGCGTCGCTCCCCTTGTCCTGCGCCGCCCGCAGCATCTCCTCCTGCGCCTCGGAGATCACCCCCTTGCGCCGGCCCGCGACGACCACCTCCTCGCAGCGGCTCTCCGCCTGCAGGCGCAGCCGGGCGATCTCGGCCAGCGCCGATTCGGGGAAGGATGCATAACGGACCGCGGCCTCGGCATAACGCTCCTGCGCCTGGGCACGCTCGCCGGCCTGCTCCATGAGCCCGGCGAGGGCCAGCGAGGCCAGCCCCCCCTCACGTGTCGGGGCCTCCTCCCGCGCCAGCACGCGCAGGCAGGCCAGCCGCGCCATCGCCGGGTCGGCCGGCTGGCGCTCCAGGATCACCCGGGCGACCTGCCACTGTCCCGCCGGATCCGTCTGGTCCGGGATCTCCCCCGACGCCGGCAGCGAAAGTACCTGCCCCCCCGACGCCGCGCCCGCAACGAACAGCACCCGCTCGGCGGCCGGGACGGGGGCCGCTGTGGAAAGAAGTCCGGAGGTGAGCGGGAAGGCGGCCGGGAAACCGTGGCTCCCCTGGCGCCCAAGCTGCAGCCGGAATACGGCGCCCCCCTCCGGTCCGCCCGCCGTGTCCCCGGCCGGGGGCGCGAAGCGGGTGAAGAGGATGGTATCGCCGTCCTGCCAGGCGGGGTAGAGGTCGCGCTCGGCGCCGGCGGTCAACTGGGTCAGGCGCCCTCCCCGTTTATCCCAGAGCCAGAGATCGCCCCCCGGGTCCTTGTCGCGGGAGACGAAGGCGATCCTGTCGCCCTCAGGTGAGACCGCCGCGAAGGCCGCGTCAATGCCGATGGGGAGGGTTTCCCCCTTGCCGGTGCCAAGTTCCAGCCGCACCAGGTCCCGGCGCCCGGCGCCGGGAAGCTGGCGCTGGTAATAGAGGGCGCTGCCGTCGGGGGCGAAGCCCGGAGCATCCTCGCCGGCGTCGTTGCCGGTGAGGCGCCGCGGCGCGGCACCCGGTCCGGCCAGATCGATGAGCCAGATATCCCCCTTCAGGTCGTCGCGCTCGTCGGCGTAGGCGAGCCTGGTCCCGGTGGCGTCGAAGGCGGGAGCTGAGATGCGCACCGGCCCCTTCGCCAAAAGGCGCGGCAGTTCGGCTACGTTCCCGGCGGTGTGCAGCCAGAGCTCGTAGCCGGCGTCCCCTTTTTCGACCGTGGCGATGAAGCGGCCGTCCCGGGAGCGCGCCGCGTAGAGCACCGACTGCGGCGTGTAGACTGCCGGCGCCGGGGCGACCTCGGGACGCGAGCGCGGCGCCGGGCGCGGCGCCGCCGGGGCCAGCAGTTCCTCACCCAGCGGCACCGCCTGCGCCGTCCCGGGGAGGAGCGCGGCGAGGGCCAACAGCAGGGTTATCTTCTTCGCGGCGGCGTTCATCGGGTTACCCATTTCCCGTCGTCATCCTGCACCTTGGTACCGGGGGCGCTGTTCTGGCGGTTCACCCTGGCGAAGACCTTGCGGATGGCGGGAAGATCCTTGGCCGTGAAATTCTCGTTGGTGCGCACCACCCTGAGCATCAGGATCTCGCGGGAGCGGTTCACCTCGTTGACCACCTGGCGGAACTCCCCCTCGCCGAAGCGGGTGGCGAAGGCCTTCAGGTCCGCCTGGGCCTTTTCCGGAACCTCGCGGCTGAAGCTGGTCAGGGTCCCCTCGAGGTTCTCCCCCACCCATCCCAGCCGTTTCAGTGCATCGACATCGTCGGCGTGGAAGGCGATGTTCTCCAGCGCCTGCGCGGCCTCCTGCTGTTCGGGGAGTGCTTGGGGGGCGTCTCGACCTTGCCGGTGGGCGACACCCCGCGCACCGAGGCGACCAGGAGCACATCCTCCGACAGCGCGTTGTAGGTTCCCAGCACCTGGTTCTCCAGCGAAGTCCGCTCGCTCACCACGTTGACGTCGACCTTGGCCAGGGTGCAGCCGCCCCCTGCCAGCAGAAGCACGGCAATGGAGAGGCGGACGAGAATGGACAACGGTGAGTGGTTTAAACGTCGAACGTTGAACGTCGAACGTCTGTTAGTTTTGGGCATTGCTCCTCCTTTTCAGGGACGGCTTACCTTTTTCATCGATTACCAGTGTGTCGGAGCGGACCAGGTCCAGGAGTGTCCTGGACGAGGCGATGGAGGCGAGCAGGCGCTTCAACTCGTTCTGTATGGGGAGCTCGGAAAGGCGCAGCCGCTCGATCCTCGGGATGGCCAGGTCGACCCCCTTGACCGAGAGCTCCCCCTCGCAGTCCAGCGCCCCGTCGACGGCGCTCACCCGCAGCCCCTTGAGGTCCGCCGTCTTCAGCGATTTGCGCTGCGCCACGATCTTCTCGTTGCGCTGGTACGGGTCGAGCGCGAACAGGGCCCGGTCCAGGATGCGCGAGCTGAAACGGCGCAGATTCAAGTTCAGGCGCATCCCCTCCAGGAGGGCCCGCTGTTCGGTCGCAAGCGGCGCGGAAAGGCTCAGTTCGCCGGTCAGCTCCCCTTCGCCTCCCGGCCGCTCCCCTCCCGCCGCCGGGAAGAGCAGCACCGGGTCGAGACGGGAGAAATTGCAATAGGTCGAAAGCACCGGGACCTCGCGGGAAAGATCGATCATGCCGCGCGCCCGCACCGTCCCCCCCCCCACCTCAGCCTGGAAGAAGCTCACCCCCAGCGCTTCGGGCTCGAGGAGGAGGTCCGCCTCCAGGGCGCTGGCCGCGATGGGAACCGCGCCTGACTTGAAGGAGACGCGGCGGACGCCGATCTTGCGCGGCCCGCCCATGAGCCCCCGCAGGTCCTCGTAGATGCGTGACGCCAGATCCGAATTTTGCGCGCCGGGCGCGCTGACCGGCGCGGGCCGCACCAGCCCCGTCGAGAGCGGCACCCACGCCTCACCCTCCCCCTGCGATTGTGCCAGGGCGTAGCTCCGGTCCAGCACCAGGTCCGCCCTGACGCCGCTCGCCGCGACCCCCTTGCCATCGGCCACCCCGAAATCGCGGCACTTTCCGTACCCCCGCACCCTCAGCTCGCGCGCGGCGGTGAGGTCGACGCGCCCCCCCGCCGAGACGTTGCCCGCCAGTTGCCACCCCGCCAGCACCTGCTTCGCCTCCGCCGGGAAGTTCCCTTCGAGGTGGGCGAACATGGTGGCGTCGAGACGCTTCAACAAGGTGGCGGCGTCGAACTTCCCTCCCTGGTCCTCGAGGAGGGAATCGATGCGCCCGACGGTCAGGTCGGCGATCTGGGACAGCCCCAGCGAGGCGATCTTCAGCTCCTCGGTAAGCCGGAATTCCTTCCACCCCGCCAGTTCACCCTGGAGGGTGAGGGTGCCGGAGCGCAGCGGCAAGGTCGCCGCCGTGCCGGAGAGGCCGGTGAGCGATGCGAAGCGGAAGGCGCCGTCCACCGCGAGGGGCTCTCCCTGACGCGGCAGGACCAGGCGCATCTGCGGCGCCGTGGTGAGCCCCTGCACCCGGCAGGTTCCCTGGCTTGCGGGGACACGCAGGTCCAGGTCGTTCAAGGTGAGCGTGAGGTCGGCGCGCTCCAGTAGCGCGAGGCTTCCCTTCGCCTTGCGCAGCGGGTTCTCCTCTTTGGGAAGCTGGGCTACCGGCAACGGCGCCGCGACATCCCAGGACGCGGCGGCGAGGCCGGCGGCGTCGAACCCGGCGGGAAGAAACGGGCGCGCGACCGGCATGAGGCGGCGCAGGTCCAGGCGCAGATTCCCCTTGGTGGCGGCGAGCTGCCGCCCCTGCCCGGTGAGCGACGCTTCTGCATCGAGCGCGAGGGCGTCCGACGCCGCAAGCAAGCAGGTCGCATGCTGCACGGTCGGGCTCCCCTGCCCCTTTGGCGGCAGGTGCACCCCTTCGGCGGCGAGACGGGCGCTAAACGGCTGCAGCGTCACGTCCTTCCCCTGCTGGTGCGCCTGCACGCTCCGGGCGGAAACCCGCACGAGCGGCAGCGCAAGATCCAGGGCGCCGCCGCTAAAGGCGCGGGCTTTCAGCTCCAGCTCCTCCCGCAACCCTTCCAGCGCCAGCTCGCTTCCCACGCCGACCCGCTCCAACTCCAGCTTTTGCCTGGCGTCGACCAGGGCGCGTTTCCCCTTCAGGTCGATCTCCGTCATGGCGAGGCTCACGCCCCCCTTCATGCCGTCGATCCGTACCGGCTTCTTGCCGGCGAGGTCCACCCGCCGCCCGGACCAGGAGAGGTCCGCCGCGACGCGCACCGGCTTCATCTTTTTCAGGGGGATCGTCGCCCGGTCTATGGATATGGCGATCCCCTCACCCTGCAGCGGGCCGCCGGCAAGCGCCAGTTGCAGACGCGGCAGGTCCAGCACCATCTTCTCTATCCGCACCGTCCCGTCGGTCCCCGGTCCCTGCAGCCGCGCGTCCAGCCTGTCGAGGGAGGCCGTCCCCTGCAGCTCCCGCACCGGGAGGTTCTTGGGAAGAAAGGGCGCCGCCACCTGCCGGGCCCGCCCCAGGTCCAGGCGCAGCGGTCCCAGCTCGGCCGCGACGCTGCGCGACTTGTCGGTGGGACGATCGACCAGGGCGTGCCAGGATGCGGTGATGAGCCCCGGGCTGGTCAGGCTCCCGTCGTCGAACGCCACCTGCTGACGCGCGTGGTTGCTGACCAGCTTCTGGCGCAGGTGCAGCTCCAGCGGGGCGAGTGACCCAGTCCTGCCGGGAAGCCGGTTGACCGCCAGCCGGTCGCCGTCCAGGGCAAGCGCCACCCGCAGGTCTCCCGTCCGGTCCGTCCGCGCCGCGAGCTCCAGCGTCACTTTGCCCGAGGGCTCGGGAAGGGGCTTCTTGGCGAAGGGGGCCGCGAGTCGGACAAGCTCCGGAAGGGAAAGGGCCAGGCTGGCCTTGAGTCCCTCCGGCCGGGTCACCCCCCCAGCGGCGCTGAGCGCGACGCCGGGAAGAGCCGCCCGTGCCGTCAAGGACGCCGCCGCCGGTTTGATCCGGTAGCTGGCCGTGACCAGGTCGGTGACCTCGATACCAAGGCTCACGGGCTGCGCCCTGCCGCCGTCGACGGCGACCTTCCCGCTAACGGAGCTGCGGACGGGGAGCCGGCTCAGCGAAGGGACGGCAAGGCCGAAGGAAACGTCGCTCAGGAGCAGGTCGCGCTTGGTCGCAGGGTCGGCGTAGTGGAGCGTCATGGGGGCGGCATCGGCCGACAGGCGCAGGTCGAGCGGCAGCGGCCACTCCAGGGACTGGAACTTCTGCACCCCTTCCGCGATGCGGGTGAGAGGATCCTTGAGCGGCTTCGCCCCGGGGGGCTTCGGCGGGCCGGGGGCGAGTTCGGCCTCCAGCTTCTTGATCTTGAGGTCGATGCCCAGACACCAGCGCTTGGTCGCCTGATCGCGCGAAAGGCCCGGCTCGAGTTTTAGTTGCTGCAGGGAAGCATGCAGAAGCGGCGGCGGACCGTCCCCCAGAACCAGTCCGGTGAGGGCGATGCCATCGGACCAGGAGACCTCGAGGTCAGCCCAGGAAACGGGTTTTTTCAAGGTGTAGGAGATCCCCAGCCGCAAGAGGGACTGGGCCGGACCTGTGGAGAGGATCGCCGGCAGCAACGCCACCAGCAGCACCAGTAGCAGCAGCGCGGAGAGCGCCAGGGTGCAGCCGGCGAAGATGACGCGTCTGACGCGAAGGGTACTGATGTAGGCAAGGAGGCGACGGCGCATCAGTGAATGTCCCAGGGGCGGAGGAAAATTACGAAGAGTTTCTTGTTATCATCTCCGCCGTTTAAAGTCAAACCGGATCGCCCCTCAGGAGTCGGACTTCAGGTAGGTATGGCAGATGTAGCAGAGGGCATCGCCGTCCCTCACCAGGTGCGGCGCCGGCCTGGTCAGGTTATGGCAGGATAGGCAGGTGAGCTTGCCGTCCTCCAGAATACAGCCAGCCGCCAGAACGTCGGAAACTGGTGCAAACTCGGCCGCTCTCGCTGGAGGTGGGTACCTGCGCAGCACCGGGTGTTCATTGGTATAGAGGCAGTGATCGTGGAGACAGACGGAAACTGGACGTGTGGAGTCTTCTGAGTGGCATACCATGCACTCCGCCATGGTGAGAATGCGGTTGGCGGCGGTTTGGTGGTAGGTGTTGGCTTCGCCCATCTCGAAGAAGAGCATGCCACCCAAGGCGATAGCAATCATTGCCAGCAGCCTTAAATGCACCTTCCCTGACTCTACCATAAGTCACCTATGTATTAGCGTTCATAAGGCTCCATATCAGGCTGTATTTAGGTGTCATTGTGACATTATATCGCATTGTTCAAGCTCACCTGCAAAGGATAGCACAGCGGCTATGACAGACAACGACGTCACAATTATATTCGATTCATTGGCCCCCTTCCTCCCGCTCCATCCGCAAAGGGGACTGGCTCCGCAGGTGCCTGTCCCCTTTGCCTTTTGTCCCCTTTGACAACGGTAACGGCGACTGTCCCCCCTCCCCTCGCGGGAGGGGGTTAGGGGGTGGGGGAAGGTGCCATCACCTCGGTCCCCTTGCGGCTCCTCACGATACCCGCAAGCCGATTGTGAGCACGCTCATTTTTACCTTGACCATCACCGCGCTTCTGCTATAGTGAGCGCGTTCATTTTACGGAGAACAGTCGATGCGCATCAGCGAGCAGGCAAAACAGTTGTGCCGGGCCCGGATCCTGGAAAAGGCCGCCGAACTCTTCTCCGCGCGCGGCTTCGACCAGACCACGACCCGCGACATCGCGCTCGCGGCCGGCGTCGCCGCCGGCACCATGTTCAACTACTTCCCCAGCAAGGAAACCATGGCGATGACCATGGTGAACGAGGCTCTGGCGCGGGGACGGGATGAATTCCTGACCCGCCTGGAGGGGGGCGAGTCGCTGGAGGAGGAGCTGTTCCTGCTGATCGGCTCGGAGCTCCGCCGCCTGCGCCCCCTGCGCCCCTTCCTGGGGCCGGTGCTGGAGCGCTCCCTGAGCCCGTTTCCCCGCAGGAACATCTGCCGCGAGGGGGAAACGGCGCGCCAGGAGCACCTGGAGTGCGTGCGGCACATCATGGAGCGGCACGGCTTCGCCGCGTCTCCCGAAGACGTTTCCTGCACCATCTACTGGTCGCTCTACCTCGGCATCCTCGCCTCCTGGACCGGCGACGGCTCCGAGAACCAGGAAGCCTCCCGCGCTCTCATCGACTACGCCATCCGCACCTTCGTGCAGATGATTTCCGGCGCCACCCGGGGAGGCGACCATGTCCGCTAACGCTCCCAATAGAAAAGGGATCGAGGCGCGGGCGGCCCTGCTCGATCTCATGCCGCGCCAGGAAGAGGACGCACGCAGGCGCCTGGCCGAGCTGGTGGAAAGCGTCGCCGCCAGGCGTCCACCCACCACCTCCTTTTCCCGGCTCTGTATCCTCGGGTCCCTGCAGGCCAAGGTGACCTGCGCCTACCTCGCCTACTGGCTGCGCAGCCGCTGGGCCGACGCCGACGAGCGGGAGCGGCTCAAAAGCGAGACCCACCTGAAGGCGGCGCTGGAGCTCTTGGGCACCATGGGGTACCTGCGCGGAGCGGTCATGAAGCTGGGGCAGATGCTGGCGACCTTCCCGGACGCCCTCCCCGACGAGTTCGCCCGGCTTCTCCCGGCGCTCCACTTCGAGGCGCCCCCCATGCATTACGCCATGGTGCGCGAGGTCTTCCTGGACGAGTTCGGCAGGGAGCCGCATGAGCTCTTCGCGAGCTTCGAAAAGGAGGCCTTCGCCGCCGCATCACTGGGGCAGGTGCACCGCGCCCGGCTCCATTCCGGCGAACTGGTGGCGGTCAAGATCCAGTATCCCGGCATCGCCCGCACCATCGAAGCCGACCTCAAGAACCTGCGTCTGCTCATGCAGCCGATGCGGCTGGGGGAGGACTGGGGCAACGTCGTGGCCAAGCTGGCCGAGGTGGAACGGGTGCTCCTCGCCGAGACCGACTACCTCGCCGAGGCGAGCTTTGCCCAGACCGTGCGCGACTCCTTCACCCCGGAAGACGGCATCGTCATCCCGCGCGTCTACCCCGAATACTCCACCCGGCGGGTGTTGACCACCGAATACCTGGCAGGGGTGCACCTGGAGGAGTTCCTCGCCACCGCCCCCTCCCAGGAATTGCGCGACCGCTACACCCACCTGATGACCCTCGCCACCATGCGCATGCTGTACCGCACCCACTGGCTCCTCGCCGATCCCAACCCCGGCAATTACATCTTCATGCCCGACGGGCGGCTGGGGCTCGTGGACTTCGGCTGCACCCGGCAGTTGACCGAGGAGGAGTGGCAGGTGCAGGTCGAGGTGGAGGAGGCGCTGCTGCGCCGGGACGAAAAGGAGATGGAGCGTCTCATCGTCAAGTCCTCGCTCTACGAATCGGCCGAGCAGATGGGGCGGGAGCGCCTGGAACTGATCGGCACGGTGATCCGCTGGCAACTGGAGCCGTGGCTCACCGAAGGGATCTTCGATTTCGGCGATGAGGATTTCTTCCGCCGCGGCATGGAGGCCATGGCCGCGGTGACCCGCAAGGGGTTCATGCGCGGCATGCCGGTGCACATCTGGACCACCCGCTTCGTTTTAGGGGCGCGGGGCGTCGTGTACCGCTTGAAGGGGCGCTGCGATTTCCAGGATATCTACCGGCGGGAGAGCGGGCGTAACAAGGCGCCAGCGTGAGCCGAGCCAGGATTTCGGGCAGGACGGCGCATGGCGCGAAGCCCCCTCGCCCTCAGGGAGAGGGGCGGGGTGAGGGCGCCTGTGGTTGGGCGGATGATTATTCGCCCCTACAGGTTGGTTGCGGCCGGTAAAAAATTGCATCGACCAGACATCTGTAGGGGCGAAAAATCTTTCGCCCCCTGCCAAGGAGGAACCAACCGTGCTGCAACTTAAAGACGTGGTGAAATCGTACGACGGCAAATCGACGGTGATGGCGCTCTCAGGCATCACCCTCTCCATCGCCGCCGGCGAGATGGTGGCCATCATGGGACCGTCGGGCTCGGGCAAATCGACGCTCTTGAACCTGATGGGGGGACTGGACGTGCCGAGTTCCGGCGAGGTGCTGGTAGCGGGGACCGACCTCGCCCGGCAAAGCGAAAAGGAACGCTCCCTGTTCCGGCGCGACCACGTATCCTACATCTTCCAGGCCTACCACCTGATGCCCACACTGAGGGTCAGGCAGAACGTGGCCCTGCCGCTGCGGCTCGCCGGGGTCGCCGCCAGGGAGGCGGAGTCCAGGGTGGAGCGGGTGCTGGCCGAGGTGGGACTGGAACACCGCGCCGACCACTTACCCGACGAACTCTCCGGGGGGGAGCGCCAGCGCGTCGCCATCGCCCGCGCCCTGGTCACCGACGCGCCGCTGCTCCTAGCCGACGAACCGACCGGCAACCTGGACAGCGCCCGCGGCAAGGAGATCCTCGCCCTGCTCCGGTCCATCCACGGCCGGCGCGGCACCACCATCGTCATGGTGACCCACGACCACGAGGCGGCCTCCGCCTGCGACCGTCTGATCCGGCTGCGGGACGGCAGGGTCGAGGAGGACGGCGCCACACCGGGAGGTGGACGATGAGGTTTTTGCTGCGGCATCTCTCGCTTTCCTACGCCCGGCGCCACCTGGCCAAGACCGTCCTCACCCTCCTGGGTGTCGTGGTCGGCGTCACCACCTTCAGCTCCATCAAGACGGCGCAGGACGCGCTCGTGGTCGGCATCGGCTCGACGGTGGACCGCGTCGCCGGCAAGGCGCAGCTCCAGGTGACCATGGAGGGGGGGGTACCCGAATCCCTGCAGGAAACGCTCAGGAACCTCCCCGGCATCCGGGCCACCTCCCCGGTCATCGAGCAGATCGTGGTCCCGGAAAAGGGGGAACTGGGGAGCCTGATGGTGATCGGAGTGGACCTCCTCGGGGATCGTGAGATGCGCGACTACGGCTTCGAAGGGGACGACGCGGACCTCGACGATCCGCTCCTCTTCCTGGCCCAGCCCGATTCCGCCCTCTTCACCCGCGAGTTCGCCCAACGCGCCGGCCTCGCTACCGGCGCGGCGCTTACCGTCAAGGTGCCAAGCGGCGTCAGGAAGGTGAAGGCGCGCGGGCTGATGAGCCCCAAGGGGTTCGCCCAGGCCTTCGGCGGCAACCTGATGGTGGTGGACGTCTACGCCGCGCAGGAGCTCTTCGGCCGCGGGCGGCGCTTCGACCGCATCGACGTGCGGCTCCAGGACGGGGTGAGCGTGGCGCAGGGGACCGAGCTGCTGCAAAAGGCGCTCGGCCCCGCCTACCGCGTGGAGACCCCGGCCAGGCGCGGCGAGCAGATGGAGCGGCTGGTGGCAAACTTCACCGCCGGCTTCAACGTCTCCAGCGCCTTCGCCCTCTCCATCGGTATCTTCCTCATCTTCAACGCCTTCAACGTCTCGGTGAACCGCCGGCGGCGCGACATCGGCACCCTGCGCGCCCTCGGTGCCACGCCGCGCCAGGTGCAGGTCCTGTTCCTGGCCGAGGCCCTCATCATCGGCCTCCTAGGCGGCGCGCTCGGCTGCCTGGCCGGGACCGCCTTCTCCCAGGCGCTCCTGGTGAGCATGGGGCAGAGCACCGAGATGGTGTACGGCATCTCGGGCTCGGGGGTCGTGCACCTGACGCCGCCCATCGTGCTGCAGTCCATGCTGCTCGGCCTGATCGCCTCGCTGGTCGGAGCCTGGGGCCCCGCCCTTTCCGCCTCGCGCATCTCCCCCACCGAGGCCTTCGCCAAGGGGTCGTTCCAGGCCAAGGTACAGCGCCGGGTGGCGCCGCGGCTGGCCGCCGGGGCCGCCCTGGTAGCCGGCGCGGTGGCGCTCGCGCTCAGCAGCGTGGTGAAGGGGAACGCCCTGGTGCTCTCGGTGCTCCTCTTGGGCGGCATCGGGCTCGTGCTCCTGATCGGCCCGCTCTCCCGCGCCGTCCTGGTCGCCCTCGGCCCGCTGCTTACGCGCCTGTTCCCATCGGCCGGGCCTCTCTCCTCGGACTCGCTTTTGGGAAACCCACGCCGCAGCTCCGGCACCATCATGGCCATGGCCCTCTCGCTCACCTTCGTGCTCGGGCTTGGGGGGTACATGGGCTCCACCAGGCTCACCATCGTGCGCTGGATGGACGACATCCTCACCTGCGACCTGTTCGTGCGCGCCTCGGCCAACTTCTCGCGTCCCGACTTCCTCTACCCCGGCGCGGTGAAGGGTGAGATCCTGGCCCTTCCCGGCGTGCGCACCGTGGAGAGCTACCGCGCCATACGGCCGCAGTTCCGCGGCAGGCAGATCCTGGTCGGATCGGTGGAGATGGACACCCTGATGCAGCGGGTGCGCTACGACTTCGCCCAGGGGGACCTGAAGTCCATGCGGGAGGGACTCATCAACAAGGAGATGTGCGCCGTCACCGAGAACTTCCGGGACCGTTTCGGCCTCGGCGTCGGCGACAAGGTGCCGCTCAACACGCCGGGGGGGATGGTGGAATTCCCGATCGCCGCCGTGATCCGCGACTACTCCTCGGACCAGGGCGCCGTCTTTCTGGACCGCAACGTCTTCTTGAGGCACTGGCAGGACGACCGGGTCGACATCTACGACGTGTCGGTGACGCCGGGGACCGACCCGGGCCGCGTGCGCGACCAGATACGCGCCAAGCTCTCCGGCAGGTACCCGGCGCTCATCTCCACACAGCGCGAATTCAAGGACGAGATCGGCAAGGCCATCGACGCCTTCTACGCGGTCATGCGCATCACCGTATTGCTGGCGCTCGGGGTCGCCTTCCTCGGCATCGTCACGTCGCTCCTCATCTCGGTCGCCGAGCGCACCCGGGAGATCGGGATTCTGAAGGCGCTCGGTGCGCTCCCCGGCCAGATCGCCCGCAGCGTGGTGCTGGAGGCATTGGTGCTCGCGATGGTGGGGCTCATGCTGGCGCTTCCCGCCGGCAACCTGTTCGCCTCCTTCATGGAGGGGCCGGTGGCCAAGGCGTTCACGGGGTGGGCCATGCCGCACCATTATCCCTGGGAGGTGCTGGGTGAGCTCATCGTGGCGCTGCCGCTGGTTTCCTTCCTGGCCGCCGGGATTCCCGCGCGGCAGGCCGCCGGGGTCAAGGTGACCGAGGCGATCGAGTACGAATAGGAATTATCCTCCCTCTCCCCCTGGGAGAGGGCCGGGGTGAGGACGTCGGCAGTGGCAACCTGTTCGCCCGGGGCATCCCCCTCACCCGGCCTTCGGCCACCCTCTCCCGGAGGGCGAGGGTACAGGAAGAATGGACATCATCCCTCCTCTCCCCCTGGGAGAGGGCCGGGGTGAGGGCATCGGCAGTGGCAACCTGTTCGCCCGGGGCATCCCCCTCACCCGGCCTTCGGCCACCCTCTCCCGGAGGGCGAGGGGTACAGGAAGAATGGACATCATCCCCCTCCCCCAGGGGGGGAAGGGGGATCGTAACATATTGCACAATCAGGTAACGGAGGTATTCACCATGTTCCGAACACTGTTGAACCCGCTGCTGCTCCTCGTCGCCATGGTTATCTGCACGCCGCTCTTTTCCGCACCGGCCATGGCCGCCCCCGACGCCCGCGCGCTCTTGAAGGAATCCGAAACCCGGCACCGCACCAAGACCCAGCAGTACTCGGGCGACCTCACCGTGGTGAACAAGGAGGGGAAGGTCCGGAAGAAGGGGTGGAACAGCTACCGCCAGGGGTACGCGGGGGACTCGAAGAACCTGATCCGCTTCACCGATCCCCCCGAGGTGAAGGGGGTGGGCTTTCTCTCCCTGCCGCGGCCGGGCTCGGACAACCCGGACCAGTGGCTCTACCTCCCCTCCATGAAACGGGAGCGGCGCATCGCGCCCCAGGACCGGGACGCTTCCTTCGTCGGGACCGACTTCAACTACGAGGACATGGAGGAGTTCGATCACGAGAAGTACAAGGTCTCGCTGCAGGGGGAGGAAACGCTCGACGGCCAGCCCTGCTGGGTGATCACCGCGATCCCGCTTGAGAAGGGGAGCAAGTCGATCTACCAGAAGCTGACCCTCTACCTGAGAAAGGACATCCTCTACCTGGTGCGCGAGGACCTGATCCGCAAGGGGGAGAAGGAGCCGGCCAAGCGCCTGGTCCTCTCCGACATCAAGAACGTCGAGGGGCACTACGTCGCCGCGCGCATGGAGATGACCGACCTGAAGAAGGGGAGTCACACCACGGTGACCTTGAAGCAGATTTCCTTCAACCGTCCCCAACCCGCCAGCCGCTTTACGCTGCAGAACCTGACCCGCGAGGGGGGCGATTGAGAACCGCTCTCCTGCTTCTATTGCTGCTGGCCCTCCCCTGCTCCGCGCTCGCCGAAGGTTTCTCCGGCTATGCCGAAGTGAAGGGGTTCGCCTACGGTGAGCGCTTCGCAGGCGAGCCGTACGGCGCCGGCTGGGGCACGCTCTACGGCAAGTGGGAACAGCGCCTCGCCGAGGGCCAGTTCACGGCGTCGTTGCGCGCCGAGTGGCTCACCTCGCCGCAGACGAGCCCCCTCGTCTTCGACCCCGCGGACCGCAAGCTCCGGCGCCCGCCGCTCTCGGCCCCGGAGCTGTGGCTGCGCGTCCCGCTCGCTCCGTCGCACGACCTGGAGTTCGGACGCTTCCAGCTCGGCTGGGGCAAGACCGACGGCTACTCCCCCGCCGACGCCTTCCTCCCCCGCGACCTGACCGATCCCTTCGCCGACGAGAAGCTGCCGCTTTGGGCAATCCGCCTGAGCGGACAGGAGGAGAACCTGCGCTACCAGGCGGTGCTGGTGCCGGTGACGACGCCCTGGCGCCTCCCCCCCTTGGGAAGCCGCAACGCCCCCATCGCCTCGGGCGCCCTCCCGGCAGGGACCACGTTTCAGGAACAGGACGACGCACCGCCGCTCCCCGGCTTCGCCGCCCTGCGCCTCCTGGCCACCCACGGCGACTGGGACCTCGGCGTCTGGGCGAGAAGCGGCGTGCGGCCGGCGCCCATCCTGGCATTCTCTCTCGACCCGGCGATGCAGACCGGACCGGTCCCCGTCATCTCGGTCGGGCGGCGCTATCCGCGCGAGCATGGTGTCGGCGTCGAGGTCTCCCGCGTGGCCGGCCCCTACGTTCTGCGCGGCGAGGCGGCCGCCCTCTTCTCGGCGGACCGGGAACTGGGTGACGCGCTCATCGGCACCCTGAGCGTCGAGCGCGGTTTCGGGGACGGGACGCTCCTCGTCACCCTGGCCGGCAACGCCATCGACCCGCCGGTCGATCCGACGCTCCTCTTCGACCGCGGCCTCCTCCCCGCCCTGATCGTCGCCTGGAACCGGACCGAGGAGTGGGGTGCCTGGAAGCTCGTCTGGGACTGCGGCCTCGAACGGGGCGACGGCCTCGTCAAGGCGGAGGTCGGCTACAACGTCACCGACACCTGGAAGGTCACCGTCGGGGGCGATCTCCCCTACGGCTCGGACCAGGGCCCGCTGGGCGCGCTGCACGGGGCCCGGCGCGTGGTGGCCGCCGTCCACCGCAGTTGGTGACCCCCCTCCTCCGGTCTTGACAAGGTCGATTGAAAAATTAATATTTTCCAATTCGAACTGCCATAAGGGGGGAGCACCATGGACGTCGAGCTCGCCGTAATGCTGGGCAAGGAGTTGACCCGCCTGGGCGCCGACCTGATGTCGAAACACCTGGAGGCGCAGTTGGCAGGGAACGAAGAAGTCGCCACCATGGCCCTCGCCAAGGTGGTCTTTTACACCAAGGTCCTGGAGCGTTACCAGGAAAACGACGACTACTATACCTTCGTCATCGACATGCAGGTGGCGCGCGAGGTCCAGGAAGACTTCTACTACGAGTCCCGTGCGGCCAACGACCGGAAGCGGGCCCTGGTCGCGCTGGCCAGGCTCCGTTTCCTCGCCATGCTGCAGCGCCGCCTCGCCGCCGCGGAACGCGACAAGGCCATGGAAACCCTCCGCAACACCCCTTCCATCGTGCGTCACTGAACCCGCCCTCATTGACGTATACGCGGCCGCAACCCTTTGCGTGGTATACGTTTTAGACACCGCCCCGCCTTTACGCTACCATCGTAAACCTCTTCGGCACCCTGCCCCGGCCCAACCGCCACTGCACCGGGTAACCTCCTGCCGAAGCCGGGAGGACGATGGCTTTAATCAGTTCCGAGACCATTTCAGGGATCCGCCTTTTCAGCGGCCTCAAAGAGGGCGACCTGGAGCGCATAGCGCTGCGCCTGGAGCTGCGCGATTTCGCCGCCGGCGACGTCATCCTCGCCCGGAACGAGCCGGCGCAGGAGCTCTACGTGATCCTCTCCGGCAGGATCCGGGTGGAGCTTTTGGACCGCTCCGGGCAGATCCTCAACCTCACCGAGCTCGGCATCGGCAACGTGATCGGTGAGCGGGCCATCCTCACCGACGAGAAACGCTCCGCCGACGTGCGCGCCATCACCGACGTCCAGGCGGCGCGGCTCACCCGGGACCACTTCGAGGAGCTTTTGCAGGGCATGCCGCTGCTCTACGCGAACCTGAGCCGCATCCTCGCGGCGCAGCTGGGAAGCTGGGCGCACCGGCACCAGCGCGAGGAGAGCGAGCACCGCGAGGTGATCACCAACATCATCGGCTGGCAGCTCCTCCCCGAATTCGGCGAGTTCCCCGGCACATCCTCCTGGGTGCGCCTTTTGAACCAGCGCCTGCAGCACCTCTCCGACACCAGGAGCCACGTCCTCATCCTGGGGGAACCCGGCACCTGGAAAGACCTTGCCGCCCGCCTGATCCATTTCCACAGCACCGGCGACCGCCCGGTCCTCTTCCTCGACTGCGCCTCCCCTCCCCCGGTGATGGGTGAGGAATGCTCCGCCAGCGACTCCGCACAGCAGAATTCGCTCCTCCTGGGGCTTGCCCAGGAAGCCGCCCTGTTCGGCCACGCACCGGAGGGGGCGATGTACGCGCGCCGGGTCAGGCGCGGCATGATCGAGCTCGCGGCGGGGGGGGACATCATCCTCAGGAATATCGACTGCCTCTCCAGCGCTGTGCAGGAAGAGCTGGTCGAATTCATGGAGAGCGGCCATTTCACCCGCCGCGGCGAGACCAAGCTCAGAAGCGCCCAGATCCGCATCATCGCCACCAGCGGCAAACCGCTCCGCCCGCTCGTTGAGAGCGGCAAGTTCAACGCGGTGCTGTTCAAGAAGCTCTCCGGCGAGACCCTGGAGCTCGTGCCGCTCAGGGAGCGCAAGAAGGACATCCCGGTCATCGCGCGGAGCCTTTTGAAGTCCCTGAACGCCAAGCACCACAAACAGGTGCGCCGCCTCTCTCAGGACGCCCTGAACCGCCTGGTGGACCACGACTGGCCCCTGAACGCCAGCGAGCTGTACCAGGTCCTCTCCCGCGCGGTGGTGGTCTGCAACGACGACGAGATCCAGCCCGAGCACATCTCGCTGCAGGGACACCCCTTCGGGGACGGACGCTTCAACCTGCTCACCCTGCCGGCAGTGGAGAACCTGGCCAGGAACCCGCGCTTCCCGCGCCTGTTGCGCTGGCTTACCGTGCCGCTCTTTCTCGGCGTCACGTTCTACACCCTGTTCGGGCCGCGCCAGCACAACGCCGCCAACCTGGTGGCCTGGACCATCGGCTGGCCGGCGCTTTTGCTCACCGCCTTCCTTTTCGCCCGCGGCTGGTGCAGCTTCTGCCCCATGGAGGCGATCGGCGAGTACCTGGGGGTCTCCAGCCGCGTGGTGCGCGACCCCGCTCCCTGGCTGCGCCGCTGGGGACCGTCGCTCTCCTTCGCCGCACTGGTGGTGATCCTCCTTTTGGAGCAGGCCACCGGCATGTTCAGCTACGCGGGCGCGACCGGCGTGCTCCTCTCGGGGATCCTCTGCGCCACGGTGAGCGCGGACCTCGTGATCGGCCGCCGGGGGTGGTGCAAGTTCCTCTGTCCCCTGGGGCGGATCGTGAGCCTCGTCTCGCGCATATCCCCTTTGGAGATGCACAGCAACCACAACGTCTGCCTGAGCCGCTGCCGCGTCGACGACTGCATCAAGGAAAAGGGGTGCCCGATGGGGCTGCACCCCTCCGGCGTCGACAGCTCGGACCACTGCGTGCTCTGCCTGAACTGCGTCAGGAGCTGTCCGCACCGCTCCATGCAGCTTGACCTGAGAAACCCCACCTGGGGCGGCTTCAACCGGGCCCGGCGCGGCTTCCGCGAGGCGCTCTTCAGCACCACCCTGGTCGGCGTGGTCATAGCCGCCAAGGGGACGCCGCTTCTGGCCGGCCGGCCGGCCGAGATCTTCACGCGCACCCTTTGGAGCGTGAACGACTACCTGCTCGCCCTGGCCATCGTCACGGGGTTCACCCTGCTCGCCTGCCTCGCCTCGGCCCCGGTGCGCGGCACCGGCTGGCGCCCGGTCTTCACCACCAGCGGCCTCGCCTACCTCCCCCTGGCCGCGGCCGGCCTGTTCATGATCTTCTTCCGGGCCCTGGTCGAGGGGGGTGCGCAGATCGTCCCGCTCTCGATCCACGCGCTTGGGCTCGACCACGTCCTGGACGCGGCGGCGCTCACCCCGGAACTCGGAACGCTGCGCCTGCTCATCTACCCGCTGCTCCTCCTCGCGTCACTTTTCTCATGGGTGATCCTCGGCAAGCTGCAGCGCCAGGACGGCCTTCCGCCCCGGGCGCTGGTCGGGCACCGCCTGCTCATCCTGACGGCCGCAGCCATCTTCATAGCTATCCTGTAAAGTAATAATGTGAGATAATTCCAGTTACAGAAGCGCCGCCGAAAGTCATAGGGCTCGAGGTTACAGCCACCTCCTTGACACTGGCGGCGCTGGTGTTACTACTTGTTCCGGAGGTCACACTCAAACAGGAGGCGCACAATGAAGAGAATTGCTTTGGTCGTCATGGCAGGTTTTCTGGCAATCGGCAGCGTACCAGCCTATGCTGCGGACACCGGCGGCAAAGACGAGTGTCTGCTCATCTCCAAAAACTGTAAGAACGAAGTGGACAGCATCCAGCAGAAAATCAAAAAACTCCAGGTAGAGATCAAAAAGGGTAACAAGGTCTACACGACCGATGAACTGAAGAAACTCCACTCAAAACTGCAGGAGGCCAATCAGGTCCTCGAGGATCTTAACAAGCCCGGCCACTAGGCCCCCGGGTACGTCTTCGCGTCAGCACCACAAAGGCCATCGTGACAGTCACGATGGCCTTCCGCGTTTCCCAAAGCCCCCGGCTACTTTTTCCTTGCCACCCGCACCCAAACCTGTTACAAATTTTTGGTCAGACCGGCCGGCCATCGCCTCAAACTCCCACGGCTCTGACCACATACGCATAGCAGCACGGAATTCCTCGTTACGATGAGGCGTTTGCACAAACACAGGCTACTGCCCGGAAACGTCGAAAGACGCCAATGGGTAGACCAGGTATTGCCGGATTAAGGCTTTACTTAAGGTAGCTGGTCCCCGCGACCTACGTTGTGCACTGCCGAAAACCTACGAGTGGGGAATCACAGGCAGACGTCCAGGCCCGGGTTCCCCCGTGGCCTTTTTTCGTTTCAGCACGTCGGATAAGAAAGGTGGTGGTTCTACAAATTGGACAGTCATAGTAGCGAATATCCGTTACCCATCCCGTTCTTGCGGCGCTAGCCCCCTCTCAAAGCCTTCCTCCTTCCCTGCCTGCTTTGACCCGCTTCCGCCTGAGAACGGGACTTGAAGAAGCAGCGGGGAGTTGTAGTACACTCCCTCGTAGTGCAATCACCGACCGGTTTACGCGATCGGCGGCAGCTTGTCTGCCGTGCCGCGCCCGGGCCGGGGTGCGAACCGAGAGTTCTTTCTCTCGCCTGTTCTCCCCTGTCCAGTCGCCCCCCGCGTGACCGGTTTGCCGGCGCCCCCCGGGCCGCCGGAGTAAGGCCGTGGTCCGCCCCGCCAGGCGGCCCTCAGCAGCACGGACGTGATAGGAGAAGGAAGGATGTTCATCGTTTCCAATATAACCACCGGGCGTTCCGGGAAGCACCAGCCTCCCGCCCAGCGCGCCGCAGCGCAGAAAACCGCGTCCCAGGGCGCCAGCGAGCGCCGGCTGATCGAGCTCTGCGCGATGTCGGTGCGCGACTCGCTGAAGGAGCTGGACACCAAGGCGAAGGAAGGGCTCACCACCGAGGAGGCCGAAAAACGCCTCGACGAGTACGGCGCCAACGAGCTCGCCCACGCCAAGCGCCTTGGCGTGCTGGCCGACCTCCTCGAGCGCTGCAAGAGCCCGCTCGTCATCCAGCTCCTCGTCATCGCCATCATCTCCGGCGTCGTCGGGGAGACCAAGTCGGCCGTCATCGTCGGGGCAATGATCGTCCTGAGCGTCGGGCTCTCCTTCATCCTGGACCGCCGCTCCGGGCAGGCCGTCGAGGCGCTGGGCAAGAGGGTGCAGTCCCGCACCCTGGTGCTGCGTGACGGCGAGGAGACCGAGATCCGGATCTCGGACGTGGTCCCCGGGGACGTGGTGCTCCTCATGGCGGGCTCCATCATCCCCGCGGACGTGAGGCTCCTTGCCGCGAAGGACTTCTTCGTCAGCCAGTCGGCGCTCACCGGCGAATCGATGCCGGTGGAGAAGAGCGCGCAGGCCGACAAGGAAGAGGTGGCCGGCCTTTCCGCGTGGGAGCTTCCCAACGCCTGCTACCTGGGATCCAGCGTCAACAGCGGCTCTGCCCGCGCCGTCGTGGTCAACACCGGCGTGCGGACCCTGTTCGGCTCCATCTCCGCCTCCCTTGCCGAAAAGGGGGAGGACACCAGCTTCGACAAGGGGACCCGCTCGTTCACCTGGCTCATGATCCGGTTCATGCTGGTGATGACTTCCGCCGTCTTCCTGATCGTCGGCATGACCAAGGGGAACTGGGTCGACGCCCTCCTCTTCGGCCTCTCCATCGCCGTCGGCCTCACCCCCGAGATGCTCCCGATGATCGTGACGGTGAACCTCGCCAAGGGGGCGCTCACCATGGCCGCCAAGAAGGTGATCATCAAGCGCCTCCCCTCCATCCAGAACTTCGGCGCCATCGACATCCTGTGCACCGACAAGACCGGCACCCTCACCCAGGACAAGGTCGTCCTCGAGAAGTACGTCGACCTCACCGGCCGCACCAGCGAGGACGTCCTCACCTACGCCTACCTGAACAGCCACTACCAGACCGGCTTGAGGAACCTCATCGACCGCGCCATCCTCGACCACACCGACATGAACGTCCAGCTCTGCCGCCTGGTGGACGAGCTCCCCTTCGACTTCCAGCGCCGCCGCATGTCCGTGGTGGTCGACTTCGAGGGTGATCACGTGCTGATCTGCAAGGGTGCCGTGGAGGAGATCTACGAGTGCTGCAGCCACTACCAGATCGGCGAGGAGGTCTACCCCCTCTTCGCCATGATCCGGGACAACCTGTTCGAGGAGGTGGAGCGCCACAACCGTGACGGCTTCCGGGTCCTCGCCATCGCCTACCGCGAGTTCCCGCGCGAGAAGACCCAGTTCGAGGTGAAGGACGAGTCGCAGATGATCCTTTTGGGCTTCATCGCCTTCTTCGACCCGCCAAAGGCACAGGCGAGCGAGGCGCTGGGGCTCCTGCAGGAGGCCGGGGTGAGGGTCAAGGTGCTGACCGGCGACAACGGGCTGGTCACCCAGCGGGTCTGCACCAACGTGGGTCTCAAGGCGGACCGGATGCTTACCGGAGCCGACCTCTCCCGCATCGGCGAGGAGGACTTCGCCAAGGTGGTCCAGGAAGTGGACGTGTTCGTCAAGCTCTCGCCCGCCCAGAAGGAGCAGATCGTGCGCAGCCTGCGCGCGAGCGGCCACGTGGTCGGCTTCCTCGGGGACGGCATCAACGACGCCCCGGCACTGAAGGCGGCGGACGTGGGGATCTCGGTCGACTCCGGCGTCGACGTCGCCAAGGAGACCGCCGACATCGTGCTTTTGGAGAAGAGCCTCCTCGTCCTCGAGGAAGGGATCATGGAGGGACGCCGGGTCTTCGCCAACATCGTGAAGTACATAAGGATGGGGGCCTCCTCGAACTTCGGCAACATGTTCTCCGTGATGGGGGCGAGCTACCTGCTCCCCTTCCTCCCCATGCAGCCGGTGCAGATCCTGACCAACAACCTCTTGTACGACTTCTCGCAGACCGGGATCCCGACCGACCGCGTCGACCCCGAACTGGTGGCGAGGCCGCTTAAGTGGAACATCGGGAACATCAAGCGCTTCATGTTCTGCGTAGGCCCCATAAGCTCGCTCTTCGACTACGCGACCTTCGCCCTCATGTGGTATGTTTTCGGCTGCGCCGCCTACAACGCCCCGGGCGTCACCGCGCTGCAGCAGGAGGGACTGGCCAAGCTGTTCCAGACCGGGTGGTTCGTGGAGTCGCTTCTGACCCAGACCCTGATCGTGCACATCATAAGGACCCGGCGCATCCCGTTCTTCGGCAGCTGCGCCTCGCTTCCCATGACCCTGACCACGCTGCTGATCATGGGTATCGGCGCCTGGCTCCCCTACTCCCCCTTCGCCGCGGCGCTGAACCTCGTGCCGCTGCCGCCGGTCTACTGGGTCTGGATCATCGGCTTCCTGTTGACCTACTCGATACTGACCCACTTCGTGAAGACCTGGTTCTTCAACCGCTTTGGAGGTGACTGATGGACAGCTTGCTCGACGCACTACAGGAAGGACGTCTCCTCGAGATACCTGACGACTACGACAAGGAGGATGCGCTCCGCTTCCTGGCCCACATCCTCGAGGCCGTCCCGTCCCTGCCGCCGGACACGGACGTAGCGGGGCTCATCCTCGCCAAGGAGGGGACCGCCAAGACCGCCCTCGGCAAGGGATGGGCCTGCCCCGACGCCCGTGTTCCCTTCGACGAGGACCTGATCTGCGTCGTCGGATGGAGCCCGAAGGGGATCGACTACGGCTCCCCCGACGGCAAGGCGGTCAAGGTCATCGCCATGTACCTGGTCCCGGAGAACCAGCGCAGCAACTACCTGCGCGAGGTTTCCCTCCTCGCCAAGGCGCTCGAGATCTATCCCGAGATCGAGCGGTTGAACGCCGCCGACAGCCTGAACGACATCCGCGACCACCTGCTCGACCTGATCAGCACCACCAAGGGGACCGTCGGACCCGACTCCCGCGCCCGGATGATCCGCCTGCAGGGGAAGGTCGCAGCGGTGGAGCCCGCCCCCTACGACCTGGCCAACCTGGTCGTAGAGCCGATCACCATCCTGATCGGCAACGGCCTGAAGCCCGTGGTGCTCGGCCACGACCAGGCGCTCGTGGAGCTTTTGGAAGGGTTCCCGGGATTGGCCGGGGAGGTGACCGCCCACAGCGCCTTTAACACCGGCGGCTGGCGCATCGTCAAGCGCAAGGACGCCTCCTTCACCGGGGAGCGGCTCCTCATCGACTGCCTCGCCCTCAAAACTTCCGGGAAGTGACCGCGTAGACCTGAAGCACGTATCCACTGAACGAAAAAGGGCAGCCGTTACCGCGGCTGCCCTTTTTTCGCTGTGCCTGCGCCACAAATGACAGCTTTGTCATCTGTTTGTCATTGCCGCGCAATTTTTTCTCTCTTATCATGGCAAACTGCACCAACACCGAAAAGGAGACTGTCTCATGTCGGAACTCAACGACCTGCAGGAGCGGCTCGATTCATCCGAAGCCAAGAACAGCCTCAACAACTGGGTCGCCATCGCCGTCGCGCTCATCTCCGTCTTCATGGCGGTCTGCAAGGTGAAGGACGACAACATCGTCCAGGCCATGCTGCAGGCGAAATCGGACCAGGTCGACACCTGGAACGAATACCAGGCCAAGAAACTGAAGCAGCACCTGGCCGAACTGGGCCTGAACCAGGTCGCCGCCCTGGAGTCCCTGGCGCCGGGGAAGGTCTCAGCGTCCCTTTCCTCCCAGCAGAAACTCTACAGCGACAATATCGCCCGCTACAAGGTGGAGGAGGCGAAGCTGGCGGATAAGGCCAACGCCCTGGGCAAGCAATACGACGACCTCAACTACCGCGACGACCAGTTCGACCTCTCCGACGCCACGCTGGCGGTGTCGCTGGCCATGCTGGCCATCACCTCGCTCACCGGGAAGCGAAAGCTCCTCTACCTCGCGCTGGCGTTCGCGGGTTTCGGCATCCTCATGGGCGTGGCCGGCCTGGCCGGGCTGGCGCTGCATCCGACGGCGCTGGTCAAGGCCCTCTCCTAGCCCTGCCGGCAGCCTGAGCGCCCCCCTCCTCCGCGATGGTGTCGAAAAGCCCGGACACCACCCTGGAGAGGTGACACCCGGACAGCAGTTGGCCATAGCCGCGATCGTCGGTGATGATCCTCTTTTTCAGCGGCCTGTGCTCACTCTCCGACAGCAGCTCCTCGAGAATGCTCCGGATGGTCTTCCCCCTGGGGACCACCTCGATATCCCGCCCGCACCCCGAATCGTCCAGGGCGCAGACGTACCAAAGCCGCAAGGGAGCGAGCCCGGGGTCGGCCTCCAGGTGACCGCTGCTCTTCACGAAGTTGATCACCTTTAGTACCAGCTGCAGCTTCGCCATCTCGTAACAGGACTCGTCCACGAAGTTGCCGTGCTCGAAGAAGGGAATCACGTGCAGCCACGGTTCCTGGCGCACCTGATCCATCCCGGGCTTCAGCTCCCGCCCCACGACGAAGAGGGCCCATACGTACCCCGTGTAGAAGAGCCTTGAACTCGCGGGGTTGCCGATCACGCTGTGCCCTTCGTACTCGATGATGAATGCCTCGCGGTCCGGGTTCAAAAGCTCCTGCTGCGCGCCGCAGATCTCCCCCAGGAAGAAGCTGCCGGGAGGCCACAGCCTTCCGGTGATGCTCACATGCAGCGCGGGATGCGCGCCGCTATTTCTTCCCGCCACCGCCTTGCGCAGCTCCGCCAGCAGTTGCTCCTTCCTCTCGTCCCTCACCCGCACCCGCACCGAGTTGTTCTCGTCGCCAAAACCGTACTGCAGCGTCACCGGTCCCCCCCACTGATCGCAGCTGCAGATCGGCACGCTCGCCCCCCACAGAAGCCATAGGTTGAAGATGGCCATCTGCTGCGGCGAAAAGGCCCGGCCGGCCATGCGGTCATAACTGGAGATGATGGGGTCCCAGTCGTCGGCGAAACGTGACATGGGCCCCGCCAGGAGATTCAGAGGGAGCAAAAAGCCGTGCTCGATCTTCACGCTGCACAGAAACGGTGCCTGTTCGTCCAGCGCGAGCCTCAACTGCGACACCGCGAGCAGGTACTGCTTGATGCCGTCCTTGGTGCTTTCGTTGTTCAGGCGGAAGACGTCAACCACCTCGATCACCGGCTCCCGGTCCTCGATCTTCAGCGCGCCGAACTTCGCACGCGTCGAGCGTTTCCACTCGGCCAGTTCGTGACTGAAGGCAGCATCGTCGTACCGCAGCTGGTAGCGCTTGGTCCTCGGGTCGAGAAACCACTTCGGCTCCCTGCACGGCTTCGGGTGCAGCAGCCTCAGCTCCAGCCATAGGCGCATCTGTCTTCTGAACATGGCGGGGTTAAAGGGCCAGGCGGAGTCATAGCATGCCTTGAGGGTATTGAGGAGCGGGAGGTTTTCCTGTGTGGAGAGGCAGCGCCAGACCAGGCGGATGGGGGGCACGAAGAACCAGATCAGATAAAAGAATGCGGTGGCTACAGCGAGGATTATAGCGACAATCTCTTTGTAGCTTTCCATGGATGCCCCCGCTCACTTATTAAAAATAGCCAACAAAGTGTAGCGACCACCCCGCGTTTTTCAACGTAGGGCATTTTACACAGTGCCTTGCGCCAAGACTGCTAATTTTTCACTGAAATTTGCCGATAGAGTAAGACATCGGCGCCCGGCGCCTTACCCCTTCGCAGGAACGATAACGAAAATGACACGACGCACCATTCAGAAACCGGCACTGACACTGCTGGTCCTCATCTGTACCTGCCTCTGCCTGTGCGGCTTGGTCTTCCTGTTCTCCTATCAGCAGGCCAGGCAGTCGGCAATAACGAGGCTGCACGACGAGCAGATGATCCATGCCAAACAGGCGGCCCAGGGAATCCAGGATTACTTCAGCACCTGGACCGGCATCCTCAGCTCCATGGCCCGGCTGAAGGAGATTGCGGCCGCGGACGACTCCGGCCGGCAGCAGATGGAGTTCTTCTATGACGCCCACAGGGAGCAGATCCGCTCCTTCACCCGGGTGGATGAGAACGGCATCGTCCTGGTCAGCATCCCCCAGCGCGAGATGGCGGGGAAGAACATCGCCTCCCAAAAGCACATCCAGGAATTGCTGCGCACCCGCAAGCCGGTGGTGAGCGACGTTTTCAAGGCGGTTCAGGGATATGACGCCATCGCCCTGCACGTTCCGGTCTACGAGGGGAGCCGCTTCAGGGGAAGCATCGCCATCGTCATCAACTTCCAGAACCTAGCCGGACGTTACCTCGACGTGATCAAGATCGGCAAGACCGGCCACGCCTGGGTCATAAGCCGTGACGGGACCGAGCTGTACTCCCCTGTCCCCGGGCACAGCGGCCAGAGCATCTTCGCCAACGGCAGGGAGTACCCCACCCTGCTCGCCATGGCGGCGCAGATGCTGCGAGGGCTCTCCGGCACCGCGACCTACACCGCCCCGTCGGAAGGGGATGCGCACGGGACACCGGCCCGGCATCTGGCCGTCTACCGCCCCATAGCCATCGGCAACACCTTCTGGTCCATCGCGGTGACCTCGTCGGAGCGGGAGATCCTCGCGTCGCTCACCGCGTACCGCAACCGCCTGGTACTGGCTGTTCTGATCCTGTTGGCCGGAGGGGTGACGGTTTCCGTGTTCGTCGTGCGGGCCATGGTGATCGTCAAGGAAGAGGAGGCCCGCAGGGAGGCCGAGGAGGAGTTGAGGGCGAACGAACGGAGGTACCGCGATCTTTTCGAGCACAATCCCGCGCCGATGCTGGTCTACGAGCGGGGCAGCATGGAGATGGTCGCCGTCAACGAGGCGTTCCTGATCGCCTACGGTTACACGATGGAAGAGGTGCTCTCGCTGCACCTGCCCGACCTCTATCCGGAAAGCGAGAAGCGGAAGATCACGGAGGTGGCCGCCGGGCTGTCCGGCCATACCTACGTGGGCGAATGGCACCACCGCCGCAAGGACGGCACGGTTTTCCCCATCGTGGTCACCTCGCACGACGCCCTCTACCAGGGGAGGACCTGCCGCATAGCCGTCATCACGGACATAACCGACCGCAAGAGGATGGAAAAGGCGGTCGAGGAGGAGTCGCAGTTCAACCGGATCCTGCTGGAACAGTCCCCGGACGGCATCGTGATCATCGAGCCGGCTACCGCGCGCTTCATCAACTTCAACGGCGCCGCCTGCCGCCAGCTCGGCTACAGCAGCGAGGAGTTCGCGGAGCTCACGGTCTTCGACGTGGAGGCCCGTGAAACACAGGAGGAGACCCGCACGCGGATCGCCGACATCCTGGCCAACGGCAGGGGGAGCTTCGAGACCGTGCAGCGGACCCGTACCGGCGAGTTGAGAAACATCGAGGTGAACGCCCAGATCGTCACGATCCACGACCACCCCGTGTACTACTGCATCTGGCGCGACGTGACGGAACACAAGAAGCTGGAGGAGCAGCTGCGGCAGTCCCAGAAAATGGAATCGGTGGGACGCCTGGCCGGCGGCGTCGCGCACGACTTCAACAACATGCTCGGCGTCATCATCGGCTCCGCTGAACTGTGCCGGCACCAGCTCCCCGAGGAGAGCCCGGTGCACAAATACCTGGAGCACATCCTGAAGGCGGCGCAGCGCTCGAGCGAGATCACGCGACAGCTCCTCGCCTTCTCGCGCAAGGAGATCGTTTCCCCCAAGCCCGTGAACCTGAACAGCCAGATCATCGACTCGGAGAAGATGCTCTGCCGCCTGATCGGCGAGGACATCCGGCTCACCTTCAGGCCGGCCACCCCGATCTGGACCGTTCTCATCGACCCATCCCAGGTGGACCAGATCCTCATGAACCTCTCCGCCAACTCACGCGACGCCATGCCCGACGGCGGCATCCTGAACATCGAGACCGCCAACGTCCGTCTCGACGCGGATTACTGCCGGCATCACTCCGGCTGCACTCCCGGCGACTATGTGAAACTGACCGTCAGCGACACCGGCGTCGGCATGGACCGCGAGACCCGGGAGCACATCTTCGAACCCTTCTTCACCACCAAGGGGCTCGGCATGGGGACCGGGCTCGGGCTTGCCACCGTGTACGGCATCGTCACCCAGAACGACGGGCAGATAAGCGTCTACAGCGAACCGGGGCACGGCACCGTGTTCACCATCTACTTCCCGAGGTTGCGGGGCGCGGAAGCCGATGAGGAGGATGCCTGTGCCGCCATCCCCTCCACCGGAAGCGGGACGGTCCTACTGGTCGAGGACGAGGAGATGCTCTTGTGGACCACGACCAGGATGCTCGAGGAGATGGGATACACGGTGATCCAGGCCGGGAGCCCGGCAGCGGCCATCGGGATCTGCGGCAAGGGGGAGCGGATCGACCTGGTGCTGACAGACGTGGTGATGCCGGGGATGAACGGGCGGGAGATGGCCGAGCGGATCAGGGCGATCCGCCCGGAGGTGAAGGTGCTTTTCATGTCGGGCTACACCGCCGACATCGTGGCGCAGCGCGGCATCGTCGAGGAAGGGATGCACTACATCTCGAAGCCGCTGGACGCCAGGAGGCTGAACGAGAAGATCGCCCAGATGCTGGCGCAATGAGTTGCCGCCTGCGCGCCCCGCGCAGGCGTTGCCGTCCCGGGCGGCTCCCGCTCTAGGGCTTTGCTCTTCCCGCGTCAGGACCTCCCAACGACTCAAGGAGCGCGGCCAGCGCCTCGACCCCGAACGGCTTGCACAGGGCCTCGACGAAGCCGTACTCCCTGAAGCTGGCCATCACGGGGTCGTTCGAATAGCCGCTCATCACCACGAGGCGCGCCTGGGGATCCAGCGCCAGGATCTGCTGGGCCGCGTCCCGCCCTCCCATCCCTCCCGGGATGGTAAGATCGGCCAGGACCAGGCTGAACGGCGTGCCGTCCTGCAGCGCCCTCCGGTAAAGACTCACCGCTTCCGCCCCGTCCGCACAGGTACGGACCTGGTGCCCCAAATGCTGCAGCATCCCTTCCGCCAGCTGTCGTATGACGTCCTCATCATCCATCACCAGTATGGACAGGGGGGCGAGCACCTCCCGCCTGGACACCGTTGCCTCCGGTTCCTGCGGCAGGAAGGCCCTCCCCAGGGACGGCAGGTGGATGGTGAAGGTGCTCCCCTCGCCGACACGGGAATCGACGCTGAGACTGCCGCCGTGCCTTGTGACGATGGAGTATGCAGAGGCGAGCCCCAGCCCCCTCCCCTTGGGCTTGGTACTGAAGAAGGGGTCGAAGATCTTCTTCAGTGAATCCTCCGGGATCCCCGCACCGTGGTCCCGGAAGTCGATGCGCACATAAGGTCCGGGGGGGAGCTTGACGGGATTGCCCGCATCGAGAAAGAGCTCGCGCGCGGCGATGTTCAGCACCCCCCCCTCGGGCATGGCCTGTGCGGCGTTGATGATGATGTTGCTGAAAGCCTGGCACATCTGCCCCGCGTCCGCCTGGACCGCGCTCAGGCCGTGCGGGATGTCGACGATCCCCTTCACGTTGGAACCGCTCAGGGTGAGGGAAACGGCCTCATCGACGAGGGGTGCCACCGAGGTGACCTCCCTTACCGGCGCTCCCCCCCGGGCGAAGGTGAGGAGCTGCTTGGCCAGGTCCCCGGCGCGCAACGCCGCTTTCTCAGCCGCTTCCAGCAGCGGTTGCGAGCCGTGCTCCGGCGCCATCTGCAGCTTGGCAAAGGATATGTTGCCGAGGATAGCGGTCAGGATGTTGTTGAAATCATGCGCTATGCCGCCGGCCAGCACCCCCAGGGACTCGAGTTTCTCCATCTTTAGCCGCTCGTCTTCCAATGCCTTCAACGCCTGCTCCGCCTTTTTACTTCGGTCCCACTGCCTGCTGAAAATCATGGCGAGGGCGATCGTGATGGTCAGGAAGATGAGCATGAAAAAGGCGCCGTGATAAACCTCCTTGTACCAGTTGGCAAGATAGTCGGAGGTGGCCAGGGCCACGAAGACGTAAAGCGGCTGCGACAGCGAGACCTTCCTGAACGAATAGATGCGATCGCGTCCGTCGATGCTGCTTTTGGCACTATAGGTCGCCGAGTCCCGCCCCGCGGCCAGCAACGCCTGGAACTGCGGCGAGGTGATTTTTACTTCCGGCGCACCCGGCGGCCGGTTCAGCTTCGGGTAACGCGCCAGCAGGGTCCGGTCTGCCGCCACCAGCGCCAGCAATCCCTGTTTTCCTACGTTAACCGTGGCGAAGCTTTGCGAGAGGTAGTCGAGCGTGATCCCGGCATAGACCAGGCCGGCGAACGACCCGTCCGGGAAGTTGACCCTTCTGGAGAGCACAACCATCCATTTCCCGGAGATACCTCCCACCAGGGGTTTCGAGATCACCAGCCCAAGGGCCGGGTTGTCACGCTGGGAGCTGAAGTAGTCCCGGTGGGCGAGGCTCTTGGTGGTGGCCGGCGTGACTTCGGGTCCGTAGAGGGCCATCCCGGAGGGATCCGTGGCCCTGAGAGCCACCAGCTCGGGGAGTCTCTTGTGCTGGCGCACGATGAAGCCGTTCAGCTCTTTCGGTGCCACCCCCCCGGTTTTGAGCTCACGTTCATATTCGTCGCAGACCGCGAGCAGGGCGACGTCTATCTTGGAAAAGACGCCGGAGATATTCGCATCGAGGACCTTGGCGAGGTTCTGGGTCGCTATCTCGGTCCGGTTGCGATACGCTTCCCTGCTTTGCAGCACGGCGAAGGTTATCATCCCCGCCACGACAAGGTTCAGCAAGAGCACACCGGAAAACAGGTGCCGTTTGAGAACATTGACTGACTTGGCCAAGGCCGTGTCAGGCTCTGTATTTGATCTCAGCTTATCCATATCTTCAGACCGCATCTATCGTTTGCCAGGCGTGAACCACTCAGCCCCCTCACCTGCCACCATTGCCCCAGCCGGCTAGACATGGCCCCCCGCGGCCGGCTCCCGGTCCAGGATGTTCCGCACCCGCCGCAAAAGCTCCATCGGCTGCACCGGCTTCATGATCAGCTCCGTCCCGGCGTCTATGGAATCGCGCATGTACACGAAATCCCTGGTGTAGCCGCTGGTGAACGCCACCTTTACCTCGGGATTCATGGTTCTTATGGCGTCGCAGGCCTCCTTGCCGTTCATCCTGGGCATGATCATGTCCATCAGCACCAGGTCGACACTCCCCGCTCCCCGGAACTTCTCGACGGCGTCGAGCCCGTCCTCGGCGAGGATCACCCGGTAACCGTACTCGACCAGGACGCTTTGCAGCAGCTCGCGCAGGACCGGCTCGTCCTCGACGACCAGGATGGTTTCCGAGCCCGCCCTGGGGGGATCGAAATTACCCCGCGCCCTCTCGCCCGACTCCACGGTCTCGATGAGCGGCAGGTAGATCCGGAAGGTGGTCCCGACCTGAGGCTCGCTGTAGACGTTGACGAATCCGTTGTGCTGTTTGACGATGCCGTACACGATGGACATGCCGAGACCGGTCCCTTTCCCTTGCTCCTTGGTGGTGAAAAAGGGCTCGAAGACCCTGGACCGGGTCGCCTCGTCCATGCCCAGGCCGGTATCGGAGACGGAAATGACCGCGTAGTTGCCTGGTTCACCCAGATCGTGAGGCATGACGCGACGCTCTTCGAGCGCCTGCCACGACGTCTCTATGGTCACCACCCCTCCCTTGGGCATGGCGTCGCGGGCGTTGGTGGCCAGATTCATGAGCACCTGCTCGATCTGCCCGCAGTCGACGTTGACGGACAGGGGGGCGGCACTGACCACCGACCTCAGCTGGACGTCCTCGCCGATGACCCGGGTCAGGAATTTTTCCACGTGCAGGATGACGTCGTTGAGGTTCACCACCTCGAGCTTCATCACCTGTTTGCGCGAGAAGGCCAGCAGGCTCGCGGTCAGCTGCGCCCCCTTGTCCGCCGACTCGAGGATGTGCTCCACCTTCTCCTTTTGCTGGGAACCCAGGAGGGCGTCCGCGGTGAGCATGGAACCGTACCCCATGATCACCATCAGGATGTTGTTGAAGTCGTGGGCTACGCCGCCGGCCAGTTGCCCGATGGCCTCCATCTTCTGGGACTGCCTGAGCTGCTCCTCGAGCCTGTGCCGTTCGGTGATGTCGTCCTTCAGGATCAGGTAGTGGGTGACCTCCCCCTCCTTGTTGCAGATGGGCGAAACGGTGATCCGGGCCCAGAAGGATGCGCCGTCCTTTCTGTGGTTCGGCAGTTCCCCCTCCCAGGCAGCGCCGGCGGCGAGGGAGGCCTGGAGCTCTCCCTTGGCGCTGCCGGCGTCCTCCTGCGAGGTGAGGAAGACGTCCGCGGGCTTGCCGACCACTTCCTCCGCCGAGTACCCGGTCATCTCGGTGAACCTCGGGTTGACGAACTCCACCACACCGTCGCGGTCGGTGATGCGGATCGATACCGGGCACTGCTCGACGGCGTGCGACAGCTTTATGACCTGCTCTTCGGTATGCCTGCGCTCGGTCAGGTCGTCCACCAGTGCGATCAGGTAATCGGGAACGCCCTTTCTGTCCAGCGAGACGGAAGAGGTAAGGCGGCTCCAGCGCGGTCCGCCGGGGGTGGGGACCGGCGCCTCCCGCACCACGACCCGGCCCGGCGCCGGCAGCAGCTCCTCCGGGTCGAACCCCGCGAACCAGGCCTGAAACGGCTGCCCCAGCAGCTCCGCCTCCGATCTCCCCAGGAATTCCCTCAGCTGGCCGTTCGCCCTCAATATCTCCCCGTGCAGCTGGAGGTGGGCGATCCCCAGCCCCGCCTGCTCGAAGGTGCTCCGGAAGCGGTGTTCACTGTCGATCAGCTTGCGGCGCGTCTGCACCGACTCCAGCGCGTTGGCCAGGGTGAGCCGGATCTCGGTCTCGTTCCACGGTTTCTTGAAGTAGTAGTAGATCTGGCTGCGGTTGATGGCCTCGATCACGGCATCGATGTCGGCGTACCCGGTCAGTATCATGCGGGCGTTGTCGGGGTACTCCTCCGCCACCTTCTCGAGAAACTGGGTGCCGGTCATGCCCGGCATGCGCTGGTCGGAGACGATCAGGGGGATGTCGTTGCCTTGCAGCAACAGGAAGGCCTCCTCCGCCCTTTCCGCAATCAGCACCTCGTAGGTGTCGCGCAACAGCGCGCGCAGCGCCACCAGGTTGGGGCGCTCGTCGTCCACATAAAGGAGTTTCGGTCTGGCGGCGGCTTGCAGGTCTTCCATGATGACGGTCCTTTCCCCTAGGCTTCGAACTGCGGCAGCACCACCCGGAACAGGCTCCCCTGCCCGGCCCGGCTCTCCACTTCGATACTCCCTTCGTGGTCGCGTACGATGCCGTGCGAGATGGCGAGTCCGAGGCCTACCCCGTTCCCCACCTCCTTGGTGGTGAAGAAGGGCTCGAAGAGGTGCTGCTTGACCTGGTCGCTCATGCCGACGCCCGTGTCCGCGATCTCCACGACGGCGCAGCAGCGGCCGTCGCGCTCTTCCAGCCGGGTGCTGACCCGGATCTCCTCGTCGGCACCGGAAGCGGGCTTGGCGTTGATGGCATCCACCGCGTTTCCCAGGAGGTTCATGAACACCTGGTTGAGCCTTCCCGGCTGGCACAGCCAGAGGGGGAGGTCGCCGTAGCGGCGGTCGATGCGGATGTGGTCCTTGTAGCGGCTGTGCAACAGCAGCAAGGCCGCATCGAGGCATTCGTGCAGGTTGACGTTCTTCCTCTCGGCCTCGTCCAGCCGGGAGAAGATGCGCAGGCTGGCGACGATCTCGGCGGCCCGGTTGGCGCCATAGCAGGCGTTCTTCACCAGCTCGTTCATTTCCTGGCGCAACTCCTCGGGGTGGTTGGCGCCGCTCCAGGCCTGAAGGCGCCCCAGTACCGCGCCGTTATCCCCCCCCGCCAGTTCCTGGCAAAGCGCCATCAGCTCGTCGACCGGGGCCACCGTCTTTTGCAGCCCCTGGACGCTGGCGGAGATGAAGTTGAGGGGGTTGTTGAGCTCGTGGGCCACGCCGGCGGTGAGCAGCCCCAGCGCCGCCATCTTCTCCGACTGGATCAGTTGGGTCTGCGCCCGGGTCAGGTTCCGCAGCGCCTGCGCCAGGGCCTGGTTTTGCCGCTCGAGCTCCGCGCGCACGCGGGCGAGCTCGAGATGGGTCTCCACCCGGGCCAGCACCTCCTGCGGCTGGAACGGCTTGGTGACGTAGTCCACCCCTCCTTCCTCGAAGGCGCGCAGCTTGTCCGCGGTTTCCACCGCCGCCGACACGAAGATCACGGGGGTGCGGGCCAGCTGCGGGTCGTTCTTCAGCTCCCGGCAGACCTCGAAGCCGTTCATCTCCGGCATGTTTATATCCAGCATGACCAGGTCGGGGGGCTGGATGCGGGCGGCCTTGAGGGCGAGGCTGCCGTTGATGGCGGCCCGGACCGTGTACCCCCTCTCCTGCAGGATCGACTCCAGGAGCTGCAGGTTGGCCGGGGTGTCATCGACGACGAGGATGTTCACTCTGTTCTGTGTCATGTTCCGCTCCCTATCGCTTCGGGGTGTGCCCCCGTTATCACCCCTGCCGCTCTCCCGCTCCCGCCTGCGCGACCAGCTCCTCGATCAGGTCGAAACGGTACCTTTCAGCGAGCCCCTTAAGCCGCCGGGCCACCCCGGGTGCGCTTTGCGCCACCGGTTCCAGCAGCTCCAAGAGGGAGTTCTTGTCCAGCCTCCGGGCGGCGGCAACCAGGCTGCGGCACAATTCCGGCGGCAACCGGGTCAGCTCCTGGTCCAGCTCCCCCGGTTCCGGCTTCCGCTCCGCGGCCGGCGCACCGCGCCGGCGGTCGAGGGCATCGGCCAGCTCCTGGGCGGTGGCATGGCTCAAGGGTACGCTGAGGTGGAAGCAGGAGCCCTGCCCCAGGGTGCTCCGCACCGTGATGTCCCCCCCCATCAGGCGGGCGTACTGGCGGCTGATGGCCAGGCCGAGGCCGGCCCCCCCAGGTCCGCCCCCCCCAGGTGCGCCTGTTCGAAGGCGTTGAAGATCCGCTCCAGGTCCTCCGGTGCGATGCCGCAGCCGCTGTCCTCGACCTCTACCTCCAACCACGCCCCTGCCTCGCGGGTGCCGGTGCGGCTTCGTACCGACACGGCTCCTTCTCGGGTGAACTTGACGGCGTTGCCGACCAGGTCGCCCAGGATGTGGCGGATCTTCCCCTCGTCCCCCGCGGCGTAGCGCAACAGCTCCCCCGCCGGTTCATGGACCAGCTGCAGGCGCTTGGCGCGCGCCTCGGGGAGGAAGGATGCCACGACCTCGTCGAGAAGGGAGGGGAGCTCGAAGACGCCACGCTCCAGGGCGGCGCGCCCCGACTCGATCCTCGAGACCTCTATCACGTCGTTGATCAATGCCAGGAGCTGTTCGCCGGAGCGGTTGATGATTTCCAGGTTGTGACGGTTCTCCGAAGTGAGGGTGGCGTCGTGCAGGGCGATCTGGCTGAAGCCGAGGATCGCGTTCAGCGGGGTGCGGATCTCATGGCTCATGTGGGCCAGGAAGACGGTCTTGGCCCGGTTGGCCACCTCGGCGCGCTCCTTTGCCTGCGACAGCGCCTCGATCGCCCCTTCCAGCTTCCTGGTCCTGTCCTTGACGCGTTCCTCGAGGTGGCCGTTCAGCTCCCGCAGGGTCGCCTCGCTCGACCGCAGCTCCGCGGTCCGGGCGAGGACCAGCCGCTCCAGCTCCTCGCGCTGCGCGTAGCCCCCCCGGAAGTACAGCCCGAGGAACACGCTAACGAGCGCCCCGGCCGGCAGCAGCAGCCAGTAGGCCACCGGTGCGTTGTGCTCCAGGTAATCCCGGCTGGGAGAAAGCCGCATCGCCCATCGGCGCCCGCAGAATTCGATGTTGCGGACCAGGGTCCGGGAGGGGGGCAGCAGTGGGGCGTACCAGGTCGCCCCCCCCTGCTGCCGGCCGCTCCACCGGTAGAGCAGTTGCTCCCCGGAAGGTGCGGACAGGTCGACAAGGTCGAAGTCGAGGCCGAACGGGGCCGCCACGCCGAAGGTCGCGACCAGGAGCTTCTCGATGTTGAGCACCGCAACGGTTGCACCTTGGAACGCCATCCTGCGCTCCGCCACGTTCCCGGCCGGAAGCCCCCTGGCGTAGACCGGGTGGAAGACCAGCACGCTGTAGGTGGTGGCCCGGTCCTGTACCAGCTTGATCCGCTCCGTCGCCGTCGGTCTTCCCGTGTCACGCGCGCGCTCCAGCGCGGCCAGCCGCACCCGGTCCGATCCCACGTCGAAACCGATCGCCTTGCCGTTCTCCGCCATCGGCTCGATGTACCAGACCGGATAGTAAACATCCCGCTCCGCGGCCGGGACGCGCACGCCGCTCGCGTCACGCTCGGTGAGGACGAACCCGGAGCCGGCTTCCCTGCGTCCCCCCTCCTCGAAGCGCACCCTTTGCCCGCGTGGCACGGCGGGGTTCCAGGATAGCGCCTTGATGTCGGCGCGTTCCCTGAGAAACGTCTCCGTGAAGATGGCGAACTCCCCCCTGCTGACCTCCTTGCTCGAGGCAAAGTGGTTGCGCAGGGCCATCAGCACAAGCCCGGTGTCATCCACCTTGTTGGCCAAAGCGTCGGCGCAGTTGGAAACATCACGCTCCAAGCGGGACTGGAAGGAGGCCGTTTCCGATTTGCGCACCACGAAGAAGAGCACCACGGTGACCAGCAGCCCCGCCAACACCACGATGGGCACGCTCCAGTGGGGTCGGCGCGACCTCATCCCCGCCCCCCCGCCCCCGGGTATCGCAGCAACGCCTCCTCGATCAGATCGAAGCGGTAGCTCTCGGCATGTCCCAGCAGGCGGCCGGCGACCTCGGGCGCGACCGCCGCCAGCTCCGCAAGCAGCGCCACCACGCGCCCCCGGTCCAGCTCACTGGCCGCGGCGATCAGTGCCTCGCGCAGCTCCTGGGACATCGTCCCCAGCACCTCCACGAAGCCTTGCTCCGAAAGCCCACCCTCCTGCGCCGTCGGCCGAGGTTCAGCCCCGTCATAGGCGAACTGGGCCGGGAGCAGGCGGGCGATCTTCTCCAGCAGCTCCTCCTCGCGAAACGGCTTGCGCAGGAAGTCGTCCGCCCCTGCCTCCATCACCTCGCGCAACTGCTCCTCGAAGACGCTGGCCGAAACAGCGATGATGGTGACGTCTCTTCCCTCCGGCAGGGCGCGGATGCGCCTGGTCGCCTCGCGGCCATCCATCACGGGCATCACCACGTCCATGAGGACCAGGTGGGGCGCATGGGTCATGAAGAGCTCGACTGCGCTCTCACCGTCTTTGGCCTCCATGGTTTCGAACCCCACCGGGGAGAGCATCTTCACCAGGATCTCCCGGTTGGTGTCCCGGTCGTCCACCACCAGCACCCGCCACGCCTGCTGTCCCGCCTTCAGGCGCGCGATGCGCGGGAGCTCCCCCCAGGCCGTTGCAGCCGGGCGCTCCGCCTCGGCGACCGGCAGGGTCAGGTGGAAACACGCCCCATGTCCCGGCTGACTGGTGACGGTCAGGTCCCCCCCCATGAGCCGGGAGTACTGGCGGCTGATGGCCAGCCCCAGACCGGTGCCTCCCTCGGTTCTGCGCCCCATCTCCGCCTGTTCGAAGGCCCCGAATACGTTCTGGATGTCCTCCGGGGCGATCCCCGGGCCGCTGTCCTGGACCTCCACCTCGAGCCACAGTCCCCCATCCCGCACGGAAGTCCGGGCCCGGAGCGAAACCCCGCCCTTCTGGGTGAACTTGATGGCGTTACCGAGCAGGTTGATAACGATCTGGCGCAGCTTCCCCGCGTCGCCCATGACGTAGCGGCACAGGTCCGGCTGGGTCTCGAGCACCAGCTGCAGCCCCTTGGCCAGCGCCTTGGGGGTGAGCAGCTCCGTCTCTTCCCGGAGCAGCCCGGGCAGGTCGAAAGGCGCCTTCTCCACGGTCACCCGCCCCGACTCGATCTTGGCCATGTCCAGGACGTCGTTGATCAGGGCCAGCAGGTGCTCCCCGGAGCGGTTCACCGTCTCGAGGTTGTGGCGGTTCTCCGGCGACAGCTTCGGGTCGTGCAGCACGATCTGGCTGAACCCCAGCACCGCGTTCAGCGGCGTGCGTATCTCGTGGCTCATGTTGGCAAGAAAAAGCGACTTGGCCCGGTTGGCGGCTTCGGCCCCCTCCTTGGCCACAGCCAATTCCTCCATGGTGGCGCGCAGCTTGAGATTTGCTTCCTGGAGCGAGTAGGTCCGTTCCTCGACGCGCTGTTCCATCTCCTGGTTGACCAGCTGCAGCTCCCTGGTACGCGCCTTGACCTGATGCTTCAAAACGATGCCCCCGACGATGCTCATCAGCAGTGCCACGCCCAGCACCGGCCCCAGAAACTGCAGCCACAGCGGCAGCTTCCAATCGACCTCCTCCGAGGTCCACCGTTTCAAGATGGTGTAGTAGGCGGACTGGGGATCGTTCTTCATCTCGGCAAGGTGGCGGTCGATTGCTTCCAGCAACTGCAGCGATTCCCCGGAGGCCGGTTTCTGTGCGGCAAACAGGTAGGGGGCCGGATCGAACATGATGGGGGTATCTTCGAGGCCGGACTTCCTGGCGAACATCAGGCCGTAGTAGCGGTTGGTGACCCCGGCATCCACCTGCCCCGCGGCGATCATCTGGAACTCCGTCTTGTAATTGGAGACCGGGACCAGGGTCACTTTCAGTCCGAAACTCCTGGCCAGCCGGTCGACGGTTTCCAGCTGGATGGTCTTCTCCAGCCCCGCCACGCGCTTTCCGTTCAGATCCAGGATCGACTGGATGCCGCTCCCCTTGCGCGCGTAGACCTGGGACCAGCCGGACAGGATGGGGACCTTGTTGAAGACGTAGATCTTTTCCCGCTCCGCGGTGTAGGCCACGTCCGGCATCAGGTCAATCTCCCCCCTCTGCAGGCGCTCCAGGCCTTCACTCCAGGTACCCGGAACATAGCGCATGCGCCACCCTTCCTTTTCTGCGATCTGCTCGATGAGGTCGATGAAGATGCCGGTGGGCTTGCCGGCGTCGGAAGTGAAGATCTTGGGGGGATTTTCGTAGACTCCGACCGTCACGGTCCTGCCGGAGGCGCCCGCGGCTGCGGGGAAAAGACAGGTGCAGGTGAGGATTAACAAAAGACAAAAGACAAGGAAAACAGCAGGGTGGGTAAGAAGGGGACCTGCGACGAAGCGGAACGCATTCGTCCAGCGGGGCAGCTTTTCGACAGAGGGGGGAGCCGTCATGCGTGTCCTTGGTAACGGCCGCTTCTGTACGCCGCCGTTACTCTGTGGGCTTTTTCAGAGTGTACCTACCCCTCCACTATCAGTAGAGGAGATATATCAGTCTAAGCAAAAGCGTTCTCCTGCGTACAATGTGTCGTACCCCGAGACGGAAACACACGACGAAATCTTCCATGACAGTAATTTCTCGCCCCGTTCCACGAGCGACCCTGGTAAATACTACAACTAAAATAATTTTCTTCAATTGAGGAAAAAGTAAAGGGTACTTGCGCATCCGCTAAGACGAAGCCGATCAGCCATATAACGTTTTGATTGGCACTTCTGCCTTAACAATTCAAGGAGAATGCCACCTGCATCTGATCGCTTCCTACAGGAGTGAAGACGTCCATGAGAACAAACGGAAATAAAGAGAGGGGCCAGTTGTGGAAACCTGGCCCCCTCTCTTTGTTAATGGCAGGGAATGGATTCGTATTGCTTCTCAACCGCGGCGCCGGCCGTTCACCCTCTCTGATCCGGCAGCGTCACCGGTTCGCTTTCACCCCGTTACCCGAACGGCACCGCCGGCCGTCCCACCGCGAAGCCCCCCTGCCGCCGGCTCCTTCAGGGAAGCTCTATTCCCGCGGACGCAGCAGGTTGGCGTACTCGCGCAGCATCCAGCGCCGGGGCTCGGCTGGCAGATCGAGGATGCCGGAAAGGAGCACCCGGTACCCCCAGCATAGCTCCCCGTCCTGGGCGGCTTCCGGTTTTCCCCAGACCCTCCCGAACTGTTCGAGCTTTTCCGGCGGCAGCCGTCTCTTTATCTCCGCGAAGAGGGCCTGATATGCCACCGAGGTCTGCTCCTTACTGTTCGCCGGCAGACGCGGCGAGCGCGTAATCTCGGCGATCAGCGCTTTGCGGGTGAGGCGCAGGTACACCTGGGCATCTTCCAGCGGCAAAAGCTCCAGCCAGTGGTAGTCAAAAGCGCTTCCGGGGCGCAGCATATTCGCGCAGTCCCGTTCGGGGAGCCTGTCCGCCATGACGTTCATCACGCGCAGCAGCTCCTGGAACTCACGCTCGGAAAGGCGCGTCAGCCCGCGCACCGCGTAATCTCCGACGAGGGCCTTGCCGAAGGCATCGAAATCGGTGACGTGGGCGGCATTTTCCTTGACGGAAGTGTAGAGAAAATCTATTACCGCCGGGTCGGACAAGGTATCCCGCAGGTAGGAGTCGAAGAGGCGGTACATCTTCGTCCCCTTTTTAAAGGTGTTGTTCTTGTCGAGGAACTCCGGGTCCTTCAAAAGCTTCGCCACGGCCAGGTGGAACTCCTCGCGGCTCCCTGATGGCTCGCCCTTTTGCTCCACTTTCTTGTCCGGCGTAAGGGGTGCGACAGCCCCCCGGCTGACACCGGCGGCACCGAGAAGGAGAGCCACCAACAGCACGCCTGCGGACCTGTTTCTGCGCCATGTCATCGTCTTCGTCCCCTTCATTTGCCCCCCGTGGCGAAGCAGCCGGTCAAGGCCGCGGAGCGTAGTTCGGAAACCTCACCCCTAAACGGCGCGCGAGGGTCAGTCGGTCCGGGGGCGGGGCGACTGCACCTGTACCGCTCCTCGGCGCACGATCTCTTTGCGGAAACTCTCGGGAAGACGGGCCCGGCCGACGCCAAGGGTAGCGCGAACATAGCCACCGATTGCCAGCGCTGTCACAGCGCCGCCGGCTTCGCCCCCACCATCGCGGGACTCCTTTCCGGCAGCGGCGACAGGGACAACGACACCGCCTTCCCCTGCGGGTAAACCAGCACTGACTCATACAACAAAAGGTATGAGGACGCTACATTAAAAAAAGACCACTTGCAACAAAAATCCCGCCGCAGTTCCAGGAGTTACTGGAAGCGCGGCGGGACCGGAAGCGAATGATTCTTTGCCTACGGATGGAGGCTAGTTCGCGAGTTTTGCTGCTTGCTCCTCAGCATCGTATGCCTGCAGGTAAACTTTCCCAGCCACCCAACTGCCCCATCGAGCAAAATAACCCTCTTTAATCTTCATTTCGGTAAAGACCGCTTTCAGTAGTTTTGCCCCAGACAGCATATTCTCAGGAGTGAAGACATCCTTAACCGAATTGATTTGAGACTCAGCCCATTTCTTGATTTCCGGATCCTTGATGTGGGAGAGAGACGGGTTTAAGAGCGCATCCGGGTTTTTATTGAGACCAGCTATGACTTTGTCGACGTCAGCCGGGGTCAGCTTGGTAAAATCTTTCCTATCGCCGGGTTTAGTGAGTGTTGCTACAGCCCACACAATTCCGCCAACAAGGTAGACTGGGCGGCGGTTACGGTAACCCGGTCGCCTCTGCATTTCTGCCTTTAGCCTAGGGGCAAGCTCTTCATGAATGACCTTGTCTGCGGCGTTAGACAAGGCTTTCGGGTCATCGCCAGCTTTGGCTACAGCATCGGAGAGGGAAACAGTGCCAAGTGGCACTTCGACGGCAACAACATTGTCCCGACCATTGGCTCGATCCCAGTATCCAATCTTTGTGTTACCACTGCCGATGTCAACAGAGAGGGCTTTGGCGATTTTATCTGCAGGAATGCTTCCCACCACATTATAGAGGACTTCGTCATCCTTGGTAATGTATGTTAGCTTTGCGCCCGTTAGTTGCTTTACTTTTTCCGTCAAGGCATCACGGTTGGTGGCCTTTGCAACGGCGCTGCTCCCAACAAGGTAGATGTTTTTCATGTCGACCTTGTAGCTGCCAACCATCAAGTCGAAGAGTTCTTTTACGGCGTTGGCCGTCTCATCAATAGCCTGGGGTTCAAAGGCTCCCTTTGTTTTCACACCAGCGAAGATTGTGGTATTAATGGTTTTGCGGAGAGCCTCGTCTACATCATAAGACCCTTCAGGCAGAGGTTTGATAATTAACACAGAGGCCTTAACCCCTTTGGCCCCGATCTCGATTCCGCCATACGGACGGGGTTGCGAGAGGTCCTCAAATGCAGCTCTGGTATTTGCCAGGTCAGCAGCAGCCCCTATCTTGGAGTATATATCTATAGCGGCACTAAACCACTTCCGGGCAAGGGGTATATTCCCCATATCTCTGTACAACCGCCCCAGATAGACATCTGCTACAGCCTCCCAATATGCATCTTTGACCTTCCTGACTTTATCTAGTCCTTGGAAAAGGGAGTCGTTGGCCAGAGAAAACTCGCGCAACCGTGTTTGAATGGACCCTAAGTTCAGCAAATGTATTGCTTGAGCGTGGTAATCGCCTTTCTTTTCATCAATCTCAATTGCGCGTTTGATATATTCTACGGCTTTATCAGTGTCGCCTTTCGAAGCGTAAAGCAAGCCCATGTTATTGTAAACAGGAGCGGACTTCTCATCTTCAGTTAACTGAAGGGCTTTTTGATAATATTCTAAGGATTGATCAAGCTGACCACGATTATGGTAAATATCAGCAATATTTGCCAAGGCTGTACCTTCATCACCCGTTCTACCAAGCTCTTTAGCAATGCTTAGATATCTACTATACTCCTGCAACGCTTGCTCTTCTTCTCCGGTTGTACTTAGAACTATGCCTTGCTGGTTATAAATGTACATCAAGGCTTCTTTATCGCTGGTAAGTTCCTCTGCCTTTTTAAACGCGGACAAAGCGGAATTGAGTTCTCCTGCCATCCGTAAAGAATATCCAAGACAATAAAAACTTTCATAATTTTTTGGAGACGATTTAGTGGCTTTTTTTGCATGCTCTACGGCGCGTGAGTAATCACTTGCTTTTGAAAAGTTCCAGCATGCGTCCAAGTTAGCATCGGCAAAACTTAATACCGGCACCAGTAAAACTACAAAAGCCACCATTATTCGAAGAAACCGAATCACAATATTGCCCCTTTCTTGACCAATTGCGCTCAAACGTGGCGAGTTAACGGCGGACATTCCTTTGACGGCAACAGCCATCAGCTTGAAATGCTTTCATCGGCTGAAGAACCAGCCAATGATGCGACCGCACAGGCTATGGTGCCACAGAAGATCAAAATAGTACCGAGACCGATAGGGTGCCCCCGCACGAGCGGGGGCACTCAGTCTTTACTTGAAGTATCCCGCTATCTGGGAAGCGAGGCGGCCAGAGATCGTCTTGGTGGCTTCCTCACGGTTGATGTTGGTCTGCACTGCTTTCACGCCGATGCGGGTGCGGTACTCCTGCCTGCTGTCGGACACGCTCCGGGTGGTGTTTTTGGAGGTGCTGGATCCGTTGCTAAGGGAGGCTGTCTCTGTACCGGTGACACCACCTTCAACGGCTTCCTTGATCGAGATATCCACCAGGCCAAGGTAGGTATCGACGTGCACCATGGACCCGGCTAGGGCGCCGAGCCCCGCACCTGCTGCACCTATGGCGAGACCGGTAAGCCCCCCGCCGTATCCGCGCCCGTCAGCCCTGGCCATACCGAGAATGGCGCCACCGACGCCGCCGGCCACGGCCCCTTCCATGGTCATGTCTTTCTTCTCTTCACCAAGGTACAAAAGGTTCGCCTGCAACAGGTATGCTGCCTCTTTGGGGTTGGAGGTAACTTTGCGCCCCGAGGCTGTGATCTGGTCTTTCAGAGCTTTGCCGAAGTCGATCTCCTGGAAGTCGCTGGTATTGGTCACCCTGACGTAAATCGGCTTGCCGGATTCAAGAGTCTCCGGATCCAGGAACACCGTGTCGCTCATTTTCGCTGACACTTCGAGGTTGCGGTGCTGGATCGCCGCGCAACCGGGCAAGAGCATGGCGGTGAGAGCGAAGAGCATCATTACTTTCATAGTGGCTTTGAACATACTTCCTCCAGTTGTTGAGTGTGCCTGCAGCTGTTATGTGTGCAGGCCATAAAGAAACACCGCAGGTTCTGCCAGCCCGCTGTCGTCATAGCAGCGGGCACACAAAAAAAAGCGCCCGACTCAGCATTTACGCTGAGAACATGGGCGCTTTTAAAAATCCCCGCTTCTTCGGTAACCGGCTATCCATAATCTCTCTATGGACCCTATGGTTTTGCGTCATCAGATTACTCTGATTTTGCTCTTATCGGCAGCAGCCCTGAATTTCGCTTTTAGATTGCTATTCCCCGCTCTTCCTGCTTTCGCAGGCTCTAAGTTCAGTTGCTCTCATACCACTATTCACTTTCGATGTCTAATGATTTTATTTGATGAACTGGAGCAGGGCAAAAATAGAAGGGGAGGTTGAGGAGGTTCCAAGGGACGCGGGCGGCCAGCGTAAAGTGACTCCGGTGGACCATGGTGTCCGGTTCGTCTGTGAGGGAAAAGGAAGCTCTTTTCTAGCGACGTTTGCCGCTTTGCACCTGCACGGTCCCGCCTCGCTCGATCTCCCCCCTGAAGCTCTCAGGAATACGCGCCCAATCGAGGATATCGACGAGAATGGGGATGTTGCTGTCGGACAAAGCCTCTTTCAGCTCAAAAAGGTTTGGTTGCGGTACGCTGAGGTCGGCGACGTTCCGGGCGACCAAGTCGAGATCGCTACCGTCGTGGGACGTCCCCTGCACCCGGCTGCCATAAGCAAGCACCTCGGCATCCGGGAGATGAACGGCCAGCAACTGGCGAACCATCTCCAACCATTCAGGGCGCAAATCAAGCTTCGGCATCGCCTGAACGCTCCAGCAAAGTGGCCTCCAAGGCACGGGCGTCAACGATGAACCCGGGCAGGACTTTCAGTGTATCTTCCGCAAAACCGACACCATAATCATGTGCAGTGCTGTTTCGGTTGTCGCGATAGAGGAACCAGCGTTCGACAGTATCGGCCTCCATCAGACCGTGTTTGGCGGCATGACGCAAAACGTCTTTGTAGGTGAGACTGTCGACTTCTCTTGGGCTGCCGGTGTAAGCCTTCAGAGCCTTACGGAGCAGCTTGCCGCCCGTTTCCAAGGTCAACTCGAAACCTTTGACAACTGCGTTGCGATATATTTCGTATTCGATGCTGTCAGGATCAGACGCGGTGAGAAGCGTGAGGGAGCTCTCCAGGGTTTTGATGCAGCGAGCGAAGTGTTCGGTGTTCAGATGCATCACTGCCTCCAAGTGGTGTGACAGTACCTGCCGAGCCGTAAGGAAGAAATAAAAAAAGAGACCAGCTATTTCTAACTGGTCTCTTTACTTTCTAGTGGTGCCCAGAGACGGAATCGAACCGCCGACACGAGGATTTTCAATCCTCTGCTCTACCGACTGAGCTATCTGGGCAAGAGACCAACTTTATACTTTGATTCCCTGATTGTGTCAACCCTTTTCTTTCCACCTTCGCCAAGGCTTCGGTGGACAAGCTAAACTAGGCGCGGGAGATGAAACGACCGTCGCGGGTGTCGACCTTGATCTTCTCGCCTGCCTCGAGGTACGGCGGCACCTGCAGACGCAGACCTGTCTCCAAGACGGCTTCCTTGGTCTGCGCGGTGGCGGTGGCGTTCTTCATGGCGGGAGCCGTCTCGGTTACCACCAGTTCGACTACCATGGGAAGGTCCACGTTGACCATGCGCTCCTGGAAGATGCCAAGCTGCACTTCGGTACCGTCAAGAAGAAACGGCGCGATGGCTTCGAAGTTGTCCTCTTCCATCTCGAACTGCTCGTAGGTCTCCAGGTCCATGAAGATGCCGCGGCCGCCGTCGGCGTAGAGGAACTGCCCCTTGTGACGCTCGAAATCGGCCTCGTCTACCTTGTCACCGGAACGGAAGGTCTTCTCGAGGACCTGCGCGGTGATCAGGTTGCGGTATTTGGTCTTCACCATGGTGTTGGCGCCACGGGCCGAAGGGGACTGAAAGCTTACGTCGACTAACACGCAGGGCGCGCCGTCCAGCTGGATGACGAGGCCTTTCTTGAAATCGTTGGTAGTGTACATGCGGGGTTCTCCTTAGCGAAATGTCCCTTTTTAGCAGAATTTTGTGCTAAATTCAACCGCGCCATGACGGCGAGACTTTGAGATGTGGAGGATCTGTGAAGATAGATACAGAATTTATCAAGTTGGACAGTTTTCTTAAGGCGGTGGATGCGGTCTGCTCCGGAGGCGAGGCGAAAATCATCATCTCGGAAGGGATGGTCTCGGTAAACGGCGAGGTGGAACTGCGCCGCGGCAGGAAGCTGCGTCCTGGCGACAAGGTGGAACTTGGAGGAAAAACGTTCCCGGTGGAATAGCCGGATCAGCCTCCCGCGCGTTTGGCCTTGTAGCCGCGCTTGATCAACTCGGCGAGGAGCACCTCGGCGTGGTCGCCCTGGATCTCGATGACGCCCTCCTTGGCGGTCCCGCCGCAGCCGCAACGCTTCTTCAGTTCGCCCGCCAGTGCCGTGAGCGCCGCCGCGTCGAGGGGGAGCCCTGTGATGACGATGACGGTCTTGCCGCCGCGTCCTTTGGTTTCGCGTCTCAGGCGCACCACTCCGTCACCTGCGGGCGCTGAGGATTTCTTGCAGGCACAGGCGCTGACCGGCTTTCCGCAACCGGGGCACATGCGGCCGAATTCACAGGAGTAGACTACCGGGGCATCACTGTTGGAGGTGGTCTTTTTCATGGCTGCTTTTGTAGCAGAAAATCCACTTCGTGTCACGCAAAGCCGCAAAGACGCTAAGAAAGTCTGAACCATTAGCCACGGAGAAAATCTGAGAACTTCTGAGAAAACCGAGAAAAGCCGGAGGGTAGAAGCAAAAGGTTTTACCCTTTTTTTGTTTTTGCATTCTCAGATTTCCTCAGATTTTCTCCGTGGCCACTGGTTCTGTCTTGTGTCTCTCTTTGCGCCTTTGCGGCTTTGCGTGAGGCTCATAGCTCTACCGGCCGCGGCACCTCGCCTTCCATGATGGGACGCGGGGTCAATCGATCGGGGATCTTCAAAACGGTGACGCCGGGCGGCGGCTCGATCTCCTCATATAGCGGCGCACTCCCTCTCTGGTAGGTCTTCGAGAAGTGCATCGGCAGCACGTACCTGGGACGCAAGCGCTCCAGCAGCTTGTTGAACTGCGTGGTGCAGAGATGACGGGACAGCTCCGCCTTCTTCTGTTCGGACGCCAGGAATGCGCACTCGCACACCAGCAGGGTCACTCCTTCCAACAGGCCCGCCAATTGCTCCAGGTTCTCCCCGGAGTACCCGACGTCAGTCACATAGCCGATGCTGGCCGGCTCTTCAAACTTCCTGATGCGCTGGTACAGGGCGGCCGCATCCGGCTCCAGCCTCTCCTCCACGCTCCCTCCGATCTCGCACGGGTAGCGGACCGGGTTCCTCTCCATCACGCCGTCGTGGAACAGCTTCTCCATATCCTTCAGCCAGGCCCCCTTCCGCACCCCCTCTACGGCCATGCGATGGTCGTCGAGCACGAATGCGGCACCCTCGTCTATCCGGTAGGCCATCACCGGGATGTGGTGCTCGCACTGCGTGGCGGTGACGGTCAGGTGCCGGTTGCCGTAGAGCACGCCGTTACGCTCTCCCTCGGAAGTGGCGGCAAAGGCTTCCGGGCCGTTGTACAGGGTGCTGGTGACCCGGCCGTTTGCCCCGACCTCGTTGACACGGAAGTTACCCCAGAAGGTGTCGGCGAGGTTCCAGTCGTAGCAGGCGAACTTGTTGGCCATGCGGCCGGCAAGGCCGGGGGGGCCGAACACGTCGATGGTGCGTGGCGAGGCGTGACTGTGGCGGATCACGCTATCCATCCCCATGAAATGGTCCATGTGGGCGTGGCTTATGAAGATGGCGTCGATGGAGGTGTAGACTCTCTTGGCGAGGTGATGCATCTTGCCGCAATCGAAGAGGAGCGCACGTCCGGTGGGACGTACCCGGACCAGGAGCAGCGGGTCGTCGAAGAGACCCGCGAAGAAGGTGGGTTCGAGGTAGCGGAAAGGTTTGGGCATGCGCAGAATTTTACCATTAGATTGACCTGCATCAATTGCAACACTCTCTGTACGGGTTACAGTTCCCATCAAGAGAACAACGGCAAGCTCACAGGAAAAGGAGAAATGACATGGCTGAGAAAAAGGGTGTGGCTCTGGGTGAGGCATTGAACCTGGTGAATCTTGCGGGCTATCAGGACGGCGCGGTGGTGAGCAGGACGGTCATAGACAAGCCTGTCGGCACGATCACAGCTTTCGCTTTTGACGCCGGTGAGGGGTTGAGCGAACACACCGCTCCGTACGATGCCTTCGTGCAGGTGCTGGACGGCGAGGCGGAAATAAATATCGAGGGGACGACGCACACCGTGTCGGCCGGGGAGATCATCATCATGCCCGCCAACAAGCCGCATTCCCTGCGTGCGGTCAAGCGCTTCAAGATGCTGCTGGTGATGATCAGGGCCTAGAGACAAAAACTTGAAAAGCGGAGCACAGAGGACACCGGGGGAAAACCCGGGCGGACACAGAGACAAAGCTTTTTGTTTTCCTCTGTGAACCTCTGTGACCTCTGTGTTGACGCCTTAACACTTTTGTTTGACCCTCATTGCGCCTTGGGCTATGCTCACTCCTGCCAGAACAGCAACTTGTCGGGTCAGGATCATGACTATTTTCAACATCGATCAGTGGCGACAACACGTCGCTCTTGATGTCGGCACTGCAACCACTCGTATTGCGACCGGAAACTGCGGGATCTTCGAAGTCCCCTCCCGGATCGGCTCCCGCAGGGCGCTGCGCGACGGCGTCGTCGTCGACCCGGACACGACCGTCCAAATCCTGCAGCCAGTCATCGAAAAGCGCCGTGTCTTCGGCATGGTGAAGCCGAGCATCCTCGGCTGCGCCCCCAGCGACGCCAGTGAAAGCGAGCGGCAGCTGCTGACGGATGCGATCATGAAGGCGGGGGCCGCGGCGGTGTCCATCATCCCGGAGCCGCTCGCCGCCGCCGTTGGCGCCAGCCTCGATGTTTCTTCTCCTTACGCCCAGATGGTGGTGGATGTCGGCGACGGTGTCACCGATTGTGCCGTATTCCGCTGCGGAAAAGTCATCGCCAGCTACGCCCTCCGGGGCGGCTGTTGCCGTATGCGGCGGGCCATCGCGACGGCAGTCGCGTCGGAGCGCAAAACCACGCTTGATGAGGAGGAGGCGGACCTGCTGCTGCGGAGCTACGGCACCAGCGCTGGGGAACACCCGGCGGGAATGACGGCTGCTGCCGCCCTGCCCACGGTCCTCGAAGAGATTGCCGACGGTATCGACATCTTCATCAGGGACCTGCCCAACGATATTGGGTGCGACATCATCTACAGCGGCATCTGTCTCACCGGCGGCGGCGCGTTGATACCGGGACTGCGGCACCTGCTGGAGGAGCGCACCGGCATCAACGTCTTCACCGCAGCCCACCCGCGCAGCGCCGTCGTCGAGGGTGCACGCGCCATCCTTCCGGTCGTAGTGATGCTGAACCGGTGGAAATAACTGCGATGCCCTCCTTTGCGAAGGCTTTATTAGCGGACGGTGGCGGTATGGATCTTACAGGAGAGAGGGCGCACGGCAGAAGGGACTGGCTCCTCTAGCGGAACGCTCCATTCAGCTCAGCCAACGTCCCAAGCACCAAGGGGACAGGCCCCTGGCGGAGCCAGCCCCCCCCTTCGGGGAAGGGCTCCAAGGTGGGAAACCACCACGCATCGCTAATAGAACCTTTGCAAAAGGGGGAACGTGGGGACACGCGCGGTGCACCGCAGGCAACATACGCCACCTTCCCGCCAATTCCCCAATGAACATAAAAAAGCCCCTGCCGACAGAGTCGACAAGGGCTTTTACTTTATATGGTGCTACTGGCTACCGGCAGCCGCAGCCGCAACGGCCGTTCAGCTCCGCCTCGTAACCCTTGCGCAGCAGCTTGGCCACTTCTTTGGAGTGGTAGGTCAGGATCAGGTCGGCGCCGGCGCGTTTGAAGGACATCATGGTCTCCATGACCACGCGGTCCTCGTCGATCCACCCCATCTTGGCGGCGGCCTTCACCATGCTGTACTCGCCGGAGACGTTGTACACGGCGGTGGGGAGGTTGAACTCGTTTCTCACCTCGCGCACGATGTCGAGATACGGCAGGCCGGGCTTGACCATCAGGATATCCGCACCTTCTTCGACGTCCATCCTCGCCTCGCGGATCGCCTCGAGCCTGTTGCCCGGATCCATCTGGTAGGAGCGGCGGTCACCGAACTGCGGGGTGGATTCGGCAGCCTCGCGGAACGGACCGTAGTAGCCGGAGGCGTATTTGACCGCGTAGCTCATCAGCGGGATGTGGTTAAAGCCGTTGTTGTCCAGCGACTCGCGGATCGCGGCCACGCGGCCGTCCATCATGTCGGAGGGGGCGACCATGTCGGCGCCTGCCTGGGCGTGAGAGAGCGCCTCGCGGGCCAAGAGCTCCAGGGTCTCGTCGTTGTCCACGTCGCCGTTTTTGATCACGCCGCAGTGGCCGTGGTCGGTGTACTCGCACATGCAGACGTCGGTGATGACGGCGAGCTTGGGCACGCTCTTCTTGATGGCGCGGATGGTCTCCTGGATGATGCCGGTCTCGGAGTAGGCGTCGCTCCCCATGGCGTCCTTCTGCTCGGGGATGCCGAACAGGATCACGGCCGGAACACCCAGCTCGTAAACCTCCTGGGCCTCCTCGACGATGTTCTCGATGGACTGCTGATAGATCCCCGGCATGGACGAGATCTCTTTTTTGATCCCCTTGCCGAAGGCGGAAAACATCGGGTAGATCAGATCGTTGGCGGAAACGGAGGTCTCCCTGACCATGTTTCTGAAGACTTCCTTGCCCCGAATTCGTCTCGCTCTGTACACCGGGTAGAACATAGATTTCTCCTTTTGGTTATGCGTTCGTTTCTAAAAGGATCCCTCACGTCCCTCTCCCGGAGGGCGAGGGGACGTGAGGGGCAGATTGTGCGTGCTGCGAAGGATCTAACCGGGGGGGAAAGCGCTCTGCTATTTCCCGCCGAAGTACCTGACCATCTCCCGCGACAGCGCTTCCAGGGTGAACTCGGCCGGCTCCATGTGCACCTCGAGGCCGAGGTCACGGCAGGTCCTGGAGGTGATCGGCCCTATGGAGGCGATCTTCACCCCTTCCATCAGGTGCAGGAATCGATTTTCCCCAAGGATGCCCGCCAGGTTCTGAACCGTCGACGAGGAGGTGAAGGTGGCGCAGTCGATGCGCCTCTCCTCCAGCGCCTGTAACGCCTCCTCCGGGATGCTCGCGGGAGTATGGTTGGCGTAGGCCACCGGCGCGATCACCTGTGCCCCCAGGCGCCCGAGTTCTTCCGGAATCACTTCGCGGGCGCGGTCGCCTTTCGGGAAGAGAACCCACTTGCCGTCCATCTCCAATTCGGAGAAGGCGGCCACCACACCCTCGGCCTTGTACTCGGCGGGAATGAGGTCGGGGCGGATGCCGTAGGGGGCGAGCGCTGCGGCGGTCTTGGGACCTACTGCGCAGACGCGGCAGGCTCCCAGGGCCCGGCTGTCGAGGCCGTGATCGGCAAGCCTGGTGAAGAAGTATTTGACCGCATTGTACGAGGTGAAGATGATCCAGTGGAAGCTGTCCAGGGCGTCGATCGCCTCGTCAAGGGCCGCGTAGCTCCCGGGTGCCGCGATCTCTATGGTCGGACAGCAGTAGGCGTGGGCGCCCAACTGTTCCAGCATCGAGGTGAATTCGCCGGCCTGGTCGGCGCCGCGGGTAACCAGGACCGACTGCCCGAAGAGCGGGCGGTTATCGAACCATCTCAGCGTCTCCCTGAGGTTGACCACTTCACCGACCACGGTGATGGCGGGGGCCTTGAACCCGGCGACGCGCGCTTTTTCGGCGATGTCGGCCAGCGTCCCTACCAGCACCTCCTGCTCGGGGCGTGTGCCCCAGCGGATCAGCGCCACCGGGGTTGCCGGCGCACGGCCATGATCCATGAGGCTCTGCGCGATATGCGGCAGGTTGGTGACCCCCATGTAGAAGACCACCGTGCCGCTCCCGAGCGAAAGGCCCTCCCAGTCGATCTCGGAGGAGGCCTTTCCCTTCTTCTCGTGACCGGTCACGAAGGCGACCGACGTGGTGACGCCGCGGTGGGTAAGCGGAATCCCCGCGTAGCTGGTGGCGCCTACAGCGGCTGTGATACCCGGGACGATCTCGAATGGGATTCCCTCCGCCACCAGGGCCTCGCACTCCTCGCCGCCGCGGCCGAAGATGAAGGAGTCCCCCCCCTTGAGCCTGGCCACCACCTTGCCGGAGAGCGCTTTTTGCACCAGCAGGTCGTTGATCTGGCTCTGCTCGCGGTTGTGCTCGCCGCCGACCTTGCCGGCGTAAATGAGCTCCGCCCCCTTGGGAGCGAGCCGCAGCAGCTCGTCGTTGGCCAGGTAGTCGTACATCACCACCTGGGCCTTGGCCAGGCAGTCACGTCCCTTGACGGTGATGAGACCGGGATCGCCGGGCCCCGCACCGATCAGGTAGACATATCCTTTTTTTGTCGTATCAACGGTCATCTCGCACCAGGAAAAGAGAGTGTCGTGCGCAAAAGGCAAAAGGCTAAGGTAGAACCATTAGCCTTTAAAAGAAAGTCAGAACCGTTGGACACGGAGAGACGGAGGACACGGAGAAAGGCAAAAAAAGGGGTAACCCCAAAGTCTTTGGCTTTTCTCAGATTTTCTCCGTGCCTCCGTGGCTAATGGTTTGGTGGTTTTATACCGGGATTTCCTTCTCCCGGGAGACTTCACGCTGGTACACCTCGGCGAGGATGGCGTGGCCACCTTCGGAGAGGAGCTGCTCGGCGAGCTTCACGCCCAGCTTCTCGCAGTCGTCGGCGGGGCCGGTAACCACACCCTTCACGGAAACCTTGCCGTCCACCGAGGCGATGAAACCGGTCAGCTTCAGCTCGTCGCCGGTCACTTCGCCGTAGGCGGCGATGGGGACCTGGCAACCGCCCTCGCAGCGCCACAGAAGAGCACGCTCGGCACGAACGGCGCGGCTGGTGTCCGGGTGGTTGAAGAAGGAGATGGCGTCCTTCACATCCTCGTTGGAGAGGTTGCACTCGATGCCCAGCGCACCCTGGCCGATGGCCGGCAGGGAAAGGTCGGTCGGCAGGAGCTCGGTGATCTGGTCGGCGAAGCCCAGGCGGTTCAGGCCGGCGGCAGCCAGGATGACGGCGTCGAGCCCCTCGGTCTCGAGCTTGTCCATGCGGGTCTGCACGTTGCCGCGGATGATGACCATCTCCAGGTCGGGGCGGACCTTCAGCAGCTGCGCCTGGCGGCGAAGCGCCGAGGTGCCGATGCGGGCGCCCTGCGGCAGGTCGAGAAACTTGACGTTGCGGGAGATGACGGCGTCGCGCGGATCTTCACGCTCGGTGATGCAGTAAAGGCCCAGCCCTTCCGGGAACTCGGTCGGCACGTCCTTCATGCTGTGCACCGCGATGTCGATCTCGCCGCGCAGCATCGCCTCTTCGATCTCCTTCACGAAGAGTCCCTTGCCGCCCACCTGCGCCAGCGGCACGTCGAGGATCTTGTCACCGATGGTCTTGATCTTCTTCAGGGTGACCGTCATGTCGGGGTAGCGTTTCTCCAGCTCGGACTTGACCCAGTTTGCCTGCCAGAGTGCGAGCTGGCTCGCGCGGGTTCCTATTCTCAGCTCTTTCAGCGCCATATATATTCTCCTTTTCGGTTAAATTTAATCTTCCAGCTCCATCATGCCTTCCTGCTGCTCGGGGGTCTCCAGGTCGAAGAGGTGGCGCAGTGCGTCGACGTACAGGTCGTTGCGGCTCCCCTGGTCGGTCCTCTTCAAGAGGCTGGTCGGGTGGTGCAGCAGCTTGTTCATGATGGCGTTGGTCAGTGCTTCCATCTTCTTCTCCGCACCGGGAGGGAGATCCTTCCAGTTGGAGAGGGTCTTGGCCAGTTCCGCCTTCCTGATCTCGTCGAAGTGGCTCCTGAGTGCCACGATGGTCGGGGTCACGTCCAGCGAGGAGAGCCATTTGAAGAACTGCCCGATCTCCTGCTCGACGATGGCCTCGGCCTTGGCCGCCTCTATCTTGCGCTGCTCAAGGTTGGTGGCCACCACGCCGTTCAAGTCGTCGACGGTGTAGAGATAGCAGTTCTCCACGTCGTTCACCTTGGGGTCGATGTCGCGCGGTACGGCGATGTCGATGAAGAACATCGGCTTCAGCTTGCGGCGCCTGAGCACGTCCTCCATGTCCTTTTCGTGGATGATGAAGTGGGGAGCCCCGGTGGAGGAGAGGATGATGTCCGCCTTGGGGAGGTGGTCCATCAGGGCCTCGAAGTGGACCGGCTTGGCGTCGAACTCCTCGGCCAGCTTCTCGGCGCGCTCGTAGGTGCGGTTGGTGACCATGACGCCGCGCACGCCGACGTTGATGAAGTGCTTGGCGGCCAGTTCGCACATCTCGCCGGCTCCGATCAGAAGGACCGTCTTGTCGGAGAGCTCGCCGAAGATCTTCTTGGCCAGTTCCACCGCGGCAAAGGCGACGGAAACGGCCGAAGAGGCGATCTTGGTCTCGGTCCTCACCCTCTTGGCGACGGAGAAGGCCTTGTGCAGGAAGCGGTTCAGGATCACGCCGGAGCTCTTGAACTCGGCGGCGTAGCCGTAGGATGTCTTGATCTGCCCGAGGATCTGCGGCTCGCCTACCACCATGGAATCGAGGCTCGAGGCGACGCGGAACACGTGGCGGGTGGCCTCCTCACCGTGGTAGCTGTACAGGTGCTTCTCCAGCGTCTCCAGCGGGAAGTTGTGGTACTCGGCAAGAAAGCGCTTCAGGCGGGCCATGCCGCCGGCGACGTCACGGGTGGTGGCGTAGAGCTCCACGCGGTTGCAGGTGGAAACGATCACGGCCTCGGTGATGTCGGGGAGCGCCACGAGGGCATTGAGAGGCTTCTCCATCTGGGTGGGGGAGAATGCGACCTTTTCCCGGATTTCAACTGCGGCAGTTTTGTGCGAAAGCCCGACCACAATAATGTTCATAACAATCCCTGCCCCTTCTGGGGAAATCCCTCTTACTTGTAGCTGTGCAGCCCCGGCAGCAACAGGTTAACGCCGAGGAAGGTGAAAAGCATGATGACGAAGCCAAAGATGGAGAGCATGGCGGCTTTCCTGCCGCGCCAACCGGTGGTGAGCCTGCCGTGCAGCAAGGCGGCGTAGATGAACCAGGTGATCAGCGACCAGGTCTCCTTGGGATCCCAGCTCCAGTAGGTCCCCCAGGCGGTCTCCGCCCAGATGGCGCCCGAGATGATGGCGAAGGTCAGGAGCGGGAAACCGAAGGTGAGGCAGCGGTAGCTTATGTCGTCCAGAATGTCCAGCGACGGCAGCTTCTGGAACATGGAACCGAGCCGGCGCGTCTTCAGGAAGTGCGACTGGATCAGGTACATGATGCTGACGCCGAAGGAGATGGCGAAGGCGGCATACCCCAGAAACGCCATGATGGTGTGGACCGCGAGCCACTTGCTTTTCAGGGCCGGGTTCAAAGGCGGAATGATGGTGGAGAAGGAGGCGGAGATCGCCATGATCAACAGCGCCACCGGCATCATGAACGAGCCGAGGATGCTGATCTTGTAACGCCTTTCCAGCAGCAGGAAGATGCCGACCACCGAGAGACTGAAGAAGGAGAGCGATTCGTGCAGGTTGGTGATCGGGGTGTGCCCCGCCTCGATGAAGCGGTTCAGGGTGAAACCGCAGTGCACGAGGAAGCCGGCCAGGGTGAGCCAGAGGGCTGTTTTGCCCAGGGACTCCTTCGGCTTGAGCAGGTAGATCAGGTAGACAGCGGTGACGACCGCGTAGATGACCAGGGTGCTGTTGAAGAGCAAGGCGTTCATGAAGGGTCCTCTTTTCCTGCCCCTGCCGGGCCCGGTGCGGCCCCGGCAGCGGAGAGCTTCAGGAGTATCTGGTCTATGGCATCTCTCTGCCCATTTTTAATCAGCGCGGGGAGGTCCAGCGCGGCAAGCTCGGCAAAAACCGTGTCATTGTATGCGTTCCCCACCTTTTCAGTCAATAGCTTTTCACGGACGGCATCTAAAAGAGCAACAGCTTCACCGTATTCAGGACCAAACTGGGGCCTCAGTCGTTCGACGATGCTTTTTGACAGAGAAGGGCTGGCTCCACCAGTCGAGACGGTGATGAGAAGCCCCCCCTGTTCGAGAACGGCGGGTGTCACGAAGTCCCCATCTCCCGGCAGATCGACACAGTCGACGAGGATATTGAGTTCCCGGGCCTCCCGTGCCACCTCGCGATTGACGGCGGGATCGCTGGTGGCAGCAAAGACAAGGATCGCACCGGAGATGTCCCCGGACCGGTAGCTGCGGCACAGGTGCGCGACTCCCCCGTGCGCTACGAGAGCGGCAAGCGACTCCTCCACCACAGGCGCAACCACGGTGACACGCGCCCCCGCGCCGACCAGGCGCGCCGCTTTGCGGGCCGCGACCTTGCCTCCGCCTACGACCACGACAAGGCGCCCCTTCAGGTTCAGGTTTATGGGATAATGACGCACGGGCACTCCGTAGCACGCCGCCGGGACGGCCGGGGTCGTTGATTTATGGCGGTCGGCCGCCCCAATATGGCCCTATCCCGCCGACCTGTCAATGCTGAATACATGAACGATGCGAGGGGTTTGCCGACTTTAGTTGGCTCTCACCAAGGGGGCAATTACTCCTTGCTTTTTTCATCGGCTCATTTATAGTAGAACTCACTTTTTTTTATTAAAGGAGAAGGTTCCATGGCCAGCGAAAACGTACATACCTTTACCGACGACAACTTTGAGAAGGAAGTCCTGCAGTCCGACATCCCGGTGCTGGTAGACTTCTGGGCCACCTGGTGCGCCCCCTGCAAAGCTATCGCTCCCCTCATCGATACGGTCGCGTCCGAATACGAAGGACGCGTTAAAGTAGGCAAAGTCAACGTTGACGACAACCCGGCGACCCCTGGCAAGTATGGCGTGCGCGGGATTCCCACCGTAATCCTGATCAAGGACGGCAAGGTGCTGGACCAGGTGGTCGGCGCCATCCCGAAAGCCCAGCTGGAGGCCCTGATCAATAAGGCTCTCTAAAAATGAAAAAGCAGATGCAGTTTAAGAAATACCTGATGAGAATTACCCCGCTGGCACTCGCAGGCCTGCTGCTCTTCACGCAGCCGGCAGCCGCGATACTGCAAAAAGGCGACCCCGCTCCCCCGATCAGATTGACCACCACTTCCGGGCAGCCGATCACCCTGAGCAATTACAAGGGCTATGTCCTGGTGATGGACTTCTTCGCCACCTGGTGCCTCCCCTGTAAGGAGGCCATCCCCCACCTGAACTCGCTGAGGGCGAAGTACGGAAAGCAGGGGTTGCAGGTGCTCGGTGTCAGCGTCGACGAAGGGAGCGACCGCGACGTAAAGAACTTCATCAACGAGCGCAGGATCAGCTACCCCGTCGCCATAGCCGGCGAGGAGATGCAGACCGACTATGGCCTGCGTTCCATCCCGACCGTCTTCGTCATCAACAAGAAGGGAGTCGTCGCCGAAAGGTTCCAGGGGTTCTCGGATCAAACTGCGAAGACGATGGAAGACACCATAAAGAGGCTGCTCGCAGAATAGACAGGCAGTCAGCACCACGAAAAATGAGAAGAGCGGCGTCTCGCGGCGATACCATTTACGGTCATCGTCGCGAGACGCCGCTTTTTTTGTTCCCGCCCCCTCCCCGCCACGGATTCCCGCTGCTACTTACCTGCCTCTCCCGGCCAACACATTGACTTTTTTTAATCACATGGCACGATTCTGTGTGTTTTTCCGGACAATGCGAACAGGGGGTGACCCATGAGACTGAGGGCAACGGGAATGATAGGACAGGACGACGACGGCCACATAGTTCTCGAATTGAAAAATGGTCAGGATGTGGCGGCCATCAAGAGTCACGTGGGGGAGGAGGTCGAGATGGTAATCCTCACCAAGGAAGCAGCGGTGAAGGCACGCGAGTCGACTGCTTCAGAAAAGGGCTCGGAAGGTCTCAGCACATGCGCCAAGCCGGGGTATTGGAACATCGAGGACCAGCAATAACCACTCCTTGGAGCAACGGCCAGCAACAACTTCTTGGTGATGGCCATCAACACAGTTGCGACGGTCATCAACACAGTTGCGACGGTCATCAACATTGTTGCGATGGTCATCAACATTATTGCGATGGTCATCAACATCGTTGCGATGGTCATCAACATAGTTGTGATGGTCATCAACATAGTTGTGATGGCCATCAACATCGTTGCGATGGTCATCAACATCGTTGCGATGGTCATCAACATCGTTGTGATGGTCATCAACATCGTTGCGATGGTCATCAACATCGTTGCGATGGTCATCAACACTTTGTTGATGGGTACACCGCAGATGGGCGCTTTAGCGGATCAGGCGGAGACCGATGATGGAATGTCGGCGGTCGCCATGCGGCGCAGGTGGGTGATGTCCCGCAAGGGCGGCGTTCCGAACAGGCGGCTGTATTCGCGGCTGAACTGGGAGGCGCTCTCGTAACCTACGTTGAAGGCGGCAGTGGTCGCGTCCAAGCGCTCGGTGAGCATCAGGCGCCGGGCCTCGTTCAGGCGCAGCATCTTCTGGTACTGCAACGGGCTCATGGCGGTCAGGGTCCGGAAGTGGTGGTGGAAGGTCGAGGTGCTCATGTTGACCTTGGTTGCCAGATCGTCGATACGCAACGGACTGCTGAAGTTCCCCTTGAGCCAGTCGATGGCCCGGGCGATCTGCTGGCTCTGGCTTCCCGCCGAAGCAATCTGCCTCAGGCGCGCCCCCTGGTCGCCGACAAGCAACCGGTAGATGATCTCACGCTGGATCATCGGTGCGAGAATGGCAACATCCTTCTCGTCGTCAAGCAGGTCGAGCAAGCGCTGGAACGCGCTGAGAAGCGGCAAGGTCACCTCTCCGACCGCCATGCCGCGGCTGGACTGCTGGGTACGGGGCTGGGGGAGGTTGCTGTCGAGCATCAGTTGGGAAACCTCTCGCAGGTCGAGCATCAGCCTCAGCCCCAGATACGGCTTTTCGGGGCTTGCCTCGATGATCTGCACCACCGTGGGCAGATGCACCGACGTGATCAGGAAGTGATTGGCGTCGTAGATCAGAGTTTCGTCACCAAGCTGAACGCGCTTGGCGCCTTGCGCTACCAGGCAGACACTGGGCTCGTACATGCCGCTGGCGGGTTCGGTGACTTCTTCCCTTTTGAACAGCGACAGGCCGGGGACCGGCGTCTGGAACAACTCTCCCCGTTCAGTCCATCGGGCAACACTCCGTCTCAAACTTTCAATAGCGTCTTTCATTGCGAGAACCTCCAAGCAGCAGCCCAACAAGCTGTTTTAACAACCTTTTGACGTAACTCATCCTACCCAAGCTCCGCACCCATTACAACATTTTTTGCAGCGCCCGGAGAATCAGGCAAAAATCAGGCAGGATCGGTCTACCAACCTTTCCGTTATAAGAGCTACGATCCAATCATCTCCAACGGGACACGAGCATGGCCGGCTGGAGCATGGGGCACGATGCGGTAGAATTTGCCGGTATGCCGACTCTCACAACATCGGTCCCTACTGCATCAACTACAACACCTATCAGTTAAAGGAGACCAGTATGCAAAAGCGTAAACTCGGAAACAGCGGGCTGGAAGTTTCCGCCCTGGGCCTTGGTTGCATGGGGATGAGCTTCTCGTACGGTCCGCCCAAGGACAAACAGGAGATGATCACCCTGCTGAGGACGGCGGTGGAACGCGGCGTCACCTTCTTCGATACGGCCGAAGTCTATGGCCCCTTCACAAACGAGGAACTGGTCGGCGAGGCGCTCGCTCCCCTGAGGGAGCAGGTGGTAATCGCGACCAAGTTCGGCTTCGACATCGCCCCCGGCAAAGATCCCAGGGGGATGAAGGGCGCGACTCCGGCATTGAACAGCCGCCCGGAGCACATCCGGGAAGTCGCCGAGGCCTCCCTAAAGCGGCTCAAGATCGACGTCATCGACCTCTTCTACCAGCACAGGGTCGACCCGGACGTTCCGATCGAGGACGTGGCAGGCGCGGTGAAGCAGCTGATCCAGGAAGGGAAGGTGAAACACTTCGGCCTGTCCGAGGCGGGCGTGCAGACCATCCGCCGTGCACATGCCGTGCAGCCGGTCGCCGCGCTGCAGAACGAATACTCGCTGTGGTGGCGCCGCCCCGAGGCGGAGATCCTCCCCACGCTGGAGGAACTGGGCATCGGGCTCGTCGCCTACAGCCCGCTCGGCAAAGGCTTCCTGACCGGAAAGATTGACGCCGGCACCACCTTCGACAGCACCGACTTCCGCACCACCCTCCCCCGCTTCACGCCCGAGGCGCGGCAGGCGAACCAGGCACTGGTGGACCTCTTGGGGGAAATCGCGGCTCAGAAAAAAGCCACCCCCGCGCAGATCGCCCTCGCCTGGCTGCTGGCGCAAAAACCGTGGATCGTACCCATCCCGGGAACAACGAAACTTGAGCGCCTGGACGAGAACAACGGCGCCCTCGACATCAGCCTGAGCCGGGACGACCTGCGCCAAATCGACTCCGCCGCCGCGAAGATACACGTGGAAGGGGACCGCTACCCCGAGATGCTGGAAAAGCTCACCAACAGGTAAGGAGGATCAATCATGTATAAGGCAAAAGCATATTCCGCCGCCAGCGCGACTGCCCCGCTGGCATCGACCACCATTCAGCGCCGCGAGCCGACCGACCGCGACGTCCAGATCGAAATCCTTTTCTGCGGCATCTGCCACTCCGACCTGCACACCGTGCGCGACGAGTGGAACAGCGTCATGCCGACCATGTATCCCTGCGTTCCGGGACACGAGATCGTCGGGCGCGTGACCAAGGTGGGCTCCGCGGTAACCAAGTTCAAGCCGGGCGACCTGGCCGGCGTGGGCTGCCTGGTGGATTCCGATCACAGCTGCCCCAGCTGCGAGGCAAACCTGGAGCAGTTCTGCACCAACGCGACCTTCACCTACAACTCCCCCGACAAGCACCTGGGGGGGATCACCTATGGCGGCTACTCGGACAGCATCGTGGTGGACGAGCACTTCGTATTGCGCGTCCCCACCAACCTGAACCTGGCCGGGGTGGCACCGCTGCTTTGCGCCGGAATCACCACCTACTCCCCCATCCACCGCTGGGGCGACATCAAGGGTAAGAAGGTCGGCGTGGTCGGTCTGGGCGGCCTCGGTCACATGGGGGTCAAGTTCGCCAAGGCGTTCGGCGCGCACGTGGTGGTCTTCACCACCTCGCCCGGAAAGAAAGAGGACGCCCTGCGGCTGGGCGCCAACGAGGTGATCATCTCCACGGATGCCGAGCAGATGAAACAGCACGCCGGCAGCTTCAACTTCATCCTCGACACCATCGCAGCCGACCACGACTTGAACGCCTACATCCACATGCTGGGTCTGGAAGGGAACATCACCCTGGTCGGTGCGCCGGACAAGCCGCTCGCCCTCTCCTCCTTTGCGCTCCTCTTCGGCCGCCGCAGCGTCTCCGGCTCACTCATCGGAGGGCTCGCCGAGACCCAGGAGATGCTCGACTTCTGCGGACAGCACAACATCACCTCCGACGTCGAGGTCATCCCGATCCAGAGGGTGAACGAGGCCTACGAAAGGCTGGTGAAGTCGGACGTGAAGTACCGCTTCTCTATCGACATGGCCTCGCTGAAGGCGGAGTGAACAAAGTTGGCCGGTGTGCCCTACCCCTCCCCCCTCCCCTTGCGGGAGGGGGTTAGGGGGTGGGGGAAGGTGCCATGGGGAAAAATGAACCTGAAGCGAAAGATCATCGCGGTAATGGTTGTCGGAGGCTTAACAGTCATGGCAGTACGTAGCGGCGACGAAGTTGACCGGGACCGGTCAGCGCAAGCCGGGAAAAAACCATCAGGAGAAGTGATGACCACCGGAGGAATCCTCGAATCGACCCGCGTCATGTGGAATTTCTTCTTCAACAAGCCGGCCGACACCCGTCCTGCCGGGAAAATACCGGTCCACAAGATATCCAGCGAAGAGCTGCTCTCCGCGCCCAACAACACCGTCTTCAGGATCGGGCACTCCACCGTCCTCCTGAAGCTGCAGGATGCCTTCTGGCTCACCGATCCGATGTTCTCGGACCGGGCTTCACCGGTCCAGTGGGCGGGTCCGCAGCGGTTCCATCAAGCGCCGATAAGCATCGAGGAGTTGCCCCCCATCAAGGGGGTGATCATCTCCCATGACCACTACGACCACCTCGACCGCGATTCCATCGTGAAGCTGGCCGCCAAGACGGAGCACTTCCTGGTGCCGGCCGGGGTGGGCGACATCATAACCGGTTGGGGCGTCCCCGCCGCCAAGGTGCGGCAGCTGAACTGGTGGCAGTCGGCACAGGTGGAGGAGGTGCGGCTGGTGGCCACTCCCTGCAGTCACTTCTCCGGCCGCGGCCTTTTCAACAAGAACCAGACCCTGCAGAACTCCTGGACCATCTTAGCCCCCGGGTTCCGGGTATTTTTCAGCGGGGACTCAGGGTACTTCCAGGGGTTCAAGAGGATCGGCGAACAGTACGGCCCGTTCGACCTGACTTTACTCGAGGCAGGGGCCTACAACGTGAACTGGTCGGGGGTGCACATGATGCCGCAAGAGACGGTACAGGCACACATGGACTTGAAGGGGAAAAGGATGCTGCCGATCCACAACGGCACTTTCGACCTTTCCATGCACGCGTGGCACGAACCGTTCGACAGGATCCTTGCCCTGGCGCAGGCGCGGAGCATCGACGTGGCCATACCGGTCATGGGCGAACCGCTCTACTCATCCGCAGCCGCTCAAGACCGGCCCTGGTGGGCGGCGGTCGATGCGGTGCCTGCGCCGGCCACGGGAAAATTCAAACCGTTGGCCACGCCTTTGGGCCGCAGCCCCCAGGGCGCAGGATCGGAGGAAATCTGAGGAAATCTGAGAAAAGACAACAGCTGAGGGAGGCAAAAGTCTCTCTGGACATGAAACTGCTAGTGGCAAATGCTTTCCCAATTTGGAGGCTGACATGACAAAGGAAAAAGGGGGGACCTTCACCCGCCGGGAGTTTCTGAAGGGAGTAGGGGTGGGTGGGGGCGCGCTGGTGCTGTTCGGACAGTTCGGGATTCACTCGGCAGCCTGGGCGCTGTCGGGCGAATCTGCCCTGAAGATGGTCGTGGTCGATTACAACAAGTGCACGGGATGCCGGACCTGCGAGACGGCGTGCTCGGCGCGCAACAGACCCGCATCGGTCGCGGGCAGGGAACTCCCCGGCCTGGGCAACCCCTACTTCGCCAACATCAGGGTCCACAACTTCAACCCCGACGTGGACGTCCCCAACGTCTGCGCCATGTGCGCCGACACCCCATGCGCCACGGCATGTCCGGTGGACCCGGACCCGAAGACGGGCCGGCGCGCCTTCTACCGGGACCAAACGAACCACGCCATGCGCAACGACACCGCCCGCTGCATCGGCTGCGGCAGTTGCGCCAAGGCCTGCGCCTCGCAACGCACCGGCGTCATCCGGCCCAACCCGGAGACGGGGAAACCGGAGCGGATGTGTACCCTGTGCGGTGGCGATCCGCAATGCGTCAAGCGTTGCCCCTTCGGGGCGCTCTCCTACGTCGAAGTGCGGCGCGACAGGAAATTCTACGGCCTCGGGCCGGAAAAGATAGCTGCTGAACTGGCCAGAAACTGGTACGGGACGGCAGAGTTCGGAGGTGTGAAATGAGCGGCAAAGCGGGATACCACGGCAGGATCCTTGAAATAGATTTGAGCTCCGGGAAGTCCAGGACCGTGGCCATCCCTTCCGAGGATCTGGACAAGTTCGTGGGGGGACAGGGGCTGGGGATGAAGCTGCTCTGGGACCGGCTGAAAAAGCCGGGTGTCGACGCACTCTCTCCGGAAAACCCGCTCATGTTCATACCGGGACCGTTTTCGGGGCTCCCCGTCCCCTCTTCGTCGAGAACCTGCGTGGTCACCAAGTCCCCGATCACGGCTCCGCTGAAATCAGACCATCGCCATGCCTCCACCGTCACCTACTCCAACATGGGCGGCTTCTTCGGCCCGGAGATCAGGTTCGCGGGGTACGACGGACTGGTGGTTGTCGGCAAGGCGAAAGAGCTTTCCTACATCGTCATCGACGACGACAAGGTGACGATCCGGGACGCCCGGAAGTTCAAGGGGATGCGCACCGACGCCTTCGACAAGGCTTTCCTGGAGGATCTCGGCGACCGGAAGTACAAGACGGTCTACATCGGGCCGGCGGGTGAGAACCTGGTCCCCTACTCCAGCATCATCCACACTGCCGGGAGGGCCGCAGGGCGCGGCGGATCGGGATGCGTCATGGGGTCCAAGAACCTGAAAGCCATCGCAATCAAGGGCTCCGGCCAGCCGGGCGTCGCCAACCACGAACGCTTCCTCACCGCACTGGAGAAGTCCAGGCGCGCACTGTACGGGACGACCTATGCCAAGTCCTGGGCCGAACAGGGGACGGCCCGGGCCATCGTCGGCAACAGCAACGCCGGGACCGAGTCGGTGCGCAACTACCGGGAGGGGACCTTCACCGGGGCGGACAAGATCGGCGGCGACGCGGCGCGGCGCGACGTGTGGGTGAGGGACTTCGCCTGTTATTGCTGCCCGCTTGCCTGCAAGAAGAGCGGCGTCACCAAGGGGAAATACGGCGGCGTGGTGCACGACGGCCCCGAGTACGAAACCGGCGTCATGCTCGGCTCCAACCTGATGATCTCCGATATGCCCGGTCTTTTGAGGGCGATCTACAACATCGACGACCTGGGGCTGGACCAGATCTCCACCGGCAACGTGATCGGCTTCCTGATGGAGGCCTACGAAAAGGGGATGATCGACCAAAAGTTCCTGGACGGCATCGACCTCACGTGGGGGAACGTGGACGCGACCCTGGCCATGATCGAAAAGATCGCGGCCAAGGACGGGGTGGGCGCGCTCGCCGCCCAGGGCGTGGCGACCTTGTCCCGCCACATCGGACAGGGAAGCGAGAAGTTCGCCATACACGTGAAGGGGCTGGAACTGGCGGCGCACAACATCCAGGGGAACCAGCCCAGGGCGCTTTCCTACGTCACCGCGTCCCGGGGGGCCTGCCACATGAGCGGCGACGACATCGCCATGCAAAACAGGCGCGCCATGCTCGACTCGACCGGGATGTGCTTTTTCCCCACCTTCGAACCGGCGCTGGAAGAGCCCATGCTCGAATTGCTGAGCGCGATCACCGGCCACGAGTACGACAAGGCCGAGTTCGAAAAGGCCGGCGAGCGGATCTTCAACCTGGAGAAAATGTTCAACTACCGCGAGGGATTCCGCCGAGGAGACGACAAGCTTCCGGACCGTTTCTACGAGGATGCCTTCACCATCGGCGCGAAGAAAGGAGCCGTGCTCGATCGCAAGAAATTCGAGGAGATGCTGACCAAATACTACCAGGACCGCGGCTGGGACCCGAACAGTACCAAGCCCGGACCGGCAAAACTGAAAGAGCTGGGGCTGGACCTCGTCTAACAGACACAGAAAACGCAGAGAGGATGTTTTTGATGAGCAATGAAAGCAACAGGGCAAGCTTCGGGGGGTGGAAGGTTCTGACCGTGTACTTCTCGCATTCCGGGAACACCAGGGAGTGTGCCCGGCAGATCAACCAAAGGGTAGGAGGCGACCTGCTCGAATTGACACCGGTACAACCGTATCCCGAAGATTACGATACCGTCGTGAGTCAGGCGAAGCGGGAACTGCGGGCGGGGTACAGGCCGGAGCTGAAGGCGAAGGGCGACGACGTCGCCGACTACGACGTCGTGTTCGTCGGCTCACCGAACTGGTGGAACACGGTAGCGCCGCCGGTCATGACCTACCTGGCCGGATACGACTTCGCCGACAAAGCGATCGTGCCGTTCATCACGCATGAAGGCACGGGCTTAGGACAAAGCGCCCGGGACATCAGGGATCTCTGCCCCGGCGCCACAGTTCTGGAGGGCATCGCCATTCGAGGCGGCGAGGTCAACAGGGCCGGGCAGAAGCTGTCGGAATGGCTACGCAAACTCGGCATAGCAGAGGCGGCGTGACGAGCCGCACAGGGAGAAACCAATGACAAAACCTGAAGCAGCAAAGGGGATGAGCGATCTGGAGGCGGTGGGGACGTGCTGGACGCCTTGGCGGAATAAAACCTGTAGGGGCGAATAAATATTCGCCCGCCGTTACCGCACCTGGCACCTCGGCCTCTCTCGCCATTGGCAGAGGCAGGGGCACCGGCGGCTGGGCAAATAATTATTTGCCCCTACAGCACCTGCGGCGTCCCTTGGCTGTACCGCTCGGCCATGTAGGAGCTGCGCACGTAGGGTGCGCTCTCGACGTGGAGCAGGCCGGCGGCAAGTGCCTGCTCCTTCAGCCTGTCAAAACGCTCCGGCTCGACGAAATTCTGTACCGGATAGTGCTGCCGGCTGGGAGCGAGATACTGGCCGAGGCTCAGGTAGCTGCACCCAGATGCAACCAGATCCTTGAATACCGCGAGAAGTTCGTCCTCCTCCTCGCCCAGCCCGAGCATCAATCCGGATTTCGTCTTCAACGCCGGCTCAAGCCGGCGGGCGTTGGCCAGAAGCCGCAAAGATCTCTGATAATCGGCGCCGGAGCGGATGGCGTAGAGCCTCGGCACCGTCTCCAGGTTGTGCCCCAGGATGTCGGGCGCGCTTGCCAGCACTTTCTTCAGCGCGTCCAGGTCCCCCTGGAAATCGGGGATCAAGAGCTCGATCTTCGTGTCGGGGGAGGCCGAGCGAATGGCGGCGACGGTCTCGGCGTACTGTCGGGCGCCACCGTCGGGGAGGTCGTCCCGGGTGGGGCTCGTGATAACAACGTGGGAGAGCTTCAAACGGCAGACTGCCTCGGCTACCGCGGCCGGCTCGCCCTGCTCCGGCGGCAGCGGCACCTCCTTGGAGACCGAGCAGAACGAGCAAAGCCGCGTGCAGGCGCGACCGAGGATCAGGAAGGTCGCCTGCCTCTGCCGGAAGCATTCCGTGATGTTGGGGCAGCGGGCCTGCTGACAGACCGTATTCAGGTTGAGCTCTTTAAGGAGCCCTTCCATCTCCGCGTGTGCCGCCGGGTTCACCTTCTTTTGCAGCCATTCCGGCTTGCGTACTGCTTTCATCTCCCCCCCAAAAAACCGTCCACATCCCCTCTCCCTCCGGGAGAGGGGACCAGCATAGGTTGCTTTTAGCTCCGCCCCTCGAAGGTCCAGGTCGGGCAGCGGTATTTGTGTTCCGCAAGTTTCCGGGCACTCACCGCCTCATCGTCCGTGACCGGTTCGGGCAGCAGGTCAACACCCATGCGCTCCTGGAAGCACTCGACCAGGAGACGCTTCAGTTCATCGGGCTCCGGCGTGTGCCCCAGTTCCGAGAGGCTCACCGAGCGCGCCGCACCGGGAGCCGGTTCTTTCAGGTAGCGCAGTCCCTGCTGCACCCGGTTTTCCAGCGGGATGGAGCCGTGCTGCAGTATGGCGCCGGAAAGCCTGCGCTGGGCGTTGCCGCCGATCTTGCGGTCGTTGACCACCACGTCGAATTCCTCCTTCCCGGCAAAGCAGAAGGAAGTCCGCTCTCCCAGCCGCTCCCCGTCCGGGTTGCAGTCGACGGCGAAGCGGGCGTCGAGCCCCAGGCGCTGATAGGTGCCGAGGAGGAAGCCGCACAGTTTGCGGAAACCTTCCTTGACGCCGGTCCGGTCTCCCAGGTGTTCGGGCGCGCAGACCACGCTGTAGGTCACCTCCGCCGCGTGGTAGATGATGCCGCCGCCGGTCATGCGGCGCACCACCGGCACCCCCTCCTCACGGCAGAGATCGAGCTTCAGCGCGGCGGCCGCGTCCTGGTAACGCCCCACCGAAAGCGTGGCGGGACTCCAGCCGTACAGGCGCAGAACCGGCCTGGCGGGGTCCTTCTGGAAGCAGTTGAGAAGCGCCTCGTCCAGGGCCATGTTGGCAGGCCCATCCAGGGGACCCGTATCTATCAATCGCCACTTACACATAAAACCTCTAAACCATTAGCCACGGAGAAAATCTGAGAAAAACAGAAACCTGAGAGGAACAAAAAGACCTAAATCTGGGACACTACGGGTCCTTTAAGGCTTTAGCCTTTCAAAGCCTTTATCTTTTCCCATGTTTCATGGTTTTCTCAGATGTTCTCAGATTTTCTCCGTGGCCAATGGTTTTGTCTTTGTCTCTCAGGTTCTATTCGCAGCAGACCTGCTGCATCCTCGCCGCGCGGGTCTCATCCAGGCGGCCGACGGGGGTGGTCACCGGCGCTTGGTGCAACCGTTCCGGATCCTCCCTGGCCAGCCGCGCCGCTTCCAGCATCACCTCGATGAAGGCATCCATGGTCTGCTTGCTCTCGGTCTCGGTCGGCTCGATCATGATCGCCTCCTTGACGTTGAGCGGGAAGTACACGGTCGGCGGATGGAAGCCCCGGTCGATCAGGTACTTGGCGACGTCTATGGCGTGGACGCCGTTTTGCACCTGGCGGCTCGCGGAGAAGACGCACTCGTGCATGCAGGTCTGATCGAAGGGAATCTCGTACTCCTCCTTGAGCCTCGCCATCATGTAGTTGGCGTTCAGCACCGCCTGCTCACTCACCTCGATCAACCCTTCGCGCCCAAGTAATGTGATGTAGGCGTAGGCGCGCGCCATGATGGCGAAGTTGCCGAAGAAGTCGGAAACACGCCCGATCCCCTCGGGATGGTCTTCCACGGCGTAACTGCCGTCCTCCCTGCGCAGCACGCGCGGGGTCGGGAGGAAGCGGACCAGGTCCCCTCTCACGCCGACCGGACCGCTGCCGGGGCCGCCGCCACCATGAGGGGTGCCGAAGGTCTTGTGCAGGTTGACGTGGATCACGTCGAAGCCGACGTCGCCGGGGCGCACCTTGCCCAGGATGGCGTTCAGGTTGGCGCCGTCGTAGTAGGTGAGTGCCCCCCCCTCGTGAGCGATGGCGCAGATCTCGGCGATGTGCGGGTTGAAAAGCCCCAGGGTGTTGGGACAGGTCAGCATCACCGCCGCCACCTCGTCGTTCATCGCCTGCCGGAACAGGTCGAGGTCCATGTCGCCGTAGGGGGCGGTCGGCACGGTGACGATCTCGTATCCCGCCATGGCGGCGCTGGCGGGGTTGGTGCCGTGCGAGGAGTCGGGGACGATGACATACTTGCGCTTCCGGTCACCGCGCGCCTTGTGATAGGCGGCGATCACCATGATGCCGGTCATTTCGCCGTGGGCGCCGGCCAAAGGCTGCGTGGTCACCTCTTCCATGCCGGTGATCTCGGCCAACTGCCGCTCCAGCTCATACACGATGGCCAACGGTCCCTGCACCAGCTGGTCTCCCCCCGGGAGCAGCGCCAGCATCGGATGGCAGGAGGCGAAGAGCCCACCGGCATTCTCGGTGACCTTGGTGTTGTACTTCATGGTGCAGGAACCAAGCGGATAGAAGTTGGTGTCCACCGAGAAGTTCCTGCGGGAAAGGTTGGTGTAATGCCGCACCAGGTCCAGTTCGCCCACCTCGGGCAGCCGCACCGGCTCACCGCGCCGCAATTCGCCGGGCAAAGGGGCGGCCTTGGGTACGTCACTCAAGGGGACCCTGACACCGGTGCGTCCGGAGACGGATTTCTCGAAGATCAGCTCCATAACGCCTCCTCAAGCAGCGCCGCCAGGCGGTCGATCTCGTCCCGGGTCCGCTTCTCGGTCACGGTCACCACCAGCGCCCGCTCCATCCCGGGATAGTACTGCCCAAGCGGCACGCCGGCCGCCACTCCCTTGTCGAGCAGCCGTTGTACCACTTCGGCGGCGTCCTTGGGAAGAGACAAGGTGAACTCGTTGAAGGTCGCCCCGGCGTTGAGCACCTCCACCCCGCGCACGGCGCCGAGCACGGACCTGGCGTACTGCGCCTTGTCGTAATTCAACCGGGCGAGTTCCTCGAATCCCTTCCGCCCCAGGGAGGCGCAGAAGATGAGGCCGCGCAGGGCGCACAGGCTCTGGTTGCTGCAGATGTTGGAGGTCGCCTTGTGCCTCTTGATGTGCTGTTCACGCGCCTGGAGGGTGAGCACGAAACCGCGCCGCCCCTGGTGGTCGACGGTCTCCCCCACGATGCGTCCGGGAAGGTTCCTGATGAAGCGCTTGCGGGTGGCGATGAAGCCGAAGTAGGGGCCGCCGAAGGAGAGGTGGTTGCCGAGACTCTGCCCCTCTCCCACCGCGATGTCCGCTCCCATCTCGCCGGGGCTCGCAACGAGACCCATGGCGATGGGGTAGCAGGACACGATCAGCAGCGCCTCGTGGTCATGCGCCTTCTGCGCCAACTCCCGGAAGTCCTGCACCGAGCCGAAGAAGTTGGGGCTCTGCACGATCACCGCTGCGGTCTCGTCGTCGATGGAGGCGATCAGGCGGGCGAGGTCGGATGCGCAGCCGTCGGATGCGACCTGCACCGCCTGCGCGGAGAGGCCGTGCAGGTAACCGGTTACGATCTCCCGGTGCAGCGGGTTAACGGACCCGTCCAGGATCACCTTGTGGCGGTCGGTGATGCGCAGCGACATCAGCGCCGCCTCGGCCACCGCGGTGCCGCCGTCGTAGAGCGAGGCGTTGGAGGCCTCCAGTCCGGTCAAGCGGCAGATGGTGGTCTGGTACTCGTAGAGGGCCTGGAGCGTCCCCTGCGCGCATTCCGGTTGGTAGGGGGTGTAGGCGGTGTAGAATTCGGCGCGGGAGGCGAGGTGATCGACGGCGGCAGGGATGAAGTGGTCGTAGATCCCCCCGCCGATGAAGGGTGTGATCCCGGCGCCGCAGGAGGCCGCCTTCTCCCTCATCAGCCGCATGAGTTCCAGTTCGGACATGCCGGGGGGGAGATCGAAGGATTTGGCGCGCAGCTGAGCGGGAATCGGGGCGAAGAGCTCCTCCACACTGGCCGCGCCGATCGCCGCCAGCATGTCCCGGATGTCATCCGGCGTGTTCGGGGAGTATCCCATGTCAGAGTCCTTTCAGGTACTCGGTGTACGCATCGTCATCCATAAGGGCGGAGAGTTCGGCGCTATCGCAACCTTCCAGTTTGCAGATCCATCCTTCGGACTCGGCCCACTGGTTCACCAGCTCGGGCGCCTCCTCCAGCGCCTGGTTCACCTCCGCGACCTTCCCCGAGAGCGGCGCGTAGATGTCGCTGGCAGCCTTCACCGACTCGATAGCCGCCAGGGCCTCGAACTGTTTGACGCTTTTACCGATCTTCGGGAGTTCGACGTAGGTGATGTCCCCCAATTCGTGGGCCGCGTGCTCGCTGATCCCCACCGTCGCCTGCGCCCCTGCCACCTCGACCCACTCGTGCTCCTTGGTATAGAACTTTGCCATCGGTGCGACCTCCGTTTCGAATTATGGATTTGCCCCCCTCCCTTGACGCGAGGGGGAGTTATCGTGCAAGTTTATGACCTTAAGGATCCTCCGGTGTAGAAGGGAAGTTCGACCACCTGCGCCTCCATCTCCACCTTTTCATGCCTGATGGTGAGCCGTGTCCCGAGCGCCGCCGCCCCGGGTTTGACCAGCCCCAGGCCGATGCCACAGGAGAGCATGGGTGAGAAAGCGCCGCTGGTTACGACACCCACCTCCTCCCCCTGGTGCAGGATCCGGTAATGGTGACGCGGCGCACGCCGGGAGTCGACCTTGAAGGCGACCTTCATCCGGGGGGAGCCCTGCACCAGCTCCCGCTCCAGGGCCGCCTTGCCGACGAATTCCTTGTCCATGTTCACGAAGGAGGAGAGCCCGGCGGTGAGGGGGGTGATGGTTTCGTCGAGGTCGTTGCCGTAGAGGGAGTACCCCATCTCCAGGCGCAACAGGTCGCGGGCGCCCAGCCCGGCGGGGGCAACGCGCGGGTCCTCGAGCAGCAGCCGCCACAGTTCGGGCACCTTGTCCGCCGGCAGGAAGATCTCGTAGCCGAGTTCGCCGGTGTAGCCGGTCCGGCTCACGATCGCGTCGCTCCCCAGGATGGCCGTTTTGATGAACTTGAAGAAGGGGATGTCCCTGATCGCCTCGCCGAAATGCTCCACCATGATCGCGCGGGAGAGCGGTCCCTGCAGATCAACTTTACCGGTGCGGGCGGAGATGTCGGTGAGGGCGGCGGGATTCTTCAGCCGGGAGCGGATCACGGCGAAATCGTTGCCGGTGGTGGCTGCGTTGACCACGATCATGGCCTCGTCGCCCGCCAGCCGGAATACGATGAGGTCGTCGATCACTCCTCCGGCATCGTTCAGCAGGAACCCGTAGCGCGAGCGCCCCACGGGAATGGTGCTGACCGGGAAGGTGAACACCCCCTCCAGCCCGTCGGCGACCAGGTCCCCCTTGAAGAGGAACTCCCCCATGTGGCAGATATCGAAGAGCGCGCCCTTCTCCCGGCACCATTTGTGCTCGGCGATGATCCCCGAGTACTGGATCGGCATGAGCCACCCGCCGAAGGGTGCCATCAGCGCCTTGAGGTTCTCGTGCTCCGCGCGCAGCGGCGTCGCCTTGAGATCTTCCATAACCTGGACTCCTTTCAGCCGGCAAAAGGTTAGCTTCCGTCAACAAAAGAAACCGGACGTACTGTTTGAAACCGCCCCAAACACCCTATCTCTTTAACTTCTTGCTAAATTCTCCAATATGAATATAATCTAGCCTTTGTCAGGAGAACTCATGGATAAGTCTGAGTTATTACAAAAGACAGCTGAAAAGCTGACGCCGTTCGAGACGGCCAACATTATAGACTTCGCCCGGCACCTCACCGTGAAGAGCGCGCTTTCGAACCCGTGGATCGTCTGCGGCTTCCTGATCATCACCTTCTACGCCGTGGTGGTACGGTCGAAATTCGTGCTGGCAGCCTTGTTCACCACCATTTCGCTACTGCTCCTGATCCGCTACACCATGCCGGCGGAAGGCGACTCGCTGAACCTCTCTACGACCCTTCCCTTCGCCTTCGGCGGTCTCGCCATCGGGGCCTTCCTCATCTATTTATTTTTCATCAAGACGGAGTAGAACTTTTGCGCAGAGTAGGCTTTACCACCACCATCCCGCTGGAAGTACTGGTCGCGGCGGGCGTGGTCCCCATCGACCTGAACAACGTCTTCATCACCCACCCCGAAAACTACTCACTGATAGAAGATGCCGAATTGACCGGCTTCCCCCGCAACGTCTGCGCCTGGATCAAGGGTATCTACGGCGCCGTGGTCGCCAGCGGCGTAAAGGAGATGATCGCCGTTACCGAAGGTGACTGCAGCTACACGAAGGCGCTCATGGAGGTCCTTTCGCTGAACGGCGTCCAGGTCTACCCCTTCGCCTATCCGGCGAGCCGCGAGGCCCTTCCGCTCAAGGCGGAGATAGAGAAGCTCATGTCCGTTTTCGGTGTCGGCTGGCCGGAGGTGGGCGAGGCGAAAGAGCGCCTGGACCGGATCAGGGCGAAGGTGCACGAGATAGACCGCCTCACCTGGCAGGAGAACCGGGTCAGCGGCGAGGAGAACCACTACTTCCAGGTCTGCACCTCGGATATGAACGGCGACCTGGACGCCTTCGAGGCGGAGGTCGACGCCTTCCTGGCGCAGGCAACGCAGAGGCCCGAGCGCGGGGAGCGGATCAGGCTGGCCTACCTGGGGGTCCCCCCCATCGTTTCCGGGCTGTATGGTTTCGTCGAGGAGGTCGGTGCCCGCGTGGTCTTCAACGAAACCCAGCGGCAGTTCTCCATGCCGTACGGCATCCAGGACCTGGTGGAGCAATACCGCACCTACACCTACCCCTACGACATCTTCCACCGGCTCGGCGACATCAGCAGTGAACTGGAGAAACGGAAAGTGGACGGGGTTATCCACTATGTGCAGTCGTTCTGCTTCAGGCAGATCGAGGACATGGTGCTCAGAAAGAGCATCAAGCTCCCGATTCTGACGCTCGAAGGTGACAAGCCGGGTAAGGTCGATGCCAGGACAAAGATCAGGCTGGAAGGCTTTCTGGAATTGCTCGAGGAGCGTAGCTGACAAGCCCCCGGCTGTGCCAAGCCCGTGACCAAATATACAATGGCCTATGCGATTGGCAAGCAGGGCCACAAGATAAAACCGTCCCGCGCATTCCCTGGAAAGCATGTGAACGGCAGGCAATGACAGGAGAAGAGATTCAGGTGTCAGATACACTGAAAATAGGAATAGACCTCGGGAGCAGGAAGGCGAAGTTCGCCCTGATGCGCGGCGACCAGATCGTCAGACTGGCGGACCTGGACACCATCGCCTTCTACAAGAAGTACGGCAGCATCGTGAACGAAGAGCTGTCGCTCGACCTTCAGGGGAGTGGCATCTTCAGCGCTGAAGAGCTGGCCGAGGCGCAGATAACGGTGACCGGCTACGGCCGCAACAGCATCAACCTGCACGGCGCGCGGGTCATATCCGAGATCAAGGCGCACGTCGCCGGTGCGCGCACCCAGACCGGGCTCGCCAACTTCACCCTGCTGGACATGGGGGGACAGGACACGAAAGTGGCCCAGGTGGTCGCGGGGAGGCTCACCGACTTCGTCATGAACGACAAGTGCGCCGCCTCCAGCGGCCGGTACCTGGAAAACATGGCGGCGGTGCTCGAGGTAAGCCTGGAGGAACTCTCCTCCCACTCCGACGACCCCATCGCACTGGATGCCACCTGCGGCATCTTCGGCGAAAGCGAGCTGATCGGCCAGATCCTGCGGGGGTATCCCGTCTCCAGGCTCTGCGCCGGCGTCAACCTCACCCTGGTGAAGCGGGTGATGCCGATGCTGAAGCGCTTCCCCGGGGACACGCTGGTCATCACCGGCGGGGTCGCGATGAACGCCGCCATGGTGAACCTGTTGAGGGCGCAATGCGGCATGGAGATCGTGATTCCACAGCACCCGCAGCATAACGGCGCCATCGGCTGCGCCGCAAACCTTTAAAACCATTTTCAACGCAAAGTCGCAAAGGCGCAAAGACACCAAGAGAACCAAAAAGCTCGAACTTGACGTCTCAAAGATTTTCTTTGCGGCTTTGCTTTGCGTTAAAAGCTTTAAGCCTCAACGTAAAGCCGCGGTGCCGCAAAGGCGCAAGTAAAAGCGGAAATGGTTTCAAACCAAAAAGCTTTCACAGTTCCCCGTACTTGTTCTTTCTCTTTGCGCCTCCGCGCCTTGGCGTCTTTGCGTTAAAGGCTCTTCTAACAATTTTTCTTGAATTTTCCCTGCGGCCCGTTTAACCTCGCCGCTTAGATTTGATCCCCGGAGGGCACATGCGTATCGGCAAAAAGGACTGGATCTTCATCGGCATCATCGCTGCCGTTTTTCTCATCTTCTACGTCATTTCCGGCGAGGAAAAGACCAAGCGCGTCCCCCTGGACGACGCCCACAAGCCCTCCTACGAGCTGTTCAAGAAGACCGGCAGCAAGATGGAGGCCGACAAGGGCTGCCCCGCCTGCCACAACACCAATCCCGGCGGCATCCCTTTCCCCGCGAAACACCCCGTGAAACCCAAGGACGGGCCGATGCGCTGCCTGTTCTGCCACAAGCTTAAGTTAGCCGGAGTGCAATGACCACGCTGAACCTGACCGGGGAGCTGGAGCGGCTGATCTACGACATCACCCTCCGCACCCCGGAGCTGCAACACGTCATCCCCGAGAAGCTGCTGGTCTGCGTCTCCACCGGCCGGACCAGCCGCGGCGGGAGCCTGGCGAAGATCCACCCGCTGCGTTTCGCCGGCGGAGAAAGATCGGTCAAGACCAGGCGCGGCAGGCGTAGCGTCCTTTGCACCATGCCCAGCATCACCCACCGCGGCGAGGAGATGCTCTACGTCATCTACTTCCTGATCCCCCGCTTCCTGGAACTCTCCTTCCGCGAGAAGATGATCACCATCTTCCACGAGCTCTACCACATCTCCCCGGCCTGCGACGGCGACATCCGCCGCTTCCCTGGCCGAAACTACGCCCACGGCTCGTCCACCAAAAGCTACAACCTGTTGATGGGGCAACTGGTGGACCGCTACGTGGAGGCGCTGCCGGACCGGTCCGCGCTCGACTTCCTGGAGGGGAACCTGGCGGCCCTGCGCTCGCGGCACAGCGCCATCGTGGCCCGACGGCTGCAGGCCCCCCGCATCAGCATCACGCCGGCTTGAGAATAAGCCATTCTTGACTTTTCACGGGTAAAACTATAATTTCGCAGACATTTACAGATCCGTAGACCCCAAAGGGGGCACATCGTCATGTTGAAACTCGACTACACCGTCACCCGCAAGTTCGAGGAACTCGCCGAGAAGGCGAAAAGGGTGAGCTCCTCGCAACTCATCAACGACATCGCCGCCACCGTCGACTCGAAGCTGTTCCAGGACTGGGCCAACTCGGCGCTGAGCCTTTTGCAGCAGATCTTCGGCGAGGAAAGCGCCTACTACCGCAACTTCCAGTCCATCTACTCCAAGATCATCAACATCACCTACAAGGAGAGCTTCGACAACTGCCGCGCCATCGTGCACTCCGCCCGCGAGGAGTACGAACAGGGAGGGCTCACGGAGATCGGCCTGTTCCTGGATCACGCGGTGCTGGAGTACCTGGGAGGCAGGACCTCCGACTTTTTGAGGCGCGGCGACAACCACACCGCCTGCATCCTGGCCTCGGTGTTACTGGAGCAGGTGCTGATGCTCATCTGCGGCAACAAGGGGATCGCTACGGGAAGCACCGACGAGATGAACGAAGCGCTTTACCAGGCGAAGGCGTACCAGGTGGGGACCTACCAGCGGGTCAAGGACTGGTGCTACATGAAGGCGGATTTCCTGGCCGGGCAAGGGGAGCGGTACCGCACCGCCGACGTGGACGAGATGCTGCGCGGCGTGCAGCGCTTCATCACGAAGGAGATCGGGTGAAGGAAGCTCAAGATAAAGGTTGAGAACTCAGATCGAGATACATTCGAGACGGAAAAGTGAAAAAGGGGACGCCATACGGCCTCCCCTTTTTTATTACGCGGTCCCTGGCTGGCAGCCGCCAGGGTTTCCTCATCTCAGTCTTTATCTACTTTGTCACCACGCAGTCGATGATGGCGTTGATCCTGCGGTTCTTGGCACGTCCTTCGGCCGTGCTGTTGTAGGCAACGCGCCTGGTGTAGCCGTATCCCTTCGCGGTCAGGCGCCCCTTCTCGATGCCGAAGTTGTCGACCAGGTACCGCACGGCGCTCTCGGCGCGCTCGCGCGACAGCTTCATGTTGTACTCATAGCCACCGACGTTATCGGTATGCCCTTCGATGATCGCGGTGGTGGTCGGGTACTTCTTCATGTAATCGGCGACCTTCGCCATTTCGTCCTTGTACTGCGGCTTTATGTCCGCCTTGCCGGTGTCGAATTCGACCACCAGGGCCATGCACAGACGCTCGGGAGGCTTAACCTCCTTCACGTCGAAGGCGCAGTCGATGATCGCCTCGATGCGTCGGTTGGCCTGGCGTCCCTCGTCCGTCGCATTGGACGCCACCGGGCGCGCCATGCCGAAGCCGCGCGCCTCGAGACGCGAGCGGTCGATGCCGCAGTTGGCGACCATGTAGTCGACAACAGCCTGGGCGCGACGCTTGGAAAGGTCTAGGTTGTACTCGGGGGTTCCGACGTTGTCGGTGTGCCCCTCGATGACGGCGGTGGTGGTGGGGTACTGCTTCATGAACTCACACACCGGAGCGATCTGTTCCTTGTCCTCCTGGCGGATGGCGGCCTTGTCGATGTCGAATTCGCCATGCAGGGTGACGCAGTACTTGTAGTGGCCAGGCGTCGGCTCAGCCGCCGGGACCACCTCCAGGGGGGGCTCCTCAGCGGGAGCCGGCTGCGCCACCGGTGCCGGTTTTGCTACGGCCGCGGGGGCCTCCTTGACACCGCCGAACACGAAGTCCAACCCGACGCTGTACTCGAGGTTGTGGAAGGATTCGCCATCCTCCCTGAGGATGAGATGCCGCAGGTCTCCCCTTAGCGCCATGGCTTCAGTTAGGAAGTACTTTACGCCAGCACCGTAGTTGAAGGCGGAACGGGTGGTCTCGAACGGCCCGGATGCTTCACGGGACTGCCCGCCATAACCGGCTGCGACGTAGGGGACCAACTGCCGGTCCGGCATGAAGTGATAGAGCATGTCGAGGTGGTAGTTGTAGGCATCCAGGTCGCCGATGTTGCTGTTTCTCTTGCCCTCGGTGGGGACATAGTCGAACACAGCCTCCAGGCCGAAGTGCCGGGTGAAGTTGTAGCCGCCGCGCAAACCGAAGGCGGGGGCTGTTTCCAGGTGTTCCTTGCCGATGAAGGTGTAACCGCCAACAAAGGGTGAGAGGGAGAAGCTTTGTGCCTTGATCTCGGCGTGTGCCTGCGGGAGCAGGGTGAACAACAATGCGGGAACCAGAACAAGCAACAGCAGGTACTTTTTCATCTGACACCTCCTCTGTTTGTTTAGGCTTCTAGTTGTGTAGCGTTCTTACTTCACGTCGTGCGGTTCGTTCAGTTCCTACTGCTCCGACGTGCAATTGGGGCAGCGGCTGGCATTCACCGGGATCATGGTGCAGCAGCGCGGGCACTCCTTGGTCGTCACCGGTGCAGCCGGCGCCGGCTGCAGCCTGTTTATCTGGCGCACCAGAAGGAACAGGGCAAAGGCGATGATTACGAAGTCGAAAATGGCGTTCAGGAAAAGGCCGTAAGCCACCACCGGCACGCCCGCAGCCTTGGCTTCCGCCACGGAGCGGACGGGGGTGCTGGAAAGGTTGATGAACAGGGAGGAGAAATCCATGTTGCCGAGGAGTTTTCCGATGGGCGGGGTGATGATGTCTGCGACGAAAGAGCTGACCACTTTGCCGAAGGCCGCGCCGATGACGACTGCAATTGCGAGATCAAGGACATTTCCCTTCAACGCGAACTGCTTGAATTCCTTTAACATTCTTGTAAGCCCTCCTTGTTAGAACGATAGCAGCCAAATCACAATGAGAAAGGCTACCACCCTTTACACGGGGCGCAAGAAAGCCTGCCCCTTTTTTGCCCGGTTGAAGGGGCGGGGCAGGCCGTTGTCTGGTTCCGGGGAAAAAGAGGAAGTCAGAAGAACGATACAGGTTGTCTCGTGAGTAAGAAGTCCTGGTCAGCCTCCGGCTAACCCGCTGAACTTCAACTGCAGGAGCAGGCAATGCCGCTCGCCTTGCCGAAGGCCTCCCTCCCCTCCTTGAAGCTGAACCAGGCGATGCCGAGTGCTCCGGCCGAGTCGAGCCAACCGATGCCGGTGAGATAATAGCCGGCGCTGGAGACGAGCAGGATGACGGAAAGGTAGAGACAGACCCTGGTGCAGGCGGCGTCGGCGAGGATAGCCTGGGAACCGAGCTCCTTCCCCACCTTCACCTTCTGTTGTATCAACAGCCACATGGAGAGTATGGAAACCAAGGAGACGACGATCCCCCAGAAGGTGGTGGCGGGGGCGTGGTGCTGAAAGGCGTCGTAGACGGCGGTACCGAGCAGACCGGCAGCGAGCAGGTAAAAGCCGCCGCCGGTGATCCTGAGCGCCCCGCGCTCGAACTGGTCGGGCGCTTGGTCGGGGTTCTCCCGCTGGCGGCGCACCATGTGCCATATCCCCGCCCCGGACACCACCTCGACGAAGGAATCGAGGCCGAAGCCGAAGAGCGCCAGTGACTCGTCCTCGAAGCCGAACCAGGCCGAGACGACCCCTTCGAGGACGTTGTAGAAGACGGTTATGAAGGCCAGCAATTGCGCAGCCCGATACAATTTTTGAAGTCGCGTGTTCATCGTGGTCCTTTCGCCGCTGCTGCGAATAAAACATTGCGGGTTTTGAATATATCCCGGCCGTCGCTGCAAAGTCAACCGTGGCGCGCAAACACGAGATGAACCCGAGCGGGGGTGACCCGACTGTCGCCAGGCTAAACCACGGATTTGACGGAGCTCTTAATAGGGGGATCGGGGAGAGCCTAAAAAATGAAATTTTCGGAGGGAACGCCTGCAGAAATATTATTGACAGCCAAAAACCGCTATGCTATACACGTAATCTCTTCGCGGCACAGGGCGAAGAAAACCAATATTCCCGAGTAGATCAGTCGGTAGATCAGCGGACTGTTAATCCGTGTGTCGTAGGTTCGAGTCCTACCTCGGGAGCCAAATTATTCAAAGGGTTACAGCTTTTAGCTGTGACCCTTTTTGCTTCATAGGTAACACATAGGTAACTTCAGGTGATGTTTCACGCGAACCTGCTCCCCCCTGCTCCCCCGAATGCCCCAAACCGGTTCCTATAATCTATCCAGTAAAAAAATCTTTATCCTTAGTGTGGGCCATGGTATTTTCTCACGCAATACCAGCAGAGGCTAGGGGAGAGGTCTATCATGAATAACGCGAGCTTCGAATTGTTCGTAAGGCTTGTAAGGCAAAAGCATCAGCAGTTAGTTTCCAACCTCAATACAGTTTTAGAAAAGTTGTCTGGAGAGGATGCCCAAAGTAAGACCGCCTCTGCTGAAGCTATGTCCTTGACAGCCAAAGATTTACGGGGGTTGATGGCAAATGAGGATATCCCTAACTGGTTAAATCAAACTATTCAAAGTTTGACTAATTATACAAGCGGACAATGGAATGGATACAACCTCCTTGTCTCGCTTATAAATCTTAAAAGCCAAATTGAGTCCTATGCTTTTGTCTTCGAAAACCAGAAAGAGGTCGGATTTGATTTTGATGCAATATATGAGCACTTCAAAAATGAAAGCAGATTGCCTGAGCTTTTTGAAGAGATAATCAGAATTTTAGAGGAAATACAGAGTAGTGGCGCAGTAGATAGTGTAACCATGCTGTCAGCACTTGAAAAAGTGATTGCTACTATCAGAAGAGGTAAAGGCGGCTCATATCTTTCTATGATAAGCTCTTGGAATTTCCTTATGAGTTTTTTGAAGAATTATATGTGGGGGGAGCTTTCAAAACTTCCAGTAATCGGGACAGCTATGGAAGCACTCGAAAAGACCATAAAAGAAGCTGATGAAGAAATGGAGAGGCTTCATCAGAAGGTAGAAGCTGATGCAAGGCGTGTAGTGGAGACCGAGGTGAAAGCGCTGGCGGGAAAAGCGCAATTCCCTGGGATTACTTATAGAAGTACTGGCGGCCTGATAACACACCAGCCAGATGCAACGATTACTACAACCTCTACTATAGCCTAGGACCTGCAATGAGTTCAGTTGAGACGACCGTTTCATGCATGCATTGCGGCACCGACCTACCTGAACAGACAGCCCCATTGCCTGGGGACCGCCCCCCCTGCCCTGAATGCGGTTCAATGGCTCGCACCTTTCACGTCCACATTACCGAGACTGTTACCGTTTTTCAAAAGATTGGTACAAAACACAAACGTCCCGGAAAGAAAAAACCTATCTTTGAGTCTGTTACAGGCGATGACCTCCACCGTGCGACCGGCAGATGGAACAAACTGACTCGTCAAATCGACAGGGAAAACGATCACTACAGGGAGATCATATTTGATCCCGAGACGGGCCATATCATACGAGAATGCGACGAACCCCTAAGTGAGCATGTGGGAAGGGGGTCAGATAAGCCACAGTTGAATGACCCGAGTTGACTGTCCCAAACAGAGAAGGGGCCAGTCTCCCGGCCCCTTCTCAATCCTTCTCCTGCTCTTGTCGGCTACGCTGCCAGCAGCACCAACGCCCCATCCTCGATGTCCCGCCGCTCAAGCTCCGCCTCACAGGCTGCATAAAGCTCTTTGTCCCCCTCACCCAACGCCACCCACCGGAAATCTGCCAATTCGTAGCGCGACATCTGCGTTAACTTGGTTCCCATCATGCCCCTCCATGTGCAATATCATTGAATTGAACAACTGCAACGAGTATCGCACAAAGCCGTCTACAACACAAGAAAATTCAACAAAATCAATCACTTAACAACTAGGTTGTTTCGGTGACTCAACCAAGTTGCGCCCCCCCTCCCTACCCCCGGACCCCCAAAACGCCCCCGGCGAGTTCCTGTGAAGTCATTACCGGTATCCGGTCCAAAACAGCCCGAAAAGCCGTTGTGTGAAATCCGACGGTCCCTCTCAACGAGAGTCCCCGTCACCGCAGCCGCACTACTACCTCGCCTCAAAATAAATTTTGCAAATTAGCAGGCACCATGATATAGCGAGCGTTCAGGCACAGGTACGGCTTGGACTGTAGCATCAGACATGATAGGAAGGCACTATGGTAAGGTCGGTAATTCTTTGGTTGATACTCGCAACAACTGTAAGTAGTCCCTCTACTACAGAAGCTGCCATAGGCGACTTTATGGCCACAAAAGCATGGGGGACAACTAACGACCGCGCCACAAAAGCCCCAGCCAAGAATAATAACCGTGCCCCTAAAGCCTCCGCCACAGATAATAACCGTCCTGCTATCAAAGAATTGAACAAGTGGGCTGCTGGCACTATAGTATTTAACCCGCAGCCAGCAATGACACTTTATGAGTGGCACAGCTTTGACGTGATAATTTCACCGGTGAAATACAGCAAAGCTCTCCTTGAGAAGTTAGTCAGAAGCCTCAGAAGACCCACCTTCGTTCAATACACCTCTGTCAATCACGTTACCAGCAAAATGAAAATTCAACTTTCTGGTGGCCATCCAGACGATTTTGATATTACGCCAAAAGAACCTGTGGTGTTGGATATAGTTCAAGCCGCAAAGCAAGACTTCTCAGTTATGCCTTTGAAAGGTGGGCTACTTAATCTTTACCTAAATGTGAAACCGGTAATATATGACAGAGTGACCGGCAAGGAAACTACAATCAATGGTCTTGACGAACTTAACAGGAAGATCGAGGTAGAAGTCACAACAGTTGGATCAATAAAACGATATTCACCTTATGTGAAAGATTATTGGACAGTCATTGCATCTATTTCAGGCGTCTTTGCGATAGGTGCCGGCTACGCTTGGAGAAAACGAGCCGAGATTTTCAGCTTCATCAAGCGATTTAGGAGCTAGCGAAGCAAGCAAACCAACCACAAGCCCAAAGCTTGTGTACCAGAAGGCTGATGGCCTGTTCACGTCCAAAGGAGGGCAAAAGGACTGCAAATCCTTCACGGCCCGAAGGGGCATAACCCGCACAACCTCTATCTGGTTATCTTTATAGTCTTAAGAGACTGTAAGTCTCTACTATAGTCCTCTCGGTACTATAAGGTCTGATTGGTAATGTGAATGTAGGGCAGGAAATTACGGCGCTGACAGCCACGATGTCTTGCATTTCCCACATGCGCGACGAATACCTATTAGAGGTTTCACTGCTCTCTGAGGTAACACCGCTAGGGGGATCGTTACGCTATCCTGAGATGCCGTGCGGCCATAGCCACTTCTGTCTTCTCGTCTTCCGTGTAGAGGTCAGGGTTCGCTTCCATCTCTTCCAGCATCGCCTTGACCCTTGCCACTCGTTCTTCTCTCGGTCTTGGTGTCTGCTGCTTCTCCGTAGTGGGCATCATGCCTACCCCTCCAGTCGTATCAAGTAGCTCCTTTTTCGGCAGGAGCAGGCAAAATCCTCCAGTAGCGATTGCAACTATGGCCCACTGTACTAAAAGCCTTTGAATATCAATACGGCCAAGCGTCTCGTAACTGGAACTTAAGGTGGGTCTGGTATAGCTCGGCGGGGTTGCGATGAAAACATACCCAAGATCTTTGGTCACAGTTCGGTATTCACCTGCTTTGTAAGTGATAATCCACGGTGGGAACATACCGATCAACACGACCAACGCGATTCCTGCGGCAAGACCCTTTTGTTGGTTCAGCGAGCCCAGCGAAAACATTCTCCGAAACGAAGTTAACATGCGCCCCCCCTATGAATACCTGAACGTGCACCTAGATTATCGAAAGGCATACATATTGACAAGATATAATTGGCTTATGCTTATGGCTTTGAGCAGGTACAAGAAAGCCGGCCCTCAATAGAGAACCGGCCCCTGGACCTTCCGCCACTGTTTCTGTGAATTGCGAGTAAACAGCCCCTTAAACAACCCCTCCTCGCCCACCCCTTACCTCGCTATTCCTCCCCCTCGGTTAACGCCCCTCATCAGGCGTCTGCTTCGCAAAAAGCACAGGGTGTCACTGATTGACGGCCTCCTTGGCAACGTTTCTCTTGGCGGCCCTCGCGGCCTCTCGCTCCTCCCGCCTCTTCATCCAAGCGTTGAAAGACTGCTCCGTTGCAAAGACAGCGTGTTCGAGCTTCACCCACTTGAGGGGTAGGATACCTTTGTTGCGGCCACAGTAGAGGTAATTGGTGGTGAGGCCACTTCTTGCCGCCATCTGTGGTATCGAAAGTAAGTTCTTCATGATCCAGACTCCTTGTTTCCCCTTCACCAGGGGCTAGATTAATGTGGGCAGTTGAGGTGCCACCGCCCGGCTAGGTTAGACTTCCCATGCCCTTTTGGGGCCGTTGTAGCCGCTGGCAGATTCGTCAACCTCATCCTCCCACCGTCTACCAGTGAGCCAGTTGGCAGGATCGGGGATGTATCGGGTTCCCTCATCGAGGCCCGTCCAAACCGTGCCGTGTTGCAGGTGCACGGCATCAACGATGGCCTGACATAACCCCTCGTCCGGTTGGATTGCTGACCATGCCTCCTCTGCCTGCTGTCGCTTTACCTTCTTTGGGTACACCTTCCAGAACCGAAGAAACCCTTCGACCGGCGCACGCGGGGTGCTTGTTGTTTTTCCCTTCTTCCCCTTTTTTACATCTTCCCTTTCTTGTTCGGGGACTGTTTTCGGGTCCGGCTTCGCGCCGTTTTCGGGTCCGTCTTCAGTGCCGTCTTCGGGTCCGCCGAATTGGTAGCGGTCGTAATTAGTGATGGTAATAAGAGAAGTTGCAGCTACGTTTTTCAGGGCCGTCTCTCTGGTGATCATCTCCCGTTCTTTAAGCTCGTTCAGGAAACGTTTTACCTTCCCTTCGCTCCAGAGCCATCTTGCAGCAAGGGCATCCTGCGAGTACCCGACTTGGCCCCGCTTTACCTTGACCGCGATGCCCCGTCTGCGGATCATGCCCGACTTGTGGTTGGCGAGGAGAATCAAATCAACCCAAGCCTGCCCCCTTGTAAATGGTTCACTCCGCCAAAGGTCATGCTCCTGAAGCGACCTGTCCACCATTATCCAACCCATACGCCCCCCTGCATCGCTTTACGAGCCTGCCTGTAGAGCCACGCACGGCAGGCGGCAAAACGTTTGACGGGTTGATGAAGGGCGCCAGTGGAATAGGCCAGGGCGATGTACTGGTGCTCCTCGCTCGCCTCGAAGGCGAAGCTAACCAGACTGTTGCCCGACTGACGGTGGATGTTAGGGCGGGTCCCAGTACCCGCCATGATGGCGGCGGCTTGGTCGAGGTCGGTTGTCTGTAGTTGCTCTGTCGGTCTCATGCTGCCCCCCCTACGCCGCGTGGTCGGCTTCGGTGGTTGACCCGAACGCCTCAAGGCCGGCGATGTAGGCGGTAACATCGCTGAAGCGATACCTGACCGAGCGTCCGATCTTAACGAACTTCGGCCCCTGGCCTTTGAGGCGCCACTGCTCAACCGTCGATTTGGCCGCACCGAGCATAGCCTGTACCTCGGCCTGCCTCAGAAGACGATCACCGTGAGGTTGTGCCGTTGCTGCGCGGGGGAGTTGAGTGACATTTGGGTTATTCTTCATTCTTGTAAACCTCCGTAACGTGAACCTACTGAACATCACATAACAGTGCACAGTTGTGGATAGAACCACACAGTAGTTATTCAAGTCAAGTTACAGAGGCATTTTCTTTAAACGCAAAAAATCCGCGCCTACATAGTAAGTGCGGATTCTTCAGATAGGATCAAGCTTTTTCCAGATACAAAGTTGTAAACAACTCACGATGCTAGAATTGTTAACGTGGGGCGGTGGCCTCCGATGGATGCCTTTCATACGGGAACTTTGTATCCGCCTGCCGCTGCCGCCTCTTCTCCGCAAGGTTGATGACGCCCGGATTGGATTCTGCCGGGGTCGGTTGTTCATAAGGGCTCCATGCGTGGGCCGCAAACATCAAGGTGTCCGTAACTCGCTGCATGAGGGGGCGGAGCTTTTCGACATTTTTGACCACGTACCCTGCGGTAACATCGTTGGTATTGGCCGCATGGTTCAGCAAACGCTTCAGTTCATAGTAGCCCACAACGCCGTCGATCGCGCTTGTATAAGACCGCCTCATGTCGTGCAGGGTGAACTTAACGCCCGTTTCGTCCATCACCTTGAGCATCTGCTTCCTCGGCTCGACTAGATGACCATGCTTCCCAGTCCCCGGAAAAACGAAATCGTTTTCACGCAGAGCCGCACGCCGCTGGAAGATTTGATAGATGAAGTCACTCATGGGGAGAGGCAAGGGCTTTCCGTTCTTGGTCTTGGTGAGGACAAAGGTTCGCTGCCCCATGTCTACGTCCGACCATGATAGTGATGCCGTCTCTGTGCGCCTAGCGCCAGTGAAGAGGAGCAACAAGAGGTAGTCTCGGATGGTCGGATTGTCCAGCCTGTTGACACTGGTGAGCCATTTGGGGAGATCGGCTTCCGCGACAATGCTGTCTCTCCGTTCGACCTTGAACCACTGGCGCGTGTTCGACAGTCGCTTGACGGGGTTCACGGGCAAGGTGTCATCCAAAAGTTCGTTGGCAAAATTGTAGACCAGTCGCAGGGTACGCATGGTGTTGTTTGCGGCGGCCTTTCCCTTCTGAGAAACCTTCAAGTGCCGTTGCGCCACCATGTCCTTAGTAATTTCCCCAATGGGCTTACTCATCCAGTCAGAGAGGTACAGCCTGAAAAGGTCGCGGTAGGTGGTGACAGTGCGCGGCTTCAACTCCTGCCGGGCCATGAAGTAGCTCTCAAGCATGTCCCCGAGGCTGACGCCTCGCTCCCGGTTCTGTGCTTTCTCGCGGTTGATGTCGATGCCTTTGTGTAGTTCCGAGAGGGCGTCTATGGCGGCGGCGCGTGCGTTCTCAGCGGTAAGGATGCCATGCTTGCCGAGCGTCACCCGTGTTAACTTCCCGTTCACGCGCTTCATCACGAAGTATGCCTTGCTCGTATGTGATACGCGGACGCCAAAACCTTTCAGGTCTGAATCCCAGTAGTCAACCTGCTGGCCTTTCTGCGCAAGCGGCAGTCCATCGACAGACCTCTTCCCGATCTTGATCTTCCCCTTTGCATCTGCCATGTCCGCCCCCCTTTGAATTGCCATCCTATCAACAGGTAACACATAGGTAACACAATAAAGGTAACACGTCAATACAGCACACAACTACAACAGATATAAACACTTGATATTTCATAGGTCACAACACTCCACATCAACACACGCAATACAGACCCTCAAACTGTTAATCCGTGTGTCGTAGGTTCGAGTCCTACCTCGGGAGCCAAAAATTCAAGGGTCACAGCGCAAGCTGCGACCCTTTTTCATTTACTCCCTCCCCGGATGCTCCTTCCCCCTTCACGGCCCTTTTATTTTCAGTACCTGCGCTCGCCGTACCCGCCGCGGTCATCATAATGCCTGCCGCCGCGACCGTAGCCATCATCATGCCACCAGCACGGGCAACACCCCGACAGCAGCGTGACAAGGAGCAGCAGCCCCACCGATATCCTTATCTTCTTCATGATCATTTCTCCTTCACTTCGGCACCCTTCGCAACCTCCATTGTAATCCAAATGACCAGGTTATTGACAATTTCCAGCCACCCCATCCCGCCCCATCCAAGCTGCATCACTTCACTCTCCACCGCTTGACATGCCGCGAGGCATGACCTATAGTCAAATCTGACCATGAGTCAACTTTAAGGAGAACCGTGATGAGCAGCGTCACAAAGCAGAATCCCCCCCCTGCCGACCGCCCCTCAGGACGCAGGGCGAAAAGGAGCGAGGAAACCAGGCAGCGGATCTTCCGGGCCGCGCTCGGCCTCTTCGCGGAGCGGGGGTTCAACGCTACCACCATAGAGGCGATCACCGCCGCCGCTGACGTGGGCAAGGGAACTTTTTTCAACTACTTCGAAAACAAGGAAAGCGTCCTGCTCGAATACCGGGAACTGCAGATGGAGCGGGTGGCGGAGTTCGTCACCGCGCACCGTGATTCGGACCGTCCGCTCGCGCCGCTTTTGCTGCAACTGGCACTGACGCTGACTGCTGAGCAGGAAAAAGGGCCCGGGCTGATCCAGAGCCTCATGACCGCCGTTTTCGGCAGCGAGACGGTCCAGAAGCGGATGGCGGAGGCGATGGAGGGCAACATCCGGCAGCTCTCGGCCCTCATGGCGCGGCGCCAGCAATCGGGGGAGATCCGCTGCGACCTCGATGCCTTCAGCATCGCTCAGTCGTTCCAGCGCATCATTTTCGGCACCATGATCACCTGGTCGCTCAACCCGGTCGATCCCCTGGAGGAGAACCTTAAGAAGAGCATCCAGCTCTTCGTCGACGGGGCCCGCTCCACGTAGCAACAAAGGACACGCCATGATCACAAACGCCTTGAAACTGTTGACCGTATCCCTCCTGCTGGCTCTGGCGGGGAGACAGGCGTGCGCCCAGGACTCCCCTCCCCTGGCGCTGTCGCTGGACCAGGCCATCACCCGCGGGCTGGAGACGAACTTGAACGCGGTGCTGGCGAGATCCAGGGTGAACGAAGCGGAAGGGACGCGGGAACGCAGGGTGGCCGGTTACCTCCCGCACCTGCGCATCGAGACGCCGTTCGCCTGGCAGACCCGCAACCTGCGCGCCCAGGGGATCAGCCTCCCCAACTCCCCGGCCGTGGTCGGTCCCTTCACCAGCTATGACTTCCGCATCTACGGCGAGCAGAACATCCTCGACCTGCAGAGCTACCACGCCATCAGGGCGGCCGAACAGGAGAAAAAGGCGCGGCTCGACGACTACCTGGATGCGCGCGGCGAGGTGATCCGGCTGGTCACGGTGCAGTACCTGAATGCCGCCTACGCCGAGGCCCGGGTGGCGACGGCGCGAAGCCGGGTGCAGACCTCGGAGGCCCTGGAGAAACTGGCCCGGGACCAGCGCGCGGCCGGGGTGGCCGACGGCCTGGACGTGCTGCGCGCCCAGGTGCAGCTTGCCAACGACCGCCAGAACCTCCAGGTGACCGGGAACAACGCGCAACTCGCCCTGCTCGCCCTGGCCCGCAGCGTCGGCATCGACCTGGGCACCCCCATCACCCTCACCGACAAGCTCGCCTTCAAGCCCCTGGAACCGCCGCGGATCGAGCAGGGGATCGAGGCCGCGCTGGAAAGCCGCCCCGACTACCGCTCGCTCTTTTCCCAGCGCGCCTCCCTGGAGGAGCTGGTGAAGGCCTCCCGCTCGCGCTACCTCCCGAAGATCGTGGTGAGCGGCAACTACGGCACCAGCGGCCAGGAGGTGAGCAGCCTCGATCCGAGCGGGATGCTGCAGGTCAACATGGTGCTGAACCTGTTCGACTACGACCGCAAGGGTGAGCGCCTGGAACTGGAGAGCCGCCTCGAGCGCAACGCCCGGCAGGTGGCCGACCTGAAACTCGGGGTGGAGCAGGACATCCGCGCGGCCCTGTTGACTCTGGCTTCCGCGACTGACCAGGTGGCCACCGCGCGGGAAGGGGCGCAGCTCGCCGAGCGCGAACTGCAGTACGCCGGCGACCGCTTCAGAAACGGGGTCGCCAACAACATCGAGGTGGTCACGGCGCAGGAAGCGCTGGCGCGGGCTCGCGACAACGAGCTCAACGCGCTGGCGCAGCACGCCGAGGCGAAGATAGCGCTCGCCCGCGCCTTGGGCGACACGGAAAAGGTGTACCGGCTGTTCCTGGGCATCGAATAACTGCGAGGTCACGCACGCCATGAAAAGAAAACTGATCCCGATCATCCTGCTGGTCGCCGTCGCAGCCGGCGCCGGATACTTCTTCACCCACCGCGCCGCTAAGGATGCCGGCGCCACTTCGGTGACGCTCTCCGGGAACATCGAGGCGCACGAGAGTGTGCTCGGGTTCAAGGTTCCCGGTCGCCTGACGGAACTGCCGGTCGAGGAGGGGGAGCTGGTCAAGGCGGGAGACATCCTGGCAAGGCTCGACCAGAGCGATTACCGGCAGCAGGTGCAGATCGACGAGGCGGGCGTGGGGACACGCCAGGCGGAGCTTGGGCTCGCCACTGCCGGGAGCCGTCCACAGGAGAAGAAGGCGGCGCACCAGTCGGTCTTGGACGCCCAGGCGGACTACGAGCTGAAAAAGCACGACCTGCAGCGCTACCAGGCCCTCTACGAGAAGGACGAGGTGTCGGCGCAGGTGCGTGACACGGCCTCCGCCGCGCTGAAGCGAAGCCAGGCGGCCCTGGAGCGGGCGAAGCAGAACTACGACCAGGTGCTGGAGGGGGTGCGCAAGGAGCAGGTGGAGATCAATCGCGCCGCGGTCCGGTCGGCGCGCCAGGCGCTGGAACTCTCCCGGATCAAGCTCTCCTACACCACCCTCCAGGCCCCCATCTCCGGGGTGGTGCTGGTGCGCCAGGCCGAACTGGGCGAGGTGCTCGCCGCCGGGGCGCCGGTGGTGACCATCGCGGACCTCGACCACCTCTGGATGCGCGGCTACCTGAGCGAGACCGACCTCGGGAGGGTGAAGCTCGGCCAGGTCGCCACGGTCAAGACCGACACCTATCCCGGCAAGTCCTACCGGGGACGGGTCTCCTTCATCTCGTCCCAGGCCGAGTTCACCCCCAAGTCGGTCGAGACTCACAAGGAGCGGGTGACCCTCGTGTACCGCATCAAGATCGAACTCGAGAACCCGGGGCACGAGCTGAAACCGGGGATGCCGGCGGATGCGACCTTCTCCGTGGCGCCGGCCAGGTAACATGAGCGGCGGGGAGAACACCATAGAGCTCACCGGGCTCACCAAGTCCTTTCCGGGGGTGCGGGCCGTGGACCGGCTGAGCTTCGCCGTCCGGCGCGGCGAGATCTTCGGGCTGGTCGGCCCGGACGGCGCCGGCAAGACCACCACCATGCGCATGCTGGCGGGAGTACTCCCCCCCGACGAGGGAAACGCCACCGTGGCCGGCTACGACCTGCGCCGCGACGCCGAGCGCGCCAAGCACCACATAAGCTATATGCCGCAGCGCTTCGGGCTTTACGAGGAGCTGACCGTGGACGAGAACATCCGCTTCTACGCGGACCTCTTCGGGGTGCCGCGCCGGGAGCGGGAGGAGCGCTCCGTGGAACTGCTGCAGGCGGCCGGGATGGCGGAGTTCCGCTCCCGCCTCGCCGGGAAACTCTCCGGCGGGATGAAGCAGAAACTGGGGCTTGTCTGCGCGCTGATCCACACCCCGGAGGTGCTCCTGCTGGACGAGCCGACCAACGGGGTCGACCCGGTGTCGCGGCGCGACTTCTGGCGCATCCTCTACACGCTTTTGGACCAGGGCGTTACCATCCTCACCACCACGGCCTACCTGGACGAGGCCGAGCGGTGCCACCGCGTGGCGCTCCTGCACGAGGGGCGCATGCTCTTTTGCGACACCCCCGCCAACCTGAAGGGCTCGCTTCCCGGCGCCGTCTTATCCATCGTCTGCGCCGAACCGCGCCCGCTCCGGGACCTGTTAGCCGGGATGGAGGGGATCTCCACCGTCATGATCGTGGGGGACGGCCTGCACCTGGTGGTCAGCGACCCGCAGCGCATGATCCCGGAACTGCGCACCCGCATCGCCGCGGCCGGAATATCCTGCGACGCCATCGAGCAGGTCCCCCCCTCCATCGAGGACCTCTTCGTCGAGGCGGTGCAGCGCGAACAGGCCGGACCGGCCAACCAGGGGGGCGGGCGATGAACGGGACGCCCCCGGCAGTCGTGGTGCGGGACCTGGTGAAGCGCTTCGGCGACTTCGTGGCCGTGGACAACATCTCCCTCGAGGCGAGCCCGGGCGAAATCTTCGGGTTTCTCGGGCCCAACGGCGCCGGCAAGTCCACCACCATCAGGATGCTGTGCGGCCTGTTACGGCCGAGTTCGGGACAGGCGCTGGTGGCCGGACTGGACGTGGCGCGCGAACCGGAGCGGGTGCGGCAGAATATCGGCTACATGTCGCAGAAGTTCTCCCTGTACAACGACCTGAAGGTGATCGAGAACCTGCGCTTTTTCGCCGGGATGTACAGCGTACCGGCGGCCGATCTCACGGAGCGCATCGACTGGGCCATCGACATGGCGGGGCTCTCCGGCCGGGAGCAGCTCCTCACCGGGACCCTCGCCGCGGGATGGAAGCAGCGCCTGGCCCTGGGCTGCGCCGTGCTGCACCGCCCCCCCATCGTCTTTTTGGATGAACCCACCTCGGGTGTCGACCCCATCTCCCGGCGGCTCTTCTGGGAGCTGATCCACCGCATGGCCGACGACGGGGTGACCGTCTTCGTGACCACCCACTACATGGATGAGGCGGAGTACTGCAACCGCCTGGTGCTGATCGACCGCGGCAGGATCGTCGCCTCCGGATCGCCGCTGGAATTGAAGGAAAAGAGCATGGCCGGGGATCTCCTCCTCGTGGAATGCGACCAGGTGGGGAAGGCCCTTGAGGAATTGCACGGGGCGCCGGGCGTCACCGACGCCGCCATTTTCGGTAACGCGTTGCACCTGGTGGTACCTTCCGCGCAGCGCGCCATCCCGCAGGTGCAGGAGTTCCTCGCCGCGCGCGGCATCCAGACAACCCGCATCGAGCGGATCCGCCCCTCCCTGGAGGACGTCTTCGTGGCGCTCACCACCCTGAACAGGGATGCAGGGGACACGGAAGGGAACTGGGATGAAGGGGATACAACCGGGGCAACCGGGGCAACCGGTGGGGAAAAGGGGCAACCATGAACTGGAACAGGCTCTGCGCCATGGCACGCAAGGAAATGATCCAGATCCGGCGCGACGCCCGCAGCATCGGCATCGTCATCGCCATGCCCATCGTGATGATGTTCGCCTTCGGCTACGGCGTGAGCTTCGACACCAAACACATCCCGGTCTACGTCTACGACCAGGAGAAGAGCCAGCAAAGCCAGGACTTCCTCAAACGGTTCCAGGCCTCGGTCTACTTCAAGGTGGTAAAAACGGTGGCAAGCTACCCGGAACTGGTGCAGGCGATCGACAAGGGAGATTGCCAGATCGGCCTCGTGGTCCCTCCCGACTTCTCCAGGAAACTCCGCTCGGGGCAGAAGGTGAGCATTCAGGCGATTTTCGACGGCACCGACAGCAACAGCGCGAGCCTGGGGATGAGCTACACCGAGGCGGTGGCGCAGGCGCACTCCCAGCAACTCCAGCTCGAATGGCTGCAGGGGCGCGGACAGGGGGAGGCGCGGCTTCCCTTGAGCGTCGACGCCCGGACCTGGTTCAACGAGAACCTGGAAAGCATGGTCACCATCGTCCCGGGCGTGGTGGCCATGGTGATGGCGGTGGTCGGGACCTTCCTCACATCACTCACCGTGGCACGGGAATGGGAGCGCGGCACCATGGAGCAGCTCATCTCGACGCCGGTGACTCCCTTGGAGATCATGCTCGGCAAACTCGCACCCTACGTGGCGATCGGTCTCGCCGACACCACCCTCTGCGCCATCATGGGGGTATGGTGGTTCGGCGTCCCCTTCCGCGGGCACATCTGGGTCTTCCTGCTGAGCACCTTCCTGTTCCTTACCGTGGTCCTTTCGCTGGGGTACTTCTTTTCAGTAGTCGCCAAGACGCAGCTCGCGGCGAGCCAGATCTCGCTGATCGCCACCTTCCTCCCCGCGTTTCTCCTGTCCGGCTTCGTGTACCCGATCGACCAGATGCCGGCGATGGTCCAGGGCATCACCCACATCGTGCCCGCCCGCTACTACATGGCGATCCTGCGCAACGTCTTCTTGAAGGGGTCGCCCGTCCTTACCATGTGGCAGGATTTCCTGGGGCTCGCCATCTTCGCGGCCCTGCTGGGGCTTGCCGCCACGCGGGTCTTCCGCAAAAAACTCGCCTGAGGGGAGAGACATGCTCGGTCGCCTGCGCCAGATGCTGATCAAGGAGTTCCTGCACGTCATCCGTGACAAGAGGGCGAGATTCTTCCTGTTCGCCCCACCGGTCATCCAGACGCTGGTCTTCGGCTACGCCGCCACGCTGGAGATCAAGCACGTCCCGATCGCCGTCGTGGACTACGACAACAGCCAGGTGAGCCGGGACCTCATCTCCCGCTTCCAGGCGAGCCGCTACTTCCAGGTGCGCCGTGTCGCCGACCGCCGGGAGATCCCGGACCTGATCGACCGGAGCGAGGTCACCATGGCGCTGCAGATCAATTCGGGGTTCGCGCGCGATCTGCGCAAGGGGGAGACCGCGCACCTTCAGGTGATAGTCGACGCCAGCAACTCCAACACGGCGCTGGTGGGGCTTGGTTACCTGAACCAGGTGGCACAAGGGTTCGCCCGGCAGTACCGGCTCGATGCGCTGAACCGCCAGGCTCCCGCCGTCGCCGCCACGCTCCCCGAGATCGTCGTCGAGCGCCGCCCCTGGTACAACCCCGACATGAGCAGCCAGTGGTTCTTCGTGCCGGGGGTGATCGGCAACCTGGTCCTGGTGATCGTGGTCACCCTGACCGCCTTCGCGGTGGTGCGGGAGCGCGAGATCGGCACCCTGGAACAGATCATGGTGACGCCGATACGGCGCACCGAATTCATCCTGGGCAAGACCATCCCCTTCTTCCTGATCGGGCTCCTGGACACGGCGCTGATCAGCCTGGCGGGGACGCTCTGGTTCCGCGTGCCGCTCACCGGCAGTTTCCTGGTGCTGGCCGCCGGGACCGTCTGCTTCATCCTGTGCATGCTCGGCGTCGGGCTCTTCATCTCCACCGTCTCGGCGACCCAGCAGCAGGCCATGGTGACCAGCTTCTTCTTCATCATGCCCGCCGTCATCTTCTCCGGCTTCGGATCCCCCATCTCCAGCATGCCGGAAATCCTGCAGTGGCTCACCTACCTGAACCCGCTGCGCTACCAGGAGGTGGTGCTGCGAAGCGTCTACCTGAAAGGGGTCGGCTTCGATGTGCTCTGGCCCCAGATGGCCGCCATGGCGCTCATCGCCGCGGTCATGCTCACCGTGAGCGTGCTTCGCTTCCGCAAGTCGCTGGAATAGCCGCACCGGTTCTGCCGCTGCCACCCCATACTTCCTTTAATTCAAATAATGTGATACAACACCCCTCCGGGATACCTGCCCCTCAAGCTGCGGTACGCCGCGGCCACCATACCGGAGGTTTTCATGAACAAGGAAAAGCAACAGGAACTGATCAGCAGGCGCGACTTGCTGAAAGGCTCGCTCTGCCTGGGCGTCTGCCTCGCAGCGGGAAACATCTCCGGCGAGGCCGGGGCGGCCGCCGACGCCAAGACCGCGGCAGGACGCCCGGAAGCGGCCAGGAAACATTTCCTGAAATCGACGAACTGCTCCCAGGCTATCCTGGAGAATTACGCTCCCGCTTACGGCATCTCTCCCGAAGCGGCCGGCAGGCTCGCCACCGGATTCGCCGGAGGGATGACCACCGGCCACGAGTGCGGCGCGGTCACCGCGGCCTACATGGTGCTTGGCCTCGCTTACGGCCCCAAGGAAAGGAAGGTGTTCCCGAAGGTCGAGGCATTCAACAAGGAGTTCAAGGCGCGCCACGGAGAACTGGGGTGTTCGCAGCTCCTCGGCATCGACATGTCGACCAGGAAAGGGATGAAAGAGGCCGACAGCAAGGGGCTCTTCAAGACCCGCTGCCCCCATTTAGTGAAAAGCGCCGGGGAGATCCTCGAGGAAATGATCTAGCGTGCCGCCCGCGCCGGTCTTATTCCGGTGCGGGCTCGATCTCCCCATCCCGCCTCCCCGCACCTCCCTCCGGTGCCGCTCCCGCGGCTCCACACCGGGTGCCGTCGCTTGAAACTGTGGTCAATAATCCACCGTTTGACTCCACGACGATCATTTTCCACCTTTAATCCGTCAAAGCCGATCTAAACCGTTGACGTAGCGCATGACCGGTGTATAAAATGCCGCACCGAAATCGGTCCTACAGCGCGCAGGACGGTGACCGACGTCACCTTCGGCCACGCCCCTCAACCGCGGGAGCACGACGACGATGACGCAACCGAGCTACCACTCCAAAACCCGGGCCGAGTACCTGATCGCCACCGGGCGCGTCATCCTCTCCGCTTTCTTCCTGTTCGCGGTCTGGCTCGACCCTTCCGAGCCGACCCGCTACGCGGCAACAGCCTATGGCATCCTCTCCGGCTACCTCGGCTACTCACTCGCCATTGGCGCTCTCACGTGGCGTCAGGCCTTTGGCTGGAGCAGGCTGCACCTGATCACGCACAGCATCGACCTCCTGGTCTTTGCCTGCCTCATGTTCCTCACCACCGGGCCCAACAGTCCCTTCTTCGTCTACTTCATCTTCATCCTGGTCTGCGCCACCTTCCGCTGGCAGTGGCGCGGCACCCTCTGGACCGCAGTGGCGGCGATGTCCATCACCTTGCTGCTCGCGTGGTACCCTTCCAACCTGCTGTTGGAGCACAGTTTCGAGCTCAACCGCTTCATCATCCGCATCGCCTATCTCGCGGTAGTAGCGGGGCTTCTGGGCTACCTCGGCGCCTACGAGGAGTCGATGCGGGAGATCCTGGCCATGCTGTCCCAGTGGCCCAGGGAAACGCTCCCGCAGGAACCGGGGGCGGACGGCCAGGGGATGCTGGGTCACGCCGCGGCCATCCTGAAAGTGCCACGCGTGGTGCTTTTGTGGGAGGAGGAAGAGGAACCGTGGCTGCACCTGCTGTGCTGGACGGCCGAAGGGTGCCGCTACGAGTGGAAGGAGCCCGGCATCTTCGGCGACCTCGTCGCCGGGGGACTGGAACGGGCGAGTTTCTTCTGCCGTGAGGCCGGCTCCGACCGGGCGCTGGTGGTGTGCAACACCGCCGGCGGTTTGCAACAGCGCCGCTGCGCACCGCTGCACCCCGAGTTCGTACGCTACTTCAACGTCTCCTCCGCCTGCATCTCGCCGCTGGGAGGGGAGAAAGTCTCCGGGTACCTGTTCGCCCTGGACCGGAGCCACCTCACCCCGGACGACCTGGTCCTGGGAGGGATCGTGGCACGCGAGATCGCCGCCCGCCTCGATCACGCGCTGCTCTTGAAACAGCTCCAGCAGGGGGCCGCTGCAGACGAGCGTCTCCGGCTTGCCCACGACCTGCACGACGGCCTGCTCCAGGCCCTGGCGGGCGCCGGGCTGCAACTGGCGGCGGCGAGCCGCCAGATCGCGACGGACCCGGCCGCGGCCCGGGAGAACATCCTGCAGGTCCAGCAACTGCTCGCCTCCGAGCAGCGGGACCTGAGGACCCAGATCAACGACATGAAGCCGCTCTTCTCGCGGCGCAAGACCGAGGAGTTCGGTCTCCCCAAGCGGTTGGAGGAACTGGCCGGGCGCATCAAGCGCCAATGGGAGGTCGCCTGCTCCGTCACCTGCCACACCCCCGCACCGCGGCTGCAGCGCAGCATGGCGCGCGAGATCTATTTCGTCGTTCACGAGGCGCTGATCAACGCGGTGCGCCACGCGGAGGCGACGACGCTGCGCGCCGAGATCCATTTCGACACCCAGTGGGCGCGGATAACGGTGACCGACGACGGGCGCGGCTTCGGCTTCCAGGGATGCTTCGACCAGGACCAGCTAAGCGACCTGAAGCGCGGCCCGGTGACGCTCAGGGAGCGCATCGACGCGCTCAACGGGAAACTGGTGATCGATTCCAGCGAGCACGGCGCCCGCCTCGACATCACACTGCCCCTCATGGAACTAGGAGGCTGACATGATTCGACTGGTCATCGCCGACGACCACCCGCTGATCCTTAACGGACTGACCGGACTGTTCAACTTCGAGGAGGATTTCGAGGTGCTGGCCAGTTGCAGCAACGGCGCTGAGGCGCTGGAAGAGATCCGCCGGCAGCGCCCCGACGTGGCGGTGCTCGACATCCGCATGCCGGGGCTGACCGGCATCCAGGTGGCACGCAGGGTGACCGAGGAACGGCTCGGCGCGCGGTTGGTCCTGCTCACCGCGGCCCTGGAGGACGAGGATATGCTGGACGCGGTCATGCTCGGCATCCAGGGGGTGGTCCTGAAGGAGATGGCGCCTCAGTTCCTGGTGCAGTGCATCAGGAAGGTGCACGCCGGCGAACAGTGGCTTGAGCGCCGTTCGGCCAAGCAGGCACTGGAAAAGCTCCTGAAGCGCGAAGCGGGGGGGCGCGAGGTGGCCAACCTCCTCACCCAGCGCGAGGTCGAGCTGGTACGCATGGTGGCAGGCGGGTCGCGCAACAAGGAGATCGCCGACAGGCTCTGCATCAGCGAGGGGACGGTCAAGGTCCACCTGCACAACATCTACCAGAAGGTCAACGTCGACGGCAGGCTCGCACTGTTGCGCTACGCACAGGAAAAAGGATTGGTCTAGCAGCCGCCATCCGCCACAGGCATCCACCTCCCCTCTCCCTCTGGGAGAGGGTCAGGGTGAGGGGAGGTGCCAAAGGCAAGATCCCAGCAGGCGGCGCCCTCACCCGCCCTTCGGGCACCCTCTCCCGGAGGGAGAGGGAACTGACGCAAGATCCCTCCATTCTGTCATTACTCGCCCCGCCGACACGTCAAAATATTCTTGTTTTACTCATAAACACCATTCATTCTGACTTTTTTTCTCACCAGACTCACTTTCCCCTCTTGCAATAAAACATCTTTCTACTAAAATAGCATATACTGCCAGTTCTGGTTCACGCGCCAAAGAGTCCACCGTTTCGCTGTCAGCAAGGGGAGGCCGGGATGAGCACGACGAGAACGGAGCCGTGTAACGAAACACGGGGAGATACCCAGCGCAATGAGGATCTCTCCATCAGCCAGATACTGAAGGAGCGCGGCGTCTCGCGACGCGACTTCCTCAAGTTCTGCTCTACGGTCACGGCGGCCCTGGCGCTGCCACCTTCCTTCGCCCCGTCCGTGGCCCGGGCGCTGGACGAGGTGAAACGTCCCCCCCTGGTCTGGCTCGAATTCCAGGGGTGTACCGGCGACAGCGAGGCGCTCCTGCGCTCGGCCAACCCCACGGTCGCCGAGATCATCCTCGACATCCTGTCGGTCGACTACCACGAGACCATCATGGCCGCCGCCGGGCACCAGGCGGAGGCCGCGCTGGAGAAGACCATCACCGACTACAAGGGGAAGTACTTCGCCGTCATCGAGGGCTCCATCCCGATGAAGGACGGCGGGGTCTACGGCTGCGTGGGGGGGAAGTCGAACCTGGAACGCGCCCGCCAGGTCTGCGGCGGCGCCGCGGCCACCATCGCCATCGGCAACTGCGCCTCGTACGGCGGGATTCCCGCGGCCGCCCCCAACCCGACCGGCGCGGTGGGGGTCAAGGAGGCGGTCCCCGGCGCCACGGTGATCAACCTCCCCGGCTGCCCCTGCAACGCCGACAACCTGACCGCCACCATCGTGCACTACCTGGTCTTCAACAAGATCCCCGCTCTCGACGGCCACGGCCGGCCGCTCTTCGCCTACGGCAAGCGCATCCACGACAACTGCGAACGGCGCCCGCACTTCGACGCCGGACAGTACGTGGAACGCTGGGGGGACGACGGGCACCGCAAGGGGTACTGCCTCTACAAGATGGGGTGCAAGGGCCCCGCGACCTTCCACAACTGTCCCACCCAGCGCTACAACGAGAAGACCGCCTGGCCCATCGGCTCGGGTCACCCCTGCGTCGGCTGCGCCGAGCCCCAGTTCTGGGACGTCATGTCCCCCATGTACAAGAGGCTTCCCAACGTGCCGGGCTTCGGCATCGAGCACACCGCCGACGCCATCGGCCTCGGGCTCGCCGCGGGTGCTGCGGGCGCCTTCGTGGTGCACGGAGCGCTTTCCGCCATGAGAAAGGACAAGGAACCGGGCGAGGACGCCAAGGAGGAGTAAGATGACCAAGATCGTTGTCGACCCGATCACCAGGATCGAAGGGCACCTGCGCGTCGAGGCGGAAGTCTCCGGCGGCAAGATCAGCAATGCCTGGGTCTCGGGCACCATGTTCCGCGGCATAGAGACGATCCTCAAGGGGCGCGACCCGCGCGACGCCTGGTACTGGACCCAGCGCTTCTGCGGCGTCTGCACCACGGTGCACTCCATCGCCTCCATCCGAGCCGTCGAGGACGCGCTGAAGATCCCGGTCCCCCCCAACGCGCAGCTGATCCGCAACATCATCATCGCCATCCAGAACACCCAGGACCACGTGATCCACTTCTACCACCTGCACGCCCTGGACTGGGTGGACATCACCTCGGGGCTGAAGGCCGACCCGGTGAAGACCGCGCAGCTCGCCGCCTCCATCTCGGACTGGCCCAACAACTCGCCGACCTACTTCAAGTCCGTGCAGGACAAGGTGAAGGCATTCGTCGGTTCCGGGCGGCTCGGCCCCTTCGCCAACGCCTACTGGGGGCACCCGGCCTACAAGCTCCCGCCGGAGGCGAACCTGATGGCCACCGCCCACTACCTGGAGGCGCTGGAGTGGCAAAAGGACATCATCAAGATCCACGCCATCCTGGGGAGCAAGAACCCGCACCCGCAGACCTTCCTGGTGGGTGGGATGTCGATCCCCATCGACCCGGACTCGCAAAACGCGCTCAACGCCGACAAGCTGATCGAGATAAAGCGCCTGCTGCACAAGGCCCAGGAATTCGTGGAGAAGGTCTACATCCCGGACCTTTTGGCGGTCGCCTCCTTCTACAAGGATTGGGCGGGGATCGGCGCCGGGGTCGGCAATTACATGTGCTACGCCGAGTTCCCCGACGCCAATGGGAAACCGTGGCTCCCCGGCGGCGCCATCCTGAACCGGGACATCTCCAAGGTGGTGCCGCTGGACCAGAAGAAGATCACCGAGCACGTGGAACATTCCTGGTACCAGGATGCCGGCAGTGACGGCAAGGGACTGCACCCCTGGGAAGGCTCCAGCGAGCCCAACTACACCGGCCCCAAGCCCCCCTACCAGTACCTCGACACGGACAAGAAATACTCCTGGGTCAAGGCGCCGCGCTACGAGGAGAAACCGATGGAGGTTGGGCCGCTCTCCCGCGTGCTGGTCGCCTACGTCTCGGGGCACAAGGAGACCAAGACGGCGGTGGACCTGGTGCTGAAGAAACTGGGTGTCGGCCCGGAGGCGCTCTTCTCCACCCTCGGTCGGACCGGCGCCCGCGGCATCGACTGCCTGGTCATCGCGCAGCAGGCCCCCAAGTGGCTGGACGAGCTGATCGGCAACATCGCCAAGGGAGACCTGAGGATCCATTCCAACGAGCTGTGGGACCCGGCGACCTGGCCGGCCGAGGCGCACGGCTACGGCTGGCACGAGGCGCCGCGCGGAGGGTTGGGGCACTGGATCAAGATCAAGGACCAGAAGATCCTCAACTACCAGGCGGTGGTCCCCTCCACCTGGAACGCCTCGCCCCGCGACGGCAAGGGGCAGGCGGGGCCCTACGAGGCGGCCCTTCTGGGAACGCCGGTGGCGGACCCGGAAAAGCCGCTCGAGATCCTGCGTACCATCCACTCCTTCGACCCCTGCCTGGCCTGCGCCGTGCACGTCCTCGACGCCACCGGCAGGGAGATGGTCAGGGTGAAGGCATCCTAGAGGAGGTGGGCCATGTCGGATCGTTGCAAGTTCAAGCAGTACGTCTGGGAACTGCCGCTGCGCTGGTTCCACTGGATCAACGTGCTCGCCATCGTGCTCCTGTCGGGGACTGGGTTCCTGATCGGGCACCCGGTGACCCTCGGGGCGAGCGCAAGCGACTACGCCATGGGGTGGATCCGCCTAATCCATTTCGTGGCGGCCTACGCCTTCACCGTGAGCGTCGCCTCGCGCGTGGTCTGGTCCTTCATCGGCAACGAGCACGCCAGCTGGCGCGCCTTCTTCCCGATGTTCAGCGCCACGGGGAGAGAAAAGCTCCGGCACATGATACGCTACTACACGCTGCAGACGCACCAGGTGCCGGAAACGGTGGGGCACAACCCGCTGGCGACCACCGCCTATTTCGCGCTCTTCCTGGTCTACCTGGGCATGATCCTTACCGGCTTCGCCATGTACGCCACCCACGCCCCGGGGGGCGTGATGTTCACGGCGCTTGGCTTCATGTACTCCCACTTCAGCCTGCAGGGGATGCGCCTGGCCCACCATTTCGGGATGTGGCTCATCTTCGGCTTCGTCATCAACCACATCTACAGCGCATGGCTGATGGACATCAAGGAGCACGGCGGAGAAATCTCCAGTATGTTCAGCGGGTACAAGTTCACCGTTAAAAAGGGAGAATAACCTCCTGGATTCCCTCTCCAGAACCCCGGACTCCAAAATCCCCTCACCCTAGCCCTCTCCCAGGGGGAGAGGGGATTGTAAGAGTTGGGGGGGGCGGAAGATCGCGCAAGCTCTCTCCCGGGAGGAGAGGGGATTATAAAAGAGTCAGGGGGCGGAAGATCACACAGGCGCTCTCCCGGGGGGAGAGGGGATTGTAAGAGTCGGGGGGCGGAGAGCATACCTAATTAAAGGAGAACGAACACGTGGCGGCAAATTCCGTGAAAAACGCACCGAAGGTACTGGTGCTTGGCGTAGGAAACCTGGTGATGGGCGACGACGGCGTCGGCATCCGGGTCGTGCAGCAGCTGCAGCGGGAGTTCCTGTTCCCAAAGAGCGTGGAGATCGTTGACGGCGGCACGCTGGGGCTCGACCTCCTCCCGGTGCTGGAAGGGAGGAGCCACCTGATCATGGTGGACGCGGTGGAAACGGGGAAGGAGCCCGGAACCTGCGTGCGGCTTTCCGGCGAGGAGCTCCCGATCGCCCTGGAGACCAAGGTCTCGCCGCACCAGATGGGGCTCAAGGACCTCCTCTCGGTGGCGCGGCTCATGGGGCAGGCCCCGGGCAAGATGGTGCTGATCGGCGTTCAGCCCGGGAGCATCGAGATGGGGACCGAACTCACCCACGAGGTGTCGCTGCAGGTGGAAACCATGAAGGGGGCGGTACTGAAGGAACTTTCCGCCTTCGGCGTCCAGTGCCGCCCCGTCTCCCGCTCCTTCAGCGAATGCAGGGACTAGCCGCCATGCCCCTGCGCCCCACAACTTCTCCATCAGCTCCTCCCCCCGGAAGGGGAAGGTCGGGAGGGGGGGCTCATGGGAGGCAAGGACATCGCCCGGTGCCGCTGCCGCCACCGTTACCGGGCCGCCACATCGCCGCCTGCCTCGCCGCCTGCCTCGGCATGGCCGCGCTCCTTGGCGGCTGCACCGAGTCTCAGAAAACCGGCTCCCCGCCTGTGGCCAGCGAGCGCGGAGCGCAGCTGTTCAAGGTGCGCTGCGCCCCCTGCCACCCCGACGGCGGCAACGTCATCAATCCCAGGAAGACCCTGCACGGCGGCGTGCTCGCCGACAACGGCATCGCCTCGCCCTCCGGCATCATGAACAGGATGCGCAACCCGGGCCCCGGGATGACACGCTTCGACCAGGGGACCATCCCGGACTCCGACGCCCGCCTCATCGCCGAGTACATCCTCGCCACCTACCGCTGAGCTGTGCGGCACCAGGCCGCCCCGCCATAACGTCCTCGATGGTATGATCTTGCACCACTCTCCTCTCCCTCCGGACCTTCCCCCGCCATCTCCCACAGCGTCTCGTTCCTGGACATGCTGGTCTGGGCCGGGGTCGCCCTCCTGGTCCAGCTGCTCGCGTTCCTGGCGCTGCGCCTGGTCTTCGCCGACTTGAGCCGTTCCATCGCCGGCGACGCGCTTGGGCCCGCGGTTTTGCGGGGAACCCTCTCCCTTGCCGCCGGCATCCTGAACGCCGCCTGCCTCACCTACTAGGACTCCCCTGAGGCGCCAGCCGCTCCATTCCGGCTGTCCCCCCACTTCCGGCTGAGTCCCACTTCCGGCGGCAACCGCCCCTCCCCCCGGAGGGGGGAGGCTGGGAGGGGGAGGAAGGTGGTGCCGCATCACGTGGCAGGTGCCCCTTTTTACAGCAGACCCCGCTCTTCTCCCCCCTTAGCCCCTTTTCCACCCCCACTGTCACCACGGTTCACCGGAGATTGCGGGAGAACGGCCCGTCGCCCCCCTTCCCTTTGCAGGAGGGACAAGGGAGCAACAAAAAACGGTGTCATTTCTGCTTCTTGCGGCTTACCTACCCCACCCCCTCCCGTCAAGAGAGGGGGGCGTCCCGAGGCCGACGTTCTCCCGGAACTTTTCTTTGGACCTTCGTCAGCTGACAACTAAGCCATCCCGACCGATGTGGCACGCGTCATGTAATCGAGGCAACGACGGCAAAGCACGCCGGTTCCCCCCATACATTCCGCAATAAAAGGAGCGCGCCATGAAGAAAGTTCTGATCCGGGCAGCATCGTCCCTCTTCGCCCTGCTTTTGCTGGCAGCACCGGCTCTCGCCGGTGAAATCTCCATCTCGGCCGCCGCGAGCCTCAAGGAAGCCCTCAACGAACTCGCCGACGGCTTTTCACGCCAGCACCCCGGAGTCAGGATCGTCACGAACTACGGCGCATCCGGCACTCTCGCCAAGCAGATCGAGAGCGGCGCCCCCGCGGACATTTTCATCTCCGCCAACGAGGTGTGGATGACCTACTTGAAGCAGAGAAAACTCATCTCCTCCGTCGACACCCTGGCCTGCAACACCCTCGTCTTCGCCGGGAGCACCGGCAAGAAGGTCACCGGCATGAGCGACCTCGCCCTCCTGGACAGAATCGCACTGGGGAGCCCCGGCAGCGTCCCCGCCGGCGAGTACGCCGCCGGGGCCATCCGGCAGGCCGGTCTTGAAAAACGGCTGAGCGGTAAACTCATCTTCGCCAAGGATGTCAGGCAGAGCATGATGTACGCGGAGCGCGGCGACGTGGACGGCGCTTTCGTCTACCGTACCGATGCCCTGCTCGGGAAACGGGCCCGCATCCTCTTCACCGTGCCGCGGCAGCTCTACCCGCGCATCACCTATCCCATGGCACTCACCCCGTCCGGGGCGGGAAAGAGCGAGGCAACCGCTTTTTTCAGTTACCTCAAAGAGGCTCAAGCTGTGTCGGTTCTGAAAAAGTACGGATTCACATTCTGACGACCAGCATGACTGTATCTGACACATCGTTACACTGACACCCCTTTATCTTGGTCACTATAAACCCCTTTTTTATCGAATAAAAACCGAGTTCCACGCAGCACAAAGAAAAATATTTGAGAGAAACAAATTATCTGCTAATAATGTTTTCCGACTCAACCAACTCATGCGACTGATCTAGACCCGAGCCAGGTTCAGCAGAGGTTCAGGATGCCAACAAAAGACAGCCACACTTTCCACCCCCCCCTTCCCCCGGACAGGAACACCGCCGGCTCCGGCGGCAACGCCCCCGTCCTGGAACAGATGCTGGCGGACCATTACTTGAAAATCCTGGCCGAGGCCCCGGTGCTCATATGGCGCGCCAACACGAGCGCCGAGTGCGACTGGTTCAACGACTCCTGGCTGTCGTTCACAGGCCGGACCATGGAGCAGGAATACGGCAACGGGTGGGCCGAGGGAGTGCACACGGAGGACCTGCAGCGCTGCGTCGATATCTGGCTGGGAGCCTTCAAGAAACGGGAAAGCTTCGAGATGGAGTACCGTCTGCGCCGTCACGACGGGGAGTTCCGCTGGATCATGGATATCGGGCGCCCCTTCAAGGCCGTCGACGGCTCCTTCGCCGGCTACATCGGCTACTGCTTCGACATCACCGACCGCAAGGAGGCGGAGATGGCGCTGGTATTAGCCAGGGAGAGCGCCGAGGCGGCCAACCGGGCCAAGAGCGACTTCCTCGCCAACATGAGCCACGAGATCCGCACCCCGATGAACAGCATCATGGGGATGTCGCAACTGCTCGCCTTCACCGAACTCACCCCCGAGCAAAAGGAGTACGTCGAAGGGATCATGGGCTCCTCCGAAGGGCTTCTGGCCATCATCAACGACATCCTCGACCTCTCGAAGGTGGAGGCGGGCAAGATAGACCTGGAACTGCACAATTTCAGCATCAGGCGCAGCATCAACGACGTCATCAAGTCCCAGATGAGCTCCGTCCTGGGCAAAGGGCTGTTCCTGCGGCCGGAAGTGGCCGAGGATGTGCCCGACACCCTGGTTGGGGACCAGTTGAGGCTGAAGCAGGTGCTCTTCAACATCGTGGGCAACGCCGTCAAGTTCACCAACGAGGGGGGCGTCACCGTATCGGTCTCACTCCAGGAAGAGCGCGGGGATGTCGCGGTCCTGAAGATCAGCGTCACCGACAGCGGCATCGGCATCACTCCCGACGCCATCGAGCGCATCTTCTCCCCTTTCGGCCAGGAGGACAGCTCCACCACCCGCAAGTACGGCGGCACCGGGCTCGGGCTTTCCATCAGCAGCAAGCTGATCGAGCTCATGGGGGGGCGGATCTGGGCCGAGAGCCTCAAGAACGCGGGGAGCAGCTTCCACCTCTTGATCCCGTTCCGACGCTCCGACGAGCGGCCGGACCTGCTCGCACCGGCAAGAAGCGGCATGACACCGCTTTGGGAGGGAGAGAAGCTGCACATCCTGCTCGCGGACGACCAGGAGACCAGCCGCAATATCATGTCGCGTCTTTTGGAGCGCTTCGGACATACGCTGGAGACCGCGGCCGATGGCGAGGAGGTGCTGCGGAAATGGCGCGAGCAGCGGTTCGACGTCATCCTCATGGACGTGGAGATGCCCACCATGAACGGCAACGAGGCGATGCGCCAGATAAGGGAGATGGAAGCGCCCTCCGGTAACCGGACCGCCGTCATCGCCCTCACCGCCCACGCGCTGAAGGACCAGCAGGAGATGTTCCTGAAACTGGGGTATGACGGCTACGTGGCGAAGCCGGTGGAGATCGCATCTTTGCTGCAGGAATTGAAGCGCTGCCTGCAGCTCCCTGCGGTCCACCTGGAAGCCCCGCCCGATGCCACAGCATCCACGGCCGTGTCTATTGACATAGCGAAACTCACCGACATACTTAGCTCGGTGGTTCCACTGTTAAAGCAGAGAAACATGGGGGTGCTGGACACGGTTAACGACCTTCCCCACGCCGGTCCACAACTCCCCCTGCTGTCTCAGTTGAACCTGCAAATCAGGCAGTTTGATTGCGCCGGAGCCTTGCAGACAGTGCAAAGGTTGTGCGAGGAGTTGAACATCCAGATCGACCAGCGCCTGTAAGCAGACTTCGGATCGTATTGAGGGCCCGGTGGCAAAAAAAACCCTTCTTGTCGTTGACGACACCATCGACAATCTCATAGTCCTCTACAAGGTGCTTCGGGCCGAGTACGACGTCATCGGCGCCAGCAATGGCAAGGAAGCGCTGCGACTTGTCGAGGCCACCCCTCCGGACCTCATCCTGCTGGACATCATGATGCCGGAAATGGACGGCTACGAGGTCTGCCGCCTGCTGAAGCTGGACCCGCGGCTCCGTGACATACCGGTCATCTTCATCTCGGCGCTGAACGAGGAGGTCGACGAGACCCGCGGCTTCGAGATGGGCGCGGTGGACTTCATCACCAAGCCGGTCAAACCGGCGATTCTGTGTCGCCGCGTGGCGGTGCACCTGGAACTGCGCTCCCAGAAGGAGGAGCTGCGGCGCCAGAACCAGGAGCTGCAGGAGGTCCTTTCCCAGGTGAAGGAGCTCTCCGGGCTCCTCCCCATCTGCATGACCTGCAAGAAGATCCGGGACGACCAGGGGTACTGGAACCAGTTGGAAACCTACATTTCCGAGCACTCGGACGTCCTCTTCAGCCACAGTTACTGCCCCGACTGCGCCGGGATCGCCTTGGAGGAGTTTCTCAAGTAGGGGGTACGCTCCTTTCTCAGAAGCCCCCTTACGAAGTTTCCCATACAGCCCTACATTTTCCCTCATTGACACCCATTGGCATACGCTATTAAGTAAAGGGGCGGGGCTTGTAGCAGCTCCAGTACCAGCTACTTCAATGACATTGCGGATACCGGGAACACTGATGAAATACCCCATCGCCGAACTTCTCGACATCCCGAAACTGCAAACGATCCTCGACAGCCTCTACGAGGTGTCAGGGATCCCGTCCGCCATCATCGACCTGGAGGGGAAGATCCTGACCGGCTCCGGATGGCAGGACATCTGCACCAGGTTCCACCGCGGCAACCCCGCCACCGAGAAATTCTGCATCGAAAGCGACCAGAAAATCACCAGCGGACTGCAGGACCAGCAGCGCCACGTCCAGATCACCTGCCCCATGGGGCTCACCGACACCGCCACTCCGCTCATCATCGAGGGGGAGCATCTCGCCAACATCTTCACGGGCCAGCTCTTCCTGCAACCTCCCGACCGGGGCCGTTTCCAGCTCCAGGCGCAACAGTACGGCTTCGAGGAGGCGTCCTACCTGCTGGCCATGGACCGCGTCCCGGTCATCAGTCAGGACAAGCTGGACCAGAACCTCTCCTTCATCGCCAACCTGACCGAGCTTCTCGCCCTGCAGGGACTGACGCAGTTGCGAAGTTTGGAGGTCCAGGAGTGCCTGCGCGAGAGCGAGGAGCGCGTGCAGCAGATCATCACCTCGGCACAGGAAGGGATCATCGTCTACGACTGCGGACTGCGCTTCCAGGTCTGGAACCGTTACATGGAGCAGCTGTCCGGCCATAGCGCCGGGGACGTCATCGGCAAGCTTCCCCAGGAGGTCTTTCCTATGCTCGAGCATTCGGGGGTAGTCGAGAGGCTGCGGCGCGTTCTTGCCGGCGACGGCGTCACCTCCGACGAGGTCGAATTGAGGCTCCCGGGCAGCGGCCGCACCATCTGGCATTCGGACACCCTGGCCCCGCTAAAAAATGCCAGCGGCGAGATCGTCGGCGTCATCGCCACCGTGCGCGACATCACCGAGCGCAAGCAGACCGAGGAGCAGCTGCGGCAGGCGCTGAAGATGGAATCGGTGGGGAGGCTCGCGGGAGGGGTGGCCCACGACTTCAACAACATGCTCACCGTAATCATGGGGCAGGCGCAACTGGCCCAGATGAAGATCGCCCCCGGTCACCCGCTGTGGCAGCCGCTGGAACAGATCGGGACCGCGGCGCAGCGCTCGAGCCAGATCACCCGCCAGTTGCTCGCCTTCTCCCGCAAGGAGATCATCGAACCGCGTCCGGTGGATCTGAACCAGCTGATCACCGAGGCGCAGAAGACGCTGCTGAGGCTGATCGAGGAGAACATCACGCTGCACTGCCTGCCGGGGGCCGACCTCTGGCCGGTCAAGATGGACCCCTCACAGGTCGACCAGGTGCTGGTCAACCTCGCCGTAAACGCCCGCGACGCCATGCCCAACGGGGGCGTCCTCTCCATACACACCGACAACGTCCACCTGAGCCAGAAGAGCTGCCAGTACCTGCACGACGCGGTGCCGGGCGATTACGTGCAGCTTGTCGTGAGCGACACCGGGGTGGGGATGGAGGCGGAGGTGCTCGAACACCTCTTCGAACCGTTCTACACGACCAAGGGGGTGGGCAAGGGGACAGGCCTGGGGCTTGCCACCGTGTACGGCATCGTCCGGCAAAACGGCGGCTTCATCAACGTCTACTCCGAGGTCGGGCACGGTACCTCCTTCAAGATCTTCCTCCCGCGCACCAGCGGGGATGCCCCGGCCGGGACTCAGCGCAGGTGCGCCGACGTCCGGATCGGCTCAGGCACCGTGCTGCTGGTCGAGGACAACGACATGGTGCGCAGGGTTACCAGGTCGTACCTCGAGGAGTTGGGATACCACGTGATCGTTGCCGACACCCCCAGGGGGGGGATAGATATCTGCAACGACCGGCAGAACAAGATCGACCTGGTGCTGACCGACGTCATCATGCCCGGCATGAGCGGCAACGAGATGGTGCACGAGATCAAAGCGCACTTTCCCGAGGTGAAAGTGCTGTTCATGTCCGGCTACACGGCCGACCTGGTGGCGAGAAGCGGCGTGGTCGAAGAGGGAATGCACTTCATCCAGAAACCGTTCGACATCAGCACCCTTTCCGTCAAAATCGAGGACACCTTCCTTTGCGACGACTGACCGGCTCCCGCGACGTTTTCCCAACCGGCTGGAGGTAGCTTGAACCGGCCGGTTTTTTTTGTTGACATTAGTTGGCCGTCAAACTAAATTCCGCTGTCATGGAAACCAGAAACATCGCCACCATCATCAGCGAGACGCGCGCGGGGATCAACCGGTACCTGCTCCAGGAGCTCAAGCGGCTGGGGATCGACGGGCTCGCCCCTTCGCACGGCGCCATCCTGTACCATCTCTTCAACAACGAAGAGGTCACCATGAAGGACCTGGCCAAGGCGGTGCGCCGGGACAAGTCGACGGTGACGGCGCTGGTAGGGAAGCTGGTTGCCAACGGCTACGTGGACAAGGTGAGCAGCACCGTCGACCAAAGGACCGTGTACGTCAGGCTTTCGCAGCGGGGGCAGGCGCTGCGCCCCGTATTCGAGGAGGTGTCGCGCAACCTTATCGATCAGATGTGGCGCGGCGTCGACGGCGCCGAGCAGCGCGAGCTGGTGCGCCTTTTGAAGAAGATCCGCGCCAACCTGCCCTAGGCCTTCGTCCCTTCCGTCCTGCATCTCTTTCATCCCCTTCATCCCTGTTAAAAATCCAAACGCCCTCCCCTCCCGCAAGCCATGGAATCGACGCGCTCCCGACGGAGCTGGGCGAATGATTATTCGCCCCTACAGTGGTCATCGCTCCCCTCCCTTGATCCCGGAGCGGGACCGTGGGGGCGATGTACCTGAGGATCAACGCGGCGCGCGCGGCGACACCCGAACTGCGGGAGCCGAACCGGTACTTCCTGGGACTCACGGGGGGAGGGTTCCACGAGGAGATCTTTTCGGTCGCGCGCTGGCGCGCGGAGGAGGGGGAGAGGGACGCGGTGACGCTGGTGTTCGTGAACCTGAGCGTATCCAACGGCAACGCCGGGACCTTCCGCCTGCCCGACAGCATCCGGCTATCGGGTCTTTACCAGGTGAGGAACCTGGTGGCGGACGACGCGGACCGCAGGCTGTGGCCGGCGCCGCGCGACGCGCGGGAGATCTATCAGGAGGGGGTCTTCGTCGTCTTCACCCTTCCCAACGAGGTGCAGTACCTGAAGCTGGTTCCGGTCTGACCGCTGTCAAGCCAGCCTCTCCAGCACGAAGCCGGCGATGGTGTGGGCGATCCGGTCGGAAGAACAGCGGTCGTTGTTGAAGAGGAGATCGTAGAGGGCGGGATCGTGCCCGTCCTGGTTGAGAAAGTCCTTGGTGAAGCGATCGCGCACCTTTTGCTGGCGGTGCATGAGCTTCTCGGCCTCCTCCTCTTCGATGCCGAGGCGGCGGGCGAGGGTCGAGATCTTGAATCGCTCGGAGCCGTAGATCCTGAAGTGGTAGGAGTGCTCCAGGTGCCTCGCCACGATGGCCCCGCCGAGATCGAGGATCAGGACGTTCCCCTGCTCCGCGAGCGCCACCACGTGCTGGGAAAGCGGCAGGAAATAGTCGTAATTGCTCTTCCAGCGGGAGGAGAAGGTGGCGAGGATCTCGGAGAGAAGCCGGTTGTTTTCCCCCAGCGTCTTCAGGATCTCCCGGGAAAGGTTGTGGCGCTTGGCCACCTCCTCGATGATCGCCCTGTCCACCAGGACCCATTCCTCCCCGGTCTTTCGCATCAGGATGTCGCGCAGCAGTTCCGCGGTGGGGTAGCCGGTGCAGCCGTACTCCCTCGATATGGTGATGCAGGGGCGGGCTTTCGGCTTGGCGTGCCGGGAGGCCGCCTTCTCCTTCTGTCTGCGGTTGTACTCCTCGAGGCTCCCGATCCTCAGGTCCACCGAGGGTATGAACAGGTTGTCAGGCATGATCCCCCCTTCGCGCGGCACTAGCCGCTCATCTCCTTCAATTCCCGTATCAGGTCCACCTGGCGCTGAAAGATGAACCGCGAGAGTACCCCCTCGATCTGGGGATCGGAGCCGATCGAAAAGCGGCACAACTCGCCGCCGTCCGCTTCGGCCAGTTCCACCACCGTCGCCGGCAGTTCCAGCGGGGTCACCGTGTTGTGCAGCAGGTTGGGTATCATGACCTTCAGCAGCACCTCGTCCCCCTTTTCCAGCAGGCTCCGCTCTGAGCTCAGCGCCGAGAAGCCGCCCAGTGATACATCGAGCGCCTTCGCCGCGACCTTCCGCCCCGCGATCGTTATCTCGGCGTCAGCAGGGGGCTCCAGTTCGAGCCGCAGCGAGGCGCGCTGCTCCACCATCAGGTCCACGTAGCTGAAGTTGTGCAGCGACGCCATCATGCGCCGCACGTCCGCGTCCTTGACCTCGGCAAGCAGGGTATGGGCGAAGGTGCCGCACTTGATGCAGGTCCGCCCGGAGATCCCCAGGGCCACCGCCTGCTGCGGGTGCACGTCCAGTTCCAGGATCTCCCCGCTGACTTCCACCAGGGTCGCCGGATAGCTGATCGGCAGCCCCTTGTAGTAGTTAAGCAGTTTCACCCCGACGCCCGGACCGCGCTTGACAAGATCCCTGAAGCCGCCGAGGATCTCGGCGCAGTCCGCCTCTGTGGACGCTTTCACCATGGTCCGGTAGAAATTAGGTTCCATGGAAAATCCTTGTCAGAGCAGCCCGTGGCGCTGCAGCACGGCCATCAAATCGGCCCGCGATACGGGTTTGACCAGGTAGTCCGTGCAGTCGCCGTCCCACATCGCCTCCTCCATGTTGGCGGGAGAGTTCAAGGAGGTGGTCATGATGATCACGCTCTTGCGCCCTGCCGTCCCCTCTTCCTTTTCGGCCTTGCGCATCAGCCGCAGCGCTTGCTGCCCGTCCATCTCCGGCATGACGATATCGAGCAGCACCAGGTCGAAAGGAGGCCCCTGTCGCAGCGCGGCGCTGAACAGATCCACCCCTTCCCGCCCGTTGCCCGCCGTCTCGATATCCGCCACCCCCTGCAGGAACATCATGAGCCCCTCACGCAGGAATTCGTTGTCTTCAATGATCAGGCACTTCATATCGCTCCCCCAACGGCCACGCCCGTGGCGCCGCGGCTGATTTCCCGGCCGTCATCCGCACGCCGCCGGTGATCCACTGCCATCCTTATCGGCGTCGTTTCATGAGCCTTGAATGCCGCTTACTGTTTTGTTTCCTGTGACGGCTCGAGCCGCTCCGCGCCTTCCTCCTCGAGCGCCAGTCGCACCGCCGCCTCGAAGCCGGTGAGCGGGATGGGGAGGATCTTCCGGATTTCCTGGTCGTGGCAGATGACCTCGTTGCCCAGCCCCTCTATGAGCGGCATGGAAATGGAGGGCTTCACGGGCGTGATAAGCCAGACCCAGTAGGAGGAGAGTTTCGGGGTGAGAAACGGGACCGGGATGATCTTGATGGACTTCTTTTCCACCGCCGCGAAGTGCTCCATCATCTCCCTGTAGGAGAGGAGTTCCGGTCCGCCGACGTCGTAGGTCTTCCCGGCCGTGCGCGGGTCCTTCAGGCACCCCACCAGGTAGGCGATCACGTCCTGCACCGCGATGAACTGGCACTTGGTCGAGACCCAGCGCGGCGTGATCATGACCGGAAGCCTCTCCACGAGGTAACGGATCATCTCGAAGGAGGCGCCCCCCGCGCCGATGATGACGGCGGCCCTCAGGTAGGTGGTCTGGAAGGCGCCGCGCTGCAGGATCCTGGCAACCTCCAGGCGGCTCGCCAGGTGCTCGGAGAGTTGGTCCCCCTCCTCCCCCAGCCCCCCGAGGTAGATGACCCGCTTCACCCCCTGCATCTCCGCCGCAGCCACGAAGTTCTCCGCCGCCTGCCGGTCGCGCCGCTCAAAGCCGGCGCGCTCCCCGGCCATGGCGTGCACCAGGTAGTAGGCCGTCTCGATCCCCCGCAGGGGAGCGAGCAGCGAGTTGCGCTGCAACAGGTCCCCCTGGGCCACCTCCACCTGCGGCGGGAAGGGGGCGTCGGGCCGGCGCACCAGGCAGCGCACCGGGATCCCTTCCGCTGTCAGCGCGTCGACGAGCCTCCTCCCTATGAAACCGGTGGCTCCGGTTATCAGTACCTTCGCTTTGGCGTTCTCACTCTGGCTCAAGAGCATCTCCGCTGTTACTGTTCTTTGGGGACATCCGAATTGAATCAGTTTAGGTGCTGGACACTCAAAGTCAACACCGCCCGAACCTGCGCGGCAAGCGTCTCATTCAATGGAAGTTTGCCGCTTTAAAACCTGCCCCGCATCCATTATCATTGCTACCTGGCCCCGCATCATCCGGGAGCCAACATCAGTCACGCAAGGAGAAAACGTCATGAAAGTCATGGTTGACCTGTGCATCGTCCCGCTGGGTGTCGGCGTATCCCTTTCCAGCTACATCGCTGCCTGCGAAAAGGTTCTGAACGACGCCGGCCTGAAGATCGCGCTGCATTCCTACGGGACCAACATCGAAGGGGAGTGGGACGACGTATTCGCCGCCATCAAGCGCTGTCATGAGACGGTTCACGCCATGGGCGCCCCGCGCATCACCTCCACCGTTAAGCTCGGCACCCGCACCGACCGGGAGCAGAGCATGGAGGACAAGATCAGGAGCGTGAAGGAGAAGATGTAAGGCTCCCCTGTGCGGAGAGGTTCGAGCCGCTTGCAAAACGTGCATCCCCACATATATTTCAACAGTCCCGGCTGGCCGCGCCGGGAGGGACGTCAATCTTTTCCCATGGGAGGTTCGTCTATGTCGAAGAAACTGGTGATGTGCTTTGATGGGACCTGGAACAAACCGGACGAGAAAAGCGACGGGAGAGACACCAACACCAACGTGGAAAGGCTCTTCGTCTCCATCGCCGGCGTCGATGCCAGGAATTACGCCGGTGGTGGCCTGACCACCGGTACCCTGAAATGGTACGACTCCGGCGTCGGCACCAAGTGGTACGAACACATCCGCGGCGGCGCCTTCGGCTACGGGCTGTCGCTCAACATCCGCGAGGGATACAAATTCCTGATCGACAACTACGATCCTGGCGACGAGATCTACGTCTACGGCTTCAGCCGCGGCGCCTACACGGCCAGGAGCCTGGTGGGGCTGATCAGGAACTCGGGGCTGCTGGACCGGGAACAGATTCTCAAGATCCGGGACGATGATAACTACCCCTGCTGGCCGCGCCCGAACCTCGATCAGTTGAAAAAGATGAAAGCCGATGACGTTCCGCACATCATGGACGCCTACCAGCTTTACCGCAACCGGGACGGCAGCGCCGACACGGATTTCGCGGTGATCTTCAGGGGAAACTATGCCTACCCCGACGTGAAGATCAGGCTGCTCGGGGTCTGGGATACCGTCGGCGCCCTTGGTATCCCGTTCAAACTGTTCGAATCCTTCAACGCCGAACAGTACAAGTTTCACGACCAGGAACTAAGCGCCATCGTCGAGAACGCCTTTCACGCCATCGCCATAGACGAGCACAGGGAGAATTACGATGTGACGATCTGGAATCCCAAGCAGAAGGTGAACCAGGTCATGGAGCAGGTATGGTTTGCGGGTGCGCACGCCGATGTCGGCGGAGGGTACGAGGTGCCGGAGCATCCCCTTGCCGATGCAGCGCTGGCATGGATGCAGAAGAAGAGCCTGCTGAACGGAAGCGGGCTGACCTTCACGACGATGCAGCAGGTGGATGAAGAAAAGATCCAACAGGCGCGCCCGACAGACTCCTTTAACCAGTTCCTCGGCGGCGTGTACCGGATGTTGAAAGACCGGCACTACCGGATGATGGGGGCAACGGAGTACGGCAACGAATATTGCCACGAGATCTGCCGCCAGATGAAGGGGTACGCCCCCAGGAACAAGGGGTATGTCACGATAAAGTTCGAACTGCCTGCGTCACCCTGATGAGCGGCGGAGTCGCCGCAGCGCCGGTCTGAATAGAACGCCCGCCCCCTTGGGGGCGGGCGTTGTTGTTTTCTTTGCCGGTTGCGGCAGGAAACCGGTGATGGTGGAACGCACGCAGAAGGGCGCCGCGTTTACCGCTCCTCGACGGCGAGCATCTCGACCTCGAAGAAGACGTCCTGCCCGGCGGGAAGGGGCTCGCGGTAATCACGGGTCCTGCCGGGGAGGGAAAGGGAGACGTCCCCTCCCGCACCGGGGCCGAAATCGTAGGCGACGCCCGGGGCCCGGCCGGTCGAGAAGGCGAAGTGGGAGCCCAGGGGAAAGGGGAAGAGGTTCGCCTCTGCGCCCGGCACGCGTATCACCCGGTGATCCCCCCGGGCCATCCCCATGAGCCCCTGCTCGAGGGCGGGAGGAACGCGCCCCGTTCCCACCACGAACTCGAAGGTGTTGTGCTCGCCGACCAGGTAGACCCTGCCGTCATCGAGCCTGCACTTGTACCTGATATTGACCCTTTTGCCGGATTCGGTTTCCATGGGGCACCGCCTTTTTTGGGGGTTGGACCAGAAACCACACTATAGTAGCAAAGACATTAATTATTTCAAACACGACACCGGAAACCGCTCAGACCCCGATCCAGGCGGCCCCGAAGACGCCGGCGGAATCACCCAACTCGTTTTTCAGGACCGGCGTGCGCAGGTCGTTGTGAAAGACGTAGTGCCGCACCCGTTCCAGGCCGGCGTGGTAGAGCTCCTCGATGTTGGAAAGACCTCCTCCAAGGACCACGGCGTCGGGATCGAGGACCGAGATGAGGCCGCCCAGGCTGCGGCCGAAGTCGTCGAGGAAGGTGTTGAAGGCCAGGAGGGTACGCGCCTCGCCGCGGCGCGCTCCGGCCACGATCTCCTCCATGGTGAGGCTCACGCCGTTGCGCGCGAGATAGGCCGCCTCCACGCCGGACCCGCTGATCTTGGTCTCGATGCAGCCGCGGTTGCCGCAGTAGCAGGGGGACCCCGCGGGATCGATCGAGACATGCCCCCACTCGCCGCTGATACGGTGCGGCCCCTCGCGCACGATTCCGTCGATGCAGATCCCACCGCCGCAGCCGGTCCCCATGATCACCCCGAACGCCACCTGGTGCCCGACGCCCGCCCCCTTGCGGCACTCGGCCAGGGTGAAGCAGTCCGCGTCGTTGCGCACCCCGACCCTTCTCCCCAGGATTTTTTCCAGGTCGGCCGGGAAGGGACGCCCGATCAGGCAGACGGAGTTGGCGTTGCGCACGAGGCCAGTGACCGCATCCACCGAGCCGGGAATGCCCACACCGACGCTGTACGGCACCCCCTCCGGGAGTCGTGCCGCGAGGTCCCGCACCAGCTGAGCCACCGACTCCAGGACGGCCTGGTACCCCTCCGACAGCGGCGTGGAGCGGCGCTGTCGGGCCAGGACCGCGTCCAGAGGGTCGAGGAGCACCCCCTCCGTCTTGGTCCCCCCGAGGTCGATGCCGATACGATACAGGTCAGCGTCTGTCATGTGCACTCCCTAAAAAAGATAGGCCCCCGGGAACGGGGGCCATGCATTTGTCTTCCGCTGGTTCCCGCTCCTTGCGGGAGAGGGGATTGAGGGTGTCCGTGGCGGCAGGCGAAAGCTGGCCCCTACTCCCCGGACTCCGTCTCTTCCGGTTCCACCTTTTTCTCCTTGAAGAACACCACGAAGGCGCCGCTCCCCCCCATGTCGCTGGGAGCCTGCACGAACTCGGCGACCATCCCCTTGCCGTGCTCCCTGAGCCAGTTGGCCACGGCCACCCTCAGGACCGGCTCACCCGCAGAGTTGTTCCCCTTGCCCGTGATCACCAGCACACCCTTCTGCCCCCGGTTGTAGGCGCCCCTCACGAAACGCTCCAGGTTTTCCACCGCCTCGTCCCGGGTCAGCCCGTGCAGGTCGAGTTGCAGGTCGATCCTGATGCCGCCGCGGCGTACCTGGCGCAGCCGGTTCACCGCCCCCGGACGCGGAGCGGGCTCGTCGTCCTGCACCTGGTCGGAAAACCGGACATCAAGCCGCAGGGCCTCGAGCGCCTTCAGGAAAACCTCCTGGTCTTCCTCGTCACGCCGGGCCTTCGCCGTCTGCTGCGCCTTCACCTGCGCCACAGGCGCGGTCCCGGACAGACGCTTGATCCCCGCGACCGCCTCGAAGAACAACATCTCGTCGGAGAGCTCCTGTGCCGCAGCCGCGGGCTTCTCTTCCTTCTTCTTCGCCGGAGTCGAGGCCGCTGCACCCTGCAGCTGCAAAGAGGCGCCCTTGAGGGCCTTGAAGGGTGAGGCGGCGAATTCTTTCTGCTTGGGCTGCTGTTTCTCTTTGTCCTTCCTTTTCATAGGGCGGGCCCTTTCCTTTGCTTCAGCTCTGCCTGCGGCCCGATCCTGCGCAGTGACAGATGCGCGCTAGCACAACATGCTGTTTTTACTGGTATTTATTTCGAGAGGTGAGGTTTTTAGAAAGAGGAGATAAATTAGCCTGCTCCAATCGGCATGGTATACTACCAAGGTTTTGGGGCCCATGTCAACGAGGAGTGTCAATCAGCGTCAGGCAGCCGGGATATGCCGGCGCTCACGCGGGGGAAGGTGCATGGAAAGCTACGGCAACTACCCGAACAAATCCACCCGCAAAGACGGGATGGAAGACTCCGGCCTGGAGATCGCCTCGCTGCTGGTCAGATCCGGCTACCTGGCTGAGACCCAGCTGGCGTATGCCCAGCGGGTGAAGACCAAGCTGGTGACGCCGAGAACCCTGATCGCGGTGCTGCTCGAGCTGGGATTTTTCAGTCGGGGGCAGCTGCGGGAGACCCTGCGCAACAACATCGTGTCGGTGAAGCTGGGGGCCCTGCTGGTGGAGCTCGGCTACCTCAAACCCGCGGAACTGCAGGCCGCGCTCGGGATCCAGCGCGACGGGGACAACTGCAAGATGCTGGGCGAGATCCTCGTGGAGCAGCGTTTCATCGAGGAGTACACGCTGGCCGAGGTGCTCGCCTTCCAGCTGGGCTACCCCTTCATCGACCTGCAGGCCGCCGACATCGACCGGTCGCTTTTGGCAAAGGTCCCGCAGCACTGGCTCGCCCAGCACAACTTCGTCCCGGTCCGGGAGGAGAACGGACAGATCCTGGTGGCGATCGCGGACCCGTTGAACCTGGAGGGAAGGCGGACGGCGGAGAAGCTCTTCGGCCAAGGGAACACGGTCTTCACCATCTGCACCATGAAGGCGATCCGCGAGGCCTTCACCCTCCTGAAAAGGGGGATGATCCAGGGCGACGGCACCGCGACCGACGAGCACACCGTCACCGGCATCGTCAATTCCATCTTCGAGGAGGCGCTCAAGGAGGGGGCAAGCGACATCCACATCGAGCCGATGCGCAGCGTGCTCAGGGTCCGCTTCCGCCGGGACGGGATGCTGGTGCTCTACAAGGACCTCGCCAAGGAACTGGCGCTGCCGGTCAGCAGCAGGATCAAGGTGATGGCCGAGGCCGACATCGCGGAGAGAAGAAGGCACCAGGACGGCAGGATATGCTACGAGAGCCCGAAGAGCGGCGCCACCCTCGACATGAGGGTCTCCTTCTACATCACCATCCACGGCGAGAAGATCGTGCTGCGCCTGTTGAGCATGAAGGGTGAGCTGCTCGACCTCAAGGAGATCGGCATGCCGGCACGCATGCTGGAGCGCTTCATCGACGACGCCCTGGATACGCCAAGCGGCGTCCTCATCGTCACCGGTCCCACCGGCAGCGGCAAGACCTCGACTCTTTACAGCTGCGTGCAGCACCTGAACGAGCTCACGACCAGTATCGTCACCGCGGAGGAACCGGTCGAATACGTGATCGAGGGGATCGCCCAGTGCTCCATCAACCAGAAGATCGGGGTGACCTTCGAAGAGACGCTGCGCCACATCGTGCGCCAGGACCCCGACATCATCGTGCTCGGCGAGATGAGGGACAACTTCTCGGCCGAGACGGCGATCCAGGCCGCATTGACGGGACACAAGGTCCTCACCACCTTCCACACCGAGGACAGCGTCGGCGGGCTGCTGCGCCTTATGAACATGGACATCGAGGCGTTTTTGATCGCCTCCACCGTGGTCTGCGTCCTGGCCCAGCGCCTGCTGCGCCGGATCTGCCCGGAGTGCGCCGAGCCGTACCTCCCAAACCCCACCGAACTGAGGAGGATCGGCTACAGCAACACAGACCTCAGGGGCGCCGAGTTCAAGACCGGACGGGGGTGCGGGAAATGCCGTTACAGCGGCTACCGTGGCAGGGTCGGCGTATTCGAGATGCTCATTTTGAACGAACTGGTGAAGGACGCCATCCTGAGCAAGAAGACCTCCTACGAGATCAGGAAGATCTCGACCGAAACCACGGGCATGGTCACCCTTTTGGAATCGGGGCTGTGCAAGGCGGCGCGGGGCGAGGTTTCGCTGCACGACACGGTGCGGCTGCTGCCGCGAATCGGCAAACCGCGCCCGATCGCCGAGATCAGGCGCCTTCTGGGGGAATGACATGCAGAGCAAACCCTTCGTGGAGGTCGTCAAGGAACAGTTGGAATCGGAAACCCTGAATCTTCCCGTCTTCCACCCGGTCGCGGTCAAGCTGCAGGGTATCCTCGCCGCCAAGGATTTCACCATCGACCAGGTGGTGGCGCTGATCATCAAGGACCAGGCGCTGACAAGCCAGATCCTCAGGCTCGCCAACTCCGCCTTCTTCAGCGGGCTCGCCAAGGTCACCACCATCACCGACGCGGTGGTCCGGCTGGGGGCACGCGAGATCGCCAGCGTCGCCATGCTCGCCTCCCAGCAAAACAGCTACAACAGCTTCACCCACCCGGAGCTTAAGAGCCACTCGCAGGTTCTTTGGAAGCAGGCCATCGGCTGCGCGATCGGCACCCGCTGGCTGTGCGAGAAAAGCGGCTACAAGCAACTCGCGCAGGAGGGTTTCATCGCCGGGTTGCTGCACGACATCGGGAGCCTGTTGATACTGAAGGTCCTGGAGGGGATTTTCGCCTCGGACGGGGAACGGAAGGGGGTGTCGCGCGAACTCACCTCGGAGATCATCGCGGCCATGCACACGGAGTCGGGGTACCAGCTGATGCAGAAGTGGAACCTGCCGGAACTCTACTGCACCATCGTGCGCGATCATCACACCGAAGTCACCGATACCAGCAACGTGCTTTTGAGCCTGGTACGGCTGGTGGATCACGCCTGCCGGAAGCTGGGGCTTGGGGGGGCGCCGGAGCCGAACCTGATGCTGGCGGCGACGTTCGAGGCGCAAAGCATGGGGATAAAGGAGATCATGCTCGCCGAGTTGGAGATCATGATCGAGGATGCCATGGAGATGGTCACCGCTGCCGCTTGAGGAACTCCACGAACCCCTCGTCGAAGATGCGCTGCACCTCCCACTTCTCGCCGCGTTCCTTGGCCATCCGGATGGCCCGCACCTGGCAGCCGACGAAGGCGACCAGGAGGAGGAAGGCCAGGGCGATCTGCAGGCGCCAGGCGAAGGGGGAGATCTTCGGCTCCGGGGACGGCAGCACCCTCGGAGTCTGCTGGGAAAGCTGAAGCAGTTGCTGCGCCGAGATATATCCGATCAGGCGGTCACGGTCGGCCTCATCGATCATGCGGTACCTCACCGCGGTGCTGAAGCGCACCTGGTCCGGCAGGTCCCGCACCTCCACCACCTCTCCCACGATCTCTATCAGGTGTGCCGAGTTGGGGACGTAGATGCTCAGCTCGATCAACTGCCCGACGATCAGCTTCTCGTTGGTGTTGATGCGCAGCCCGCCGCCGGAGATGTTGGCCGCCGCCGGCGGCCTCTCCTTGCGCTTTTCCAGCCTGGCCCGGATCTCCTCCCTGCTGTCCTCCAGTTCCTCCGGCTCTCCTGGTGCCGGGGCCTGCGCGGCGAACTCCATCTCCCGGCGGCGCGCCAGCCAGCGCAGCCTGACGTCGGCCTCGATCTGGGACAGGGGGAGCCGGTAGTCCAGGGGGAGGTAGACATCCTGGCGGTAGTACTCCCTTGGTTCGAAGGGGTAGACGTCCTCGATCAGCCGCAGTGCCAGGCGGTGCTCGACGCCGTCGACGCGGACCAGCACCGCGCGGCAGGTGAGCCCCTGCTCCTGCTCGGGGAGCCCCACGTTCAGGGTCTGGCCGGTCTCGAGCCTCGTCTCCTCGGGAAGCTGGTCCCGCGAGAGATCGACCAGCAGCAGGTCGTCGTCCAGCGTGGCGACCGAGCCCCACTCGGGAAACCAGCCGCCCCCCTCCAGCGGTATCCCCACGCGGACGCGGGCCCCTTCATGGAAGTATCTCGCGTATTGTTCCAGCTCCTCAGCCATAACACCTCCGTCCCTGCCAAGCACCTCTTCGGCGGTTGGCGCCGAAAACCTTAGTGGGCTTCGGCCCAGTTCTGGCCGAAGTTGAGGTCCACCTTGAGCGGCACAGAGAGGGGGAGCGCCCCTTCCATCTCGCTACGCACCAGCTCTTCCATCAGTTCCCGCTCGTTTTCAGGGACCTCGAACACCAGTTCGTCGTGCACCTGCATGATCAGGCGGCTGGCCACCCGCTCCTCGCGCATGCGGCGGGACACCTTGATCATGGCCGCCTTGATGATGTCGGCGGCCGAGCCCTGGATCGGGTAGTTGGTGGCGTTTCTCTGGGCGAAGGCGCGTATGTTGCCGTTCTTGCTGGCGATCTCCGGGATCTGCAGCCTTCTCCCCAATATGGTGGTGACGAAGCCGCAGGTCTCGGCCTCGGAGATGCAGCTGTCGAGAAAGCTCCGGGCCCCGGCATGGCGCTCGAAGTAGCTGTCGATGAAGGCCTTGGCCTGCTTCGCGGTAACCCCGAGCTCCTTGGCCAGCGAGAAGGCGCCCTGGCCGTAGATGACGCCGAAGTTGATCACCTTGGCCTGGCGCCGCATCTCGGGGGTGACCAGTTCCGGGAACATGCCGAAGACCTCGGCGGCGGTGCGGCGGTGGACATCCTCGCCGGAGGCGAAGGCTTCACTGAGCACCCGGTCCCCGGAGAGGTGCGCCAGTACCCGCAGCTCGATCTGGGAGTAGTCCGCGGAGAGGATCAGGCTCCCGGGCTCGGCCACGAAGGCGCGCCTGATGTCGCGCCCCTCCGCCCCGCGCACCGGGATGTTCTGCAGGTTCGGGTCGGACGAGGAGAGCCTCCCGGTATTGGTGACAGCCTGGTTGTAGGAGGTGTGCACGCGCCCCGTCCTCGGGTCCACCAGCTTCGGGAGCGCGTCGGTATAGGTGGATTTGAGCTTGGAGATGCTCCGGTACTGCAGCAGCAGCCGTGCCACCTCGTGCTGCTCCGCCAGCCGCTCCAGCTCCTCCACGTTGGTGGACCAGCCGGTCTTCCCCTTGGTCTTCTTGCCGACCGCGAGCCCCATCCGCTCGAAGAGGATCTCGCCCAGCTGTTTCGGGGAGTTGATGTTGAAGGGGCCGCCACAGTGGTCGTGGATCTTCGCCTCCAGCTCGATGAGCTGCCGCCCGAAGCCGGTGGAAAGCTCCTTCATGAGCTCCAGGTCCAGCTTCACGCCGCACAGCTCCATGTCCGCCAGAATCTCCAAAAGCGGCATCTCGACGTCGAAAAGGAGCGTCTCCATACCCTGCTCACGCACCTTTGGGAGCAGGATCTCGTGCAGCAGGAAGGTGGCGTCGACATCCTCGCAGGAGTATGGGCCGGCGCGGTCGAGGTCCACCTCGGAGAAGTTCAGCTCGCACTTGCCGGTTCCGGCCACCTCCGCGTAGGAGATCATGCGGTGGTCCAGGTACTCGAGCGCAAGGGCGTCCAGCCCCTGGCTGTTGCGCGACGGGTTGACCAGGTAGGCCGCCAGCATGGTGTCGCACCAGATGCCGGCGAATTTCACGCCGGCCAGCTGCAGCACCTGGTAGTCGTACTTCAGGTTCTGGCCGATCTTCTTGCGGGCGGGGTCGGCGAGGAGCGGTCCCAGCAGTTCCAGCACCAGCTTCTCGGGGAGCTGTTCCGGTGCCCCGAGGTAGCGGTGCCCGACCGGTATGTAGTAGGCCTCGTGGGAGTGGCAGCTGACCGCGTACCCCACGACGGCCGCTTCGAAGGGGTTCAGGCTGGTGGTCTCCAGGTCGATGGCGAAGGCAGGCGCCTTTTCCAGCTTCGCCACCAGTTCGCGCAGCTCGCCCTCCGTCAGCACCAGCGCGTAATGGTCGCAGGAAAGGGTGGGCGAACTGGTCAGGTCCTTCAAGAGCGTGGCGAACCCGTACTCGCGGAACAGCGCGGCCAGCCGGCGGTTGTCGGGAGGGGTGACGGCGAAGTCATCGATGCTGTACTCGATGGGAACGTTGCAGTCGATGGTGGCCAGGGTGCGGCACAGGCGGGCCTGGTCGGCGAACTCGATGAGCCGCTCCCCGGTTTTTCCCTTCACCTCGGAGGCCCGCGCCAGCAGTTCGTCCAGCGTGCCGAACTCCTGCAGCAGCTTTTTCGCGGTGACCTCACCGACGCCCGGGACGCCGGGTATGTTATCGGAGGTGTCCCCCCAAAGCGCCAGCACGTCGACCACCCGCGCAGGCTCCACGCCGAACTTCTCGATGACGTCGGGGATGCCGAAGCTCTTGTCCTTCATGGTGTCCAGAAGCGTCACGTGCTCGGTGACGATCTGCATCAGGTCCTTGTCGCCGGTGACCACCACGCAGTCCAGCCCGGCGGCTTGCGCCTTCTGGGCGATGGTCCCGATGATATCGTCCGCCTCCCAGCCGGGAAGCTCCAGCGCGGGGATGTTGAAGGCGCGCACCATCTGCTTGATCGGCTCGATCTGCTGGGCCAGGTCCTCGGGCATGGCGCTTCGGGTCGCCTTGTAGGCGGGAAAGAGCTCGTTTCTGAAGGTGATCTTGCCGGCGTCGAACACCACGGCCACGTGAGCCGGCGCCCTGTCCTTCATGACCTTCAGGAGCATCTGGGTGAAACCGTAGAGCGCGTTGGTGGGGAAGCCGTTGGGGGAGCTCAGGTGGCGGATGGCGAAATATGCCCGGTAGATGTAGGAAGAGCCGTCCAAAAGGTACAGTGTTTCTCTCTCGGCCGCCACCTAGTTCTCCTCTTTGGTGAAGACCACGAAGGCCATGGCCGGGCGCTTGCTGGCGTCACGCATGGCAAACTGCATGGCGTCGAATTTCCATCCCTTCCGGGTCCATTCGTTCAGCGCCTCCTCGATGGAGTCCTCGGAAACATGGCTTAACTCGACGACCTTGTACTGCAGCATAAATACTCCTCACGACAGGGATTTTCCGGCCCATAATATCCGATAACCCCTTATGCTTCAAGGCGAAATGTTCTGTTGCAAAAAAGATCCAAACTGCTATGATTCTCAAAACTCAAAAAAGGGGGTGCAGCAAGTTCAGGCAGTTAGGCGTCGGCGTTAACAACCAGGTAAAAGGGGAGCCAGCATGGCACGAGACGAAGAAAAAACCATCGACGAATTGGCACAGCGGATGGAAATCAACCTGGCAATGGACTACGAGAAAAAGGACTTGAAGGCACAACGGGAACTGGTGAAACAACACCTCTACGACGGCTCCAAAAAATTGAAGCACACCGTACCCAAAGGGAAGCGGATTTAAACCAGGAGAAGGAAACAACGGGGAGGGGGCTTGAGGAAACGGCTCCCTCCCCTTAAATTTTGCCTACCATACGCGCCCGGTGGCGCACCTTGCGGAGGGAGAAGATGGCGATCGTCAGGTACAACCCGCTCAGCGAACTCAGAAGCATGCAGGACAAGATGAACCGGCTGCTGGACCTGGCCTGGACCCGCGAGATCGGCGAGGAGATCAGGGAGGGGGTCTGGCACCCGCCGGCGGATGTCTACGAGAGCAACGCCGCGGTTACCATCAAGGTGGAACTTCCCGACCTGGACCTCTCCGACATCGAGATCCGCGCCGAAGAGCACACCCTGACCATACGGGGGGAAAGAAGGCACGGCGAGGAGATCAAAAAGGAGAACTTCCACCGGATCGAGCGCTACTTCGGCCCCTTCCAAAGGAGCTTCGCCGTCCCCCCCGACTTCGACGCCTCGAGCTTCAGCGCGAGCTGCGACTGCGGCGTCCTCACCATCGTCATCCCCAAGACCATCACGGTGGAAATCGCCTGAGGCTTCACCCCTCGTTCATGCTGCCGGTGCGGTACCCCTGCAGGTCGAGCGAGACGTAGGTGAAACCGGCCTGCCGGAAGAAGTCCAGCGTCCGCAGCCGCAACTGCGGCTCAAGCATCCGCCCCAGTTCCGCCTCGGAGAGTTCGATGCGCGCGCTCTCCTCGTGGAACCGCACCCGGTACACCCGGAACCCCTCCCCCTTCAGGAACTCCTCGCAGCGCTCCACCTGGTTGAGCCTCTGCTCGGTGATCTCGGTGCCATAGGGAAACCGGCTGGCCAGGCAGGCGTAGGCCTGCTTGTCCCAGGTGGGGAGGCCAAGCCCGCGGGAGAGTTCCCGGATCTCTTCCTTGGCCAGTTCCGCTTCGAGCAGCGGCGAGCGCACCTTCAGTTCGCAGGCGGCCACCCGCCCGGGGCGGTAATCCCCGAGGTCGTCGGTGTTGCTGCCGTCGGCGACGAAGGCGAAGCCGAGCTCGCGCGCTTTGTCGCCGCAGATCCGGAACAGCTCGCTTTTGCAGTGGTAGCAGCGGTCCTTGGGGTTGTGGCTGAACCCCGGGATCTCAAGTTCGTTGGACTCGACCAGGATCTGGGTGGCGCCGAGGGATGCGGCAAGGCGCTTGGCCTCGTTCAGCTCGCTTTCGGGGTAGGTGGGTGAGGTGGCGGTGACGGCCAGGACGCCCCCCGTTCCGAGGGTGTCGATGGCCGCCTTGAGCAGAAAAGTGGAGTCGACCCCACCCGAGAACGCAACCAGGACGGTTCCCATCTCGCGCAGGATCTCTTGCAGTTTGGTGTATTTTTCCTGGGGTGTTGCCATGGGGCCTCGCAGGACCGCGCCCGGGGACGCCCCACACGTAACAGCCGTTGGTGCCGCCGCGGCTGCAGTCGTTTTTTTTATGGAAAGCTGCCTGCCGTCTAGATGAAGTACATGAAGCGGTGATCCTGCTCCCGCTTGATCCCCAGCGCCTCCCCCCGTTCGCAGAGCGTCTTCAAGGTGATGGACTCGAAGAACTCGTTGAGCCGGGTGTTGGACTCCTCCCACACGGTCTGCGTCACGCAGCTCCCGTCGAAGCCGCACTCCCCCTTTCTCCTGCCGGCGCAGTCGACGATGAGGGTATCCCCCTCGGTCGCCTCGATCACGGCACGCACGGTGATCTCCTCGGGGCTCTTGGCGAGGCAGTATCCCCCCTGGGGACCGCGCTTGCTCTTCAGGATGCCGTGCTTTTTCAGCCCCTGGAAGATCTGTTCGAGGTAACGGGGCGAGATATCCTGACGCCGCGAGATGTCCTGAATCTGCGCCGGCTGACTCCCGGCGTTGTAGGCGATGTCAAAAAGAGCCCTAAGGCCGTAACGGCTCTTGGTGGAAAGTCTCATGTCTGTATCTCCCGCTGTTTAATGGTTAAGCGAGGATACAATACCACATTTTTCATGTCAAGAATATAAAGAATTGCATCTCCGCATTTACCACCGCGGACGTGCGCCATATCACCAGTACCGCTGCGGCGGCTCGACCCGCTCCATCAGGGTGATGGAACCGTCGACGACCTGGAAGACATCGCCGTACATGTTGGTCCACTTGTCCCCTTCTTCCAGCGGCACCGGAACCTCGCGGCTCCCCAGGAAAACCTCGGCGTCGCCGATGTAGGCGTACCACTCCAGGTTGCCGTTCATCCAGATCTTGTTCTTGATTTCCATTAATCCTCCCTGCCGTGTTTTCTCATGATACTACTGAAAAGTATACGCCCCGGTCAAGGATTCCGGTTTTTCGCTTGTTGCGGCAGGCCGTTTTTGTTATTAGAGAAAGATACTTTTCTTGGGGGTCTTTCTCTATGAAATTCACAAAGATGCAGGGAGCCGGCAACGACTACGTCTACGTCGACTGTTTCAAAGAATCCGTGCAGGACCCCGCCGCCGTCGCCGTCAAGGTATCCGACCGCAACTTCGGCATTGGTTCCGACGGCCTCATCCTGATCATGCCGAGCCAACAGGCCGACGTCAGGATGCGCATGTTCAACTCCGACGGCTCCGAGAGCGAGATGTGCGGCAACGGCATCCGCTGCGTCGCCAAATACGCCTATGACCACGGCATTGTGGCCAAGAAGGAGATTACCGCCGAGACCGGAGCCGGGATTCTGACCCTGCAGCTCTTTACCGGCGCGAACGACAAGGTGGAGAAGGTGCGGGTCAACATGGGGCCGCCCCGGCTCACCCGGAAGGAGATCCCGATGGTCGGCAATCCCGACGAAAAGGTGATCGGCGAACCGCTCAACATCCTCCACTCCACCTTCAGCATCACCTGCGCCTCGATGGGGAACCCGCACTGCGTGATCTTCGTCGACGACGTCGACAACTTCGAGGTGGCGAAGTACGGGCCGCTGATCGAGAACCACGAGCTGTTCCCGCGCCGCACCAACGTGGAGTTCGTGCAGGTGATCTCGCGCACCGAAGTGCGCCAGCGCACCTGGGAGCGCGGCGCCGGCGAGACGCTCGCCTGCGGCACCGGCTCCAGCGCGGTCACCGCCGCCTGCGTCTTGAACGGCCTCACCGAGAGGAAGATCCTGAACCACCTCACCGGCGGCGACCTCGAAATGGAATGGAGCGAGGACGGCAATATCTACATGACCGGTCCTGCGGTTGAGGTCTTCAGCGGCGAGATCGAAATCTAAAAGGGATCCTTATGAATTCATGCCCTATCTGCACCAAGTGGGAAGACGATGTGGACCAGCGGGTCATCGAACTGGAGCACACCCTGGTTTCGCTGAACCGGGACCAGTTCTTCGCCGGGTATTGCTTCGTCTATGCCAAGGACCACGTCACTGAACTATTCCACCTCTCCGAGCCGGTGAGAAACGGGGTGATGGCGGAGGTCTGCGCCGTTGCCGAGGCCCTTTACAACGCCTTCGCCCCGGACAAGATCAACTACGAACTGCTGGGCAACATGGCGCCGCACATGCACTGGCACGTGGTGCCGCGCCGCTCGGCCGACCCGCTCTGGCCCCGCCCGCACTGGAGCGAGCCGCACCAGGAACTGATCCTCAAAAGCGAGGAGTACCAGGCCCGGGCCGAGCTGATCAGGACCCACCTCGGGAAACTGGGCGTAAAGGGGAGGGCGTAATGGACCTGCTGGGCGCGCACGTCTCCATATCGGGGGGGATCCACAACGCCGTCGACCGGGGGGTCGCTTCCGGCTGCGGGGTGATCCAGGTCTTCACCCAGAACGCCAACCAGTGGCGCGGCAAGGCGGTTTCCGACGCGGACGCGAAGCTGTTCCGGGACAAGTTCGCGGCCAGCGGCATGAAGAGCGTCATGAGCCACGACATCTACCTGATCAATCTCGCCGCCGCCCCCGGGGAGGTGAAGGACAAGAGCCTGATCGCCTTCCGGGAGGAACTGGAGCGCTGCGCCACGCTCGGGATAGACAAGGTGGTCATGCATCCCGGCTCGCACAACGGTGACGGCGAAGAGACCGGTATCAGGCGCGTCTGCGAGGCCTTCGACCAGCTCTTCGCCGAGGTGCCGCAGTTCACCGGGAAGGTGCTGCTGGAGAACACGGCCGGCCAGGGGAGCAACCTCGGCTACACGTTCGGGCACCTGAAGGCGATTATGGAGGGGTGCTCCGACCCGAGACGCTTCGGCGTCTGCTTCGACACCTGCCACGCCTTCGCCTCCGGCTACCCTATCGCCGACCACGACGGCTACCGCCGGACCTTCGACGAATTCGACGCCCTGCTCGGGATCGACAGACTGATGGCCTTCCACCTCAACGATTCCAAGAAGGGGCTCGGGTGCAAGGTGGACCGCCACGAGCACATCGGCGCCGGGACGCTCGGCCTGGAGCCCTTCCGCTTTATCCTGAACGACCCGCACTTCGCACTGGTCCCCAAGGTGATCGAAACGCCGAAAGGGGACGACGACGAGATGGATGCGGTGAACCTGAAACTTTTGCGGAGCCTGATCGGAAGCTGATCCGGCACCGGCAGGGGGTGCGGCATGCGCGACAAGGTCGAGATCGTACAGGGGGATATCACCAAGGTGGCGGTGGACGCCATCGTCAACGCCGCCAACAGCTCGCTTCTGGGCGGAGGCGGGGTGGACGGCGCCATCCATCGGGCCGCAGGCCCCGAACTCCTCGCCGAGTGCCGCCCCCTCGGGGGATGCCCCACCGGAGAGGCGAAGATCACCAGGGGGTACCGGCTCCCGGCCCGGCACGTGATCCATACCGTGGGGCCGGTCTGGCACGGCGGCGGCCGCGGCGAGGCGGAACTGCTCCGGTCCTGCTATCGCAACTGCTTCCGGCTGGCACACGAAAACGGGCTTGCCGCAATAGCCTTCCCCGCCATCAGCACCGGCGTCTACGGCTATCCCAAGGGTCCCGCCTGCCGCATCGCGCTGGAAGAGGCCAAGGCGGCGCTGGCGAACTACCCGGAACTGGGGAAAATTATCTTCGTTGCGTTCTCCGCCGAGGACGCGCGGATCTATCGGGAAACGGTGCAGGAGGTTTTTCAGTGAAGGCGGTAATTCAGCGGGTCAAGCAGGCCAGCGTTACTGTGGAGGGGAAGGTGGTCGGGGAGATCGGCCCCGGGGTCCTGGTGCTGCTTGGCGTCGAGATCGGCGACACCACCAGCCAGGCAGAGTGGATGGCGGAAAAGATCGTCAACCTGAGAATCTTTTCCGATGACCAGGGAAAGATGAACCTGGCACTCCCCGACGTCAAGGGGGAGGTGCTGGCCGTCTCCCAGTTCACCCTGGCGGGCAACTGCTCCAAGGGGAGACGCCCCTCGTTCGATACCGCTGCCGCACCGGAAGACGCCAACAAGCTCTACAGCTACTTCATGGGGCAGGTCTGGGAGCTAGGCGTGCCGGTGCAAAGCGGGATCTTCCAGGCGGACATGGAGGTGTCGCTGGTAAACGACGGCCCGGTGACCTTCATCCTGGAGACCCCGCCCAAACGCTGAACTCACATGAGAGGCCGGACCTCACCGACCTTGAAATAAACGACGCGGGAAACCGCGGCACCTGCCTGCGGGCTCGCCACCAGCGCGGTCCGCTCCTTGATCTCGCCCAGCAGCTCCCCTTCACCCTTTTCCTCGATCATCGTGAGGGTCACCCTCCAGCCGCTGTAGCCTCGCGACGGTGCCAGGTACAGGTAGCTCGCATGCGGGTTCTGCCTCAGATTCGCGATGCTGCGCCCGTCGCCAAAGCCCCAGGCCAGGGTTTCGTCGTCGACTACATGAGGTATGGCGAAGACGGCGAGATTGACCACTCCGTTCGCGTCGGCCGTGCCGAGGATGCCGCGCCCCCCTTCCGGAAACAGTTCCGCAAGCTTCATGTGTTCCGCCCCCTTTTCTCTTTAAGCTGATGAAGCAACTATGATAATCTAGCAGGCTCGAACCAATTGTCTACCGCGCCGACACCGGGGCGGCCGCAGCGAAGGAAGGGCACGTGGAGCTGAAAACCATACTCGAAGCACTGTACCGGAACCGCTCCCAGGCCCACCTGGCCAACGACCCGCTCTCGTTTTGCCACCGCTACCAGGATCCCCCGGACCAGGAAGTTGCCGGGCTGGTGGCCTCCTCCTTCGCCTACGGCAACGTCAAGATCATCAAGAAGAACCTGGCAGTCATCTTCGAGGTGATGGGACCTTCCCCGCGCCGCTTCGTGGAGCGCTTCGACCCGGAGGAGGGGAGCCGTCTCTTCGCCGGGTTCAAGCACCGCTTCAACGACGCACGCGACCTCTGCGCCCTGCTCTTCGCCTGCCGCATCATGATCGAGGAGGGAGGCTCCATAGAGAAGTGGCTGCTGCGCTTCTACACCCCGGCGGACGAGGACCTGACGGGGGCCCTCTCCGGTTTTTCCGAGGCGGTGAAGAACCTCGACCTCTCCCCCGTATTCGGCCCCGGCGGCGTCCCCGCGGACTCCTATTTCCCGTTCTTCTTCCCCTCCCCCGCTTCGGGGAGCGCCTGCAAGAGACTCTGCATGTATCTCAGGTGGATGGTGCGCCCGGCCGACGGCATCGACCTCGGCATCTGGCAGGGCATCTCCCCCGCGCAGCTGGTCATCCCCGTCGACGCCCACATCCAGCGCATCTGCCGCTTCCTCGGCTTCACCAGCCGCAAGCAGGCGGACTGGCGCATGGCCCGCGAGATCACCCGCGCCCTGCGCGAACTGGATCCCGCCGACCCGGTGAAGTATGACTTCTCCATCTGCCACCTCGGGATCTCGGAAGGGTGCGACGGCAAGGACCGCCTCAAATGCGCCGCCTGCCCGATCGGCGACATCTGCTCCGCAGGCCCCACGTGACGCACCCTTTCCCGGCATACCTGCACGGTTTCGCCTTCACCGGGCAGGTCGGTGCGATCGTCGCATCGACGCCGGGGGAGGTGCAGCCCGCCTTCGAGGAACTGCAGCGCCAGGTGGCAGCGGGGCTCCACGCCGCCGGCTTTGTCTGCTACGAGGCCGCCGGCGCCCTCAACGAGGCATTCAACGATGCCTTCAGCACGACGCCCGGGCACCCGATGCCGCTCATGTGGTTCGGTCTCTTCACCGGGCGGAATGCGGAAACCTTTCCGCAGCACGGCGCCCCCTTCCGCTGCTCCGACTGGCAGACCACCCCCGGTTCGCAGAGGTATCGGGACTCCGTGCAGCAGATCCGGGAACTGATCGCCGCCGGAGACAGCTACCAGGTCAACTACACCATGCGGCAGCGCTTCGCGTTCAGCGGCTGCTCCCGCTCCTTCTTCAGCGAACTCTGCCGCAACCAGCCCACCCGCTACAACTGCTACCTCGAGTGCGGCAGGTGGCGCGTGCTGTCGGCCTCGCCCGAGCTGTTCTTCTCCCTCTCCGGCGGGCGGCTGGTCACCCGCCCCATGAAGGGGACCGCCCCGCGCGGCCGCTGGTACGAAGAAGACCTGGACCTGAAGGAGCGACTCAGGCGAAGCCCCAAGGAAGTAGCGGAGAACCTGATGATCGTCGACCTGCTGCGCAACGACATGGGGATGGTGTCCCGGACAGGCTCGGTCCGGGTCAACGCGCTCTTCGACGTGGAGAGCCACCCGACCGTGCACCAGATGACCTCCACCATAGAGTCCCGGGTCGGGGAAGGGGTGACGCCGCTGGAACTGTTCCGGGCCCTATTCCCTTGCGGCTCGGTGACCGGCGCCCCCAAGAGACGCAGCATGGAGATCATCGGGGAGTTGGAAAGAGCACCGCGCGGGCTGTACACCGGCTGCCTCGGCTATTTTTCTCCCGGTGGCGAGGCGCTCTTCAGCGTTGCCATCCGCACCGCCATCCTCGACTGTGAGACCGGTCAGGGCGAGATCGGCATCGGGAGCGGTATCACCTATGACTCCCGGCCGGAGGCGGAATACCGCGAGTGCCTGGACAAGCGAGCCTTCATCGAGGAGCAGCGGCCGGAATTCCACCTGATCGAGTCGCTGCTGCACGACGAGCGGGGTTACTTCCTGCTCGAGCGGCACCTGGAGCGACTGGAGCGCTCGGCGCGCTATTTCTCCTTCCCCCTCGCCGAGGGCGCGCCGCGACGGGCGTTGGAGGAGACCGCGGCCGGGCTCGACAGATCGGCGCCCCACAAGGTGCGCCTGCTCCTCTTCAAGGACGGGTGCCTCCGCTGCGAAGCTGCGCCGCTCCCCGGGGCGGCGCGGGAAGTGAAGGCTGCCTTCGCGCGACAGCGCGTCAGCTCCGCCGATCCCTTTCTCTACCACAAGACCAGCCGCCGGGAACTCTTCCACCAGGAACGTGCCCACCGCCCGGAACTGGACGAGGTGATTTTCGAGAACGAGCGTGGCGAGGTGACCGAAGGGGCCTACAGCAACCTGATCGCCGTGATCGACGGCACGAAATGCACTCCCCCCCTTGGCTGCGGCCTCCTCCCCGGCACCCTGCGCCAGGAGCTGCTGGCGCAAGGAACCATCGAGGAGCGGGTCCTGAGCAGGGAGGACCTGGCACGGGCCGAGGTGGTTTTTCTGGTAAACTCGGTGCGCGGGTGGCGGCGGGTGACACTGGTACCATGAGCGACCTCCGCACCCGCCCCGCGCCCACCTCTCCCGGCTGCCGGCCGGACCCTTCCGCGGAGGGTGCCGACAAGCGAGTCCGCTATTTCAGATTAAAGGAGACATCACTATGGAAACGTACGGCTTTTTAGGGCTGGGCATCATGGGGAGCGCCATGGCCAAAAACCTCATCAAGGCGGGTTTCAAGGTCAAGGTGTGGAACCGCTCCCCGGCCAAATGCGAGGAGTTCGCGGCACTCGGCGCGGCCGTCGCGGCGACGCCGGCGGAGGTGACTTCGACCTGCGCCATCACCATCGCCATGCTGGCCGACCCCGCCGCGGCCCATGAGGTCTGTTTCGGACCCCGGGGCGCGCTCGAAGGGATCGGCTCGGGGCGCGGCTACGTGGACATGTCCACCGTCGACGCCGCCACGGCCCAGGAGATCGCAGCGGCGGTTACCGCCAAGGGGGGGAGGTTCCTGGAGGCGCCCGTTTCCGGAAGCAAGAAACCTGCGGAGGACGGCACCCTGATCATCCTCGCCGCCGGCGACCACGGCCTCTTCGACCAGACCATGCCGCTCTTCGAGAAGATGGGAAAGAAGAGCCTGTTCCTGGGGGAGGTGGGGCGCGGCGCCGAGATGAAGCTCATCGTCAACATGGTGATGGGGGGGATGATGACCATCTTCTGCGAAGGGCTCGCCCTCGCCGACAAGGCCGGCCTCTCCAGCGCCGACCTTCTGGACGTGCTCGATTCGGGGGCCCTGGCCAACCCGATGTTCAAGCTGAAGGGGGCCCAGATGACGCAGGGGCTCTTCGACCCGGCCTTCCCGCTCAAGCACATGCAGAAGGACATGCGCCTGGCCGTCGCCCTGGGGGACTCCTTGAACCAGCCGCTGCCGTCCGCCGCTGCCGCCAATGAGAGCTTCAAGAGGGCGAAGGGGATGGGACTTGCCGACCGCGACTTCTGCGCGGTCCTGAAGGCCATCACCTCATGAAAAAGTTCCTCTCCTTTGCCGGGGTGACGCTTCTGACCACCGCACTTCTGGACCCGCTGATACAGTCGGGCCTGGACAAGCCGGTCCCCTGGCCTCGCGACATCGGGATGTTCGTGGCGGGTGCAGCCTGCCTGTACCTCCTGGTCAAATACCGCCGGGAGTTGTAGCAGGGGTCGTGAACCTGGGGCGCAGTTTGCCGTTGACAAATAGGAGCGGCTCCCTTATTCTGCACCCGAAAACTGAATAGAAAGACCTGCTTATCTAGAGTGGTGGAGGGAAAGGCCCTGCGAAGCCACAGCAACCGGCCCATTGGGCGACAGGTGCTAAATCCTGCCGAAAGGCGAAGATGAGAAAGGCGCTTTTAGCTATTGTCACACCCGAAAAGCCCCTTCTCACACCGAGACGGGGCTTTTTTTGTGCCGCCGGCCGGCACCCGAAAGTACGAGAGAGACATGTCCTACGGCATCGTGAATGAACAAATCGCCACCTTCGACACCGAACTGCGCCTGGAGAGCGGCCGCATCCTCGGGCCGATCGACATCGCCTACGAAACCTACGGCACCCTGAACGAGCAACGCTCCAACGCGATCCTCGTGACCCACGCCTGGACCGGTAGCGCGCACCTGGCCGGCCGCCATAGCGAGGACGAGAAGCGGGCGGGTTGGTGGGACGACATAGTGGGCCCCGGCTCCCTTCTGGACACCGACCGCTACTTCGTCATCTGTTCCAACGTGATCGGCTCCTGCTTCGGCTCCACGGGACCGACCTCCGTAAACCCGAAGACCGGCAAGCGCTACAACCTGGCCTTCCCGGTGATCACGGTGCGGGACATGGTCAACGCCCAGGCGTTGCTCCTGGACCGGCTCGGCATCGACAAGCTCTTCTGCGTTCTAGGCGGCAGCATGGGGGGGATGCAGGCCCTCGAGTGGGCGACGCAGTACCCGGAAAGGGTCGCCTCTGCGGTGGTGCTGGCCACCACGCCGCGCCCGTCGGCGCAGGCAATCTCGCTGAACGCCGTGGCGCGCTGGGCGATCTTCAACGATCCCACCTGGAAGAAGGGGGAGTACCGCAAGAACCCCAAGGACGGGCTGGCGCTGGCCCGCGGCATCGGCCACATCACCTTCCTCTCTGACGAGTCCATGACCTCCAAGTTCGGGCGCCGCTTCTCCGCCCGCGACGGCCAATTCGACTTCTTCGGCCAGTTCGAGGTGGAGCGCTACCTCAACTACAACGGCTACAACTTCGTGGACCGCTTCGACGCCAACTCCTTTCTCTATCTGGCCAAGGCCCTCGACCTCTACGACGTCGCCGCCGGCTGCGAGTCACTGGAGGAGGCCTTCGAGCCGGTGCGGGCGCCGATCCAGTTCTTCGCCTTCACCTCAGACTGGCTCTACCCGCCGGCGCAGACCGAGGAGATGGTCGCATCGCTCCAGAAGCTGGGCAAGCCGGTGGAGTACCACCTGATCACCTCGGCCTACGGCCACGACGCCTTCCTGCTCGAACACCAGACCTTCACGCCCATGGTGCAGCAGTTCCTGGACGGAATCGGAACCTAGACGCCTCGCGCAACCGGCATTACTGGATCCGCACATCGGAAAACCTGTAGGGGCGAATAATTATTCGCCCCGTTGGCACCGTTGCCATCTCGCCATTAACGGCGGTCGGGCATCGGCGGCTGGGGCGAATGATTATTCGCCCCTACAGAAAAAAAGGCGGATGATTATCGAGTCATCCGCCCTTCGTCGTTTCTTTTCACAGGCTTGCCGCTACTGCCACCCCATGATGGCGGCGACGTCCTCGTTGAGCACCAGGTCCTCGCCGCTTGGGACCACGAAGACCTTGACCGGGGAGTGGTCCGCGCTGATCAGCATCTCCTCGCCTCCCTTGAGCGCCTCCTCGTCCCGTTTCAGATCCACCTCGATGCCGAACTGGCTCATCCCCTGGAGCGCCATGCCGCGCACCGGCCAGTCCTCCCATCCCTCTCCGTAGGTGAACACGATGGCATCCGGCCTGCCGGTGACGGCGATGTAGGCGCCCAGGTACTTCCTCAGCCGGTAGGCCTCCATGTCGAGCGCGAGCTGGCAGCGGGGGTCACCGACTACCGCCTCGTCCACCACGGTCCGACGGCTGACCCGGCGTCCCACGATGCCGGCCAGGCCGCTCTTCTGGTTCAGGAACAGGTCGAGCTCCGTCACCGAAACACCCGCCTCGTTGGCCATGAACGGGATGATGCCGGGATCGATGTCCCCGCAGCGGGTCCCCATCATGACACCCTCGAGCGGGGTGAGCCCCATGCTGGTGTCGACCGACATGCCGTTTTTCACGGCGCAGAGAGAGACGCCGTTGCCGGTGTGGATGGTGACCATGTTGGAACTCTCCAGCGCCACCCCGGCGAGCTCCGCACCTCTCCTTGCGGCGTGCAGGTGGGACTGGCCGTGGAAGCCGTAACGCCTGACGCCGTGCTTTTGGTACCACTCGTAGGGAAGCGGGTACATGTAGGCCGGCTCGGGCATGGTCTGGTGGAAAGCGGTATCGAAGATGGCTACCTGGGGCAGCTCCGGCAGTAGTTCCTGCGCGGCACGGATGCCGGCGAGGTTGGGGGTGTTATGCAGCGGCGCGAGTGTCGCCACCTCCCTGATCGCCTCGACGACGTCCTCGTCGATCAGCACCGATCTGGTGAAGCGCTCTCCCCCGTGCACCACGCGGTGCCCGATGGCCTTGATATCGCTGACGCCCGAGATCAACCCCTCTCCGGCCAGGGTATCCAGAATCAGCCGCAGCGCATCCTTGTGATCCGCGCACTCCCCTTCCAGGTGCTTTGGGTCCGCCCCGGGTACCCGGTGGGTCAGGAAGGAATCTCCTACCACGATTCTTTCCACCTTGCCGGTGGCCAAAAGGGCCTGCTTGCCCCAGTTGTAGAGTTGGTATTGCGCCGAGAACCTACGGCAGTTCAGGGTGAGAATCAGCATGCTGCGAAACTCCGATCCGGGCAGGAGAAAGCTCAGCCGTGCCCGCTGCTAGTTGCGTATCAACCGGGAGAGGTACCGGGATGTCAGCTACGATACGTGTGGAGAGTATGATCGGTGGGATGCCGCGGTCTTCACGGTCTCGCATTGACGGAACGTCCATAACTAGCACTATCTGTTGAAAAGTGCAAACAGTAACGGGTATGACAAAAGGAAACTAACGGGAATCACTGAGGAAGAAGTCGGCTATGACGGGACGGTGATCCGAGGCCCTGCGGGTCCCGACCCAGCAGCGCTGCGCCTTGATCCCGGGGGTGGTCATGATGTGGTCGATGCGCATCCAGGACGCCCGCAGCCAGGGGACCTTGTTCTTGAGCAGGAAATGCCCGTAGGTGTAACCGTACCCCCTCCCCCCCCGGGCGAAGGCGTCGACGAGGCCGGCTTTTCTCAGGGTCTCACAGACCAGCGAGTGGTCAGGCGAGTTGAAATCGCCGGCGACGACTACCTCCCCCTTCTCCTGTGCCAGGTACCCGGACACCGCCTGTGCCTGCCTGAGGCGCGTATCCACGTTGGCCTCGAAGCGGTCGATGGCCTTGGGGATGTACCAGGCGCCCCGCCGCGCCTTGCGGAAGGCGTTCAAGCCTCTTCTGGGGGTCTTGAAGTGGACGTTGTACAGGGAGATGTCGCGGGAGCCGACCTGCACCCGGCAACGCAGGAAGGATTCCCCCTTCCTCTCGTGGTAGGGGAGATCATGGACCTCGACATCGGAGATGGGAAACCTGCTGGCAACCAGGTACTGCCCTTCGTTGTGCATCTGCCACCCGGCCAGGTAGTCGGACAGCGGCCCGTCCCCGGCATCCACCGCGTCCTGGAACAGGATGATGTCGGGACGGCTCCTTGCCAGTTCCTCGACGAGCGGCATCAGGTCCCGTTTGCCGTACTTGACGTTCCAGGTCATCACCCGCAGCGTCTGCGGGGAATTGGCCCACGCCTTGCGCGGAGCCCAGTGCCAGTCCATGATCGGCCCCAAAACCCACAGGACTCCCAGAAGTGGCACCCACACCAGGATTTTTGCGCCGCGGCAGGCGGCAAGGGCCAGCAGCAGCCCCGGAGCCGCCCAGATGAACTGGGGGAGGTAGAAGTTCAAGGCGCCGGCCCAGAAGCGGTCCGGGCCTGCCCAATTGAGAATGGTGATGGCGGCCAGCAACACGATGTAGGCCGCATTCAGTCCCAGGAGCCAGTTGAACATACTCATCCGCCTGCCTCCCTTGGCGCCGGCGGGGTGTTCCTTTGCCCCGCCGGCGCCGTGCTTCAAGGCTTGCACATGCTCTTGTTCCAAAAACATGCCACCTCGTGAGGCAGTTGGTGCCAGTACTGCCCTTCGTACTCCGTCTTGATATGGTCCAGCAGTTCCCGGTACAGGTGGTGAGGATACTCGTCGTAATCTACATTGCCATCGAAGCTCATGTAGTCGGGGTGGGTGATCAGCAGGGCCATGCCACCATGCTCCGCGATCCAGCGCAGTTTTTCCTTCCAGATGGTGATGTCCTTCTCCCGAAACAGGATGAACACCGTGAAGTCCTGGGGGAGCGTGTAGGGGAGCACCACGTATTCCCTTCCCGGGACCTTGGTCTGGTGCACCGGAAAGATCGTTTTCAGCCCGTCTGACTGCGGCTCGAAGGGGTCGGTATCGAAGGCCGAGGCCTCGTAGACGATGTCCAGCCGGTGCAGCCATTCGAAATTATGGTAGACGCACGGGGAGCGAAAGCCGACGGCTCCCCATTCCTTCAGGTAGTTGTTGATCTTCACGGCATGCTCTTCGAAGGTCTCGGGTGACTCGTAAAGCTTCCTGTTATGCTCCAGGCCGTGCACCCCCACCTCGAAACCGTGGGCGACCAGCTTCTTACGCAAGGCGGGGGGGAGATGGTAGTCATGAGCCACGAAGTTGAAGGAGGAGCGAAAGCCCAACTCCTGTTCGAGGGCCATGAGTTGCTCGCACCGCGCCACGCCGCGCGCCGTATCGACATCGTGCGTCAGCACCACTGAAAACCGTCTTCCATCCGGCCACCCCTGGAAACCGGGGGGCATTGCGCCCGCTTCGGGGTCTATGGGCCAGACGTTCTGGAAGATGTAGCGCTTGTACTTCGCGACGACGCTGCGCAACATGATTTGAAGCCGACGCGACATCCAGGGCTTGACCTGGTAGTAAGCGCGTGCGAGGGCCTCTTCGATGAAAGGCTTCATGACCTCTCCTTTGCATGCCCCGCGGGCCCTGATCCCTGGAGTCCGCGGGTAGAAGGTGAAGGGGAAACAATCCGGTAATGCGAATTAATTAGGAAACACAAAGACAAAATATATCCAAAGCCGCGCGCAATGCAAGCCCCCCGAAAGCGGGGGACGGCCCGGTGCGGAGACCTCTTTTGACCGAGACAGCTGCGGGCGGATATGGTATGTTCACCCGTCCGCGAGGGTGGGTCCTCCCCCCTCCGAAAACCCCGTACGCCCCCGAACCACGAGGACCGATGCCCCTGTACATCCACACCAGCAACCTGATGGAACACCTGGTGGACCGCCTGGAAAAGGTGGTCCGCGCGCCGCGGCGCGCGCCCGCCCACCCGTTCGACAAGGAGCTGATCGTGGTGCAGAGCAAGGGCATGCAGCGCTGGCTCTCCATGGAGCTGGCGGCGAGGATCGGCGTCTGGGCCAACGGCGAGTTCCTCTTCCCGAACCGTTTCGTGGAGCGGGTCTTCGCCAAGGTCCTCCCCGACGCGCCCGAGGAAGCCCCCCTGTTCTCTCCCGAGGTCATGACCTGGAGAATCCTCGACCTTTTACGGCAGTCGGCCGGCACGCCGGGGTTCGAGGAGATTGCGGCGTATCTCCGCGATGACGCCGACGGGCTGAAGCGGATGCAGCTCGCCCAACGCGTCGCGGACACCTTCGACCGCTACACCGTCTACCGCCCGGAAAAACTCCTGGAATGGGAGCAGGGGAGGGAAGATCACTGGCAGGCGCAGCTCTGGCGCTCCCTCACTGCCGGGATCACCCAAAAGCACCGCGCCCGACTGCTGCATGAGTTCCGCAAGGCGCTCGACGACGGCCGGCTCCCCGAACAGCGGCGCATTTCCGTTATCGGCATCCCCTCGCTCCCCCCCTTCCACCTCGAGGTCCTGGCCCGCCTCGCCCGCCACGCCGAGGTGAACCTGTTCCTCCTCAACCCCTGCCGCCAGTACTGGGGGGAAATCGTGTCGGAGCGCGAGCTGGCCCGGCTCGATAAGGAGAGTGGGGGGACGGAGCAATGGTACGAGACCGGCAACCCCCTGCTCGCCTCCTGGGGAAAGCTGGGACGCGACTTCTTCGACGCGATCATCGACGGCTGCGGTGAGCACGAAAGGCAGGACAGCTTCTCCGAACTGCCGCAGGGCGCACTGCTCCACGAAGTCCAGGCCGACATCGTGGAGCTGCGCGGCGCCGAGGCCGGGGTACGCCAGCTTGACGCCGGGGATCTCTCCCTCGAGGTGCACTCCTGCCACTCGCCCATGCGCGAAGTCGAGGTGCTCTACGACACCCTGCTCTCGGTATTCGACTCGAACCCCTCCCTGTCGCCCCGCGACGTTCTGGTGATGACCCCGGACATCGAAAGCTACGCCCCCTACATCTCCGCCGTGTTCGGCAGCCCCGAAAGCGGCGCCGAACGCATCCCCTATTCCATCGCCGACCGCAGCTTAAAGAACGAAGGTGAGGCGGCCCAGGCGCTTTTGTCCATTCTCGGGCTGTGCGGCGGCCGGTACGGTGTGGCCACCGTGCTGGACATCCTGGAGTCGGCGCCGGTGGCGCGGCGCTTCGGCCTCAGCGAGGACGACCTGGAGACGGTGCGCGACTGGCTCAGGGGGGCCAACATCAGGTGGGGCATCGATGCCGCCCAGCGCGCGGAACACGGTGTCCCCCCCTTCCACGAGAACTCCTGGTCCGCCGGGCTGGACCGGCTGCTCCTGGGGTACGCCATGAGCGGCGACGGGCGCTCCTTTTACAACGGCATCCTTCCCTTCGACGACATGGAGGGGGGCGTGGCGCTGGTGCTGGGACGCTTCCTCGCCTTCTGTGAAAAGCTCTTCGCCGAGACGCAGGCGCTCTCCACCCCCCGCGTCCCCGCCGAGTGGGTACCGGTCCTGCGCCGTATCCTGGATGATTTCATCCTCCCCGACCAGGAGGGGGAACGTGAGTTCCTCTCCCTGATCGAGATCGTGAAAAAACTGGGGGAGTGCGGCGGCCAGGCCGGGTTCGAGGAACAGATCGGGCTCGAGGTGGTGCGCTACTGGGTGGAGCAGCAACTGGGGAGCTCCGAGCGCGGCCTTGGCTTTCTTACCGGCGGGGTCACCTTCTGCGCCATGCTCCCGATGCGCAGCATCCCGTTCCCGGTGGTCGCCCTGATCGGCATGGACGAGGGGCGGTTCCCGCGCGGAAACCCCGCACAGGGGTTCGACCTCATGACCAGGGAGCGGCGCCCCGGCGACCGCTCGCCACGCGACGAGGACCGTTACCTGTTCCTGGAGGCGCTCCTCTCCGCCCGTAAGCGGCTGCACATAAGCTACGTGGGGCAGAGCATCAAGGACAACGCCGAGCTCCCCCCCTGCGTGCTGGTGAGCGAACTGCAGGATTACCTGGCCAGGTGCTTCGTGACCTCCGAGGGGAGACCCGCCGGTGAGGCGCGGCGCCACCCGCTGCAGCCGTTCAGTCCCAGATACTTCTCCGGCGACAACGGGCACTTCAGCTACTCGCAGCAAAACTGCGCCGGGGCGCAGGCGAAGCTTCTCCCTCCCGCCCCCCCCGCGCCGTTTCTGGCCTCCCCCCTCCCGCCGTGGGAGGAGGCGTCGACCGTCCCCCTGAAGGCCCTGGCCGATTTCCTGTGCAACCCGTCCAAGGAGCTGTTGCGGCGCAGGCTGGGCGTCCGCATCGTGGAGGGGGACGACCCGCTGGAAGAGGTGGAGCCGTTCGCGCTCGGTTCGCTGGAGAAATACCAGCTGGAGCAGGAAATCGTGGCAGCGGTGCTGCGCGGTGATGCGCTGGAAGTTCCCTTCGCCGTTGCCTGCGCCCGCGGCGACCTCCCACCCGGGGTCTGCGGTGCCGCGCTGTACCAGAAGCTGGGCGAGCCGGCGGCCGAATTCGCGGCCAAGGTCGAAGAGGTTTGCACGGGCGATCCTCTTCTTCCCCTGGACATCGACCTGAAGCTCCCCGCCGGGCGCATCATCGGACGGCTGGAAAACCTGAGAAACGACCGGATGGTGCGCTACCGCTACACCGACCTGAAGCCCAAGGACCAGCTGCGGCTCTGGATCGAGCACCTGGCGCTCAACTGCGCGAAGGCGGATGGCTATCCCTTGGAGAGCACCTTCATCGCGGCCAAGGGCACCGTCCACCTCCCCGCCATCTCCGGGAGCGAGGAGCACCTGAACCAGCTCCTGGAGCTCTACCAGAGGGGGATGAGCCACCCGCTGAAGTTCTTCCCGGACACCTCGTTCGAGTACGCCAAAAACGCCCGGGAGCCGAAGCATGCGGGGAAGGCGCTCGGCGCCGCCGCCACGGCGTGGCGGGGGGGCGAATTCAAAAGGGGGACGGCCAGGACGAGTACTGCCGCCGCTGCTTCGGTGAAGATCCCCCGCTGGACGAGGAGTTCCAGGCCCTGGCCCGGGGGGTCTGGGACCCTATCCTGGATAACCAGGTGAAGAGCGGCAGAAAGAAGTAACGACTCCCCCGCCATCCCCTCTCCCGGTGGCAGAGGGTGGCCGCAGACCGGATGAGGGCGACGCCCTCACCCCGCCCCTCTCCCACCGTGAGAGGGAGGATACGAATGAAGAGATTTGACCTCCTGCATACCCCGCTTGGCGGGCGCAACCTGATCGAGGCGAGTGCCGGCACCGGCAAGACCTTCACCATCGCCGGCGTCTACCTGCGCCTTGTGCTGGAGGAGGAGCTCGACGTGTCGCGCATCCTCGTGGTGACCTTCACCGAGGCCGCCACCAAGGAGCTCAAGGAGCGCATCCGCAAGAAGCTCAAGGACGCCGAAACCGCCTTCGACACCGGCACCAGCGACGATTTCCTCATCGCGGGGCTCGTGGAGCGGACCGCCGACAAGGCCAAGGCGCGCCGCCTGCTGGCGAGCGCCGTGCGCGGCTTCGACGAGGCCGCCATCTTCACCATCCATGGCTTCTGCCAGAGGATGCTGCAGGACAACCCCTTCGAAAGCGGCTCGCTGTGCGATACCGAACTTCTGACCGACCAGGGGAAGATCCTCAAGGAGATAGCCCAGGACTACTGGCGCATCAACTGCTACGGCGAGCCCGTTGACCGGATCGCCGCGGCCGACCATGCCAGGATCACGCCCGAGTCTCTGCTCAAGCTCGCCAAGAGGGTCTGCAGCGATCCTTACGCGCGCGTCATCCCCGATCCTCCCGCCGGCACGGAGGAGGTCGCAGACTGGCTCCTGGCGCTGCGGCGGAACTTTTTCGACTACCTGCGCGCCGAGCTCCCCAAAAGAAAGCGGCTCAAGAACGTGCGCGGCTTCGACGATCTCCTGGGCGACCTGCACACCGCCCTGACCCGCCCCGGCTCTTCGCTGGCGCGGCTTATCAGGGAGCGCTTCCAGGCGGCCCTCATCGACGAGTTCCAGGACACCGACCCGGTCCAGTTCGCCATCTTCGACGCCGTCTACCCGGTGGGGCACGAGGCCCCCTTCTTCCTGATCGGCGACCCGAAGCAGGCGATCTACAGCTTCCGCGGCGCCGACATCTTCGCCTACCTCGGGGCGGCCGAGGCGACCGAGCAGCGCCACACCCTCCTGCAGAACTTCCGTTCCGAGCCGGGGCTGATCAGGGCCGTGAACAAGCTCTTCACCTCGCGGGAACTCCCCTTCCTGCACGAAAAGATCGGCTTCAACGAGGTGGAGGCGGCTCCCAAGGAGCGGAGCATCCTTACCGAGGGTGGTGAACGGAAGGCACCGCTCACGTTCTGGGTCGCGCCGCGCAAGGAAGCGGGCAAGCCGATCAACAAGGGGGAGGCGTGGGAGCTCCTCCCGGAAACCGTGGCCTCCGAGATCGCCCGCATCCTGCGCGACGGCGCGGCGGGAAAGCTCACCATCGAGGAGCTCCGGCAGGATGGGGAGGAGGAGCGCTGGGTGCCGCGGCCGGTCCGGCCGCGCGACGTGGCGGTACTGGTGCGGGCCAACCGGCAGGCGAGGCTGATGCAGCAGGCGCTTAGCCGCAGGGGTATCCCGAGCGTCCTTTGCAGTGCGGGAAACCTGTTCGAATCGGATGAGGCGGCGGAACTCCTGCGGCTCCTCTCGGCGGTAGCCCAGCCCGGGCACGAGGCGCTCTTACGCGGGGCGCTCGCAACAGAACTGGTAGGCGTTACCGGATCGGAACTGGCGCAACTGATCGACGACGAGGAGAAGTGGGAGGAGGTCCTGGAGGAATTCCGGGAGTACCACGACACCTGGAACTCCTCTTCCTGCATGGCCATGGCCCTGCAGTTCCTGGAGCGGCGCAAGGTGCGGCAGCGGCTCCTGGCCGGGCCGATGGGGGAGCGGCGCATCACCAACGTCCTGCACGCCATCGAGACCATCCACCAGGCCCAGGTGAAGGAGCGTCTGGGGATGGAAGGGGTGGTCGCCTGGCTCTCCTGCCGCGTCACCGAGGAGCCCAAGAAGGAGGAGTACGAAGTCCGCCTGGAGACCGACGAGGCGGCGGTCCAACTGGTGACCATCCACAAGAGCAAGGGGCTCGAGTACCCCATCGTCTTCCTCCCCTTCTGCTGGGCCGAGACTGGCGGCAAGGACGAAGGGGCGCTCTTCCATGACGACAACGGCAAGGTGGTGCTCGACATCGGCTCCGAGGAGATCGGACAGAGCAAGGCGCAAGCCGCGCAGGAGGCGCTTGCCGAGAGCCTGCGGCTCCTCTACGTCGCGCTCACCCGGGGCAAGCACCGCACCTACGTCATCTGGGGCGCCTTCAAGGACGCAGGCGAGAGCTCGCTGCACTACCTGCTGCACCCCGGCCAGGACGTGGTGAAGGGGCAGGTGACGCTCTCCGACGAGGATATCAGGGAGCGCCTGGCCGAGTTGTCCGCCGCTTCCGCCGGGGCCATGGAACAGCTGGATATGCCGGGAGCCGACCTCCTTGGCTTCCGCGCCGGCAACGACGAGGTGCCCGCACTGGCACCGCTTCGCTTTACCGGCACCATCGCCCGTGACTGGCGCGTGGCGAGCTTCACCTCCCTTTCCAGCCGCCAGCATCACACCGCCGAACTCCCCGACCGCGACGAAACGACGCCGGTCGAGGAAAGCCCGGTGCGCGAGGTCGAACCGGCCGGCATCTTCGCCTTCCCCAAGGGGGCCAAGGCCGGCATCTTCCTGCACAAGGTATTCGAGGAGCTCGACTTCACGCAGGCCGAACACTTTCTGGCACCGCTGATCGAGGACGAGTTGGACAAGCATGGCTTCGCCGCCGAATGGAGTGGCGCCGTGCGCGACATGGTGCTGAACGTGCTGCAGGCGCCGCTAGGAGAAAAGGGGATCAACCTTGCACAGGTGACCACAGAGCGGCGTTTGACCGAGCTGGAATTCTTCTTCCCGCTGGCCCACGTCACCTCCGATGGGCTCAAGGACGCCGTCACGCGCTTCATGGCCCAGCATGGCGCCGCGGCCGCGTTCCCGGTGGACATGGCGGAACTGTGCGGCCGTCTCTCTTTCTCGCCGGTACGGGGGATGCTGCTCGGCTTCATCGACCTGGTATTCGAGCAGGACGGGCGGTACTACATCGTGGATTGGAAGTCCAACCATCTCGGCAACACCCCCGGAGAGTACGGCCAGGCGGCCCTGAAAAGGGAGATGGAAGCCAGCTTCTACCCGCTGCAGTACCTCCTCTACACCGTGGCGCTCGACAACTACCTGAGGCTGCGCATCGAGGATTACGATTACGACCGTCATTTCGGCGGTGTATTTTACCTCTTCCTGCGCGGCATCGACGGCACCGGCAACGGCGTCTTCGCCGACCGCCCCCCCAAGGAGTTCATAGCCGAGCTCGCCGGTGTGCTGCTGCCGGAAACCGTGCGGGGGGCTGCTGAGGCGCTCCCCTCTCCCAAGGGGCGGGGGGGAGCCGGCAACAAGTCCAGGAAGGGTGCGGTCGAGGGGCAGTTGAGCCTGGATCTGTACTGACGCAAACAGGGATGAAGGGGATAAAAGGGATACGGTGGTGACATGGCTCCTGAAGGAGTTCAGCTCGACGACATAGACCGGCAGTTCGCCGCTTTCATCTGCCGCCTGGCGGGGAGCCGCGACCAGTACCTGGAAGCGGCCGCCGCGCTGTTAAGCCGCGGGGTGACCGGAGGCGACGTCTGCCTCGACCTGGAAACCGCACTCGAGGAAGGTCGCGCAGCGGGATATCGCCTCGAATCCGCCAACTCCTGGCGCGAGCGGCTGCAAGCCTCGCCGGTGGTAGGCGCCGCCGGGGAATTCAAGCCGCTCATACTGGACCACGCCGGCCGGCTCTACCTGCAGCGCTACTGGCGCTACGAGAACGAGTTGGCCGAGGCCATCCTGAAACGGGGAGAACCCGCGCCGTTCGACCGGGAACCGTTGCGACAGGGACTGGCACGCCTGTTTCCGCCCACGCCGGGAGAAACCGACTGGCAACGCCTCGCCGCCCTGGCCGCGGTCACCAGGCGTTTCTGCGTCATTTCCGGTGGCCCCGGCACGGGGAAGACCACGACGGTGGTCAAGGTGCTCTCTTTGCTGCTGGAACAGTCGGAAATCTCCGGAACCGGCAGCGCCCTCCGCATCGCGCTGGCGGCGCCGACGGGCAAGGCAGCGGCACGCCTGAAAGAATCGATATCCGGAGGCCTCGAAAAGGCCGATCCGAAGGTGCGCGGGCTGATTCCGGAGGAGGTTTTCACCCTGCACCGGCTGCTCGGCTACCTGAAGGGTTCCAGCGGCTTCCGCCACAACAGCGACAACCCGCTCCCCTACGACGTCGTCATCGTCGACGAGGCCTCGATGGTGTCCCTGCCGCTCATGGCGAAGCTCGTCTGTGCGCTGCGGCAGGATACCCGCCTGATCCTTTTGGGCGACCGGGACCAGCTTGCCTCCGTCGAAGCCGGGGCCATCCTTGGCGACATGTGCGACACCGGCGGGGTGCACGGTTTCTCTCCCGAATTCGCGGAGCTTTCAGCCGACGTGGCCGGTGACGCGGTCGACGTACAGCCTGGGATAGGTCCGCTGGGCGATGCGGTGGTGCTGCTGCGCAAGAGTTACCGCTTCTCGTCCTCCGGAGGCATCGGCAAGGTCGCCTCCCTGGTCAACTCGGGAGACGCCCACGGAGCCCTCTCCGCCTGCCTCGACCCGGCCCTCGCCGGGGTCTCGCTCGCCTCGCTCCCTCCCGCACCCGGCCTCGCGGAAGCCCTCGCCAGACGCATCACCGACGGCTACGGTGCATACCTGCGCACGCAGACACCGGAAGAAGCCTTCGCCGAGTTCAGCCGGTTCCGCATCCTGTGCGCCATGCGCAGCGGCCCGTTCGGCGTCGAGGCGATCAACGTACTGGTGCGGCAGCGGCTGGCGCAGGCAGGTCTCATCGATCCGCATGGCCGTTGCTACGCCGGCGAACCGGTCATGATCACCAGGAACGACTACAACCTGGGCCTGTTCAACGGCGACGTCGGCCTGATCCTCCCCGACGCCGGGAACGGCGGCGAACTGCGCGCGTTCTTCCCGACCGGTTCCGGCGGGATGAGGAAAGTGTTGCCGCTGAGGCTCCCCGAGTACGAGTGCGCCTTCGCCATGACCGTGCACAAGAGCCAGGGCTCCGAGTTCGACAAGGTGCTCCTGGTCCTCCCCGACCGCGACAACCCGGTGTTGACGCGGGAACTTATCTATACGGCAATAACCAGGGCGAAGAAATCAGTCGAGCTCCTTGCCGACCAACCCCTCTTTGTCACCGCAGTCGGCCGCCGCGTAACCAGAAGATCCGGTCTGCGCGAAAGACTGTGGGGAAACTGAATAAAAGAGCCGTAGGGGCGAATAATCATTCGCCCGCCCACCTCCTCGAACAGAGGAGAGAACCTACAAGGAGCAACCATGAACATCACTGTTGATGATATAAATCTCGCCTACGACGACGTTGGCACCGGCCCCGCCGTTCTCCTCATCCACGGCTTCCCCTTGAACCGCCAGATGTGGCAACCGCAACTAAAGCCCATTGCCGAGGCAGGCTACCGCGTCATCGCTCCCGACCTGCGCGGTTTCGGTGCCAGCGACGCCCCGGCAGGCGGCTACAGCATGGACCGCTTTGCCGACGATATCATCGCGCTGCTCGATTCCCTTAACATCGAGCAGGCTGTGGTCGGCGGCATGTCCATGGGCGGCTACATCCTCATGAACCTCTTGGAGCGCTACCCGGACCGGGTCCGCGCAGCCTGCTTCATCGCGACCAGGAGTAACGCCGATGACGAGGCGGGACGTGAACGTAGAAAGGCCATGGCCGCGGAAGCGGAACGGCTGGGAGCGAACCCGGTCATCAAGATCTTCGCCGAACTCCTCTTCGCCGCGGACACTGCCCAGGAGAGGCCGGAACTGATCGCCCGCGTCACCTCGTGGATGCGTGAGACCAATCCGAAGGGGCTCGCCGGCGGCCTGCTCGCCATGAGCGTCCGGAAGGACTACACGCAGATGCTCCCCTCCTTCCGGCACCCCTCGCTGGTCATCGCCGGAGCCGAGGACCGCGCAGCGCCAGCCGAGACCGCCCGGACGCTCATAAAAGGACTCACCGGCTGCCAGAGCCGCGTCATCGAGAAGGCCGGCCACATGGTCAACATGGAGCAACCCGGGATTTTCAACGATTGCATGATCCAGTTCCTGAAGTCGCTGCCGGAGTAACCATGAGCGCCGACGCCCTGCAATTGATCACCCTGCTGCTTTTGGCCGCCACACTGGTGGTGGCGCTTTTGTGCTACCTGAACCTGAAGCGACTTTCCTCGTCGGAGGCGCGCTTCGATCAGCTGGAAAAGGGAGTGGAGCGGCTGGAGCGGACCCTGCAGGACGAACTGCGCCGCAACCGCGAGGAGCTTGGGGGGAACCTGCGCAACTTCGGAGAAGCTGTGCAAAAGAGGATGGTGGATATCGCCTCGCTGCAGAAGGGCCAGATGGAAGGGTTCACCCAGCAGCTCGCCAACCTCACCGCCAGCAACGAGCAGCGCCTGGACAAGTTGCGCGAGACGGTGGAAGTGCGGCTCAAGTGGCTGCAGGAGGACAACTCCAAGAAGCTCGAGCAGATGCGGGCCACGGTGGACGAGAAGCTGCACGAAACCCTAGAAAAGCGCCTGGGCGAGTCCTTCAAGCAGGTGAGCGGGCAGTTGGAGCAGGTCCACAAGGGGCTGGGCGAGATGCAGTCGCTGGCCTCGGGCGTGGGCGACCTGAAAAAGGTCCTCTCCAACATCAAGACCCGCGGCACGCTCGGGGAGGTGCAGTTGCACAACCTCCTGGAGCAGATCCTGACCCCGGACCAGTACGGCGCCAACGTGGCGACCAAGCCGGGGAGCGACGCCCGTGTCGAGTTCGCGGTGAAGCTCCCCGGGCGCGGCGACAAGCCGCTCTGGCTCCCCATCGATGCCAAGTTCCCGCAGGAGGACTTCCTGCGCCTGGTGGAAGCCCAGGAGCAGGGGAACCAGGCTGCCGTTCTCGAGGCCACCAGGCAGTTCGACAAGACGGTCCAGGGGATGGCCAAACTGATCTGCGACAAGTATCTCGCCCCTCCCGAGACCACCGACTTCGGCGTGATGTTCCTTGCCAACGAGGCGAGCTATGCGCAGGTATTGAGCCGCCCCGGACTTTTCGACACCATCCTGCGCGAGCACAAGGTCATCGTCGCCGGTCCCACCACCATCGCCGCCCTGCTCTCCTCCCTGAGCCTCGGCTTCAGGACGCTCGCCATCGAAAAGCGCAGCAGCGACGTCTGGCGGCTTTTGGGCGCCATCAAGACCGAGTTCATGACCTTTGGCACCCTCTTGGAGAAAACGAGGAAGAAGCTCGACGAGGCTTCCTCCAGCATCGACACCGCCGCGACCAGGACGCGCCGGATCCAGCGCAAGATGCAGGGGATCGAGGAGTTGCCCGAGCACGAGGCTAAGGGGCTTCTGGGTGTGGAACTCCCCGCCGGACCCGATATCGAACCGGGTGAGGTGGTGCTGATCGACGAGGCTTAGTCTTCCCCCCCCTCCCTTGACGGGAGGGGGCCGGGGGGTGGGTGAAGCCGCAACTCGCGTAAATGATGCCACCCTCCCTCGTTGTGCCCAAAAAAAACAGCCCGCCGGCAGGTGGTCCAAAGGACCGCTGCCGACGGGCTTTATGATGCAGCCGGGATAACCGCTGCGTTATTTGATCTGTCCGCGGATCTCGCCGTCCGGATATTTGTCGGTGTGAACGTTCACGTAGGTGTCCCCGGACCTCATGAGTTTGACCAGTTCGTCGAATTTCCCTTTGTAGTCGCCCATCAGGTCATTGGCACCGACTTTACCCTCGGAGAGCACGCCCGAGAATTTCCCTTTCTTGCCACCGCTGAAGAGTCCGACGATCGGCGGGCCGTTCTCACCTTTTTTGCCGACATGGATATGTGCCGCGCTGGCATCAACGACGTTTTTGACGTAGAGCTTGTAGGTCAGCTCCTTGCCATCTTTAGTGAGCTTGAATTCAGCCTTGCCTGAAGATTTGGCGTCAGGCTTGCCGACTTCCTCTTTAGGGGTCAATTTCGTCTTGAAGCTGTGCTCAGCGGCATAGCCGGTTGAGACAGCAAAAAACGCGGCTACCAACACCAGCAGTAACAGCCTAACCTTTCTCATCGCTTGCCTCCTTTACAGCCTTTGTACTCCACTAGTGCCGATTGTATCTCTTATATTCAAAAAACTCTATACAATTAATTTGGCGGTTTCAGTGACGTGGTGCACATCGCCCCTCCATCATGTGAATTCCGCGATGGCCTGCCCCGGCTGAACCGCTTCCCCGACGGAGACCAGGATCTTCTCGACCTTCCCTGACATGTGGGCGGTGATGTTGGTCTCCATCTTCATCGCCTCCAGGATCACGAGCAGGTCATTTACCTCGAGGTGCTGCCCCACCTGCGCCACCACCTTGAAGACAACGCCTGCTATCGGGCTGCGGCAGATCTTGTCCGATCCCGCTGACACGCCTCCCGGCGGCGCGCCGGTTACCGGCGTGGGAGCGGCCATCGGCATCCCGGCCATCGGCGCCGGTGCCGCCTGCACCGTCGTGGTCGGATAGGACTCGGCCAGCCGGACCTCTTCGCCCTCCTCGACTTCCACGTCCACCCGGTACTTCTTTCCGTCAATGGTCATGATCAGTTGCACGGTGGTCTCCTTATCGTCTGCTGTTCGGTGCAAGCATCCGGTTGCCGCTCCCCCCACTGGAACGAGAGGCGGTGGGGTGCATCCCCTTCCGGGGGAGGGAATTGAGGCATCTCCCCCTGGGACGTGAGGCATCTCCGCTGCCCCTCAGGGGAGAGATGAGAGGTGTCTCCCCTCGCCCTATGGGAGAGGGGCGGGGGGTGAGGGCATCGCCTTGCCCATTCATCGCACCTTGCCCATGCAAAGAACCTACGTATGTCTAATGTTGAGGTTATGCGAAGCCTGCAGCACCACGCGGCTCGACTGCCCCCACGCATTGACCTGCATCGGATCGACGAACCTCGCCTTCCGGATGCGGACGCTCCTGCCCAGGTAGGCCGCTACCGACGCCGACATCACCATCAGCAGTTCGGGCGTTATCTCCTCGTGATCCCCTGCGCTCTCTTCCACGGTCTCCTCCTTACAGCGGGATCAGCCCGTGCTTCTTCATGGGCCTGAACTCGCGCTTGGTGTGCAGGATTTCGAGCGTCATGGCGAGGTGACGCCTGGTCTCGGCGGGCTCGATGATGTCGTCCACGTCCCGCCGCCCGGCCGCCGCATACGGAGTGGCAAAGGTGCCCTGGTAGGACTCGATCAGCTCCTGCCGCCTCTTCTGCGGGTCTTCCGCCTGCGCGATCTCGTTCCTGAAGATCACGTTGACCGCCCCCTGCGGCCCCATCACGGCGATCTCGGCGGTGGGCCAGGCGAAGACGCGGTCGGTCTCCAGCTCCTTGCCGCACATCGCCAGGAAGGCGCCGCCGTAGGCCTTGCGCATGATCACGGTGATCTTCGGAACCGTCGCCGCCGAGTAGGCGAACAGCATCTTGGCGCCGTGGCGGATGATCCCCCCCTGCTCCTGCTGCACGCCCGGCAGGAAGCCGGGGACGTCCACCAGCGTGATCAGCGGGATGTTGAACGCGTTGCAGAAGCGGACAAAGCGCGCCCCCTTGTCGGAGGCGTTGATATCGAGGGCGCCGGCAAGGACGCTGGGCTGATTGGCCACGACACCCACGCTCCGCCCGAGTATCCTTGCGAAACCGACCACGATGTTCGGCGCGAACAGCGGCTGCACCTCGAGGAAATCGCCGCCGTCCACCAGGCGCGTGATCACCTGGCGCACGTCATACCCCTTCTTCGGGTCGGTGGGAACCACGGTGTTCAACGTCTTGTCAGGCACCACTACATCGTCTGCTTGCAGTTGCGGCGGGTCCTCGAGGTTGTTGGAAGGGAGGAAGGAAAGGAGCCGCTTGCAGATGCGCAGCGCCACCAGGTCGTTCTCGGCGACGAAGTGGGCCACGCCCGCGTAGTTCATCTGGGAGAGAGGACCGCCCAGCGCCTCGGCCGTGATCTCCTCGCCGGTGGCCTCCTTGATGACGGACGGGCCGGTAATGAACATACGCGCGCTAGCGGTCTGGATGATGAAGTCGGTGAGCGCCGGGCTGTAGGCGGCGCCGCCTGCACATGGGCCGCAGATCAGCGAAATCTGGGGCACCACGCCGGAGAGCATCACGTTGTGGTAGAAGATCTTGCCGTAGCCGGCAAGGGAGTCGATTCCTTCCTGGATGCGGGCGCCCCCCGAATCGTTCATGAAAACGAAGGGGGTTCCGGTCTTCAGTGCCGAAAGCATGGACTGGACGATCTTGTCGCTGTGCACCTCCCCCGCCGAGCCCCCTGCCACGGTGAAATCCTGGCTGGCCAGGTGCACCAGGCGCCCGCCCACCGTGCCCGCGCCGGTCACCACGCCTTCAGCGGGGAACTCCTTTCCCGCCATCCCGAAATTGGTGCAGCGGTGCCTGGCGAAGAGGCCGACTTCCTGGAAACTATCCTTGTCGAGCAGCGTCTCAACCCGTTCCCGCGCGGTAAGGCTCTGCTGGGCGTGCTGCTGATCGATCTTGGTCCGCCCTCCCCCCAGCTTCAGCCTCTCTTTCCTTTCGTTCAGTTCCTTGACCTTTTCCTCTATCGACATGAGCGCGCTCCTTTGGCGGGTGCGGCGTCTATTCCTGGCCGTACGGCGCGACGGTGACCTTGTGCTGCTGCCCGCTCAGGGTGACCGTGTAGGTGACGGGGCCGGTGATCTTGCCGGGGTGCCCCTCGGGGATGTTGGTTTCGGACGCGCCCGTGGCGGGATCCTTGCCGACGTTTCTGGGGCCCTCGTGCCTGCTGGCGAAGAACTTGGGCGCCACCTGGGGGAAAAGGGCGTAGGTGAGGACGTCCTCGTCGCTGCCGTCGCATCCTTCCAGCGGCAGCGCCGCCGCCCGCAGCTTGCCCCATTCAGGCTCGAGCAGGTCCGCCGGTCGGACGTTGATCGGCTCCTTCTTCGCGTGCCGCCGGGCCATCTCCACCACCTCGGGGTTCAGCTCTCCCGGCGCGGCCCCGTAGTAACCGAGCATCAGGTCGGCGAACTCGCCGGTCAGCACCTTGTAGCGCCCCATCAGCGTGTTCAGCACCGCCTGCGTCCCCACGATCTGGCTCGTGGGGGTCACCAGCGGCACGTAGCCGGTGTCCTTGCGCACCACCGGGATCTCGTCCAGCACCTCGTGCATGCGATCGGCCGCCCCCTGCTGTTTCAGCTGGCTTTCCATGTTGGAGAGCATCCCCCCCGGGATCTGGCTCCTGAAGATCTCGGTCTCAACCCCGGTCACGGTGGAGAGGAACTCGCGGTAGCGCGGCAGGATCTTGGAGAAATGCTCCTTCACGCGCAGCATGCGGCCGAGATCGATCCTGGTGGCGTTGCCGGTGTGGTCCAGCATCTCCACGAAGCTCTCGGTCGGGTTGTGTCCAGGCCCGAGAGACATGGAACTGACCGCCGTGTCGACGCCGTCCACCCCCGCCTCCACCGCCTTCATCAGGCTCACCATGGTGACGCCGGTGGTGGCGTGGACGTGCAACTGCACGCGGGTCTGCTCGCCGCAATATTCCTTGATGCCGCGCACCAGCTCGTAGGCCGCCTGCGGCTTGATGAGCGCCGCCATGTCCTTGATGCAGATGGAGTCGCACCCCATCTCCACCAGGCGTTTGGCCTGGTCCAGGTAGGCCTGGGTGGTGTGGATCGGGCTCACCGTGTAGGAGATGGCGCCTTGAGCGTGCTTGCCGACCTTCTTGACGGCTTTGACCGAGCGCTCCAGGTTGCGCAGGTCGTTGAGCGCGTCGAAGAGGCGGAAGACGTCGATGCCGTTCTCCGCGCTCTTCTGGACGAAGCGGTCCACCACCTCGTCCTGGTAGTGCCGGTAGCCCAGGAGGTTCTGGCCGCGCAACAGCATCTGCAGCGGTGTTTTGGGCATGAGCGACTTGAAGGTCCGCAGGCGCACCCACGGGTCCTCGTTCAGGAAGCGGATGCAGGCATCGTAGGTGGCGCCTCCCCAGCACTCCAGGGACCAGAAACCCGCGTTGTCGAGGTCCTCGCAGGCAGGGATCATATCGTCTATGCCCAGACGGGTGGCTATAAGGCTCTGGTGGGCATCGCGCAGGGCCAGCTCGGTGATGTCGATGATACGGTTCATGTTTCCCCCCCCTTGTCACGAAGGGATAGTCTACGGGAAGGAAACTCATTGGCAAGTACTAATTTCTATTTTAAGGTGGGGGGCTGGCAGCGCAGGTGGACGCACAGGGGAGACCGGCGGAGGCCGGGGGCAGCGGCAGGTGGACGGCATGGACAAAGAAGTGGACCCGGTGGACTCGGTGGACGGGGATCGCCGGGTGGACCCTGCCAAGGCACCTGCGGCGCCCGCGCGGGTGCGGCGGGTGCGGCGGGTGCGGCGGGTGCGACGGGTGCGACGGGTGCGGCTAGGCTGCGGAGAGGATGTCGCGGTACAGGGCGAGGTAGGAGCCGGCTTCTTTCTCGGGACAACAGCTGTCACGGACCAGGCACCTGCCGTTTTTCCCCAACCGGCCGCGCAGATGCGCGTCGGTCACCAGGTGTTCGGCTTTGCCGCGGAAATCGGCTGCGTCGCGGTAAACAAGGCCGGTGACGCTGTCCTTGATGATGGAACGGTTACCCTCGATATCGGAGACCAGGACGGGTTTGGCGTAGGCAAGGGCCTCGAGGACGGTATTGGCCATTCCCCCTTCGGTCAGGGAGGTGTTGAGAACAACGTCGACCCGGCGGTAGAGCTCTCCCATGGCGTCGTGGGCCACCACCCCCAGGTAGCGCGCGAAAGGGTACCGCTCCAGCTCTTCCATCACCTGCGCGGCATACCCCGGCTCAAGCACCGGCCCCGCCAGTTCCAGCCGCACCTGCGGGTAGCGGGAATGCAACTCGGCCAGGGGGGCCAGCGGGAACAACACGTTCTTTACCGGACGCATACCGGCGGGAAGCAGAAAAACAAATTCATCCTCCGCCCCGGCGCCGGCGAGGGGAGCATAGTCCGCCGGAAGCTCCACCCCCTGGTGGATCAGGACGGTCCGCTCTTCGATGCTGGGCAGATGCTCCCCCAGGCGCTTCTTGACGCAGGCGTGAAAGGCCACCAGCCGCGCCGCACAACGTAAGGCACCGTGCATCTCCAGGCCGCGCTGGTCGCACAGCGCCTGGTACACGTCGGTCCCGGTCAGCGTGATCAGGTAGGGGATCCCGAGCGATGTGGAGAGCGCGTGCGCCACCCTGCCGCCGTGATAGGCATGAAAGGCATGCAGCAGCTGCGGCGAGAACTCCTCCACGGCCGCCTGCAGCCGCTCGCCCGCCAGCCGCCCCACAGGAAAAACCCGCACGTCGCACCCCAAAAGCCGCAACTGGCGCTCGATGCGCCTGACTGTGACGGCATTGCCGGTTTCCGCGGGATAGTAGTTGGGGGCGATGATGCCGACACGCATGGGAACCTCTGCTAAAGTTTTTCCGCAGGCCATCATTAGAAAGTTCAGGCCGCGACAGGTTCAGATAATAGCGGTAAAACCCGCACTAGGCAAGGGATAAACCCCTTGCCTCACTCAAAGGTTCATGGTACTTTACCCGCATTCCGAGGTGCGACACATGAAAATTACCATCCTCGGCTCTGGTACCTCGACCGGGGTCCCCATGGTCGGCTGCCACTGCCAGGTCTGCGGTTCCTCTGACCCGCGCGACAAGAGAACACGTGCCTCCATCCTGGTCGAATCCAGCGGCCAACGCATCCTCGTCGATACCTCGACCGACTTGAGGACGCAGGCGCTGCGGGAAGGGATTCCGCAGATCGATGCCGTTCTGCTCACCCACACCCACGCCGACCACATCCATGGCATCGATGACTTGCGCGGCTTTCACTTCATCCACCGCAGGGTGATTCCATGCTATGCCAGCCAGGACACCATCGACCAGGTTCGCACCAACTTTTCGTACATCTTCGAGGGGCTCCACTCCGAGGGATACTGGCCGCTTCTGGAGGCCTTCCCCGTCGAGGCCCCCTTCGACCTGTTCGGCTGCCGCATAACACCGGTGCCGATCATGCACGGCTCCTTCCCGGCCACCGGCTACCGGTTCGACAACGCTGCCTACCTCACCGACTGCAGCGAGATTCCGGAGCGGTCGATGACCCTCTTACAGGGACTCGACCTGTTGATCATCGACGCCCTGCGCTTTTCCCCGCACCCCAACCATTTCAACATAGAGGGGGCGCTCAAGATAACGGAGATCCTGAAACCGCGCCGGACCGTGCTGACCCACCTGACCCACGAGGTGCACCACAGCGACGGAGAGCGGCTCCCCCAGGGCGTTGAATTCGCTTACGACGGCTTGTCGGTCGCGCTTTGAAGACGAACGAAAAGAACCTGAGAAACGGACGGAACTGATGTTCAGAGACATTCGGCTGCACGGCTATGCAAACGACCAGATCGAGTTCTATGCCATCACGGCGGGTAGCGAGGCGTACAACCGTTACTTCTTCAACACCGATCCCTCCGATCCCGACGAGATCCGGTTCTTCTCTCCCGGCAACGAGTTCATCATCGGCAAGAGCGGCATCAGCCACCGGGGCAACGGCGGCTCCTTCTGCGAGTACATGTTCGGCGTGGACCAGCCCATCGCCGACCTCGCCAAGGAGGACGTCTGCAACCGCCTCATCATCTACGGCACCCACTACGACCATAGAACCAGCACCCTGCGTTTCAGCGATCGCACCGAAGGATATGTCAGCTACGACAAGATCTTCTTCGACGGCAACGCCATCTTCAACTACTTCTTCGCGCTCACCGGCGTAGACTTTGCCGGACCGATGCACGAGCAGCAGGAGCGCATCCTCAGGGTGCTGGGCAAGGCCATGAAGCGCTCTGACGCCGTCGGCGAGGAGCAGGACAACCTCATCATCCAGGAGATCCTGGACATCGTCGACGATCCCAGCGCCCACCTCTTCCTTTTCAAGCTGATCAACATCCGGCACCGCGAGTACAGCGAGGCGTTCAAGTCGCTGTACTTCAACAACAAGAAGATCACCGACGCCGAGTTCCAGTCGCTGGCCGTGCTCGCCGAGCGCTACGGCATCGACCGGTACCAGCAGGAGCGGATCCGGATCGACGTGATGTACAAGCACCCGGACAACAGGCGCATCGTCGACGAATACAAGAACATCCTGATCGCCTGCAACCGCAAGGGGGAGATCAACAAGCTGGAGAACGCGCGCCTGACCCGCCTGAAGACCCTGTCGGTGCGCAACAAGATCCCGGGGGCGCTCTTCTATACGCTGGACGAGATGCTCAAGAAGGACAAGAAGCTGGTCGACCTGGAGGAGAGCAACTACATCTCCGAGACCAGGCAGATCCTGGAGGGGATGTTCCTTTCCGAGCGGCACATCGAGAGCACCATCGAGCCGGAGGACATGCTGAAGCTCCTCTTCGCCAAGAAGCAGGCGGCCGAGAACCGCGACCACGCCTTCGAGGAGATGCTGCTCGACGCCAGCAAGGCCTGCGACGAGAAGATCCGCGACGGCGCCGACATCTCCATCCTCGAGGGATACTCGTACATCATCACGTACTTCGACCGCTACGATGCGACCTCATCCGCCATCAACCAGCTGGCCTTCATGGAGAACGTGAGGATCTCGGAGGAGATGATCCGAAGCCTCCTGGGGAACAAGCACGCCTTCGACATGCTGGCCCCGCAACTGTTCACCAAGCTTTTCCTCTCCGGCATCTTCGAGGACAAGTACCTGGGGATCTACGGCAGAAAGAAGGTGAGCCACCTAGCCTCCGGATTGAAGCTCATCGAAGAGAACCGGCTCACCACCACTGCGCTCCTGGAACAGCTGGTGCAGATCGACAGCGACGAGCGTCTGCACCTCACCCTGCTCGAACACGTCAAGGACCGTATCCGCAACTTTTACTCGAAGTACGCCACCAAGGCGGACCAGGACGCGCTCAAGAAGGAGCTCACGGAAGAACTTCTCAACAAGAAGCTCATCGACGACGAGATCCCGGACCACCTGTTCCGCGAGGCGATCCTCACCATCAAGAAAGAGGCTGTGTACATTCACAATCTGCTGCCGCAGATCATCATCGAAAAGAACTCCTCGCTGCGTGAGGACTTCCTCGAGAACTCCGGACTGGACCGTTTCTACGTGGAGGAGCTGGAGCGCGAGTTCTTCGACCTGAACGGCCTGAACCTGGAAGAGCTGTACCAGATCAGGAAGGGGTTCAACTAAAAGGCGGGGGGCGAATGATTATTCGCCCCTACCCTTCCCCCACGCCCCTCCGCCCCAGCGTCCGGCCGGCGCCACCCCATCACCCCATCACCCCATCACCCCATCACCCCATCACCCCATCACCCCATCACCCCATCACCCCATCATCCCATCAACCCATCATCCCATCATCCCGTCATCCCGTCATCCCGTCATCCCGTCATCCCAGCTATCCCAGCTATCCCTTGACACCCGCCATCAATTCCTCTAGTGTGCCCTCGTGTGTATCTTTTGTACTCAGAGGAACTCATGTCCGTCACAGAGCTGCAACTTAAGACCCTAGGCGACCGGATCGCCTCTTTCGGCAAGGAAAACCTGGACGAGATGCTGCACCTGGTAGGGGAGGGAGCGCGACTGGTCTCGGACCAGGAGCGGGTGCGCATCTACCTGGAGGACCTGACCCGCGGCGCGCTCTCCTGCGCCTTCGCCTGCGGCAGTTTCGCCGCCGAGATCCGCGACGAGACCTTCCCGATCATCTCCGCCGAAGCCGGCGTTTCCAATACCTTCGTCACCCAGATGCCGTCCCAGTTTCTGCGCCCCGCAGACAGCGGGCTCCCCCTGGACCAAGACTTCTCCCGGCGCTTCCAGATCGACGGCACCACCATGCTCCCCATCACCAGCGAGGGTAAATCGATCGGCGTCGCCTGCGTCGACGGGGAACTCCTCTCCCGGGACCGGATCGAGATGCTGCTCCCGTTCCTGGCCAGAGCCGGCGAACGGGTGGACCATGCCCGCAAGTACCACCAGCAGCTGCTGCTGGCCCGCCGGGTCGAGGTCTACAAGAGAAGGGAGGCGGCGGGCTTCATGGTGCGCTCCGCCGTCAACCTGATCGACGGCCTGACTCTCGCCTCGGTGCTGGTCCCCGCGCGCGGCGGCATGGAGGTGCTGGCGAGCCACGCCGAGGACCCGGATCTGAAATCCCGATACGACAACGTCGGCAGCATCGACTTGAAACACGGCACCTCGCTGGTGTCGCGCTACGTCAACGAGGCAGGGGTGGTGACCGACGACCAGCTCCTGAAACCGCTCTTCATCGCCGACCTCCAGGACCAGACCATACAGCGTCGCGCCCTGACCGAGGAGATGGGACTGAGAACGCTGTACATGGTGCCGCGCATCGAGCCGGGGACGCGCCGGATCATCTGCCTCATCAACTACTTCACCCGCCAGCTCGCCAGCTTCTCCGAGTTCGAGGAGGGGCTGCTGCAGACCCACGCCGAGATGGTGGAGCGGGTCATCAACGAGGTGGGGGGCGAGCACCTCGAGATCAAGGTACTCTCCGAGATCTCCGACCTGCTGCAGGAGCGCAACGAGGGGCTGCACCCTTTCCTCACCAAGGTGCTCTCCAAGGCGACCGAGCTCATCGGCGCCGACACCGGGAGCATCGCCATCGTGCAGGAGCGCGAGGGGCAGAAGTACCTGGTCGTCGAGAACGAGGAAGGGACCATCGTCGGAGCGAAAAACAAGGAGTGGCTGAAGAAGAAGATCCCCCCCTTCAAGATCGGTGGAAGCGACCTTCCCGCTGAAGAGCGCAGCCTCACCGGTTACGTCGCCTGGACCAAGGAGCCGAAGATCATCGGGCAGGTCACCGACACCTCGCAGCACGAGGGTTTCCACCGCCCCATGAACGAGCTCATCAAGAGCGAGATGGCGGTACCGGTGATCAGCGATGACGAGGTGATCGCCGTCATCTGCCTCAACTCGCTCCAGGAAGGGTACTTCACCGAAGAGCACAAACGCATCCTGCAGATCATCGACCGCCTCACCTCGCGGCACATCTCCGACATCCAGCGCATCGAGCGGCTGCAGTCCGAGGTGAACAAGCTGCAAAGCGACATCGCCTACAAGGACCCCAAGGTTTCTTCCTACCGGCTGGGCAACATCATCGGCAACAGCCGTAAGGCACAGGAGATCGTCGCCTTCATCAACACCGTGTCGCAGCCGCTCTCCAACCGGATCGCCCTTTGGAGCCGGCACGTATTGCAGGAGGCCACCATCGGCCTCCCCTCCATCCTGGTCCTCGGCCCTACCGGCGCGGGGAAGGAGTTCTTCTTTAACAACCTGTACAACAAGCTGAACGAGCTGTACCGGCAGCAGATCAACCCGGACGGCGAGCTCCCGGTCAAGAAGACCAACATCGCCGCCTACAGCGGTGATCTCACCTACTCCGAGCTTTTCGGGCACATCAAGGGCGCCTTCACCGGCGCGTACAGCGACAGGAAGGGCATTCTGGAGGAAGCCTCCGGCGGCATCGTCTTCTTGGACGAGATCGGCGACGCCGACCCGAAGACCCAGGTGCAGTTGCTGCGCTTTCTTGACAACGGCGGGTTCGTCCGCCTGGGCGAGAACCGTGAGCGGATCAGCCGCGTTCTGCTCGTAGCCGCCACCAACAAGGACCTGAGAAAGGAGATCGCCCTCGGCAACTTCCGCGAGGACCTGTACCACCGGTTGACCGAGCTTTCCGTCGTGGTGCCGTCCCTGAACGAGCGGCGCGAGGACATTCCCGACCTCTCCACCCACTTTTTGGGCAAGCTCTACCGGACCTATCGAAGCACCGAAGAAGCTAGCGGCGACGACGAGCCAAGCCTCTCCAAGGACGCCAAGGAAGCACTGGTGGGGCACAACTACAAGGGGAACATCCGCGAACTGAGGAGCATCCTCTTGCGCGCGCTGTTCTTCAGGACCGGCAAATTGGTGACCGGGGAGGATATCAGGAAAGCGATCCGGGATGGTTCTCGCGAGCAGGTGTTGCCCGCGTTCGAACTGCTGGCCGAGGAAGTGGCAAGCGGCATCATGAAGGATATCGAGGCGGGGAAGGACTTCTGGGAGGCCGTGTACGAGCCCTACTCCCAGAGCCGGATTTCGAAGGATGTGGTGCGTCTGGTAGTCGAGAGAAGCCGTACCGTTGCCGGCAAGAGCATGCCCGAAGTCGCCCGTCACCTGAAAGCCATCACCGGCTCCCCCCAGGAGGACGAGGAAGAGAGGAAGCGGTTTTTCAGGTTCAAGAACTTCCTTTACAAGACGGTGAAGATTTAGCTGGCGCCCCCCTGCGCACCGCCCTTATTGCATTCACGCGCGATCTAGAAGGCCTGGAAAAGCAGGAAGATGCCCACCGCGGCGACAAGAGCTCCCGCTCCACGTTTCGTCCAGCGGGAGAAAGCAACGATACCCTTCGCTTTTATGAAGGAGTCGACGAAACCGGTGAACGTACCTGCCACCAGCATGAGAAGGCAGTGGCCGATGGCGTAGGTGAACAGCAGCGCCATGCCATAGAGGAGCCCCCCTTTGGCGGCCACAACCGTCAAAAGGATCACCAGGACCGGCGTCGCGCAGGGCGAGGAAACCACGCCGAAGAAGAGGCCAAGGAGAAACGCTCCCGGCACCCCTCCCCGCTTCGGCCTGTAGTTGATACCGGAAAACCAGTTGAGCTCGTAGAGCCCCAGGAGCTGCCCCCCCATTACGAGCGCCACCGCTGCGGCGGCCACGTACCACCATCCCCCGAGTGTTCCGAACATGGTGCCGAAAAGACCGGCGGCCGCGCCGAAGGCGGTAAAGGTCAGGGACAGCCCCAACACGAAGGCAAGCGAATACCTGAAGGCGCGCGCCCGGTCGCCGTTGGCGTACCCGCCGACGAAGCCGACGACCAAAGGGATGGTCGCCAGGACGCACGGTGAAACAGAGGACAACACCCCGGCCAGGAAGACGGTCCCGAAGGCGATCAGGGGGTAGGCGGCGATGATCTGCTCGGCGTTGTCGAGGATGCTCACCTTACCCCCAGCGCCTTCAACTCCCTCACGAGGTCCGCTTTTTCCAGCGCACCGACATGTCGTTTCACCTCGCGCCCTTTGGCGTCGAAGAACACCTGGGTCGGAATCATCTGGACTTTGAACCTCTCGGCTGCGGCGTTGTCCGCATGCACGTCGATGAACAGCACCGAGGCCCGTCCGCGGTATTGTGATCCGAGATCCTCCAGGATCGGCGCCATCTTTTTGCATGGGATGCAGGTGCGAGCCCCAAGGTCGATGACGGTGGGCTTGCCGGAGGCGAGAGCCTTGCGGATGACGGCGTCGGAGGCCGAGGGGAGTTCGGCATGGGCGGGAAGGGCGAACAGCAGCAGGGCTGCAGCGAGCAGTCGCTTCATGACAGCATCTCCATGATTTCGACTACCGATGCCACCTTGCCGGAGAACTTCACCTGGCCGTCGATGACCAGCGCGGGAGTGCTCATCACCCCGTACTTCATGATGGAGGGGATATCCTCTACCTTCAGCACCTCCGCCGCGGTGCCGGTCTCCTCGACCGCTTTCTTCGTGTTCTCGTACAGGGTCTTGCATTTGGCGCATCCGGTACCAAGGACTTCGATTTTCATGCTCTTTCTCCTCTCTATAGGATGGCGTTGAACAAATAGCCGACAATCACGATCGCGGCCGCGACGATTCCGAAAAAGGTGGCGAGAAGCCTCGTCTTCAGGACGTTCTTCAAGATGACGGCCTCGGGTAAGGACAGGGCCGTCACCGCCATCATGAAAGCTAGCACCGTGCCGATCGGGAGCCCCTTCTCCATCAGGGCCTGGACCACCGGGACGATGCCGGCCGCGTTGCTGTAGAGCGGGACACCGATAAGGACCGCCAGCGGCACCGCCAGGGGGTTGTCTCTACCCGCGTAGCGGACCAGGAGATCCTCCGGGGCGTAGCCGTGGATGAAAGCTCCCAGGCCGATGCCGATTATCACATACGGCCAGATCTTCTTGAGGAGCCCCACCGTGTAGCCGGCGGCGTAGTCGAGTTTTTCACGGAAGGTCTGTTCCTGCATCTCGGCGGCCCCGACCTTGATCTCCCAGACATAATCCTGAACGTGCCGCTCCATGCGGAGCCTGCCGATCACCATACCGGCGACGATCGCCACCACGACGCCGGAGCCGACATAGGTGAGCGCGATCTTCCAGCCGAACAGTCCCCAGAGCATGATGAGCGCCACCTCGTTCACCATGGGAGATGAAACGAGGAAGGAAAAGGTGACCCCGAGCGGGATGCCGGACTCGACGAAACCGATGAACAGGGGAACCGCCGAACAGGAGCAAAAAGGTGTCACTATCCCCAGAAGTGCCGCGAGCACGTTGCCGACGTACTCGCGGTTGTGGGAAAGGATGCGCCGGGTACGCTCCGGGGAGAAATAGGAGCGGATCACCGCGACGACATAGACGATAGTAGTCAGCAGCAGGAAGATCTTTACGGTGTCGTAAACGAAGAAGTCGAGGGCCCCGCCGAGCCGGCTCTTTGCATCGAGACCGACAACCTGGAACACGAAGTAATCGGCAAAGGTTTTTAGCATGGAAGGCTCCTATCAGGACAAAGAACAGCCACACCCCTTATCGGCACCTTCGTTGTTCAGGCCTGACACATTGAAGCTCGCGGCATACTTATCCATCTTTGCCGCGGCACCTCTTCTGACGGTTTTACCGACCTGTATCGCATCCTGAATCTCCTGCTCGTCGGCACCGTACTCTTTGGCTTTACCGGTGTGGTACTCAAGACATGGCTGACAGTTCGCGGTGATGGAAGCTCCGATTGCAATCAGTTCCATGATGCGGTCATCAAGTTTCATGGCCCCCTCCTTTTTCTTATTCAGATGGCGTTATTAATTCGGCAGCAGCCAAAAGCCCGGCTTTAACAACAAGTTCCTTGGGCACCACCTCGTAATCGCGCCCAGCCACCGAAACCGTTCTGCAATCATTGTCACCGCACGGGCCACAGCACCGGCTTTGTCCCGTTTGCACCTTCAGCCACTCTTCAAGCGGCTTCCCCGCGACCCATACCCGGTTTGACTCGAGCGGGTCCTGGGCGAATTCCGCTTCACCCAGGTGCGAGCTCTCGGCGATTACGGAGATGTTCAACGGCGCCAGCGCCACCCGTAGGAGATCTACTGCCTCCTGGACCTCGTCCCCGGTTCCAGCACAGCGGCCACACGTCTTGCCGGCGTCATCCACGAGACGTTGCCATCTGATTCTGAGTTCGGCCATAGGTCCTCCACCGCCTTTGCCTACGGAGTGGCAGAAGGAATCCACCCCTTTACTTTCGCAGCTATGGCATCCCGTATCCGCCTGATTGCCAACAGCTTCTCTTCATCCGTTCCCCTCAGAGCCGACGGATCGGGAAAGCCCCAGTGCAGCCGCTTCGCCGCTCCTGGAAAGATCGGGCAGCGCTCGGCGCTCGTCTCGTCGCAAACGGTGACCACGTAATCGAAGAGGACCCCTTTCTCGATGAATCCGGCAACGTCCTTGGTCCGGTTCCCCGAGATGTCGATCCCCACCTCCTTCATCGACTGGACCACCAGCGGGTTCAGGGTCCCCGGTTCGATCCCGGCGCTTTCAGCCTCGAAGACATCCCCGCCAAGCCGCTTCAAGAAGGCTTCCGCCATCTGGCTCCTGGCGCTGTTGTGGATGCAGACGAAAAGAACCTTCACCTTGTTTCCCATCACCCTCCCCTCCTCCTAAACCGCGGCCCGCGCAAAGTAGCGGCGCTGGAACCAGAAAGCCACGTTGACCAGGGCGATCATCACCGGCACCTCCACCAGGGGACCTATGACGGCGGCGAACGCGGCGCCCGAATTGAGGCCGAAAACTGCCACGGCGACCGCTATCGCCAGCTCGAAGTTGTTGCTGGCCGCGGTGAACGCAAGGGTCGTGGTCTTTGAGTAGTCGGCTCCGAGCCTCTTCCCCATCCAGAAGGACACCAGGAACATGAAGATGAAGTAAATGAGGAGCGGTACCGCAATGCGGACCACGTCCAGTGGTAGCTGGACGATGAGGCTCCCCTTCAGGCTGAACATGACGACGATGGTGAAAAGTAGCGCCACCAGGGTGACAGGCCCTATCTTCGGAACGAACTCCCGGTGGTAGCGCTCTTTCCCCATGACCTTCACGCCGACGAGCCTCGTGACCGCACCGGCGATGCACGGGATGCCGAGGTAGATGAAAACGCTCTTGGCGATCTGCTCGATGCTGACATCGACGACACTACCGGAGAGGCCGACGAGCGGGGGAAGCACCGTAATGAAGAACCAGGCATAGACGCTGTAGAAGAGCACCTGAAAGATGCTGTTGAAAGCCACCAGACCGGCCGCGTATTCGGTGTTCCCATCCGCCAGTTCGTTCCAGACGATGACCATGGCGATGCAGCGGGCCAGGCCGATCATGATCAGTCCCACCATGTATTCCGGCTTGTCCGGGAGGAACACCACGGCCAGGACGAACATCAAGACCGGTCCTATCAGCCAGTTCTGCACCAGGGAGAGCCCCAGCACGCGCTTGTTGTGGAATACCTCCGGCATCTCCTCGTACTTCACCTTGGCGAAGGGGGGATACATCATGAGAATGAGACCAGCGGCAATGGGTATGTTCGTCGTGCCGACCTGGAAGGAGTTGATGAAACCCTCCACTCCCGGGACCAGGTACCCTGCCGCCACGCCAAAGAGCATGGCAAGGAAGATCCAGAGGGTGAGGTAGCGGTCGAGGAACGAAAGCTTCTTGGAAACGCCGGCTGACATGAAAACTCCTTAAACGGTTCTTTGCATCCGAATGGGCGGATATATCAGGCAAAAAAAATCAGGCGCAGTGAGCACCTTCGGAAAAGGAAGCGAGTCGCTTGATGTCTTCACCTACCACGGCGATTTCGGCCAGGCGCTCTTTGAGCACCTCGGCGAGTTGCCGCTTCATGTCGTCGTCTGTGGCGACGGTGTAAAAGATCCAGACCCCTTCCCTGCGGTCGTTCACCCATCCTGCGTTCTTGAGATAGGAAAGGTGCCTGGAGACCGTCGACTGCGGAAGCTGCAGCGTCGCGGTGACGTCGCAGACGCAGAGCTCTCCGGAGTTGAGGAGGAGTGCCAATATGCGGAGGCGGGTTTCATCCGCCAGGGCTCTGAAATACTGGACTGTCTTTTTCATACGGGGGAATATATCCGGATAAGCGGATATGTCAAGGAAGAAATTGATAGTCCCGGCCCGGGGGCAGACCCGGTTCGTGCAACTTCCTGCGGCACCGTGCAAAAAATCCCCCGGAGCGGGTGGCGCTCCCGGGCATGGATAGCGGCAACTCCCGGGTCAGTACGAGTAGAGGACGGTCAGGGCCGCCTTTCCCCTGGCGTTTGAGATGCTCTCACCTTCGGTCTCTATGCGGTAAAGAGGGAAGCACGTCAACGGCTCACGCTCTGGCGGGGCAACTGCGCGGAAAGTTTATTACCCCATCTTACGCACGGCGAAGATGACGAGCATGCCGCAGAGCATGGCGGCGAGGGTGTTGCGGGTACGAAGCACGACGATGGCGGTAAGCGCGGCGGCCATGAGACCCCATACGCCTTCGGCGACGATGGACGGCAACACGAGCGAGAACAGCAGCGCACCCGGGAGGGCATCCATGCCGCGCCGGAAGCGACCGGAGCGCGGGAAGCGGGATGCGAGCAGCAGACCGCCCAGCCGCAAGGAGTAGGTCACCCCCGCGGCAAGCCCCACCGCGATCAGCACCTGCGGCTCAATAGCTGGGAACATCTTCCGCCTCCTCGACTTCGACCGGCTCGCAGGTCCCCAACATGGCGCTGACGGCACCGGCGAGCCCCCCGGCGACGATGTACCACTTGCCCGGCAGAAACTTGTGAACCAACAGGGCGGCTGCCCCGGCGACGATCCAGGGAACAACGTCGCCCTTGCCGCGCCACAATCCGACGGCAAGCGCGGTGAAGACGGCGGTGAAGGCAAAATCGAGGGCGTACTCTTCGGGCCTGGTGATGAAGCCGCCGCCCAAGAGACCGATCAACGTCCCGCTGCTCCAGGCAAGGTACAGGAAGACTCCGCCGCCGAAGAGAAACCAGGTGGTGGCGCTGCCGGTGCGCTGCTCGGACATGGTGACGGCCCAGTTCTCGTCGGCGACCAGGTGCATCATCCCCATCTTGTGCAGCGCCCCACGTCCCGAGAAGAGCGGGTCCAGGGAGGCCCCGATCAGCAGGTAACGCAGGTTGATCACCAGAACGGCAAGGGTCATCTCGAATACCGGCAGGTGGTTCGACCACATGTCTACCATGACGAACTGGGCCGCGCCGGCGAACACCGCGGTGTTCATGTACATCATGTCGAGCCAGCTCAGCCCCTTTTGCGCGGCGAGCACCCCCAGCACGCTGCCATAGGCCATGGCGCTGGCGGCCACCGGCACGTTGGCCCTGGCCCCTCTGATCATCTCCGGCTTCCTTCGTTTCATATTCCAACCTCGGTGCTGGCTGCCACGCGCAATTTTCATCCGGAGTCACCACCCTACTACGATGCAGTGGTGGGCAAAAGACACAGATGGTACTAAAAAAGAGGCGGGATTGTGTGCGGCGGGTTTTAAAAGGCAAATCCCGGAAGGCAAATACCCCCGGTCCCCCTTCGCCAAGGTTCATCCGGAAACTCCGGGGCAACATCCCAGACGGATCTCCCCTTCCCTTGACGGGAGGGGGCCGGGGGGTGGGTGAAACTGCAAGCTGAGGAACAGATGGCCAGTTCCCCCTCCCCCTAACCCCCTCCCGCAAGGGGAGGGGACTCCAGGCAGTTCTCACCGGGCTTCCCGGTTGAAGCTTCGCAAGGGGGGGTGACGCTCTCGTCTGCCCCCGGCTATGGAGGTCGCCGGTTCAGATGCTGTTCACATCGATCATCGCTTCGCCCATGACGTATTCGGTCTTGGCGTCGCGGGAGGCTTCGGCGAGGCGGGCTACGATGCGGCGGATCTTGTCCACTTCACCCTTCAGGTCGGACAGGTGGGTGCGGGCCTTCTCATCCCCCTCGCCCAGTTCTTTGGTGGCCAAGTGCAGATGCCACAGTATCGCGGTCAAGGGGTTGTTGAACTCGTGACTGATGGCGACAGCCATCTCCCGCAACAGCTTCAGCCTTTCGAACTCGACCGCCATCTGCTTCTCCCGCCGTGACGCGAGGTGGAGGGAGACGCGGGCTACCAGTTCCTCCGGGTAAAAAGGCTTCACGATATAATCATCCGCTCCCGCCTCGAATCCCTTCACCTTTTCGCCGCTGGTGTCGCAACTGGTAAGAAAGATTACCGGAATCTCCCGTGTGGCCGCATCCCCCTTCAGCTGCCGGCAGATGTCATAACCGTTCATCCCCGGGAGGTTGACATCGAGCAGAATCAGATCAGGACTCATTTCCAGTGCGACGGACCTGGCCAAGGCCCCGTCTTCCTGCAGGGTAACCTCGTACTCCCGGCTGAGGATGTCCAGCACCTGGGCCTGCGCCACCTTGCTGTCTTCTACGGCGAGGATCTTTTTCATGGCTCTCTCCAAAGGGGGACGGGGAACAAAGCTGTACCGGAAGTCAGGGTGCTGCAGCTTAACATTCCCGTTAGTCCGAATCAACGTATGTTTGGAGCCGGCTGGGGATGAACTGGACGTTCTGAGGAGGAGACTGTCGGCGCCCGATGGGACGCGCCGGATGGACCGGAAAGCGGGGAAGTGGGGGAGCCGCAACGGCTCCCCCACCATCTGCTACATCTTGGTGACGGTGAAATCCACGCGGCGGTTTTTAGCCTGTCCGGCTTTGGTCTTGTTGTCGGCAATCGGCTTGGTGTCGCCGAAACCTTTGGCGGAGAGGCGGTTGGCGGCTACGCCTTTCTTGTCGACCAGGTACTTCACGACGGCGTCGGCGCGGTCCTGGGACAGTTTCATGTTGGCCTCGGGCTTGCCGACGTTATCGGTGTGGCCATCGACTTGAACATGGAAACCGGGGTAGTCGGTCAAAATCGCAGCGATGGCGATCATGGTCTTGTCACAAGCGGGATCCACCTCGGCCTTGCCGGTTTTGAACTTGATCGGCCCTTTTTCGTTCTGAACCTTCTTCAGCTTCTTGGTCACAGCGCTCAGGGCGCCCTCTTTGGCAGTCGCCGCTGCTTCCTTGCCAAGGTCTTTGCCAAGGCCTTTCACGGCATCAAGCCCCGCATAGGAAACACCCGAAACAGTCAACGTCAGCACAGCAGCAACAGCAATTTTCCGTATCATCTATCTCCTCCTCTTGTTTAGTAAGCGCTCCAGGAGACATTGCTTCCCCGGAGAGCCGAACGCTATCTTATCCCTCACACCATATGAGTCAATGAAATTTTACTGATATTACCTGAACTGGAGCAATGCCGACGCCCTCTGTCCTAGGGAAAATCTCCGCAGTCACTGCGGAAAGTCCCAAATTGGTTTGACTATTCTCATTGCCGGATGGTAAATTCCCCCCTCGAACAAGATGCTTTGTACGTGAGTCCAAAGACAGCGGGAAGGGGGATCGATGAGCGAGGCGTCATCCTGCAACGAGGCGCAACGGGCGGAGACAAGGGTTCTCTCCCTGGTGCTGTTTGCGCTCGCCATACTGATCCTTTACGCCTGCAGCCGCTTCTCCTACCTCCTCTTCCACACCATGGTCGAGATCTTCTGTGTGCTCGTGACGCTTGGGGTCTTCCTTCTGGCCTGGAACTCCCGGAGGTTTCTCGACAACCATTATTTTCTTTTCCTGGCGATGTCCTTCGCCGTCTCCGGCATCCTGGAGCTGCTGCACACCTTCGCCTACAAAGGGATCGGGATCTTCGCCGGCTACGACGCCAACCTCCCCACCCAACTCTGGATCTCCTTCCGCTACGTGGTCAGCCTCTCCTTCCTGGCCGCCCCGCTGTTCATCAACCGGAAGCTCAACGTCGCCGCGGCCCTCACGTACTTCGGCGGCACAGCGGCGCTGCTCATCCTCGGCATCTTTTCCGGTCATTTCCCGGACTGCTTCGTGGAGGGAAAAGGGCTCACCCCCTTCAAGATCTACAGCGAATACATCATCATCTTCATCCTGCTCGCCTCGGCGGCCTTGCTATGGGCGAACCGGGAGCGTTTCGACCGTCGCGTGCTCAGAACACTCGTCGCCTCCGTCATAAGCGCCGCCTGCGCCGATGTCGCCTTCACGCAATACCTGAGCGTGTACGGGCAGGCAAACCTGCTGGGGCACCTCTTTCTCTTTCTCTCCGCCTTCCTGATCTACCGCGCCATTGTTTCCACCGGGCTCAAGGAACCCGCCGCCGTGCTGTTTCGCAGCCTGGAACAGAGCGAACAAGCGCTCAGGCAGAGCGAGGCGCGGCTTCAACTCGCCCTGGAGCAGCGCACCCGGGAACTGATCGAGAAGGAGGCTTTAAACGAGGAGCTGCAGCGGGAAACAGCCATGCGCAGGCAGATCGAGGCGGAACTCAGGGGGCGCGAGGAACAGTTCCGTCGCGCCATAGAGGAAGCTCCGATCCCGGTCGTCATGCTCACGCAGGACGGCGAGGTGCTGCAGGCGAGCCGGAGCTGGCTTGAGGTGACCGGTTTCGTGGCGGGGAAGATTCCAACCTTCGACAAATGGCTCGAGGCACAGGTCGCCCGGCAAGCCGCTGAAACGATCACCGCCCGGATGCGCGAACTGTTTCACCAGGAGCGCAACAGCTTCACCACCGACTTCCGGATAACAGGCAGCGACGGCTGTCCCCGTCATTGGACCTTCAGCACATCCTTCCTCGGCAGGCTGCAGGACAGCCGGCCTTTCGCGGTGGGCATGGGGGTCGACATCACAGAGCGCGAAGAGGGCGAGGCCGCCCTCAAGCGGAGCAACCAGCGGCTCGACCTGCTGGCCGACACGGCGAGCCGGCTGCTGCAGAGCAAGGACCCGCGGCAGCTGGCGGATACCTTGTGCCGGGAGGTGATGACGTTTCTCGACTGCGATGTTTTTTTCAATTTCCTGATGGATGAAGAGGAAGGGGGGCTGAAACTGAACGCCTGCGCCGGGATCGGAGAGGAACAGGCCGCAGCCATTGAACGGCTGCCCCTTGGGGTGGCGATCTGCGGCTGCGCGGCCCGCGACGGCTGCAGGATCGTCGCCGAAAACATACCCGATTCGCAGGACGCCCGTGCCGACCTGGTCCGGTCTCTCGGGATCCAGGCCTACGCCTGCCATCCGCTTATGTCGCAGGGGCAGGTGCTTGGCACCCTCTCTTTCGGCACGCGGAGCAGGAACAGTTTCAGCGACGACGAACTATCCCTGATGAAGGCGGTAGCGGACCAGGTCGCCATCGCCATGGAACGCAACCGGATGGAGGAGACGCTGCGCCAGGCCAAGCAGGCAGCAGAGGCGGCGAGCAACACCAAGAGCAGGTTCGTGGCCAACATGAGCCATGAGCTTCGTACCCCGATGACCGGGGTGCTAGGGATGCTCGACCTCGCCCTGCTGACGCCGGACGCCGCCGAGCGGGCCGATTACATCCAGACCGCCCAAAGGTCGTCCCGCTCACTGCTGCGTATCCTGAACGACATCCTTGACCTGGCCAAGGTCGAGGCCGGCAAGTTCTCGCTGGACAACCGCCCCTTTGGCCTGCGCGCCTGCCTGGCGCAGGCCGTCGACATCGTCATGCCCGAGGTGAAGCGTAAGGGTTTGCATCTCACCCTGCAGGTGGCGGAGGGCCTTCCCGATCACGTGCAGGGAGACCAGGTGAGGCTGCGCCAGGTTCTGACCAACCTGGTGGGGAACGCGGTCAAATTTACCGAGCGCGGCGGCGTCACCATATCCGTTGGGGCGGGAGAAGAGGGAGCCGACGGGAGCCTGGAGTTCCGTTTTTCGGTGCGGGACACCGGCATCGGCATCCCGCAGGACAAGAGGCACCTGCTGTTCAATTCCTTCAGCCAGGTCGATGACTCCAACACCCGCAGCTACGGCGGAACCGGGCTCGGGCTCGCCATCAGCAAGGAGATCGTGGAGCGGATGGGTGGGAGCATCGCCATTGAGGGCGAGGCAGGCGCAGGGAGCTGTTTCTCCTTCACGGTCAGGCTGGGCCTCGTGCAAGGAGAGGCGGAGCTCCCGTCAGCTCCCCCGCGCGCCCCCGCTCAACCGGGTTCGCCCGCCGGAGCAGGGAGGCATCTGCTGGTCGCCGAGGACGATCCCACCATCCGCCAGGTATTGGGAAACATGCTGGGGAGACTGGGTTACCAGGTGGAATTCGCGGAAGACGGCGCCCAGGCCGTGGCGAAGTGGCGGCAATCAGACTTCGACATGATCATCATGGACGTCCAGATGCCGCTGCTCGACGGCTTCGAGGCCACACGGTCGATCCGCGAGCAGGAGGTGCACCAGGGGCGACGGCTTCCGATCCTCGCCATGACCGCGCACGCCATGAAGCAGGACGAGGAGCGGTGCATCGCCGCCGGCATGGACGACTACATCTCGAAGCCCATCGACTTCAGGGAATGCCTGGAGAAGATCGGCGCGCTGCTCGGCTCAGCCGGTCCCGGCTGTCGATGACATGAAGAAAAGGGGAGACGCGCGGGGACGGGCACGGCGCACTGAAAAAATGATGACCTTAGCCGCAAATCATGATAATAGACACACGTTCATCATGCCTGTGAAACCAGACCTTTAGCGGAGCTGCAGCTGCAACTGAGCAGACACCTCTGCCATTCTTCACGAACTGCCGGAAGGGGGATTTCTGCCGTGCCCACCACCACGCTTTGGCCTTCACTTAGGTTCCACCTCGCAGCTGCAATACTCACCTTCGCGTTTATCGTATCGTCTCAGCCCGCCGTGGCCGTAGAGACCGTAAATCCGAGCCAGGTGACCTGCCGCTTCCCCACGCCCCCCGGGCGCGCCGACAGCCATACCGCGCTTCCCCCCGGTGCCATCCCGGGACCAAGATCGCTCTCCTCGCCCCCCCCGCAGGCAAAGAGACATGCCCCCGGCCGCTTCGTCGTCAAATTCGCCGATACCCTCCTGGAGCCGGCAGACGTCATCCACGCGCTGGGCCTCAGCTTCGCGTCCCAGACCACCGGGCAGGGCGTAGGGCTCGACGAACTGCACAAGAAACACAAGATCAAGGGGGTAAAGCCTCTGTTTCGTCAGTTCTTCGACGGGGACAGCGCTTCCTCCACCAAGAAGGGGCTCCTGGCCAAGAGGAAGCGCAACTTCGCCGACCGGGTCGCACTAACCAAGATGAAGTACCAGCGGCGTGCGCAACGTGCTTCCAAGGGGAGCAAGGTTCCGGATCTCACCAGCGTGTACATATTCGAGACCGCGGATGATGCAGACGTAGAGGCCGTCGCCAGGGAGTACGCCGCCAACCCGAACGTGCTCTATGCGGTGCCTGCCTACCAGTACCAAACCGAGTCCATCCCCAACGACCCCTTCTACTCTTCCTGGGGTTCCTGGGGGTACAACTACGATGACCTGTGGGGGCTCAAGAAGATCGGCGTCGCGGCCGCCTGGGACGTCACCAAGGGGGACGGGGTCATAGTCGGCGTGGTCGACACCGGCCTTGACTACAACCACGCCGACATCGCCGCCAACGTCTGGTCCAATCCCGCCGAAACGGCAGGCGCTCCCGGCGCCGACGACGATGGCAACGGCTTCTTCGATGACAACAAAGGGTGGGATTTCGCCTACGGCAGCAACGATCCCATCGATCACTTCGGCCACGGGACCCATGTCGCCGGAACCATTGCCGCCACCGGCGACAACGGCATAGGCGTGCCGGGCATTGCCTACCATTCCCGCATCATGCCGGTCAAGGGGCTCGACGACTACGGGAGCGGATACAACGACAACCTCGCCAACGCCATCATTTATGCGGCCAGTAACGGTGCCGACGTCATCAACAACAGCTGGGGGTGCTGGCCCTGCGGTGTCGACCCCGTGGTGGAAGACGCGGTCCGGACGGCTCATGCACTCGGGAGCGTCGTGGTGGTCGCCGCCGGCAACAGCAGTGGGGACGCCCTCTACGGTTCGCCCTCCAGCATCCAGGACGTGGTGACCGTCGGATCCACCGGCGTCCAGGACGTCCTTTCCAGCTTTTCCAACTTCGGCTACATCCTGGACCTGGTGGCTCCCGGCGGCGGCGCCACCGACGGTTCGGACACCTACAACATCCTCTCCCTGCGGGCCGCCGGCACGGCGGAAGGCTCCTCGTACCTGGTCGGGACCGACTACATCCGCCTGGCCGGCACCTCGATGGCAGCACCCCACGTCTCCGGGGTGGCGGCGCTTATCCTGGCCGCCAATCCCGATCTGACCCGCGAGCAGGTGATTTCCATCCTGAGGCATTCCGCCGACGACCAGGTGGGGCCGGTCGATTCAGACAAACCGGGTTTCGATCCCTTCTACGCGTGGGGGAGGCTCAACGCGGCGCGCGCGCTCTCCATGGCCTTTTCCCCTCCTGCCGACCCGCCCATCCTGAAGGTCCCGGTCACGAGCTTCGACTTCTCCCTGCCGCACTCGCAGTGCGGGGAGCAACGCTCGCTGGTCCTCGACCTCTTCAATATCGGCGGCGGGAACCTGACCTGGTCCACCGAGGCTCCCTCCTGGCTCACCGTCACCTCTTCCAGCGCCACCACACCCGCCACGGCCTCCCTTTCCTGCACCGCCCTTGAAAACAGGCAGGGGGTGGTGAACTTCGTAACCTCCGACCCTTCCCAGCGGCAGAACGTCGCGGTCGCGGCTACCGTGGTTCCCGATGCGCGCGTGGACAACTGCAACGTCGTGTTGTCCGAGGCCATGGGTAACCAGGGGTGGCAGCCGCCGTGGAACGTGAACGCACCGGGGATTTCCGACGGCCAGGGAGGTGCGTTCTATGTCTTCCAGGACGTCATGTTCAACCCGAACCTGTCCATGCAGCGCATTGACAGCCATGGCAAGCCCCTCTGGCGGGCCGGCGGCATCCCCCTCACCACCACCCCGGTCGGTAGCGCGGCCATCAAACCTGCACTAGCCAGCGACGGCGCCGGCGGGTTCTTCGTGGCCTACGCCGACGGGCTCAACGCAACCTTCACCGCCAATTTCAACATCAAGTTACAGCACGTCGACGGCGCGGGCACCCTGCTCTGGGGGAGCGCAGGCATTGGCATCACCCAGATCGCAGGCACCCAGGGAGGCAACGGCCAGACCGAGCCGAGGATCGCCGCGGACGGCTCCGGCGGGGTGGTCATCGCCTGGCAGGACAGCGCCGCGGGATTGGTGAAGCTGCAAAGGGTCGACGCCACGGGAGCGGCGCTCTGGCCAGCCGGGGGGGTAACCGCGACTGTCACCAGCACGGGACCAGACGGGGTGATGATGGCCGGCGACGGACAAGGTGGTGCCTTCGTTGCCTGGACCGACCGTCGCAGGCCCTACTGGGACATCTATGCCCAGCACATAGACGGCAACGGCAACAGGCAGTGGTCCGCCGATGGCCTGATGATCAACACCCCGTTGACATTGACAGGCGGGTTCGGGGCCAACGTGGTCTCCGACGGTGCAGGAGGGGCGATCATCGCCTGGCGCGACTTCAGAAACTTCGTCTATCACTCGGGTGCGAACTACCTGAACCTGAGCGACATCTTCGCCGTCCGCCTCAATGGGGCCGGAGAGCATCTTTGGGACCCGACAGGTGTACCGGTGGTGACCGGCCTGGTGGCCGGGACCAGCGCCTACCAGCCGGGGTGGAACCCGTCGCAGGTCACCATGACCGAAGACGGGGCGGGCGGGGCGATCTTCACCTGGCACGATGCCAGGAGCACCGACTATTATGGCGGGTGGGACATTTACGCACAACGCCTCGACCCCCAGGGTAATGCCGTCTGGCAGGCCAACGGCGTCCCCGTTTCCACCGGAAGGTATTCCCAGATATCACCTGCCGTCGCGGCGGACGGTGACGGCGGAGCGTTCTTCGCCTGGATGGACGGCGGGAGCGGAGATTGGGACATCTACAGCCAGCATGTGAACCGGGCGGGAACGCCGCAGTGGGGCAGCCAGGGTGTGTGGATGCAAAGCTGGCAGGGAAGCCAGCTCTTCCCCTACCTGGTCCCCCTGGCCGGCAGCAGAGTTTCAGTCACCTGGGATGACGAGCGCAACTACGACGCCATCGCCGGCTACATGACCGGCACCGGCCGGGAGTTCTTCGGCAAGGTGATCCAGTCTTGCAACGACCGCGACGGCAATGGCTATTACGACGAAGGCGGGATCTGCGGTCCGGTGGCCCCGCAAAGCCACGTCGCGGTGACCTTCGCCGGTCTGGGCAAAGGCTCGGTCGAGAGTGCGCCCTCCGGCATGACCTGTGACGATGCCGGCTGTGCGGGAGATTTCACGACAGGAGGCCAGGTCACCCTCACCGCGCTCGCCAACTCCAGCTCCTATTTCACCGGGTGGGGAGGTGCGTGCAGCGGCACCGGAAGCTGCACCGTCACAGCGTCCGAGGGCCTGCTGGTCACCGCGAATTTCAGCAGAAAGCCTCTGGCTATCAACTACGGCAAGCTCGGGACAGGTGCCGGGGACGTCAGTATGGAGCCGGGAGAAACGTGCGCCGGAAGTTGCGGCCAATACTTCGAACCCGGTACGAAGGTCGTGCTCAGAGCGACCCCCGCCATGAACGCCAGATTCGACGGGTGGGGAGGTGCTTGCAGCGGCACCCAAGCTTGCACCGTCACGGTTGACAGCGACAAAGCCGTCACCGCCTCCTTCACCGAACTGCCGACACTCCTCGCCGGCGGCAAGTCCTTCTCGGTGGTGCAACTGGGCGGCAGGATCCTGGCGTGGGGTGATGACAAATACGGGCAGTTGGGCGACGGCGGCACGGCGACACAATCAGTACCGGTGCTAGGCCCAGCGCCCGCCGAATACACCAGCATCGCAGCCGGGATACAATCCAATAGCGTCATTGCTCTTAAAAGCGACGGCACGGTATGGGGCTGGGGATACAACGGCGACGGCGAATTGGGTGACGGCACCTGGGTCAATCGCAGCTCACCGGTCCAGACCCGGCTTCTTTCCGGTGTGACTGTCATCGCCGCAGGTGGGACCCACTCCTATGCCATCAAGGGAGACGGCACCCTGTGGGGCTGGGGGGGTGGTGGCGTCGGTGATGGCACCCACTATGTCCGCAATGCTCCCGTGCAGCTCCCCCAAATTTCTGGAGCTGCGGCAGTCGCCGCCGGTGGATTTCACGGTTGCGCCATCGACTCACAGGGCGCGGTCTGGACCTGGGGCTACAACTGGTACGGGGAGTTGGGCAACGGGACGACAATAGAGCAAACGACGCCTATTCGTCTCACCGGGATCAACGGGGTGAGGGCCGTCTCCGCGGGCTTCTACCACACGCTGGCGCTCAAGACAGACGGGACGGTTTGGGCCTGGGGTTACAACAGTGAGGGAGAACTGGGGGATGGCACCAGCACCAACCGCGCAACCCCAGTACAGGTACAGGGCTTGGCCGACGTGGTGGCCATTGCGGCCGGAATGTACCACAGCGTCGCTCTTACCGTAGACGGAAGCGTCTACGTGTGGGGCGACATCTACGGTGGGCAACTGGGGGGCGGCACGCCGGTACGGGTTCCCACGAAAGTCTCAGGTCTGTCAGGAGTGATCAAGATCGCCTCGGGGAGCTCCCACGTCCTGGCGCAAAAGAGCGACGGCACACTGTGGGCCTTGGGGGTCAACGCCTTGGGGCAGCTAGGCGACGGAACCACCACAAGCCGCAAGACAGCGGCTCCGGTGCAGTTCGACCGCCAGCCCCCCACCACCACGGCAACTCCTGGAGGAGGGAACTATGCTGCCCCGCAAACGGTAACCCTGACTGCGAACGAGTCGGCCACCATCTGCTACACCCTGGATGGCTCCGAGCCGACTACGGCGTCGGCCGTCTACAGCGCTCCGATTACCGTCTCCAGCAGTGCGACCCTCAAGTATTTCGCCAGGGACCGCGCCGGCAATGCCGAGAGCGTCAAGTCCCAGTCCTACACGCTGACGCTCCCCCCGCCGCCGGTTGCCGACTTCGCCGCTGCCGTCACCGCTGGAGACGCCCCCCTCAGCGTCTTCTTCGGCGACCTGTCCAGCGGAGCGCCGACATCCTGGCTGTGGAACTTCGGTGATGCCTCGACCAGCACCGTGCAAAACCCGCAGCACACCTACTACAGCGGCGGCAGTTATACCGTTTCCCTCACCGTGACCAACTGGGGTGGCAGCAGCACCATGACCAGGACGGGCTATATCAGCGTCACTCCCTTCTCGCTGCAGCGCGCCTATGACACCGCTTCGGATGGAGGGAGCATAAAGGTGCGGGCTGAGGATCTGTTCGAAAACCCCATATTTGACCGGGATGTCCGGCTCTCGATCAGTGGCGGCTTTGACAACCCTCTGCAGCAGATCGTGGGGAAGACGGTTATTCACGGGACGATGAGGGTGAAAAGGGGCAAGGTTTCCCTTCAGGACGTGAGTTTCAAGTAGAGGAATCGTGGTGTGGCCATCCAGGCGGCAGCGGGCAGGGGTCCGGCTTGCGGCCGGTAGCGGCGCGGCCTCACGGCCAGGACAACAGGTTGCGTTCGAGGTGGAGTTGGTAGGGTTTTATGGCGTAGGAGCGGTAGCTGACGCCGCCGTCGTGGTTGAGCAGCCCGGTAAGCCGTTCGCGCATCACCGGGCTCGTCACCATCTTGAGGGCCTCTGCCTCTGACACCCACGCGGCAGCCTCGCTGTCATCGGTCGGGTTCAGCTCACCCGAGAGGTAGCGTCCCAGGAAGGCGAAGATCAGGGCGGAGGTGGGGGATACCATGGACCAGACGGCGGCCAGGGGACCGATCTCGACCTCGACCCCGGCCTCCTCTGCGACTTCCCGGCGCGCCGCGTCCAGCAGGTTCTCCCCCTCCTCGACGCGCCCCTGCGGAATCTCCCAGCCACGCTTGCGGTGTCGGATCACGAGAATTTCGTCTTTGGCATTGCGCACCAGGCACCCAACCACCACGGTGTGTCGCGGATCTGCTTGCTCTGTCATTCCGGTTCCCCTTTCTGAAAGTCTGCCATCGCGGCGCCATCCACTATGCCATTGAGCGGCCATCGCTGGCAAGAGTTCAGGCCGGCAAAGTGGCGGGCGCCCTCACCCCGACCCTCTCCCAGAGGGAGAGGGAGGATGGACTGAAACCTGAACCTTTGGCCACAGATAACATCTGAGACCTTCTGATAAAACCTGAAGCTGGTAGCGTTTCTGATTCGTCTCTCCCGGTTCTTGGTTTTTCTCAGTTCTTGTTATCTCTCAGTTCTTGTTCTCTCCCAGTTTTCAGTCTCTATCAGGTTTTCGTCTTTCTCAGGTTTTCTCAGATTTTCTCCGTGGCTAATGGTTTAAAAACGACAACGGCAGTGCTGTGCATCTCTTCCTCCCCAACCCGAAGATGCCAGACACTGCCGTTGCCGTATCGTTCTTGCTACTTTGCCTTGAGCCTTAGATCTCGGCGTTCACCTCGGCGAGGGACTCCTCGAGGATGGCCATGCCGCGGTCGAGCTGATCGTCGGTGATGACCAGCGGCATCAGCAGACGGACCACGTTGCCGAGGGCGCCGCAGGAAAGGATGACGAGCCCCTTGTCGTAGCAGAGCTTCACCAGCTTCTTGGCCAGGTCGCCGGCGGGCGCCTTGGTGTTCCGGTCGCGCACCAGCTCGAGGGCGAGCATGGGGCCCTTGCCGCGGACTTCGCCGATGATCTCGTACTTCTGCTGCATCTCGTCGAAACGCTGCTGCAGCTTCTCGCCGAGCTTCACGGACTGGTCCAAGAGGCCGTCGTTGAGGAAGATGTCGAGAACCGCGAGGGCCGCCGCGCAGGAGAGCGGGTTGCCGCCGTAGGTGCCGCCCAGACCGCCCGGGTGCGGCTGGCTCATGATCTCGGCGCGACCGGTGATCGCGGAGAGCGGCATACCGCCGGCAAGGCTCTTGGCGGTGGTGATGAGGTCCGGCTCGATGCCCCAGTGGTCGATGGCGAACAGCTTGCCGGTACGCCCCATGCCGCTCTGGATCTCGTCGATGATCAGGAGGATGCCGTGCTTCTTGCAGATCCCCTGCACGATCTCGAAGTACTCCTTCGGCGGGGTGACGAAACCGCCCTCACCCTGGATCGGCTCGATGATGATGGCAGCGGTCTGCTCGGCCGCCACGTAGCCGGTGAAGAACTCGTCGAGCTTGTGTGCGCAGGCGCAGCCGCAGCTCGGATAGCTCCCGCCGTAGGGGCAGCGGTAGCAGTAGGCGGAGGGAATCCGGTAGCTCTCCGGCGCGAAGGGACCGAAGCCGTACTTGTAGGGCTTCACCTTGCTGGTGAGGGTCATGGTCATCAGGGTGCGGCCGTGGAAGCCGTTCTCAAGCGAGATGACGCCGGGGCGCTTGGTGACGTAGCGGGCGATCTTGATGGCGTTCTCGACTGCCTCGGCACCGGAGTTGGCCAGCATGGTCTGCTTCGGGGAGCTGCCCGGCGCCAGCTCGTTCAGGCGCTGCGCCAGCTCGATGTACCCCTGGTAGGGAGCGACGTGGAAGCAGGTGTGAATGAACTTCTCGGCCTGCTCCTGGATGGCCTTGACCACCTTCGGGTGGCTGTGCCCCACGTTGTTGACGCCGATACCGCCGGCGAAATCGATCAGGTCACGTCCCTCGACGTCGGTCATGATGGCCCCCTGGGCCTTGGCGATGAAGGCGGGGCTCAAAAGTGCGACCCCTCCGGGGACATGCTTGTTGCGTAACTCCATCAGTTGCTCGTTACCAGCGGTCATGGGTGAAGCTCCTTTGCCTAGTAGTTGGTGACTACCGGGTCCCTGTGAGGATCCCGGTAAAGGTGTCGGATCAAGAGAACGGACCTCGTTCAGTCCGCCCGGTCATCCCCTACTACAAAGACCGTACCAAGGTGTCAGAGAGAAGACAGTAGTAGCGATCATGACTGTTGACGTAAAGGTTAATTTGCGGTGAGCTGAGCCTGGTGAGAGAGGCGAAACGCCCGTCACAGTAACGCCTTATATGTATACTGGCAGGGAATCATCCGTAGCACTATAAGTAGCTTCAAAAATGTCATACGCGAAAAGAAAGGACTTCCACTACTGAGGGTGATAAGAAGAGCTATGACTGTTTCCGGGCCGTTCTATTATTTACACTTGAATATTTGATTCATTTCTGCATAATGCGCCTCAAAGGCGATATGGTATACGCCACGACTGCCCGCCCTTAACGGCCTCGAGCCATGCGATAAAGAGCACCAGAAGGAGAACCGCCGCCGTGAACACCTCACTCAACCCAGTGGAACTGATCGGTTTTTCCAGCGGAGGCGAGCTGCGCTCGGACGCCTTCTACCAGGCCATGGTGAACGCAGTCGATGTCGGTATCCTGGCGGTCAACACCTCGGGCATGGTGATCCTCGCCAACCGGGCGGTCCGGGAAAGCTTCGGCGCCTTCCAGGGGGTGCACCTGAACGACGTGCTCCCCGACCTCTGGCCCAAGGTGGCGCAGAGACTATTGGGACATGCGCGCAACACGGAGATTTCGGTGCGCGGCATCGAATCGAACTTCCTGGTGCGGGTGAGCCCGATGCTTTTGGACCAGGAGCAGGTGGGTGCGGTCTGCGTCTTCGTCGAGAGCACGGAGCTCGAGGATATGGCCCGGCAAATGGAGTTTTTCCAGAGGCTTACCCGCGAGCTCGACACCATCATCGACTCCTCGTCGGACGGCCTCTGGATCTGCGACGCCGACGCCAACGTGGTGCGCATCAACCCGGCCTCGGAGCGGATCAACAACGTCCAGGCCAAGGACGTGGTCGGCCGCAACATGCGCGACCTGATCAACGCACGCGTTTTCGACCGCTCCGCCACCCTGGAGGTGATCAGGACCCGCGCCCGGGTGAACCTGTTGCAGCAGCGCGAGGGGCGCAAGCTGATCACCACCGCGACCCCGGTCTTCGACTCCGCCGGCCGCATCACCCGGGTCGTTGTAAGTGAGCGTGACATCACGGAAATCGACAACCTGCAGCGCGAGCTCGAAGACCAGGAGGCGATCAGGGACCAGTACCGCAACCAGATGCTGGAAATGCAGCAGGAACAGCAGCTTGAGAACCAGCAGATCATCGCTCGGAGCCCCGCCATGCTGAAGGCGCTGCGCCAGGCGCTCAAGGTTGCCAAGGTGGAGTCGACCGTGCTGATCCTCGGCCCCTCGGGGGTGGGGAAAGGGCTCTTCGCCGACCTGATCCACAAGAACTCCGAGCGCGCCGACAAGCCGCTCATCAAGATCAACTGCGGCGCCATCCCCGAATCCCTCATAGAATCGGAGCTTTTCGGCTACGACAAGGGTGCCTTCACCGGCGCGCAGACCGGCGGCAAGCCAGGCTATTTCGAGCTCGCCGACGGCGGCATCCTGTTCCTCGACGAGATAGCCGAACTGCCGCTCCCCTCCCAGGTGAAGCTGTTGCGCTTCATGGAGGACGGCACCATCATGCGTCTTGGGAGCACCCGCCCCCGCGAGGTGAAGGTGCGCATCCTCGCCGCAACCCACCGTAACCTTGAGCAAATGGTCGAGGAGGGAAAGTTCCGCCTCGACCTTTACTACCGTCTCAAGGTAATCCCGATACACGTCCCTTCCCTCAAGGAGCGCAAGGAATGCCTGCTCCCCCTCATCCTGCACTACATCGAGTGGTACGCGAAGAAGCACAAGACCAGCAAACGCCTCTCCCGCGCGGCCTGCGATACCCTTTTGGGCTACCCGTTCCCCGGCAACGTGCGCGAACTGATGAACCTGTGCGAGCGGCTGGTGGTCATGACCGAGACCGAGGTGATCAGCCTGCAGGATCTCCCCGCCGACGTGGCCAAAGGGGACACCAGCGACGCGACCGCGCCGGCGCAGTGGCCGGAGAGCATGACGCTGCCGCAAGTCATTGAAAGTACTGAGCGCGCCCTCCTGGCCCACGCGCTTAAATCCCACGGCTGCCAGGCGGACCTGGCCGAGGCGCTCGGCGTGAGTCAGCCGACCATAGCGCGAAAATTAAAACGCTACGGGCTCGCCTGCTGATGGCGCGCCCCTGTATACGACCATTATTCACATGTGAATAATTTTGCCGTCGCCCAAGGGTGCATCAGCGGGGCTGTACCACCCTCCACCTCCCCCTGCATCGCGCCGTTCACCGTTCATTGTCAGTAAGCATGCGGAGTTTCGCCAAACCCCGTTTTGCAAAATCCTCCTTTGCCGCCAGGAAGAGCCAATTGGCATGCTTTCTGCTGTATACGGGCTGCCAGCGCCGGGAGGTGCGGGCACCGGGTTCCCTCGGCCGACGGCAGCCGACGTCGTCCGCCGCACCGGCCGCGAGCCCTGAATGGAATGCGACGCAGGTTGTTTCAAAAACTTTTTTTGGCACATCAAACAACAGGAGGTAGCACAATGAAGTTTGGATTCGTCAGGGTACTGCTGCTGATCGCAGCCCTCTTCGTGGCCATCCCGGTCCACGCTGAGCAGAGGAACTTCTTCAAGATCGGTGTCATCACCGAGCTGTCGGGGGACCTCGTCACCGGCGGCAACATCACCAAGCGCGGCTACGATCTCTGGGCGCAGGAAGTAAACGCCAAGGGTGGTATCGTGATCCAGGGTAAGAAGTACCCGGTCAAGCTGGTGTACGCCGATGCCCAGAGCAACCCGGCTGCCGGCGCGGCAGCGGCCGAAAGGCTGATCACCCAGGAGAAGGTCGACTTCATCCTCGGCCCCTACTCCTCCGGCGTGACCCTCGCCGTGGCCCCGGTCGTCGACAAGTACAAGATCCCGATGATCACCGGCTCCGCGGAAAGCCCGCTCATCTGGAAGAACAAGTTCAAGTACACCTTCGGCACCATCCCGCCGATCAACTTCACCGGTGCTACCTCCATCAAGACCCTCACCGAGATGAAGCCGGCTCCGAAGACCATCGCCATCATCGGCTCCAACGATGCCTTCTCCAAGGCGACTGCCGAGTCCTACAAGGCTGCCGCCGAGAAGGCCAAGCTGAAGATCGTGAAGTTCAGCATCGTCCCCTCCGGCCAGGACATGACCCCGCTCCTCTCCGCAGTACGTAGCATGAAGCCCGACGTCATCGCCTTCGGCGGCCACGACGAGGAGCACGTGAAGTTCGTGAAAGCCCTCAAGCAGATCGGCTACACCCCGAAAGCCCTCCTCATGCACTGCGGCATCACCGACAAGGCCTTCATCGACGCGGTCGGCAAGGACGGCGAGCAGATCTTCGGCACCACCTGCTGGACCGGCACCGCCAAGACCAAGAGCAGCGTGCTCTGGCCCAACGCCGCCGCGTACGCCGCCGCTTCCCAGAAAGCCTTCAACAACCCGGGCGACTACACCCAGGGCGGCTGCTCCGCCGCCGGCATCGCCTTCCAGACCGCTCTGCAGAAGATCGGCGCCAAGCCGGGCATGGACGAGGCAATGCGCACCAAGCTGATCCAGGCACTCGAGCAGATCGACGTGCAGACCTTCTACGGCCGCGTGAAGTTCGCCACCTCCGGCGAGTTCTACCACGCCAACGTCGGCCTCGACCCGCTCACCATCCAGATCCAGGGCGGCCAGGTCAAGACCGTCGGCCCGAAGGCTTCCGTGGAAGCCCCGGCCATCTACCCGATGAAAGAGTGGAAGTCCCGCTAGTACCCGCAGATCCCCTGCCGGCCGCTGACGCCGGCGGGGGATCGTCTCCCCGACGGGGGAAACCACAACGGCCAGAGCGGCCCGGGCGGGCAACCGCCGCCGGTCCAGACGGACCACACAGAACGTAGCTGACATATTCGCTGGAAACGCAACGCTGGAGGACTTGTTTTATGATGGAACTGCTGCCACAAGCTTTGACCGACGGGATACTGCTGGGGGGGATCTACATCACCATCGCCATCGCATTCTCGCTCACCTACGGGGTCATGCACGTCATCGACTTCGCCGTCGGGGAATGGATCATGTTCGGGGCCTTCACCGGCTACTACCTGAACAAATGGACCGGCCTCGATCCCTTCCTTTTTCTGCCGGTCATTTTCGTCCTCTACTTCGGGGTCGGCTACGTGATCCAGCCGGTGATCCACCGGGTCCTTTCCGGGACCAAGGGGAACCCCTTCCTGATGGGGCTCGTGTTCACCTTCGGCCTGGCCATCATGTTCCGCGGACTCGCCCTCACCGCCTTCGGCTTCTACTCGAACTCGATCCCGTCCGCCTTCTCGGAAGGATCGTTCAACCTGGAGCCCTTGGGGCTTACCGTGACCATCCCGACCGTGCGTCTGGTGGGTCTCGGCTACGCGCTGGCCATCACCCTGATCCTGCACTACCTCTTGAAAAAGACCAATTTCGGCCTCGGCGTCCGTGCGCTGGCACAGCACAAGGATGCCGCGGGTCTCATGGGGGTGAACAGCAAGCGCACCGGCTCCTACGTGTACGGCATCTACGTCGGCATCTCGGCCATGACCGGCGTGCTCCTGGGCTGCATCCTCTCCATCGGCGCCCAGATGGGCAACGAGTACACCATCTTCGCCTTCTTCGTGGTGGTGCTCGCCGGCATGGGGTACCTGGCCGGCGTACCCTGGGCGGCGCTTCTTTTGGGCCTGGTGCAGTCGATCTTCATGATCTACTTCAACCCGAGCCACACCCTGCTCGCCGTCTTCGCCATCCTCTACATCATCCTGCTGATTTCCCCGCGCGGGCTGTTCGGCAAGGGGGTCTGACATGAAAAACCGTGGCGCAACCATACTGGCCATCCTGGTGGCCGCCCTTTTGATCCTGCCTCTCGTGGTGCACGACACCTTCGTACTGCGTGTCCTCACCGAGGGAGTGATGTGGATCGGGCTCGCCATCGCCTTCGACGTCATCGCCGGCTACACCGGCTACCTGAACTTCGGTCACGGTGCCTTCTTCGGCATCGGCGCCTACACCATCGGCATCCTGATGATGCAGGCTAACCTCCCCTTCTGGGCGGCGCTTCCGGCCGGCGGCGTCGCTGCCGCCATCGTGGCGCTCATCGCGGGTATCCCGACCCTGAGGCTCAAGGGTGCCTACTTCGCCATCGCCACCTGGGCGCTCTCCCGCGCCATCCAGCAGCTCGCCCTGAACGTCGAGTTCACCGGCGGCCCGGACGGCATGAGGCTCGAGGCGTTCCTGAACCCGCAGTTCTTCTACTACCTGATGCTGATCACCGTGGGAGTGACCTTCGCCATCCTCTGGTACCTCCTGGAGCGCGCCCCCTTCGGGCTCAAGCTGAAGGCGATCCGCGAAGACGAGGAGGGGGCCAAGGCTCTCGGCCTCAACCCGACCAAGCTGAAGATGCAGTCCTTCATCCTCTCGGCGCTCCCGACCGGCATCCTGGGGGGCATCTACGCCTACTGGATCACCTTCATCGACCCCTCCTCGACGCTCGGCGACCTGGTCAGCGACCAGGCGGTGGTCATGGTGGTCTTCGGCGGCATGGGGACCCTGTTCGGACCGGCTCTGGGGGCCATCCTGATCTTCGCCTTCAAGACGCTCTTCTGGGCCTACCTGTCGGACTTCCAGCTCCTCTACCTCATCATCCTGGGCGCGCTGATCGCGATCAGCGTCATCTTCATACCCAACGGCCTCTGGGGCACCATGTTCAAGCGCAAGGCGGACGCCACCAGGCCGCAGCACCAGCCGGAACCGGCATCGGAACCCGCGGCGCTTTCCGCCGTGGCAGCACCGGAAGAAGGGAACTAAATCATGGCTGAACCTATCCTCAAGGTAAATTCGGTAACCAAGTGCTTCGGCGGCCTCACCGCGGTGGACGACGTCAGCTTCAGCGTGGAAAAAGGCGAGATCGTGGGGCTCATCGGCCCCAACGGCGCCGGCAAGACCACCCTCTTCAACGTCATCTCCGGCTACTACGCCCCCACCAAGGGGAGCGTGATCTTCCAGGGGAACGACATCTCCGGCAAGCCCCCCTACCACCTGGCAGGCGTCGGCATCGGCCGCACCTTCCAGGTAGTGAAACCGTTCGCGGGACTTTCCGTCCTCGAGAACGTGACCATCGCCTCCTTTTTGAAGCACCCGAAAAAGGCCGACGCCGAGCGTCACGCCTGGCAGGTGCTGGAGACCACCGGGCTCGCCGACCGCGCCAACGTCTCCGCCGCCGGGCTCACCCTGGCGGGGAGAAAGCGCCTGGAGATCAGCAAGGCGCTCGCCCTGGAGCCCTCCTTCCTGCTCCTGGACGAGGTGGTGGCAGGCCTCAACCCGACCGAGGCGGACCGCACCGTCGAGCTGATCATGAAGCTCAAGGCGCAGGGACTCACCATCCTCATCGTCGAACACATCATGCGCGTCATCATGAACATCTCGGACCGCCTGGTGGTGCTCAACTTCGGCAAGAAGATCGCCGAGGGGACCCCGGCCGAGGTGTCCAGCGATCCGCACGTGGTACAAGCGTATTTTGGAGAGGAAGCGGCATGAATCTACTCGACGTCAACGGCATCTCAGTCAATTACGGGGACATTCAGGCCCTGTGGAACATCTCCTTCTCGGTGGCCAAGGGGCAGCTGGTCGCGCTCATCGGCGCCAACGGCGCCGGCAAGACCACGACCCTCAAGTCGCTGTGCGGCCTGATCCCGACCGCGAGCGGCACCATCCACTATGACGGCAAGCTGGTCACCGGCATGCCGGTGCACAAGGTGGTCGACCTCGGCATCACCCTGGTCCCCGAGGGGCGCCAGCTCTTCCCGAAGATGACGGTGGAAGAGAACCTCCTGGTCGGCGCCTACCTGAAAAGGGCCCACGGCAAACGCGCCCAGACCCTGAAGCGGATCTACGAGATCTTCCCCAGGCTGGAGGAGCGGCGCACCCAGACCGCCGAGACCCTTTCCGGCGGCGAGCAGCAAATGGTTGCCATCGGCCGCGCGCTGATGCAAGATCCCCAGGTGATCATGTTCGACGAGCCGAGCCTCGGTCTGGCGCCGATCATGGTGCAGGAGGTCTTCAAGGTGATCCAGGAGCTGCACAAGCAGGGGCTCACCATCTTCCTCGTCGAGCAGAACGTGCACCAGACCTTGAAGGTCGCCGACTACTGTTACGTCATGGAAAACGGGCGCATCGTGGGCCAGGGGACCGGCAAGGAACTCGAAGCCGACGAGTCCATCCGCGAGGCCTACCTCGGCTTCTAAGCAGCAACCTGTAGCACCGTTCCTTTCACCACCCTCCCTCCGCCCCCCGGTCGCCCGGGGCCGGAGGGATCCTTTTTCCGTTGTCATGACGGGAGGTTTCACATGCAGATCAAGGTAAAACTCTACGCGTCCCTGCGCAGGCAGAAGTTCGACGAGGCGGACTGGGAGTGCGCCGACGACGACAGAATCGCCTCCATCGTGGAGCAACTGGGACTTGCCCGGCAGGACGTGGGCACGGTCCTCGTGAACGGACTGCACGCGGGTTGGGACGAGACGGTGGCGGAGGGTGACGTCGTTTCCCTGCTGCCGCGCATGGGCGGAGGGTAGTAGCAAATCCCCCTGCCGTTCGGGGACTGGCTCCGCAGGTGCCTGTCCCCTTGCTTTCGACACCAAAACCACAAAGGCAGGGGGACAGGCACCTGGCGGAGCCAGTCCCCTAACGGCCATCACCTTATTTTTGCGGAGTAACGATATGAGCGAAAAAACCATCAGCAACAACCCTGCAAACGTCGTCTACCAGCGCTGCACCGTCGACCTTGCCAGCGGCACAACCACCTTCGCCCAGGTCCCCTGCAAAAACCTCGAGGACGTGCTGGGCGGCTTCGGCAGGAGCTTCCAGATCCTCGCCGAGCGCGACATCGCCGAGGCCTACTGCCCCGAAAACCCGGTTATCCTCAACACCGGCCTTCTGACCGGAACCAGCATCATGACCGGCATGCGCAGCTACTTCTCCGGTTACAGCCCCTTGAAGCAGTCCGGCACCGGACGCCCCGGCGCCATGTGGTCCACCGGCAGCGGCAACTTCGGCAACAAGTTCAAGTGGACCGGGCTGGACGAGGTGATCTTCGAGAACCGCTCCGACAAGCCGGTCTACGCGCTGTTGAAGGAAGGGGAGAACGGTCCCGAGGTCGAGCTGAAGCCCGCCGGCCACCTGGTCGGGCTCACCGGCCACGCCAAGATCATGGCGCTGTACCAGGAGTACCCGGAGGCCCACTTCGCCGCCATCGGCCCCGCCGGCGAGAACTGGGAGAACAACTACATGGGTGCCGTGGTGATGAGCACCGATAACGAGCTGAAGTCGGGCGAGCCCAAGAGCCGCTTCGCCGGTCGCGGCGGCATGGGGAGCCTGATGGGGTACAAGAACCTCCTCGCCATCGTCGCGCTGAGCTCCGACAAGCTGCCAAAGATCACCCCCGAGATCCGCGACGTGAACCGCGACATCCTCAAAAGCGGCGGCAGCGCCCGCTTCCAGCCGGCGAGCCAGGGTGGCGGCGGCGGGACCTGGGCCAACATCGAGGTGCTCCAGGTCTTCCACGCGGTACCGCTCAACAACTTCCGCCCCAAGGGGAACGACGACGTGGAGAGGCTCTTCCGCGACGAGGTGGAGAAGGAATTCGACATCGCCACCGAGGCCTGCCACCGCTGCGGCATCCGCTGCCACAACAACCTCTTCTACAAGAACGAGGACGGCAGCCGCGGCAAGCTGGCGGCGAAGTTCGACTTCGAACCGCTCATCCTGTTCGGCTCCAACCTGGGCGTGCACGAGCCGGCCAAGGTCTGCGACCTGATCCACCGCTGCGACCTTCTGGGGATGGACGCCATTTCCCTCGGGACCACCATTTCCTACGTGCTCGACTACAACGAGCGCCATCCGGATAAGCCGCTCTTCAACGGCGCCACCTTCGGCGACTACGATAAGATCGCCGAGCTGATCGAAGATGCTGGCCGCGGCAAGCTCCCCGGCATCGCCCGCGGCGTGAAGCGACTCTCCCAGGAGACCGGCGAGACCTCCTACGCCATGCACGTGAAGGGGCTCGAGCTCCCGGCCTACCTCCCGGATACCAACCCCGGCTACATGTTCGCCATCGCCGGCGGTCACATGTCGATGGGGACCCACATGATGCTGGCGAAAGAAGGGAAGCACTCCCTCGATGAGTGGACCCAGGCCATCACCACCGGCGGCCTCTTGCAGGTCGGCTACGACATGATCGGCCTGTGCAAGTTTGTCGGGGTAGGCATCGGTCACGACATCATCGTCAGGGCGCTCAAGGAGGCCGCGGGACTCGAGATCGCCTCGGAGGAGATCATCGCCGCCGTGCGCCGGGCTTACCTGCGCGGCCTCGCCCTGGAGCTACGCCAGGGGTTCCACGAGGAGAAGGAGTACACCCTCCCCTCACAGGTCATGGACGACCCGAACCCCAAGGTGACGCTGCCCAAATTCATCACCAACGAATTCCTGGGTGAGCTGCGCCAGCGCGTCTGGAGCGTCTTCAAGCCGGAAATGGAAGGACTGCTGCCGGTCCAGGGGGAGTGACATGTGCGCCGCCGAAACGGATGTGCTCGCCGCAGTTGACCGCCTGATCGGCGCCAACGAGGGGTGCACCCGGGAGAACCTTGCCTGGCTCCAGGGCCAGATGGACTCCTACTTCTTCATCACCATGCAGGAGGAAGCCGAGGCGTTGCACGCGCTGGCGGTGGGGCTGAGGACGCTGGCCCACAACCAGAAGCTGACCGTGGCGGACCGGGCGAAGACGCTGATCCTCGCCCGCTTGAACCAGCCCGGCTCCCTGTACGACACCCTGCGCACGCTGCAGGAGCGCGACATCTCCTACGCCGAGTTCACCCACTCAAGCGGCCTGGTGCCGGGGCTCACCCAGGGGCTCGAGGTGCAGCGCTTCGACTTCGACCGCAAGGAGCACGCAGAGATCGCCAACGCCGCGGCACCGGTCATCCCCCCCGCCATCCGCGACGGGATCGCCCAGGCGCTGCAAAGCCGCTACCCGCTGTTCGACATGAACCAGCTCGACCCGCTCTTGCGGCTTATCTGGCTCAACAACGAACAGTACGTGCGCATCTCCCCCCCCAACCGTGTGGCCCAGATCCTCTGGGTCTTCCAGGAGGGAACCGCCAGGGGGGGATCTTCCTCGACGTCGAGCAGACCGAGGACCAGGGTCCCGACGCCGAGACCCGCGTCCTCTTCGCGGTGGGGAACCCGCCCCAGAACGACTTCCTGCTGCAGACCATGGAGGTCTTCAACCGGCTCGACTTCGGGGTGAAGCGCGCCTACTGCCTGACCGTCTCCAACGGCGTGCATCCCTACTTCCTGGGCACCTTCTACGTCAGAAAGCGCGGCGACGCGGCGCTGCTGTCCAAGGGGAGCGAGCTTTTCGACCGGCTGCAGATGGAGCTCTACAACACGCAGATCCTCTCCACCGCCTCCACGACCTACCGCAAGTTCGTCACCACCCAGGTGATGACCGGGGAGGAGGCGTCGCTCGTCAACGCCTTCATCGCCTTTTGCCACACGAACCTCGCCCATCACCACCCCGACCCCTTCAGCCACGAAGAGGTGATGCTGGCGTTCCACTCCCACCCGGACATCGCCCTGCAGCTCGCCAAGCTGTTCCGGACCCGGTTCCAGCCGGGGCTCGCCCTGCGCGAGGAGTTCTACAGGAAGACACTGGAGGAGACGGTCCGCTTCGTCGAGTCCTACAACACCGGGCACCGCTACATCGACGACCTGCGCCGCTCCATCTTCCGCTGCGCCATCGCCTTCATCCGCAACACCCTGAAGACCAACTTCTACGTGCGTGAGAAGCACGCGCTCGCCTTCCGGCTCGATCCGGCCTACCTCTCGGAGCTCGCCCCCGAGTTCACCGCCGACCTGCCGCCGGAGATCCCGTTCCGGATCACCTTCTTCTTCGGACGCTACGGCTGCGGCTATCACATCGGCTTCTCGGACATCGCCCGCGGCGGCTGGCGCACCATCATCACCAAGAACCGGGACGACTACGTCACCTCGGCGAGCACGCTGTTCCGCGAGGTCTACGTGCTGGCCCACACCCAGCACCTGAAGAACAAGGACATCTACGAGGGGGGATCCAAGATGGTGGTGGTGCTCGACGCCGCGCGCCTCGAGGCCCACGACCTCTCCACGCAGCGCCTGTACAAGCTGCAATTCGGCTTCATCAACGCCTTTTTGGACATCTTCGTCACCGACGGCGGCCTGGCCCGCGACCCGCGCGTGGTGGACTACTACGGCGAGGACGAACCGATCGAGATCGGCCCCGACGAGAACATGCACGACGTGATGATCGAGATGATCGCGCGCCAGTCCCTGAAACGGGGCTACCTGCTCGGCATCGGCCTCATCTCCAGCAAGCGGGTCGGCATCAACCACAAGGAGTACGGCGTCACCTCCACCGGGGTGATGCAGTTCGCCGAGACCACCATGCGCGAGCTGGGGATCGACATCCGGCGCGACCGCTTCAGCGTGAAACTCACCGGCGGCCCGAGCGGCGACGTGGCGGGCAACGCCCTGCGCATCATGCTGGAGCGCTCCCCGCAGGCCTGCATCAAGCTGATCCTGGACGGCAGCGGCGCCATCTTCGACCCCGAAGGGATGGACCATGACGAACTGGCCCGCATCGTCTTGAAGGAGGACCTGGACGCCTTCAACCCCGCGCGTCTGCACCCGGGGGGCTTCATCCTGTACCGCAACCAGCGCCGCACCGACGGCCTGCGCGAGCTCTTCAAGCGCGCGGTCAGCACCGGCCTTGGCGTCGAGGAGCAGTGGGTCACCACGGACCAGTTCCACCGCGAGTTCGGCAACCTCCTCTTCTCCGTCCCCACCGACCTCTTCATCCCGGCCGGCGGGCGCCCGGAGACCATCGACGCCGAGAACTGGGCCCGCTTCTTCCGCGAGGACGGCACACCCACCACCCGCGCCATCGTCGAGGGGGCCAACTCCTTCATCACCCCGGAGGCGAGGACCCAGATGCAGCGCCGCGGCATCGTCATCATGCGCGACGCCTCGGCCAACAAGTGCGGCGTCATCTCCTCGTCCTACGAGATCATCGCCAACCTGATGCTCTCCGAGGAGGAGTTCCTGCAGCACAAGGAACGCTACGTGGCGGACGTGCTGCAGATCCTGGAGCAGCGGGCCCGCGACGAGGCACAGCTCATCTTCCGGCGCCACCGCGAAGCCGGGAGCAGCTTCACCTACACCGAGATCTCCGAGGCCATAAGCCACGAGATCAACGGGCACTACGCGCGGCTCTTCTCCTTCTTCCAGAGAAACCCGGAACTGTGCAACGAGCAGGCGTTCCAGCAGGCCATCCTGGCGCACCTCCCCGCGATGCTGCGCGAGCCCGAGTACCGGACCCGGCTGGAGCGTCTTCCCGCCAAGTGCCGCTACGCCATCCTCGCCGCCGAGATCGCCTCCTCGCTGGTCTACCGCGGCGACCAGGAAGCAGACTTCAAGGAGATGATCAAGGGGCACCTGCTGCGCAATTTCGCCGCCTTGGACAGGGCTTTACCGACCACATCCGCAGCACCAGCGACCGAGCACGTCACGCTCACTTATCAAGGAGGCGCAACCTGATGGAGCTGAAACAGATTCTTGTCTTCATGGACGATCCCGACCACTCGGCCGACCGGCTCGACCTCGCCCTCAACCTCGCCAAGCGGCACCGCGCCGGGGTCATCGGCCTCAAGGTGCAGCCGCACCACCTGATCCCGCTGCGCCGGGGGCAGGACCAGGACACCACCGGGGAACTGGCGCGTCTCTTCAGCGAGAAGACCGCTGCCGCCGACGTGAAGGGTGAATGGATCACCGTCGACGCCAAGGTGCTGGGAGGGGTGGTCGAGGCAATCAACCACTACGCCACCTTCGCCGACCTGGTGGTCGTGGGCCAGAGCGAGCACGGCTCCTCCGAGCGCCGCGCCACCGACTTCCTCCCGGAGAAGGTGGTGTTCGGCTCCGGCAAACCGGTGCTGATCGTCCCCTACACCGGCAAGTACAGCTGCGTCGGCGACAAGGTACTTGTGGCCTGGAAGTCCGGGCGCGAATCGTCCCGCGCGCTTACCGACGCCGTCCCCTTTCTCAAGGCCGCCGCATCGACTCACGTCTTTGAGGTTAACCCGAGCAAGGGGGAGGAAGCAGACCTGGAAGCCCTTCGCCGCTACCTCGCCGCACATGGCGTCACGGCCGAGATAGAGACCAGCCTGATCACCGAACTGCACGTGGGCGACGTCCTCCTGAACCGCGTGGCCGACGAGGGGAGCGATCTCCTGGTGATGGGGGCATACGCCGACCTGCACTTCGGCAACTACGTGCTCGGCGACGTCGCCAAACACGTGCTGCGCCACATGACCATCCCGGTCCTCATGTCGCACTGATGGAGAGGATCGTCTTTCTGGACCGCGGCGGCATCTCGGTGCCGCTGCGCACCCCGTGCTTCCCGCATCACTGGCAGGAGTACCCCGACACGAGGCCGGAACAGGTGGTGGAGCGTCTTGCCGATGCCACCATCGCGATCACGGACCAGGTCGGCATCACCGCGGAGCACCTGGCCGAGCTGCCACAGCTGCGCCTGATCGCGGTCGCCGCCACGGGGGTGGACCACGTCGACGTAGACGTCTGCCGCCACCAGGGGATCGCGGTAACCAACGTGCGCAACTGGTCGGTGAGCGTGCCGGAGCACGTATTCTCCCTGGTCCTCGCCCTGCGGCGCAACCTGCTCGCCTACCATGACGTGGTCCAGGGGGGCGCCTGGCAGCGCTCGGAAGGGTACTTGGTGCAGGTGGAGCCGATGCCGCGTTCGCTATCCGGCGCCACCCTCGGCATCATCGGAGTTGGTGCCCTTGGCAGCGCGGTTGCAGCGCTGGGAGAGGCCTTCGGCATGAAGGTGCTCTACGCGGAGCGAAAGGGGGCGCGGGAGGTGCGTCCCGACCGGACGCCGTTCGAGGAGGTCCTGGCCAAAAGCGACGTGCTGGTGCTGCTCTGCCCTCTCACGGAGGAGAGCCGCGGCATGATCGGTGAGGCGGAACTCAAGCTGATGCCGCGTCATGCGATTCTGGTCAATTGCGGCCGGGGAGGATTGCTGGACGAAAAGGCGCTGGCCCGGGCGCTGGAGGAAGGGGTCATCGCGGGGGCGGGGCTGGACGTCCTGACCCAGGAGCCGCCGCGGGACGGCTCTCCCCTGCTGGACCTGAAACGGCCCAACCTGATCGTAACGCCGCATGTCGCCTGGATCAGCGACCGCTCCCTCGCCACCCTCGCCGAGCAGGTGATCGGGAACGTGGAAGGTTTCGTCCTCGGCCACCCGCGCAACCTGGTGGTCTAAATAAAGGGAGGGACTAAAAGCGTCCTTTTCACAGATGACCGAAAAAAAAGCCGGGTCCCTGTTGAGGGAACCCGGCTTTTTGATTTTCAACCTGCTTAGGGCTATTCGCCGTACACGTGCAGTTTGTACTCCCCGAAGAGACCGAGGATGTTTTTGCCTTCCCAGTCCACCGCGGACACCTTGCTCACGCCGCCGTTTTTCTTGGCGGTTTCGATGCTGCAGTCACCGGTAGCCACCAGGCCCAGCACGCTCTTGCACTCGGCCACGCCATGCTTTCTCTCGCCGCCGTTCGCGGTAGCCGTCACCGGAAGCTTCAATTCGGTGTAGAGGGCGCCCATCGGGAAGGGCGAGGCACAACCGGACATGATCCCAAAACCAGCCAACAGACCTGCATAAAGAATCTTCTTCACTGCTTCCTCCTCATAACAAGATTTTCCATCTCACGTTCCAAAGCCACCGCCCAACAACAGCTTGCGCCGATGATGCAGCAATGATCTTCGGAACTTAGCCGCAGCGACCTTAGCACGTGCTTCAGATTAATTCAAGTTTTTGAACATATCCTTTCGAATAACCTGAGGGGCGAAGGTTGCGAGTCCGAGGGAAAGCACGCATAATCGTGTCCTTTCCTCGACAAAACAAGGGGGGCGTGCTAGCCTATGTCAACGCATATGCCAGGAGCAGTGGGAGGATAACCATGAGTGAGTTCACGGAGCGTCACGTCCGCCTTTTTAAGAATGGCAGGAACCAAGCCATACGGATTCCGCGTGAGTTCGAGTTGCCGGGGGACGAGGCGATCATCCACAAGGAAGGCAATCGGCTGATCATCGAGCCGGCAAAGAAGAAGTCCCTCCTGGGTCTATTGTCTACCTGGGGCCCCTCTGGTGAAGAATTTCCTGATGTTGACGAAGGCCTCGCGCAGTTGGACGACGTGGAACTTTAGCTGTGGAAGCTCTCATGTACCTCCTCGATACCAGCGTATTTTCTGACCTCATCAAACGCCCCGGGGGGCCGGTAACGCGTCGGATTGCCTCCGTTGGCGAGGACGCTATCTGCACCAGCATCGTTGTCGCCTGTGAGTTGCGCTTCGGGGCCGAAAAGAAACGCTCCACCTCTCTCACCGCCAAAGTCGAACAAATCATTGCCAATATCGAGGTACTCTCTCTCGATGTAGATGCAGATGCGCACTACGCGACCATTCGAAATGACTTGGAGTTGCGGGGGGAAACGATTGGCCCCAACGATCTCTTGATCGCTGCCCACGCCCGTTCTCTTGGCCTCATCCTGGTTACGGACAACGTGCGCGAATTCGCACGGGTACCCGGCCTCTCCGTCGAAAACTGGCTCACCCTCCCCTAACCGCCGGTCATCGCAAATCCCCTCCCATCTGCACATACTTCTTCGCCGTGCGCCGGTCGAGCTGGGTGCGTCGGGCCACCTCTTCGTAGGTGCCGTGGGTGTCGTAGAGCAGCCCGCAGTAGGCGGCTAACACTTCTTCGGCGTTCAACACCCCTTCCCTGAGCCCGGCCACCAGCCGCTCGGCCGCATCCCCCTTCCCCTTTTCCCGCGGCGCCCCCTGGTAACGACCGGTGAGGATGATCCTCTTCACGGCCTGCTCCAGTTCCCGCACGTTGCCGGGCCAGTCGTACTCCCCCCCCACATCACGTTTCAACACCTTCTGCACCAGGTGCCGCTCCCGCGCGGAAACCGGCTGCCCCGCGATGCGGCGGAGGATCGCCTCCAGCAGGTGCTCCAGCTCTTGGGGCTCCTCCTTGAGGCGCTGGCGCAGCGGCGGGATGATCACCACGTCGGAGCAGAGACGGTAGTAGAGGTCTTCGCGGAACTTTCCGTTGACGAGCATCTCGTCGAGAGGCCGGTTGGTGGCCGCCACGATGCGGCCGCTGAAGCGCCTGGGCTCATGGCTCCCGACCGGGAAGAAGACCCGCTCCTGCAGGACCTGCAAGAGCTTGATCTGAACAGGAATGCTGACATCGCCGATCTCGTCCAGGAAGATGACACCGTGCGGCGCGCAGCGACTGAAAAGCCCTTCGTGGTTCTCTACGGCGCCTGTGAAAGCCCCCTTCTTGTGTCCGAAGAGCTCGGATTCGAGCACCCCCTCCGAGTACTGGGACAGGTTAATGGCCACGAAGTTGCGGGTGAAGCTCTCGGTGAAGCCGTTTCGGGCGGGATCGTAGGGGATGAAGCCGGAGCGGCCGATGGCGGCCGCCGCGGCCCCCTTGCCGGTCCCGGTCTCTCCCAGAAGCAGGATGGAAAACTCCTCCATACGGTTCCACAGCCCCGCCTCGAACCAGCGGACGTCGTGGGTAAAGACGCAATCCCAAAGGTGGCGGCGCAGCGCCTTCATGGAAGGGGAACTCCCCACCAGGCCGTTCCTGATGAAGTAGAAGGCGCGGCGCAGCTGGTAGAAGACGGCAAAGGTCCGCTCCGCCTCCTCCGGGTTGAGGCCGAAAGCGGACAATTCCTCCAGCGCCTGTCTGGCGAAGCCGACGCGGCAGGGCTTGTCCCCCTCCTGCAACTGCGCCTGGATGAGCCGGTCGAAGTGATCGACGTAGCGATGGAATACGTGGAACAGGCAGAACCTGCGCAGAACCTCACGCCGGTTGCCCCCCTGACCCTGCAGGTCCGCCAGCCCCCTGCGGCGCAGGCTCTCCACCTGCGTCGCAACCCGGCTCAGCACCGATTCAAGGATCTCTTCAGATGACGACCCGCGCGGGGCGCCTCCGATGGCAAGGTCGAGATCGTCCCTCGTCTCCCCAAAGGGATTGGCAAAAGCGGCCCGCGCAACTGTCTCCAGGAAAGCCCATTCTTGATCTGTCATTTTGGTAGCAGTCATACATTTTATGTATTATCTATGAGCATTAAATGTCAAGACATGTTTCCAAGCAAAGACCCGCCTGTTCAGATGATCGTCGCAGGATCGGCATGTTGGGCTTACACTCTCCACCGATCGAGCATTGGCACAGTATCTGTAAAAGAAAAGGTATCCGACTCAGAGGGAGACCGACATGGATGTTTCCACAGCAAACGGCATCATCGACATTCACTGTCACACCGCCGGCATCGGCGCGAGAAACAGCGGCTGCTTCATCTCACCCGCGATGCGCAGGAGCTGGAGATACAGGATGTTCCTGAATGCCTTCGGCGTGACGGAGCAGGAACTGCTCAACGAAGGGGACAGCCTGGTAATGCGGCGCACATCGGAGCGCCTGGCGACCTCGAAGCGGGTGACCGCAGCGGTCATCCTGGCCATGGATGGTGCGGTGGACGACAAGGGGGAGCTGGACCGGGCGCAGACCGAGATGTTCATCCCCAACGAGTTCGTGGCTGCCGAAACGGCCAGGTACCCGAACCTCCTCTTCGGCGCCAGTATCAATCCGCTGCGCCGCGACGCCCTGGAGCGCCTGGAGCGGGCGGCGGCGGACGGTGCGGTGCTGGTCAAGTGGCTCCCCTCCATCCAGCACTTCGATCCTGCCGACCGGCGTCTGACCCCGTTCTACCTGAAACTGAGGGAGCTCGGGCTGCCGCTGCTTACCCACACCGGCTCGGAAAAGTCCTTCACCAGGACCCGCAACGAACTGGCAGACCCGGAGCGCCTGAGGCTGCCGCTCAGCCTCGGCGTGCGGGTCATCGCGGCACACGCCGCAAGTAACGGCCGCAACCAGGGGGAGAGCAACCACCGCCGCTTTCTCAGGCTCTGCGGCGAGTACACCAACCTGTACGCGGACATCTCCGCGCTCACCCAGTTGAACCGGCTGACGCACCTGCAGCGCCTGCTCAAGCACCCGGAGCTCTTCGGCCGGCTCCTCTACGGCACCGACATGCCGATCCCCAACACGGCGGCGGTCACCCCGTTCGGGTTCCCGAACCGGATCTCGCCGCGGCGCCTGCTGCAGATCTCACGGATCGCCAATCCGTGGGACCAGGACGTAGCCCTCAAGGAGGCGCTCGGGGTCCCGGAGCAGATCTTCTTCAACGCCCATTCCGTCATCAGGCTACAGGCCGCAGGAGTACCGCAATGAGCACCGCCATCACGTCATCGAAATCGTTCGCCTGGCTGAACACCACCCAGTTTCTTGGAGCGCTGAACGACAACATCCTGAAGCTTTTGATCATCTTCTTCCTGATAGGCAGCCACGGGCGCACCCATGCCGGCGCCGTCACCGCCACGGTGGGCGCGGCCTTCGTCCTCCCGTTCCTCCTCTTCTCGGCACCGGCCGGCTGCCTTGCCGACCGGATGGCCAAAGCGAAGCTGATCGTGAACGTGAAGCTGGTCGAAGTCCTGGTGACGCTCCTGGCGGTAGGAGCCTTCGCCCTGCGCCTGGAGCAGGGCCTCTACCTGGTGGTCTTCCTGATGGCCGCCCACAGCGCCTTCTTCGCCCCCGCCAAGTACAGCATCCTCCCCGAACTGGTGGAGAAGGAAGAGCTGTCCCGGGTCAATGGGACGATGGAATCCTGCACCTTCATGGCCATCATCGTCGGTACCGGGCTAGCCTCGGGGCTGGCCCAGTTGGTCGACGGCCGCTTCTGGCTGGCAGCCCTTTTCTGCCTCGTCATAGCCGTCGCCGGCTTCGGCTCGGCCCGTCTGATCGGGAAGAGCGAGCGCTGCGACGCCCATCACCCGGTGGCGCTTTTCCCCACCGAGATCCTGCGCACCATCAGGGGGGTGAGCCGCGACCGCCACCTCATGCTCGCCATCATCGGGCTGGCCTGGTTCATGTTCATCGGCGCATTCGCGCAGTTGAACCTGATCGGGTACGGCATGGAGCGGCTCGGGCTCCCGGAGGCCCACAGCGGCTACCTCTTCCTGGCCGCGGCACTGGGGATCGGCCTGGGGTCGCTCCTCGCCGCAAAGCTCTCCGGCCGCGACGTCGAGTTCGGCATCGTCCCGCTGGGCGCCGCCGGCCTCACCGTATCACCGTGGCTGCTGCACGCACTGCCGGCGAGCCTCCCGGTCAGCCTCGCAGTCATCGTCTGCTTCGGCATCTCCGCCGGCGTCTTCAGCCTGCCGCTGCAGACCTTCATCCAGCTGCGCGCAGACGCCTCCATGCGCGGCGAGGTACTGGCCGCCTCCAGCTTCATCAACTGGATCGGCATCCTCCTCGCCTCGGGGCTCACCTGGCTCTTCAGCGGGCCGCTGGGGCTTTCCGCGGCCCAGGGCTTCAGCATCATAGGAGCGCTCACCCTGGTGCTCACCATCCTCTCCTTCCGGATCCTGCCGGACTTTCTGGTCCGCTTCATCGCGCTGGTGACCATGCGCATCTTCTACCGCCTGCGCATCATCGGGCAGGATAACCTGCCGGTGGAGGGGCCCGCGCTGCTGATCCCCAACCACGTCACTTGGGCCGACGCACTGCTGCTCACCGCCACCTGCCAGCGCCGCATCCGCTTCGTCATGGAGCGCAGCATCTACAACACCCCGGTTCTGCGCGGCCTGTTCAAACTCATGGGGGTGATCCCGGTTTCCTCCACCGACGGCAGGCGTGAGATGCTCGAGTTCATCAAGAGGGCGCGCGCCGCGCTGGACGAGGGGTACATGGTCTGCATCTTCGCCGAAGGGGCGCTGACCAGAAACGGGATGCTGGGGGAGTTCCGGGGCGGCTTCGAACGGATCGTGAAGGACAGCGGTCACCCGATCATCCCGGTCTACATCGGCGGAGCCTGGGGGAGCATCCTCTCCTACGCCCACGGCAAGCTCCTCTCGCGGCTGCCGGCCCTCTCCCCGTATCCGGTGACCATCCTGTTCGGCACCCCCATGCCCGCGACCAGCCTCGCCGTCGAGGTGCGCCAGAAGGTGGCCGAGCTCTCCTGCGACTACTTCGCCTCGCGCAAGGAACAACGCAGGCCGCTGCCGGAATACTTCATCCGCACGGCGCGCCAGCACTGGAACCGCCGCGCCGTTGCCGACACCTCCGGCAAGAACCTTAGTTACGGCCGCACCCTGGTTGGCGCGGTTGCGCTCTCGGGCAAGCTGGAGCGACTGATTGGGCCGGAGGAGCACGTGGGGCTTTTGCTCCCCGCATCCGCCGGCGGTGTGCTGGCGAACCTCGCGCTCTCGATGCTCGGGCGGGTCACCGTCAACCTCAACTTCACCGCCTCCGAGGCGTCGTTTCGTTCCGCGGTCGACCAATGCGGCATCCGCACCGTGATCACCTCGCGCGCCTTCCTGGAGAAGGTCCCCGCCCTGCCGCGCCTGGAGGGGATGATCTGCCTGGAGGACATCGCTCCCACCGTCTCGCCCCTGGACAAATTCCTCGCCCTGTTCAAGGCGCGCCTCTACCCCGCGCCGCTTCTCTGCCGCGGCAACGGCTTCCACGCCGACAAGAGCGCCACGGTGATTTTCTCATCCGGGAGCACAGGCGAGCCCAAAGGGGTGATGCTCAGCCACCACAACATCATGTCCAACATCGAGGCGCTGCGCATGGTGTTCCGGGTGGACCTGAACGACAACATCTGCTCCGCGCTTCCCTTCTTCCACTCCCTGGGGTTCACCGCGACGCTCTGGTTCCCGCTCACCAGCGGCTTCTCCGCGGCCTATCATCCGAACCCGCTCGACGGCGAGAAGATCGCCCAGGTCGTGCGGGAGCACAACTCGACCCTGCTCCTGGCGACGCCGACCTTCCTCCTCTCCTACCTACGCCGCGCCAAGCGCGAGGACTTCGCCTCGCTGCGCCTGGTGATCACCGGCGCAGAGAAGCTGAAGAGCAAGGTCGCCGACACCTTCGAGGAGAAGTTCGGGGTGCGCCCCATGGAGGGGTATGGCGCCACCGAGCTTTCCCCGGTCATCTCCCTGAGCCTGCCGGACGTGGAGATCGACGGCGTGCGGCAGCAGGGCGCCAAGGAGGGGAGCGTGGGGCATCCGATCCCCGGGGTCGCCATCCGCATTGTCGATCCGGAGAGCAGGGCAGTCCTCAATCCCGGGAAAACCGGGATGATCGAGGTGAAGGGGCCCAACGTCATGGTCGGCTACCTCGGTAAAGCCGAGCAGACCGCGGCGGCGGTGCGGGACGGGTGGTACGCGACGGGGGACCTCGGCATCATGGACGACGACGGCTTCATCAGGATCACCGACCGCATCACGCGCTTCAGCAAGATCGGCGGCGAAATGGTGCCGCACGGCGCCGTGGAGGACGAACTGCACGGCAGGCTCGGCCAGAGCGGCGTCCTGGCGGTGACCGCCGTGCCCGACGAGAAGAAGGGGGAGCGGCTGGTGGTGATCTACACCCGGGGCGCCACCGACGCGGCCACCCTGTCGCGGCTTCTCTCGGAGAGCGAGCTCCCCAACCTCTGGAAGCCAGCGCGAGACGGCTTCGTCGAAGTGGAGAACCTCCCGATCCTCGGCACCGGCAAGCTCGACCTGAAGGGGCTCAAGGAGCTGGCGCTCGCGGCAACAAATTAGTTGTCACGGCGGCAAACTGCCGCTATCTTTGCCGCGTTTGGCTAACGCTCCCTCGCTCCCTCACCCCAGCCCTCTCCCAGAGGGAGAGGGAGGATGGATTGGGAGGATTTAAATGAGACGTAACGTCATCCTGTTCTCGCTCTTTGTCACCCTTTCCTGCGTGGTACCAGCCAATGCCGGAGATTCGCTCAAGGAACTGGCCCAGAAGGGGCTGTGCGGCGAAGGCGAATCCAGCAAGCCCTGCACCGGACACTTCCTCGAGGCGCACGGCTGCGGCAGGTCATCCGTCGAGCAAGGGCTCACCAGGGAGCTGGTTGAGTTCCGGACTCTGGCCGAAGAGGCGCTGGCGCTGCGGGCCGAGACCATCAAAACCGGCGTCCGCATCAAACAGGACATGGAGCACGGCAAGCCGCTCTCCGGCGACGACCTGGCGCTGATCAACCAGGGGATCATCCAGCACATGGCGCTGCGCCAGAAGCTTCTGGCGCTGGCGGAAGCGCACGAGTGCTGGCTGGAGGCGGGCGAGAAGGAACTGAAGGAACTGGGCGTGACCCCGGAAAGCAGGCTTAAAGGGGTGATGCTCTCGCTCTCCTCCGCCCTGGTCCTCTACGACAACTACCTGCTCGCGGTCTCCTTGTTCGAGGGGGACAGCAAGTTGCGTCGCATCCTCAACGAACGCGACCCCGGCTACGCGGTGCGGAGTGCCGAACTCGCCAAGGTGACCCTGAGCTACGACTCCATCGCCAACCGGCAGAGGGTGCGCCGGGCTATCAAGTTCTACGAGAAGCAGACCAGGAAGGCACCGTTCTCCTCCGATACGCTGGCCATGGAGTACGTCTCCACTCTGATCAGGCAGAGCCCCTCGTACGACATGGTCAAGAAGTGGTCCCCGTTCTACGTAGTGGGTAGAAAACTCGGCTTCTTCGGGGCCGTGACTACTGACACCGTGGTCGGGCTGGAGCGGGAAGGAACGAGCCTGTTCAGCATGATCTTCGGCAACGCGGTGGGGCTGGTCGAGACGCGCAAAGGGAAGCTCTACGGCCGGGAAGAAGTGCGGACCGAGGTGCAAAAGACGCTGCAGGCGGGGGATATCCTGCTTGAGAAGACGCCCTTCCGGCTGACCGACAAGTTGATTCCCGGGTACTGGGGACACGCGGCGGTGTGGACCGGAAGCGAGGCGGAACTGAGGGAACTGGGGATCTGGGATCACCCCGTGGTACGCCCGTACCAGGAGCAGATAAAAAGCGGGCACCAAGTGGTCGAGGCGCTGCGCTCGGGAGTCGAGATGAACACCATGCAGCACTTCCTCAACATCGACAGCATCGGCATCATGCGCAAGACCGCCGCCACCCGATCCGACCGCGCCAACACGGTGATACAGGCGCTGCGCCAGGTGGGCAAGCCCTACGATTTCAACTTCGACGTGGAATCCAAGGGGCGCGTCTACTGCTCCAAGCTCGTCTACATGAGCTACAGCGGTGTCGACTGGCCCACCAAGAAATCGCTGGGACGCACCACCTTCACGCCCGACGACGTCGCCATCAAAGCGGTCAAGGGGGGCTCGTTGCAGCTGGTGACCTTCTACCACGAGGGGAGCCGGGTTGCGGGGAACCCGCTGGAAACCATGGCGAGGCTGATGGGGGTGAATAACGGGAGCCAAGTTGCGCGGTAGCTTCCGGCAGAGACCCTGTAGGGGCAAATAATTATTTGCCCAGCGCTGTTACCACCATTGCCCTGCGCCAGGCAAGACGCCGGGGCTGCTCAGGGGGGCGAATATTTATTCGCCCCTACAGTGGACGTCGCAAAATAAACGGAAAAGGGGGACTGGCACCTGCGGAGCCAGTCCCCTTTTTTTAGGACGCGCGGTTAAACCCGGTGGATAAGCGCGCCGCGGTGCTGGACGGTGCGGGCGTACTGGACGGCGGGCTTGCCGAAGGCCATGCAGTAGCCCAGGGTGTGGTCCTCCGGTATCCCCAGGGTCGCTTGCGCTTGCGGCACCAGATCGGCGATGGCGATCTTCGCCAACCCGTCCCACACCGTGCCGACGCCATTGGCCTGCGCGAAGAGCTCGAAGTAACTCAGCGCGATAACGCAATCCTGCAGCGGCGATACGGCCTTGCTGGAAACCGACGCCACCAGCAGGTGCGGTGCCCCGCGGAACAGCACGTCCACCCCCTGTTCCTCCCAGAGCTTCACGAAATCAGCGAAGAAGGCGAGCTGTTCCGGAAGGGCGTTGTCCCGCACCAGGCGCGCGATTCCCGCCAGAAGTTCGTCGCGGAAGGCGGCCAGCTTATCGCAGTCGTCGATGACGGTGAAACGGACCTGGCGGGTGTTGACCCCGGTCGGCGCGTGCCACGCGACCTCGAGGAGCCGCTGCATCAGTTCGGGCTCCAGGTTCTCCGGCTGGTAGCGCCTCACCGAGCGGCGCCCCTTGATGAGCGTCTCGAGCTGCACCGGATCCGGGCGCCACTCTCCCACAAGTGGAGTGCTCTGTGCGGGATCGAGACCGAGGATGGAAACTGCGCCGGTGGGACAAACCGTGAAGCAGTGCTGGCAGCGATAGCAGCCCGCCTCCTTCTCGGTGGTGATCAACGGGAAGCCTTCCGCCGTGTCGATCACGTGGGCGGGGCAGTCGGCTACACAGAGCCCGCAACGGGTACATTTTTCTTTGGCGACCTTGAACTCCAGCATAAACCTCTCCTGCCTACCTGATGAAGTTGGTGAAAATCTTCGCTTCCTTTTCCGGCTCGGGCACCACGCCTTTGCCGTTTTCCAGCAGCCTCAAAAGCCACACCATCTTGTTGCCCAGGATGCGCATGATCTGCTTCCCTTCCTCATCCTGCAGCGCCTCGCCCGGCGTTCTGCCATGAATGACGTTCCAGTAGTTGGAGGTGGCCAGCAGCATCTCGGAGTAGTTCAGGAAGTGGTTCAACTCGTCGAAGGTGGTCACCCCGCCAGAGCGCCGCACCGCCACTACCGCCGCCCCGACCTTGTGGCGCAAAAGCCCCCCGTTCACGCCGGCAACGAAGAAGGCGCGATCGAGAAAGGACTTCATGGTGCCGCCAACACCTGAGTAGTGCACCGGCGAACCAAGGATGATGCCATCCGCCTCCTTCATCTTCTGGACCCACTCGTTCACCTCGTCCTTGATGGCGCACTGCTCGTCCTGGTTCTTCACGCACTGGTAGCAGGCGATGCAGCCGCGGATGGCCTTGTTGCCGACGTGGACGATTTCGGTCTCGACGCCCTCCTTCTCAAGTTCGGCCGTGACCAGCTTGATGGCGTGATAGGTGTTCCCTTCCTTATTGGGGCTGCCGTTGAATGCGACGACTTTCATTACTGTTCCTCCCGTTTAGCCGGTTTGTGTGAACCGGACGCTTTTCTTTTTTTACCGGATGGGCTATATAGGACCATTAGTTACCAATCGTCAATAACGAACTTTTTTGAAACGTAGTACCCATATCGAAACACAGTACCTTTTTGGAAACCACGGCAAAGGCGGGGACGGGATGCAACAGAATCAAGCGGCAGCGGAGCTTATGACATTTCGGGACAGGGAGTACAAGTGCGGCATCGATGTGACGCTGGCGCTGGTCGGCGGCAAATGGAAGGCTTCCATCCTCTGGCACCTGGCGCAGGAAACCATGCGCTTCTCGGACCTGCAAAGACAGTTCTCCGACACCACCCGGAAGATGCTCACCCAGCAGTTGCGCGAACTGGAAATGGACGGCCTGGTGCACCGCAAGGTCTATCCGCAGGTCCCCCCCAAGGTCGAGTACTCGCTGACTGAACAAGGACGGACCATCTTCCCAATCCTGGAAATGATGTGCGACTGGGGTCGCAACTACTCACAGACGGCCAACCAGCTGTAACCGGCGCTCAACATCCGGGTCCGCACAGCCGAACGGCTTGACGCACCGCCGCCTCGCCCTCACCCGGCCTCCGGCCACCCTCTCCCAGAGGGAGAGGGTACACCCTTGGCAGAGAGCCTGAAATAGAGAGCCCCTCCCGAAACCGGGAGGGGCTCTTTTCGCTACGTGTCTTAGGTATCAGCGGCCGCGGCCTTCGTCTCTATCCGGGCCGCGTCCCGGACCGCCGCCCCGCTCGCCACCTCCGCCTCTCTCCATCCTTTCCATGCGCTCAGGCATGCGCTCCTGCATCCGCTCCGGGCGCTCCATGCGCGGCTCATGCCTTGGTTCCGTGGCTTGCGGAGGCCGGGGTTCAACCCTCATCGGGGCCTGACGTTCGTGCTCCGGCCCGCGATGCATCGGTCCCGGAGGAGCCACAGCCGGCCCCCTCATCTCGGGACGTTCCTGGCGCGGTGCCGGGCCCTGCGGACGTTGGTCAACCTCCCTCACGTGCTTGCGCACAACGGGGTTCCGGGGCTCGTAACGATAGCTTTCCCTGTGCAGTCTGCGTTGTTGATCGGGGCCTGGATAGCGGTCACCTGAGTAACTGCGCTGATAAGCCGGCAGCGGCGCCCGTCTCGGGGCACGGTTGCGGTCCCAGCGATCCCAACCATGACGACGCTCTTCCCAACCGCGTCCCCAATGTTGGCCCCAGCGCGGCGGGCGGTCCGGGCCCCAGCCCCGGAAATAAGGAGGCGGTTCCCGGTAATAGCGCACCGGAACGCGCAGGATGTAGACCGGTACCGCGTACGGGTCGACCAGCGCCCACGGGCCGTTATACCAGGAGCTCGCGTACCAGGCATCGTTCCAGAAGACCCAGTACATACCATCATAGAAAAAGTAGTTGCCGTAGACGTTGGGGGCGTAATAGACGGGATACCCTGGAACCGGCCGCAGATCCGGATAGACCGGCAGGTTGATCCCAATGCTCACGTTGGGAAGACCGATGCCTATGCCAACGCTGACCGAGGCTGTCGCATTCGTCGACAGGCACAACAACAGCCCCAGCACAATGAAGCCGTAACGCAATCTTCGCATGTCGTCCTCCATCTTTCAGTAGGTGTTGTAGATAGCTCAAAGGGCGCTTTCTCTTGCTACAGTGCGCCGCATAACAGCATATCACAAAGTGGCTGATGCAGCCAAAATAGCAGCCGCATCCTTCTTCCGTCGACTGTTGGGACAATTCATTTCCCCTCGCCCTTTGGGAGAGGGGCAGGGGTGAGGGCGTCGGCCATGGCAACAACCTCCGCTCTGGCAGCGCCCTCACCCGCCCTGCGGGCACCCTCTCCCGGAGGGGAGGGGATCCCAAAAGGAAAAGCCACCCCGAGGGGTGGCTTTTCGTACTGCTTCTGTCACTGCGGGTGATTAATGTTCTTCTACATGCCCGCCGGTCATGCCCGCGCTGAAGGTATGGCAGTTGCTGCAGTCATACCCTTTGCCCTGGACGTGCCTGCTGTGTACGTCGTTGGCGGTAGTGAAGGACTTCAGGCTGTGGCAGTTGTCGCACAGCGTGGAGACCGCTTCCTTCAGCGGGTAGCCGGTGCCGTGGCAGGCCGCGCAGTTCTTGCGGTCGCGGTGGTTGCTGTGCAGCGAGGTGAAGCTCGTGTAGGTCTTCGCGCCGTGGCAGACGTCGCACATCTGGGCCGTGGTGCCGCGGCGGGTGTAGCCCAGGGTGGAGAACGGGATCCTGTTGGCGCCGGTGGTGACCTGGGGGTGGCAGCCGCCGTTCGCGCAGGAAACGGCGGTGGTCTTGGGACCGACACCGTGGAAGATCCCCTCGTACTGCTCGGTCGGGACGAAGGTGTGGGCGTTGTAGGTCATCCCCTGTGCTGCGGCGCCGAGCTGGATGGCGGTGGTGATGTCACCGGTCTCGAAGGCGTACTTGTTCTTCACCGGCAGGAGCTGTTTGGTGGTGGTTTCCATCGGCTGCGAACCCTGATGGAGCTTGAAGGGGAACAGCTTGGAGAACTTGCCGGCCGGGTCTTCGAAGGCGCCGTCGGGCTTGCTGATCACCTGCACGCCGCGGGCGTCGAGGCTGGCGGGATCCTTGAACTTGTAGAAGTGGCTGAAACCGTTGAACCAGGCGTAGGTCGGCATGACGTTGGTGGCCTTGATCATGGTCGGATCCCAGAGCGCCTTGGCGGTGTCGATCTCCATGACGGACCAATCACGGTTCATGTCGGTCGGGATGGTCTTGGCGAAGGTCGGCACGTGGCAGACCGAGCAGTTCACCTTGTCGCTGTGGCGGTTCAGATCGGTGTAGCTCACGTTGGTGGAGCGGTGCGGGATGCGGGAGTGGCAGTTCTCGCAGCTAAGCGGTGCGGTGGTATCGAGGGCGCGCATGTCGGAACCGCGGCCAGCCATCTTGTGGCTCGTAGTCCTGTGGCACTCCTGACAGTTGAAGTTCTGCCCGTCGGTGCCCATGTGCACGTCGTAGGCCTTGGTGCAGGTCTTGTTGGTGGACTCGATGTCGCCGCGCTTGTAGTTGTCGCCGCCGCCGGACTTCTCGTGGCAGCGCATGCAGGCGGTACGGTTGGGGCGGATCACGTTCTGCGCGATGGAAAGCACGTTCAGCCCGTCGGCCGGAACCATGGAGAAGGTGCCGTCGAGGTTCTGTACGACCTTCCTGGAGTAGCCGTTGCCGTGGCACATGAGGCAGTCGATGTTCTCAAGCTGCGCCTGGCTGGAGGTGGTGGAGGGCTTGAGGCCGTTACCCGCGTGGCAGACCGCGCAGCCGCCGGGGCCGGTGGTACCGTCGGTCTTCTGGAAGATGGTCAGCCAGTTCATGTCCGGCTGAATGCAGAAGTTGTTGATGCCACCAAGCTTCGAGGCCTTGGAACCGGAGGCCGCCAGCTCGATCGCCTTCTGGTTGTCGCCGGTCCACTGGTAGTGCACCGATCCGAACATGGCGCTCGCCTGGGTCGCGTGGCAGGCGCTGGTGATGCAGGTGGCGGGACCGTTGTACGAGGTCACGTAGCTCACATGGCTCGGCACCGGGAGCTGCACCTTGAAGGTTGTGGAGCCGGTGCCGGTATTACCGCTGGTGTCGGTGAAGCTGACCGTCGCAGTGTAGGTCCCTTTGGGGGCGGAACTGGAGAGGGTGTAGTTGTAGTAGGCAAAGCCGGTGTACGGGTCCTTGCTCATGGCGACGCCGTTCAAAAGCGTGGTGCCGCTGGGGTTCTTGATGGTGACGTTGGCGTAGCGGATGCTGCCCGTGGTGACCCTGGTGGTGCCGTTCTCTGCGTTGGCCTTGACGGTGACGACGGAGCTCTGCCCGTAGTTCAGCTTGTTGGTCGCCGTCTGCACCGACAGTGTCGCGCCGAAAGCGGTCCCGTAGAAGGACGCCAGCAGCACGCCCCCTACCAGTACGGATTTCTTCATGTCTGCCTCCTTGGAATATTTTCCCTGCAGTGATGAATCAACAGTCTTCCGTGGCCACGGTTGCTGTATTCACAAACCTCCGCTAATAAGCAACCCTTATACCAAGTTTCACTTTTTGAATAAGTAGCTGTTTTTGCTAATTAAAATATTGGCCGCACCTTTGCAGGGCGCACCCTGTAGGTGGGGCTCCTCACCTGCTTGGGTGTTTTACACCACAGCTTAGGGTGAAATGCCTATTAGAACTGAAGCGTTGACATGCTAAGGAAAATTTCATACAAATGCAGGCGGCGGAACCGGCCCGAGCCTGGATATGCCGAGGGAGGAAGCTATGAAAATGACGCTGTGCGGGATCTTGGTATCCCTGTTGATCGGCTCCGTGTGCGGCGCCGACGAAATCCCGGTCAAGCAGATCGCATCGGGAGTGGGAACCAGGCAGTATCCCGACATCTACGGCAGCCGCGTGGTCTGGCAGGATACCCGCAACGGCAAGGCCGACATCTACCTTTATGATATAGAAACCGGAACCGAAACCCGGATCACCCAAGGGGAGGTTAACCACAAGAAGCCGCGCATTTATGGCAACAGGATCTACTGGCAGGATTACCGCAACGGGACGTCGGACATCTACATGTACGACCTGGCCGAGGGGAAGGAGGCGCCGGTGGTGCTTTCGGGCGTCCCCAAGGTCGACCTGACCGTTTCGGATCGCTACCTTGCCTGGACCGAGATGAGCGACGGCAGGGAGACGCTCTGCCTCTACGACCTGCTCACGATGAAGGAGAAACGGATGGAAGCCGGGCCGGCGGCGCAAGGCTTTGCCGCCCTGGGCGTCGATTACCTGGCCTGGAAGGATGAGCGTAACGATTCCGGCGACATCTACCTGTACGACCTGGCCAAGAGTAAGGAAATGCGGGTGACCTCCAATCCTGAGGCCCAGTGGTCACCGTCGGTCTACGACAGCCTGGTGGTCTGGGAGGACAACCGCAACAAGGACGTGCTCCCCAACTACGACATCTATCTTTTCGACATCAACAGCAGACAGGAGCGAAGGCTCACCAAGAGCGACGCCAACCAGCGCTTTCCGCGCATCTGGGGCACCAAGGTGGTGTTTGTGGACAACTCGAAGGGAGAACTCGAGAACATCCATGTCCTGGACCTGGTTACCGGAAAAGAGACCGCCCTCGCCAACTGCAGCCAGGACCGGTACACGCCCGCCATCTACGGCAACCATGTGGTCTTCAGCGACTTGAACGGCATCTACCTCGCTGACATCGGAAATTCGAGCCGCTAATTCTTAAACCCGTCTCGCCCCCTCCAGCCGGCGGTGTAACGGTCAAGTGCCGGCACCGCGAAATGGATCACTGCGCCTTGGAGTCAACAGGGAAACGGGACGGGCTGCATCAAGTAGCTGGTTGTGTTTCGGTTGCAGATGCGTTATAAACGCTCTCGTTCGCTGCAATCTTTGCGCGGGCACAACGCTATGATCTACAAGAACCTGAGCCATAGAAGCCTCCTGGTGCTGGTCACCTGCCTCACCTCGATCTGCATCCTCACCTTCGGGATGCGGGGGCCGGACCTGTCACGTCCGAACCGCCCCAAATCAAAGCCCCGCGCCTACATCGAGGAGCAGTTCAAGAAGTCGCAGGAGACGGTAGCCAAGAAGTCCCTGGACCAGTCCCCGGCCGAACTGACTGCGAGCTGCGAACCCGTTCGCGACGCCACCTCCGACGCCGCATGCCACCCCGTCTTCCAAGGCGTGCAAGTCTCCCCCTTTCTCTCGGAGCTTACCCGGGGCCCGCCTGCTTTCGCCACCTGACATCCAGCACCCGACGCCACCGTTTCCGCAGTCGCAGCAGCACATGAGCCGCGGTTGATTGCGCCCGCACGCGCGTCGTCCCGCTCACCTATAACGGAACCATAAAGAGAGGAACTCCATGAAAACAACTTTGAAGCGACTGGTACCGGTCCTTTGCACCGGCGTATTCATCTTCAGCGGCTGCGCCAGGCAGCAGGCCGTCAAGGCCGACCAGGCCGTGGCCCCCTCGGCGACCACCCAGCAGGCGGCACCCGCCAGGATCGAGGCACCCGCAGCGCCGCAGCAAACAGCACCCACCACGACGGCGCTCCCCGCGACCACCATCAAGACGGACCCGATCCAGTCGCAGCCCGCCGCGCTGACCAAGAACGAAACCGCCCTCGCCGGCGCGCTCGAGAAGATCTATTTCGACTTCGACTCGGACGTACTGAGCGACGCAGCCCGCAAGACCCTGACCGACAATTACGCCAAGCTGAAGACGATGCCCAACGTGAAGATCCGCATCGAGGGGAACTGCGACGAGCGCGGCTCGGATGAGTACAACCTCGCCCTGAGCGAGCGCCGCGCCCAGTCCGCCATGAAATACCTGGTGGCCCTTGGGATTCCCGCCAGCCGCCTCTCCACCATCGGCTACGGCGAGGAGAAGCCCGCCGTCGCCGGCCACGACGAAGCCGCGTGGGGCAAGAACAGGCGCGACGAGTTTACCATCAACAAGTAGGCTTTCTCTTCACCCCGAAACGAGCAGAGGGGGGCGCAACGCGGCCCCCTCCGTGTTTTCAGACCTTACCTTCACAACAGATGATGAAGCCGTAGTGCCCACTCCCACCTAAGGCAGCCCCCCTTCTCTCGGAAAAGCTCATCGCCCAGGTTGCCTCTCACGGTACGGTACTGTTGTCGTCCGAACCGCACGCCGGCCCGTTCTCTTCATGCTTCACCTCCTGACCCGTTTGCGATAGGGGAGACTAAGCCCCCACATCTGGTATTCTAGAGGGCGCTGAATTAACAAAAACCAACACCCCCCCCGGATCATTCAATGGTGGAAAAGGAGAAAGCCATGACAGCAGCGAGCAGCAGAGTCGTCGTGATTACCGGTGCCTCGGCCGGCGTGGGGCGCGCCACTGCACACGCCTTCGCCAGCGAGGGGGCGAGCATCGGCCTTATCGCCAGGGACCGCGAGCGGCTGGACGCAGCCAGGCAAGAGGTGGAACGGCTAGGGGGGAGAGGGCTGGTGCTGGTGGGGGACGTGGCCGACGCGCGGCGCGTCGAGGAGGCGGCGTCCGAGGTGGAACGGGAGTTCGGCCCCATCGACGTCTGGGTGAACAACGCCATGACCTCGGTGTTTTCCTCGTTCAAGGAGATGACCCCTGAGGAGTTCAGGCGGGTGACTGAGGTGACCTACCTGGGCGCGGTGCACGGCACCATGGCGGCCCTAAAGCGGATGCTGCCGCGCGACCGGGGCATGGTGATCCAGGTGGGGTCGGCGCTGTCGGAGCGGAGCATCCCGCTGCAGTCCGCCTACTGCGGCGCCAAGCACGGCATGAGGGGCTTCACCGACTCGATCCGGTGCGAACTGATCCACGCAAAGAGCCGGGTGCACCTCACCATGGTGCAGCTTCCCGCGATGAACACGCCGCAGTTCGACTGGGTGGAATCGCGCCTTCCCAACCGGCCGCAGCCGGTCCCCCCGATCTACCAGCCCGAGGTCGCGGCCAACGCCATCGTCTGGGCGTCGCACCACCGGCGCCGTGAGATCTACGTGGGGCTCCCGACCGTGAAGGCGATGTGGGGCAACAAGTTCATCGCCGGCCTGCTCGATCTCTACCTGGGTCTCACCGGGTACAAGTCACAGCAGACCGGCGAGCCGGAGCGGCCCGACCGCCCTGCCAACCTGTGGGAAAGCGTTCCCGGCCCGTACGGCGCGCACGGGCGGTTCGACGCCCGCTCCACTGCCTTCAGCACCCAGGTCTGGCTCTCGGAGCACAGGTGGGGCCTGGGTATCCTCCTGGCCGGCAGCATCACTGCCGCCACCCTCTTCTCCCGGTCCCGCCACACCGGACACCGCTGTGGAAAATCGGGGCGGCCAGCCCGAAGTAAGTCATCCGGGCCGCAATGGCAGCCGCGAGCGAGATAAAAAGGAACCTGCCGACGGTGAAGAAGGTGTACATGGAGGCGGAAGGGAAGAAAAGGGAATAAAGAGAGCGTGTACCGGGAAATCAAAGGGGGGGGCGGCTTTTGGCCGTCCCCCCTTTTCCCTGCGTCACTCTTTGCTCTTCTTGAAATAGGCCAGGAACTCCTGGCGCGTGAGCCATTTCTTGCGCACCAGGTGCTCGATGCTGCGGCTCATGGCCTGGCGCTCGCCGTCCTTCATCTCCCCCTTGAGCAGCACGAAGAACGGGATGTTCCGCGTCTGCGGGTAGAGCCGGAAACGCTCCAGCAGCTCGAATGCGGCCTGGTCCGGGAGCATCAGCGAGCAGAACATCATGTAGGGATGGACGATGGTGCCAAGCGCCACCGCCTCCTTGCCGGTGTAGGCATTCACCACCTCGAAGCCGAGCTTGGTGATGGCGTGCTGCACCTGCTCCTCTCCCTTGCGGGTCACCATCATCACCTGCAGGTCGTAGTCATCGGACTCGTCGGTGAGCCCAAGTTGCTTCAGCTTCTTGGTCATGTAGGGCGTGTCGATGGGGAGGGTGAAAAAGCCCGCCACCGGGAACACGGCACCCACCTGGCCGATCTCGCTCAGGTATATGGGGAGGATCGGGATCTCCCGCGTCGCAGGGTTCTCCTTGAGGCTCAGCAGCACGCCCCAGCCGTCGTCGGACCAGGGGGAGAGATCCAGCAGGATCGCCCTCGGGGTGCAGCCGGAGAGTTCCGATACCTTGGCGGTCCTGGCGCGGTGCCCACCTTCGGCGAGGTAGCTGCACACGACGGCTCCCCGCTCCACCCTCTCGCCCAGTCCCATGATCCAGAGTTCTCGCTCGTCACATTCGATCATCGGTACTCCTTTATCGTTCCCGTCTCCGCGCTTCGCTGCGCGTCCGCGTCAGGCGAGGCGGTTCCGGGTGCCGAATTTTTAATGGTTTGCAGGGCGCCGTCGCCCCGGACCCGGCCCGCGGCCACCGGCCGCGACGCCGCTCCTGAAGCGTCGTTTCCACTTTTCCCCAGTGGACTACCCTGAGAATTTTTAATAAATAACATATTTTGCCGACAGAGCAAGAAAAAGTTACGTGCTGTTGAATCTGCCGGCGATATGTGATACCAATCGCAGATCGTTTTTCGGGTATCGCGTAAAGGAGGGGAAGCTTATGAAGAGCAAGGTGTTTTTCGCGGATATGAGGGCCGGTGCCAAGGAGAACCTGTTCGGCAAGATCGGCCGCCTGATGCAGCAGGCCGGGCTGGCGCAGAGCGTGGCGGCGGGAGATCTGGTGGCGGTGAAGGTGCACTTCGGCGAGCGGGGCAACCACACCTTCATCCGCCCCATCTTCCTGCGCCGCGTGGTGGACGAGATCAAGGCGCTGGAGGGGAAGCCGTTTCTGACCGACTCCTCCACCCTGTATCCGGGCGAACGCAAGGAGGCGGTCTCCGCGCTGGCCTGCGCCGTGGAAAACGGTTTCGCCTACGTGGTGGTCAACGCGCCGCTCATCATGTGCGACGGCCTCAAGGGGCATAACGCGAGGGACGTGCAGGTGGACGGCGAGATCCTGAAGACGGTGAACATAGGCGCCGAGATCCTGGAGGCGGACGCGCTCATCGCGGTGTCGCACTTCAAGTGCCACGAACTGACCGGGTTCGGCGGGACCCTGAAGAACCTCGGCATGGGGTGCTCGAGCCGTACCGGGAAGATGCAGCAGCACTCCACGGTGGCGCCCAAGGTAGCGGAGCGGTTCTGCAACGGCTGCGGCGTCTGCCTTAAGTCCTGCGCCCACGCCGCCATCACCCTCATCGAGGGGAAAGCCCAGATCGACCCCGCCGCCTGCGTCGGGTGCAGCCGCTGCATCACCGCCTGCCAGAGAAAGGCGATCAACATCCAGTGGAACGAAAGCGCGTCGCTGGTGATGCGCAAGATGGCGGAGTACGCCAAGGGTGCGCTCCACGGCAAGCAGGGGAAGACCCTCTTTTTGAACTTCATCACCCAGGTCTCGCCCGCCTGCGACTGCTACGGGCACGCCGACGCCCCCATCGTCAACGACATCGGCATCTGCGCCTCGGCCGACCCGGTGGCGCTGGACCAGGCCTGCGCTGACCTGGTCAACAACGCACGCGGCAACCACGAGACCGCGCTCGCTACAGGGCATGAGCCCGGCGGCGACAAGTTCCGCGGTGTTCACCCCGAGATCGACTGGGAGGTGCAACTGGAGCACGCCGAGAAGATCGGGGTCGGGACCAGGAGCTACGACCTGATCAGAATCTGAAACCTCTTGCGATGACCTTCACTGTTCCCCTCTCCCCCCGGGAGAGGGTGCCCGAAGGGCGGGTGAGGGATAGCGGAGCTGACCCTCCACCTGCCTCACAGGAAGCTCCCCCCTTCCAACGAGATCAGCAGGGAGAAATCGTTCTCCCTGCGGTCGTCGGTCAGGTTGTTGATCTCGTTGTACTCCCCTTTCAGCCCCAGGCTGGGGTGCCGGCTCCAACTGAAAAACCGCGCCAGGGGATAAACCGCCTTCAGCTTGGCGCCCAGGACCTCCCTGCCGGTCCCCGCCCCCCCCGTGCACTCCCGCTTGTATCCCCCCTTCAACTCGTAGTCGAGCCTTCTCTCCAGGAGCGTCCCGGTAAGCCCCAGGTTCAGCGCGTACTGGTCGGTCCGCTGGGCGGCGGAGAAATCCATGATCCTTTTCAGGGAGAGGTCCGGGACGACACTGAAACTCCCGGCCGAGAACCTGGGGAGGAAGCCGACGCTGGTTGTGGTCAGCTCCCTTTGCTGGCGCCGCCGGTCGGTACGCTGCGACAACCCGCCACGCAGCCCGAGGTCCCAGCTCCCCGCCAGGAGGTTTACCTGCCCCGAGACTGCATCCTCCGCCACCTCCCTGGGGAGCGACCCGAGCGGCTCCCTCGCGCTGTCGATGAAGGTCTTTTTGTACTGCAGCGCGAAAGGGAGCTCCCTCACCCCGTGGAAACGGTAGTCGAAGACCCCTTCGTAACGGTACAGCCTGGGGGAGAGTGGGTTGTGCTCCAGGTTGTCGTTGTAACGTGACAGTTTGAAGTCGAAGCCGTGAGCGGCCAGGGCGGTCGCGACGGAAAAACTCCCCCCCTGCCGGTCCCGGGCGGGCCCATCGCTCATGAGCCGGTACCTGGGGCCGGTGCGCTCGTAAAGCGCGTTGTAGCGGCTCCCCCCCCAACCTCCCGAGAGCTTCATGCGGTAGGCGCTGTCGCGCAGGGGAGCGGCCGGGTCGGAAGTATTGGCGTCGTAGCTCGCGTAATCGTATTCCGCCTCGGCGGCAAGCCTCCCCTTCAGCGGTTCCAGCTGCGCCACCAGGCCGACCACGTCACCCCGCCGCTCTCCGGCCGTGGGCCAACGCCCCTCGCGCCCCAGGGACTTGCGGCCGCTCAGGAAGATGGTCTTGAAACGCGCACCGTCATCCAGAAGCGACAGCTCCCCGGTCGCCCCCACCAGGGATTCTCCGGGGGTGCCGTGGCCGCCGGCGGCGGCGAAGGTCTCCAGGGTGCCCCTGCTGCCGGAACTCCCGGTCAGGACGGAGAAGCGCCCTCCCCGTCCCTGCGCCTCCTGCAGCGTGTTTCTGGTCTGATTCAGGCGCAGGTCCCCCATCTCGGCCAGCAGCTTGTAGCCGCTCCGGTCGAACTCGCCGCGCTGCAGGAACGTCGCCGGGAGGTCGCCTCCCGGGCCGGTCCAGGGCTCTTTCGGGTACTCGGCGCGGAACTCGGTGCGAAAAGCGGGAGCACCAGCAAGCGCTGCCTCCGGGACTGGCCCCGGGAGCCACAGGGGAAAGAGCTCTTCCTGGCCAGGGGGCGTCGCGACAGTCGAGGCGGGAAGGGATGCGTCTGGATGCGAGGCGCGAGCGGGAAGGGGCGCCGCGCCCAAGGCTGCGGCAACGAGGGGGACGAGGAGCGCGCGGACGAAGAACGCCCCGGCAGGGAATCTGCCAGGGCGCTGGATTTTGCTGTGACTATTCGATTTCGGCGGCATCCGGTGCACCAACTGCTGCGGCCTGTCACCCGCGAGGGCGCAGGGAAACCTCCGGGGCGGCTCCTACTTGAGGAAGCCGAATTTCTTCATGCGGTAACGGAACGCGTCGATGCCGAGGTTCAGCTTCTTGGCGGCCTTGGACTGGTTCCAGTCAGTGATCTCCAGGGACTGCTTGATCAGCTCGCGCTCCACCTCCTCGATGTCGATCCCCTCGGGCGGGAGCTTGAAGGTGGTGAGCGGCACGGTGACCTGCGAGGCCTTGGCCACGATCTCCAGCGGCAGGTTCTCAAGGAGCAGGTTTTCGTCGTTGCCGAGGATAATGGCGCGCTCGATGACGTTCTTCAGCTCGCGGATGTTGCCGGGCCAGTTGTACTCGACCAGGAGCTTCTCCGCCATGCTTGAGATCCCCTTGGTGGGCTTGCCGAACTCCTTGGAGAAGACGTCGATGAAGTGGTTGGCCAGCACCAGGATGTCCTCCTTGCGCTCGCGCAGGGCGGGGAGGAAGATCGGGATGACCTGGAGCCGGTAGTACAGGTCGTTCCTGAAGGACTTGTCCTCGATCGCCTTCATCAGGTCCTTGTTGGTCGCGGAGATGATCCTGACGTCGACGGGGATCACCTTGGCGCCGCCGATACGGCGGAAGGTGCGGTCCTCGAGGAAACGCAGCAGCTTGGCCTGCATGCCGATCTCCATGTCCCCGATCTCGTCCAGGAACACGGTGCCGCCGTCGGCCAGTTCGAAGAGACCCTTCTTGGAGGTCTTGGCGTCGGTGAAGGCCCCCTTCTCGTGACCGAAGAGCTCGCTCTCAAGCAGGGTGGAGGGGACGGCGGCGCAGTTGATGGCGACGAAAGGCTTGTCGGCGCGGGCGGATTCGTAGTGGATGTACTTCGCCACCAGCTCCTTGCCGGTACCCGACTCACCCTGCACCAGGACGGTGGAGGCGTCGCTCTTGGCCACCTTGGCCATCATCTCCAGCACGTTTTTCATGTGCTTGGAGTTGCCCAGGATCTTGGGTGGCCCCTGCTTCTTGTGCTCGCTGCGAAGCTGTACCACCTCGCGGCGCAGCTCGGAGGTCTCCAGGGCCTTCCTGACCACCAACGCCATCTCGTCCAGGTTGAAGGGCTTGTTGATGTAGTCGTAGGCCCCGTGGCGCATGGTGTTCACCGCTGTCTCCAGGCCTCCCTGGGCGGTCACCATGATCACCAGTATCTCCTCGTCGATCTCTTTGAGCCGCTGCAGCACCTCCAGGCCGTTTATGCCGGGGAGATGGTAGTCCAGCAGCACCAGTTCGGGCTGCTCGTCCCGGGCGATCCTGAGCGCGTCCTCGCCGGTCCCGGCCGTGCAGACCTCGTAACCTTGCTTCTTGAGGTTCTGCTCCAGGGACCAGCGGATCAGGTGCTCGTCGTCGACGACCATTATTTTCGCTCTGCGCATGGCGGCTCCTTAGGATGTGGTGCCGGGCCCGCTGGCCCGGTGTGGTAGGGGTCTGCCGTACTGCCTTTTGCTGCGATCGCTAACCGATTATGCCGCTGCTTAAATGGGCCTGTTCCAGCTCCTCCTGGCTCGGACAGTAGGCCGGCAGCTCCACCGAGAAGGTGGTGCCGACGCCGTCCTGGCTGACGCAGGAAAGGCGTCCGCCGTGCTGCTCGATGAGCCGGTGGCTGATGGCCAGGCCAAGCCCGGTGCCCTGGGCCTTGGTGGTGAAGAACGGGGTAAAGATCTTTTCCAGGATCTGCGGCGGGATGCCCGGTCCGGTGTCGTTGACCTGCACCCGTACCATGTCCATGCCATCCACGTGAGCCAGCGAGCTGGACACCGTGAGGACCCCCCCCGACTGCATGGCCTGCACCGCGTTCAGGAACAGGTTCAGGAACACCTGCTGGATCTGCTTGGGATCGACGTAGACCGGCGGCAGGTCTTCGGCGAGCTCCAGCTTCTTCTCGATGTTCTTGCCGCCGCGGTGCTGCGACGCGAAGATCAGGATCTTCTTGAGCGCACTGTTGATGTCGGTGCAGGTCGGCTCCGCAACGGTCGGCTTGCCGAAGAAGAGGAGATCGTTGACCGTCTTGTCCAAACGGGAGATCTGCTCCAGCACCTCGCCGATGATCAGGGTGCGCCCGTCCTCCGGAGAGAAGTCGTCCTTGAGCACCGTGATGGCAGCGGCAATCCCGGTGAGCGGGTTCTTGATCTCGTGGGCGATCCCGGCCGCCATCTCCCCCACCGAGGCGAGCCGGTCGGCGCGCTCCATCTGCTGGAAGTGGTAGGTCTCCAGCTCCTTCTTGGCGCGGTCCAGCCGGTCCACCATGGAGTCGAAGGAGACGATCAGGCGCCCGATCTCGTCCTTCCCCTCCGGGGTCATGCGCACCGAGAGGTCGCCCGCCTCGACGCGGGCCATGTTCTTGGCCAGCTGGAGCAGCGGCTTCTTGACGAACTTCAGCATGACCAGCGAGATGGCCAGCGACAGGAAGCCGATGATGGCGACGGTGGACATCACAAAGAGCTTGGTCAGCTCGACGATGCGCCGCCTCGTTTCCACCAGCGAGTAGTTGACGTTCAAGAGGCCGATGATCCTGCTCTTGGCGCCGTGGCACAGGTTGCACTGGCGGTTGTTGTAGATCGGCTTCACCATGCCGAGCACTTCGCCGTGCCCTTCCAGGTTGAAGACCCCCTCGCGCTTGTTGTCCAGGAAAAGTTTGAAGTCGTGCTGGTCCACGACGCGCCCGACCTCCGAGGCCTGGGAGGACTTCAGGATGACGCCGTGGGGATGGAAGATGCGCACACCCACCAGGTTCTCGCTCTGCCCCACCATCTCCAGGATCACCTTCACGTCCTCGGTGTTGCCGTGGCGCATGGAGTTGTAGAGGGAGCGTTCGATGGTGTCCAGCAGCAGTTCGCTGGATTCACGGGCGGAGTTGATGAGCTGCATCTGCTCGCGCCTAAGCGTCAGGAACGCGAAGGTCCCGATGCCGAACACGAGCAGGCAGATGGAAAGAACGATAACCCGCGATGTGAGACTCTTGAAAATCAGGGTGCCTCCGGTTTCGGGCGCCGCCCCCTCCGGGGAGGGGCCATCTGCAGCCTACGGGGTGGTGGAATTACTCCTGTTGGACCTGGACCTTCTGCCCGATCCGAACGGGGACCCTTCTTCCGTGGCCGGGGTCTCCGGCTGGGCGGTCGGGGTCTCCGGCTGGGTGGTCGGGGTCGGGCTGCCGCTGGTCTTTAGGCCGGTAATGGTGCCACCGGTCTTGATCGGCGGGATCCGGTCGTAGATGAATACCCACTCGTTGTACTTTTTCTTCTTCTCGAAGTCTTCGGGGTGGAGGTCGAAGGGAAAGTTCCCCTGCTTGACCGGCTCCAGTTCGCTCTTGGACTTCACGCCGACGATCTTGCCGTCCTTCCTGATCTCGTCCCACTCCTTGCCGGTGATGGGCTCGACCAGGGCGTAGGGGCGCAGGTAGCGCAACTTGCCCGGGGTGCTCGGGTCCTGGAGCAGCGACTTCAGCTCGGGGGGGCCCGCTACCGCCGGCGGCGCGGCGTTGACGTTGCCGGCATTGCCGGGAACCTGGTTCGACACCAGTTTCCCGTCGACGACCTTGACCTTGTACCACCTGCGCAGGGCGTCCCGGATCTGGGTGCCGCGGGAGATCAGTTCCTCCTCCCGCTCGCGCTTCATGGCGGTACTCCAGACCACCGCCGCCTGGCTGGCCATGATCCCGACGATCACGGCCATGACCAGGGCGCCGATATAGGTGAAGCCACCCGTGGACCGGAGTACCCTTGACATCATTTCTTCCTCGAAACGATCTCCCTGGCCTCTTCGATGAGGGTTTCGGCGTTGAGCCCGAAATACTTGAGCAGTTCGTCGGACTTGCCGGAGGTGCCGAAGCGGTCGTAGACACCCACCCTCTTCATCAGGGTCGGGCAGGTCTCGGCCAGGAACTCGGCGACTGCGCCGCCCAGGCCGCCCACCACGGAATGCTCCTCGGCGGTGACGATGGCGCCGGTCTCCTCGGCCGCCTGAAGCACCAGCTCCTTGTCCAGCGGCTTGATGGTCCCGATGTGGAGTACGCGGGCGGAGATCCCCTCGGCCTTGAGCTTCTCGGCGGCGGTTACCGCGGCGGCGGTCATGAGGCCGGTGGTGATGAAGGTAAGGTCGGTGCCGGGGACCACGACGACCCCTTTGCCGATCTCGAACTTGTGGCCGGCCGGGAAGACACTGGGGACCTTGTTGCGCCCGAGACGCACGTAAACCGGTCCCTTGTAGGCGGCGACGGCGCGGATGGCGCCCTTGGTCTCCTCGCCGTCGGCCGGCACGATGACGGTCATGTTGGGGATGGCGCGCATGATGGCGACGTCCTCCACCGACTGGTGGGAGCCTCCGTCCTCACCGACGGTGACCCCGCCGTGGGTGGCGACGATCTTCACGTTGGCCTTGGGGTAGGCGACCGACTGGCGGATCTGCTCCCAGCCGCGGCCGGCGGCGAAGATGGCGAAGGTGGAGAGGAAGGGAACCTTCCCCACCGCGGCAAGCCCTGCGGCCGTCCCCACCATGTTGGCCTCGGCGATACCCATGTTGAAGAAGCGGTTCGGGAATTTCTTCGCGAATACGCCGGTCTTGGTGGACCCGGAGAGGTCCGCGTCCAGCACCACTATCTTATCGTTCTCGCCACCCAGCTCGGCCAGCGCCTCGCCGTAAGCGTCCCTCGTTGCGATCATAAGTAATCCCTTTCTGTATGTGTCCCCGCCCCACGTTCCCTCCCCCGGAGGGGGAGGGCAGGGAGGGGGAAAGATTTTCGTCACAGCCTAAGCCCCCCTCCCGACCTCCCCCATCCGGGGGGAGGAGAGTTCGGGGAAGCGTCGGAAACCCGTCCGGTTTAGTCGCAGCACCCCAGGCACCTGAGCGCCTCGGGAAGCTCATCGTCGTTGGGGGTGACGCCGTGGTAGGATGCCTTGTTCTCGAACAGGTGCACACCCTTGCCCTTGACCGTCTTGGCGACGATGGCGGTGGGAGCCCCCTTGTGCGCCTCGGCCTGGTCCAGGGCGGCAACGATCTCCCCCATGTCGTGTCCGTCGATCTCGATCACGTTCCAGCCGAAGGCCTTGAACTTGTCGGAGATGGAGGAGACATTCATGACCTTGGAGACGTCGCCGTCGATCTGCAGGCCGTTGGAGTCGATCAGGGCGCAGAGGTTGTCGCTCTTGTAGTGGGAGGCTGCCATGGCGGCTTCCCATATCTGCCCTTCCTGCAGCTCACCGTCGCCCAGCACCGCGTAAACCCGGTTCTCCTTGCCGTCCAGCTTGAGACCCAGCGCCATGCCGTTGGCCATGGAAAGCCCCTGCCCGAGGCTGCCGGTGCAGACGTCCACGCCCGGGGTTCCCTTGCTGTCCGGGTGCCCCTGCAGGTGGCTGCCGAGGCGGCGCAGCATCATCAGGTCCTCGGCCGGGAAGTAGCCGCACTCGGCGAGCGTCACGTAGAGCGCCGGCGCCGCGTGCCCCTTGCTGAGCACGAAGCGGTCCCTCCCCTCCCAGGCGGGGTCGGCCGGGTTGTGGCGCATCTTGTGGAAGTACAGCGCGCACACCATGTCGATGGCGGAGAGCGAGCCGCCGGTGTGGCCGGACTGCGACTTGTGCAGCGTCTTCACGATGGCGACGCGCAGGCGCCTCGCCTTTTCTTCCAGATCTGCAATCTTTTCTTTCACGAAGGTTCCTTTCAGGCTGGCTTTATTTGTCCTCGCCCGTGATCAGGTAATCGAGGATCACCTCATCCAGGCTACGATGGGCTGAAGATGCCGGGGGCACGGTAGGGGCCGGCGGTGCCGGGGGGGGCTGCTGCGGAGGGCTCGCCATTGAGGGCGGCGCCGGTGCAGCCTGCGGCGCGGGGGATGCAGCGGCTGTCTGGACCGCAGGGCTTTGCTCTGCGACGGCGGCGCCCTGCTCTTCGGTCGCGGGCGCCGGTGCGCCGTCGGGGAAGATGCGGGCGTCGAACTCGCCGTTTTTCAGGCGCCGCATCATGTCCTTGTGCTGCTCTTTCATGATCGACTCGACCACCGCCTCCAGCTGCTCGACCTTGATGATATCGGCATAGCTGGTCTTGGAGGACGCGAGGATGGTCCCCCCGCGGTAAAGCAGGGTGATGATGTGGGGATTGGCGATTCCGCTGTCCTCGGTCTGGACGTGGAACAACTCCCCTCTGTACCTGATGTTATGGTTGAAACCTAGGACCATGCCTAACCTCTACGCCAAATGGCGGACCCGTCGCAAATTAGCACAGCGGAAGCAGCGTTGCAAGCGATATTCGGGGTGCGCACCGCTCCCGTCTCCGCAAAAAAGCGTTTATTTTGCCAGCAGTTCCTTGATGCGGGCCACCGCCTCCATGGCGTCCTTGGCGTAGAGGTCGGCGCCGATCTCATCGGCGTACTGCTGGGTGACCACGGCGCCCCCCACCATGGTGAAGCTCTTCACCCCTTCGGCCTTCAAAAGAGCGACCACCTTGTCCATCTGGGCCATGGTCGTCGTCATGAGCGCGGAGAGCCCCACCGCGTCCACCTGGTGGCTGCGCGCGGCGTCCAGGATCCTCTCGGCCGGGACGTTTTTGCCCAGGTCGATCACCTCGAAGCCGTTGTTCTCCAAGAGCGTCACCAGGATGTTCTTGCCGATGTCGTGGATGTCCCCCTCGACGGTGGCCATGAGGATCTTGCCCAGGCTCTTCAAGCCGCCGCTGGAGAGTTCCTGCTTCAACCGCGCGAAGGCCGCCTTCATGGTGTCGGCGGAAACCATCACCTGCGGCAGGAAGAAGGAGCCGTTGCCGAAGCGTCTCCCCACCTCGTCGAGGCCTACCAGGAGCGCCTCGGAGCTGATCTGCATGGGGGAGAGTCCCTCGGCGAGGGCCTCCTCGACCAGCGGAACCACGGCCTCCAGCTCGCCGTTTATGACCGCCTTGGCGAGCCGCCCCCGGATCCCCTCCGGCTCGACCGTTTCCGCGACGGGCACCGCACCGCCGGCTCCGGCCGCGGGCTGCACCGTGGCGCCCACCGACTGGCCGCGGTAGGCGTCGATGTAGCAGGCCGCGTTGACGTCCTTGCCCAGAAGCACCATGGAGCTTCTCCAGGCGGACATCATGGGGGCCTCCTTCACGTTCACGATGGCGGAGGTGAGCCCGGCGGCCATGGCCATCGAAAAGAAGGTGGACGAGATGAGTGGGCGGCACGGGAGGCCGAAGGATATGTTGGAGACACCGAGCGTGGTGTTGAGCTTCAGGCCGCTCACATGGCGTACCGCCTCCAGGGCGACCAGTGCCCCCTTGGGCTCGGCGCTCACGGTGAGGGTGAGGCAGTCGACCACGAGGTCGCTCCTCTTGATGCCGGCGGCCCCGGCGCGCTGGGCGATCTTTTGCGCGACCGCCACCCTCCCCTCGGCCTCGGCCGGAATGCCGGCATCGTCCAGGGTGAGGCAGACCAGGGCGGCGCCGTATTTCTTCGCCAGCGGGAGGATGGCGGCGAGGCTTTTCTCCTCGCCGTTCACGGAGTTGATCAGCACCTTGCCGTCGGCGGATTTAAGCCCCGCCTCCAGCGCCTGGGGGGAGGAGGAATCGAGCACCAGCGGCGTCTGTACCGCGCCGGTGACGCAGAAGACGGCGCGCTCCATGGCGGCGGGTTCGTCGATGCCCGGCGTCCCCACGTTCACGTCGAGGAGGGTCGCCCCCAGTTCGGTCTGCTCCAGCGCCTCGCGACGGATGTAGCTCACCTTCCCTTCGCGCAGCTCCTGGGAGTAGAGCTTCTTCCCGGTCGGGTTGATGCGCTCGCCGATCAGGGCCACCGGGTGCTTCGCGCCGATGGCCGCGAAGGAGCCGCGACTGGAGACCCAGGTGGTGCCGTCATCCGCCTTGGGGGCGAAGGGGGCCTGCCGCCCCGAGAGCGCCTCCTTGATGGCGGAGATGTGGGCGGGGGTGGTGCCGCAGCAGCCGCCGATGACGCGCACGCCGAGCCCGATCATGCGATCGTGGTAGGCGGTCATCTCGTCGGGGGTGCCGGGGAAGACGGTGACGCCGTCCCTGAGGATCGGGAGTCCCGCGTTGGCCTGCGAGATGAGCGGCAGGGAGGTCACCTTCCTCATGGCGCAGAGGATGTCGTAGATGCCGTCCACGCCGAGGCCGCAGTTGGAGCCCACCATGGAGGCGCCGGCGGCCTCCAGGGTGATGGCGGCCGCTTCCGGCGGCGAGCCGAGCACGCTTCTCCCCTTCTCCTCGAAGGTGAGCATGGCGATGACCGGGATGTCGGCGGAAAGCTCGCGGATGGCGATGAGGGCGGCGCGGATCTCCTTGATGTCGAGGAAGGTCTCCAGCGAGATGACGTCGCACCCCGCGTCGATCAGGGCCTTGGCCTGCTCGGTGAAGAGCGCGTGGGCCTCGTCGAAGCTCATGTCCCCCACCGGCTCCACGAAGCGTCCGGTGGGGCCGACCGAACCCGCCACGTAGGCGTCTTCACCGGCCACCTCGCGGGCGATGCGGACCGCCTCGGCGTTGATCCGGGCCACCTGGTCCCCAAGACCGTAGTGCTCGAGCTTCGCCTTGGTGCCGCCGAAGGTGTTGGTCACGATGATGTCGGCGCCCGCCTCGAGGTAGGCGCGATGCACCCCCGCCACCACCTCGGGGGCAGTCAGGTTCATCTCCTCGGGCGACTGTCCCGCCTCCAGCCCGCGTTCCTGCAGCATGGTCCCCATGGCGCCGTCCAGAACCAGCACCCGCTCTCTAACCGCCTGCATAAACGGCATCTTCATCGGTCGTCACTCCTGAAAAGGAAATTTGAAAATCGGAAAAAAGCGCTAACGACACAGGACAGCAGGGAGATCATCTCCCGCATCTGTCCACATCCCCTCTCCCGCCGGGAGAGGGTCAGGGTGAGGGAGTTGCCAAAGGCTAAATGACCGCAGCCGGCAAAGCCCTCACCCGCCCTTCGGGCACCCTCTCCCAGAGGGAGAGGGAACCGGCGTGGTTCGCTTTTGGTTTACTGTTTTTCCGGCGCCGCAGGCGCCTCTTTCTTCTCCAGCGTGAAGTCCGCCGCGATGGGGGCGGAAAGATCCAGGTGCCCCTTCAGCTCCTTGACCGGCACGCCGTCCACCAAAAACTGCACCGCTTTCACCTGCGGGAAGTTGGCAACCACGGTGTCCACCACGGAGTAGACGGCGCTCATCTCGGCGGAACTTCCCTCGGGGAGGCTCTCCACCAGCTCCTTCGAGAAATCGACCTGCACCACGTCCCCCTTCAACTGCGCTCCGATCACCCGCGCGTTGTGGGGCAGGGTGGGCGCCAGGTCTCCCAACGGCCCTACCACCAGCTCGTCAACGACGCTGGCGATCATGTCGTCGGTGGTGTCCTCGACCGCGATCTCGCGACCTTCCCGCGCCAGCGACGAGCCGTCCTGGTTGGAGAAGAACAGGGTCACCACCCGGGTATCGACCTGCTCGGCCGGCGCGGCGGGAGGCGTCACCTTGGTCGCCGTCTCATACTTCCTGAAGACCAACAGGCCGACCACCACCGCGAACACCAGGAACGCGATCAGCAGGACTCCCTTGGCCCTGTTAGCTCGTCTCTTCACCGTTCTCTCCTTCCTGCAGTTCCTGCTCCAGGCTCACCTGGTAGACATCCCCCAGCTCTCCGCCGAGGAAACGGTTGCCGACCCTGATGAACCCCGCAGGGATGTCGGTGACATAGTAGTGGTGATTGCCGCGTTCGTTGGCCGGGCGCAAGAGCCCCTCCGTAGTGAGGATCCGGGCGACGGTGCGGGCGGTTTCCGCGGCGGAGTCAACCAGGGTCACCTCCGGTCCCATCACCTGCGCGATGACCTCCTTGAGGATCGGGTAATGGGTGCAGCCGAGCACCAGGGTATCCACCCCCTGCGCCTTGAGGTCCTCCAGGTAGATGCGTGCCGTCATCCTGGTCACCTCGTTGTCCACCCATCCCTCCTCCGCCAGGGGGACGAACAGGGGGCAGGCGCGGTTCACCACCTCGATGTCGGGGTTGATCCTCTTGATCGCCTTGGTGTAGGCGGAAGAAGCCACGGTGGCGGCGGTGCCGATGACGCCGACCTTGCCGGTCCTCGTGGCCGCAGCCGCGGCACGGGCGCCGGGCTCGATCACCCCGACGATGGGGATGTCGAACTCCTGCTGCAGCGCCGCGAGCGCCACGGCGGACGCCGTGTTGCAGGCGACCACCAGGAGCTTGATGTCGCGGTTCAAGAGATAGCGGGCGATCTGACGCGAGTAGCGAATTACCGTCTCCGGCGACTTGGTTCCATAGGGAACACGGGCGGTGTCCCCGAGATAGATGGTGTCCTCCTGGGGAAGGGTCTGCACCACTTCCTTGAGGACGGTCAAGCCCCCCACCCCGGAGTCGAATATCCCGATTGCTTTCCAGGCCAAAATCTTTTCTCCAATTGCTGTTTATTGCGACTCTTCGCCACCAGGTCCCAAAGGAGTCGCAGCCGGCATTTCCCCCGGTAAACGTCCCCCCTCCCCTCGCGGGAGCGGGTTAGGGGTGGGGGCACCGCTGCCTGCTCCCCTCTTTGCAAAGGGGGGAGCGGCAGGTAGCGGAAGACTGCGCTGATTCCTCTGCGCAGCCGCTTTTGCCTTCATGGAGGCGAAGTACTGCATGTTATTTAATTATTAGGGAGAATGTCAAGGTTTACGACACGAAGAGCATAACCAGGGGAGGCGCCAGGAACACGGCCGGAAGCAGGTTCCCCACCGGCACCCTCTTGACACCCAGCATGTCCAGCCCGATGGCGAGGATGAGAAGCCCCCCCACCGCGTTCATCTCCTGCACCACCACCGGGGTCAGGATCTGTTGTGCCAGCGAGGCGGAGAGGGTGATGGCGCCCTGGTAGAGAAAGAGCGGCAGCGCCGAGAAGAGAACGCCGGCGCCGAGGGTTGAGGCGAGCGCCACGGAGGCGATGCCGTCCAGGGCCGCCTTGGCGTAGAGGATGTCCGGGCGGGAGCCGAGCCCGTCCTGGAGCGCCCCCATGATCGCCATGGCTCCGACGCAGTAGAGCAGACTCGCCGTCACGAACCCCTCGGAAATCCTGCCGCTTCCCTTGAAGCGGTCGCCGATCCAGTTGCCGAGGGCCTCCAGGCGCGCTTCGATGCCGAGGAGCTCGCCGATGATCCCCCCGCCGATGAGCGATCCGATGATGATCATCGGTTGCTGGCTTTTGAAAGCGAGCTGGATGCCGATAAGTAGTACGGCAAGCCCGAGTCCGGCCATGACGGTGCCGCGCACCTTGCTGGAGATGAGGTGCCCCGCCTTCAATCCGAGAGCGCTGCCGATGACGATTGCCGCCGCGTTTACCGCCGTTCCTTGCATGATCATCGGGCAAAGATAGGAATTTCTCCCCGCTAAGGCAAGCAAAACCTTATCCCGGTGGTAGCCTATTCTGGTTTGGGGAAAGTATACAAAAATATAACATGATTCCAGGATTGACATTCGAAGGGGAATCTGTTTTTATATGCCTCCCTTTGAATACACGATTAAACCCTCAAAACTTAAAAGGAAATTGGTTTTACCAATATAGTCATGGGTGTTTTAAAACGGCAATAAAATTTCCATCATTTGTTTTAGTCTCGGTAAAAAAATACCCCCACTAAAGGAGCGGAAATGGAAGCACGGAAATTCAGGAAGGTGATGGCAGCTAACCGCGGGGAGATCGCGATCAGGATCTTCCGCGCCTGCACCGAACTCGGCATCAGCACGGTTGCCATCTATTCGGAAGAGGACAAGCTCTCGCTGCACCGCTACAAGGCTGATGAAGCGTACCAGGTCGGCAAGGGGAAAGCCCCCATCGACGCCTACCTCGGCATCGACGAGATCATCGCCCTGGCCAAAAAGCGCGATGTCGACGCCATCCATCCCGGTTACGGCTTCCTGGCCGAAAACGCCGAGTTCGCCGAGAAGTGCGAGCAAAACGGCATCGCCTTCATCGGGCCGACCGCGGAGATGCAGCGCGCCCTGGGGGACAAGGTGGCCGCGAGGAAGGTGGCCAAGGCCGCCGGGGTCGCCACCGTCCCCGGCACCGAGGAGCCGATCGTCCACGAGGAAGAGGCCCTCATCTTCGCCAAGAACCACGGCTACCCGATCATCATCAAGGCGGCGGCCGGCGGCGGCGGGCGCGGCATGCGTGTCGCCACCAACCAGAAGGAGCTTCTGGAGGGGCTGCAGTCGGCCTCTTCCGAGGCGAAGGCATCCTTCGGCGACCCCTCCGTGTTCCTGGAGCGCTACCTGAAAAACCCCAAGCACATCGAGGTGCAGGTGTTAGGCGACGGCTACGGCAGCCTGGTGCACTTCTACGAGCGCGACTGCTCCATCCAGCGCCGCCACCAGAAGGTGGTCGAGTTCGCCCCCTCCCTGGCGCTCCCCGGCGACACCCGCCTCGCCCTGTGCACCGATGCCCTGAAGATCGCCAAGCAGGTGGGGTACCGTAACGCCGGCACCGTCGAGTTCCTCCTGGACGAGGAAGGGCGCTACTACTTCATCGAGATGAACCCACGCATCCAGGTCGAGCACACGGTCACCGAGATGATCACCGGCCGCAACCTGGTGCAGGCGCAGATCCTGATCGCCGAGGGGAAACGCCTCTCCGACCCGGAGATCAACATCCCCAACCAGGGCTCCATCGAGATGCGCGGCTTCGCCATCCAGTGCCGCATCACCACCGAGGACCCCACCAACAACTTCGCGCCCGACTTCGGGACGCTGACCACCTACCGCAGCTCCGCAGGGTGCGGGGTGCGTCTCGACGCGGGCAACGCCTTCACCGGCGCCCAGATCACGCCGCACTACGACTCTTTGCTGGTCAAGGTCAGCTCCTGGGGGCTCACCTTCACCGAGGCCGCCCACATCATGGACCGAAGCCTCCAGGAATTCCGCGTGCGCGGCGTGAAGACCAACATCGGCTTTTTGGAGAACGTGATCACCCACCCGGTGTTCCTGGCCGGCGAGTGCAACACCTCCTTCATCGACCAGCACCCGGAACTTTTGGTGATCCCGGAGAAGAAGGACCGCGCCAACAAGGTGCTCAACTTCCTGGGCGACGTCATCGTGAACGGCTCGGCCGGCGTCGCGAAGCCGCTGCGCTCCGCGGAGCTCATCGAGGCGGCCGTGCCGCAGATCGACCTCTTCGCGGAAAAGCCCAAGGGAACCAAGGACATCCTGCGCGAGAAGGGGGCCGAGGGGCTCGCCACGTGGGTGCTGGAGCAGAAGAAGCTCCTCCTCACCGACACCACCATGCGCGACGCGCACCAGTCGCTTTTGGCCACCCGCGTCAGAACCTATGACCTGTTGAAAATCGCGGACGCCACCTCGCACCTGGCGAGCGACCTCTTCTCCCTGGAGCTCTGGGGAGGGGCTACCTTCGACGTTTCCATGCGCTTTTTGAAGGAAGATCCCTGGCAGAGGCTGCACGCCCTCACCGAGGCGATCCCCAACGTCCTGTTCCAGATGCTTTTGCGCGGCTCCAACGCCGTCGGCTACACCAACTACCCGGACAACGTGGTGCAGCGCTTCGTGGCGCAGGCAGCCGAGTCCGGCGTGGACGTCTTCCGCGTCTTCGATTCGCTCAACTGGACCCGCGGCATGCAGGTGGCCATGGAGGCGGTGCAGAAGTCCGGCAAGATCTGCGAGGCGGCCATCTGCTACACCGGCGATATCTCCGACCCGGCCCGCACCAAGTACCCGCTCTCCTACTACGTCTCGATGGCGAAGGAACTGGAGAAGATGGGGGCGCACATCCTGGCCATCAAGGACATGGCGGGCCTTCTGAAGCCGTACGCCGGCTACCAGCTGGTCAAGGCGCTCAAGGAGGAGATCGGCATCCCGGTGCACCTGCACACCCACGACACCTCCGGCAACGGCGGCGCGCTCCTGCTCATGGCCGCGCAGGCCGGGGTCGACATCGTCGACGCGGCGCTCTCCTCTATCTCCGGTCTCACCTCGCAGCCCAACCTGAACGCGCTGGTGGCGACCCTGAAGGGGACCGACTTCGACCCGCAGGTGAACGAGCGCGGCCTGCAGCAGCTGGCCAACTACTGGGAGACGGTGCGCGACTACTACGCGCCGTTCGAGTCCGGCCTGAAAAGCGGCACCGCCGAGGTGTACCACCACGAGATCCCGGGGGGGCAGTACTCCAACTACAAGCCGCAGGTCGCCGGCCTCGGCCTCATCGAACGCTGGGAAGAGTGCAAGGAGATGTACCACAAGGTGAACCTCCTCTTCGGCGACGTGGTCAAGGTGACCCCTTCCTCCAAGGTGGTTGGGGACATGGCCATGTTCCTGGTGAAGAACAACCTGGAGCCCGCGGACGTCTTCAACCAGGACGCCGACCTCGCCTTCCCCGAATCGGTGGTCGGCTTCTTCAAGGGGATGATCGGCCAGCCCTACCAGGGTTTCCCCAAGGAGCTGCAGAAGATCATCCTCAAGGGGCAGGAGCCCATCACCTGCCGCCCGGGCGAGCTCCTGGAGCCGGCCGACTTCGAGAAGGAGCGCGCCGCTGCCGAGGCCAAGGTGGGGCACCCGGTGAACGACGAGGAGCTCATGTCCTACATGATGTACCCGAGCGTCTACGTGGAGTACGCCAAGCACCGCCAGGAGTTCTCCGACGTCTCCGTGATCCCGACCCCCATATTCTTCTACGGCCTCGAGCCGGGGCAGGAGACCTCGATAGAGCTCCAGCCCGGCAAGACGCTCATCGTGAAGCTCAACGCGATCGGCAAGACCCAGCCCGACGGCACCAAGAAGATCTACTTCGAGCTCAACGGCAACGCGAGGAGCGTCACGGTGCGCGACCAGTCGGTGCAAAGCGACGAGGCCGGCCACGAGAAGGCGGACAAGTCCAATCCCAAGCATGTCGGCGCCCCCATGCCCGGCAAGGTGATCAAGCTCAACGTGAAAGTCGGTGACGCGGTGAAAGCGGGCGATATTCTCGCGCTCACCGAGGCCATGAAGTCGGAGACGGAAGGGGGCGGTGAAAGAGGACGGCGCGGTCGCCGAGGTGAAGTGCAAGGAAGGGGGCAAGGTGGAAAAAGAGGAGCTCCTTTTCGTTATGGCATAACCAAACCTGCTACTGTCAAAGGGGAGCTTCGGCTCCCCTTTTTTTATGATCTAACGCCGGCGCCAAATGGTTGGCGCCCCCAGTAATCACGCCACTTTTCGCTGCTCAAAATTAGTGCAATTTGCTGGAGTGGTCCCCATTACGCCGTTTTCATGCCGCGCCCCCCGATTTCTCCACATGGTTTTCCACAGCTGACGTGGATAGAAGAACTACTGCCAGAGGCAATCTACACTGTAAACGCCGATAAAGCCTTGATAGTTGTCCACTTTGGCCCTGACAGAGCCCGTTTCGACAATATATTGACGCCCGGCGGCCGTCCCACTCCGCCGCCCCGGCGGTTGCGGATCGACACCCCCACAGAAAAGCCCTCGATTACAGGCAGATACAAAACAGCACACTCATAAAAATTAATTTATACTACTTTAAAGCCGGAATTTCCGTGAAAAGAAACCAGAGCATTGGCAGATTCAAATGGTAAATTGCTATACGCCTCGTTGTTATTTGTCCAGGAAGGTTTATAAGAGTTTCCATGACTCACACAGGCTGTCTGCCGTTTTGGCAGCGGAGCCCCACCTGAGACAGTAGGTGCACGGTGGCCCGTCAATCAGCAGCCATCCGGAGCCCATGTGCTATTCACCAGCATGAAAACCAAGATGACCCTGGCCGTGTTCCTTTTGGTGGTGGTCCTGATGACCGTTTCCGCCGTAGGGTCATTTCTTTTTTTCGAAAAAACGTTCAAGGAAAGCATTTCGCAGCAGCAAGCCGTGCTTTTGGACTCGCTGGCGGCCCAGATCGACGACCGGATCTTTGATTTCACCAAGGAGCTGCACAGCCTCTCCAGCCGTTTGACGGCCGATGCGGCGGCCCATCCCGAACAGGCCCAGCGCCTGCTCGATACCGAGCAGAGAAAGCACGCCTTTTTCGACAACTCCCTCTTTCTCTTTTCCGCCTCCGGCCACCTCGTTGCGGCCACCCCACGCGACCTGAACTTCATCGGCATGGACTTCTCTTTCCGGGAGTACTATCAGGAGACGGTGAAGCGCGGCACCACCTATATATCGCCCCCCTTCTCCTCGCTGCAAAAGCACAGCCGCCCCATCATCATGTTCACCGTGCCCATCTTCGACGGGAACCGCGCGCTGACCGCCATCCTCTCGGGAAGCATCGACCTGCGCGAACAGCACTTCCTGCGTTCCCTGGCCGCCCTCAAGCTCGGCAAGAAGGGGTTCCTGTCACTCTACGACAACAGGCGCAACGTCCTCATGCACCCGGACAAGCGCAGGGTGCTGCGCCAGGACCCGCCGGGGACGAACCCGATGCTGGATCGCGCCCTGCAGGGGTTCCAGGGGACCGCCGAGACGATGACCCGGACCGGTATCCCCGTGCTGCGCTCGGTGAAGCGGCTGAAGTCGACCGGGTGGGTGCTTGCGGTCAGCTATCCCATAGAAGAGGCCTATGCCCCGGTGTACGCCGCCAGGAACTACTTCATCGCGGGCTCTTTTGGGGCGGGGCTCCTTTCACTTTGTCTGGTCTGGCCCTTCATGCAGTACCTCACCAGGCCGCTGGTCTCCTTCACCAGGCACCTCGAAGAGCTTCCGGCCCAGGCGGGCCTCGCGCAAAAACTGGCGCCGGTGACCTCGGACGACGAGATCGGTCAGATGGCCCGCACCTTCAACAGGATGCTGACGGAACTCGAGCGCTCGGCGGACTTCTACCTGACCCTCTTCGAGAACTTCCCCACCATGATCTGGCGGGCCGGCACCGACAGCAAGGTGAACTATTTCAACCGGACCTGGCTCGATTTTACCGGGCGGGAACTGGCGGACGAGCTGGGGGACGGCTGGGCCACCGGGGTGCACCCCGAGGACCAGGAGTACTGCCTGAAAACCTACCGCAACGCCTTCGGCCAGCGCGCGCCCTTCCAGATGCAGTACCGGCTGCGTCACAACGACGGCGGCTACCGCTGGATCATCGACATGGGAAGGCCGTTCAACGGGCTGGACGGCAGGTTCGCCGGGTACGTGGGAACGTGTTACGACGTGACCGACCGTCTCCAGGCCGAGGAGGAGCGCAGGGCCCTGGAGCACCAGCTGACCCAGTCCCAGAAGATGGAGGCCATCGGCACCCTGACCGGCGGCATCGCCCACGACTTCAACAACATCCTGACCGCCATCATCGGTTACAGCACCATGATGCAGGTGCAGCTCGAGGAGGATCATCCCCTGCAGGGCAAGGTGAGCGAGATCCTGCGGGCGTCGGAGCGGGCCGCGAACCTGACCCGGAGCCTCCTGGCCTACAGCAGGAAACAGGTGACCAACCCTGCGCCGGTGGGGCTCAACGCCATCCTGTTGAACCTCGAGGTCATGCTGCGCCGCCTGATCCCCGAGCACATCGACTTCAGGATGGAACTCAGCGGCGAGGAGCTTTCCGTCCTGGCGGACTCAGGGCAGATTGAGCAGGTGGTCATGAACCTGGCGGTGAATGCCCGGGACGCCATGGCCAGCGGCGGCATCCTCTCCGTCGCCACGGACCGGATCATCCTGAACCAGGAGTTCGTGACGGCGCACGGCTACGGCCTGCCCGGGAGCTATGCCCTCATCACCGTGGCCGATACCGGCATCGGCATGGACCAGAAGACCCGGGACCGGATCTTCGAGCCCTTCTTCACCACCAAGGAGCCGGGGAAGGGGACGGGGCTGGGCCTTGCCATGGTGTACGGCATCGTGAAGCAGCATTCGGGCTTCATCAACTGCTACAGCGAGCTTGGGCACGGCACCGTGTTCAGGATCTACCTCCCCCTTATCGACCTCCCCGCGCGCAGCGAGAGCATGAAGATCGAGGAACCCGTGCATGGCGGGGAGGAGACCCTGCTACTGGTCGAGGACGACGCGGTGATACGCGATATGGTGCGGGAGCTTCTGCAGGACTTCGGTTACCGGGTGATCACCGCGGTGGACGGCGTGGATGCCGTGGAGAAGTTCCAGGCGGCCGGGGGGAATGTGGCGATGATCATCATGGACGTGATCATGCCGCGCATGAACGGGCGGGACGCGTACCGGGCGATCTGCGAGTTCTCCCCCGGTGCCAAGGTGATCTTCATGAGCGGCTACACCGCCGACATCATCACCGACACCCTCACCATGGGGGATCCGCGCCATTTCGTCTCCAAGCCGATCAAGATCAAAGAGCTTCTGGCCCGGGTGCGGGAACTGCTGGACGAGTGAACGACGGAGGGACTTTAACGTTCGGCGATCTGTGTGCGGCGTGCATCGAAAGTGACACGACAGGAGGGGACTCCCCTCGCCCTCCGGGAGAGGGGCGGGGGTGAGGGCGTTGCCCCGTTGCAGGCGAGGTGCCTACGGCATCTCCCTCACCCGCCCTGCGGGCACCCTCTCCCGGGGGGAGAGGGTAGGCAATGCCGGCGTTGAACGGCGTCTAGATCTCTTTCACCGCCGCCAGCAGCTCGGTCAGGTTGAGCCCCTGCCGGACCGGCTCGGCGAACTCGCCCGCACCGGCGCGGTAGAGGTCGAAATGGGGCGCCTTGCCGGCCTGGTCGTTCACCAGGCGGGAGGCGACGATCCCCGCCTGCGCGAGTTGCGGCTGGGCGCAGCAGTTCGGGCAGCCGGAGATGGCCCAGCTGAGCTGAAGCGCCCCTTCCCCGAGCTCGGCCACCACCGCCGCCGCGACGTCGCGGGTCGGGGCGAGCCCCATGATGCACTCGTGGTTGCCGGGGCAGACCCGGAACACCACCCGCCCGGCGGCGTTTTCCGCCGCGAATCCGGCGTCGGCCAGCGCCTTGAGCGCCTCGGCCCGGTCGCTTCCCTGGACCAGGTGCATCTCCACGGTCTGGTTACCGGTGATCATCAGCATCCCGCCACAGAACCTGCCGGCAATTTCCGCCAGCGCGGCCAGCCCTTCGGCGGCCAGCTCCCCCGCGAAGACGTATGCCTCCAGGCGGTCCTCATCCGCAGCCGGCACCGGCACGAGGCTCCCGGTCAGGGTAGGCGCGGTCGGCAGCTCCTCGAGCGCCTCTCCCAGCACCCTGCGCCTGAATTCCTCCTGCCCGATCTGGCGCACGAGGTGCTTCAACCGCTTGGGCGGCGGGGTGTTCGCTTCGTATTCCACCAGCACCCGCTCTATCAGCGGTATCAGGGCGTCCCCGGCCACCCCTTGCGCCAGCAGGAATCCGGGCTGCGGCTCCCGTCCGAGCCCGCCGGCCGCGTACACGTCGTAACGCGCACCGCCGTCATCGGAAACGGCCGGGACGAAGGCCAGGTCCTGGATCAGGTGCCTTTTGCTCGTCGTGTCCGCCTCGACGCCTATCTTGAACTTCTTGGGAAGCTTCTCGAAACGGGGGTTCCCCGTGAAATGCCGGTGTATCTTTCTCACCAGAGCCTCGAGGGCCGGAGCTCCCGCGGCGCCTAAGCTGCCGCAGATGACGCCGCGCACCGCGCCGCCGCAGGCGCCGCGGTTGTACAGCCCGACCTGGGCCAGCTGGGCGGCCACCACCGGAAGTTCCGCCTCGGTGAGCCAGTGCAGTTCGATGCTCCCGCGAGTCGTCAGGTGGGCCACCCCGCGGGCATACCGCCCGGCCAGCTGCGCCACCTTGAGCGCCTGATCGGCCGAGATGATGCCGGCGGGAAGCTTGACGCGCTGCATGAAAAATTCCTTCTGGCGCTGGGGGTAGATCCCCTCGAGGCGCAGGTTCTTGTCTAAGGTCATGGAACAACAGCCTCCTGGCTAGTCTTTACATCTTCTTCTACACCACCAGATCCCGGCCGCCGCTCTTGGCCTGGTACAGGTTCAGGTCGGCGCGCTTCAACACCTGCAAGAGGTCGTCATCATCCTGTAGGACGTTGGCGACACCCGCGCTGGCGGTGATCCGCATCGGGTTGCCATCCACCACGAAGGGCTCCTCGCGGATCAGGGACCAGATCTTGTGCGCCACGCTGAGGGTCTGTTCCCGGTCCGAGCCCGGCAGCACCACGAGGAACTCCTCGCCACCGAAGCGCCCCACGGAATCGTAGCTGCGCAACGAGGAGATGACCCTCTCGGCGAACAGCTGCAGCAGGTGATCCCCCGCCAGGTGGCCGTAGCGGTCGTTGACCTGCTTGAAGTGGTCGATGTCGATCATGATGAAACCGACTTCCGCGTCGGCCAGCCCCTTCTCCCTGCGGCGCAGGGCGCGCGCGAACTCCCTGCGCCCGATCAGCTCTATCTGCCTCTTGTTGAAGGTACCGGTCAGCCCGTCGATAAGGGTCTGCTTCCTGAGGACCTCCTGGGTCTCCTTCAGTTCGTTGGTGCCGCTTTTTATCAGCACGAACGAGAAGCCGAAGACCACCATCAGGATGGCGCACAGAGACCCCACGGACATGATCGCCGCATTCATGGTCTGCTGGCGGTACTTGGTGACGTCGATGTAGACCTCGAAACTGCCGATCACCCTGCCGCGGGCGCGGATCGGGATGTAGGTCTCCACCACGTCCACGTTGAACTTCAGCTCGTCGGCCAGGTCCTTCACCTCTTCCTTGCGCTCGAGCTTGGAATCGAAGGCGCCGGCCAGGGCCCGGGCAAGCCTGTAGTTGCCGCGGTTGACCTCGCCGATCAGCTTCGCCTCGGTGCTGTAGACGATGCGGTAATCGGAGGAGTAGATCTTGATCTTGACGATGTCGAAGGGGCTGAGGAATTTCCTGAGATCCCGGTCCAGTACCGCGAAGTTGGCCGGTGACACCTCCACGGCGAAGGTGCCGTCTTTGCTGGCCACGGTGAAGCGCGCACGCTCGTCCTCGGACAGGGCGGAGCTCACCTTGATCGCATCATCCTCCGCACTGTCTATCACGTTCTTTTGCAACACGCGGTAGAAGGCGAAGCCCGCGAGCGAGGTGATCGCGATGATGGAAACGAGGGCGACGGAGACGAACAGGCGCAGCAGGGAATCCGGATCCTTTTTCGCGTCCGCACGGGGGAATATGTTGCGGAATAGCTTCACGGTCAATCCTTGTCCCGGCAGGGCCGGGAGCGATGCTGTCAGGCCCAGCGCCAGAGCGAGAGGATCAGCACGATCAAAAATACGATGGTCAGATTCATGTACGCCATGAAGAAGAAGACCCGTTCATGCAACGGGGCCTTACGCTGGGTCACGTCCGCCAGGGCGCCCACCTCGGGCATCAGCAGCACCTTTTCGGCGCCGTGCGGCGCCAGCTTGAGCGCCTCGCTCAGGTCCTCGCCTGCGTGGTGGCGCCCCATGTGTACCCCCTGCTTCCAGAGACGGCTGCCGGTCGCATCGTAGAGCTTCCCTTCACAGGCGAAGTACGCCGGGCGCCCCTCTTTCCCGTCGAAGGAGGAAAGCTCGTCGAGGGTCAGTTCCTTGCCGGCGGGGAGCGCCACCGGCTCCCTCCGCTTGGCCTTCAGCTTGGGCCCGATGAAGAGCACCACGTAGGTCGCCGAGAGGACCATCACCAGGTAGAGGAAGATCTTGACGAGAAGCAGCACCCCGAAGCGGGTATGCAGCAGCATGTCCAGTGAAGTGACCCGGAAGTGGGTCAGGAGGGTCCCGGTTATCCCCATAACCACCATGGAGAGAACCCCGACCTTGACCTCGCCCCGGGGGAGTCCCCCGCGGCGTAAGCCGGCTTCAGGACCAGGTGCACGTAGAGGATGGTACCGAACCAGAGGATCGCGGTCAGCATGTGGAGGTAACCGGCCAGGAAACGCACCACCTTGGCCGCCGGGGCGACACGCGGCGCCTCGTTTTGGACGGCGCGCGAGGCGGCAAACTCCTTTCCCGCCGCCGTCAGCTCGCCGCCGCCCGCCGGGTCCACATGGCAGGCATTGCAGCTTTTCCCGGTTTGCTGTGCGTAAAGTTCCGTCGCGGATGAGGAGGTCGGAGCGGCAAGGCAGGCAAAAAGCAGAAAAAGTGGCAAAAGAAGCAGACGTTTCATGCGGACTGTATAGCTTTATTCACCAGTAAAGTCAACATATTGGGGCGTCACCTGTCCGAGCCGCGCCGCCCCCTGCCGGCCGGACGGTCATGACGGTTACCCAAACCTGCAGCATCATTCACCTAATTCACGTCTCCACCTCCAGCAAAGATTGAAAAGACGCACACATCCCGGTACAATAACACCCTTGCCCCAGGCCATTAACGTCCAACAAAAGAGGGAACGCCATGTCACACTGCCAGCACCAGACCATCCACCAGAAAGACTACAAGGTTCCCGACTACCTCATAGACACGGTGGAGCTCGCTTTCGATCTCGACCCGGAAGACACGCGGGTCGTTTCCCGGCTTGCCGTCCGCAGCAACCATGACCGGGGCGAGGGTGTCCGCCCTCTGGTTCTGGACGGCGAGGAACTCACCCTGCTGTCACTCAAGCTGGACGGGGCCGAACTGGAAGAGGGGGCGTACCGGGTCGACGAAAATTCCCTGGTGCTTGCGGCCCCTCCCGGGGAGTTCCTCCTCGAAATCGAGACCCGGGTCCACCCGAAGAAAAACAGCGCCCTCTCCGGCCTGTACGCCTCGGGTCCGATGCTCTGCACGCAGTGCGAGGCCGAGGGGTTCAGGCGGATCACCTATTTCACCGACCGCCCCGACGTCATGGCCGTCTACACCGTGACCCTGCGGGGCGACAAGGCGGCCTGCCCCGTGCTTCTGGCCAACGGCAACCTGGTCGAAAAGGGAGACCTCCCTGACGGGCGCCACTTCGCGGTCTGGCACGATCCCTTCAAGAAGCCGAGTTACCTCTTCGCGGTGGTGGCCGGGGATCTGGTCCACATCGCCGACCGCTTCACCACCATGAGCGGCCGGGAGGTGCGGCTCGAGATCTACGTCGAGGAGCGCAACCGCGACAAGTGCGAACACGCCCTCCGGTCCCTGATGAGCGCCATGCGCTGGGACGAGGAGCAGTTCGGCCGCGAGTACGACCTGGACACCTACATGGTGGTGGCCGTGGACGACTTCAACATGGGGGCCATGGAAAACAAGGGGCTCAACGTCTTCAACTCGCGCTACGTACTGGCAAGCCCCGAAAGCGCCACCGACGACGACTACCAGGCCATCGAGGAGGTGATCGGCCACGAGTATTTCCACAACTGGACCGGCAACAGGATTACCTGCCGTGACTGGTTCCAGCTCTCGCTGAAGGAAGGGCTCACCATCTTCCGCGACCAGGAGTTCTCCGCCGACATGCAGTCGCGCCCGGTCAAAAGGATCGCCGACGTGCGGAGCCTGCGCAGCGCGCAGTTCTCCGAGGACGCCGGCCCCCTGGCCCATCCGGTGCGCCCCGAATCCTACGTTGAGATCAACAACTTCTACAGCATGACCGTGTATCACAAGGGAGGCGAGGTGATCCGGATGCTGCAGACCCTTCTGGGGCGCGAGGCCTTCCGGGCAGGCATGGACCTGTACTTCGAGCGCCACGACGGGCAGGCGGTGCGGGTGGACGAGTTCGTCCAGGCGATGGCGGACGCCGGCAAGCGCGACCTCTCCCAGTTCATGCTCTGGTACGATCAGGCGGGGACCCCGGTTTTGACGGTCAGCGACGATTACCGCCCCGACGGGAGCTACACCCTGACCGTGACCCAGAGCTGCCCGCCGACTCCGGGCCAGCCGGAGAAGAAGCCTTTCCACATCCCGCTCGCCATGGGGCTTTTGGACCGGGAAGGAAACGAGCTGCCGCTCAAGCTTTCGTGGGAGTCGGAACCGGCGGGGAAAACGCGGGTCCTCGAGCTGAGACGGGAGACGGAAACCTTCACCTTCGTCGGACTCAAGGATCGCCCCGTGCCGTCGCTTTTACGCAACTTCAGCGCCCCGGTGAAGCTGGTGTGCCCGTACAGCGACGATGACCTCACCCTGCTGATGACTAACGACAGCGATCCCTTCGTGCGCTGGGAGGCGGGACAGATCCAGGCGGTGAAGCTGATCATGGAGCTGATCGCCGACATCCGGGGGGGGCGGGAAGCGCAGGTGCCGGAGCGCTTCATCGAGTCCTTCAGAAGGCTCCTTTCCGACGACCGCCAGGACCGTGCCTTCCTGGCCGAGACGCTCGCCCTCCCCACCGAGAGCTACCTCGCCGAGCAGATGGCGGTGATCGACCCCGACGCGATTCACCAGGCGCGGGAGCTGGTGCGGGCCGCGGTAGGGCAGAGGCTCGGCGCGGAGCTCGCCGCCGTGCGGAAAGCCTGCGCCCCCAAGGCCCCCTACCGCCCCGACGACGGGCTCGCCGGCTGCCGCAGGCTCAAAAACCTCTCCCTTTCCTACCTGATGGCGGCGGGGGGGCAGGAAGCCATCGACGCCTGCATTGCCCAGTTCAAAAGCGCGGACAACATGACCGACAGCCTGGGAGCCCTCTCCCCGCTGGCCAACTGCGCCTGCCCCGAGCGCGAGGAGGCGTTCGCTTCCTTCTACCAGTGCTGGCGCGGCGACCGCGGCGTGATCGACAAGTGGTTCTCCCTGCAGGCCTCTTCGCGTCTGCCCGACACGATGGACCGGGTGCTGGCGCTTTTGGAGCACCCCGACTTCGACGTCCGCAACCCGAACCGGGTCCGCTCGCTGGTGGGTGCCTTCAGCCAGGGGAACCAGGTTCGTTTCCACGACGTGAGCGGCAGGGGATACCGCTTCCTTGGCGACCAGATCCTGCGTCTGAACGGGATCAACCCGCAGATCGCCGCCCGTATGCTCACCCCTTTCAGCCGCTGGCGCCGCTTCGACCCGGCACGCCAACAGCTCATGAAAAAGGAACTGGAGCGCATCCTGGCCGAGCCCGGCCTGGCGCGGGACGTCTACGAACTGGCGGCCAAGAGCCTGTAGCGGCTGATGCGCCGAGCGACAAAAAAAGCGTCGTCCCTGGATGGGGCGACGCTTTTTTGTCATTTCTGGGGAACGCGGGGCGGGAGGGAGAGCTACAGCCAGCGCTTGTTTTTGAAATAGACCAGCATCCCCCCGGCCAGCACGAGGCAGATGACGAACACGACCGGATAGCCATAGCTCCACTCCAGCTCGGGCATGTGCTTGAAGTTCATGCCGTACCACCCCACGACGAAGGAAAGGGGCATGAAGATGGTCGCGATGATGGTGAGGACCTTCATCACCTCGTTGAGACGGTTGGAGACGCTGGAAAGGTAGATGTCCAGCATGCCCGAGAGCATCTCGCGCAGGGTCTCCAGGGTGTCGAGCACCTGGACGGTGTGGTCGTAGAGGTCGCGCAGGTAGATGACCGTGGTGTCGCGGATCAACTGTGAATCGCGGCGCTGCAGGCTGCTCGCCACCTCGCGCAGCGGCCAGAACGCCTTGTGCAGGAAGAGCATCTGACGCTTGAGCCGGTAGATAGTCTGGACGGTCGCCGTGGTGGGGTTGTCGATCAGTTCGTCCTCGACGTCCTCGATCCGGTCCGCGAGCTTCTCGAGGATCAGGAAGTAGTGGTCCACGATCACGTCCAAAAGGGCGTGCAGCAGGAAGTCCGGCCCCATCGCCCGCAGCCGCGCCTTCTCGTTGACCAGCCGGGCGCGCACCTGTTCGAACACATCCCCTTCGAGCCCCTCCTGGAACGAGATGAGGTAATTCTGTCCCAGCACCAGGCTCACCTGCTCGCTCTTGATCTCCCCCGTCCCGTCATCGACCCCCAGCATCTTGAGCACCACGTAGAGGTATTCCCCGTAGTCGGCCGCCTTGGGGCGCTGGTCCGTGGCCAGTATGTCCTCGAGGACCAGCGGGTGGATCCCGTAGCAGCTTCCGAAATGTCGCAGTACCTCGACGTCCGAGAGCCCCTCCACGTTGATCCAGGTGACCCCGGGGATACCTTTTTTGATCAGGCACTCGTCCAGCGCGGTGACCGGGCGCTTTTCCAGGCGGGTCTCGTCGTACTGCACCAGATCGACCCTGGTCGCGCCCCCCTTGTCACGCCCCATGTGGATCAACGTGCCGGGGGCAAGCCCTGCCTTTTTAGAGCGGTGCTTTATCGATGTCATGACACTCCTGAAACGGCAGAAGCCGTTCTACGTTCTACGTTCAAAGTCAAAGTTTGCAGCGAGGCCAGTCCCATCCCTCTCCCTCTGGGAGAGGGTGCCCGTAGGGCGGGTGAGGGAGGGGGGACAAGCGTCACCTGCCGGATTAGCTGCGCCCTCACCCGGAGCTCATCCTGGATCAGAGAAGACTTAAGGGTGGAGGCCGGCCAGCGTCATGATCCGGTCCCACTCTTCCTTGCGCACCGGCTGCACCGACAGGCGGCTGCGGTTCAGTAGCGCCATCTCCGAGAGTTCGGGGATAGTCTTCAGTTCAGAAAGGGTAACGGGCCGCGGCAACTCACGCACGAACCGCACATCCACCATGTACCAGGTTGGCTTCTCCGGCGTGCTCTTGGGATCGAAGTACTTGCTGTTCGGGTCGAAGGAGGTGAAGTCGGGGTAGCCCCCCCTGACCACCTCCGCGATCCCCACCACCCCGGGCTCCGTGACGTTACTGTGATAGAAGAGCACCCGGTCGCCGACCTGGATCTGGTCACGCAGGAAGTTACGCGCCTGGAAGTTCCGGACGCCGTCCCAGTGCTCCGTGGCACCGGGACGGTTCTTGAGGTCATCGAGGGAGAAGCTGGTGGGTTCGCTCTTGAAGAGCCAGTAGTTGGGCATGTTGCTTTCCTTTCTCATCGTCTCTAGGTGGCGAGGGGGGGGAGGGGACTGCCTGTAGGGGCGAATAATCATTCGCCCAGCCCGGCGTGCCCCTCCTCTAATGCCCGCAACCACGCAACGGGCGGCAGCATCGGGCGAATAATTATTCGCCCCTACGGGTGTCCGTGTTTCTTGCGTTTCAACAGTTTCAACAGCTCATCCGCCGTAAGCGTATTGAGCACGTCCTCCCGCTCCAGCCATCCACGCTGGGCGACCGCGATGCCCCAGGGGAGGGTATCGAACTGGAGCTTCGCGTGGGTGTCCGTGTTGATCGCGATCTTCACCCCCAGCTCCTTGGCGCGGCGCACGTAGCGGTCCTCCAGGTCGAGACGCAGCGGGTAGGAGTTGATCTCCAGCGCCGTCCCGGTTTCCCTGGCAACCTGGAGCACCTCCTCCATGTCCAGCTGGTACCCCTCCCGCTCTCCGATGATGCGTCCGGTGGGATGCGCGATGATGTGCACGTAGGGGTTCCTCATGGCGGCCACGATGCGCGCGGTCATGACTTCCCTGGAGTTGTTGAAACCGGAGTGGATGGATGCTACCACCACGTCGAGTTCCTTGAGCACCTCGTCCGGGAAATCCAGCGTCCCGTCGCCGTGGATGTCCATCTCGGTGCCGTGCAGCAACCGGAACCCCTTCAGATCGCGGTTCAACTCACGGATCTCCTCCTGCTGCTCGCGGAGCCGCTCCACGGTCAGGCCGCGGGCCACCCCGAGCCCCTGGGAATGATCAGTCACCGCGATGTACGAAAGCCCCCGCAGCCGGGCCGCCTCCGCCAGCTCCGCGATGGCATGGGCGCCGTCGCTCCAGCGGGAATGGACGTGCAGGTCACCGGTTATCTGCTCCCTGGTGATCAGCTGCGGCAGTTTCCCGGCCTGCGCCGCCTCGATCTCGCCGCGGTCTTCACGCAGCACCGGCGGCACGAAGGGAAGCTCCAGCAGACGATAGACGTCCTCCTCGTTCTCCCCTCCCAGGCGCACGTTGTCCTCCTCGCGGAAGATACCGTACTCGTTGATCTTCAGTCCCCGTTTCTGCGCCATCTCCCGCAACCGGACGTTGTGGGCCTGGCTTCCGGTCAGGTAGGCGAGCGCGGCGCCGTAGGAGAGAGGCTCCACCACGCGCAGATCGACCTGCACCCCTTCCCGGATGGTCACGCTGGCCCTGGTCGGGCCGCGCATGATGACGTCGTGCACCTGGGCCAGGTTCAGGAAGGCCTCCATGACGCCCGCCGGATCGGGAGAGGTCGCCACGATGTCGATGTCCTTGATGCTGTCGCGCCGGCGCCTGATGCTCCCCGCCACCTCGATCCGCTCCAGCGGCGCCTGCTGCTTGAGCGCCGCCACCAGCTCTTCCGCTGCCGGGAGCATACGTCCCAGCGGTTGCCGCTCCCGGCCCCGCTTGACCGCCTGGATTCCCTTGAGGATGTTCTCCTCGGTCTTTTCCTTGATCCCCTTGATGCCGATCAGCCGGTGTTCCTGTGCCGCCCGCTCCAGCTCCTCGAGGCTGCTGATGCGCAACGCCTCGTATATCGCCTTCGCGGTCTTCGGCCCCAGGTCGGGCACGGCCAGCATGGTGAAGACGCCGGCCGGAACCTCCTTTTTCAGCTCCTCGAAGTGCGCCGTGGTTCCGGTTTGCAGATATTCCTCGATACGTGCGGCCAAGTCCGCACCCACCCCCGGAATCTCCAGGAGCTCCTTGTGCGACATCTGGGCCAGATCACGGTTCAGCCCGTCCAGGTTGAGCGCCGCCCGGCGGTAGGCCCTGATCTTGAAGATGTTGTCCTGCCGGATCTCCATGATGTTCGCGATCTCTTCGAACATCCGGGCTATCTCTCGGTTCTTCATAGAATCCCCCGGCACCCACCGAGTTCTATGCTCTACGTTCTACGTTAAAACCCGTGCCGATCCTTGGTAAAAGTCCCCCTTTGGCAAAGGGGGATTTAGGGGAATTTGCCCTCACTTCCCGGCCTGGTCCCCCCAGAGTTCCTTGAGCCGGTGATCACGGCCGCAGCTCAAGCGGTAGTAAGAATACCGCAGAGGATTCTTCTTGTAGTAATGCTGGTGATATTCTTCGGCCGGGTAGAACTCGGTCGCCGCAACGATCTCGGTCTGGATGGGCGCCTTCAACTGCCTGCTCTTCTCCAGTGCCTGTTTGGACTGCAGGGCCAGGCGTTTCTGCTCCTCGTTGTGATAGAAAATGGCGCTCCGGTACTGGTGCCCGACGTCGCAGAACTGGCGATCTTTCACGGTCGGGTCGATGTTGTGCCAGTAATGGCTGAGCAGCTTGTCATAGCTGATCTTCGCCGGATCGTAGAGCACCTGCACCGATTCCGCGTGGCCGGTGCCCCCTGCGGATACCTCTTCGTAGGTCGGGTTCTTCACCTGGCCGCCGGTATAGCCGGACGTCACCGAGACCACCCCCGGCAACTCGTCGAAGGGATGCTCCATGCACCAGAAGCAGCCGCCGGCAAAAGTGGCCTTCTGCAACTGCGCAGCCGACGAGGAACCTGCCAACGCCAGGATGAGCAGAATGGCGCTCGCCAACAATATCGGACCTCTCATGTCAATGCCTCCCCCAAAACCACACCTGCCTCAGCGCAAAGACGGGGAGGCACGGCCCAAGACAAGCAGTCGAAGAGTCTTTGGCAGCTTCCTTTGCACCTCCGCGGCTTGGCGCCTTTGCGTTAGAGCCTTCGGTTTCTCTCTCAGTTTCCCCATTTGCTATCTTACTTGGTGGCCACGAACTGTAGGGCCGCGGAGTTCATGCAGTAGCGCAGCCCCGTCGGTTTGGGACCGTCGTTGAATACGTGTCCCAAATGCCCACCGCAGCGACGGCACAGCACCTCGGTCCGCGTGCTGAAGAAACTGCGGTCGGTTTCGGTCTTCACGTTTTCCTTCACTATCGGCTGGGTGAAGCTGGGCCAACCGGTGCCCGACTCAAACTTGTCCTCTGACTTGAACAGGTCCAGCCCGCACCCGGCGCAGCGGTAGATGCCGTGATCGTGGGTCGCAGCGTACTTGCCGGTAAAGGCCCGCTCGGTCCCCTTTTCCCGAAGGATATGGTACTGCTCCGGGGTGAGTATCTTCTTCCACTCCGCGTTCGTCTTCACTACCTCGTCGGACATGATATAGCTCCCCTTTTCCGCCGAATACACCTTGATACGGGAAGCGGCGTCAGCTTCGATACCAATGGCCGCCGCTACAAAGCATAATAGACCGAGGATGAATTTCGCATTCCTCATGACGTTATCTCCTGCAGGTTATTGAAACATCTCCTCTTGCACAGCCCTTAGGATAACACAGGGGGCGGAATATTGCATGACGGGCTCCTACTGAAGAAAGCGGTGGAAGTGCCGAAAAGTTATCATCCCCTTTTTGGCTTGAATGGGGGCGACTTATCCTTAATAATAGTTGACGTTGCGAGCAACACTTCGGAGGGTACATGAAGGCACTTATTGCAGTCCTGATGTTTTTTATGAGTGCGACGGCCGTTTCCGCCGAGTTCTACACCTGGAAGGATGGCAGCGGGACCAGGTTCTACACCAACAGCCTGAACGAGATTCCCGCCCGGTACCTGAAAAAGGCCCGGGTCCTCGATGTGGCGACCGGCAAGCTGGGAGGATTGGCAACGGCACAGCCGGCCACTCCTGCGGCATCGGCCGCGCCAGCGCGAGGCGCCGCTCCCGCGCCGGCCACTCAACCGCTACTGGTGCAACAAGCCCCGGGTCAGCCGGGAGAAACGGCGCCGGCAGAACCGGCACAGCCGGGTCCGGCCGGCGTGGCGGGCGCTGCAGGTGCTCCCGTAACCGCCCCCCCCCCGACCGCGCCAGTCGTTGCACCCGCTCCCACCGCACAAAACCCGACCCGCCCCGCAGGGAGAATGTCCCGCAGGGAACTGAGGGCACTAGGGAGGCGCAGCAACAATACCGGCGAGGAGTAAGCCGCCGGCAAGGAGCCCTGATGAAAACAGCAACCGTGATGTTCCTTCTGCTGTCACTGGCCGGCACAGCCGGCGCGGACGACCTCGTTTGCCGGGGAAACATCGTCAGCACCCAGGGTGAAGGGATCGTGGCGCGCAAGCACCGCTTCGAGGTCGCCGACGTCACCGGGAGCGACATACAGGACGTCCTGGAAAAGTGCAGGAGGATCGCACTGGAGCGACAGGCACGGGCGGCCCGGAAGAATCCCGGCGGCAACTTCACGTCTGTCTCCGAGGTGGAGTTGCGGTGCGCCAAAGGGACCGAACGGATCGAGGTGCGCCGCAGACTGCAGACCAGGTAGCGGCAACGCGAAAGGAGAACCATCACAAGAGAAGCCCCCCGGGCTTCTCTTTTTTTAATTGTGATACTATTTAGTCTTAATTTGAATTTCCACCCACGTTGTGCCGATAAGAATGCGGGGTGCGTTTCCCGCCGCTCCGCCAGATCCCCACGATATAGACGACTTACCTTCTGATAGCACGCTGCACCAGGCAAAATCCAAAGCTGCACCATAGGAGAACAGGATGAACATTCATGAGTATCAGGCCAAGGAGATACTGAATTCATTCGGCATCCCCATCCCCCGTGGTCGCGTTGCGCTCACCGCCGACCAGGTGGAGCGGGCGGCCAAGGAGATGGGGGGGCGCTGCGTGGTGAAGGCGCAGATCTACGCCGGCGGCCGCGGCAAGGCTGGCGGCGTCAAGCTCGTGCACCATCCGGAGCAGGCCCAGGAATACGCGAAGGAACTGTTCGGCAAGACCCTGGTGACCCCGCAGACCGGCCCGGAAGGGCTCAAGGTGCGGCGCATCCTGGTGGAGGAGGCGGTCGAAATCGCCCGCGAGTTCTACCTCTCCATCACATTGGACCGGAGCACGTCCCGCTACGTCCTGATCGCCTCCGCTGAAGGGGGGATGGAGATCGAGGAGGTCGCGTCGAGGACGCCGGAAAAGATCCATACGCTGGCCATCGACCCCTTCCTGGGGCTCAGATCGTACCAGGCGCGGCAGATCGCCCTGCAGTTGGGTCTCTCCGGGAGCGTCTGCGAGGACTGCGTCAACCTGATCCAGAACCTGTACCGGGTCTGCCTGGAGAAGGACTGCGCGCTGGTGGAGATCAACCCCCTCGTGGTGACCAGGGCCGGCTGGCTCATGGCCATGGACGCCAAGATCACCTTTGACGACAACGCCATCTTCAGACATCGCGAATACCCGGACATGATGGACTACTCCCAGCTCGACCCGCTCGAGATCAACGCCGGGAAATACGACCTCGCCTACATCAAGCTCTCCGGCTCCATCGGCTGCCTGGTCAACGGCGCCGGCCTCGCCATGGCGACCCTGGACGTGCTCAAGGAGTACGGCGGCGAACCTGCCAACTTCCTTGACGTCGGAGGCGGTGCGACGCGCGAGAAGGTGGCCGAGGCCTTCAAAATCATCCTGCAGGACGCGGATGTGAAGGGGATCTTCGTCAACATCTTCGGCGGCATCATGCGCTGCGACGTGATCGCCCACGGCATCATCGAGGCGGCAAGTGAAGTGAACTGCACCCTCCCGATCGTGGTGCGCATGGACGGCAGCCAGGTCGAGGAAGGGAAACGGCTCCTCACCGAGAGCGGCCTGAACGTCCAGTGCAGCGACAACCTGGGGGACGCCGCCTCGAAGATCGTCGGTATGCTGGGATAGCACTCCCCCTCCCTTGACGGGAGGGGGTCGGGGGGTGGGTGAAGCAACAGTCGGAGTGCACTGTGGCGTCCTTCCCCACCCCCTACCCTCCCGCAAGGGGAGGGGATCATATTCGGGAGACAAGTTATGTCCATACTGATCAACAATGCATCCAGGATAGTGGTCCAGGGGATTACCGGCCGCAGCGGCCTCTTTCACACCCAGCAGTGCCGCGAGTACGGCAGCAACATCGTTGCTGGCGTGACACCAGGCAAGGGTGGCATCCACATCGAGGGGATACCGGTCTTCAACACCGTGGCCGAGGCGGTGAAGTACACCAACGCCAACGTCTCCATGATTTTCGTGCCGCCGCCGGGGGCTGCCGACGCCATCCTCGAGTCGGCTGCGGCCGGTCTCGAACTCGCCGTCTGCATCACGGAGGGGATCCCGGTGCGGGACATGGTCCCGGTGAAGGCGGTACTCAAGCAGAGCAAGATGCGTCTGGTAGGACCCAACTGCCCCGGCGTGATCACGCCGGGCGAGTGCAAGATCGGCATCATGCCCGGGCACATCCACAAGCCCGGCAAGATCGGCGTTGTCTCGCGCTCCGGCACCCTCACCTATGAGGCGGTGAAGCAGCTCACCGACGTGGGGCTCGGACAGTCCACCTGCGTCGGGATCGGCGGCGACCCGATCATCGGCATGAACTTCATCGACGTGCTCAAGCTCTTCAACGAAGACCCGGGAACGGAAGGGGTATTCATGATCGGCGAAATCGGAGGATCCGCCGAGGAAGACGCCGCGCACTGGATCGAGGAGCACATGAAAAAACCGGTGGCGGCGTTCATAGCGGGGGTCACCGCGCCGCCGGGCAAGAGGATGGGGCATGCCGGCGCCATCATCACCGGGGGGAAGGGGAAGGCGGAAGACAAGATCCGCACCCTCACCGAGTGCGGCGTCACCGTCGCTTCCAGCCCCACCAAGATGGGGGAGGCGATGCAGGCCGCCCTCGCCGCCAAGGGAAACGGCAAAAAGAAGTGATCCTGCCTGGCGCAGCGTTAAAAAGGGCACCTCCCGGATGGGGGGTGCCCTTTGCTTTGCCTACGCGGCATCTTCCGCCGGATGCGCACATCGTCAACAACATCCCTCACCCGCCCTTCGGGCACCCTCTCCCAGGGGGAGAGGGGACCAGGGGAGGACCTTCGTTAACTCCCGCCCTTTAGGCACCCTCTCCCAGAGGGAGAGGGACCAGGGGGAGGTTCTCCGCTAACTTTCTTCGCCAAGCCTCGCCGCCAGGGGCGAAACCTTGCCCACTGGTATCCGGTCCTCGCACGGAACCTTGGTCTGGCACAGGCCGCAGCCCGTGCAGTGTACCCCGTACCGTTCGCCGACGGCGGCGGGAACCGCTCCATAGACATAGCCGCGGCAGATCCCTTTGTCGTGCCCCTCCCTTGACAGGGCGCCGACCGGACAGCGCCCGATGCACGCTCCGCAGCTCCCCTCCCGATACCAGAGACAGTTGGACCTGTGGTCACTCCAGGGCCGCTTGGACGGCTCGATGGCGAGGTCGGTGACGACACTCCCCAGGCGATGCGCGATCCCGCGCGGCGTGATGAGGGCATCGTTGAGGCTGAAAGTTCCCAGGCCGGCGGCGTAGGCGGCGTGACGCTCGGACCAGGAAGACGCGATCCCGACCGGGGAATCCGGGTACTCACGCCACGCCGGATGCAGCTGTGGAGCGAAGGCGTGATGCCCCGCATCGACCAGGAACCGAACCACCTGGCGGCGCAGGGCCGCGTTGAACGCTTCCCCGTGCTCCCTGGTGAGCGCCCACGCGCGGGAGGGATAGGTCGTCTCGGCGCGGTTGCCGCGTCGGGTCTCTTCAGAGATGGGCAGAGCCCAGCAGATAACGGTGGCAGGCTGCCAGGGCGGGGTTTCTTCCCGCGCCAGTTCCGTCGGGGTGAGATGGAACGAGCCGATCACCGCCTTGTACTGTGTGAAAAGCGGATCATCCGCTGCCGCGAACCCGATCAAAGGCTCAGCGAAATATGGTGCATCGTCTCCCGGGAACCGGTTGCCCCGCTCCTCTCCCACAAAGCTCATGATCATCCGGCAAAGCGTGTCTCTCATCCGTGGCACCTCCTGGAAAAAGAAAAACGGCAATTAACATACCACGTTCTAGGGCGGCGGCCACTTTTTATTGTCAGTACGGGGAGCCGTCCGGTCGAGGCGGCGGCCCTGAATCACATTATTTTCCTCAAATTCGGCACCTTTTGTTTACAGCCCGTCTCAAGTACATACCACTCATCCCGATAAGGGAACTGCATGACTGAAACATCGTTCGGCGGAAGCGGCTATCTGCCGCAGCATCGGCAAGGAGAAGGAAATGAAGGAAATCCTGAATATTTACCTCAACCTCACCATCAAGTTTAGGCTCAGCCTGCTGTGCATCTGCTACAGCCTCTGTCTGGTTGCCACAGCGATTGCCGCCCAAGCCGACTCCCTGCTGATCAAGTATGGCTCCCTCGCCCTCTTCATCCTCCTGGGCGGCATCTTCGGAGCGATTAACATCTGGTCCATCAGGACACCGCTGGTGCGGACCATGAGATACCTGGAGACCATGGCGCAGGGGGACCTGAGCGAAGAGATCGTGGTCAACCGCCGCAACGAGATCAGCGACATGCTGAGGGCCCTGCAGAAACTGCAGGCTTCCATGCGGGGGATGATCCAGGGGATCCAGCAGACCGCAGACGAACTAGCCAGCGCATCCAGTCAACTGAGCAATACCTCGCTCAGGATGGCGGAGGGGACGGTGCACGCTTCGGAGCAGTCCAGCTCCGTCTCCAGCGCCGTCGGAGAGATGGCTGGCGTCAGCAGCGACATCGCGCTCAGCTGCCAAAAGATGGCCGACCGGGCGGGAAGCACCAGCACCGCGACCAGCAAGGGGGAAGAGACCATCACGCGCATGACATCGGTGATGGGAGAGATCGAGCAGATGGTGTCGGGCACGGTCGACGCCGTCAAGGCCCTGGGCGCCAACTCGGACAAGATCGGAAACATCGTGGTCGCCATCGAAGACATCGCCGACCAGACCAACCTCCTGGCGCTCAATGCCGCCATCGAGGCCGCGCGGGCCGGCGAACAGGGACGCGGCTTCGCGGTGGTCGCCGACGAGGTCAGGAGGCTGGCGGAACGCACCACCTCGTCCACCCGCGAAGTGCAGTCGATAATCGCGTCGTTGCAGGGGGATGTGAAAAACGTGGTGGCGCTGATGGAGCGCAGCGCAACCAGTGTCAGAAGCGGCACCGACGACGTACAGCATTCCAGCCACGCCATCGGGACCATCAAGGAACATATCACCCCGCTCTTGGAGTACGTCTCGCAGGTTGCCACCGCGGCCGAACAGCAGTCCGCGACCACCACCAACATCTCCGAGAGCATGCGCCAGATCATCGGGGTGGTGCAGGAAACGGCGGGGGGCGCGCAGGAATCCGCCCGGGCCGCGGAGGATCTCGCCAACTCGGCGCGGTCGCTGCAAAACATGGTGAACCAGTTCAAGGTCGCGGCGTAAAGGCGGGAGTCGTTTAACAGGGATGAAGGGGATGAAAGGGATGAAAGCCCGTTGCTTCGGCTTTCCCCTCTATCCCCTTCATCCCTGTTGGAATCAGACGTGGAATTTGCGGGCGAGATCGTTGTCGATGACGTAAACGCAGATTTCCTTGGCGCACTGCTTGGTGTACTTGAACTTCTCTGAACTGAGGTTGTTGATCAGGAAGGTGACGTCATCCCTGATCCGCTTGTCGTAGGTCTTGAAGGTTTCGGTGTCGAAATCCTTGATGGCACGACGGAAGTTGGCGTTCTCCAGGAACGGCTCCAGAACTTTCTCCTTCAGATTGAAGACGTAACGGTCGTGCAGCGACTGGAACAGCGCGGTATCCTGCGCCCGTTTCCCCTCCACCATGATCTCCTGGGTCAACGTCCTGCCGGTGTACTCGCGCTGGGTCTCCTGCCTGAAAGCGAACCGCGCCTCGTCCTCCACCTTGGCGCCCAGCAGGCGCCGCTCGATCCCCGCCAGAAACTCCTCGGTGATTTCCAGCTTCTCCCCGGTGAACCGGCAGACCTCGACCGCGCCTGGCTCGAAGTTGACCGCGAACATGTAGTGCAGGATGTCGCGCTCGATCTGGGCCTCGTTGTAGTAGTAGAGCGCCTCCTTCACCTCCTGGAGCACCACGTAGTCGTAGTTGTGCACCAGCGATTCCATGAACCCGTCCGGGATCGACTCCTTCAGCTCTTTGTGCCAGCGGGTGAAGAACGTGGACAGGTTGTTCATCGTGATCATCTTGTCCTTTCTGGCATAGGCCGAGTAGAAGTCGGAGAAGATCTTGATCGACTCGCGCCCCGAGAAGCCGTGGTCCCCTTCATGCTCGCTCTCGGCGATGATTTTCTTCCTCCGCTTCGCGTTCAGCCGCTTCCTGTCCTCCTCGGAGAGCCACTCGGGGATGTGCCCGGTATAGATCTCCATCTTCAGGATCTGCAGGTTCTCGTCGCAGTAGAGCCGGTACTTCTCCGGGTCCCCGATCCACTCCAGGAGCGCGTCGGACTTCACGTTCATCCTGGTCGATATGATGACCCGCGCGAAGTTATGCAGCACCCGTGGCAGGAAGCTCGAGTCGATGTGCTTGCCGAAGATGTTGCGGTAGATCTCCACCTCGGTGTTCAGATCCATGACGTAGGGGATGTTGATGAACTCGATGCGGTCCGAGAAGGACTGCACCCCCTCGATGCTCCGCTCGTCCTCGGGGTTCATGAGCGCGATGAACAGGCTGCGCACGTTCTCCTCGATGTCCTCAACCTTGTGGATCCCTTCGCTGATGATGTTGTGCAGCTCCAGGAGCCGCTCGGCGTTGTGGGACTTCACGTCCATGAGGGCATAGATGCCGTTGTTGGTCTTGGCGAAGTTGGAGAAGATGTACTTCACCTCGTTGCTGTCGCCCAAGAGGAGGTCTACCTTCCTCTGCAGCATGTCGTTGGTGAGGATGTTCTGCTTCATCGACTTGTCGCCCGGGTTGAACACCGTGATCCCCTCGCCCAGCCTGCGGTTGAAGCGGTAGGGGCGCACCTTGATCATGCGGAAGATGTCGGTGGGGTCGTCCAGCCGCGCCGAGAGCGCCTGGAATATGGAGGTGCAGATGGTGCAGGGTGAGTCCCGGAACACCCAGTCGTACTCCTTCTCGGTGAAGAGCTTCCATTTGAAGGAATTGTTCTGGAAGACGTCATCGAAAAAGGCGCGCCGCTGGGCCTTGTCGATCATGAGCAGCGGGCTGTCATGGGACGGGCAGGGGACCTCGACCACGTCGCCGCCGCGCAACAAGGCCCGGGTATCGAGGTGGTCGTGGCTCTCCAGTTCGTACTCGTCAAGCAGGTGGGAAAGCTTTTCCACGAAGGCGCTGACCTGGTGCTCCTTGAAGCTTCCCAGGACGCGACGGTCCAGGTGCCAGACCACCTCGTAGGTCCTCCCCTCGTCGGTGCTGGCGTACTCCTCGAACTTCATCAGCACGTTGTTGAGGAACGTGCTCTTGCCCGAGCCCGGAGGCCCCTCGAAGATGTAGATCTTGTTCTGGCGCGCCCCGCTCTTCATGTCGGCGACGTGGCTCATGAAACGGTTCGCGAACAGGCGGTCGGCAAAGAACGGGCGGTCGGAGTTCTGCACGAAGAGCTTGGTGGTATCGTAGGGGACGAAGTTGATGGACTCCGGGTCCTCGGGATATTCGTCGGTTCCGGCGTTGACGTAGCTACTCACCATGTCGTGGAAGAGTTGGAAGATGTTGCGCATCATCCCTTCCGGCTTCTCGGTGACGAGCTGCATGTATTCCTCGAACGACATGTGCGTGGCGTTCTTGTGCTCGACGATGGTGCGGCTCAACTGCTTTATGACTGTCTCTAGATCTGGCATAGTTTATCCGCCTGTCACAGTACCTGCCGGCTGAGGACCTTGTCCTTCATGGTGTACACCACCCGCTGCCAGGTGATTTCTGGCTCTTCCACACCTTCCCGCCCGGAGCTGCCGCGCGGCTGTTCCATCAACGCCTCGCTGGTCTCCAACTGCACCGGCGCCCCCCACAGGTACTCGATGCCGACCATGGTGTTGGCGATGTATTCCGAGACCAGCTGTTTTCCCTCGAAATGGTGTACCAGGTAGAGCATCCCCTCCTCGCCACGCTCCGGTGCAATCTCGATGTGCGGCGGATGGTACAGTGAGGCAAGCACCATATCCCGGTATTCGTTGGCGTCCCGGCTCTTGACGTAGTACTGCCAGACCATGCGCTGCGGGTCGAGCCGCTTGCCGGTCACGAACAGGTCGTAGCGGTTGGTGAACTCCTGGTCCACGAAGTCCTTGATGAAGAGGTAGTCGCAGTAGTTGCTCCTGATCTTGAACAGATATTCGTCGCCTTTGCCCGTCGCGGCATCGAAGTGCTTCCTCTCTTCCCGGTCGGAGAGCCGGTCGAACTCGTAACCGGTCTTCCCCTTGTCGCCGTTCTCCTTCAACTGGTACATGAGCCGCATGCCCAAAGCGTACGGGTTCATGCCGACCCGCGGCATGGAGGTGACGCCGGCATGGACGCGGGCGAAGTCGACCTCGTGCCCCTTGATGCGGTCATCCACCAGGAAGAGCTTCTCGTGCCAGTAGCTCGCCCACCCCTCGTTCATGATCTTGGTACGGATCTGCGGCTGGAAGAAGATCGAGGTCTTTCTTACCACCTCGAGCACGCTGCGCATCCACTGGTTCTCGTCACGCGCCAGAAATTCGGAGTTCTCGATGAGGAACTTCATCAGGTCGCGCCGCTCCACCCGTTTCACGTTCTGGCTCTTGGCGAAGTGCGCCTCCATCTCGGGATACTTGGCAGTCACCTCGGCGAAGAAGATGCGCTCCCCTTCCTCCCTGTTCTGGGCGATGGCCTCGTTGTAGCGCGCCACCTCTTTCAGGTACTCCCCTACCGGAAGCTTCTTCTCGACCTGCAGGAAGACGTCGAAGTAATAGTCCAAGCGGCTCGAGGTGGCGGCCTCCGGCGCCATGAACAGGGGCGAGAGTTCGTCGTGGTAGCCGACCAGGTTGTCGATGGAGCGGGCGAACTCGAGGATGTAGTCCACCCAACGCCCCTTCTCGGCTCTGAGCTTCGCTATCACCCGCTTGTCCGAGAGTGCCTGCCCGGTGAAGTCGTATTCCCAGGTGTGCCTGAAGTAGAGGTTGTTCTGGAAGAAGTCGATGTGGCCCAGCACGTGGTAGAAGATCATCACGTTGAGCCAGTCCGGGTTATTGTCGTTGTAGAACGAGATGGGGGGGCGCGTGTTGATCACGGTCTCGTAGGGGTTGTGCGGGTAAAGCTCGTATTCGCCCTTGCCCCGGAGCACCTCCACGTCGTGCACCCAATAGTCGTACAGGGTCGGGATCATGACCTTTGGCGAGAGCTCGATGAGATCCCGGTTGGTCACGATGTACTCGAGGCTCTCGTCGGTGAAGGAGAGTCCTGCGGCGCGTGCCCGCTCCTTGCACCCTTCCATGATCGCCTTGGTATGTTGGTTGATCAGTTCCATAACCGCCTCTTGCCACCTATCGTCCCCTCCCCCGGAGGGGGAGGGACAGGGAGGGGGAAGGTTCAGCTCTCGTGTTAAGAAATCAGCCTCTTGATCCCCTCGATCACCCGGGCCTCCTCGGCGTCCTCGTGCATGATGTCCATGCGCAAAAGGTCGGGCTTGTCGCGGAGGAGCCCCGAATTCTCAAGGTAGCGCGCCACTTCGGTCCACTGCGTCCCCGCGTGTTCCGCGATGGTGACCCCCATGCGGCTCACATAGCTGAGGATCTTGACCAGTTCGGGAATCGACTTGTCGCCGCCGGTATCCCAGTCATCGCCGTCAGTGCCGTGGAAGACGTAGATGTTGTAGTCCGCTGCAAGATTCTCCTTCTCGACGATCTCGTTCACCAGCTTGTAGGCGCTGGCCACCTCGGTCCCGCCGGCCACCCGCGAGTTGTAGTAGGTGTCGAAGTCGGGCACCTCCTTCGCCTCGGTGTCGTGCAGGATGAAGCGTGATTCGACCTGTCCGGCGTACTGGTACAAAAGCCAGCTGTAGATCATTACATGCTGGGTTGCCACCAGCTCGGTCACCTTGCCCGCCATCGAGCCGGAGTAATCGCGCAGGAAGAAGACCATGGCCTGCGGCTCGTAATCCTTCTCCTGCGAGAAGATGCGGTACACCTTGTCCCGCGGCGAGATAAGGAACCGGGTCGGGTCCATGTCCGAAGGATCTGGGAGGTTGCCAAGCGAGATGTTGGTTTCCACGATCCTCCTGAGGGTGGCCTTCTTGTCCAGCACCTGTCCGGAACCGCGGTTCCGGTCGGTCAGATCGTAGATGTACCGGGTAAAGGAGCGCTTTTTCCCCTTTTCCTTGAGATTGGGGAGCTGGAATTGCTCGGTGAGCACCCGCCCCAGTTCGTAGGCGGAAGCGCCCATCTCATGGGCTTCTCCCTCGCCCTGTCCCGGCCCCTGCCCCGGCTCCTCGCCGGTCTCGCGCACCTTCTGCTCCCCGATAACCTCGCCTTCCTCGCCCTTGCCGCTGCCGCCGGTCGAGCCCCCCTTCCCCGGGGGTCGGATGGTTGGGTCGTGCAGGAACTTCTCCTCCTCGGTGGAGGGGACCACTACGATCTTCCCCTTGCCCCCTTTGCCCGGCTTGATCAACCGCCCCACCCTGATCTTGCGGGGGAAGCCGTCCTTTTCGCGCTGCCGGTCCCGCTCGAGGAGTTCGTCCAGCGCCTTCATGTGGAGCTGGTACGGGTTGGGGACCCGCTCCTGGTCCTGCAGCACCGCCAGGTCGTGCCAGGCGTAGAGGCCGCGGGAGAAGTCCGGGAAAGGTCCGCGCCGGTCGGCAGTCGATATCTGCCGCGTACCCGCCAGTTCCTCGCGAAAGCGCGCCTCGCGCTCGGGATCCAGGCCCTTGGCCTTTAGTTGTTCGAGGTATTTTTCCGGGTCTTTCATGGCATCGTCGGCCTTTAAAGGCGGGCGAATAATTATTCGCCCCTACGGTTGTTTTTTCGCCATGGAACATGGTGGTCGGGGCCTCTGTAGGGGCGAATAATTATTCGCCCCCTCACCGCGAACAGGCGCCCCTGCTAGCTCTCATCCTCCTGCGTGCAGAAGTACTCGATGGTCTTCTGGGCGCAGGTGCGGCAGTAGCCCAGTTTCCCAAGCATGGTCACGATCATCCGGTCGTAGAGCTTCTGGTTTTCCTCGTTGGTGCGGTTGGCCAGCGCCCCGATCAGGCTCCCGGCGCCCGCTATATCGGATTTCAGCCGCACGTCGGTGACCGCCTTCACCAGCTCAAGGTTGTCCATGAAGTCGTAGCTCGGGTCGACCGATATCTTCTGGCCGTAGATCTTCCGGATCGAGGTCCTGAAGGATGCACGCTGCTCCTCGGTCTTAAGGCCGATGCGCTCCTCGACGCTCTTCACGTAACGCTCGTCGATCTTGAGCGCCTTCAGCTCGCCGGTCTGCGGGTCTTTGTACTTCCACATCCGGTCCGGGCCGAGGTTCTCGGCGTCGATGCCGATGATCATGTTGACGTAGTTCTGCACGTCCTTCTTGATGGCGAAGGGCTCGTCCATGTAGGCGTTGAACATCTCGGTCATGATCCGCTCACGGTAGAGCTTCTTGCCGGTCTTCAGGTCTTCGAGGTACTTGGCGCGCTCGTTTGGTTCCACCACGTAGTCGAGCACGACCCGCTCCAGGCTCCTGAAAACGTCATAGGCCACCATGCAGCGTCCCTCGTTGGTCTCCGAGCTTTCCTTCAGGATCTGTATGCTGCGGCCGAGGCTCCTGTGCCCCAGGCCGCGCTGCCCGAAGCGTTTGGTGATGTCCGGCTCCTGCCCCAGGGTGTCGATGACCTCGGCCAGCGCCTTGATGCTCTTCTCGCCGGCCACCTCGCCCGCGGCAAGCTTCATGGTCTCGATCGGGGTCAGCTTCTCGGACCTCGGGAGCCTGGTGAGCACGACCCCGACGGAGGCGGCGTAGTTCAGGTTCGGATCCTGGTGCAGCACTTCCTTGGTGAGGGTGGTCTTCGATTCGCCGCCGATGGCATAGGCGGTGAGCCCTTCCTGCATCCGGTAGTTCGTGTTGTGCGAGACGTAGCAGATCCTGCAGCGGTCCACGATAGGCGCCTCCTCCTTCTCCGCAAGGAAGCGGTTGAACTCGGAGTTGTTACTGGTGGCGATGATCATGGAGTCGATGGGCCACTTGTAGCCGTCGATCTCGATGGCGCGGTTCTGGATCACGCCCAGGTAGACCTGCACCAGGTCCTTCTTGTTCTTGAAGATCTCGTCAGAGAAGTGGATACCGCCCCCCGCCACGCGGGCCAGGGCGCCGCGGCGCAGGTCGAAACGGTACGGGTTGTTGGTATCGGAGAGGTGCAAAAGGCGCTGGATCGATTCCTCACCGAGGAGGTCCACCGCGGACGAGGTGATCTTATCCTTGGCCGGATACTTGCCAGTCAGGGTCCCGAGGCTCTCGCTCATCGGTACCGGGAGGATGGCGATGCTCTCCAGGACCTTTTCCAGGTCGTTGTCGTGGTACTGCCGGATTTCATTGAGGATATAGCCGGTGCTCGCCCCAAGGGGGCGGTAATTGCGGTACAGGGTCTCGATCTCCGCGTCGGAGAACCCCTGTTCCCCGATGAAGCGGCGGCTTTCCTCCGGATCTTCGAAGAGGTTCATGGCCAGGATCATCGGGTCCTCGTAGGTCTCCGAGTCGATCTCGCGGATCCGCCCGTAGTTGCCGAGTTGCTCCATGTTGAGGAACCGGAAGCTGTACTTGCGGTTGCGCCCCTGCAGGAAGTTGCGGTACTTGCCGCAGAGGAACTCCACGAAGAAGGTCTTGCCGTTGCCGGGCTCGCCGACCAGCACGAACGCCATCTCCTTACTGGAGCCACCCTCGGCGGCGTCCTTCACGAACGAGACGAAGCTGTTGATCTCGTCGTACATGCCGATGGTGTGCTTGCGTCCGGTCCGGAAGATATTGAAGTCGTAGGTCGTTTTCCCGTTGACGACGACCTTCTCGAACCCCGGCTCCAGGATCATCCGGATGATCCCCTGGAAGGCGTTTTCAAAAACCCTTTCTCCCGCCTTGACGGCGGCCAGGTGCTGACGGAGCGTTTCGTTCTTGGCAGTCATGGTTTCCCTCCGCGTGTTATTAAGCTGCGGTCTCTGTTTTAATTGATTTTGACATCCAAAAAAATTATACCCCCCCTCCCTTTACTTTTGCAAAGTCTTTACGGGAAAGGGCCCGCAGGCGGTGTCAGCAGGTACAAGCCGTGCCGAGCAGCCGTTAAGCTCGTTACTGCTGCGAATACATTAGAAAATTAGCAAATGAATTGTACCCACAGCTTTTATTTCTGCAACCAAGGGAAGAGGTATTATGGCGGGGATTGAAAAAGCGAAGTGGCAGTTTCAATGTTGCGCTTGACTTTAAATTTTCCTATCCTCTGTTACCATTTGCTGGTCCTGATCCGGGCGGCTTTTAATTGGGATGGAGAAAAGGAGGCCTACATGAAGAAGAGAATTTTGTGGCTGGTACTGGCGGCGGTGCTTGTGGCTTTGGCAGGATGCGGAGGAGGCAACGAGCGCAGGGTACAAGAGATACTCCGCGATCCCAATATCGACGGATACATCAGGGAAAACCTCGACGCCCAGACTTTACAAGTGGTCCAACCCGCCACAAGATTATTTGCGGGGCTGGACCCGCTCGTCAATGATGAGTACCGGGCGTTCATCGAATTCCCGTTAGCAGGTGAGCTGATACCGGCACCTGCAAGGGTAGTGTCGGCAAGTATTGAGCTTTTTATCAATGACGTTTCCACCGACGCATCCAGAGTACCGATGCTTATTGAACTTGTTCCGTTTCAGCCGGTACTGGGACCTGCTGATTACGACAGGCCGGCTTTCACTCCAAGGGTAGTCAGCTTCTATGTATATCCCTCCGACCGTGGTAAATTCATTACAATTCCGGTGACTTCCTTGTTCCTTGAAGCTGCGTTGACGCCCCTGCCGACCTTCCAGCTCCGCATATCTCAGGACATCGTCCCATCTGCTCCGGGACGGGTCGAAATAGATGATACAACAGTGGACACGGCGCCATTGCTGCGTGTCGTTTACGACTAGAAGTACCTGCTCACGTCGAGGTCGTAGAGGTAGGGATCCAAAATAGCGGTAATGGTCTGAGGGGAGCCGGGTGAGCCGAGGGCAATCACCTCTCCCCCCTCCGTTTCGCGCCCCTCGCGGTCGGCGATGATGCGTACCAGCGGGTTGTCCCACTGGGCCGGGTCCTCGCTGTTTCCCACCACCACGGCGATGTCCTTTTCGTCCAGAAGCAGCAGCGACCCCACCGGATGAATCCCCACGCAACTGACGAAGACCTTCAGGAGAGCCTGGTCGTAGGACTTGCCGCTTTGCGACAGCATGACCCTGAGCGCCTTGTGCGGAGCGTAGGCGGCCCGGCCGCTGACCCGCGAGGAGGTAAGCCCGTCGTAACTGTCGGCGATGCTGATGATCCGCCCAAGAAGGCCAAGTTTCCGGTATCCCACGCGCGGGTACCCGGAGAAGTCAGCCATCAGGTGATGCTCAAAGATCCCGGTTATGATGCGGGCGGTCAGGTCATCGAGCCCCTTCAGCTTCATCACCTTCCTCACCCCGTACAGCGGATGTTTCTCCATCAGCTCCCGCTCCCCTGCCGACAACTCGCCCGGTTTGTCCAGTATCTCAGCCGGAACGTCACAGTTGCCGATGTCGTGGAAGAGAGCTGCGAGCCCCAGTTCGCAGAGGTGGAACTTGTTCATCCCGATCCGTTTTCCCACCAAAAGCGAGAGGATGCAGACGTTTGCGGCGTGATGCTGCGAGGAACTGTCATGGGAGCGCATGGTGCTGAGCCCAAGGAGGTCGGTTTCGTGCGTGTAAAGGAGGTCGATGATCTGCTGCACCACCCGCTTCGATTCCCGCAGGCGCAGTCTGCGCCCGGATGCCACCTCGGCCGCCACCTCGTCCATGGTCGAGAGGAGCTTGCGGTACAGCGGCCGCACCTTGTCCCCCGGCCCCCTGATCCGCCTGAGCTGCGGCGTCATGGTCAGCACCTCGTCCTCGCGCAGCAGGTCGAGCTCCAGGTTGCCGATCCCCCTTTGCTGCACCGCCTCCAGTAACCTCTGGAAGGCCTCTGACTCATCCTCTTGCGGCTCCTGCAGCAGGTACACGAAACGCTGCAGGTCCGCGCTGGTCACGCCCGGACCGAAGGTGATCCTCCCCAGGTGATGGCGCCGCATCAGCTCCATGACGTAGCGGGGCCCCTCGAAGGTGGCGATGTCGGGTCTGAGCCTGAGCTCTCCCAGGTAGAGATGTCCCCCCTTGAGGATGAGTGATGCATCGTCATCTTTCCCGGCGATGGACCGCACCACCTCGAGGAGGTTGCCCACGCGCTGCACGATGGCGGCGTGGCCGGCACCGTAATTGACCGAACTCTTGAGCAGGACGAAGAAATGCGACACCAGGGTCTTCCCCAGCCGCGCCAGCTCGTCTACAGAGTGATCCCGATCCATCTCAAGCGTCATGGCGCTACCTCACCTCGTCCAGCCTGTGCTCCGTGCCGCGCCGGATGGGACGCGATCGCCTGATCCAGGACGGACCGCACCTCGCCTCCCTTCTTCTGGCTGCGGGCCTCTTCCAGGAGCTGCAGCGCGGACCTGCTCCGGACACGTCCCAGCCCCAGGACGGCAAGCTGCACGGATTCCTTCTCATTTCCCTTCTGAAACCAATAGCGCTTCATCAGCTGGTCGCGCAACATCGGGAGCACGCTTTCCTGTCCCAGCTCTCCCATGGCTAGAAAGATCTCCCTCTTTTCCTCGAAGGGTCGATCGTGGAAGTCGTCACCTCCGGCAAGCGCCAGGATGGGCTTCAGCGCGAAGGAAAGCCTCTCCCGGGTCAGTACCTGCAGGGCTTTGACGCGCAGGGCGCTCGATTCGTCGCGCAGGTACTTTAGGAGATACGTCTTGGCCTTGGCGTCGGCGGTGCGCTCCAGAAACCCCAGCACCTCGCGCCGGATGCGCGGCTCACGATGCGAGATCAGCCCGAGGATCATCTTGAGCGCTGCCGGCGTGCCAATCAGGGAAAGGATGAGCACCACGTTGCGCACCAGGTACCAGCGCGGATCGTTGAGGAACGGCTCGAACACAGCCGGATCCTCCCGCCCCAGTTCCACCAGAACCTCGACAATCAGCTTGCGCACCTTGAGCTTCTCCACGCGCCCGAGCAGCTCGCAGATCGCCCCGAGCGCGGGGATGCCCAGGATCAGCAGCAGCTCCTTCAGCTCCCCGTAGTCGAAACCCGCCTCGGAGGTGTCGAGCGCCACCTTGAGCACCTCCACCGTCGAATCCGAGAGTATCCCCGCCAGGGCAGCCGCCAGCTGGTGCCGCTGCTCCGGCGCGGTGATCGGCAGCTTCTGCAGGCGGTCAAGAAACCGGGCCAGCTTGAGGGCGTGGGGGATGTCTCCGGCTACCACCAGGTTCACCGTCAAGTTGCCGAGGATGGCGGTGAAGTCGGCGAAAAGCTCCGGCTCCTGAACCTCGCTCACTATTGCTGCGAGGATGCCGATCACGTCATCGAGTCCGTTGCAGCGCCCTTCCACGTCGAGCGCCTTACGCAGCCACCCCTCCTCTTCAGCGGTGAGCATGAGCAGGTGCTTGGGAATCATGCGTGGCGCGGGAGGCGGCTGCTCGACCAGCGACTGCCGGATCCGCTCCAGGGCGTCCCGCTGCTGGTGCGCCGTGTCGTCCTCGGTCATGAGGTACGGATCGCTGAAATCATCCTCGGTGAGGTACCCGATGTGCTGGAGGTTGCGCTCCCAAAGCTGGGTCACCACGTCGTCGTCGCTGCTGGCGCGCTCGAAACCGAGCACCCCGAGAAACGCCACGATCTCCGCCGGCTCCACCCCCTGATCGAAGAACAGGATCCTGATGCCGTCGGCATGGAGACGGCTCGCGATGCTCTCTTTGGGATCCCTGTTCTCGTAGACCTGGCCCCCTTGATAACGCAGCACGAACTGCTCCACGTCGAGGGAGAGCTCGCCGTAACGCGCCAGGTGCACCGTCATCTTGGTACCAAGGTCCGAGATGAAGCCGATCAGCACCGGATTGTTGGGCAGATAGATCCGGAGGGCCTTCGACGTCTTGGTCATCCCAAGAACAATCTGGGTCACAGAGGCAAGTTCTTCCTTGCCCACGCCGTCAAGTTGGTCAACTCCCTGATCGATCATGCCGCTCCTCGCCAGCCGGTATCCGTCCTCTCATTGGTCCCCACCCTATCGCCGCAAGCATACGCTTTCGCTTATGTTTTGTAAAGACTGTGCCCTCATGAGCCGGACGCCCTCCCCCTTCGCCGGATGCCGCGTGAAGGCCCCCGCAAGGGACGCCGACACACCCGATGCCGGTATAAAAAAAGGGAGCCGGCTCGAAGGCCGACTCCCTTTTGATTGCTGCTTTTGACCTGCAGGGCTTACATCATGCCGCCCATGCCACCCATGCCGCCCATGCCGCCCGGCATTGCCGGCATCGCCGGCTCTTCCCTCGGCTTGTCGGCGATCATGGCCTCGGTGGTCATCATGAGACCGGCCACGGAAGCGGCGTTCTGCAGCGCGCTCCTGGAGACCTTGGTCGGGTCGATGATGCCGGCCTCGATCATGTCGACGTAGATGTCATCGGCAGCGTTGTAGCCGAAAGCATCCTTGCCGTTCTTCACCTTGTCGACCACGATAGAGCCGTCGACGCCGGCGTTCTGGGCGATCTGACGGATCGGCTCCTCGAGGGCGCGCTTGATGACGTTGACGCCGAACTGCTGCTCCGGAGCGAGCTGCAGGGAGTCGAGGGACTTGAGGGCGCGCAGGTAAGCGACGCCGCCTCCGGGGACGATCCCCTCGTCGACGGCCGCGCGGGTCGCGTGGAGAGCGTCCTCGACGCGTGCCTTCTTCTCCTTCATCTCGACCTCGGTAGCTGCGCCGACCTTGATCACGGCGACGCCGCCGACCAGTTTCGCCAGGCGCTCCTGGAGCTTCTCGCGGTCGTAGTCGGAGGTGGTCTCCTCGATCTGGGCGCGGATCATCTTCACGCGGCCCTGGATGTCAGCCTCGGAGCCGTAGCCGTCGATGATGGTGGTGTTGTCCTTGTCGACGGTGATCTTCTTGGCCTGGCCCAGCATGTCGAGGGTGGTGTTCTCGAGTTTGAAGCCGACTTCCTCGGAGATCACCTTGCCGCCGGTCAGGATGGCGATGTCTTCGAGCATCGCCTTGCGGCGGTCGCCGAAGCCCGGGGCCTTGACGGCGCAGACGTTCAGCACGCCGCGCAGCTTGTTGACCACCAGGGTCGCCAGAGCCTCGCCCTCGATGTCCTCGGCGATGATCAGCAGCGGACGGCCGGACTTGGCGGTCTGCTCGAGCACCGGGAGGAGGTCCTTCATGTTGGAGATCTTCTTGTCGTGGATCAGGATTGCGACGTTGTCCATAGCCGCTTCCATGCGCTCCGGATCGGTCACGAAGTACGGGGAGAGGTAGCCGCGGTCGAACTGCATACCCTCGACGGTCTCAAGGGTGGTCTCCATCGCCTTTGCTTCCTCGACGGTGATGACCCCTTCCTTGCCGACCTTCTCCATGGCCTGGGCGATGATATCGCCGATGGTCTTGTCGTTGTTGGCGGAGATGGTGCCGACCTGGGCGATTTCCTTGTGGTCCTTGATCGGCTTGGAGATGTTCTTCAGCTCGCCGACCAGCACTTCTACAGCCTGATCCAGGCCGCGCTTGATCTCCATCGGGTTGTGCCCCGCGGCGACCAGCTTGGAGCCCTGGCGGTAGATGGCCTGGGCCAGCACGGTAGCGGTGGTGGTGCCGTCGCCGGCGACGTCGGAGGTCTTGGAAGCGACTTCCTTCACCAGCTGCGCGCCCATGTTCTCGAACTTGTCCTCGAGCTCGATCTCTTTGGCGACGGTGACGCCGTCCTTGGTGATGAGCGGAGCGCCGTAGGATTTCTCGATGACGACGTTGCGCCCCTTGGGGCCCAGGGTCACTTTAACTGCATCTGCCAGGGTGTTGACGCCTTTGAGGATGCTGTTACGCGCCTCCTGGTCGAATTTGATGATCTTTGCTGCCATATTGAATATCCTCCTTGGGAATTGATTCTAGATCGCGGAACGTGTGACGGGATCTTTCCCGGAATTACTTCTCGATGACGCCGAGGATGTCATCCTCACGCATGATCAGGAAATCCTCACCTTCGAGCTTCACTTCGCTCCCTGCATATTTGCCGAACAGCACCTTGTCGCCCACCTTCAGATCGATCGGGTAAACCTTGCCGTCCTCGCCCCTCTTCCCGTTGCCGACTGCCACGACTTCGCCCTGCTGCGGCTTTTCCTTGGCGGTTTCCGGGATGTACAACCCACCGGCGGTCATGGTAGCTTCCTCAACCCTCTTCACGATGATACGGTCCTGCAGCGGTCTAAGATTCATGCTTTCCTCTCCTTTCCTTGAGATGCACCGATCTCTTGATATTGAAAAAAATATTAGCACTCAAAACTGCTGAGTGCTAAACGCCTGCTAAATATAAACAGCATGACCCTAAAAATCAAGGGTGGTCTGCAAAATAATTTTCATGCAGCTATCCCCTTGTCACCACTTTCTTTTTGCCAACTCCTCGGCGTAAAACTTCTGGTACAGGATCTCCCATTCCCGGCTCCCCGGGACCTTCGCCTGGCTGTAGGATGCGAGCTTCGCGCGCACCGCCTGGTCCACCTGTTCCATGATCGAGAAGAACCCGGAGATCGCGTCCTTGATGGCGTCGAGGGCGCGCCGCTCGTCCGGGAAATCGGCCAGGTCGTCGTTGTAGAGCTTGTCGTAGATCTTGTGGGCTATATGGGAAATGCGGTCTTCCGAGATATGCATAATCTCTCCTTGGATGGCTTGCCGGCGGACCGGTCAATCACAGAACGATCTTCCTCTCCTTGGCCAGCTTGTCCTTGACCATCTTGAGCATCTTGTGCCGGTCGATCCCCTGGCCTCCCACGGCCTTCAGCGTCTGCTCCAAAAGCGCCTCGGCGTCGCGCTCCAGGTCCTCCTCCTGCTTGATGTCCTTGGCGATGGCGGCCTTGATCCCCGCAAGTACGGCGCCGCGCCCCTGCTTCTGCTGCACCAGTTGAGCGCGCTCCAGGTCCCCCAGCACCTTCTCCGCCAGGCGCGCGATCTGTTCATCCTTAAGACGCATCTTGCCTCCCGTTTATTAAAGGGTTTCGGTTTGGCGCATTGTACGTCAACCCGGCAAAATTGCAACAGGTTTGGGACCCGCATGAGGGCGTTTGTCATTAAAGAAAACAAGGTTGATTTCTCATAAGCACAGATCTACAATACAGCCACTACACGCTCTCTCTGCCGTGCCCGTGAGGTTATTAAAGCCCCTGCGGAATAATTTATTGTACGGGAGCCTGTTTCGACCGTGGTGAGCTGCCCCATTGCGCGGGAATTGCCTGAAGCGGTCTACAGGAGCCCACCTGAATGGGAACTCGCTGTGAGGCCCCCAAACCAAACGACAGGGCGGAGAGAGCTGCTATAAGAAATTAGGGGATCCGGCAACGGTCCCCTTTTTTTCGTCTTGCGCTCCTGCCCCCTATGGATATATAGCAGAGGATGGCTCGCCACTCCCCGTATCCACGGTTCCGGAGGCACGCATGACTCCCCATTTCCTCCCCACCCTGGTGAACCCTCCCTTCGGGGACCCCGGCGTCTACGTCGATTTCCAGTTCGCCCGGCGCGCCCTCCTCTTCGACCTCGGGGAGATCCACCGTCTCGGTCCCCGCAAGATCCTGCGCTTAAGCGACGTCTGCATCTCCCACACCCACATCGACCACTTCATCGGCTTCGACCTGATGCTGCGCATCATGCTGGGGCGTGACATGGCTCTGCGCCTCTTCGGCCCCCCCGGCATCCTGCGCCAGGTCGAGCACCGCCTCGCCTCCTACAGCTGGAACCTGATCCAGAGCTACCCCACCGAATTCGTCATCACCGTTACCGAGCTCCACCCCGATGGCAGCGGGGTCCGCGCCCGGTTCAGCTCCCGCCGGGTCTTCGCGCGGGAAGACGAGGAAACGCTCCGTATCAGTGACGGCGTGATTTTGGAAGAGGAGAACCTGCTCCTGCGGGTCGCCTTTTTGGAGCACAGCATCCCCTGCCTCGCCTACTCCTTCGAGGAGAAGCTGCACGTGAACTTCATGAAGAACCACCTGGTGGAGTTGGGGCTCCCGGTCGGGCCGTGGCTGTCGGAGGTAAAGCGGGCCGTGCTGCGCGGCGAAGCGGATGACACCGTGGTAACCGCATCCCTGCCCGACGGGTCCGAAGGGCGGCGGCTCACCATCGGTGAACTGAAGGAAAAGGTGCTGCAGGTGGTGCCGGGAGAGAAGATCGCCTACGTGACCGACACCGCCTTCACCCCCGACAACCGCCGCCGCATCGTGGAGCTGGCGCGCGGGGCCGACTATTTCTTCATCGAGGCGGTGTTCCTTGACGTGGATGCCGAGCGTGCCCGAGAGCGCGCCCACCTGACGGCCCGCCAGGCGGGTCAACTGGCGCGCGAGGCGGGGGCTGCGCGGGTCATCCCGTTCCACTTTTCACCGAGGCACCTGGGTGCCGAAGACGAGTTGCGCCGCGAGGTAGCGGAGGCCTTTGCCGGGGTGCAAGGCTCCCTTTAAAGTCTCCCCTCTCCCTCCGGGAGAGGGTATGGGGCAATGACGTAAAAAAGGGGGATCCGGCACCCGGATCCCCCCTTCTGTGTGTTTCCTCCGTACTCAATACTGCGCCTAGTCGAGCCTGAGTGCCACGAACAGCGAGGCTTCCCCTCTCCTGAGCAGCATCTTCAAGTAGCCGCCTTTCTTCACGCTGGCGATCACCTTGCTGTAGTCCTTAACGCCCGAGATGCGCACGCCGTTGATCTCCCTGATGAGGTCTCCCTCCACGATGCCGGCCCTCTCGGCGATGCTGTCCTGCTGTACGTCGGTGACCAGCACCCCTTTCTCCCCCTGCAACCTCATTTGCTGGGCGCGCTCGGGGGTAAGGTCGGCGACCTTCAAGCCGAGGCGGTCGCCGGAGACGGCAGCATCCTCGTCCTCCCCGCCGTCCTTCAGCTTCTCGACGGTCACCTGGAGCGGCACCTGCTTGCCGTCCCGCAGCACCACGAGCTTGACCTTCTTGCCAACCGGGGTTGCGGCGACACGGCGCGGCAGTTCGGCCATATCCTTGATGGTGTGCCCGTCGTACTCGAGGATGATGTCACCCCCCTTGAGGCCCGCCTTCTCGGCGGGGCTCTCCTTCATCACCTCGGCCACCAGGGCGCCCTGCTCGCTCTCCATCCCGAAGGATTTGGCCAGGTCCTGGGTCACCATCTGCACCGAGACGCCGAGCCAGCCGCGGGTCACTTTACCACTTTCCTTGAGCTGCGGCAGGATCTCCTTGGCCATGTTGATCGGAATGGCGAAACCGATCCCCTGCCCCCCGGCGACGATGGCGGTGTTGATGCCGATGACCTCGCCGTCGGTGTTGAAGAGTGGCCCGCCGGAGTTGCCCGGGTTGATGGAGGCGTCGGTCTGGATGAAGTCGTCATAGGGGCCGCTGCCGATCACCCTCCCCTGGGCGCTGATGATGCCGGCGGTAACCGTCTGGCTCAGGCCGAAGGGGTTGCCGATGGCCATGACCCAGTCGCCCACCTCCATCTTGTCGCTGTCGCCCAAGGGAGCCACCGGCAGGTGCGCCTTGGTGTCGATCTTCACCAGGGCCAGGTCGAGCTTGTCGTCGCGCCCCTTGATCTCGCCCTTGTACTCGCGGCCATCGGAGAGCTTCACCTTGATGTCGTCGGCGTCCTTCACCACATGGTTGTTGGTGATGATGTAGCCGTCATCGCTGATGATGAAGCCGGACCCCATGCTTTGCTGCTTGTGGGGTTGCTGGCGCGGTGCCTCGAAGAACTTCTCGAAGTACTCCTGAAAGGGATCACCGCCGGGATGCTGCCGCTTTTTCATGGCGATGGTTTTGGAGGTGCTGATGTTGACTACAGCGGGCTTCAGCTTCTTGGCGAGCTTCGCGAAGTCGGGGGTGAGCGTCGCGGCGCCCGCGACGGAGGAGAAAACGGAGGAGAGAAATAAGCTAAACACCAGAAATCTTGCAACGATTGCTGCCTGCATGGCTACCTCCTGGGATTTGAGTACGGTAAAGCTAATACTGCACCATTAGTTTGTCAAGCCTCGCCCACCCATGAGATCTGTAAACGAAAACGGACCTCTCCCGGGCCGCTGCGGCCAGGAGAGGTCCGTTGGTCGGACTTCGCTATGTGGCGGGTTGCTACTCTTCTTCTTTGAGGATGTAGCCCACGCCCCTCACCGTGTGGATCAGCTTCTTGTCGGCTTCACGGTCGATCTTCTTACGCAGGTAGTTCACGTACACGTCGATGATGTTGGTGAAGCTGTCGAAGGTGTAATCCCAGACGTGCTCGGCGATCATGGTCCTGGTGAGCACCTGGTGCGGGTTGCGCATGAAGTACTCGAGCAGGCCGTACTCCTTCGCGGTGAGATCGATCTCCTTGTCCTTGCGCCACACCTTGTGGGTAACCGGGTCGAGACGCAGGTCGGCGAAGCGGATCTCGGCGCCGCGGTCGAGCTCGCTCCTTCTCATCAGCGCACGTACGCGGGCGAGCAGTTCAGCGAAGGCGAACGGCTTGGTCAGGTAGTCGTCGGAACCGGAGTCCAGACCCGCAACGATATCTTCCACGGAGTCCTTCGCGGTGAGCATCAGGATCGGGGTGACGTTTTTGCGCTCCCTGAGTTCCTTCAGCACGGAAAGGCCGTCCTTTTTCGGGAGCATCCAGTCCAGCACGATCAGATCGAACGGCTTCTCCAGCGCAAGCTTAAGCCCCTCTTCACCGTCTGCGGCCGTGTGGACTTCGTACTGCTCCTCCTCGAGCCCGCGCTTAATGAAGCTGGCAACCTTTTTCTCATCTTCAACCACCAAAATTCTCATGTTGATTCCCTCTCTTTGTAATTATGTCGACCTCTAATCGTACCTGATATCACCATGAAGCCTGCTCAAGATCTCCGCCGCAGACTCCTCAACCGATTTGTTGGTTACGTCGATAACCAGCCAGGCGGGGTGGGCTCGGTAAAAACGCCGGCAGTAGGCGAGCTCTTCTTCGACCTGCCTGTAGTCAGCATAGCTGCCGCGCGGGCTTTGCCTGAGATTCCTGAGCCGCGCGGATCGGATGTCGACCAGCCGCTGGGTGTCGATGATCAATCCGACCACTCGTTCCGGCTCCACCTCCTCCAGCTCGGGGGGAGGATCGATACCCTGGATGATCGGCACGTTCGCCACCTTGTACCCCTTGTGGGCCAGGTACATGGAAAGTGGCGTCTTCGAGGACCGGGATACGCCGATCAGGACGATGTCCGCCTTGTGCAGGTTGCGGGGTTCCTGGCCATCGTCCTGCTTCACTGTAAAATCAACCGCCTCCATGCGGCGGTAATACTCAGAGTTCATCTCGTACTGCAAGCCGGGAAGCTTCTGAGGCCTCATCTCAAGGAACTCGGCCAGCTTGAAGAGGAGCGGGGTGATCAGGTCCACCGCGTCCAGCTGCCTCGCCTCGCACTCGTTTCTGACGAACTGCGCCAGCTCCGTGTTGACCAGGGTGTAGAAGATGATGCCGGGAAGGCGGTCGACCTCGTCCAGGGCCTTGAGGATGTCCTCGCGGTTCCTGATCTGCCCGACGCGGCGCAAACGGACATCCACGTCCTTGAACTGGGTCAACGCGGCTCGTGCAACCCGCTCGACCGTCTCGCCGGTCGCATCAGAAAGTAAATAAACGTGATACATCCACTGTCACCCGAAAAACTGTGTCCAACCAAGGCCTTACCGGCACTCCCGTGAAACTCATTAGATATATACCATGTTTTTTCATTTTAGGCAAAACTAAAATTTAATGGGAAACGCTTCTGTAAAAATATTATCGGCAGATGCCGGAAAAATTTTAATTATAATTACGCCCTAGTTTTTTTGGATGTCAAGGTTTTCATTGCCATTCCCTTTATTTCTCTGGTAGTTTAATCCGGCAATTCGCACCCACCAAAGGAGAAGCAAACTCATTATGATTACAGATTGGGCGGAAATCGCCTGTGACGTCCCGGCCGAGATGGTCGACACATTAGCTGACTTTTTAGTTGAACTGACCGGCAACGGGGTCGGCGTGGACAACCTGCACCTCGATACCTTTACCCTGGATACCCTCGAGGACACCAGTATCAAGACGGTGAAGGGGTACCTCCCCCTGGACGACTCGCTCGAGGACATGCGCATCAAGATCGAGCAGTTCCTGGCCCAGCACGGGCCGGACTTTCCCGGCTTCGTCTACACCCCCCCCGTGGTCACCATCATCAAGAACGAGGACTGGGCCAACAACTGGAAGGTGCACTTCAAGCCGGTGCGCATCGGCAAGCGACTGGTGATCAAGCCCACCTGGGAGGAGTACCAGCAGGTCGAGGGGGACCTGGTGATCCAGATCGATCCCGGCATGGCGTTCGGCACCGGCGCCCATCCCACCACGAAGATGTGCCTGGAATCCCTGGAGCGCATCGCCTTCGCCGCCGGTTGCGCCAAGCTTCCCAACCCGGTCCTCGACGTCGGCACCGGCTCCGGCGTGCTCAGCATCGCCGCGGCGCTTTTGGGCGCCACCGAAATCACCGCCGTCGACATCGACCCCGAGGCGGTCCGGGTGACGCAGGAAAACCTGGAGCTGAACGGCGTCGACCGGGTCGTCACAGCCTCGACCACCGATCTGTCCCAGCTTCCCGGAGGCTATGCCGTCGTGGTCGCCAACATCCTCGCCGAGGAACTGGTACGCCTTTCCGACCAGCTCACCTCCCGCGTCGCTCCCGGCGGCTGGCTGATCCTCTCCGGCATCCTCACCGAAAAGGAAGAATTCGTCCGTGCCGGCTTCCCCGCACTTGAGCTCGTGGAAAACCCGAGAGAGGCGGAGTGGTCCTGTATCACCCTGAGAAAACCGCTGTAGCCGATGCGCAGCTTTTTCCTGGGAGATAACGAGGTCCATGACGGGGAAGCCACCGTGACCGGCGAATTGTACCGGCACATGGCGCGCGTGCTGCGCCTGAAGCAGGGAGCGGAGGTGGAACTTGTCGATAACGACGGCAGGCGCCACTGCGGCGTGATCGAGGAGGTCGGGGCTAAGAGCCTCACCGTCCGCATCGCCGCCACCTCCGCCGCCCCCGGGCCGGAACCGGGGCTGCGGATCACGCTGTACCAGGGCCTTCCCAAGGGGGACAAGCTCGACCTGATCCTGCAAAAGTGCACGGAACTTGGGATCTCGGAGGTGGTCACCTTCGACGCGACGCGATCCGTCGTGAAGCTGCGGGGCGAGAAGACGGCCGCCAAGCTGGCGCGTTTCGAGAAGATCGTGCAGGAAGCGGCGCGCCAGTCAGGACGGAATTCGGCACCCCGGACCGTCATCGGCGGAACCTTGAAGGAGGTACTGCGGGATACGCGGCACGCGGTGAAGCTGCTACTGTGGGAAGGGGAAGAGAAGACGACGCTGCGGGAGTGCCTGGAGCGCTACCAGGCGCCGGAGAGCGTGGCCGTGGTGGTGGGGCCGGAGGGTGGACTGAGTGCTGAAGAGGTCGAGGCGGCCGTCGCCTGCGGCTTCACGCCGGTGACCCTGGGGAAGCGGATCCTGCGCACCGAAACGGCCGGACTGGCACTGGTTTCCATACTGCAGTTCCACTGGGGGGACATGGGGTGACGGCCTGGCCGCCCCCCTTTTTCTTTGATCCATCGGAAAACCGGGGGAAGAGTTGCCCATAGTCCCACCTCCCGTCAGGGGAGGAGGGGGACCTAACGGAGCGCGACGACGAGCGCGACTATCGACACCAGCAGCGACACCCCCGCCACCGCCATGAGCAGCTTCTCCCGGGCCAACACCACCTTAAGGGTTTTGATGGTGAGCTGCAGGTGCCCCGAGGTTTCCAGGAGCGCCCGCTCCAGTTTCCGGTTCTCCTCTTCCAGTTGGTGCAACCTGGCCTCTATGTCGCTGGGGGACCCCGCCCCCATCAGCCTTCCCTTGGCGCGGTTGGCCATGTCCATCACCACGGGAAGGTTCTCTACCAGCCTGCCCCAGGGTATCCTGGTCGCCGCGATCTTGGCTACGCTCCAGATGCTCACGGTGCCTCCTTTATCCTTCAATCGTAAGAATATGTTAGTCCCTGCCCCAGCCCAGCTCTGAAACCGGTCCCCTTCCAGTTCATAGCCGACTGCCCCCTCCCCTGGAGGGGGAGGGTTAGGGAGGGGAAACCGGCGCGACATCCCCAGCCTAGCCCGCCGCAACGAGTTCCATGAACCGGCGCGCGAAAAGCGGTCCCTTCGCCTCGTCCTCGTGCTTGAAGAAGACGAAGGCCTCGCTCCATCCCCTGCCGCGGACCAGCTCCGCCCACGCTCTCAGTTCCTCCACCGGGTAATCCGGACGTCTCAGCCGCAAGTACCCCCAGGTGGCCGTCGCTACGGCCGGAATCTCCAATTCCCCCTCGGCATCGGCGATGCAGAGCGCTGCGTCATTTCTGTGCAAGAGCGCGAAGACCTCGTCATCCAGCCAGGAACGGTGGCGAAACTGAAGGGCCACGCGCCGCCCCGGCGGCACCAACGCCAGGAAATCGCGTAACAGGGGGAGGTCCTTCTTGAAAGTGGGCGGCAGCTGAAACAGCACCGCACCCAGGCGCCGCCCCATCACCGCCGCGACATCGAAGAAGTAGGAGACCGTGTCGGCCACGTCCCGCAGCCGGTTGACATGGGTGATGCGCTGTGGCGCCTTGAGCACGAACCTGAAGGTTTCCGGCACCTCCTCACGCCACCCCGCCAGCACCGAATCCTTGGGCATCCGGTGGAAGGTGTTGTTGATTTCCACGCAGTTGAACTGCCCGCCATAATAGCGCAGCATCTCCCGGGACGGCAGCTCACGGGGGTAGAAACTCCCTTTCCACTCCGTGTAGGAATATCCACTGGTGCCTATGTACAGGAGCATGGCGCGCCTCCGTCCCTGCCTCGCTTCGTCACAGCTTAATTGTTATACAACAGGGGTGCGCCTGTACAAGGCATTTTAATGGAAATCAAGACGGAAGCGGGCTCATAGGACTGAAAAGGGCGGGCTCCTCATAAGGAACCCGCCCATTCATGCCGCTATGTCTGACGCTCAGGACACCAACGACGCCAGCTCATCACCGAACGCCTCGCGCTGCCAGCGCTTCAAGAGGGCGTTCTGCGAGGAACCCGGCTCGGCGAGCGCCTCCAGGAGCGTGTTGTTCGCCACCAGCCCCACGCCCAGGCCAAGCTGGGCAGACTTCGCCTCGCGCCAGATCTTCAGCCGCTTCACCTTCTCGTCCTGGAGCCGGTCCAGAACCGGACGGCGGTTTGGCTGCACCTGCGGCAGCTTGTCCTGCGGCAGGGCCAGGCCATTGGCGATCGCCTGCAGCAGCCCGCGCCCGAGCCTCTCGATCAGCTTGGACGACATGGTGTGAATGCCGACCAGTTCGAAGTTGCTCCTGGGCTGCTTCTCGGCGAGTTCGCGCAACAGGTCGTTACTGAGGATCCTGAACGGGGGAACGTCCGCGATGCGCGCCTTCTCGTCACGGAACTTGAGCAGTTCCTCGAGGACGGCCAGCTCGCGCGGCTTCATCTTGTTGGCCCCCTTGAAGCGCAGGCACATGAGCTCGCCCTCGCGCGACGGCGATCTCACCCCCGCCACCAGTTCGGACTCCTCCTCAACCCAGGCCAGACGTCCCTTGGCGACCAGCTCCGCCTCGAGCTGACGGTACAGCTCGATCAAGAGGGAGGTGTCCTTCATGGCGTACTCCAGCATCTCCTGGGAGAAAGGACGCTTGCTCCAATCCGCCTTCTGGTAGCGCTTGTCCAGCTCAACCCCGAAGCGCTTCTTCAAAAGCGCGGCCAGGCCGAACTCGCTCTCGCCCAGGAACTGGCTGGCGATCATGGTGTCGAAGAGGTTGACCACCTCGATGCCGAAGTCGCGGTGCAGCGAACGCATGTCGTAGTCCGCGCCGTGAAAGATCTTCTTGATGGCCGGGTTGGCGAAGATCGGCGCCAGCGCCCGCACGTCGACCGGGGCCAGCGGATCGATCAGGCGGGTCTCCGACGGGGAGGATACCTGGATCAGGCAGACCTTCTCGGTATAGTGGTGCAGCGAGTCGGCCTCCAGGTCGAAGGCAAGCACCGACTCCTTCGAGAGCCGCGCTACGAGTTCATCCAGGGCTTTTTGGTCGGTGACGAGATGTGCCGCTGCGGGATTTGTTGCTTTATTCTTGTTCTGCAAATGGTTCCGTCCGTTTCTGCATCTATGTATGCTTGCGAGATATTTGGTGTTTTGAGACCTGTCCTGGTCACGGCGACTGCGCCAGCCGCAAAGATTACAACTTTTTCACCTTGTACACAAGTCCAGATCCGCATCCCCCGAAAAAATCCGGGAATTACTGACCCGGACCTATTTCGATCAGCGCCTGCACGGTGCGCTCCATCTCTTCTCTGGTGCCGATGGTGATGCGCAGGCCGTGACGCAGCTTCGGGTCGGTGAAGTGCCGCACCAGGATCTTGCGGTCGTACAGCCCCTGGTAGACGCGGGTGCCGTCCCGGTCGGGAGGGGTGGCGAAGACGTAGTTGCCGCTGGAGGGGATGACGTGGTAGCCGATCTCCAGCAGTCGCTGGGTGAACCAGGCACGGGTCTCCTTGATCTTGGCCACGCACTCCAGGAAGTAGCCCTGATCGTGAAGCGCGGCGGTGGCGGCGGCCTGCGCCAGGCGGTCCAGGTTGTAGTGGTCGCGGATCTTGTTGAGAGCGGCGATCACCTCCGGGCGAGCGATGGCGAGGCCGAGCCTCATGCCCGCCAGGGAGTAGCTCTTGGAGAAGGTGCGGGTCACCACCACGTTTTCGTAGGAGCGCACCAGTTCCAGCGAGTTCTCCTCCGCGAAGTCCACGTATGCCTCGTCCACCACCAGCATTCCGGAAATGCGCCCGGCGAGGTCGGCGATGTAGTTTTGGCTGAAGGTGAAGCCTAACGGAGCGTTCGGGTTGGTGAGGAAAAGGAGCTTGCCGTCGTAGCGCTCCGGGATCCCTTCCGGCTCGAAGGCCTCGGTGAGGCCGAAGGTGCGCACCTTGGCACCCTGGACTTCGGCCAGTGTGCCGTAGTAGGAGTACGAGGGATGGATGTAGGCGATCTCCTCCCCCTCGCCGGCGAAGGCGCGGATCAGGTTGTTGAGCACCTCGTCCGAGCCGTTGGCCATGATGATCCAGGAGGGATCGAAACCGTACAGCTTTCCGGCCTCCTCGCGCGCCAGACGGCTGGCAGCGTCGGGATACCGGCGCAGCCCCTCGCCGACCTCCGTGCCGATGGCCTCGATCACCTGCGGGGACGGCGGATACGGGTTTTCGTTGGTGTTCAGCTTGATGTAGGAGGCGACGTCTTCGGGCTGGAAGCCCGGGACGTAGCCGGCCATCTCTGCGATGTTTTGCCGCAGGGCGATCATGGCAACTCCTTTGCTGGGATTCGATCTGTGACTATAACCGGAATTCAATGAGAAAGTCAAAGGGGCAGCCTCTAATACCGCTCCAGTTCCCGGTAGAGGGTGGTGCGGCGGACCGGCGTAAACCCCGCCCCCTTAATGAGGTCGATCATCTGCTGCTGCGAAATGCGGAAGCGACATCCCGCCGCCGCCACCACGTTTTCTTCCAGCATGGTGCCACCCACGTCGTTGGCTCCGAAGAAGAGCGCGACCTGCGCCATCTTCGCCCCTTGCGTCACCCAACTTGCCTGGATGTTGGGGATGTTGCGCAGCACGATGCGGGACAGGGCCAGGACCTTGAGGTATTCGACGCCGCTCGCGGTTTCCCCGCCCAGTTCCGTGTTGCCGGGCTGGTAGGTCCAGGGGATGAAGGCGGTGAAGCTTCCCCCCTGCGCCTGGAGTTCGCGCACCCGGAACAGGTGCTCGACCACGTCCTCGATCCGCTCCTTGCTGCCGAACATCATGGTCGCGGTGGTGGGCATACCCAGTTTCGCAGCCTCGCGCATGACGGTCGCCCATCCCTGCCAGCCGATCTTCTTCGGCGAGATCTCGGCACGCACGCTGTCCACCAGAATCTCCGCTCCGCCCCCCGGGACCGAGTCGAGCCCCGCCTCCTTGAGACGCTTGAGGGTCTCCGGTATGGAGAGCCCCGAGAGTTTGGCGGTATGGGTGATCTCCGCCGGCGACAGGGAATGGTTCTGGACACTCGGGAAGCGGCTCTTGATCTCGCGGAACAGCGTGTCGAAGTAGGTGATGTCGAGCGACGGGTGCAGCCCCCCCTGCATCAGGAGCTGAGTCCCTCCCTGGTCGACCAGTTCCTGGATTTTGGCCATGATCTGGTCGTTGGGGAGCAGATAGGCGTCCTCGGCATCGGGATTTCTATAGAACGCGCAGAACTTGCACTGGGACTCGCAGACGTTGGTGTAGTTGACGTTGCGGTCCACGACGAAGCTGACGCAGCCGTCGGGGTGCATGCCGCGGCGGATGGAGTCGGCGATGCGGCCGACGGCAAGAAGATCCCCCTCGGTCAGGCACCAGAGCGCCTCCTCGAAGGTGATGTCGGCGCCGGCGGCGACTTTTTCGGTGATGGTGTTGAGCATGATGAACCTGCGGCTTTCTTTGGCTAAAGGGCGACGGGGGTACCCGGTCTGCCCAATGGACCTTGTGGACCCGGTGGACGGGGGGCGGAATCAATAAACCTTGAGCTCGCGGTAGAGGGTGTCGCGCTCGACCGGGACGCGGCCGGCCTTGCGGATCATGGAAACGATGCCGTCGCGGCTCATTGCCTGCGGGGTGTCGGCGCCGGCTTCATGACCGATACGTTCCTCGACCACGGTGCCGTCCAGATCGTTCACGCCGAAGCAGAGCGACACCTGGGCAATCTTCTCGCCCAACATGACCCAGTAGGCCTTGACGTTGGCGAAGTTGTCCAGATAGATGCGGCCGACGGCTAAAGTGCGCAAGTCGTCGACGCCGCTGGTGCCGCTGCCGCCGATCTTCAGCTGGGAATGCTCGGGCTGGAAGGCGAGCGGGATGAAGACCTGGAACCCGCCCGTCCTGTCCTGCAGCTCCCGCAGCTGGCGCATGTGGTCGACCCGGTCCTCGACGCTCTCCAGGTGCCCGTAGAGCATGGTCGCGTTCGACTTCAGCCCGGCGTGGTGCACCTGCTCCATGATGGCAAGCCACTGCGCGCCGCTGATCTTCTCCGGGCAGAGCTGGTTGCGGATCTCCGGGGCGAAGATCTCGGCGCCCCCTCCGGGGAGCGACCCGAGGCCCGCCTCCTTCAGCTTCTCCAGTGTCTGCGGTATGGAAAGCGCGGCGAGCTCCGCCAGGTAGGCGATCTCCACCGCGGTGAACGCCTTCACGTGCAGCTCCGGGGAGACCGACTTGATGGTGCCGAGGAGTTCCAGGTAGAACTCGAAGGGAAGGTCGGGGTGCAGCCCGCCCACCACGTGGATCTCGGTGGCGCCCTGCTGGAGCGCCTCCTCGGCGCGGGCGCGCACCTCGTCGAGCGACATCAGGTAGGCGCCTGCCTCGCCGGGCCTGCGGAAGAAGGCGCAGAAGCGGCAACGGTTGACACAGATGTTGGTGTGGTTGATGTGGCGGTTGACGTTGAAGAAGACCTTGCGGCCGTTACGCCGCTCGTTCACCGCCTGGGCCAGCTCGCCCAGCTCCAGGAGGTTCGGGTGCCGGAACAAAAGGAGCGCTTCGGCTTCGCCGATGCGCCCCCCGGAGAGGACGTGATCTTTTATGGCTGCAAATGTCATTGCTGGTTCTTTTTCCTTTCTTTGTCGGACGAGTCTGACTGGCGGCGGACGGCGGAGGCCGGTCGCAGGTTACTCGCCGCCCCAGCGCCGGAACAGACTATGCTCTACCTGCACGCTGTCCAGCACCTTGCCGACCACGAAGTCCACCAGGTCCTCCATGCTCTGCGGCTGGTGGTAGAAGCCGGGCATTGCGGGTACCACCCTCACCCCGAGCCGGGACAACTTCAGCATGTGCTCCAGGTGGATGGCGTTCAACGGGGTCTCCCGCGGCACCAGCACCAGGGGGCGCGCCTCCTTGAGCATGACGTCCGCGGCCCGCTCCAGGAGATTGCCGGCGTTGCCGCTACTGATGCGGGACAGGGTCCCCATCGAACAGGGCACCACCAGCATGGCGTCAGGGGCCGACGAACCGCTGGCGATGGGGGCGAAGAGGTCGTCGCAGGCGTAGTACCGAAGCTCGCCCAGACTCCCCACCCTCTGCCGCAGTTGCTCCTGTACCACTTGAGCCGCGCCGCCCCACTCCAAACCGCACTCCTCACGCAACACAGCAAACCCCGCCTCCGTGATCAGCACGCTGACGCGCGCCGCCGAGCGGAGCAGTTCCTCGATCAGCCTGAGCGCGTAGATACTGCCGGAAGCCCCGGTTATGGCGACGACGAAATGGCGCTGCTTCACATCGCCCCCGCTGTCAGGGTATCCAGCAGCGTGGCTACGAAGAGGGTCACGCTGATGTAACCGTTCATGTTGAAGAAGGCGGCGTCGAGGCAGTCGAGGTTGCCGCCGCGCAGCAGGTGATGCTCGTAAAGAAGCATCGCGCAGGTGGCGACCAGGCCGGCCAGAAAAAAGGTTCCGAGGCCAAGCTGCAGATAGAGGCCCAGCAGGAAGAGACAGGAAAGGACGTGGAAGATGCGCGAGGTCCAAAGCGAACCCGTTACCCCGAGCTTCGCGGGAATGGAGTGCAGGCCGCTTTGGCGGTCAAAGTCCATGTCCTGCAGTGCGTAGAGGATGTCGAAGCCGGCAACCCAGAAGAGAACGGCGAAGGCGAGGAGAAAGGCCGGGAGTTCGGCGCTGCCGCGAATGGCGATCCAGGCGCCCAGCGGCGCACCGGCCAGGCAGATCCCCAACACTACGTGTGCCAACGCCGTGAAACGCTTGCAATAGGAGTAAAGGAAGATGAACCCCAGCGCCACCGGCGACAGGTAGAGGCAAAGCGGGTTCAGCATCCGCGCCGCAAAGAGCATGAGCAGCACGGACAACGCGATGAAAAAGGTGACCGAACCGCGCCCGAGCAGTCCTGCCGGGATCGCACGCCCGGCGGTGCGCGGATTGCGGCCGTCGATGTCGGCGTCGATCACCCGGTTAAGCCCCATGGCAGCGGTGCGCGCCCCCACCATGGCCAGCACGATCCACCCCGCCTGCGCCAGCGTGGGGAGCCCCTTCGCCGCCAGCACGGCGCCGGTGAAGGCGAACGGAAGCGCAAAAATGGTGTGGCTGAACTTTATCATCTCCAGGAATACCTTGATCCTGGCGTACATCGTCATCTCGACTCCTGCCTGACTGCTCATGAGTTCCTTTCCCGCCCCTAGCTCAGTGAAAGCCGTACTCCCGCCATCTCCGCTCAACCTGGGCACTAACCGATGCATCCGGTTGCAACAATTGCTTTTGCTCCCCGCCTTCTTCCGGGAACTTACCGGTGGCGTCGACTCCGAGGCAGCCGTCCGGCGTCACCACCAGGTCCGCCGGGAAACGGACCGCATTCAGCGCCTGCCAAAACCCGTGCGCCAGGGTAAGTCCTTCCCGGGTCTCATCCACGACCACCAGGAGCTTGCCGCGTTTCAGCCATCCCTCGCCACGCAAGGACTCCAGCACCCGGCGTCCCTGTCCGGCCGTCTTCTTCTCGATGGAGATGACGGCACAACCGTGAAAGATCCCCTCCACCGGCATGACCAGGTCGACGATCTCGGGGCATTGCCGGCGCAGCAGCGGCAGCAGCAGCCGCTCGGCAGCCTTGGCCAGGTAGCAATCTTCCATGGGCGGCGGGCCCACCACCGTCGCCGGACAGATGGGATCTTTCCTTCGGGTGACGCAAGTGACCCGAACCAGGGGCACCTCTTCGCCGGGATCGTAGCTCCCGGTGTGGTTGCCGAAAGCGCCCTCGTAGCGGGTGGCGCCGGGATCGATCACGCCCTCGATGACCAGCTCCGCTTCAGCCGGCACCTGCAGTGCCGACCCGAGTGAAGGGACCATGGCGACCGGGGTCCCGTTGAGGTATCCGGCGAAGGAGACCTCGTCCAACCGTTCCGGCAAAGGGAGCATCGCGGCCAGCGTCAGCGCGGGCGCGGCGCCAACGGCGATGGCCACGGGCATCGGCAATCCTGCCGCCAGATACTTACTGTGATGGGCAAAGCCGCCGCTGCCTTGTTTCCAGCGGATCCCCACGCAGCCGTCGTCGAAGATCCGGACCCGGTACATGCCGCAGTTGACGAGACTTGTCTCGGGGTCCCGGGTGAACACCAGGGGGAGCGTGATGAAGCGCCCGCCGTCATCGGGCCAACTCTTCAGGAAAGGGTATCGTCCCAGGTCCGGATGCCGCTCGATCACCTCCTGACAGGGTGCCTGCCCCACGAGGATCGGCGCCGGCGCGCTCTCGGGTGCAGCGAGGAGCCGTTCCATCTTGCCCGACAGCAGGGAAAGGTGTTCGACCTGGAGCGCAAGCGCCATACGGGAAGGGGAGCCGAAGAGGTTGGTTGCCACAGGGTGGGAACTTCCCTTGACGTTTTGGAAGAGAAGGGCCTTGCCGCCACCGGGGAGCTTGCTCTGCCGGTCGGTGATGCAGGAGATTTCCAGTTCGGAATCCACCTCCGCATCCACCCGATGCAGCTCACCTGCGGTGTCCAGCACGGCGAGAAAGTCTCGTAAGTCCCTGATGGCCATGCACACTCCGCAAATAACCTGAAGAGAAAGTTTTTAGCACTTCCACCAGGGGATGACAATGATTTTCTTCCCCCTTCTTCTCCACGAAGGACATCGAGAGAAGCGGCGCCGAGGCGCGAGCCTTCAAGAATGCAGTGGCCGGTGTTAGTGGCACAACCATACCCCAGGGGGGAGAGCCGCCAGCGGTAACGGGGCGCCAGCAGGATTACGCATCCCAGGCAGTCAACCGACAGTTGCGGCTGGATACGGGTGACGGTGGTGCCGCCAGCTCCCCGTGATTTCAACGTATTGGCAGGGACAGAGATCGGAAAGGGAATATTTTAAAGAAGAATACTTCTTATTGCTTGACAATCAGCGATCAATGCTGATATATCTCTCCTCCTGATTGACCCGTCAGAGTTTCAAAGCCGGAATGTAGCGCAGCCTGGTAGCGCACCTGCTTCGGGAGCAGGGGGTCGGAGGTTCGAATCCTCTCATTCCGACCATTATTTAGAAAAGGCCCTTGGCATCAGCCAAGGGCCTTTTTCGTTGCCGCTCCTCCACGGGAACAACTCGCCACCCCCCCCACCTCCAGCTCCCGCGCGCAGCTCCACAGGTCACTTTTCTATTTTCGCGATCGACTCCCTGATTATCTCAGGTGAGATGCTCGCCTCCCCCATGTATGGGCGGTCCATGACCGCTATCAGGACCAGTACCAGGGCCGTCAGACCGGCAAGCCCAGCGGCGAGAACCTGGTACCATCGCTTGTGCAGGCCGAAAAGGAACGTGAAGGTGGATGAAACCGACTATATCGTTGTGTTCGCGCCTGAACTCGGTGGGGTGCACGCGGTAGATGACCTCGTTGCCGACGACGGCCAAAAGCACGAAGACGGCGACGATGATGGAGCCTCCAAGCCAGGTGGGGATGGTGTCCTGCTACCCTCCGATCTCCATTTACAAAGAGAAAATACTAAACAAATGTTGCCGACTAAGACTTGACTGAGTGAATAGGGGAACCGTCTCCCAACAACGAAGGCCCTTGGCAATCGCCAAAGGCCCTCGTTGTTCATGCTGTACCTTCACGTTGAGCCCGCAGAAAGGAAGGGGCCCTAGACAATTCCGAAATTCAACGGTGCTCGTTGTGCTCCGGGAAAAGTTGCACCTGCAGCTCGGTCTGATCGAGGTCCCAGGCACCGGCACCCATGATGCCGATGGCAGGAACAAGGAACACGGCAGCACCTACGACGTCCAATTTCCCGGTGCCGTTCAAGTGGTGGTCGATCAACCTGGTGTAGGGTTCGAACCCTTTTTTCTCCGCCTCGACCTCGATCGTCTTGTTACGGAGCACCTCGAGGGTGGCGGGGCAATTGTATCTGTTCCCGTTGACCCTGAGGAGTGTGCCCTTTTCATTGCACGTGATGTTCAGGGTCTGTGTTTCGGACCTGAATACGGAGCATCCCGTAGTGAAAAGCATCAACAACGAGACCATAAAAAGGCATCTGTGCAAAAGTTCCTCCTGCTGACATCCCATGAAAAATTTTCCATTGAATACATCTGCATTGCACTATATGTCAAGAACAAGATGGGCCGTAGGGACCGGCAAGGTGCATGAGGGGACGCAGGTGCATGAGTGCATGAGGGGACGGCATGAGGGGACGCAGGCGGCATGAGGGGCAGGTAACATACGTAACATATTTATCTTCGACCTCCTGATCTTTCTCATGTTGGGCACGTTCAATGGCTCTCAGCACTGCAACATGAGACCGTCCTGTCATACGCCCCAGATCAGTTACCTCGCCCCTGCAGGCGCCGAAAAGTCCCCTGGACTTGATCGGGCATTTACACAAAATCCTGTACACATCTACCCCTGGAGTTAATCAAAATAAAAAGTTACAAAATTTATGCAAGTGAGGAGGAGGGTTGACCAACTTAAGACAAAAGTTAACCAACTTAGGGTAAAAGTTGTGCAAGTTAGGACAAGAGCTGCCCAACCTAGGGCAAGGGTTGGGCAAATCAGGAGAAGAGTTCACCAACTCAGGTCGAGAGTTATGCAAAATAAGACAAAAGATGCCCAAATTCGGAGAAAAGTCATGCAATTTTTGGGGAAACTTCCGATACTTCGAGGGGGACTTGTGAGGGGAGGGAGAAGTCGCGTGAAATGGAAGGCCACCACGTCGAAATGTGAGTTCCGCGTGGTGGCCATGGTGTGAAGGGATCTAGATCGCCATCATGCCTACAAAGTTCGACCAGGGGCTGTTCCCGCCGGAAAGTACCGCCCTGATCCTGAAGTAGTACATTCTGCCGGGTGTCAGCCCGGTAATTTCGATATGGTTCACCCGCGTGGAGTGTGAGTGGTATCTCCAGTTGCTTTCTACCATCGGATCACCGTCGCAGACCCAGATTTCGTAGTTCTTGGCACCTTTGACACTACCTGCCCGCGCAATCAGGGACAGCCCCTTGTAGACCAGCCTCAGGTTTTCAGGCGAGGAGAAATGGTTCGTGAGGGACCGTTTGGTCGGGGTGGGAGCGGTGATGCCAAGACTCTGTGGGATGCTCGGGTCGCGGCTGCCAGTCAGCTGAACCAACCCGTGGAACACACCAAGATGGTTGTTGGTATCCATCCGGGCAGCATCAAGTTCCCCCTCCTTCTCGCGATTCCCCCCCAGAACCTCTGCGAATAGGGCTCGGTGGCGATCATGCACCGTTTTCATCTTCCCTAACTCGGGCATGAATGTCGATATCCGTTCAAGGATGGTGGGATCGTTGTCCAACGTGGTGATCAACTCGCCCAGTGTGCGAATCGAGGATTCGTCGTTTGTGCCAGAGTCGTTTTTTTTCGCCATGTCGGCACCTCCGTTATAGTATTAAAACGTACTAACTTAAAAAGTAGCAACATGTCAGAAAAAAGCAACTCTTTCGGCGGCGGAAAAACCCAGGAGATATAGAAACAAAATGCTGCCGCCGTGCCGGGTGATGATGGAATGGCTCGATGCCAGCCCCAGCCCGGTCCCTTTTGGATGATGACGGTCTCTGCAATTGGCAGAAGCACCTGTGAATAGACGGGCTGAGCGCGACGCAGGCCATCCGGCAACTGCCGCAGGACACCCCCAACCGCGAGGTCCCGGTCTTCGCCCTCACCGCTCATGTCATGGGTGAAGCCCAGGAGCGCTTCCTGGCGGGCGGGGTGACCCAGGTGATCACCAAGCCGGTGGACTTCAAGGCGCTGCGCGAAGTGCTGGAGCAGTACAGCACGGAGTCGGAGTCGGAATCGGCCGGGGGCCTTGATGTGACCGCAGCGGCTGCTTGCATGTGCAGTTCCTGCAGCAACCTTTTCCTCCTTGCACAGAGAAAGGCCCTGGGCACTTCGCCAGGGCCTTTTTTGCCACATGCTTTCTCCCCACTTCTATCCCCAGCCAAAGCGTGCTACCATCTCGCCCCACAGTTGAAAAGGAGGAGCCGGACTGCCGGGGGAACCCGAGGACCGGCTCCATCGACCATGCAGCAGAGGCACTATTCAAGCCCGGAGATCTTCCACCTCATGCCAGCAGCAAGCACCCTTTCCCCCCTACTCACCGGCTTCGGCCTCGGAGCAAGCCTCATCGTCGCCATCGGCAGCCAAAATGCCTTCGTTCTCAGGCAGGGCCTCAAGCGGCAGTACGTTTTCGCCGTCTGCTCGATCTGCTTTCTGTGCGATTCGCTGCTCATCTCCCTCGGCGCCGGGGGCTTCAGCTCCGTGGTCGCCTCCTCGCCACGTCTCATGCAGGCGACCCTCTGGGGTGGCGTCACCTTCCTCTTCTTTTACGGGGTGCGTGCCTTCATGTCAGCGCTGAAGCCCGGCGCTATCGATGCGAGCGGGGAAGACGAGGTAACCGGCGGCCTCGCCAAGGTGGTCCTTACCACGTTGATGCTGAGCCTCGTCAACCCGCACGCCTTCCTCGACACGGTGGTGCTGCTCGGCAGCCTGGCCGGGCGCTATTCGGGAGGAGCCCGCCTGCTCTTCGCGCTCGGCGCGATGACCGCCTCCTGTGTCTGGTTTTACGGCATCGGCTACGGCGCCAGGATGCTGGCCCCGCTGTTCCGCCGGCCGGTGGCGTGGCGCGTGCTCGACATCCTCGTCGGCTGCACCATGTGGGGGATCGCCGGCAGCCTCGCTTTCGCCCGGTAACGTTGCGGCTCGCGCCCCCTCGGGCGCCTTAGGAAAACAGAAAGAGCGGCTCGATCATGATCGAGCCGCTCTTTTCATATCATCGGCACCGGCGGGGGTGGTCCAGCTGCTGTATTTTGTCGGCTGTAAGGCTACGGTGGAGCACCTGCCGGACGGCTCCGCCGGACCTAGAAGACACGCGGGCGGTTACGGTTCATGAACATGCGCACCGCAAGGTATACCACCGGCAGTATACCGATGATGAAGAGGATGTCCCCCGGCAGACGCAGCCACTCGAAGAAACGAACTGCCGGGTCGGTGAAGAATTCCGGCTGCCGCCCCTCCCAGTACGAGGTGGCGAGGATCTTTCGCAGCTGGAGCAGCCCCACCGGAAAAAGGTTCAGGAAAAGCATGCAGGCGAGCCCCAGGTTGGTGCACCAGAAGGCGATGGCCATGGCGCGGTTGCTGGCGCGGTCCAGGGGGACGAAGTAGCGCGCGACGAACATGAAAAAGCCCAGGGAGAGCATGCCGTAGACTCCCATCATGGCGCCGTGCCCGTGGTTCGCGGTCCACTGGGTGCCGATCTCGTAGTAGCTCACGATGGGGAGGTTGATCAGGAAGCCGAACACCCCCGCTCCCAGAAAATTCCAGAAGCCCACCGCTATCAGGAACATCACCGCCCATTTGTGCGGGAACATGTCGGCCGTGGTACTGAGCATGGAACTGCCGGCCGGAGCACCAAGCCCCATGAACTTCCACGCCTCATAGGTAAGGAGCAGCAGGGGGATCACTTCCATGGCGGAGAAGAACGCACCAAACGCCATGTGCACCTCGGGCTGCCCGCTGAAGTAGAGATGGTGCATGGTCCCCAGCACCCCGCCTATGGAGTAGAGGATGATATCCAGATATATGATGGTGGTTGCCACCCGCATGCGCACTACCCCCATGAGCATGAAGACGTAGGCCACCATGATGGTGGTGAAGAGTTCCAGAAAATCCTCCACCCACAGATGCACCACCCAGAAGCGCCAGAACTCCACCTGGTTGAAATGGGTGGTCTTGCCATACAACATGCCGGCGGCATAGAAAAGGGGGATGGAAACGGCGCTGTAAATGAACAGCCACGGCATGTTCCCGGGATGCTCCCCACGCAGCCTTTCACTCATCCCGCGCACCAGAATCACGAGCCAGATCAGCATCCCGGCCGTCAGCAGGATCTGCCACAGCCGCCCCAGATCAAGGTACTCCCACCCCTGGGACCCGACGTAGAACCAGGGGCCAGCGGTGGCAAGCATCCCCTTGAGGCTCATCGCCTCACCGGTCAGGCTCCCCAGCACCACGACCACCAGCGCGCCCAGGAGAACCAGCGCCAGTTTCTCCTGATGCGGCGGCTCCTTTCCGGCGATCATCGGGGTCAGGAAAATCCCCATGGCGAGGAAACTCGACGCCACGAAGAAGAGCGCGAGTTGCACATGCCACATGCGGGAGAGGTTGTACGGCAGGATGTCCCCGAGGGAGAAGCCGTAAAATCCCGCCGGTTCCACGTGGTAGTGCGCGTTCACCCCACCTAAAAGCCCCTGCAGGAGGAAGAGCCCCGACACCACCAGGAAGTACCACGCCACGGTGCGTTGAGATGGGGTGAGCTGCACCTTTTCCGGAGCCTGCAGCTTCGCTGAGTATTCGTCCGCCGAATGCCAGCCGAGGAACTCGTAGCGGCCGAACACGAAGAGGATGGCGCCGGTGCCGCATAGCAGCGCGATGAGGCTCAGCACGCTCCACAAAAGTATCCCCGCTGTCGGACGGTTACCCGCGAGGTTGTCCGGGGGCCAGTTGTTGGTGTAGGAGTGACCGGTGCCGGGGCGCTCCGCGGTGCTGGTCCAGGCGGCCCACGAGAAATAGGCGGTGAGCTTCCTGATTTCCTCGGGATCGTTCAGGTAAGGCCGCTTCAGCCCCTGCTGAGTCTGCAGCGGCCCGAACCAGCCGCGGTAGTAGTCGATGAGCTCCGCATGTGCGCGCGCCCGGGCGGGAGAAAAGGTGAGCAGACCGCTCTCCGGGACATAGCTGTTTTCCCTTAGCTCGGTACGCACCTTGGCTGCCGCGTCTGCGGCGGAGCCCCCTTGCCCCGCGTAGTACCCCGTTTGCTTCTCGCCGCTCAGGTGCAGGTATTGGGCGGTGAAGTCCGGGCCGAGGTACGCGCCGTGACCGAAGATGGTGCCGTACTGCATGAGCCCCAGTTTCTGGAAGATCTGTTGGCCGCCTATGACATCGTCTCCGGTGTACAGCACCGTGCCGTCCGTCGTCCTCACCTCGCGCGGGACCGGTGGCCCCTCATTGGCGTTGCGGTAGGCGAGGTAGCCCATCACGGCAAATCCGAACAGGAAGGTGACCACTGCAGTCATCAGCCACCGGGGCGAGAGAACCAGGTTTCTTTCGTGCACGCTCATGGTAACCTCCATTACCAAACCAAAACCCAGGAAGGAAAGTATCACGCAGCAGCCGCGAGTCAATAGAACTAGCTAATTATTCACACTCCGACTCAAAATCGGAAGCACTGAGGCATGGGATTCTCCTGACAGCAGTAGGGGGAGCATGGATAAGGAATCATCACATCAGAACCTGAACAGGGTTGTCCGGTCGATTGTGCAAAGGCTGAACAATGAACCCACGACGACTTAGAGCCCAAGTTCGCAAGACGCTGTAATTACGGCACATTATTACAATTAAATTGCCACTGACATTGGCACCCTCCTTGTACTGGTCCAGGTAACGATGAAACCAGTACAGGAGTCAGCCATGAAAACCGCAAAAGATACCAAAGCGACGCTTTTAGCGATAATCACCCTTTCCCTGCTCACCATCACCTCTCCCGTGCTCACCGCGACGGCGCACGCCGACGAATCCGACGCGACAGTCCTCCGCGGCAGATGCCCCTATTCGCTCCAGTTGCAGAAGTCCGTCGAGGCCCAGAGGGCATACCTGGTGAAGGTTGAACGCGCCAAGGCGGGCAACCCTATCCCCGCTCCCGGGGAGGTGGCCGGTGCAACGGCCGAAGCAGCGCCGATGGAGATGACCGAACTCCCCGTCGCCTGGGTCTCCTTCGCTTGGGGCTCACGCGCCGAATAAAGGGGAGATAGCGAAGGCGCGGCAGATCTCTAAAGAAACGGCGCACCCTGCCGATAGGACATAGCATCACCGGAGGAGGAAACCCATGTCACTGAGCTTCAAGGAAGCAGCGCTCGTCGCCTTTGCGGCGGCACTGTTCATAATGGGGGTGGTCACGGCGCCGGCCGCACCGCCGCCGCAACTCGACCCCCTTTCCAAGGAATGCATCGGCTGCCACGACGGCGCCGCCGGCCCCGATGTGAGGGTCGATCTGCGCAACAACCCGACGGGGCGGGGGTCGCATGTTCATTCCTTCGACGGCGAGCACCCGATCGGAATGATCTACCAGAGCTACGTCGACACGAAACCGGGTTACAAGCCGATCTCCGTACAGGAGCGCAACATGATCATGGTCAACGGCGCCGTCGGGTGCCTCACCTGCCACGATCCGCTCAACCCCGCCAAGGGACACCTCATCAAGAGCGATAAAAACAGCGCACTCTGCCTCACCTGCCACGACAAATAGGCGGCTCGCGACCCTGTGCCAAAAGCCCCCTTGGCCGCACCACGGGGGCTTTTTACGTTTCCGCGCCCTGCCATACCCTTCGGCCTTGCCCCTTCCTTGACAAGAGCTGCGATTTTCATTAGGGTACCGGCACAGGTAGCCGCAGGGGCCAGGCTGCCACCGGAATTCCCCATTCCCGCTTCCGCCGCACGAGAAAAAGCCCTCTCTCGCCGGGGCTTTGGTTTCCGCTCCGGTCCCATTCGCACCAAAGGAAGTGTCCGACCGCATGATCGAAGAGCAACACTTTTCCTACCGCCCCATAGGCCTTTTGCGATCCCCCTATTCCCGCCGCATCGACGCGCCGCACCAGGGCACCGTGGTGGCCGGCACCGAGACCGGCGACTTCGCCACCGCCACGCTGGAGCTCCAGGAGTGGCTGGACGAGAAGGCGATCCAGGACCTCGGCGGCTTTCAGAGACTTTGGCTGATTTTCGCCTTCCACCGCAGCGAAGGGTGGAAAAGCAACGTGAAGCCACCCCGCGGGGGACCCAAACGCGGCGTCCTGGCAACACGCTCACCGCACCGCCCCAACTCGATCGGGCTGTCCGCCGTGGAACTGGTGAGGGTGGAAGGAAAGACGCTGCACCTGCGCGGTGTGGACCTGCTCGATGGCACGCCCGTTCTCGATATCAAGCCGTACGTCCCCTACGCTGACGCTTTTCCTGATTCAAAGGCGGGGTGGATAGACGAGATGGATGAAAAGGTGGGGCGCTACTTCGCTCCGGGACCTCGCAAACCGCGGTGACCGGAACCGGCGATCCCCGGAAGCTCCACGACCTCGCGCAAAGCCTCGGAGACCGCGTTCATGCAGGTGTCCTTCCCGTAGTAGCAGCCGATTCCCCCCAGGGCCTTCACTGCCTCGCGGGCGTCCAGTCCGGACCTCAAGGCATAGGAGAGTATCCTGGTCAAGCCGTCGAAGACGGCCGCACCACAATGGCCGGCCTTGCCGAAGCGGACGAAGATCTCGAACGGCTTCCCTTTCGGGTCCATGGTCACCGTCACATAGATCCTGCCGCAGTGGGTTTCCTTCTGAAAGGTGACGCTCGGAAGGGATCCGGGCCGCGCCTTCTTCTTCATAGCTGAACCTCCCTCTCCTCTTCAAGGCGATCGGACGCCTGATAGTATATCCGCACCTCTCACTGCCACAACGCTTTGTCTATCGTCGCCGCCCGTTTTTGCCGGCAGCGGCGCCCCCGTCGGTAGTATTGTCAATAACATCGCCCGGCCATAAGTAACCACGGCTGCACCTTTACGTTATTGCTCAAAGCTTAGGGAGTATCCCGTTCGGTACCTCCTGTGTTTACGCTTTTTTGACCTACATCAAGGAATTCCTCCCCCGCATATGGTTTACATGTGCCCTGTTTTTTTAATTATCAGGGGAGGTAGTTACATGATTGATGGCATGAAGAAACTGGGAGGGGCGCTGGCGCTGGTGCTGATGCTGGCCGGGGCGGCCTTCGCCGGGAAGAGCAACTGTATAACCTGTCACGAGAAGGTGACCCCCAACATCGTCAAGGATTTCCTGTCCGGCGAGATGGGCAAAAGCGGCAGCGTCGACTGCTCCAGCTGCCACGGCACCGCCCACCAGAGCGCCAAAGACGTCGCCAAGGTGAGCATGCCGACCGAGAAGACCTGCAAGGAATGCCACACGAAGCAGCACGACCAGTACGCCTCCGGGAAGCACGCAGTAGCCTGGGTGGCTATGGACGCCATGCCGACCAACAAGATCCAGCCCCACGCCTACATCCAGGGCATGAAGGGTTGCGGCGGCTGCCACAAGGTCGGCATCCGCGACGACAAGTCCCGCGCCGAAGGGCAGTACGGCTCCCCCTGCAACTCCTGCCACACCCGCCACAAGTTCAGCAAGGCCGAGGCCAAGAAGCCGGAAGCGTGCCGCACCTGCCACATGGGCTTCGATCACCCGCAGTGGGAGATGTGGTCCAACTCCAAGCACGGCTCCATCTACCAGATGGAGGGTGACACCGGCCGCGCTCCCACCTGCCAGACCTGCCACATGGGCGACGGCGACCACAACGTGATGACCTCCTGGGGCTTCCTCGCCCTGCGCCTCCCGGAAGAGGATGCGGAGTGGATGGGTTACCGCGCCACCATCCTCAAAGGGCTGGGCGTGCTCGACCCGGCAGGCAAGCCGACCGGCCGCCTGGAACTGGTCAAAGCCGGCAAGGTGGCGCGCCTCACCAAGGAAGAGTGGCAGGCGTCCCGCGACAAGATGGTCGGCATCTGCAGCAAGTGCCACAGCGCGACCTACGCCAAGACGCAGCTTGGCAACGCCGACCAGATGATCAAAGAGGCGGACAAACTGATGGCCGAGGCGATCACCATCGTTGCCGACCTCTACGAGAAGGGTGTCATCAAACCGCAGAAGGGTCAGCCGGCCTATCCGGACCTGCTCACCTTCTACGACACCAGGACTCCGATCGAGCAGACCCTGTACGTGATGTTCCTGGAGCACCGCATGCGTGCCTTCCAGGGGGCGTTCCACATGAACCCCGACTACGTCACCTGGTACGGTCTGGCCGAGTTGCAGAAGGACCTGGTTGATATCAAGGCCGAGGCGGCCTCGATGATCCGCGAGTCCGGCCACAAGAAGTAAGCACAGCCGCTGAACACGCAGTCCCCGCAGCGGGGCGTCACCTGACGCCCCGCTGTTTTTTTGTAGCCAGGCCCGTTGGCCACCCGGCAGCCCATATTGCCACGTCAATCAGTCGGAAATTTCGAAGGCATCACCGGGAAAAGTCACATTGCATACGTTGATATGGGCGTTACACTCACTGGGGTTCCCTATCAAAATGCGGAGGTGACTTATGGTGAAGAAGCTTTTACTGGCGATCGCGATTCTTTCTCTCACCTGCGCCTGTGCGGTGCCGCGCGCGAAGCAGGATTCCAATCCCGCTTACAGCACCCACCAGTTCACCAATCACGAACTCGACATCTCCTGGAAAGCGGAAAGCACCGACAAGGGCGTTCGCATCGACGGGACCCTCAGGAACGTGCGGCCGGATCTCCCCTACACCTCGCTGCAGTTGACGGCAAAACTCCTGGATGAAAGCGGCAAGGAGATCGGGAAGGGGACTAAGAACGTCGACGGACGCTTCACCGGGAGCGAACCGTTCACCATCGACATCCCGATGGTCCGGCTGGAAACCGTCAAGCGGGTCAATTTCTCGTACTCTTACGGCACGACGGAAGATTTTCACCGCGACGACTTCACCAGCGTGCCCTAACGCTCATCGACCGGAACCGTTTGCCCAAAACGAAGGCCCTTGGCGACAGCCAAGGGCCTTTTCATATCCGCAGTTCTTCGACGCTCCCTAGCGGGGCTTGTCGCGTCTCCAGCCGCGCCACTCGCCGTGGCGCAACGCCTTGAAGGAACCGATCAGCACTTCCGCGGGAATCACCAAAAGCCAGATGGTCAGGATGACCGCTATGATGATCAGGAGCACGAGCAGTATCGTTTTCATAATAATCCTCCTTTGCCTCCCTTAATAAGACCTTACCATAAGGGTCTTCACATGAACAAGCCGCGCCTTCCGCTCCGCCATTCCCAGGGGCGCATTCTACGGTATCATTCATCTCTGGCGCTCCGCCCGATACCCGCTCCCCGCGCAGGGGACTGCATTAACGAGGTGCCGTCATGCCCGCTAGCGACACGGCAATACCGGAGAAACTGCAGCGCGACCTGGACTACCTGATGGAGTGCCTGGCCGAGATGTTCAACGGCCTTGGCGAGTCGCAGATCGCGGCCTGCCTTCCGAAGTCGGGGTCGGTGACGCCGTCGGAAGATTGCAAGTTCGTGAGGGCCTGGTCGATAGCCTTCCAGCTCCTCAGCATGGCGGAGGAGAACTTCGCGGTGCAGACGCGGCGGGGGGTGGAGACGGGCCAGGGGCTGGTGGCCGAGCCGGGCCTTTGGGGGCGCGTGCTGGAAAAGCTGAACCGCGGCGGGGTGCCTCAGGAAGAGATCGCCGACCTTTTGGGCCAGATCAGGGTGGAGCCGGTCCTCACCGCCCACCCGACGGAGGCGAAGCGGGCCTCTGTCCTCAGGCACTTGCGCGAGCTTTACCTCCTGCTGGTGAAGCGCGAGAACACGGTCTGGACCCCGCTGGAGCGGGAAGAGATCCGCGAGGAGATCGTGGCCATGCTGGAGCGGCTGTGGCGGACCGGCGAGATTCACCTGGAGAAGCCGCAGGTCCTGAACGAGCTCGCCACCATCATCTACCACCTGCGCGAGATCTTTCCGCAGGTGATCCCGATCCTGGACAAGAGGATCTGCCACGCATGGCGCGAGGCGGGTCTCACGAGGCCCCTCTCGCCGCTCACCGACCGCCTCCCGCGCGTCTCCTTCAGCACCTGGGTCGGGGGGGACCGCGACGGGCACCCGCTGGTCACCCCCGAGGTCACCGCCGCCACCCTGAGGGAACTCAGGCTGAACGCGTTGCTGCTGATCCACGGCCAGCTTACCACCCTCGGCAGCAGGCTCAGTATCTCACGCCTGCTGCTCCCCCCGCCCCCCGAGCTCTCCAGGCGCCTGCAGGTACTCGCCGCGCCCACCGGGGCTCTGGGCGCCGAGGCGCTCCGTCGCAACCCCGAGGAGCCCTGGCGGCAGCTGGTGAACCTGATGAAGGCGAAACTGCCGGTTGACGTTACCGGACAGGAGGAGACCCTCTGCGGCGACTCCGGTTCCCGTTACTGCCGGGCTGCGGAGCTCGAGGAGGACCTGCGCCTGCTCCGGGACACCCTGGTGGCAACCGGCGCGACCCGGCTGGCCCTCGCCGACGTGGTGCCGGTGCTGCGCAGCGTGGAGGTGTTCGGCTTCCACCTGGCCTCCCTCGACATACGGCAGAACAGCGCCTTTCACGACAAGGCGGTGGAGCAGCTCATGTCCGCGGCGGGAGTGGAGCAGCAGGGCTTTTCCCAGTGGCGGGAACCGGAGCGCCTCGCCTTCCTCAACCGTGAACTCGCCTCGCCGCGCCCCTTCCTCCTCCCCGACGCGCAGCCCGGGCGGGAGGCGCAAAGCGTCATCGGCTGCTACCGCGTGCTGGCGGCCCAGATCCAGAGCTACGGCCCGGAGTCGCTGGGGGCCCTGATCGTCAGCATGACCCGCTCGGCTTCCGACCTCCTGGTGGTCTACCTCCTGGCACGCGAGGCGGGGCTCATGGTGACTACGGAACAGGGGCTGGCCTGCCTCCTTCCCGTGGTCCCCCTCTTTGAGACCATCGAGGACCTGGACCAGAGCGCCCGGATCCTCGAAGAGTTCCTGGGGCATCCCATGACCCGCCGCACCCAGGCGCGCCTTTGCGGCGTGCATCCGGTGCAGCAGGTGATGGTCGGCTACAGCGACAGCAACAAGGACGGCGGGATCATGGCGAGCCTGTGGGGGCTCTACCGCGCCCAGGAGGCGATGCTGGCGGTCGCGCGGCGCCAGGGTGTCCGCCTGCGCTTCTTCCACGGCAGGGGGGGGACCATCAGCCGCGGCGCCGGCCCCACCAGCCGGTTCCTGCGCGGGCTCCCCGAGGGGTCGGCGTCAGGCGACCTGCGCCTGACCGAGCAGGGGGAGGTCATCTCGCAGAAGTACTCCAACCCGCTGAACGCGGCCTACCACCTGGAACTCCTGCTCGCAGGGACCGCCGGCGTCAGCATCCCCCAGCGCGGCGGGCCCGGCCCGGGGCACCCGCTGGAACCGGTGATGGACCGGCTGGCGCAGCGAAGCCGCCTGGCCTACCAGCGGCTATTGGCGAGCGAGGGGTTCGTCACCTTTTTCCGTCAGGCCACCCCCATCGACGTCATCGAATCAAGCAGCATAGGCTCCCGCCCCGCGCGCCGCACGGCGCAGCCGAGCCTGGGCGACCTCCGGGCCATCCCGTGGGTCTTCAGCTGGAGCCAGGCCCGCTACTTCCTCTCCGGCTGGTACGGCATCGGCTTCGCGCTGGAAGAACTCATGAGAGAAGATGCCGCCACCTTCGGCGAACTGGTGCGCAACTGTCAGAGCTGGACCGTGCTGCACTACATCATCAGCAACGCCGCCACCAGCGTCGCCAGCGCCAATGTCGCCATCATGCGCAGCTATGCCGGGCTGGTACACGACGAAGCCATCCGGGAGCCGATCTTCACCGCCATCAGCGAAGAGTACCTGCGCACCGTGAGCATGCTCGAAGAGATCTATGGCGGCTCCCTGGCCGAGCGGCGCGCCGCCGTGCACAGCTCGCTGGCGCGGCGCGAGGACGCGCTCAAGGTGCTGCACGAGCGCCAGATCGCCCTGCTGCATCAATGGCGCCAGGACGCCGGGCGGCACGACACGGCGATGTCGGGAGGGCTCTTGTTCCGGCTTCTTGAAACCGTCAACGCCATAGCCGCCGGGCTTGGCACCACTGGCTGACCACGAGAAGTTCCCTGTGCGGCACCTTCCCCCCTACCCCCTTCCGCCAGGGGAGCGGAGCTATCGCGCAAGCCGTAGGGTAATCCGCAACGCCCTCTCCATTTATTCCTCCTGAAATTGCCAAGGGTCCTTTCTTAAGAAATCCCGGCTCGCGCCGAAAAGCCCCGTAAGTCGCGCGGAAATATCCAGTCTCCCGGGACGGAGTTTTACGCGTGACCAAGGAGCCTTGCCATGACCATCAAGTCGAAGTTGATCCTCAACGCCGGCATCGTACTGCTGGCCGTTGCAGCCGTTTCCGCCGCGAGCTTCCTCAGCATGAATTCGATCAGGGGCAAACTCTCCTACCTCACCGAGAAAAGCACACCGTTCCAACTGCGCACCATGGAGTTCCAGCGGGCGCTGCAGGGTGCGACCGCCGACCTGGTCAAGGTTGCGGCTGCCCACAACGAGGCCGAGTTCGCGGCGGCGAAACAAGAGGCGGAGAAGTCGCTGGCCGAGGTGCGCGGCGCGCAGGAGAAGCTGGAAGCCATATCCGGTGAGAAACTGGAAGCCTCCGCCGAGTTCGGTGACATCGCCCGGGAGCTCTACGCCACCATGACCGCGCGGCTCGCTTCCCAGCGGGAATCGGCCCAGGCACATGCGCTCATACTGCAAAAAGGGCAGGAGGCGGGTACCCGGCTCCAGGACCTGGAGGCCAAGGTGAGCCTCTTGCAGCGTTCCAGTTCGTCGGCCTACGCCACGGCCAACGACGAGGCCGACAAGACATCCAAGAACATCGCCAGCATCGAGACGCTGAAGGTCTCCCTCAAGGAGCTGAGGTTCCTTCTCTACGACATGCAGCGGGCGCCCGAGAAGAAGCAGACCTTCAGCCAGTACGCGAGCACCATGAAGAAGGTGCAGCAAAACAGCAACATCCGGCACAACAACCGGATCGGCGGCCAGTTCACCGCGTTCAGCGCGAAGGCGGACCTGCTCGCGAAGACTTTAGCTGAAGGAGGGGACCCGCGCCGGGGCGAAGCGCAGCTCAAGGAGGCGCTCGAGGCGTTGAGCGAGGTGGACGACGAGATCGAGGATGAGGTGGACAAGGCCCAGCTGCTGGTGGGGAGGATCTCGGGGAAGCTCCCCGGCTACCTCTCGCGGGCCAACGCCGCCGTCAACGTCCTCTCCATCAACACGGAGCTCGTGTCCCTGGGGAAATCGCTCGAAGGTCTGTCGGGGCGCTTTTTCTTCGCCAACACCCCCGGCGAGCTCGACGCGGTCGCCGCCGAGTTCAACCGGCGCTACGACAGGCTGGGTCAGGTGGAGAAATCCGTGGCGGCGCAGCTCAAAGCCGCCGGGGCCCAAGGAGAGCTGCGCATCCTGGGTGGCGTGAGCGCCTCCCTGGCCGGCATCCGCTCCACGGTTTTCGCGCAAGACGGCATCATGGTCAAGCTGCGCCAGAAGATGCAGTTGGAGGAAAAAGCCAACAAGGGGGCGGCGCGGTTGCGGGAAGTGGTGGCGAAGCAGGCCGAAATGGGGAAACGGACCGTATCCGCGGCGCAGGAGGGGCAGGAGCAGGCGATCGGGACCGTGAACCGGACCATACGCTTCAGCATGATCCTGATCCTGGTGATTGCCGTCGGCACGGGGCTGCTGGGGAACGTGGTGGGCATCTGGATCTTCCGGAGCATATCCCGTCCCATCGCGCAGTTGACCGACCTGGCGGAGCGGGCGGCGGAAGGGAATCTGGCCGTCACCATCGCCGCGGACAGAAAGGACGAGGTGGGACGGGTTCAGCTTGCCATGTCGCGCATGCTGGCCAGCCTCAGGGACGTGGTCGGCAGGATCGGGGATGCCACCTGCACCCTCGCCAGCAGTTCCGAGCAGATGGCGGCCACGGCCGGCGTTCTTGAGGACGGAGCGGCGCGCCAGGCGCACCGGGTGGAGCAATCGGCGCTCTCCATGTCGCAGATGACGGCCACCACGGTGGACATGGCCCAGAACGCGTCGGCAACGGCCAGCGCCGCGGACACCATGAAGGAGATAGCGCTCGCGGGGAAACAGGCGATGCAGCAGACGGCCGAACAGCTGCAGAGCTTCGCCCATACCTTTGCCGAAACCGCAGGGATGGTGGAGCAGTTGAGCGGGCAGTCGGCACAGATCTGCGAGATCGGGGTCCTGATCCGCGACATCGCCGACCAGACCAACCTCCTGGCGCTCAATGCCGCCATCGAGGCCGCCCGTGCCGGGGAACAGGGGAGGGGATTCGCGGTGGTCGCCGACAACGTGAGGGAACTGGCAGAGCGGACCGCGGCGGCCACCGCCGAGATCGACCACACCGTGAAGGCGATGCAGGAAAGCGTGAACCGCTCGGTGCGCAAGATGAGCGAGGAACGGTCCTCGGTCGACACCATCATGAGCCGGGTTCAGGGCACGGAGGAGGCGATCGACCGGATGGCAACCTACGTGGCCCAGGTGCACGACATGGTGCGGCGCATCGCCGTCGCCACCGAAGAGCAGTCGGCGACCAGCGCTGCGGTGGGGGAAAATGTGGAGGAGATCGCGGGACTGACCCGCGAACTGCGCGCCGCCTGCAGCGGCATCCGGGAATCCTCGGACGGACTTTCCCGCCTGGCCGGAGATCTGAAGGGGATGGTGGAGTGGTTCCGGGTCTGACCTGGACCGCGCGCCAGACAAAGCGAAGGCCCCCTTGCTGATGCCAGGGGGCCTTTTGCATTACTGCTGGTTGGGGAAAAAAATCCCCGGGGAGGAGGACCAGCACCTCCTCCCCAGGCAGGACGGCTGATGCTACGGGTTGGTGGTGATGGGGAACGGAGCGGCGTTCACCCATCCGGAGGAAACGATGGTGCCGTTGTTGGACCTGATCCGGTACCAGTAGTTGGTGTTCCGGGCGAGCCCGGTCTGGGTCAGGGTGGTCACCCCGGCATTGACGGTGACGCTGTTCAGGTTCTTGGTGAAGCCAGAGTCAGTGGCTCTCTGGATGGTGAAGCCTGTTTCGTTGCTGGAGAGATCCTGCCAATTCAGGACTACGCTCCTGCTGTTGCCGGTGTTCGGTCCGCTGACGGCGGTGAAGCTCCCCGGGGCCGCCGGCTGTGCCGGAAGCAGGATGGTCGGGGAAACCGCGTAGCCGGAGAGGCCGGCGACGTTGACCGCCGCGACACGGTAGGCGTAAGTGGCATCGGCCGCCGAGAGGGTCAGGTTGTCGGTGTAGCTCACGCTGCCGGTGTTGCTGCGGGCCGGGAGCGCGGCGATCTGGACGAAGGCGCCGCCGTTCACGGAACGCTCGAGCACGAAGCCGGTCTCGGTGATGGCGTTGTCGGTGAAGGTGATGGTGACCTTCGGTCCGGCAACCAGGGTTGCGGTCAGGTTGGTCGGGTCAGCCGGCACGGTGCCGGTAAGAAGCGGTGCGGAAACCGACTTCACAGTCAGGCTCGGCATCTGGCCGCCGTACCCGACGGTGTTCTGCGCCACTACCTGGTACTTCGCGACCACGTTGGGGTTGTAGACCGCCGGGTCCTGCAGCGTTTTGACGCCGGTGGTGTTGGCCTGGTCCAGCGGAGAGGCGATGGTGCCAACGTTGGTCCAGGTGGTGCCGTTGGTGGTCTTTTGCACCACGAACGAGGTCTCGGTGATGGAGTTGTCGTTCCAGGTCAGGGTGAGCCGTGCCTTGTTGCCGGAGCCTGTAGTGGTGAAGGCGAGGCCGTCAGCCTGCTTCGGCGGCAGGGCCAGGGAGACCGGACGCATCATGTCCATCTCCTCGTGGCTCAGGATGTGGCAATGCCATACGTATTCCCAACCGAAGTTGACCAGCTGGTTGATGATCGGGTTGGTCGGGTTGCCGGAGACGTCTGTGGGCTCGAACATCGCGGTGGAGCCGGCCGGCATCATCGGGTTGAGGAGCCTTACGCTGTTCGGGATCTCGAACGGCAGCGTCGGAACGATCGGCCTCAGGGCTACGATGGTGTCCTCGAGCGGGCTGATGCGCACGGTGTCTTTCCAGCCCAGTTCGTTGGCGTCCGGCGGGATGATGATGTTGTCCCAGGTCACGCGGTTGAGCACCTGCACGTCGTAGAGGTGGAAGTGGATCGGGTGGGTATCCACGCCGTTATGGGTGATCTTCCAGATCTGGGTTCCGTCCTGGGTCGAGATCGGGGTGACGTTCACGTCCCCCTTGGGCAGGTTGGTGCCGTCGATCAGCTCTGTGGCCGGGTTGACGTACGGGTAGAGGATCACGTTCTGTGCGCCCGGGGCGGCCGGAACTGCCTCGAGACCCATGTTGGCGGTCATCCTGCCGAACTCGTCGAAGGCAACCGCGTTCATCTCGTCATGCAGTGCTTTGGGCTGCAGCGGGATCTGGAGCTTGGTGGCCGGGCCGAGCAGCGTGTTGAAGCCGAACAGGTCGCCGCCCTGATCAGAGATGCGGGCGAAGCCGTCGCAAGAATGGTTGGTGCTGCCAGGTGCGTTGCACCAGCTGGCGGCCGGGAAAGTGGTGCCGTAGGCCGTGTTGTAGGCGGCCTGCCCCACGATGATGGGGTGCTGACCGGACTCGAAGACACCGGAGCCGTCGGCTTGGTGCGCGAACGCTGTCTGCAGCGCGGCCAGGTCGAAGGGGGCCGGGGTAACCGTCGGGTCGGGAAGCGGGTTGACCCTGATCTGCATCACGGTCCTGGTATTCGGGCCGTAACCGGGGATTACGCCGGGAGCGCCGACCGGAGAGAGGTCGGGGGAGCCGGTGTAGTAGTCGTAGCTCGCCACGCGGGCCGGGTAGGCCGCCGGGGCGTCGTTGTACAGGATCAGCGTCTGCCCTGCGTATTTGGAGAAGTCGACGATCACGTCGGCCCTCTCGGCCGGTGCCAGCGCCAGGGAGTGCTGGTCCACGTTACCCACGTCGAACCTGGTGGGATCGGTGATCCAGGTGATGGGCTGCGGCGGGATTACCGCCGGTGCCGGGAGGAAGCCACCCTCGCTGCCGATCTGGATCCAGTCCGGACCTTTCGGGGAGAGGTTGGTGTCCGGGGTCGGGAATACGTTCGGGTCGAGTTGTGCCGCTGCCAGTTCGGCTGCCTTGAAGGCGACCTCGGTGCCGCCGATCGGGTTGCCGTCGGCATTGAGGGAGGCGCTGGCGGTGTTGGCGTCGGCGACGTACATGTGCAGGTTGAAGAAGCGGTCGTTGGCGGCGTTCAGGATGCGCAGGCGGTACGCCTTCGGATCAACCGTGGTGTACGGGTAGACCGTGCCGTTGACCACCGGAGTGTCGTTGAACTGCTCCATCCCGACGGAGATGTTCGGAGTCCCCGGGATCAGCTCAGGCTCGCAGAACGGGTCGGTCTGGTACTGCCAGGTGGCCGGATCGTTCAGGTTGCAGGCAACCGGCAGCGGCGTGGTGAAGGCGGTCGCCGGGTCCATGTTGTAACGCGGGTTCTTGATCGGCGGGTACATCGGCTTTGCCGGGGGCCAGAACCAGGGGCCGTACATCCAGCGGCCGAAGGCGCTCATGCCGCTCGGGTCGCTCGGGTTCTGCGCCGGCATGTAGACGTGGTGGTACCAGAGGTTGCCGAAACCGCCCCAGCGGTCGGCGTCCCAGGTCGGGTCCTGGTCGTAGAGCTGGCCGGTGCGGGCAACCTTGTCACCCTGCGGCACGAAGGTACGGTCCTGGACGATGAGCGGGATGGTGCTGTCCGGCCCGGGGATGAGCCCCTTGGTGAGCAGCGCCTGTTCGGTCTGGTCCTGGATGATGTAGCCGGCAGCCTCGCCCGCGTAGACGTTGAGACGGGTGATGCCCCAGGAATGGTCGTGGTAGAACATGAGACGCGCGCTCTGCTGGTTGGTGTAGAAGAAGGTCATGGCACCCGGGCCCGGATCGGGCATGTCGGGGACGTTCTTCACGCTGACGCCTGCGGGCCACGGGGTCATCTCATCCTTCGGAGTGGTCCACTGGTGCGGCGTACCGTCGCTGATCCAGGGGGTCACGCCGCCATGGAGGTGCAGAGTTGCCCTGTTGTCCTTGAAGCACATGTCGGATTTCGGATTGGCGGTGCACAGCGGGTTGCGCACGGTGTCGGTGACCGCGCCGGAGTCGGTGGGGGAAACCATCGACATCGGCCCCATGCCGGAACCCATCATGGTCGCGTCAACGGGGAGGAACAGGTCGCCACCTGCGTCTTTGGGCAGCAGGTTGCGGAACAGGATCCTTACCGGACGGTCCTTCTGCGCCACGATGACGGGTCCGAGGTAGTTGGGGGGGGTCACGCCGGTGTAGCCGGCGATGGAAACCGTGCTGCCGTCAACCAGGGCGTTGGAGAGGGGTACCTGCTGGCCGGGGACCACGGTGGTGGAGAGCTGCACGTAGCCGCGCAGCAGGGTCGGCGGCAGGTCGGAATGCATCTTCTGGCGGTACTGCACCACGCCGATTTCGTAGTAGTCGGCGTCAGGATAGGTGGTGGTGTCGGCGACCGCTACCGGGAGGTACTGGCCCAGGTCGTTGGCATTCGCCTCGCCTAACCCCGGCAGGCGGTTCACGAACTTCTTGATGCCGCCGGAAGCAGCGCCGGTGACCGGGTCGACCGTCGGCAGCGGGCTCAGCGCCCAGTTGGGAGCCGGTCCGAAATAATGAGGGACTTTCGTTTCATCGATGGCCTGTGCCGGTGGGGGAGCCAGTCCCCACAGCGTGATCACCAGCGTCGCCAGGCACGCTACCAATGTCGTTCTCAGCCTGTCCATAACTTCCTCCTTTTTACATATCAAGGTCGTTTCTTTGCTGGTTTACTTCTTCATCGCCTGCTGTCTCTTCGCGTGTCCTCTTTTTTCCAATTCCTGCATCTTCTTGCTTCGTTCCATCTTGGCCTGCGCTACCTTCTTGGCATTCTGGATTCCCTTTGCCGTCTTGGGAGCCGCGCCCTTCCCGGCCGGAGCTGCATTCGCGGCTACCGCCAGCGAAAGGGATAGTATCAGTCCCACTGTCATCGTTATTAATCGCCTCATAACCGTTTCCTCCTTTGCGCCCTGTAGTTGTCATGTCACCGTTTCGATCACAGTTTCAGTCCCTTTTTGGCTGAACCAATGCCCAAGTAATTACAGGGACCGTGCCACAATGGCGAAAAATTTTTTATTCATAAATATCAGGCTGTTACAGGCAGAGGAACGTGCGGAGCGTGGCAGCGACGGCTGTCGCGAATAGAAGGTGCCGCCGCAGGCGCAGCGGGGGTAAATCCGCTCCAGCCATAGATCCGCACCCCCCGTATACGCTTTGTGACAAGTGGATGTTTTTTTGCACCCCTTCGTGAAGTTAATCTCAGGGTGGGGATGAGCTTCTCACCTGGGCATGTCCCGGGGGAGAGAGATGGCTGTCTCAGGGTTTTCGAAATGGTAATTGTTTCTTCTTCACTTTGGGGCCAGAGGATATTACTATGGGCGCGATAAGTGCTCGTGATCATTTCCAGTTGGCGGCGAACGGCACTCATGCGTGCGGTGCCCAACGAAGCGGGCAGCTACATTCATTACGGAGGAGGGAACATGAAGAAGAAGTTAGTAGTACTGGGGTTGGCGGCTATCGCTGTGATGGGTATTAGCGGGTGCGCCATTACGACAGACACCATAGCGGTGAACTACCAGCCCCAGACCGGGGTGACCCCCCTGCAGGGCGCCCAGTCGGTGGTGGTGGACGTTAAGGTAAAGGACAACCGGCTCATCCAGGACAAGGTCAGTTGCAAGAAGAACGGTTTCGGCATGGAAATGGCGCGCATCATAACCGCCGAGGACGTGAACATTACGTTCAAGAAGGCTCTGGAGCAGGAGCTGAAGGCACGCGGCTTCGCCATCGGCCCCGAGGCCCTGGTCACCGTGGACGCCGAGCTGAACAAGTTCTACAGCGACTTCAAGATGGGCTTCGTTTCCGTCGACGCCCTCGCCGAGTGCAGCCTCGGCGTCACGGTTAAAGGCAAGAAAGGGAACCTGCTCTTCTCCCGCCAGTACATGACCGAGGGAGCCGAGCGCAACGGCATGATCGCCGGTGGTGACAATGCGCGGCTCGCCCTGGAGCAGGCCCTCGCCCAGGGGATGCAGAAACTCTTCGCCGATCCCGCCTTCATCGCGGCGTTATTGGACGCCTCCAAAAGCTGATCACCCTCCCCGGCTCCGCCTTTCTCACCAACCTGGGCGGAGCCGGGTATCTCTCCCCTCCCTATACGCACCTCCCTCACATTCCCTTCCCATCACAAGATGTGTCATTGACTTGTCCCTGAAATGTTGTATCTGAACAGCTTGCGCAGGATCCGGCCGCCGGAGAACCGCTGTCCGCCACCGTCAGGGTGCGGAAGCCAAGGAGGTACGATGAGCTACATCACCGTGGGGAAGGAGAACTCCAGCAGTATCGATCTGTATTACGAGGATCTGGGTGAAGGACAGCCGGTGGTGCTGATCCACGGCTGGCCGCTCAGCGGGAGGTCCTGGGAGAGGCAGGTCCCATCCCTGCTGGAAGCGGGATACCGGGTGGTGACCTATGACCGGCGCGGCTTCGGCCAGTCGGGCAGGCCCTCCAGCGGCTACGACTACGACACGCTGGCCGCCGATCTCAACGCGCTCTTGAACGCGCTCGACCTGCGCGACGCGGTACTGGTGGGATTTTCAATGGGAGGTGGCGAGGTGGCGCGCTACCTGGGTCGCTACGGGTCGGAGCGGATCCGGAAGGCGGTGTTCATGGCGGCGGTGACGCCGTTTCTGCTGAAGATGCCGGATAACCCCGCGGGGGTGGAAGGGGAGGTATTCCAGGGTATCCGGCAGGGGATCAGGAGCGACCGGCTCTCCTTTTTGACCAGCTTTCTCGGCAACTTCTACAACGTGTACGCCTTCGGGGGGAAAAAGGTGAGCGAAGAGGCGCTGCGTCTTAGCTGGAACATAGCGGCGCAGGCCTCCCCCATCGCGACGCTCTCCTGCGTGGACTCCTGGCTTACCGATTTCCGGGAGGACCTGTTGAGCATCAAGATCCCGACCCTGGTCATCCATGGCGACGACGACCGGATCCTCCCCTTCGCGGCCACCGGGAGTCGCACCCATGAAGCGCTGCAGGGAAGCCGTCTCATCGTGGTCGCGGGCGCGCCGCACGGCCTGAACTGGACCCATGCCGAAGAGGTGAACGACGGTTTGATCGATTTCTTGCAGGAAGCGCTATAAACACAAAAACAAAACCATTGGCCACGGAGAAAATCTGAGGAAATCTGAGAGAGGCAAAAACAATCTTCTGGTTTAAACCAAAAGCTTTGCCTGGTTGCTTTTCTCAGACGTCCTCAGGAGTTCTCCCTGCCAGTGGTTTTGTTGTTTAAGTCTTTTTGTTTTTCTCGGAAGTTCTCAGATTTCCTCCGTGGCTAATGGTTCTGGTTTTCAGTTTTGAACTCCCTGAACCGCTGCACCGCCTCGGGTATCGTTTCCTCCCTGATGTTCCCGAAGGCGAGCCTAAGATACCCCTCCAGCCCCGGCCCGAACACCTCGCCGGGGAGAAGCAGCATTCCCGACTCCTCGACCAGCCGCTTCGCCACCTCCCGGCCGCTCCTCCCCGCACAGGGGTGCGCGACCCAGCCGAAAAAGGGACCGCTCGCCACCAGCCGGAACGGGTTCCCCGGCTTCGCCATCTCGCCCCGGAACACCTCGTGGCGCCGCTCCATCATGACCCGGTTCTCCGCCACCCACCCGGAAAGGTGGTCGAAGCCGTACTGCACCGCGTGCTGGGTGACCCGGGGCTGACAGACCGCCATGGTGTCCTGGGCCTTCAGGGCGTGCCCGATGAACCTCTCCGAGGCGGCCAGCATCCCGGCCCGGTACCCGGTGAGCGCGAAGGTCTTGCCGAAGGAGGCGATATGGACGAAGTGGTCCCCCCAGGAGGGATCCCGGAACAGCCCGTGAGGCCGCACGCCGCCGGTGATGAAGCTGTTGTAGGTCTCGTCCAGCACCAGCGCCACGTTGCGCCGGCGGGCCAGTTCGTGGAGCTCCTGCACGGTTTCGGGGGGGATCACCGCTCCGGTGGGGTTACTGGGGGTGACGAGGAGGATGGCGCGGGTCTTCGCGGTGACGAGACCGGCGATGGCGGCGACGTCGGGGAGGCCGCCGGTCGACTCGTCAAAGGGGGCGAAAACGGCGCGTATCCCCAGGGCGGCGAGCGCCATGGGGTGGTCGAAGTAGGCCGGCAGTTGCACGATGACCTCGTCGCCGGCGCGGCACAGCGTCACCATGGCGAGCCACAGCGCCTGGCTGGCGCCGATGGTGAGGCAGATCTGGGATGGTTCGATGCGGGCGTCGTAGAGCTTTCTGTAGCCGCGGCAGACCGCCTCGCGCACCTCGGGGAGCCCCTCGTCGATGCTGTAGCGGGAGGTGAGCGGGTCGCGCATCACCTGCGCCAGGTGGTCGATCAGCTCCGGCGGGGGCGGGTAATCCGGGATCGCCTGGCAGAGGTCGATCAGCGAGAGCTTGGGATTGGCGGCCGCCAGCCATCCCTTGACCTCCGAGATCGGCGGCGGGTGGACCCCCTCTATCAGTTCAGACACCGGAAACTTCATCCTCTTCCCTCCTTGAAACCTAAAAAACCATTGGCCACGGAGAAAATCTGAGGAAATCCGAGAGAGGCAAAAGACAAGGCTTCGGGTTTAAAACCTAAAGCTTTGTCTCTTTCTTTTCAGATGGTCCCAGAAGTTCTCCTGCCAATGGTTTTCAGTTCAGTCTTGCGGTTTTCTCCGAAATTCTCAGATTTTCTCCGTACCTGCGCGCTGTAGCGCTACGGTCCGCAAGCGTGGCCAATGGTTTCGCCTTTCCGTTCTCAGTGCTCCTGCGGCTGGGAGGTGAGGTACTGCTCGAACTGCCGCTTGTCCTGGCAGCAGCGGTACGCCTCTTCCGGCGACACCTTCTTGGTCTTCAACAGATCCAGGATGTGCTGATCCATGAGCTGCATGCCGTCCTTCCTCCCTGTCTGCATGATGGACGGGATCTGGAAGGTCTTACCCTCGCGGATCAGGTTGCCGATGGCGGGGTTCCAGACCATGATCTCCTGCGCCGCGGCGCGCCCCTTGCCGTCCGCGGTCTTCAGGAGCTGCTGGCAGACCACCCCCTTGAGCGACTCGGAGAGGATGGCGCGCACCTGCTCCTGGGCGTCCTTGGGGAAGACGTCGATGATGCGGTCCACGGTCTTCGCGGCCGAACTCGTGTGCAGGGTGCCGAAGACCAGGTGACCGGTCTCGGCGGCGCTCATGGCGAGGCTGATGGTCTCCAGGTCGCGCATCTCACCCACCAGGATGACGTCCGGGTCCTCCCTCAACGCCGCCCTGAGGGCGCTCGCGAAGCTCTCCGAGTGCTCCCCGATCTGGCGCTGGTTGAAGAGCGACATCTTGTTCTCGTGGATGAACTCGAGCGGGTCCTCGAGGGTGAGGATGTGCTCGCGCCGCGTGCTGTTGATCAGGTCGATCATGGCGGCCAGCGTGGTCGATTTGCCGCTCCCGGTGGGGCCGGTGACCAGCACCATCCCCTTCCTGAGCCTGGTCATGTTGCGGATCCCCTCGGGAAGGCCCAGGTCGTCCGCGGAGAGGATCTTGCTCGGGATGATGCGGAACACCGCCGCGATGCCGCGGTGCTGCATCATGTAGTTGCCGCGGAAACGGGCCAGCCCCGGCACCGAGTAGGCGAAGTCGAGGTCGTGCTTCTCCTCGAAGTACTCGCGCTGCTTGGGGGTCAGTATCTCGTACAGAATCGCCTTCAGTTCCTCGTGCGAGAGGGTCTTGAAGTTCTGGCGCTCCATCTCGCCGCGCAAACGGAAGATCGGCGGGGAACCCGCGGAAAGGTGCAAATCGGAAGCACCGGCGTCGTTTAGCAGCTTGAACAGCGCATCAATCCTTGCCATGTCTTCTCTCCGTCACAATATTATTGAAGCGACGTACTCGCCGGGGGCGATCTCGCCCCGCTCCAGGAGCTCCGCTCCCTCCTCCGCGATGCCGCGGAAGCCGGTGTCCCTCAGGTAGCGGACCACTTCGTCGCTATTACGGATCATCTCCAGGGCCTCCAGGAGGTCCTGGTCGAACCGGATCACGTCCAGGAGGTACTTCTTGCCGCGGTAGCCGGTCTGGTCGCAGGCCGGGCAGCCGGTGGGGCGGTAATACCCGCGGTCGCCGGCGGCCAGCCTGAGCGCCGCCAGTTCCTCGGGCGCCGGGGTGTAGCGCTCCTTGCACTCGGGGCACAAAAGCAGCGCGCAGCGGCTGGAAACCACCCCCCTGATGTGGGTCGGAATCAGGAAGTTCTTCTGGATCAGGTAAATGAGCTGCTTCAGCACCTCCGTCTTGCTCGCCAGCGACATCCCCGCCACCACAAGCTTGCCGCGCATGACCGCCTTGCTTGCCGCGATGAAGGTGGGGAGGTCGGTCACGTCCTCGATCACCAGGGTGTCCGGGTCGTGCTCGAGGGCCGTCCCGATGACCGCGGCGCTGTCGTCCACGCTGCAGCGGACGCTGGAAAGACGGGGGAAGCGGGTTCTGCCGCGCCCGAGCCGCTCACCGACCAGGAGCACGGTGCGGCCGGCATGATCGCAGGAATCGAGGAAGAGGTCGACGAGCCGGCTGCGCTCCTCGGCCGAACGCCCGGCGAAGAGGATCAGCCCCTCCTTAGCGGCGGTCAGGGTCCCAAGGTCGTCGCGCTGGCGCGGCGTGAGCCCCAGGTCGTCCATGGTGTTCAGCTGGGGCGCGACGGCGTGCAGCCTGAGGGTCACGTAGTCGCCGCCGTCGCCAGCCATCAGGAGCGCCTGGAAGGGGATCTTCTTCCCCTGCCAGAGGAATTTCAGTATCCCGCTGGCCGCCCCCTCTCCCCCGGCGGGAAGATTGGCGAGGCGACGGATGCGCTCGGTCAGCCGGGCGTAGTGGGTGATGGCGATCCGGCCCATTTCGGCGCTCTTGTGGCCGCTGCGCGCCAGCACGCGCACCTGGTCCCCCATGGGCTGCAGGGCGATGCCGGTGAATTTCTTCTGCACCACGCGCAGGAGCAGGTGGTTGAGGAGCGTGGCGCCGGTAAGGTCGGCGTTGGCCGCGGCGAGGACGTTGGCGCTGAAGTGCCCGGAGGAAAAGCCGAGTTCCGGCTGGGTGACGTCCGGCCCGTACAGGGTCTCGTGCATCTCCCGGATCTCGCGGATCAGCCCCACCGAGATGTTGATGTGGCAACCGGAGACGCGGGAAAGCTCCTCGATGGCCTCCTTGTTGAGCGGGTCGGCTATCGCCACCGAGAGCTCGCTGCCGGTGAGGACCACGGGGCAGAGGCTGTGGCGCCTGGCGAGGTCCCCCGGAACCTTCTCCACGGCGGCGGGGTCGATGTTTTCCTTCTTGAGCCGTACGTAGGGGATGTTCAGCTGGTTGGCGAGCGCCCAGTCGATGTCTTCCTGGGTGACCACCCCCATCCGGACCAGCGCCTCGCCGACCCGGCATCCCGAGACCTTCTGCGCCTCGAGGGCGGCCCTCAACTCATGTTCGGTGATGATCTGGGATTTGAAGAGTACCTCACCGATGGACCCTTCCTTGACAAGCCCGTTCATTGCATAACCTCCAGGATGCTGCAGATGGCGGTGCCAGGGGGAAATGTACCCGAAAACAAATCAATAGGCAATTGACAATGGAGCGGACAAATCAATTGACAATTGAGAATGGACAATTGACAATGGCCCGGACTCAGTCCTCAACGCAGATCCCTTCCCGCTTATCTGTCAGCCGCGTTGCAAGTCACTGCCATCATTACAGATAAAGAACACACGTTGTCAATTGGCAATTCTGAATTGTCAATTGAATAAGGAGTTTGCATGCAAAGAAAAGCCATCGCCCTGCTTTCGGGCGGACTTGATTCTACCCTCGCCGTGAAGGTGCTCCTGGAACAGGGGATCGCCGTCGAGGCGCTCAACTTCACCTCCCCGTTTTGCACCTGCACCGGCAAGAACGCCGGCTGCAAGTCGGAGGCGGTACGGGTGGCCGAGGAATTCAAGATCCCCATCAAGGTGATGCACAAGGGCGCCGACTACCTGGAGATCATCAGGAACCCCAAGCACGGCCACGGCAAGGGGATGAACCCCTGCGTGGACTGCCGCATCTACCTGCTGCGAAAGGCCAAGGAGTACATGGAGCAATCGGGCGCCGACTTCGTCATCACCGGCGAGGTGCTGGGGCAGCGTCCCATGAGCCAGCGCCGCGACACCCTGCGCATCATCGAGAGGGAGAGCGGGCTCGAGGGGCTCCTTTTGCGCCCGCTCTCGGCCAAGCACTTCAACCCCACCATCCCCGAGCAGCAGGGTTGGGTGGACCGCGAAAAACTCCTCTCCATCTCGGGGCGCTCCCGCAAGGAGCAGTTCGATCTGGCCGAGGAGCTGGACGTGAAGAACTACCCCTGCCCGGCCGGCGGCTGCCTGTTGACCGAGCTCTCCTTCGTCGGCAAGATCCGCGACGTCTTCGACCACTCGGACGAGCTGAACCTCAGGGACTTCAGGCTACTGAAGCTCGGCAGGCACTTCAGGATCGGCCGGCGCACCAAGGTGATCGTGGGGAGAAACGAGTCTGAAAACGAACTCCTGGAGCGGGCCATCCAGCCCGGTGAGGCGGCCCTGCGCTGGAAGGACGGCAAGAGCCCCCTGGCTGCCCTCATGGGGGAAAGCTCGCCGGAGCTCCTGGAGCGCGCCGCGCAGATCCTTTTGCGCTACACCAAGGCGGAGCCGGGGGCGGCGGCGACCATCGCCGTGACCTGCGGCGACACCGGGACCGAGTTCGGCACCACCAACTCCATGGACGAGGCGGCCGTGGAGAGCGTCCGGCTCTAGACGCCGCAGCAGGCTCCCTGCTCCGACTGGCTGATCCGGTACACGTTCTTCCCCTCCTGCTTGGCGCGGTACATGGCGCCGTCCGCGCAGCGCACGATGTCATCCAGGTTCTCGCTGCAGCTTGGATAGATGCAGATCCCGATACTCACACCGACACCTGCCTCCGCCCCTTCCACCTGGAAGGGGCGGTTGAAGGCCTCCAGTATCCTCTCCGCCACCACCGACGCGTCCTGCCGCTCCGCCATCTTGGTCAGGATGATGGTGAACTCGTCCCCCCCCATGCGCGCCACCATGTCGCAGGCGCGCACGCAGTCTTTCAGCCGCTGCCCCGCTTCCATGAGCACCGCGTCCCCCGCCGCATGGCCGAAACGGTCGTTGATCTCCTTGAAGCAGTCCAGGTCGAGGTACATGAGCGCCATCGGGTGGCGGTAGCGCCTGGCCTCCGAGAGCGCGTGCGTCAGCCGGTCGAAGAAGAGCACCCGGTTCGGGAGCGAGGTGAGCGAATCGTAGTGGGCCAGGGTCTCCAGCCGCGCCTTGGCCAGCTTGCGCTCCGTGATGTCACGGAAGATCACCTGCAGCGCCCGCTCGCCGCGGTAGACGAAGGGCCCCACCCCCAGCTCCACCTCGATGCTGGTCCGGTCGTTGCGCAAGAGCCGTTCCTCGATCCAGGGTGCGCTGCTCTCCCCCTGCTCCGCGTAGGCCGCCTGCTCCAGGAACAGCTCCGCCGAATCCCTCTCGATGAACTCCAGCATTTCCCGTCCCATGAGCTGGTCCGGCGACTGGCACCCCAGCAATTCGCTGCCGGCGGGGTTGATGAAGACGAAGCGACGCCCGACCAGGATGGCGATGCCGTCCAGCGACAGCTCCACCAGGCGCCGGAAGCGTTCCTCGCTCTCTCCGATGGCCGCCACCATGTTGGTGAGGCGCTCTTCGGTCTTCGCCTTTACGGTCACGTCCTGCAGGGTCTCTATGGCGGCCACCACGTTTCCCTCGCCGTCCCTGACCGGGGCCGCGTCGAAACAGAGGTAGCGCTGCTTCCCCTTGAGCGTGTACCACGCCTCGGCGCGCAGCCCCTTGGGGATCAACTCCGAGTCCGCGTAGCAGTCGTACAGGTCCGCCATCTCCTGCAGCGTGCCGTCCACCACGACGTCGGCCAGCACCCGGCGCTTTTCCGGGTAGAAGGCGCGCCACGCCTCCGCCTTTCCCACCAGGCTCTCGGCGGTGATGCCGGTCAGCTCCTCGATCGCCTTGTTCCAGATGATGACCCGGTGCCCGGCGTCGATCACGAAGCAGGGGAGCGCGCAGTGCTGCAGCAGTTGCACGGCGAAGCTCTTCTCCCGTTCCAGCAGGCGCCGCTGGCTGGAAAGCTCCAGCATCATCGTGTTGAAGGCCCGCACCAGCTCGCCGATCTCGTCCTGGCTTGGCAGCGGCATCGGTTCGAAGGAGGCCCCCTCACCCATGCTGCGCACCCTCGCCGCGAAGGTGAGAAGCGGCGTGGTCAGGCGGCCGGCGAAGATCCAGACGAAGAGCAGGGCGACGGGAAGGAGCGCGCAAAGGCTGTACAGCACCAGCGTGCGGGCCCGGTAGATCGGCTCGTACGCCTCCGAGAGCGGACGCTCCGCCGCGAGGATCCACCTGGTGGAATTGAGCTTCTTGAAGGAATAGATGCCGGGTACGCCGGAGGGGCCGGTCATCTCCCCGCTTCCCTCGTAGCCGCCGATGACCCGGTCCAGCAGCTCGATCGTTCCCTGGGGGGGGAGCGGGATGGCGAGCCGGTCCCGGTTCGGGTGCACGATCATGTGCCGCTGGTCGTTGAAGAGAAAGAAGTTGCCGCCGTCGCCGACCTTGAGGCGCCCCACCCGGCTCAGGAAGTTTTCCTCCGCGAGCTCCACCCTCCCCCCCAGCACGCCGATCAGTTTGCCGTCGAAGCCCAGTACCGGAGCGGTGAAGACCACGAGGAGTCTCCCCCGCGCCGAGATCAGCGGCTCGGATATGTACGGTTTCCCGGAGCCGATCGTGCGGGTGATGTATTCGCGGCTGGAGAAATCCTTGCCGATGAAGAGGGACTGGCCGGGGGCGGAAGCGAGCAGGATCCCCTTGGGGGAATAGAACCCGGTACCGTCACTGAAGACCTGGTGCAGGTCGAGGCGGGAGTCGAGAAAGTGCTGCAGGCGCTGTGGATCGGCCGCGAGGGAGGGGGGGATGCTCAAAGCCACCGCGACCAGTTCCCGCTGCGCCGAGGCGATGCGGTCGTCCAGGTCCGAGGCCATGGCGCTGACCACAGAATACTGGCGGCTGGCGATGCTGGCCTTGAACTCCTTGATGAAGAACATGAGACCGAGTCCGGCGACTCCGGTGCTCACTATTCCGATCACGAGAAAGACCACCAGCGCCAGTTTTATTTTCAGGCTGAACCTGGGCATCGCTTGTCGGTGTTAGTCGTTGTGGGTGGCGTAGATGGTCTCGAAATCGGTGGCCACCGCCTGGAATGCCTCCAAAACCCGTGGGTCGAAATGATGGGGCATGGTCCTGCCATCCCCCTTGGTGATGATCTCCAGGGTCCTCTCATGATCCAGCGCGGGTTTGTAGACCCGCTTGCTTCTCAGGGCGTCGTACTGGTCCACCAGCATGACGATGCGCCCTTCCATGGGGTCGCCTCCCCCACCAGCCCTCGAGGGTATCCGCCGCCGTCCCAGCGCTCATGATGCGTGTTGGCGATGGACGCCGCCATCTGCAGCACCAGGTGGTTGGAACCGGCGAGGATCTTCCCCCCGATGGTGGTGTGGCTCTTCATGATGCCGAATTCCTCCGCTGTGAGCGGCCCCGCCTTCAGGAGGATGGCGTCGGGGATGCCGATCTTGCCGACGTCGTGCATCGGCGAGGCCATGGCGATGCCGTCTACGAACTCGCGCGACATGCCGAGCTGCTCGGCCAGCCGCTTGGCGTAGAGGCCGATGCGGGAGATGTGCTTGCCGGTATCCTCGTCCCTCAACTCGGCCGCGGCGGTCAGCCTCTCGATGGTCTCCCGGCTCATGCTGCGCATCTGCACCAGCGCCTCGCCCAGCTCCCGGGTCCGGTCCAGCACCTGGCGCTCCAGTTCCGCCTTGTAGTTCTTCTCCACCAGCAAAAGCCTCTGGTAGTTGATCCCCTTTTCCACCGCATAGATCAGGTAGGGTGTCTTGAAAGGCTTGATGATGAAGTCGAAGGCCCCCTTCTTGATGGCCGACACCGCCATCTCCAGTTCCGCGTACGCCGTCATCAGGATGACGGGGATGTCGCGGTCGAACTCGTGGATCTGCTCCAAAAGCTCGATGCCGGACATCTGCGGCATGTTCACATCGGTGAGAACCACGTCAGGAGGTGACTGGCGCAAGACCTCCAGGGCATCCATGCCGTTTGAGAAAGGATGCACCTCGAAGCCGCTCACAGAGAGGAGCAACGCCACGCTTTCCAAGACATAAGGGTCGTCGTCCACGAGGATGACGCGGCCAGATATGGCTGTTTCCATCACACTTCTCCAGTAGCTTGGGACGTTGATTCGTCTTCTAAGTAGGTTTCGGCAGATTTAATGGGAACTTGAGGGGGAGAATTTTAAGATAAGTCTAAGCAGGGTGGTGGGAAAGGGTTGGCGGTGGGAGCGGTGGGAGCGGTGGGAGCGGTGGGGGGATGGAGTCGGATGGGGTTGGAGGAATTCATGGGGAAGCCGGGGCGGCTCCCTCCCCGGAGGGGGAGGGGTAACCGCCGGCGGCTATGGGTTTTGTTGCGAGGGGGCCCCTTCCTTCGCCGGGGCCGTCTCCTGCGGCTTCTCCGGCGCAGGCTCGGTAACGCCCGGGGCCTGCTCGGCCGGTGCACCGGCGGGCTCGACCGCCCCCTTCTCCGGCTCCGGGGTAAGCCCTTGCGGGACGGTCGCGCTGGTGCGGTTGGCCATGACCTCGACCTGCTTGATGCTCTCGTCGACCTTCCTCTGCATCCGTCCGATGTTGGGCATCTCCGCCAGCGCCGCCTGGTACTCGCCGGAGGAGAGCACCCCCTTGTTGGCCAGAAGCCTCAGGATCATGTTGGAACGCTTGAGCACCTTGTCCAGGTTCTTGTACGGGTTGTAAGCGACGCGCGGCCCCGGGAGCATGGCGGCCAGGAAGGCGCATTCGCGCGGGGTGAGCGCGGCCGGGGACTTGCCGAAGTAGTAGCGCGCTCCGTGACCGATGCCATGCACCATGGGGCCCAGCTCGATCACGTTCAGGTAGAGCTCGATGATGCGCCCCTTGGTGAGCTCCTGCTCCATCCGCTTGGCCAGGTAGAGCTCCTTCGCCTTGCGGGTCAGCGTCTTCTCCCGTGACAGGAACAGGTTCTTGGCCACCTGCTGGGTGATGGTGGAGGCGCCGCGGGCGAAACTCTGCTTCTCCAGGTCGTACCTGATCGCCTCCTTGATCGCCTTCACGTCGATCCCCTCGTGCTTGTAGAAGGAAGCGTCCTCAGCGAGGATCACCGCCCACTTCATCTCGGAAGGGATCTGCGAGAGGGGCGCCCAGTAACGGTTCTTGGGGCCGACCACCAGCGGGTGGTAATTCCCCTGCCAGTCCTTGACCTGGATGGTCATGTTGGTCTTCTTGTCCTTGAGCGCGGTGACCGGCGGCAGGAAAAAGAGCGAGACGACGACATAGACGGCGTACACGGCGCAGAGAGCGGCGCCCCAGAGGAGGTATTTCTTCCATTTCATGATCGAGCAGTTTCCTTTGTTGAGCAGATAGGACCTTCTGCCTGGTGGTCCAAGATCCCCTCTCCCTATGGGAGAGGGTCAGGGTGAGGGGGAAGCCAGCTAATCCCCTCACCCGCCCTTCGGGCACCCTCTCCCGGAGGGAGAGGGATCTTGTGGCCCAGCATGCGTGACCGCTTGCGCCATCTGCGCGGCCATGACAAGGGCGGCCTTCATGCTGGCGGGACTGGCCTTGCCGGTCCCGGCCAAGTCGTAGGCGGTGCCGTGGTCCACCGAGGTGCGGATGATGGGGAGGCCGAGGGTGACGTTCACCCCGTCGTCGAAGTGCAAGAGCTTGAGCGGGATGAGCCCCTGGTCGTGGTACATGCAGACCACGGCGTCGTACCCTCCCTGCGCGGCGAAGTGGAACAGGGTGTCGGCGGAGAGCGGTCCCACCGCGTCTATCCCCTCTTCCCGCGCCGCGGCCACCGCCGGGGCGATGATGCGAGTCTCCTCGTCGCCGAACATCCCCCCCTCGCCGCAGTGCGGATTGAGCGCCAGCACGGCCAGGCGCGGCGTCTTGCAGAACCAGCGGGAGAGCGAGTCGTGGGTGATCCTGATGGTGGAGAGAACCCGGTCGAAGGTCACCAGTTCGGGAACGCGGGAAAGTGCCTCGTGGATGGTGACCAGGGTGACCCTGAGCCGGTCGCCGGCCAGCATCATCACCACCTCGTGCCCGCCGGTCAGCTCCGCCAGGAGTTCGGTGTGCCCCGGGAACTGGTGTCCGGCGCTGTTCAGCGACTCCTTGTTGATGGGGGCGGTGGCCATGGCCGCCACCGTGCCGTCCATGCAGAGGCCCGCCGCCGTGCAGATGTAGCGGTAGCAGGCATCGCCCCCGGCGGGGGTGGGGCGGCCGTAGAGCATCTGGTCGGGCTGGAGGGCGGAGAGTTCGCGCAGGTAGATGGTTCCCGGTGCCGGGTCCACCGGGGGGACCAGGTCGGGGGCCGAGACGATGGAGAGCTGCGCACCCGCCACGGCTATGCCGCGCTCGATGGCGACGCGGTCGCCCAAGACGAGCGGCCGGCAGATCCCAGTGACGGCGGGATCGGCCAGAGCGGCGGCGATGATCTCCGGTCCGATGCCGGAAGGATCGCCCATGGTGACGGCGATGATCGGTTTTTCCAAATCGTTCTCCTTTCACGGCGGCGGGCAGGCAGGGGCAACGCCCTCACCCGGCCTTCGGCCACCCTCTCCCGGAGGGCGAGGGTAAACAAACGCAGCCACCCACTTTCTCCAAGTGCGCCGCCCCCCGCCGTCCCTGCGCACCGTCCACCCCCTCGCCCTCCGGGAGAGGGGCAGGGGTGAGGGAAGCCAGGCGTGACTGAAGCCGCACAAAAGAATAGGGGCTGATGGAGCCCCTATTCGCGTTTGAAGCAAGGGGGACAGGCACCTGGCGGAGCCAGTCCCTTTCAGCCTACTTGCGCACGTTGAGCGGCAGGATCAGCTTCTGCACCTGGCCGGTCTCCTTCTCGCGCCACTGCAGCCGCAGCTCCTTTGCGCTCGGGGCCTCGCCCGGGAAGAAGATGAAGCCGTTGGAGAGGCTGTCGGCCGGGATGGGCTTACCCTCCAACCCCTTGCTCCTCAGGTCGTCCGAGATACGGTTCTCGCGGTCGTTGGAGGTCCCCTCCTGGGTGCCGCCGATGATGGCGCCGCCTGCCGCGCCGAGTGCGGCACCCTTGCCGAGCGACCCTGCCACGCTCCTGCCGGAAACGATGCCCAAGGCCGCACCAAGGACCGTGCCTGCCGCTGCCCCGAGCACGGCCCCCTTGCCAGCCCCCTTCCCGAAGAAGGAGGCGAACTGGGTCGAGCTCTCCAGCCGGTCGAAAGCCACCTTGTTGGTGACCAGCGGCCAGTAATTCCCCGCCTCGTCAACCAGGAACGTCTGCCCCCCCATGAGCTCGAGCGTCTTGCCGCTCTTGTTGTCCATGACCAGCATGACCGGCAGCAACCCCGCTCCCTTGATGTCGAAACCAAAGGCCTTCTCCGCCGCGTCGGAGGTCGCGTACGCCTCACCCCCCAGCGACACGCCGGACTGCTCCAGGTGGTTCTGGTACGCCTCGGGCGGCCGGAAAGAGACGTACTGGCTCTTGTAGTGAGTGCATCCGGAGAACAGCATCATGGCTATCATGAAGACGGCTAGTTTTCTCATGGTTGTCTCCTTGTCATTCTCATTAGTGACGCACGTTAACTATATCCCGGTTTTCACGCCCGCTCAAGGCCGGCAAAGCGCACCAGGAGCTTCTTGGGCCCTCCCAGGGAGTTGAACCAGACGATCACCTTCTGGTTGTCGCCCTCCCCCTCGATCTTCCTGATGGTGCCCGGCCCGAACTGGGCGTGGCGCACCTTCATCCCTACCCGGATGCCGTCGTCCTCGTCGTCCGGTACCATGCGCACCTCGTTGTCCTCGAACTCCGGCTCGATCTCGTCCTCGAAGAGGGAGGCGAGGTTGTGCGAGGAGGAAGAAAAGTCGCGGGGCTCGGGGCGCTGCCAGAGGTCGCCGCTGTCCAGCAGCTCCCTTGGGATGTCGGCGATGAAACGGGCCGGCGCGTTCATCTGTTCCTGCCCGAAGATGTGGCGCCGGCGCACGTTCAGAAGGAACAGGCGCTTCTTGGCACGGGTCATCCCCACGTAGCAGAGCCTTCTTTCCTCCTCCATCTGCTCGGGGTTCTCCAGGGCGCGCACGTGGGGGAATAGCTTCTCCTCCATGCCGATCATGAAGACCAGCTGGAATTCCAGCCCCTTGGCCGAGTGGAGGGTCATCAGCGTGGCGGAGGACTTCTTTCCCTCCCCCTCGTGCTCCAGGTCGGAGACCAGCGCGACCCGTTCCAGGAAATCGGCCAGCCCGTGCTCGCCCGGCATGCTTTCGTAGGTCTGCATGGCGGTCACCAACTCCTGGAGGTTGTCGATCCGTTCCTGGGCCTCGTCGGTCCGCTGCATCTTCAGGCGGGCATAATACCCCGAATCGTTGATGACGGCGGCGGTGAGCTCGGATAACGGGAGCTTCTCGCTCAGGGTCTTGTACCCCTCCAGCTCGTTGACGAAGGCGGCCACCTTGCCGCGCGCGGCGGCGGGGAGGAGCGGCCCATAGGCGCCTTCCAGCATCGCGTCGTAGAAAGGGAGCCCCTTCTCGTTGGCGAAGTCGGTGATTTTCTGCACCGTGGTGTTGCCGATACCGCGCGGCGGCGTGTTGATGATCCTCTTCACCGCGACGTCGTCGGAAGGGTTGTCCAGCACCTTCAGGTAGGCGAGGATGTCCTTTATCTCGAGCCTCGCGTAGAAGCGCACTCCTCCGACCATGTGGTGCGCGATCTGCGCCCCCACCAGGGCCTCCTCGATTACGCGGGACTGCGCGTTGGTACGGTAGAAGACCGCCACCTCGGAGAGGTCGCCCCCCTCGGCGAGGAAGCGTTCGATCTCGCGGCAGACGGTGCGCCCCTCCTCCCACTCGTTGGGGAGGGTGCGGTACACGATGCGCTCACCTTCGGGGTTGTCGGTCCACAGACGCTTGGGCTTTCTCCCCCTGTTCTTCTGCACCACGTGCCAGGCGCCGTCCAGGATGGTCTTGGTGGAGCGGTAATTCTGCTCCAGCTTGACCACCTTGACCCCGGGGAAATCCTTCTCGAATTCCAGGATGTTGCGGATGTCGGCGCCGCGCCAGCCGTAGATGGACTGGTCGTCGTCACCAACGACGCAGAGATTCTGCCGGGCGCCGGCCAGAAGCTGCACCAGGCGGTACTGCACCGGGTTGGTGTCCTGGTACTCGTCCACCAGTATCCAGCGCCAGCGCTGCAGGTACTTGTCCAGCACCTCCGGGTGCTCCTCGAAGAGCTGCACGGTGAGAAGGAGCAGGTCGCCGAAGTCGGCCGCGTTGCAGCGCTTCAGGCGCTCCTGGTAGCAGCGGTAGGCCCGGGCCAGGGTCGCCTGATAGGGGGAATCGGCGGGAACGTCGAAGGGGCTCATCCCCTGGTTCTTGAATTCGTCGATCGCGCTTCCCAAGAGCTTCACCGGGTAGCGCTTCTCGTCGAGGTTCAACTCGGCGGCGCAGTCCTTTAAAAGGCGTTCGCAGTCCTTGTCGTCGTAGATGGCGAAGTTGGAGTCGTAGCCGAGGCTCTTGATGTCGCTTCTCAGGATCCGTGCGCAGGTGGAGTGAAAGGTGGAGACCAGGGGAGTCTCCCCTTCACCCAGCATGTGCTGGATGCGCTCGCGCATCTCTCCGGCGGCCTTGTTGGTGAAGGTGACGGCCAGGATCTGCCAGGGGGGGACGCCCCGCTCGTGGATGAGGTGGGCGATGCGGTGTACGATGACGCGCGTCTTGCCGGAGCCGGCGCCGGCGAGGACCAGCATAGGTCCCTCTCCGTGCAGCACCGCCTCCTGCTGGGGAGGATTCAGATTGTGGAGCAGTTTCATGATTTTCCTTAAGGCCTGCCGGGGCTTAGGCGCCGCGAAGTGCCGAGCGCCTATTTATACCACTTAGCCCAATCGAGGTCAAAAGGGAATGTCGCTACAGCCTTTCCAGCGCATGAGCCAGCGCGGAACGGAGCTGTTTGGGCAACAGGGCGAACTTGAGCCCAAGCCCCTTGGGGCGCACGGGAGAGCTGTCGCCGGACCAGATCACCTTGCACGGGGAATCGATTAACGTACCGTCGGGAAGGGTGAAGGAGAGGTTGACCACGTTGCCGGCCCGGGCGGAGAGACCGGTGATCACGTAGGTGCCGTCCACCCCGAGGTCGTGCAGCGTGCAGGAGGCCGTCTCGCCGTTGTGCTGCAGAGTTCCGGCGAGATTGCAGGGAACGCGCTTTTCGCGCCGGTCGATGCCGGGTATGAACTCGCGGGCGATCTCCAGGAAACGGTCACGGCCGGCGGGCTTGGTGAGGAAATAGTTGCAACCGGCGGCAAGACAGTCGTCCTTGTCCTGCGGCACCGAGGTGGAGGAGATGATCACCACCGGAAGAGCGGAATGGTCCGGATGGGAACGGATGGCCCGGCAGCACGCCGCCCCGTCCATGTTGGGCATCTGCAGGTCCATGAAGACCAGGGACGGCTTCTCCCTCTTGACCACCTCGAAAGCCTCGACACCGTCGCGCGCCGTTACGATTTTCACATCGGTATGTTTGAAAAAGTCCTTCTCGATCTCAAGAAACATCTGCAGATCGTCTACGAGCAGTATCGTTGGTTGCAAAGCGCCTCCATTCGGAAAATTCAAACTTTGAATATAGGATATTCGGCATAAAATACGCCCCGGGATGGAGCTAGTCAAGCCACTGGTTGCCCTCAAACTCTTCGGCAGGTTATGGCCGAAACTGAAAGGGCCGCACATTGCTGTGCGGCCCTTGCCTTTCCACTGTTAATTGAGTTAGTTGGACCGCCTGGCGAGAATGCGGTCCTTGATCTCTCGCACCTCCCTGAGCGCCTGGACGCTCAAACGGTCCGGCGCGCAGTTCTCGCGGTCCGCCCGCCGCACCTCCTCGCAGAAGGAGATGGTCCCGAGCAGCTGCGGCGCGGGGATTTCAGCCTCGATCAGCCGCCGGTCCTCGTCGTCGCGCACCTTGCTCCCCACCACGAAGACCTCCTCGATGCCCAGGTCGGCGGCCAGCCGCGTAATCTGGCGGGCGGTCTGCAGACTGCGCTGCCCCGGTTCCACAACGACCACCAGGGCGTCCACCGATTCGGCCGTGCGGCGTCCCAGGTGCTCGAGCCCGGCCTCCATGTCCATGACCACCACCTCGTCCCGTTCCAGGAGGAGGTGTCCCATCAGACGTTTCACCAGGGTACTTTCCGGGCAGGCGCAGCCGCTCCCCCCCTGCTCCAGGGTTCCCATCCAGAGGAAACGGACGCCGTCGTGCTCCAGGCAGAACTGCTCCGGCAGGTCGCAGACCTTGGGGTTCAGCTTGAAGAAGGAGCCGTAGCCGCCGCTCGCGCCGGTGCGTTCCTCCGCGAGTTCCTTCATGCGCGCCACCGGTTGCAGCTTTGCGGCCCGCTCGGCCGGGATCCCCAGCGCCGCAGCGAGATTGGCGTCCGGGTCGGCGTCCACGGCCAGCACCCTGGCGCCGTCGCTTGCGAAGGCACGGCAGAGGAGGCTCGCGAAGGTGGTCTTGCCCACCCCCCCCTTGCCGGTGATGGCGATCTTCAGCCCCGGGCCGCGCTGGGGCACGGCGTGGAGGTGGTGATGGCTGTGACTATGGTCGTGATGGTGATCATGGTCGTGGTCATGGTCGTGGTCATGGTCGTGGTTGTGATGGTCGCACACTGTTCGTACTCCTTCTCTCGTTCCAACAGGCTGTGTGGCGGAAAAAGGGGACAGGCTACTTTTTGGGGAGAACGTCTCGGTGAAAAAGCAGCCTGTCCCCTTTTATTCAGCCTCCCCCTCCGCGGGGAGGAGTTGTACTCCTCACGCTGCTAAATCCCCAATCCCTTCCTGCGCTCCTCGATCACCTCCAGGAGTTTGTCCGCCGCGAGGTTCGGGTCGAGTTCCACAAGGAAGTAGCCACCCAGCAGATCCTTGGCGGTCTGGGTCAGGAGCTCGGTAACCTTGGCCGAACCGGTGACCTGCGGCATGGTGCCCAAGTGGGTCGGGATGCCGAGCGCCACGCTCCAGGTGCCGATGGCGACCGCCTTTTCCGACATCGCCTCGGGCGCCGAGGCGACCAACGGGAGCTGGTCGAGGTCCACGCCGAGCTTGTCGGCGACGGCCACCGCCACCTGGACGGCGCGGCTGTTGTCCACGCAGGATCCCATGTGCAGCACCAAGGGGAGCGGCCCGTTCAGCCCGGCCGAGGTGCCGATTGCGGTCATGACCGCCTTGAGGGAATCCCCGGCGTACTCCAGCGTCGCCTCCTGGGTCATGAGACCGTGCTTGGCGAAGGCCCCGGCGCCGCAGCCGGTGGCGAGCATGAGCACGTTGTTGGCGGCGAGCTTCTTGGCCATGGTGACGAAGCTGCTGTCCTGCGCCACCTGGGTCGAGTTGCAGCCGGCGAAGAGGGCGATGCCGCGGATGTTGCCGTTGGCGATGTTCTCGATCAGCGGCTGGAGCGGGTCTTCGGCGTTCAAGGTCGCCAGTGCCCCCACCACGGACTCGACGCCGAAGCCGACGATGGCGGTCTGCTTGAAGTCCGGGATGTTGACCCGGCGCGGGTCGCGGCGCTTGTAGGCCTCGATGGCGGTCGCGACAATGCGGCGCGCGTTCTCCAGTGCTGTTTCCTCCCTGAATTCCACGTGGGTGGCACCGGGGATCTTGTTCTCCGCCATGGTGGTTATCACGGCGGTGTGGAAGCAGGCGCCGATCTCGCTCACCGAGGGCATGATGCACTGTACGTCAACCACCATGGCGTCGACCGCGCCGGTGACCAGCGCGAGCTCCTGCGAGAGGTAGTTGGCCGCCAGCGGGATGCCGTGGCGCACCATGACCTCGTTACCGGTGCAGCAGATACCGACGATGTTGATCCCGTCCTTGGCCCCGGCCTTCCTGGCCTCCTCGTCCATCTGACCCGCGACCTCGCAGACCACCTCGCTCAAAAGCGGATTGTGGCCGTGCACCGCGATGTTCACCGCATCCGGCTTGATGACGCCAAGGTTCGCTGCCGTCACCACCGGGCTCGGCGTCCCGAAGAGGACGTCGGAAAGCTCGGTTGCGAGGCACATGCCGTCAAAGTCGGCAAGCGCGCCCTTGATGCCGCCGAGGATCAGGTTGACCGGATCGGCGTCGCACCCGACCAGGGTGCGCCCCATGATCTGGGTGATCACGGCGTCGATGTTGTGCGGCACGACGTGCAGGGCCTGCAGGCGCTCCAGGCGCTTTTTCGTCAGGCTCGCCTCCACCCAGTTGCAGGGGGCGTCGTGGTCCTGATTCTGGAAATCCTCCAGGGTAGCCTTGGCTACCGCGGCGGCGATGGCCGGGATGTCCTCTCCTTCGGTGCAGATGCCGAGTTTCGCCGCAACCGCACGCAGCTTGGCCTCGTCGCGAATCTGGTAGGCGGGGAGCCTCCCCTCCGCCACCCCCTGCAGGGCGAGCGCCACGTGGCGGCCGTGCTCGGAGTGACCCGCAGCGCCGGCCGCGATCATGCGGATCACGTTCCTGGCCACGATGGTATCGGCGTCGGCGCCGCAGATGCCGCGCTGGGGGCCGTCCCCGAACGGATCGATGCGGCAGGGGCCTTTCCAGCAGATGCGGCAGCAGACGCCTAACTGGCCGAAGCCGCACTGCGGCTGCATGGCGCGGTGGCGGTCCCAAACGGTGGAAATCCCTTCTTTCTTGGCGATGGGCAGCAGGGTCGCCGCGGACGGATCGGTGCTGAGCTTCATGGTCATATCCTTGCCTTCCTTGATTTGAGATGTTGGAGGGATTGGGCCAGTTCGGCGGCCCTCGCCTCGATCAGGGTCTGACGGTACTCTTCCAGGTCCACGAGCGAGAGCGCCTTGGTGGGGCACCCCTCGACGCAGGCGGGGACGTCGCGCCCGGTGCCGGCGCAGAGGTCGCACTTGCGCGCGATGCCACCGTTGGTGCGGCAGCTTTCCGGATCGCCCCCCTCGTGCTTCACGCTGATGGCGCCGAAGGGGCAGACCATGACGCAGACCTTGCACCCCACGCAGTTCTTCTCGCGCACCCCGACCTGGCCGCTCTCCTGCAGCATGGCGCCGGTGGGGCAGGCCGCCGCGCAGGGCGCGTCCTCGCACTGGCGGCACTGAACCGGCATCATCACACCGCCGGCCGCCACCACGCGGTTGCGCGGCCTCAGTGTCAGCCCCGAGAGCGCCGCCTGGTGCAGCCCCGTCCCGGAATGGGCCACCGCACAGGCCAGCTCGCAGCCGTGACAGCCGAGACAGCGCTCAGGATCGGCAAATACGATGGCATTTTCACGTTGTCGCTTCATTGTGGTCTCCTTTGCATGTCAATCCTTACGCATCTTTTGCTACCTACGTCCACATCCCCTCTCCCCCGGGAGGGCCAGGGTGAGGGCGTTGCCATGACAAGATGACTGCAGCCGGCAAGCCCCTCACCCGCCCTTCGGGCACCCTCTCCCAGAGGGAGAGGGAAGGAACACCAGAGGGAGGGCTCCATCTCCAAACAAGTTGCCGCTGCGTCCCCTCTCTCAAAGGGAGAGGGAACACCAGAGAAAGGGCGCCCCATCTCCACACAAGTTGCCGCTACGTCCCCGCCCCCGGAGGGGGAGGGACAGGGAGGGGGCTGCCTCATGCTTCCCCCCCCCCATCCTCCCCCTCCGGGGGGAGGGGCGCCAAGCTGCCACTTATCGCTGACAGTCAGTCGCTTTGCGGCATGTGCCGCTAGCCGGGTTACAGATTGCCTCCAGGCTCTCCACATAAAGTTCCCTGCCGCCCGTCATCTCGACGTCGCCTCCGGTGCAGCGGGGGCAGATAAAGCGGTAATTCTCGATCCTGAAGCGCTCTCCGCAGCCCCGGCAGCGCCCCGTGAGCGGCACCTCCTCGATCTCCAGTCTGGCCCCCTCGGCCACGGTCCCCTCAGCCACTACCTCGAAACAGGCGGCAAGGGTCATCGGCTCCACCGCAGCCAGCGCCCCCACCTTCAGGCGCACCGCCGAGATGGACTCGATCCCCCGCGCCGCCACCTGCTCGTTGATGATCTCGAAAAGCCCGGTCACCAGTGTTATCTCGTGCATGGCGTCTCCTAGCGGTCCGTGCAGGCGATGCAGGGATCGATGCTGTTCACGATGAGCGGAATGTTGGCGACCGGCTCCCCTTTCAGCATCACCTTGAGGGCGTCCCAATTCATGTAGGAGGGGACGCGCCACTTGAGACGCACCGGGAAGTCCGAACCGTCGGTCCTCAGGTAGTACATGAGCTCGCCGCGCGGCGCCTCCGACTTCGCAATCGCCTCGCCGGCGGGGATCTCCGGGAGGGTGTCGGCGTACAGCGGCCCCGCTGGGAGTTGCGCCAGGCACTGCTCTATGAGCGACACCGACTGCCGCGCCTCGGCAAGCCGCACCAGGTTGCGCGCCCGGACGTCCCCCGCCGTTTGAGTCGCCACTTCGAATTCGAGGCGGTCGTAGGCGCCGTAGGGGCTTTTCCTGCGCACGTCGTATCCGATGCCGCAGGCCCTGGCCACCGGCCCCACCACCGCGCACTCGACGGCGGCCTCGCGCGGCAGCACCCCTACCCAGGCCATGCTCGCCATGAGCGCCGGGTTGTTGCCGAACTGCAGGTAGAGCTCGTCCAGCGGTTTTTTCATCTCCTCCATCGCCCTCGCCAGGTAGGTTGCCGCCTCCGGGGTGAGGTCGTAGCGCACGCCGCCGATCACGTTCGCAGCCAGGTCCATGCGGTTGCCGTAGATCGCCTCCTTGGCGCGCTGCATGATCTCGCGGATCTCCATGACGCGGCGGAACAGCGCGGTCTCGCCTATCGCGTTGGCCTGCACCGCGCAGCAGAAAAGGTGCGAGGCGATGCGCTTGATCTCGTCGGCCACGGCGCGCAGGTACTCGGCCCGCGGCGGGATCACGATCCCCGCCACCTCCTCCACCGCCGCGCAGAAGGTGCTCGGATGGCTGTTGGAGCAAAGCGAGCAGAGCCGCTCCAGGAGGGTTATGTTCTGGTACAGGTTGCGGCGCATCACCAGGTGCTCCATCCCGCGGTGCACCTGTCCCGGCAGGACGTCCAGATCGGCCACCCGGTCCCCCTCCAGCCTGACCCGGAAGTACATCGGCTCCTCGAGGGCCAACTGGTGAGCACTCAACTTGATTACCCTGGTGTTCATGCATCCTCCCGTTCGCCAAGCACCCTGTCCCAAAGCGCCTTGCCGGTTGCCGCGTTGCTGAACGTGGAATACGGGACCAGGCGCTCGAAGGGTGCGTGGGTAATGGTGTGATCGAGGAACAGGCGCCGCGGATCGGGGTGCCCCACCACCTGGACGTCGTAGAGTTCCATCAGCTCCCGCTCCTGCCAGTCGCAGTTGCGAAAGATTGGGGTGAGGGAGGGAATTCGCGCCCACTCCAGCGGGAGTGTGACGGTGAGGGTGAGGGTGGCGCCGTCCAGGTCGAAGTGGTAGGCGATCTCGCGCCCGCCCTTCTCCTGGGACCGTTCCGGCAGATACGGCGTCACCATGGCCAGGCGCCCCTCTAACTCCGCGATGGCACGGGCCGCCGGGAGCAGCGCTTCCCCGGAAGGGAGGCGGCACCAGCCGGTCAGTACCCCCTTGCGGTCCCGGCGCCATGTCACCGTGGTTTCCTCCCCCGCCGCCAAGGCCAGTGCGGAGGCGACGCCAGCTACGACGCCGGTCACGTCCGGTGTTCCGCCACCTTCAAAACCATCCCTCATCCGACCTTCAGGCGCCCTCTCGCGGCGGGAGAGGGGAGCGGTCGGCGTATCGCCTGTCTCGTTGGTGCAATCGTTCATCTTACCGGTGCTCCTATGCTCATCCGCCGCCGGCAGGCCGGGCAGAGGGTTGTCAGCTTTTCGATTTCGGGAGTGGGGCGGCGGAAGGCCGCGTGCAGGAGTTGGGGGGCCGCCGGGATGATGGGGTCGCCGCAGCCGGAGCAGGGTGCGTATGGTACCTCGCCCCGCTCGACCTGGGCGAAAGCGTCGACGGCCCGGTGGTCGAGGCGCCAGTCGCCCGTGACGGAAAGGGCCCCGGTGGGGCAGTAGTGGCTGCACAGGCCGCAAAATACGCAGCTGTTGTGCCAGAGGGTCAGGCGGGCGCCCCGCTCCCCCTCCTCGAAACGGATCGCCCCGGCGGCGCAGACGTGCCGGCACATGCGGCAGTCCACGCAGGCGCCAGGATCGAAGCTCAGCCTCCCCGGGCGGGGAAATTATCGGTGATGGGGCACTTCCGGTCACCCGGCTCCCCGCCCCGCTCCCCCCCGCCGCGGCGGGCCCGGAGGATCTCCAAGGCCCGGGCGATCCCGGCCAGCAGGGCCTGGGGGCGCGGCGGGCAACCGGGCACGTTCACGTCCACCGGCAGGTGGCGCTCAAGCGGGCCGTCCACCGCGTAGCTGTCGCGGAAGACACCGCCTGACACCGGGCAGACCCCGACGGCGACGGTGACCTTGTCCTGCGGCGTCTCCGCGTAAAGGCGCAGCACCTCGTCCTTGGCGCGGACGGTGAGCGGGCCGGTGATGAGGAGGATGTCCCCCTCGTGCGCCGAGCCGGTGTAGCTGCACCCCAGTTGCTCCACGTCGAATTCCGTCACCGCCGAGGTCACCGCCAGTTCGACGTCGCAGCCGTTACAGGACCCGGTGTTGATGCGGAACAACCGCACCGGCTCCGCTGCCGTTTCTTCTACCTCGATGTGCATCGCCCTCTCCCGTTGATGACAAATTGCAGCCATGGGCGGCAATGTAGGCGAAAAAGCGGCCGCGGTCTGTCGGACAGCCGACAGTTCGTAGTTTTTCTTCGCCAAATAAGTTTGTCCCCCAGTCCCTCTCCCTCTGGGAGAGGGTGCCCGTAGGGCGGGTGAGGGACACGCCACGAAGGGGGCTCATGGACGGGCGCGCCGCCTCTTTCCCTCACCCCAGCCCTCTCCCAGAGGGAGAGGGAGTAGGAGTGGGAGAGATAGTGGGGGGGAGGGAGATTCGTGTGGGAGGTGGGAGCGCGGCCGCGGTCTATCGGACAGCCGCAATGCGTTGTTTTTTCCTCGCCGCAAATGTCCTTCCCCCAGTCCCTCTCCCTCTGGGAGAGGGTGCCCGCAGGGCGGGTGAGGGATACGCCACGAAGAGGGCTCATGGACGGGCGCGCCGCCTCTTTCCCTCACCCCTCTCCCTCACCCCGGCCCTCTCCCAGAGGGAGAGGGAGATAAAAAAGGGGAGTGTGGACCGGTTCAGCTTACGTGGGAACTACGTGGGAACTACGTGGGAACTACGTGGGAACTACGTGGGAACTACGTGGGAACTGCATGGGAAACTGCATGGGAAACTGCGTGGGAACTGTGGGTGGGCGTTTGTCTGCGGAGAGATCTGCAGGAAATTGAGGCGAAGACAGCGCCAGAAGTGGAGCGATCAGGAAAATTCCTTCATCTCCTTGAAGGCATCCAGTTCCTTGATGAGCAGGGTCTTGCGGTCGATCTTCACCAGCAGGCCGGCCTTGATGAAGTCGTTGATGATCTGGGAGATGGTCTGACGGGTGGTGCCGACCAGGAGGGCGATGTCCTCGGTGCCGAGGCCTAACTGCACCACGGTCCCTTGCGGGGTCACCTGCCCCCGATCGGCCGCGGCGCCGAGGAGAAAGTCCACCAGGCGCAGACGGACGTCCTTGAAGGCGAGCCCCTCGATGGTCTGGATGGAATTCCGCAACAGCTCGCCGAGGACCTTCACCATGGTGAGCGAAAGCTCGGGACGACGGGCCAACGCCTGCCGGAACGTCGCGGTGCTGCAGACCAGGATCTCGGTCCCCTCCAGGGCTTGAACGAAGGCGGGTGTATGGGTGCTGAAGACGTCGCCTTTCTCCAGGAGCGCCAGGGTGAATTCCTTGTCCTCATAGGCGAGGTAGATGCGGAGCCGGCCGCTTCGCACCACGAAGACCAGGTTCTTCTCCTCGAAGGGTGAGTAGACAAGCGTCTTCCTGGCGTAATGGCGCGCCGTGAAGTTGGTCTGAAAGTCGGAGTCGGCGTGAAAAAGCGAGAGGAGGTCCGCGTCGGAAAGCTTCATCTTGTTCGGCATAACTGGCTCCCTTGTCGCATTGGGTACCGCCGCATTATGCAGCAGCGCCCCCAAAAAAGGCAAGGCGGCAACGGCTAATCCCCGTATACATTGAGCAGTTACAACGACAGGCAGCCGTCACGGCCGGTACCGCCCTGCTCACCCGCAGCCAAAGACTGAAGTAAAAACGGGTATCTGCCGATGTAGGATAAAGACGTACTCCAAAATAAGCCGGGTCCTTATATAAGGACTCACCCTGATTTGCTACTTTAGTGGTCGTTTTGGGTCGGACGCGGTGAGCAGTGCCAATGCCGGATTCCCTGTAAGACTTCAGCACCGGATCCACACTCGCTTGGCCGCCACTGGAGACAGTATTTCATGGCATCTACGGCTGTACAGCAGCAGCTTATGGCAGGCGGAGGGTCCCGTTGCGTCGCTGGGGTCGCCCTGGCCTACGCGATTCTCGGGGCGCTGGGACTTGGTCTCGCCATCCCCCCCGGCTACGCCAGCCCGGTTTTCCCCGCTGCCGGGCTTGCCCTGGCCGCCGCCCTCCACTTCGGCAAATGCGCCCTTCCCGGCGTCTGGCTCGGCTCCCTGGCCCTCAACCTCGTCACACCCTGGTATCACGGCAAGCTCGACTGGAGCGCCGCCGTTGTGGCCCTGCTGGTCGCCACCGGCGCCATGCTGCAGGCCCTTGGAGGTACCGTCGCGGTAAACCGGGCTATGGGGGAGAGATGGCGCAGCCTGGAGACCGAGCGGGACATCGTCACCTTCCTTGTCGCGGCCGGTCCCCTCGCCTGCCTCGTCTCCGCGACAACTGGAACCGCCGCCCTCTACCTCGCCGGCATGGTCCAGTCCGGCGGCCTCGCCTTCTCGTGGTGGAACTGGTGGAGCGGCGACACGCTGGGCGTGGTGATCTTCGCGCCACTCACGCTCATTTTCCTGCTCAGGCAGTCCCCCTGGCGGGAGCGCCTCGTGACCGTCGCGATCCCCATGGCGATCACCCTGATCCTGGTCATCGCCGCCTACCTCGGCATCGCCCGCTGGGAGCAGAAGCAGCAGGTGGCCCAGTTAGCCGACCACGGCAAGAAGCTCACCCAGTTGCTCGACCGTCGCCTGGTGGCGCACCAGGAGGCGCTCGCCGCGCTGCGTCGCGTCATCGAGGTGAACCCGGAGATGACTTTCGGCCAGTTCGAGTATTTCACCCGGATCACGCTGCAGGACCACAAGGACATCTTCGGTCTGAGCTTCAACCACTTCGTGCCCCACGCCGCCCGTCACGCCTTCGAGCGCTCCATGGTCTCCAAATCCCCCACGGGCAGCTTCGCCATCACCGAACGAAACCGGAACGGGGAACTGGTTGCCGCAGGGGACCGCCCGCATTACGTCTGCGTCGGGTACATCGCCCCCATCAAGGGAAACCTCCCCGCCATCGGCTTCGACATCAACTCCGAGCCGATCCGCCGCAGCGCCATCGACGCGGCCCGCAGAACCTTCAGGCCCGCGGTCACGGCCCCCATCCAACTGGTCCAGGAACAGCGGAAACGGGTCGGGGTGCTGCTGCTGCATCCCGCCTTCAGAAACCCCGAACTGAGGGATGCGCGGGGGGACGGCTCCCTTTTCGGGTTCGCCGTTGCCGTCATCAAGGTCGACGAGATGGTCCGGATCGCGATGCAGGACCAGCTACCGGCGGGGCTCGTGCTCCGGGTCAGCGACCCTGCGGCGGCAGGCGCCAGGCGCATCCTGTTCCAGTCCGACGGCGCCCGGACCGAACCGCTCCCCCCCCAGGGGTGGCACACCACGCTTTCCATCGCCGACCGTCTCTGGAGAGTCGACCTTCTACCCACCCAGGAGTACCTGCGCCAGCAGCGCTCCTGGATGGCCTGGGGCATAGGGGTCCTCGGCCTGCTCTTCGCCGCGCTGCTGCAGGTGATGATGCTGGCGATGTCGGGCCGCAACTCGGTCATCCAGCGCACGGTCTCCGAGCAGACCAAGGCCCTCATGAAGGCCAAGGAAGACGCGGACGCCGCCAACCAGGCCAAGAGCGCCTTCCTGGCCAACGTGAGCCACGAGGTCCGCACGCCGATGAACGCCATCATCGGTGTCGCCTACCTGATGCGCAAGGACGCCAGCGGTCGGCAGCGGCAGCAGCTGTGCAAGATCGACCGGGCCGCCCGGCACCTTTTGGAGGTCATCAACGACGTGCTCGACTTCTCCAAGATCGATGCCAGGAAGATGACGCTTCAGCCCACCGTGTTCGGCGTCCCCTCGGTGATCGAAACGGTCCACGCCCTTTTTGCCGATCGCATCTCCGCCAAGGGACTCGATTTCTTCGTGGATATCGCCCAGGTCCCCCGCAGGGTGCACGGGGACGACCTGAAGTTGGAGCAGATCCTGCTGAACCTCGTCAGCAACGCCCTGAAGTTCACCGAACACGGTCGCATCGAACTGCGCGGGGAAACGATCCGCCGTGACGGGGAGACCGTCTGGCTGCGTTTCAGCGTCGCGGACACCGGGATCGGCATCCCCGCTGACAAGCTGGACCGGGTCTTCGAGCCTTTCGAGCAGGGGGACGGCTCCACGACACGCCGCTACGGCGGAACCGGCCTCGGACTCGCCATCTGTCGCAGCCTGGCGGAGCTCATGGGGGGGAGCATACGGATAGAGAGCACCCCCGGCGAGGGGAGCACCTTCAGCTTCGAGGCGCCGTTCCGGGCGGTTGAAGAGAGCGAGTACACCGGCCGGAGCGTGGCCACGGCAGCCGCCCGGGCCGGGAACGGTGACGCCGACGCGCGCCTTGCAGCGCATGCGGGACAACGGGTGCTCCTCGCCGAGGACAACCCGTTGAACCAGGAGGTCCTGGTCGATTTGCTGCAGCACGTAGGCCTGGCCGCGGAGGTGGCGCCGGATGGCCGCCAGACCCTGGAGCTTGCGGGGCGGCAGCGGTACGACCTGGTGCTGCTCGACCTGCAGATGCCGGTGATGGGAGGCATCGAGGCGGCGCGGGAGCTCCGCCGGCTCCCCGGGTATGGCGAGGTGCCCCTCATCGCTCTCACCGCCAACGCCTACGATGAGGACGTTGCCGCCTGCCTCGCCGCCGGAATGAACGCCCACCTGAGCAAGCCGGTTGATCCCGGACAGCTGTACGCCGCGCTGCTGCGGTGGCTCCCCACGCCTTCGGGGACCGCCTCGACGCCGCCAGGGGGGAGGCAGGCAGATACCATGGACCACGGGCTGGAGCAGCTTACCCGCATTCCCGGGCTCGACTTCGCCGCCGGGCTGCGCACCTTCAGCGGGAACCAACTCCGCTTCAAGGAGCTCCTGCAGCGGTTCGTGACCAACCATGCGACCGACCCGCAGGAGATCAGGGAAGCCCTGGTGCAGGACGACCTCGCGGCGGCCCGGCATCTCGCCCACAGCCTCAAGGGGACGGCGGGGGCCCTCGGGCTGGTCCGCATCCAGGCGGCGGCCGAAAAGTGCGAAAACGGACTGAAGGGGTCGCAGCCGAAGCAGGTGCTGGAGCGGCTGTGCCAGGACCTGCAGGCGCTGCTTGACGAAGTCGTCCCCATGCTTGGGCAGGTACTCTCGAGTGCCACGGGGAGCGCCACTGCCGTCACCCTTCCCAAACTGCACGCCGGGCTGCAGGAACTGCACGCCCTGCTGGCCGAAGACGATATCGAAGCGGTCAGATGCTTCAAAAGCCTCAACGAGGCGCTGGCGCTGGCAACCAGGGGGAAAAGCCGGGAACTGGAGAGGTGCGTGGAGTCCTTCTCCTTCGACCAGGCCCGGGTGGAACTGGAGATCCTCATGGAAATGCTGGCGGTGCCACGCCCGGTGCAGGGCAAGTGAAGCAGAGGAGGGGCAGATGAACGGCAACAAGAAACGCGCGACGGTGCTGGTCGTGGATGACACCCCCGACAACCTGGTCTGCATCGGCGATCTGCTGAAGGACGAGTACCACGTGCGCGTCGCCAACAACGGCGCCAAGGCGCTGCAGATCGCGCAGCAGGCGCCCCCTCCCGACGTGATCCTCCTCGACGTGATGATGCCGGGGATGGACGGCTACGAGGTCTGTCACAGGCTGAAGTCCGCCCCCGCCACCCGCGACATCCCCGTCATTTTCCTCACCGCCAAATCCGACCTGGAAAGCGAGCGCCACGGTCTTGAACTGGGCGCCGTCGATTACATAACGAAGCCGCTCAGCCCTCCCATCGTACTGGCCAGGGTAAAAACGCACCTGAACCTGAAGCTGGCCGCCAATATCATACGCGACCGCAACGAGGCGCTGGAGCAGGAGGTGGCCGAGCGGACCCGTGACCTGCAGGACACCAACACGCAGTTGCGCCGGCTCGCCGCCCGCCTGGAGACGGCGGTGGAAACCGAGCGCACCGGCATCGCCCGGGAACTGCACGACGAACTGGGGCAGCTGCTCACGGCACTCAAGATCGACTTGGCCTGGCTGGAAAAGCGCTGTCCGCAGGAGGACGAGAAGGTTATCGCCAAGGTGGAGTCAATGGATGCCGTGCTCGATCTCACCATCGGCACGGTGAAGCGCCTGGTAAGGGGGCTGCGCCCGAGGATGCTGGACGAGTTCGGCCTGGTCGCCGCCATCGAGGCCCAGCTGGCGGACTGCCGCGACAGGCACATCCAGTGCCGTCTGGAGGCGCCGCGCCGGGACGTCGAGATCGACAAGGAGCGCCAGATCTCCCTCTTCAGGATCTTCCAGGAAAGCATGACCAACGTGATGCGCCACGCAGAGGCGACCCAGGTGGACGTCCTCCTCGACCTGAACGAAGAACGCGCCCTGCTGCAGGTTCAGGACAACGGGCGGGGGATCGCACCCGGGGCCGCGACCGGCCAATCGCTGGGGCTGGTGGGAATGGAGGAGCGTGCCCGCCGCTGGGGCGGGAGCTTCGAAGTCACCGGCACCCCCGGAGCCGGTACCACCATCCGGGCTACCATCCCGCTGCGGGATAAAACGGCTCCCCCCGTCCCGCCGGAACCGGCATAACCCGCTGCGGGGCTCCTCTACACCCGCGGATTCCCCCACCCCAAGGGTCTGCCACCCCCACCGGCACGCGCAGATTACCTCTTTCATGGCCCCGCCCCCCTTCTCACGGTGACGACGGTGTTCATCGTCTCGTGAAAGTCAGATGGACCATAGCCATTTTTGCCGTAGCGGTGCGGCGTCAGGTCGATCCGGGTTGCCCCCTTCACCTTTCTTGTTAATATTCTCCAATGTGTTTTCCGCGCGGGGGCGATTCATGGGAACCGGACGAGACATACTGATCGTCGATGACAACGAGGTGGTCACCGGGGTGCTGGTCGAGCTGTTCCGCAAGGAAGGCTACGACAGTGCGGGGGTCGCCACCGGTGAGGCATGCCTGTCAGAACTGCGGCAGGTGGGATACAAACTGGTCATGCTTGACGTGCGCCTCCCCGGCATCAGCGGCATCGAGGTGCTGCGCGCCCTCGGGGACGACTATCCCGACACCGACGTGATCATCATGACCAGCCACGTGTCGCTGGAGACTGCCGTCCAGGCGCTGCGGCTGGGCGCACAGGACTACCTGTTCAAGCCCTTCGACGACCTCGAAATGGTGGTCGCCACCGTGAACAGGGCACTGGAGCGCCGCCGCCTGATCGAGCAGCACGAACACCTCGTGCGCACCCTGGCGGATCTCGCCGTTGAAAACACGCGGATTCTCTCCGAACTCCGCATAGCGAACAGCGACCTGGAGGAAAAGGTCGCGCAGCGGACCGCGGAAATCACCAAGGCCAACCTGCAGCAAAAGGCGACCATCGCCGAGCTCAAGCAGGCAAAGGAGGCCGCCGAGGCGGCCAACCGCGCCAAATCACAGTTTCTCGCCAACATGAGTCACGAAATCCGCACGCCGATGAACGGCGTCCTCGGGATGACGGAACTGCTGCTGCACACCGAACTGAACCAGAAACAGCGGGGCTACGTCGAGATGCTGCACCAGTCCGGCGAGTCGCTGTTGGGGATCATCAACGACATCCTCAACATCTCCAAGATCGAGGCGGGAAAGCTGGAGATAGAGAAGATCCCGCTGGACGTGCACGAGACGGTGCGGGGGGCCGTGGAGCTCTACCGCGAGGTGGGGCGCCGCAAGGGGGTGACGGTGGACCTGCAGATCGCCCCGGACGTTCCCCGCCGCGCCCTGGGCGACCCCAACCGCCTGCGCCAGGTACTCATCAACATCGTCAACAACGGCCTCAAGTTCACGGAAAAGGGATCGGTCCAGGTCCGGGTTTCCCTGGTTGAGCAAAGCGGCAACGGCCACTACGTCGGCTTCGAGATCAGGGACACCGGCATCGGGATCGCCGCCGAGGCGCTGCCGGCCATCTTCGAGCTGTTCACCCAGGTGGACGGATCGACGACCCGCAGGTACGGCGGTACCGGTCTCGGGCTGGCCATAGCCAAGCAACTGGTGGAGCTGATGGGGGGGGAAATAGGCGTGGAGAGCGAGCCTGGATGCGGCTCCACCTTCACCTTCATCGTGTACCTGGAGCACGCCCCTGACGCCGGAACCGATGACGAGGAACTCCCGATTGAACTGGAGAACGCGCTGGAGGATTCCTTCCGGCAGGCCCCGTGCCACGCGCGCGTACTGCTGGCGGAGGACAACCCGGTGAACTGCGAGGTGGCTCACGCCATGATGACCGCCCTGGGGTGCCAGGTGGATGTGGCCCAGAACGGAAACCAGGCGGTTTCGGCCCTGGCGCGGAAGTCCTACGACCTGGTCTTCATGGACTGCCAGATGCCGGAACTGGACGGTTACGAGGCGACCCGAGCCATCAGGGAGCAGGAGCGGGACTCCGGCAGGCACACCCCCATCATCGCGCTCACCGCCCACGCCATGGCGGGTTCGCGTGACTACTGCCTGAGCGCCGGCATGGACGATTTCCTCAGCAAGCCCTTCAACCTCGGACAACTGCAGGAGCTGATAGACAGGTGGACCTCATCCTGAGAGTCCCGCAGCTGTTCCCCCGCACCCTCCCACCCACGTTCCAGTTGCCATCGTTGCCACTGTCCGAGGGCCCTCCATCAGGGGGTGACCTGGTCGACGAACCTCCCTCTGTATTTAGCCGCGCCCAGGCAGCGCTCGAACACGAACTGGCAGATCCTGGTCCCGGGATACAGCGCCAGGGTCTTGTGTCCCAGGTTCACGATTTCCAGCACCTGCTGGTTGGAGATGCCCGGCTGCATGAATCCCGCCGTAACGTGGACCGCAAGCCCGAAGCGGGCGAAGCGGCTGCGCCCTTCCAGCCACCCCGCCATCGTGTCGGCGAGGGTGATGCGTTCCCTGGTGATGCCGAGAATCATCTCGCAGGGGGCTATGGTTATGAATTCTCCGTCCGCCACCGACACGGCTTCCGTGACGTCGGCGAAATCTGAGTCGTTGTGTACGTGGCAGACCCCGGTCTCTTTCTTGAAGATCCTGAATTCGTTGCCCAAGGTCAGATCGACCGATCCGGGGCCGATCTGAGATTGCTCCAGCGGATCTATGCCTATTTCACCGCGAGCGATGGCATCCTTTATTTCCTTTCCCACCAGAATGGACATGTCTCCACCTCGCTGTGCCTTGAGATTTCGGGCGCTGCTTCACCGCCCGCCCGTATAGTGTACTAGGTTAGTTGATTGGCGTGCGTTTATTTGTTATGGCTTGGCCCGGTTGACCCAGTGGGGGGGCAAAATGTGAAGACCCCGGTGGCCTTTCGGCTGCCGGGGTCTTCTCTTCTGAGCGATATGATTTCTAAGGTTGGACTGGATGCGACTCCGGTCTACTCGACGGTGACGCTCTTGGCCAGGTTGCGGGGCTGGTCGACGTCGGTCCCTTTCAGCACGGCAACGTGATAGGCCAGTAGCTGCATCGGGATGGAGATGATGATCGGCATGACTTCCTCGCCGTCCTCCGGGATCTCCAGCGCGACCTCCACCTTGTCGGCGACCTCGGCGTCACCCTTGGAGCAGACCGCGATGACGCGGCCACCGCGGGCGATGACTTCTTCCATGTTGGAGAAGACCTTCTCGTAGTTCGCCCCCTTGGGCACCAGCACCACGACCGGCATGTGCTCGTCGATCAGCGCGATGGGGCCGTGCTTCATCTCCCCTGCGGCGTACCCTTCGGCGTGAATGTAGGAGATCTCCTTCAGCTTCAGCGCGCCTTCCAGGGCGATGGGGTAGTTCATGCCACGGCCGAGGTAGAGGAAGTCGCGGGCGGTCAGGTAGTTCCTCGCCACCTTCTCCACCTGCTCGTTCAGTTTCAAGGCCTCTTCCATCAGGGCCGGAACGCGGACGATGGCGGAGATCAGCTTCCTCCCCTGCTCCTGGTCCATCTTCCCGCGGGAGCGCCCCAGGCGGATGGTGAACAGGTAGAGTGCGATCAGCTGCGTCACGAAGGCCTTGGTGGAGGCGACGCCGATCTCGGGGCCGGCGTGGGTGTAGATGACGCCGTCGGCCTCACGGGCGATGGAGGAGTCGACGACGTTGCAGATGGCGACGCACTTGCCGCCGCGGCGCCTGGACTCGCGCATGGCGGCGAGGGTGTCCGCGGTCTCGCCGGACTGCGAGATGAGCATCACCAGGGTGTTCGCGTCGATGACCGGGTTGCGGTAGCGGAACTCCGAGGCGATATCGACCTCCACCGGGACGCGGCAGTGCTCCTCGATCAGGAACTTGCCCACCAGCGCCGCGTGCCACGAGGTGCCGCAGGCGATGATGCAGATCCGGTTGATCCCCTGCAGGTCTGCGTCGCTGAGCGCCAGGTCTTCGAGGTAGACGTCCCCCTGCTCCTCGCGCAGCCGGCCGGCGATGGTGTCGCGGACGGCGCGGGGCTGCTCGAAGATTTCCTTGAGCATGAAGTGCTTGTAGCCACCCTTCTCGGCCATGTGGGCGGACCAGTCGATGTGGCGCGGGATCTTCTCGAGCGGGGTGCCGTCCACCGTGCTGAAGCTGGCCGCGCCCCCCTTGAAGACCACCATCTCGCCATCCTCCATGAAGATCATGGAGCGGGTATGGGACAGGATGGCCGGGATGTCGGAGGCGACGTAGAATTCACCCTCGCCAAGGCCCACCACCATCGGGGAGCCGAGTTTCGCGGCGATCATCAGGTCGGGATCGTCCTCGCTCACGATGCAGACGGCGTAGGCCCCCTTGAGCAGCGCCAGGGCCTCGCGCACGGCCTGCTCGAAGCAGCCGCAGCCCTTCAGGCGCTGGTCGATCAGGTGCGAGATGACCTCCGTGTCGGTCTCGCTCTTGAAGACGTGCCCCTGCGCCTTCAACTCCTCGCGCAGCTGCAGGTAGTTCTCGATGATGCCGTTGTGCACCACGACGATGGGGCCCGCCTGGTGCGGGTGCGCGTTGATCTCGGAGGGGCGGCCGTGGGTGGCCCAGCGGGTGTGACCGATGCCGACCGTCCCCTTCACCGGACTCACCGCCAGAAGCTTCTCCAGGTTGGAAAGCTTCCCTTCGCTGCGCCTGATGCTCGCCTTGCCATCGCTGATGGTGCAGATGCCGGCCGAATCGTAACCCCGGTATTCGAGCCTTCTCAGCCCTTCAATGATGATGGAGGTGGCTTCCTGCCGCCCGGTGAATCCAACGATACCGCACATGTATGACTCCGTTTCGTCTATCTGTTAATTAATAATTTGGGCAGGCCCAAGACGTTACAGGATAGCATCTTGGCCGGATCCGCAACAGTTATTTTTTCCTGAGGGTCCACCCTTCCTTGTTCACCTGCGGCGAGCGGGCGATGGCCAGGGAGTCGGCGGGGACGTCCTTGGTGACCGTGGTGCCCGCCGCGATCAGGGAGTTCTTCCCGACCGTGACCGGGGCCACCAGCTGCACGTCGCTCCCCACGAAGACCCCGTCCTCGATGACGGTCTTGTGCTTGTTGACGCCGTCGTAGTTGCAGGTGATGGTGCCGCAGCCGATGTTGACGTCGCGCCCTATGGTCGCGTCGCCGAGATAGGTGAGATGCGAGGCCTTGGACCCCTCCCCCATGAACGCCTTCTTGGTCTCGACGAAGTTGCCGATCTTCACCTGCGCCGAGAGCTCGGTGCCGGGGCGCAGGTGCGCCATCGGGCCGATGGCGGCCTCCGGGCCGACCTTGGAATCCTCCAGCACGCTCCCCGCCTTGACCACGACGTCATCGGCAATCCGGCACCCCTCGATCAGGGTGTTCTGGCCGATCTTGCAGCGTTCGCCGATGACGGTGTTCCCCTTGATGACGGCGCCCGGGTAGACCACGCTGTCGCGCCCGATCTTCACCCCATGGTCGATGTAGACCGCGCCGGGGTCGATGATGGTGACGCCGGAGAGCATCAGCTCCCGGTTAATGCGCCGCCTGAGCACCGCCGCCGCCTCTGCCATCTGGACGCGGTCGTTGACGCCGGAGATCTCGAGAGGATCGCTCACCTGGAAGCTGCGGCAGGCGAGCCCACGGGCGTTGGCCTGGCGCACCACGTCGGTCAGGTAGTATTCCTTCTGGGCGTTGTCGTTGTCGAGCTTGTCCACCGCCTCGGCGAGGAAGGCGCGGTCGACGCAGTACACGCCGGCGTTCACCTCGCGGATCAGGCGCTCGGCCTCGCTCGCGTCCTTCTGCTCGGTGATGGCGACCACCTTTCCGTCCGCGTCCTTGACGATCCGGCCGTAGCCGAAGGGGTTGTCCAGGGTCGCGGTCATGACGGTGACGCAGGCACCGCTTTGCCCGTGGGCGGCGAGCATGTCGCGCAGGCTGTCAGCGGTGAGCAGCGGCGTGTCGCCGCAGAGGATCAGCACGGTTTCGGCATCGCTGTCGATCCCGGGCATGGCGCAGCGGACCGCGTGCCCGGTGCCGAGCTGCTCGGCCTGCAGCGCGAACCCCACCTCGGGGCGGCCGCCGAAGAAGTCACGTACCTTCTCCTGCTGGTGCCCCACCACCAGGACGCAACGCTCGACTCCCGCGGCGAAGGCTGCGGCAACGGACCAATCTATCATGGGGGAGCCGGCCACCGGGTGCATCACCTTGACCAAGCCGGATTTCATCCTGGTTCCCATGCCGGCTGCTAGCACTATTGCGGATATCTTCTTCATCGTAGTCTCCCTCGCCTCTTAGCAAATTGTTCTTTTTTAACAATAATGCCTGATGAGGTCAAGCTGTTTCACTCCCGGTTTCCGCGCGCCCCGGGTGCTTTTTATCGTTTACTAAACCGAGACTTATCGCTATAGTCCTGCGGTGGAGGTTTCATGGGTGTCGCCGAGGACATAGCCAAGCTGGAGCTTGACCTGCGTGAGCTTGTCATCAAGTACGAGCAGTACTTCTTCGGAATCGAGAAGAGGGAACCGCTGCGCCTGCTCGACAGCGTGGAGCGCGCGGTGCGACGCTACCAGAACGTCAGCATCCCGAACACCAGCCAGAGGTTCAAGTATGACTCCCTGGTAGCCACCCTGAGCGTGCACAAGCAGAAGTGGACCCGTACCAACCGCCTGATCGAGGAGGGGAAGTTTCAACGGGACCGCTTCCGCATGTCTTTGCACCAGGCGGAATCGGCCGCCAAAGGGGACAAAACCAAAGCCCCGCCCCCTCCCCATGACAACCAGATAGACACGGTCTTCCAGCAGTACCTCAACGCGCGCCTGGCCTGCAATCTCCCGGTGGACAACATCAGCAGGGAGAAGGTGGCCGAGGCGATCAACCGGCAAAAACCGGTCCTGATGCAGAAATACGGTTGCCGCGACGTCGACTTCGTCGTGGTGATCGAGAGTGGCAAGCCCACCCTGAAGGCCCGCCCCAAGAATTCATGAAAATAACCCTGGTCGCCATTCACCCCCACCCTTCCCCGCAAGCGGTGCCGCTGGCCTGCGCGTTCCTGCAGGAGGCACTCCTGTCGGACCATGCCCTGCACGGGAAGGTCCACACCGGGATAGCCGAGTTCTTCCTCCACGACGACGCCGCGCGCTGCGCACGGGATATCGCCGCACGCGCCCCCGACCTGGTCGCCTTCTCGGTCTACGTCTGGAGCCGCGACCACGCCGTGGCCGTGGCGAGGGAACTCCGCTCCCTGCTCCCCGGCCTCATTCTGTGCGCCGGCGGCGCCGAACCGACCGCCAACCCGGCGGGGCTTCTGGACGAGGGGGTCTTCGATTTCCTGGTGCGGGGCGAGGGGGAAGCCCCGTTGGTGCAGGCGGTGCGGCTGCTTCGCGCCGGCGGGAACCCGGCTGGCGTGCCGGGGATCGTCGTCCCGGGCGGCGCCGCTGCGGCGATGCCTCCCCCGCTGGAGCTCGACACGGTCCCCTCCCCCTACCTGTCCGGCCGGCTCGACCCGGCCATCCCCGGAGGGGCCCTGTGGCAGCTCTCGCGCGGCTGCGACTTCGCCTGCTCCTTCTGCTTCGACCACAAGGGGAGCGGAGGGGTGCGCCGCTTCTCCATGGACCGGATCGAGGCGGAACTGCGCCTCTTCGCGCGGCTCAAGGTCCCCCAGGTCTTCGTGCTCGACTCGACCTTCAACAAGGACGTCAAGAGGGCCAAGGCGATCCTGCGCCTGATCGGCAAGGTGGCCCCGCACGTCCACTTTCACTTCGAGGTGCGCAGCGAGTTCATCGATCCGGAGATGGCGGATCTCTTCGCCTCGATCACCTGCTCGCTGCAGATCGGCCTGCAAAGCTCCGACGCCGCCGTGCTGCGGGGTGTGGGGCGCGGCTTCGACCGCGACGACTTCGAGCACCGCGCGTTCCTTTTGAATCAAAGCGGCGCCATCTTCGGCTTCGACCTGATCTTCGGGCTCCCGGGGGACACCCCGGAGCTGTTCCGGTCGTCGCTCGATTTCGCCCTCTCGCTCTACCCGAACCACCTGGACATCTTCCCGCTGGCGGTGCTCCCCGGAACGCGGCTCTACGGCAAGGCGCAGGCGCTCGGACTCGAGCACCTGGACGCCCCCCCCTACACCGTCCTCGCCACCCCCGGCTATACCGCCGGAGAGTTGGCGCAGGCCGGGAGGCTCGCCTCCGCCTGCGACGTCTTTTACAGCCGGGGGAAGGCGGTCGCCTGGTTCAACTCCGTGGTCACCGCCCTCAAACTCACCCCGAGCGCCTTTCTCACCTCCTTCGCCTCCTTTCTGGGCGAGCGGGCGGAGGCCGAGATCCTCGAGGAGGAGATATGGGGACTGCAGAGGGCCTTTCTGGAAAGGATCTTCAAGGAAAGAAAGAAGGGGAAGCTCCTCCCGCTAGCCCTCGACCTCGCGGACTACCATCACCACTACGCCGCTGCACTCATGGCCACCCCGCCGGCGCCCCCCTCGCAGAAGCAGCTGCGTAAGCTCGACCCGCTGCGGCAGCCGCTGGCGCTCTCCGCCAGCACCACCCTGGCGCGTTTCAACTACGAGGTGCTCGAGATCCTGGACGCCGGCGAGCCGGACCTGGCCGAGTTCAGCGCCTGCTTCAACCCGACCGGCTCCTGTGCCGTCATCTACCCCGCGCACGGCGAGGTCTGCACCGAATCGGTCTCCACCCCCTACTTCGAACTGCTGGGCGCGCTGGACGGGAAGGCCGGCGCCTGGGCGCTCTGCCCGGGCATTCCGCTTTCCGAAACGGAGGCCCGCGAGTTCCTGGAATTCGCCCTGGCCGAAGGGATCGTCGTGGTGGCGGGGCCGGCTCAGGTTTAATGGGATCTTTTTACTCTTATTAGGCGTCACCCTCCCGGCACGCCGGCGTCATCCCGTATACGCAATATTTATATTCAATCCAAACTCATTGAAACCGCACTTAGTTGTGAAATCCTCATCAAACATCGCACACCCCTCTATCTAATCTCCAGTTCAGATCATGACGTAACAGGTATTTACAGCTCTATCGTTAGACAAACCACACTCAACCCTCTCCAGTCACTCGCCAGATAGAGAAGCGGGCAAAAGCGTGCCGATAAAGTTGTATCCTGCTTATTAATTGACGCTTTTTCAGTTGATTTATGAAGCCGCGCGTATTAAAGTAGGCGCCGTTGCGAGCGCCCCAATAGATTAAAGCGTTCTAAAACGATCCTAAATACAGGAGATTACAATGGTTCAAGTCTTCACACGCCTCATCCCGCTGCTACTGCTCCTAGCATTAGCCCGGCCCGGTTTCGCCGCACAGGGCCTGGCCATCGACCCGGCAACCTGCCTGGGCTGCCACGGCAACAAGATTTCCGCCGAGCTGATGGCCAACTCCGTGCACGGCAAAAACGGCTGCACCAGCTGCCACATCGAGATCGTCGAACTCTCCAAGCACATGAAGGGTGAGATCAAGGTGGGCAAAGTCCAGTGCGTTCGCTGCCACAAAAAGGAAGCGGCCGAGCACGCCAAGAGTATCCACAGCGAGAAGGGCATCGGGTGCGCACAGTGCCACACCGACATGCACAGCCACACCTACTGGAACAAGGACAAGCGTAGGGTCCTCGTCAAGTGCACCCAGTGCCACAAGGACGAGCGCGGCTTCACCCAGTCGGTACACGGCAAAGGCGTACTCGCCGGGAACCAGGATTCGGCAGCTTGCAACGACTGCCACAACCTGCACGAGATCAAGGCGCTGGGCGATCCGAACTCCCACTCCAACCGCGAGTTCCACACCAAGGTCTGCCTCCGCTGCCACGCCGACCAGAAGCTGGTCGAGCGCAACCACATCTCCGAAGTCGCCGTCAAGAGCTACATGGAGAGCTACCACGGCAAGAACTACCGTCTGGGCTACCCGGAGAAGGTCGCCGGCTGCGCCGACTGCCACACCGCACATGCGATCCTGCCGTCCAAGGATCCCAAGTCCTCCGTCAACCCGGCCAACCTGGTCCAGACCTGCTCCAAGTGCCACAGCAAGGGGAGCATGCTCTTCACCAAGTTCTACGCTCACGGCGAGCACAACGACCGCGAGAAGTATCCCATCCTGTTCTACACCTTCATCGCGATGACCGGCCTGCTGGTCGGCACCTTCACCGTGTTCTGGATTCACACCCTGCTCTGGATGATCCGCGGCTTCGTGGAGAACCGTGAGAAGGCAGCGGCTCTCGAAGAGGGCATCATCCTGCACCACGTACCCGACGGGCACAAGCAGTACCGCCGCTTCAGAAGGGTCCACGTGTTCATGCACCTGCTGGTCATCATCAGCTTCCTCGGCCTCTCCTTGACCGGTCTGCCGCTGAAGTTCAGCGACCAGATCTGGGCCAAGTTCCTCATGGATCTCTACGGCGGGGCGCCGAACGCCGGCCTCTTCCACAGGGTCTGCGCCGGCATCACCTTCGTCTACTTCTCCATGGCCCTGTTCATGAGCGTCCACTTCCTCTTCATCAGGAAGGACATCAAGGGCAACCCGCTGCAGAGACTGTTCGGACCTGACTCCCTCTGCCCGAACCTGCGCGACATCAGCGACGTGATCGGCATGGTCCGCTGGTTCTTCTTCAAAGGGCCGAAGCCGGCCTTCGAGAGATGGACCTACTGGGAGAAATTCGACTTCATCGCGGTCTTCTGGGGTATGTTCGCCATCGGCGGATCGGGCCTGATGCTCTGGTTCCCCGAGTTCTTCGGCATGTTCCTCCCGGGCTGGGCCTTCAACGTGGCCACCATCGTCCATTCGGACGAGGCGCTCCTGGCGACCGGCTTCATCTTCTCGGTTCACTTCTTCAACACCCACGGGCGTCCGGAGAAGTTCCCGATGGACTTCGTCATCTTCAACGGCCAGATGTCCAAGCACGAGTTCGTGGAAGAGCGTGGCGACCAGTGGGCCCGCTACGAGAAGGACGGCATCACCGAGAAGTTCGCAGCCAAGAAGTCTTCCGGCATCTTCTACGACTTCTGCCTGAAGACCTTCGGCTTCACCGCGCTGTTCATCGGCATCACCCTGCTGATGCTGATGATCTACGCCTTCATGCACCCGCACCACTAAGCGGCTGCTGAACCAGCAATGAGAAAAGGGGCCTCCCATCCGGGAGGCCCCTTTTTTTGTTGGCTCTATGAGCGAATCGTTATGCGGACGTCTCCGGAGCGGGAGGGCGTGCGACAGAAGGGACTGGCTCCGTCAGGTGCCAGTCCCTCTAGCGGAACGAACCTTTCAGCTCAGCCACCTTCAGAAACCCTAGGGGTACAGGCACCTGGCGGACAAGCACTAAGGGGACAGGCAAGCACTAAGGGGACAGTCCCCTCCTTCGGCGAAGGCGCTAAGGCGGGAAACTCCCCCTCCCCTTGCGGGAGGGGGTCAGGGGGTGGGGGAAGGTGCGGTCTGCGCCACGGTCACTCCCGGGGGAGCGCCCTCACCCCGGCCCTCTCCCAGGGGGAGAGGGAGCACGTCACAGCATGTCCACCGGGTCCACGTCGATGGTGAGGCGCACCGTGGAGGGGTGGCCGAAGCCGCCACGGAAGTGGAACAGGAGCCGGTGCAGGTCGGCGCGCTCCACCCCCTTCAGGAGGATCTGCCAGCGGAAGCGGCCGCGCACCTTCCCCAGCGGCGCCGTGACCGGCCCGAGCACTTCCACCCTGAGCCGCGCCTCGCGCTTGATCCTGCGCAAAAGCCCGGCAGCCTCCTCCGCCGCACGTTCCCCCTGAGCCGCCGCCACCGCCGAGAAGGTGAGCGCCGCCAGGTGCGCGAAGGGGGGATACCCCACCTCCTCCCGGAAAGCGATCTCCTCGCGGTAGAACCCGAGGTAGTCGTGCGCCACCGCGTGGGTGAGCGCGTAGTGCTCGGGGGCGAGCGTCTGCACCAGCACCCTCCCCGGCTTGTCGCCGCGCCCGGCGCGCCCCATCACCTGGGTCACCAGCTGAAAGGTGCGCTCGGCGCTGCGAAAATCGGGGAGGTTCAACGAGGCGTCCGCGGAGAGTACCCCGACCAGGGTGACCCCCGGGAAGTCGTGCCCCTTGGCGATCATCTGGGTGCCGATCAGGATGTCGACCGTCCCCTCCTCCAGTTCCTTCAGGACCCGGGCGTGCCCCCCCTTTCCCCGGGTGGAGTCCCGGTCCATGCGCGCGACGCGCGCGTCCGGAAAGAGCTTCTGCACCTGGTCCTCGACCCGCTCCGTGCCGCGCCCCAGGAGGGTGATGGCGCCGCTTTGGCAGTCGGGGCAGGTGCTCGGCGGGAGCATGGTGAAGTCGCAGTAGTGGCAGACGTGCTTTCCCTTGATGCGGTGATAGGTGAGGGTGACCGCGCAGTTGGGGCAGCGCAGCACGTGACCGCAGGTCTCGCAGACGAGATAGGTGGCGAAGCCGCGCCGGTTCAAGAAGAGCAGGGTCTGACCGCCGGCGTCCAGGTTCTCCCCCAGCGCCTCGATAAGTTCGGGGAGAAAGATCTCCCCCTTGTGGTTGCGCGCGTCCAGCATCCGCGTTTGCGGCATGGGGAGGTCGCGCACGCGGTCCGGGAGGCTCAGGTAGCCGAGCCGCCCCGTCTGGGCGGCGTGGTAGCTCGTGACCAGCGGCGTGGCGGACCCCAGGAGCACCACGGCCCTGCCCAGCTTGCCGCGCACCAGCGCCAGGTCGCGCGCGTTGTAGCGCACCCCCTCGGACTGCTTGTAGCTCCCCTCGTGCTCCTCGTCGACCACGATCACCCCGATCCCCTCCAACGGCGCGAAGAGGGCCGAGCGGGCCCCGATCACGATGGACGCCTCGCCGCGCCGGATGCGGCGCCATTCGTCGAAGCGCTCGCCGTCGGAAAGGCCGGAGTGCAGCACGGCGATGCCGCAGTCGAAGCGGCGCTTGAAGCGCCCCACCAGCTGCGGGGTGAGGGCGATCTCCGGGACCAGCACCAGCGCACTCCTGCCGGCGCCAAGGGCCACGGCGATGGACTGCAGGTAGACCTCGGTCTTGCCGCTGCCGGTGACGCCGTGCAGCAGAAAGGGGGAGAACTCCCCGGTTTCGAGGGCGGCCGAGACTTTGGCCAGCGCCTCCGCCTGGGCGGGGTTCAGCTGAAGGGGGCCGTCGTGGCCGTACTCCCTGGCCTTGAAGGGATCGCGGTACACCTCGCGCTGGGAGAGGCGCGCGGCGCCCAGTTCCACCAGGCGCCCCAACTGCGCCGTGCAGGGGCCGAAGCGCTCCCTGAGCTGCGGGCCGGAACACTCCCCCACGTCCAGCAGGTATTCGAGGATCTCGAGCCCCTTCCCCCGGGGGCGAACCGTGCAGTCCGGCACCGCCGTGTAGAGCCGCTCGGTGCGCACGCTCTTCCCTCCGGCCAGGTACTCCTTGAGGACCGGGGTGCCGTCCTCCGACTGCTCGCAGCGGTAGCGGCTCACCAGGTTGATCCCGGCGGGGAGCGCCATCTTGATCACCTCGCCCAGCGGGTGCAGGTAATAGCCGGCGATCCAGCGGTAGAACTCCAGCTCGGCCGGCGTGAACAGCGGCTCCTCGTCGAGGATCTCGAGCACTTCCTTGAGGTCCCCGGCGCCGGGCGCGTCGGCGTCCCCCAGCAGGTACCCGGTGACCTTGCGCCGTCCGAACGGGACCAGGACGCGCTTGCCGGGGGCGGCGAGCGGGGACAGGCGCCCGGGCACGAGGTAGTGGAAGCTTCCCTCCAGTGGGAGCGGGATGGCGACCTCTACGATGTGCTGGCTGGTTGTCTGCATGGGATCGGGGTTGGTACTCCTCCCCCCGGAGGGGGGAGGTTGGGAGGGGGGGAAGAAGGGTGGATCAGGACGCTGAGTGCCCCCTCCCTGTCCCTCCCCTTCCGGGGGCGGGAACGCTGCGGGAGAGTTCTGCCTGCTGCCGCGTCCTGAGATGACCCTTCTACTTTTTGAGGACTTCTTCGGCCACGGCGCGCCCCAGCGCCTCGCACTCGGCGAGGATCTCGGGCTTGGGCATGAAGGGAGCGCGGATCAGCGGCGCCGGGAGCTTGAAGTTCATGCTCTTGAGCCTCTCCTCGGCCATGCGGCAGGCCTCGCCGGACCAGCCGTAGCTGCCGAAGACCCCGCCGATGTTCCCCTTGAGGCTCACGGTGGAAAGGTAGGCGAGGACGTCCCACATCGGCTTCGGGATATCGCGGTTGATGGTCGGCGTGCCGAAGATGAGGCCGTCGCACTCCTCCATCAGGTCGCGGATGTCGGCTACGGAGGCGTGGTTTATGTGGCACAGCGTGACGTGGACGCCGGCGTCGCCGGCCCCCTTGGCCACGGCCTCGGCCATCTGCTCGGTGTTGCCGTGCGGGGAGATGTAGAAGATGGCGACGCGGCGGCCGGCGGCCTTGGGCTGGGACCACTTCTGGTACAGCTCCACCGCCTTCCTTGCGTCGCTTCTGTACACGGGTCCGTGGCTCGGGCAGAGCATCTTGAGCTCGATGCCGTCGAGCTTCGCCACCGCCTGCAGGATGCGCTCCTTGAAGGGACGCATGATGCAGTCGAAGTAGAAGCGGGTCTCGCCCGAGAAGTCGGGGCACTCGTCGGCGAAGAGCCCTTCCGGGGAGTAGTGCGAGCCGAAGGCGTCGCAGGAGAAAAGGGCCTGGTCCTCTTCCAGCAGGGTGAACATGGTGTCCGGCCAGTGCAGAAACGGTGCGGCGATGAAGCTCAGGGTGCGCCCGCCGAGGTCGATACGGTCGTTGTCCTTCACGATGCGCGACTCGAAGGGGGCGTGGATCTGGTTTCCGAGGAAGGTGCGTGCGGCCTGGCTTGAGACGACCGTCGCCTTCGGGCAGTGTTTCAGAAGCTGGGAGAGGGACCCGGAGTGGTCCGGCTCGGAGTGGTTCACCACGATGTAGTCGACGTTGGCCGGATCGGTGATGGAGCGGATCTTCTCGAGAAACTCGTCGAAACGCTTGGCCTTGACCGTGTCGATGATGGCGATGTGGGACTCGCCCTGCACCAGGTAGGAGTTGTAGGTAGTACCGTACTGGGTGGGAAAGAGGTCGTCGAAGACGGTGAGGCTGGGATCCTTGACACCGATCCAGTGGAGACCCTTTCCAAGTTCAACTGCTGCGGACATCTGCTACCCCCTTCGTATCTCTCATGTCTGCCGTTAGCCGGCGGCGCTCAGTCGCAAGCGGCCCCCGCGGCGGGACGCCGGGGGGCCGTGTATACACAGGTGCAAACGATACCAAAACCAACGACTTAAAGCAAGGAAAAGGCTAGTTTCCCGCGCCGCCCCTGCCGCGACGGTACTCGACCACCGGCTGCGCGTCGCGCCGGCCGGGGCCGCTTCCCTGGCCCGGACGGGCGCTTTGCCCGGGGCGTCCCCCCTGGGCGGGACGCCCCTTGGGAGCGAAGCCCTTCTTGCGCGGATCGAAGCCGGGGCGCCCCTTGCGGGCGCCGGGGCCGGAGTTGTTCCTTCTCAGGGGACGGGTCGGCTCGAGCCCCTCGATGACGTGCTGGGGGAGCGGTTTCCCGGTCAGGCGCTCGATGCGGTCGAGGTAGGCGACCTCGTTCATGGAGCAGAACGAGATGGCGATGCCGGTGGCGCCGGCGCGGCCGGTGCGGCCGATGCGGTGCACGTAGTCCTCGGCGAACTTGGGCAGGTCGAAGTTGATCACGTGGCTGATGCCGGAGACGTCCAGGCCGCGGGCGGCGACGTCGGTGGCGACCAGAAGGCGCACCTTGCCGCGGCGCATGTTGGTGATGGTCTTGTTGCGCGCCCCCTGCGACATGTCGCCGTGCAGCGCGGCGGCCGCGTGACCCTGCGAGTAGAGTTCGAAGGCGAGCTGGTCGGCGTCCCTCTTGGTCGCCGAGAAGATGATCGCCTTGGTGACGCTCGCGTCGGAGACCAGGTGCTGCAGCAGGCGGTTCTTGTGGCGCATGTCATCTGTGACATGCAGGCGCTGCTCGATCTGGAGGTTGGTGACCTGCGTCACGTCCACCGCGACCCGGACCGGATCCTTCAGGAGGCGCTGGGCGAGTTTCGCCATGGCGTCATCCATGGTGGCGGTGAAGAGCAGGGTCTGGCGCTCGGTCGGCGCCGCGGCCGCGATGCGGTCCACGTCCTCGGAGAAGCCCATGTCGAGCATGCGGTCCGCCTCGTCGAGAACCAGCATCTCCAGGCGGGAGAAGTTGATGGAGCGGCGGTCCAGGTGGTCGATCAGGCGCCCCGGGGTGGCCACGATGATGTCGACCGGGCTGGAGAGGAGCATCATCTGGTCGCGGTAGGGCATCCCCCCAAGGATGGAACCGCAGCGCACCCTCATGAACTTGCCGTAGGTCCGGACCGCGTCGACGACCTGGATCGCCAGTTCGCGGGTCGGCGTCAGCACCAGGATGCGCGGCCCCTTGCCGCGTACCTGCGACGGGACCAGGAGGCGCTCCAGCGCCGGGAGGACGAAGGAGGCGGTCTTGCCGGTGCCGGTCTGGGCGCTGCCGATGAGGTCGCGGCCGGAGAGCGCCAGCGGGATGGACTCGGCCTGGATCGGGGTCGGCTCGGTATAGCCGCAGGCGCTGATTGCTTTGAGGAGAGGGGCGGAGAGATTCAATGATTCAAAAGACATGCGTTTCCTTTACGTACCCTCACGACAAAGCATGACCACGCTGCGATCCCGGGAATCCCCACGGGACGAAGGCGGCTGCTGCGCCGGAAGGCGGTGAAATGTGGGGCGTGCCAAACCCGCCGCGACAACGATTGTCGCAGGCTTAGCTGAATATTTCTCGGCAACACGCCATTATGACCGGCAAACCATACATCGTTGCCAACCAATTAGCTGCTGCCGCATTTCTCGTGGGGATTAACCTGAATGCGAGGGGTTGGATCGATGGGAGGGGTATAACCCCGGTGGAACTGATGTCAGTCAGGCGAACAGCTTTACTACATGCGCCCGACAAAGGCAAGTTTTTCTTTTACCGTATACGTTTACAAGAGAAAACCCCGCTTTGGGGGCGGGGTTCTCATGCGTGCCGGAGACGTAGCAACAGTCGTGGAGGGGCACGTCGCTGGCTGGTCCGGGACTACTTCTTCTTGGCAGCGATGGCGTCCTTCAGGGCCTTGCCCGGGCGGAACTTGGGCACCTTGGCTTCGGCGATCTTGATCTCCTTGCCGGTCTGCGGGTTCCTGCCGGTACGGGCCTGGCGGCTGGAAACCTCGAAGCTGCCGAAACCTACCAGGGTTACCCTGTCGCCCTTCTTCAGCGCACCGCTCACGGTGGAGATGAATGCACCGACGGCCTTCTCGGCTGCGGCCTTGGGGATGTTTGCGGACTTCGCCACTGCTTCGACCAGTTCTGCTTTAGTCATGTGAGACCCTCCTTGGCTGGATTAAATTAACGCCACTATAATCATATATTCGTAACTTGCAAGGGTTTTTTTGATCCGGCTGCCATTTTCCCCGCGTCAGGAGCGGTTCTAGCCCATTTTTAACGCCTCGATCCGCTCCTGGCAAGGGTTTACGCCGGCGGGTTCCGGCGGGCCAAACAACCGTCCCCGCCGCAGAAAAACCTTCTGAAACCGGGCTGTTACGGCGTAGAAGCCGCCTCGGGCGCCGGGTCCGAGCCGTAGCTGGTCGGCTCGGTCCCCGAGACGAAGCATTCCTGCACCGCACCCGGGGTCCCTTCCTTGGCCAGGTGCCCGTTGCGCGGGTCGATGAGGGCGAAGGTGACGTTGCCCGGGGTGGGGAACGATTTCACCGGGACCCCGGCCAGGGCGCGCTGCATGAACTCGGTCCAGATAGGGGCGGCCGCCTGCCCGCCGGAACCGCCGGAACCGAGACTGCGCTCCTGGTCGTACCCGACCCAGACCCCGGCCACCAGTTGCGGCACGTATCCCACGAACCAGGCGTCCTTCATGTCGTTGGTGGTGCCGGTCTTGCCCGCCACCGGACGCCCCAGGGCGCGTGCCCTGCCGCCGGTACCGCTGGAGACGACGCTTTCCATCAGGTTGGTCATGATGAAGGCGGTCTCGGGGGGGATCACCGGGACCACGCCACCGCTCGCCTCGGAGAGCACCGGCTGCCCCGGCTGCGGAACCGCCGGCGGGGCAGCCCCCTCCTCACCGTCCCCTTCCGCAGGCGCATCCGCCGCAGCGCTCGACATCTTGCCGAAGACCGGCACCTTCGGCTCCTGCACCTCTTCCAGCACGTTGCCGTCGCGGTCGAGCACCTTGGTGACGAAGTAGGGGGTGGTGCGGTAGCCGCCCGAGGCGAACACCGCGTAGGCGCTGGTGAGCTCCATGGGGGTGACGCTGGAGGAGCCCAGGGCAAGCGTCAGGTTGCTGGCCAGGGGGGAGGTGATGCCGAGCTTCTTGGCGTAGTCGATGGCGGTACCCACGCCGATCTTTTCCAGGATCTTGACGCTGACCACGTTGATGGAGTTGGTAAGCGCCTCGCGCATGGTGACGGGGCCGCGGTAGACGTTGTCGTAGTTCTTCGGCTTCCAGGCCTTGTCGCCGCCGCTTTCGTACTCCACCTGGGAGTCGTCGATGATGCTCGCCGTGGTCATGCCGTGCTCGAGGGCCGCCGCGTAGATGACCGGCTTGAAGGCGGAGCCCGGATTCCTCTTGGCCTGCATGGCGCGGTTGAACTGGCTCTTCTTGTAGTCGTACCCGCCGACCATGGCCCGCACCCCGCCGGTCATCGGGTCGATGGCGATCAGCGCCGCCTGCGCCTCGGGGACCTGGTCCAGGGCGAAGACCGCACCGGCGCGGTTCTTGTCCGGCTCCTTCACCTGCAGCTCGAGCACCGCGCCCAGGCCTATGGCCCTTTTCGCCTGCGGCTTTCCGTAGCTGTTGACGAGTTCCACCTTGCCGGCCCACTCCATGTTTTTCTTGGGGAGCGTCCCGGTGCGGTCACCAACCCGGACCGTCAGCTCGCGTTTCGCCGGATCTACCCCGGTCACCACGCCCTGGTAGACCGCTCCCTGCTTCAGGGAGAGTTCGTCGATGTCGTCCTCGACCTTCTTGCAGAAGGGCTCCACCTCGGTCTCGGCGAGGTACCTGGCTGCGCCGCGGAACCCCTGGCGCTTGTCCACCGCCTTGAGACCGTTGACCACGGAGTCGTAGGCCCCCCTCTGCATCTCGGCGTTCATGGTGGTGTAGATCTTGAGGCCGTCCTTGTAGAGGCGCTCCTCGCCGTACTTCTCGACCAGCTGCTGCCTCACCTGCTCGAGGAAATACGCCGACTGCTCCGCGTTCACCTTCTTCAGGGGCTGGATCACGATGGGGGTCGCCTTGGCGTACTCCGCCTCGGCCTGCGTGATGTACCCTTCCTTCACCATCCGCTCCAGGACGTACCCCTGGCGCTCCTTGGCCCGCTCCAGGTGCTTGATGGGAGAGTAGCTGTTGGGGGCCTTGGGGAGACCGGCCAGCATCGCCATCTCGGCCAGGTTCAGCTTGTCGACCTCCTTGCCGAAGTAGGTCTCCGCCGCCAGCTGCACGCCGTAGGCACCGGCACCGAGGTAGATCTGGTTCAGGTAGATGTAGAGGATCTCGTCCTTGGTGAGCCGCTCCTCCATCCTCTTGGCCAGGATCGCCTCCTTGAGCTTCCTGGAGAACTTCTTCTCCGGGGTGAGCAGCATGGACTTGGCCACCTGCTGCGTGATGGTGGAAGCCCCCTCCTTCTTGCGCATCGAGATCAGGTTCTTCACCGCGGCGCGGGCGATCCCCAGGTAGTCGATCCCCTTGTGCTGGTAAAAGTTGGAGTCCTCGGCGGACACGAAGGCCTGGATCAGCCGCTTGGGCATCTTGTCCACCGGCACCACGGTGCGCCGCTCGAGGTAGAACTCGCCGACCAGGGTGCCGTCCTGGCCGTAGACCTGCGAGAGGATCGGGGGGCGGTAGTCGGCGAGACGGTCCACCTTGGGGAGCGCGCCCAGGAGGTAGAAGAAATACCCCAGGAAGGCGAACAGCATGACGGTTGCGCCACCGGTGGCGCCCCAGAGCAGGTACTTGAGGGTTGGCGATTTCTTCAACCTGCGCTGCGGCTGTCGCGGCTGCGCCTTGTAAGTTTCCATGTCGAGAGGATCTCCGATCGGGATAGATGCGTGCGCTGGATCAGACCCGGCGTACCCGGAAGGCCGGTGGTCGGGGAGGCGGGAAGCTCCTTTGCCCCCTGCGGCAAGGGTAGAGCTGGACGGGAATCTGCGGTGCACCTCATTGATGCCGCGCCCGGGATCCGGGCGCCAAGACGGAGATTATCCCAGATCGTCCTTGCAATTCAAGGTTATTATGCTCCCCTCGCGCCGCGCCCCCCCTCGCGGGGACCGGCGCCGGCACCTCCTGGCCGCGGGGTCGCCCCCCCTCCACTCCCCTCCCGGAACCCCCTTATCCCTTTATAATGTATACACATTCTCTTATTGGGCCAAAAAATGCTATGATCCTCCCGCTGTACCATCCCCGGACCCGGAGCCCGACCCTAGAGAGATGACCAGCCACCTTCCCAAACTTGCGCAAGACCTGGCGCGCGGAGCCTTCATGGAGCTCTACCTGACCCCGAAACCGGGGCTCGTGGATCTCTGCGACTGCGGCGCCCACCCCGACCTCTCCGTCCCCCGCCTGGAGGCCTCGCTGAAGATCGTCTCCCTGTACCTCATGGACCTCTGCGACGCGGTCCTTTCCGGCGAGGACCTGGCGGCCCGGGTGCGCCTGGGGGTCGCGGCCGAACGCGCGGTGCAGCGTGCCGTCGGCACCAGCTGCCACAAGGGGTACATCTTCCTGGGGGGGCTGGTCCTCTGCGCCAGCGCCTGCGCCCCCGGCCGCAACGAGGCGAGCCTGCGCGCCTCCATCGAGACGCTCGCACGGCTCTTCTTCGAGCACAGCGATCCCGGGGCGGCGCAGCGGGTACGCAACCGCTTCCAGGGGGGTGGTATCCGCGAGGAGGCGTTGGCGGGGCTCCCGAGCCTCTTCGACGAGGCGCTTCCGGTGTACCGGCGCGAGCTGGCCAACGGCGGCAACCGCGGCAGCGCCGTCTTCGCCATGATGGGAAGGCTGATGCAGACCGTCGAGGACAGCACCACCCTGCGCAGCGGCGGCCGCAGCGGACTGAAGACGGTGCGCGAGGACGGCCGGCTGCTGGAGCGCATGGTCGCGCAACGGGACGATTTCGTCGACTTCCTCGTCCGGCGCAACGCCCACTACGTAAGCCGCAGCCTCACCATGGGGGGCGTCGCCGGCCTGCTCGCCCTCGCCCTCGCCTGGCTCAGCCACACCGGGGAACTGGAGGCCGCCTAGCACCCGCCGCCTTTTTGCCAATTCTCCAGCAATTCCGATTTACTTACCCCCAACCGCATGTTAGAATCTCCCCCGCTTGACCCGCTTGACCCGCACCACCTCACCCACCACAGGCAGACAAGGGTACCGGCATGTCCTTTGAAGGCGATTTAGAGCACCTTCCCTTAGTGGATGTCATCCAGCTGCTGCACCAGACCGGCAAGACCGGCACCCTCACGCTCAAAGGCGCCAAGGGGGAGAGCCAGCTCGTTTTCCGGGACGGCTTCATCGTCAGCGCGAACCACGTCAACAACTCCATCCGCATCGGCCAGGTCATGGTGGACATGGGTCTTTTGAGCCGCGAGGCCCTGGAAAGGACCCTGACCGAGCAGCGCAACGCCGGCGACGCCCGCAAACCGATCATCCAGATGCTGATCGAGAACGGCACCGTCGAGACCCAGGTCGCCTACCAGGGGCTCGAGGCGCTGATCGAGATGACCATCGTGGAGGTGCTGACCTGGACCAGGGGCACCTTCTGCCTCGACGTCGACAAGATCGTCGTCTCCGACGAGTACCGCTACTTCCCGGAAAAAAACAACCAGCAGATCAACATGAACACGCAGAGCATCCTCATGGACGCCCTGCGCATCTACGACGAGCGCAAGCGCGACGGCACCCTCACCTCCGAGTCCATCTTCGGCAACATGCCCCTCCCCGAGGCGCAGCGCGGCTCCGGCTCCGCCGAGATCTCCGCCGCCGACCTGGGGCTCGAGGAACTGGAGGAACTGGAGAGCCGCATCCCCACCTACTTCTCCGCGATCCAGGAGGAGGTCGTCGAGACCGCCGCCAGCCGGTTGCGGGGTGAACTGGCGGGAATCCCGTCCCACGAGCAGCAGGAACTCTTCAGCTACCTGGAACAGCTTGCCGGGCGCGCCCCGGCACCCGGCGGCGACCTCGGCGTGGTCCTTTTGACCTCCGGGAGACTGATGCGCGAGTGCTGCGCGTCGGTCTGCGGCCCGCGTTTCATCTGCGCGACCGACGATCCCGACCAGCTCGAACCGGTCCTCGACCAGGCGCTTTCGCGGGAGAAATCCCCGCTGCTGCTTCTGGACGCCGGCGAACCTTCCGGGAGAAACGGGCGCGACCTCGCCGCGTTGCTGAAACAAAAACGGGAGCGCTTTCCCGATCTCCCCATCGCCCTCCTGGTGACCCCGGCGGATTACGCGCTCTGCGCCGCGGCGCAGGAAAACGGCGTGTCCGCGCTGCTGCCGCGCCCAAGCCGCGAGCTGCGCCCCGACACCTTCATCGCCGATACCATCAACAGCTGCCGCGCGCTCGCCGCCTACCTGGACCGCGACCACGGCAAGCCGGCACAGGATCACTCCGACAAGTTCCGCAACCAGTTCCTCACGCTGGCCGAGCGGCGCGACCCCCCCGAGGTGACCTTCGCTCTGCTGCAGGCCGCCTGCGGCGTCTTCCGCCGCGGCGTCACCATGGTGGTGGTGCGCTCGGAGCTGATCGCGGAGCGGGCCATCGGCGTCGACGCGGCTGGCGCCGTCACCTCGGTGAAGCTGCGCCTGAGCCCCCCCCCCGAGTCGCTGTACCAGCGGGCGCTCGACGGCGAGATCTGCTACTGCGACGCGGACCAGCCCCTGCGCGACACCATGTACGGCGCCATCGGAGCGCCGCTTACCGCCAAGGCGCTGCTGCTCCCGGTGAAAAGTTTCGGACGCGTCATCGCCGTGATCTACGCCGACTTCGGCCCGGGTACCGGGACGGACCCGCAACTGCCGCTGCTGGAGATCCTGTCCCAGCACGCCGGCCTCGTTATCGACAACATCCTGTACCGCAAGCGCTGCGCCCAGAAGTAGGGCGCAGCCGCCCCGACTTCCATCAATCAATCTGCCGGAGCAAGAGAGGGACCGCATGGATGCCAAGATCTTCGTCCAAATTCTGGAAATAGCCTTCAGCAAGAAGGTGTCCGACGTGCATTTCGAGGTGGACAACCCTCCCTTTTTCCGCGGCAAGGGGCAGATCATCCGCTCCAAGCTTCCCAACCTGAACGCCGAGGACACCGAGTTCATCGCCGCGCAGATCATGACGCACCACGGCCGGCGCTGGGAGCCGGACCAGAAGGAATTCGACACCTCCTTCTCCCTTCCCAGCGGCGCGCGTTTCCGCGTCAGCATCTTCAAGCAGCGCGGCCACTTCGGCATCATCATGCGGGTGATTCCCGCCCACATCGGCACCTTCGACGAGCTGCGCCTGCCACCGGTCCTCGGGGAGATCGTGAAGGCCCCGAACGGCCTGATCCTGGTCACCGGCCCGACCGGCAACGGCAAGTCCACCACGCTCGCCTCGATGCTGCGCTACATCAACGAAAGCTTCAGCTACAACTGCATCACCATCGAAGACCCGATCGAGTTCCTGTTCCAGTCGGAGAAGAGCTGCATCATCCAGCGCGAGGTCGGCATCGACACGGACAGCTTCAGCTCGGCGCTCAAGGCCGCGCTGCGCATGGACCCGGACCTGATCATGGTGGGCGAGATGCGCGACACCGACACCATCGAATCCTGCCTCATGGCAGCCGAAACCGGCCACCTCGTGATGTCGACCCTGCACACCCAGGGGGCGGTATCCACCATCAACAGGATCGTCGGGCACTTCCCCCCCGACGCGCAGGAGATCGTCAGGCAGAGGCTGGCCGACATACTGGTGGCCACCGTCTCCATCCGACTGGTGATGAACAAGACCGGCGAGTCCATCATCCCGGTACTGGAGATCATGCGCGCCACCACAACCATCCAGAGCTGCATCCGTGAGGGGCGCCTGGACGAGATCGAGGCGCACATGGAAAACGGCCGCAGCCAGTACCAGATGCAGACCCTCGACCAGCACCTGATCCAGCTGCACGAGCAGGAGCAGATCACCATGGAAGAGGCCAAGCGCCTATCCCACTCGATGGACCTGGAGCGCAAGCTCATGTTCACGAACTAGGCTCCCCCGCACCCGGATTCCAAGGGGATGACGACCCGTGCCATCATCCCCTTTTTTACCGCTCTCCCCCCGCCGCCCCGCCAGGTGTGTACTCTCCAAAATTAAACAGAGTAATAAAAGTAATTCACACCTCCTCTGCTGATTACTTTTTCACCACCTCCACCACCCCCACCCCTGAGGCATTTGCCAACAAAATCAGCACCATTTCACCATATGCACATTTAATGTGCGTATATGCCTAAAAATGGTTCACGACGTGCATTAGACTGCGACATATTTCGGCATGCGGCACCGCACACGCCGCCGTGACTGATTAAAGAACGGGCAACCGCTCTTACAATGCGCAAAGGAGGATGTATGTCGCCACAGATTGACGAAAAAGTAGAGCCGATTTTCCAGGAAGTCCTGAAGAGAAATCCCGGCGAGGTCGAGTTCCACCAGGCGGTACGCGAGGTACTGGAGTCGCTGGGACCGGTCCTGGTGAAACACCCGGAGTTCACGGATCGCAAGATCATCGAGAGGATCTGCGAGCCGGAGCGCCAGATCATCTTCCGCGTGCCCTGGCAGGATGACGCCGGCAACGTACACATCAACCGCGGCTTCCGCGTCGAATTCAACAGCGCGCTCGGCCCCTACAAGGGCGGCCTGCGCTTCCACCCCTCCGTCTACCTCGGCATCATCAAATTCCTCGGCTTCGAACAGATCTTCAAGAACTCCCTCACCGGCCTTCCGATCGGCGGCGGCAAGGGTGGTTCCGACTTCGATCCCAAGGGGAAATCCGACAACGAGATCATGCGTTTCTGCCAGAGCTTCATCACCGAGCTCTACCGCCACCTGGGCGAGCACACCGACGTCCCGGCCGGCGACATCGGGGTCGGCGGACGCGAGATCGGCTACATGTTCGGCCAGTACAAACGGATCACCAACCGGTTCGAGCCGGGTGTCCTGACCGGCAAGGGACTTGACTGGGGTGGCTCCCTGGTGCGCACCGAGGCGACCGGCTATGGCGCCACCTTCTTCGTCGACGCCATGCTGAAGGTCCGCAAGGAAACCTTCGAAGGAAAGACCTGCTCCGTTTCCGGCTCCGGCAACGTCGCCATCTACACCATCGAGAAGATCCACCAACTGGGGGGCAAGTGCGTCACCTGCTCCGACTCCAACGGGGTTATCTTCCACGAGAAGGGGATCGACCTCGACCTGGTCAAACAGCTCAAGGAAGTGGAGCGCCGCCGCATCGAGGACTACGCGAAGTACCATAAGGACGCCAAGTACATCGCCAACGGCAACATCTGGGACATCCCCTGCCAGGTGGCCATGCCTTCCGCGACCCAGAACGAGATCAACGGGAAGGACGCAGCCACCCTGGTCAAGAACGGCTGCATCGCCGTGGGCGAAGGCGCCAACATGCCGACCACCCCTGAGGGGGTGAAGGTGTTCCTGGAGGCGGGAATCGCCTACGGCCCGGGCAAGGCGGCCAACGCCGGCGGCGTCGCAACCTCCGCTTTGGAGATGCAGCAGAACGCCTGCCGCGACGCCTGGACCTTCGAATACACCGAGCAGCGCCTCGCCCAGATCATGAAAAACATCCATGACACCTGCTACGAGACCGCCGCCGAGTACGGCACCCCGGGCAACTACGTGAACGGCGCCAACATCGCCGGCTTCATCAAGGTCGCCAAAGCCATGGTGGCCCACGGCCTGATCTAATCAAAGCCGCCGCTGGATCTGGAAAAACAAAGAAGGCTCGACCGGATGGTCGAGCCTTCTTTCGTCTGCGAAGCACCGCAGGTGAGCTCAGGTTTCCCCTTTGCGAAGGGGGACAGGGGGATTTTCCCGGCTGGAGATGTGGCGCCGCCCTACGAGAAGGCGGCCAGCAATTCCTCCACCTCCCGGCGCAGTTCGGCAATCTCCTGGCGCAAGCTGCCGACTTCCTGCTCCAGGTGCTCCAGGCGCTCGCCCCCCGGCCGGGTCCTCGGCGCCGAAGGCGCGGCCGGCGCCTCGGGCTCCTCTTCGGGGAGTTCGGGCATCCCGGCGAAGACCTGGGCGTAACGCGGCTCTTTGCGCCCGGCCTGGCGCGGCAGCCGTACCACCAGGGAGGGACCGTGCTGCTGCAGGCCAAGCAGAATCTCCTCGACCGCAACCAGGTTTCCCACCTCGGTCATCCGTTGGCAGCGGCTACGCAATTCCGCCGCCGTCTGCGGCCCGCGCAGCATCAGCTCGGCGAGCACCGCCCGCGCGGGAGCGGACAGCCCCAGCTTGTCGCCCATCGAGTGTACGTACTTGTTCACCCGTCCGCCGGTGGTGGTGAGCCGCGCCAGCCCACGCGCACCCAGGGCCTCCAGGCCTCGCTGCAGGTCCGGCTCGGAAAAGCTCAGCACCGGGTCCCGGTTCGACTTCTGGTTGCAGGCCGCGGCGAGCGCATTCAGGGTGAGCGGGTAATATTCGGGCGTCGTCAGCTCTTTTTCCATCAGGCATCCAAGGATCCTGATCTCCAACTCGCTCAGATTCATTCTCATCGGCTGCTCCTTGGCAAGAAAATCGCGGCAGGCGCACCCGCGGTTACCGGCGCCTGGTATGGCAGCGATACTTTATCAGATGACATGCCGATTCCGAAAATGTATTATTGAGCGAATTGTGCTCCGGACGGCAGTCGCAACCGCCGCCGGCATCCGCCCGCCAACCTCGCCCCTGACTGCGGATGACCCCACCCCCCAAAAGAGGACCCGTGATGGGTAAAGCCACACTGCTTTACACGGCAGCAGCCCTTTTGCTCGCAGCGACGACCAACGCTTCCGCTTTCTGCTTTGAAGAAGCCGGCGCCGAATATGGCATCAACCCGCAAATCCTGCGGGCGATCGCCAAGGTGGAATCCAATTTCAACCCCGCCGCCGTCAACCACAACACCAACGGCACCTACGACTTCGGGCTGATGCAGATCAACTCGAGCTGGGCTCCGACCATCGGCAAGCAGCGCTGGAACTCCCTGGGAGACCCGTGCAACAGCGTGAAGACCGGCGCCTGGATCCTTTCCATGTGCATGGAGAAGTACGGTTACACCTGGAAGGCCATCGGCTGTTACAACAGCCAGACGCCCGACAAGCGGGACCGTTATTCCAAAAAGGTCTTCGACCAGCTGCAGCGCGTGAAACCGGTGCGGCAGGAAGCGGAGTACCGCCCCCTCAAGGACAACATAGAGGCACTGGTGCGCCAGAAGGTGGATGGCTGGGTGGACGAAGCGGCGAAGGGAAAGCGTGACGAGTTCAAGGAGAAGGTGAAAGCAACCGTGCCGGCTCCCAAGGAAGTGCTGCAGCAAAAGCCCGACCCCGCGGAAACCACTGCGAAAAACGCGTTCCCCGCGGCGCCCCCCCCGCAAGGCAACTCCAGCTCCCACGACAACATCGGTTACTACACCGAGGATGGGGAGCGCTCCGCGATCCCCATCCCCTGATGTCCGCCGCTACCTGGCGCCGCACCCGGCAGGCATGACCCACTTGTGCCCCGGAGGAGGCGCCGTATCTGTGATCACCACACGCCTCCCCGCCGCGTCATCCTGCTGGACCAGGAACCCGGTCACCCGGCTCCCCTCCCGCAGCGCGTGCGCACCGAAATCCGGGGAGATCCCCGCCAGCCTGAGCAGCTTCTCCGTCACCGTCTGAAAATCTTCCTTCCCTGTCAGCATGAGCACCCGGTATCCGGCACTCTCCAGTATCCTGATCAGTGTGTAGTTGTACGGGTCGTTCTCCCCGATGCTGATTATGTAGCGGTTCCCCTTGTACTCGAAATAGCGATCGACCCTGATGCTGAAGGGGGTGGCGGCCCCCGCGGCGGAATGGATGATCTTGTTGCGGCTCCACGCGGCTGAGACAGCGTTCAGAACAGAGTCGACGACGCTGCCGGCATCGTGCCGGTTGACCGGGCAGACCCACGTGGGGGCCACGGGGAGCGCGGGCTCCGACTGCGCCGCTGCGGGAGCCGGAGCCGGAGCAGGAGCAGGTTTCGGGGCCGGTACCGGGGCCGGGGCGGGTTTTGGAACCGGTTCCGCCTTGACTGCCGGGGCCGGAGCTGGTTCAGCCTTTCTTGCCGGTGCGGTCTTCACTACCGGGGCAGGCGCCGGAGCGGGTACGGCTGGCTCGGGTCTCCCGGGAGCGGGTTCGGGCGCCCTCGGCGCCTCGGCCGGCGCCGGTGTCGCCTCCTTGCGGGGCACCGCCCCTTTCGGCTTCTGCGACGGCGCTTCCCCGCTCTTCGCCTTCTCCGTCTTGCCCGGTTTCGCCTCATGCCCTTTCAAAGCCGCAGCCGGGATGAGCAGCGTCCGTCCGACTTCGAGGGCCTTGATGTTTTTGATGTCGTTGAGCTCGATGATCTCCGGGACCAGGCGCTCGGCCGCCTCGTTGGACATCCCGAAATGCCCCACGAGGATCTTGAAGATGTGGTCCCCCGGCTTGATGGTGTAGCGGACGTTCTCGCCGCCGGAAGGGGCCTGCTCCTTTTTCATCTCGTGCTGGGCCTTCGCCGCCGGCTCTTTCTTCCGGGGCGCCTGCTTTTGCTGCTTCGGGACCGGCTTGTGCGCAGGCTTGGGCGCCGCGGCAGGGTGTTGCCGGTCCAACTCCTTCAAGTCGATCTGGAACTCCGGAGGCGCCGCGTAGATCCGTGCAGGGATCAACAGCAGCGCCAGAAGTAATGTGGCCTTGTCGGCAAAGATCATCTGTCGCCTCGTATCAGGGGTAATAGACCACCAGGGCCTTCATCTTCCTGTCTGTCTTGTTTCGATAGATGGTGAGCGCGGAGGCCCCCGTGGTCAGGCACTGCTCGACCAGGTAGTCCCCCTTGCTCGCGGTCGACTCTACGCGATAGCTGTCCGCGCCGCCAAACTGGCGCAGCACCCTGTGGAACTGGTCGTCGGAGATGGTGCCGCCGGCAACAGGGATGACCTGAATGGCACGGTACACGTTATTCTCCTTGAACAGCTTGTACTCGGCCCGGATGCCGATGTACCTGACCCAGCCGGGATGCTTATTTTCATACCCGGCGTCGACCTTGGTACCTTCCAGCATGGCAGGAAGCTTTTCCACGCCCCGTCGCGCGGCGCCCTTCGCCTGCTTCTCCCCTTCCGGTTTAGAGCTGGCCGGCGTCCGCGGCTTGGTTGAAGGCACTGCTGTAGCGGCGGACGGCACTGCCGGTACGGCAGGCGGCACTGCCGGTGCGGCGGGAGGCACGGCCCCGGGGGGGGCGGGAACAGCGCCGGGAACAGGCAGCGGCACAACCGGTGCGGCACCCCGCGGGGCGCCGGAAGCGGTAGGCTTCTCTGCCGGCTTGGGCGCGGGCAGGGCCGCCCGGTCTGGCGCGGAGCTTCTGCCGGCAAGGTACGAGGCCAGCGGGACAGCAACGAGGAGCAGCACCGGGACGATGAACAGTAACGGCCGGCGCCGTTTCTTCCGCTCGGCCCGGAGCAGCGCGTCGGCCACCGTCTCGCCCGCATAGTAACCGCCCCCACCCTTGGCCGCTCCGTCCAGCGCGGGTGGAGCCGGCAAAGACTCCCCGGTAATTTCGTTTCTGCCCCCTCCCGTTCTCACCTCGACCCGGTCTTCCACCTCCGACAACGCCGCTTCCACCGGCGCGGTCCTGGCTTCGGCCTGCTGCATCGCCTCCTCGAAGACGGAGACGGCGCTCCTGCCCCCGCGCCGCACGGGAGGGTACTCACCCGCGGCCGCCGGCTCCGCTGGCAGCGGCTGAGCGGCAACAGCAGGCAACGGGGCGGTTTCTTCTCCCTCCGGCGTAAGATCTGATGGTTCAAGGCCTGCGGCTTCAGGCTCCGCAGGTTCAGGGCGCGCCTGTGCGGCGTCTTCGCGAGGGACTTCTTGCAGCGCGGCATTCCCGGCGGGAGGCACTTTTCGCGCCCTGGAGACCGCCGTCTTGGCAGGCTGCGGCTCCTCCGGAAGCTGTGCCGCGGGGAGGGTCTCCCCTGTCAGCAGCGCCGCCACCGACTGTTCAAGGAGCCCGTCCTCCGTGGCGAGGTCGAGCGAGGTCCTGCCGTGCCTTTTGGCCTGAACGGCATCCTCACTGTCGCCGGCCAGGAGCACCAGCCGCCCCCCGGAGGGGAGCATCTTGTCCAGATGGCGCAGCAGGATGTCTCCTGAAAACCCGGAGATGCGGCTTTGAACGAAGGTGATGTCGGGGGAAAAGGTGGATAGTTCGAATTCACCCAGGGCGAGGGTTGACGCCGTCTGCAGTTGCAGCAGTCCCTGCTCCGCCATGTTGTGGAAGATCCGTTGCACCCGTTGGGTGTCTGCGATGAGGAGGACGCGCGTCATGGGTTCCCTTGGTTTTTAGTGGCACATTTTAGGGTAGGGAAGAGGAATAATCAATATTATTCAGTTCATGGGAACAAATTACACATTGCCCGAATTACGCAATTAGTTGCGTCCCGGTGCGCAATCGTGCTAGATTAGCCGGCGGACCGCCGTATGCCGTCACCGCCCAAGGAGTTGTAATGCAAGGCTTGTTACGAAAACTGTCTTTTGTGCTCGTGGCGCTCATCCTGAGCGGTTGCGCCACCACCTATGTTCCGATCAGTTGGGGCCACGGCGAGAAGGTCAAGAAGCTCTCCACCGAGGATCTTTTCCTTTGCTCCCTTTTCAACCGCTACGACCCCGACCGCAGCACCGTCCGGGTTTCAGGCGCCTCGTTTGAAGAGGTGATGATGCCCGATGAAGTAAAATTTCACCTTGGCGCCTACCGCCAGGACACCAAGCTCATCTATCGCAACCTGTTCCAGAAATACAGCGACGTGCAGTTGCGCTCGGTGATGCTGCACGAACTGGCGCACCACGTGTGGTACAACGGCATCACGCCGCAGCAGCGCGACGAATGGCGCCAGTACCTGGGCAACAACCCGACCCCCATGCAGGCCATAGTCCGCAGCACCTACAAGCCGGGGAGCGACTTCGACAGCGAAGATTTCGCATTCGCCGTCGAGTACGCCCGGCCGCGCGACCTCGAGGAGTTGGCCCGCCTCAAGATCATCACCAACGAGGAATGCGCCAGGCTCATGGCCGAGAAGTTCCCGAAGCAGGCGGAATCGCCCAAGGGGCCGCCACTGGTCCAGACGGCATCGGTTCCCCAGCCCGTCATCGGCGATCCCGACGAGGATATACCGCACCAGGCGACCCCAGCCGCGAACGCGAAGGATCAAAAGGAGCGGGCCCCACAGCATGAAATTTATTGACCGCCTGGATAGAAAGATCGGCCGCTACGCCATCCCCAACCTCACCATCTACCTCATCGCGGGCCAGTCGTTCTTCTACCTGATGTACATGACGGGGAAGCTGGACCGGATGGCGACCTACTTCTCCGCCGGGCTGTTCCTGTCCGGTGAGTGGTGGCGCGTCTTCACCATCCCCTTCGATCCACCGCGGTCCAGCCTCATCTTCACCCTGATCGCCTGGTACTTTTTCTACATGCTCGGCTCGACGCTCGAGGAGCACTGGGGAGCGTTCCGCTACAACGCCTACCTCGTGCTCGGCTGCCTGATCACCTTCGCCGCCTCGTTCCTGATCCCGGAATATCCGGTCAGCAACGCGTTCCTCGCCGGCTCGGTCTTTCTCGCCTTCGCCACCCTGTTCCCCGAATTCCAGATCCTGCTTTTCTTCGTGCTGCCGGTGCGCATCAAATGGCTCGCGCTCTTGACCTGGCTGGGCTACGCCTATCAGGTCATCGTCGGCGGCTGGCCCTCCCGGATCATGGTCATGGCGGCAATCGCCAACTACCTCATCTTTTTCGCCAACGACATCTACCTCAACCTGCGCCACGGCAAGAGGCAGATCACCAAGAAGGTGGGCGGACTTCAATTCCGCGAGAAGGAACTGGTACACAAGTGCACCACCTGCGGCATCACCGGGAAGACCCACCCCGACATGGACTTCCGCTACTGCCCGAAATGCAACGGGCAGTACGGCTACTGCAGGGATCACATCTTCAGCCACGAACACAAGAAATGATCACCCCCCAAGGGGGCTACAGGAGAAGCAGATGCTGAACAAGCTGGCCGGCATACAAGGGAAGTTGAACAACATCGGCGACGAAGTCTACCAGACCTGGAGCCATGAGCAGCGCCACGAGGAGATCGCCAAGCTGGTGCAGGGATTCAGGAACGGGCTCCCGGTCCAGATCCTTTGCCAGCTCTCGGCCTCCATAGCCGGGGGCACCGCGGAGGCCGCCGAGCATCTCGCCATCCTGATCCCGCGCCGGGAGAGAAAAACCATCGTCAACCGGGAATCCGGGTCGGACAAGGCGCTGCGCGACCTGCTGGAAGCCACCCTGCTCCCCCCCCGGAACTGAGCCCCCTACTCCTGGTCCGGCATCGCCCCCGGTCCCCCGAGCACCCTCCCCGGCGCCGTATCGGCCGGGGCCAGCACGAAGTCGACCCCTGAAATCATGTCCCCTCCCGGCGGCACCGTCGCGCCGCGCGCGGGCAACGTGCTCGCCTTCATCCGTTGCAGTTCGTCGGCGGGTATGCGCACCAGGTACCTGCCGGGCCTAACCGCCTTGAAAAGGTAGTAGCCGCTTTCCTCCGACAGCGTCGTCGCCTGCGCCCTGCCCTGTTGCTCCCCCTCCCCGGCCAGTTCCACCTTGACCCCCTTGATGGGCACCTCTCTTCCTCGCGCCAGGCGCACCGTCACCGTCCCGTCGATTTCGCCGCCGGTGGTCATCGTGAAATCGCACCTGGCAACCACGCCGCCCCTGGGCACGATGCGGCACCCCTCCTGGCTAGGGACCATAAAAGGATCCTCGATCGACGTCAGGTCCACCGTTACATCTACGGGGATGTCCGGCTGCAGGAACGCGATCACCTGCCCCCCGGAACCGTCGGGCAGGGCCCTGACCCGGCTGCCGTTCAGGAGGAAGTCGACCCGCGGCAACGGCGTCGTCGTGCCGTCGGGCTCGGCGACCGTGGCGGAAACGGCAACCATCCCGTAAGGCGCCAGCGGCTCGGCCGATGCCAGCAGCCGTCCTGCCGGAGCAGCGGCGACCGATGATCGCACGCCGAAGTCGAAACCGTAGGCGCCGTCGGTGCTGCCATGGGCGGCAACCGAATACCCCACCTGCCCCATCCGCTTCGAAACCCCGAGCCGCAGCCCGGTCAACCGGTCCGCCGGTACATGGGACAGCGCCGAATTCAGCTGCAGCCCCGGGGCGATCTCGACATCCGCACTGATGTCGACTCCGGAGGGCTTGGCGGCCGGCACGAAAACGAACCCGGCCTCCCCCCTCACGCTGACGTCGCTCAACCTGGTGCTGACCTGGACCTTGCTCGTGGCGCAGGTTTCTCCCTGCAGCCGGGAGAGGTCAGCCTGCAGCGTCGTGTTCCAACCATTCCAACCGCCCGAAACGCGCCACTGGGATGTCGTTTCGATCCGGCCCGAGTTTCTGGTGCCGAAGCCGATCTCGACCGAGTACGGAACCCGGATCTCGTCCAGCAAGGTGAAGGACGAGTTTCCCTTCACCGTCGTCAGGGTGCGCAGGGGGGGGTCACTGTAGTAGAACTGCGGCGAGTAATAGTTGTGGAAAAAGCGCTGTCCCAGTTCCAGGTTCAAACCGAACAGGTTGCGGCTGGATGACTTGACGCTGACCAGCTGCCCCTCCAGGTCCTTTCCCGGCGCCAGCATCTGGATCACATCCAGGGACAACAGGGTGGATCGCAAGGCCGTGCGGACCCCGGCGCCGAAGTATTCCAGCGCCGAGCCCCGACGCTCCGTATGCCTTACCACCAGTAACGAGCCGGTCAGGTTCCTGGTCAGGCCGAAGTCCGAGGTGAAGGTGATGTTGGACTCTGCGTCGCCATCCTGGACCTCGTGCCGCGTCAGCCCCGTCTGCCAACCGGCTGAAAGGGTGTACAGCAGCTCTCCGGTCGGAGTGGTGGCATCGGACACGAACACCTCTTCCGACTCCTGCCTTTCTCCAAAAGGTCCATGCAGCACCACCTTGAAACTGTTGACGCCGTAATAGACGCGGAGGTTGACGAAATGGTACATCCCTTCAGCGGTGGGGGGCTGGTAGCGGATCTGGGTGCCGTTGTGAAAGAGCTCGGCGTCCCAACCGGGCGGGAGCTGGCCGTGCATGTCGTGGGTGAGGAACTGCCCGCCGCCCAGCAGGGGGCGGTTGGAGAGGTAAAGGCCGTACATCGGTTTGGTAGACGCCCCGACCCCGTCCACGTGTGGCGCCTGGTTCGAGCCCAGGGCCACCTGATTGAACCCCAAAGGTCCCATCCGGTAGCCGGCGGCGCTGCGCCTGGACAGGGTGAGGTCCAGCCGCCTGAGATCCTCGTTCTCCGCGAGTACATGTGCCTCCCCCGTCATGTAGAGGAGGTCGCCGGAGAGGTTCATCGAGTTCAGCACCCGGCTGCCATTACCCTTGTACCCGTCCGATGACCGGGAGAATTCCGCGGCGAGGTCCGCCGTCGGGACAGCCGCCGCACCCCTGGGGGGGGTCGCATCCGGATACAGTCGCTTCTGGTCCAAGGTTTTCGGCGCCATGAAGGCGCGCCGCTTCCTGGCCGCCTGCAGCGGCAGCGGCTCGCGCGCCCTAACCTCCAGCGTCGAGGTTTCCCGGCGCAGGTGGAAATCCACCGGCAGCCACCTCGACAGCGCGCCGGAGTTCACCAGGATCTCCCCCTTCTGCACGAAAGCCTCGCCGTTTATGGAGAATGATTCCCTGCCATGGACGGTGTAGCCTTCCTCCAGGTCGATGACGAAGGGTCGCGCCTGGTTCAGCGCGAAGCCGAAGGCCCTGTCCTTGTCGCAGCTGATCGCCAGCGAGAGGGCATCGGCGAGGGAGCAGACCGGGATGTAGATCTCTCCGCTTCTTTCGACGAGGAGGAAGCTGTCGGCCAGCGTTTCCTTGTCCAGTTCCAGCGCGACCACCAGCTCCTGGTCGGGGACGGCGGGCGGTCCCGGTTCGGCCGGGGCGGCAAGACACGGGGCGCATGGCAAAAGGAGGTGGGCGAACAGCAGGAGGGCCGCACAGGTACACACCCGCCGGGTATGGGCGCGTGCGCGGGGCACCATGGGCTAGGGAAGGACGACGGCGGTCTCGGCCAACGGCTTTTTTTCGTCACGCTCGGTGAAGACCAGGCGTACCGTGTCGCCGCTTCTGAGACGCGTGTTCTCCTGCACGACTATGGCTACCTTGCGCGCCGTATTGGGGGTGTAGATGGCGAAGCCTTTCCCCTCGGCGACCTTATCCTCGCCGCGGTAGGCTGCCACGTCGCCGTACACCGACCTGGTGCCGTTCCGGAGCATGGTGAAGGCGAGCACCTGCTGTTTTCCCCCCTGCTGCCGTAGCTCGACCGATGCGGGGTCTATGGTCGCACCCGCTTCCAGCTCACCGTGGCGGGCGATGACCGGAATGGAGATCCCGACGTTGGCGACGATGTTCATCTTGATGACGCCCGGTTCTTCGTCCTCTTGCTCCGGGAGGCTGGCGATGGCAGGGGCGGCGCGCGTGAACAGCATGTGGGAGCGGTACTCTCCCGGCCCTAGCTGGGGGGGGATTTTGAACATGATGCGTATGGTCTGACCGCCTCCCGGCAGCAGGGTCACCTGGCGCGGGGAGAACTTGACCACCTCGTCAGCGAACTTCTCATCCTTTTCAGGCGTGGTCACCTCCCGGAAGTCCCCCGTCTCCGTCATCCGTCTCCTCACCATGGTGATCTTGTAGGTGGCTTGGGCGGCTCCGGAGTTGATGATGTCGACCTGCGCGGTCCGCTGCCTGTCGGTCAGGACGACCCGGGTCGGGTACACCATGAGATCGGCCGCGATGACCGTCACGGTGGGCGTGCCCAGGATGACTTGCGCGGCGGTTAACAGCAAAACCATCGACTTGATCAGCAGTAGCTTCACGTCCCCTCCTCATTTCACCGTAACGTTCATGTTGCTGCTGTAAAGGGCGTTGCGCTGCGTTGCACCCACGTTCAGGGTCCCCCCCACCGAGAAGGAGACCGTCCCCCCGGCAGGAATCACCCCGGTGAGTGGTATGGAAGGGGTGACCGCCGTCACCGTCATCTGGTCCCCTCCTGCGTTGATGGTGAACTCGGCCGGCAGGGTGATGGTGTAGCTTTTGCCGACGGTTCCCGTGATGGTGAAGCGTGCGGGCGAGAAGGAGGTTCCCAGCGGGAGGACGCTCCCGGAATAGGTCCTGCTCCCGGCGGAGGTGATGGTGACCGTGCCGGCGCGCCCCGCCCCGCCGGCGACCTTGCCGAAGTTGAAGTCCTGGTTCCTGGTGACGGAGGTCGGCGCGGCGATTGCGCTCTCTGCGGTCAAAAGCCGCAGCGCCAGGAAGATCGCGCCGGCCTTGGCAGGCATCCCCTTAGCGCTCATCACACCCTCCCCTGCTGCGTTTAACGGCGCGCCACAGGCAAGGGGGGCGGAGAGTTCCGCCCCCCTTGCCGCTGACTGGCTTGCAACACTAGTTGTAGTTGACCGCTACGTCCATTGTGCCGCTATAGGTGCCGGAGGCCTGGCTGGCGCCGACGGTGAGGGTGGCGCCGACGGAGAGGATTTCAGACGCGGCGCCGAAGGTGTTCAAGGTGCCGCTGCTGGCGGTGGTGAAGGTGCCGATGGTCATGGGAGCCCCGGGCCCGGTGAGGTTGGTCTGTGCCGGGAAAGTGACCGCGTACGTGCTGGTGGGTTCACCGGAAATGGTGAACGCGGCCGCGGCCGCGGTGCTGCCAAGCGCCGTGGTGGTGGTGACCCCGCCGGTGACGGACTGGGCGCCTCCGGTGCTGACCACGACGGTCCCGCCTAAAGCACCCGACATGAACCTGCCGAAGTTGAGGTCAACGGTCTTTGTGATGGTGACGGGGAGGACCACCGTGGCGGTGGTATTGGCCTGGGCCGTTGCCGCCTGGCTGACGCCGGAGCCTGCAGCCCACGCCAGGGCGGTGCATCCTGCCATGACTACGACCTTCCGTAATGTTTTCATAGGGGTATCTCCTTTAATGCATATCTGCACTGTCTCGGAGGGGTAGCACCTTGTGAACACAGCGGACGACGCCCCGGCGGCGGCCTCCCCCGGCCATGGTGGAGTTGAACGTCGCTGCCACTGTTACGGTCCCGTGGTTGCCATTGCATGTGGTCCTCCGGACGGATCGGCCGACATTTCTGTGCCGGAGCCCGTCGCCGAACGAGGTGCCCTTCTGGCAGGTGCGTGGGGTTATTGGGAGTGTCGATGTTCCATCCAGATCCTGAACCGGCTCGGGATTTTCCCGAGGATTAAATATATCCAATCAATCAAGCATTGCCACGGCTTTGCTATTATTTTCTCGCCCCGGCAAATCCGGCGAGAGCTGATAAGATGTTGTAGTCGAAGCCGACGGATTCCGTGAAAGGAAGGAATATGAACAGGTTGACGCTGATAGGGATGCCCGGGTCGGGCAAGAGCGCCATAGGAAGAATCATCGCGACCCGCCTGGGGTGGCGCTTCATCGACACCGACCACCGCATCGAAAAGCGCTTCGGTAAAAAACTTCAGGCGGTGGTGGACCAGGTGGGGGGGGAGGAGTTCGCCCGGATCGAGGAGGAAACCGTACTGGCTCTGCCGTCCGAAGGTCCCATGGTCATCTCCACCGGCGGCAGCGTGGTCTACTCCGATGCCGCCATGCGCCGCCTCGCTGCCATTTCCACCGTCGTTTTCCTCGACGTGCCGATACAAAGTCTGCACGGCCGCATCAAGAGGGCGGCACCGCGCGGCATCGTCGGGATGGGCGAAGGAGGGCTGGAGGAACTGTACCGGAAGCGCTTCGAGCTGTACCACAGATACGCGCACAGCATCGTGCTGCTCCACGGGGAGAACCTGCAGGAGGCTGCCACGAGGGTGATGTCACAATGCGGCCTGTCATGATGAACCAGCGCCAACCGCGTTGACTTTGTCGGCACTGTCCCCTAATATCTACCTCATGCCTGAAACCATCGAGACAAAAACGTCTTCGAGGGTCAGCCTGTCGGGGCTCTCCCTGATACAGAAGATAAGCGCCGGTTACGCCGCGATGGCCCTGTTCACCGCGGCCGCGCTCGTCTTCTCCTCCTACAACATCTACCGCAGCACCAACATCACACGAAGCATCGCCAGCAATGAACTCCCCGTCATCAGCGCGCTTATTGAACTGCGCACCTCGCTATTGAGCCAGGAGAGCTTCGCGGGAAAGTACGCCATCCTCAAGGACCCCGCCTTCATCGACCTGTTTCACCAGCGACAGGCGGAGGCCCTGGCAAGCCTCGACCTCCTCGGCAAGGGGAAGCCGACGGCGGACCTGAAGCAGTTGAACGGTCTGTACCTGGCCTACCAGAAGGCGGCGGAGGACCTCTTCGCCGGTCATACCGGCAGCACCGCGCCCATGCGGTCGTCCGCGCTCAAGCTGCTCAACGCCGTCGACGCCTCCTACCTCAAGCGCAAGGACATGCTGAAGCTGGTGCTCTCCCGCGCCGACGAGCAGCAGAAGCAGACCATCTGGTGGACCGTCGCCATCTCCTGCACCGGTTTCCTGCTCGCCATAGGCGTGGCCCCCTTCGTCACCTACCGCACCTTCGGGGCGATCCGCGAGCTGCAAAGCGCCACGCACCGCATCGCGGCCGGAGACTTCGACTACAACCCCAAAATCCCTTCCGGCGACGAGATAAGCGAGCTCGCCCGGGACTTCACCAGGATGGCGGCGCGCCTGAAGGTCCTGGAGCAGATGAGCCTGGATGCCAGCCCCCTCACCCGCCTGCCCGGCAATTTCGCCATAGAGCGGGTGCTGGAGGAGCGTCTGCAAAGTGGCGAGCCCTTCGCCTTCTGCTACGCCGACCTGGACAACTTCAAACCCTACGGCGACCACTACGGCTATGCGAAGGGAAGCGAGCTGCTCCGGCTCACCGGCGACCTGATCCAGGCGGCCATGAAGGAGCACGGCGGGAGCGAGGGCTTCGTCGGGCACGTGGGTGGCGACGATTTCGTGATGGTGATCCCGGTGGACCGGATCTCCTCGCTGTGCGAGGCGGTGATCCGGGACTTCAACGCGGAGGTACTTAACCACTACTCCCCTGAGGACCTGGGGCGGGGGGGGATAGAAGGGTGCGACCGCTACGGGGTGCAGCGCTTCTTCCCGGTGATAACCATTTCCATTGCGGTCATCATCTGCGGAAGGGACCAGTACTCCTCGGCCGTCGACATCGCGAGGGCCGCCGCCAAGGTCAAGGACAGCGCCAAAGAGAAACCGGGGAGCAAGTACCTCATCGGAACCCCCGACAAGGTGACGGCATGAGAAGCGGGGTTTTCATCATCTCCCTGGCCGCGCTCCTCGGGGGAGGGTGCGCGACCACGGGCCCCGGAGGGGGGACCTTCCTGGACCGCTACAGCGGTTCGCGACAACTGGCCCAGGCGGAAACGATGCTGAAGGAGGGGGACAGCCCCGGCGCGGCCCACGCCCTGGAAGCCGTTTGCAACGCCCCGGCCGTCGCCGGGGTGACCGACGAGGCGCTGTTTCGCCTGGCGCTCCTGACGCTGAAGTCGAAGCCGGGGTCGGCGCAGGCGCAGCAGCTGCTGAAAAGGTTGAAAAAGGAATACCCGGGGAGCCAGTGGACCGCCCTGGCGGCACCCGTCGCCGATCTCGCCAACTCCCTCGAGGAGCAGCGGCGCCAGAACAGGGTACTCAGGGGGAGCAACCAGGCGTTGAGCCGGGAGATCACCGAGCTCAACCAGCGCCTCGAACAGTTGAAGACGCTCGACCAGGAGTTGGAGAAGAAGGCGCGCTAGGGAGGCTCCCCGAGTCTTCTAGCCTGGAGATGAGAAGAGGCGGCCGGGACACCCGGCCGCCTCTTCTTGCTTTGTCGCAGCTTCGCTACGGGAGCTCCAGCGGCGGTTCTTCGAGCGCCGATAGCTGCTCGCGCAACTGAAGGATGTGCTCGCCCCAGTAACGGACCGTGTTGAACCAGGGGAAGGCGGTGGGAAAGGCCGGGTCGTCCCAGCGGCGCGCGAGCCAGGCGCTGTAATGCAACATGCGCAGCGAACGCAGCGCCTCGACCAGACGCAGCTCCGCCGGGTTGAAGTCGCAGAACTCCTCGTATCCCTTGATCAGCTGGGCAAGCTGGGCCAGCTGGCGCGGTCGGTCGCCGGAGAGCATCATCCAGAGGTCCTGCACAGCCGGGGCCATGCGGGCGTCGTCGAAGTCCACGAAGTGCGGGGCGTCGTCGCGCCAGAGGATGTTGCCGGCGTGGCAGTCCCCGTGCGCGCGGATGTAGCGTATCTGCGGCACCGAGGCGAAGATCTCGTCGACCACCTGCAAGAGCTGGCCGGTCACCGCCTGGTAGCTCTCCCTGTACTCCTCGGGGATGAAGCGCTCGCGGATGAGCGCGACGCTGTCATGGCCGAAATCGCGGCTGTCCAGGGACGGGCGCTGCTCAAACGGCCGCACCGCGCCGATACTGTGGATGCGCCCCAGCATCCGCCCCAGGATGAGCAGGTTCTGGTCGTTGTCGAACTCCGGGGCGTGCCCCCCCTGGCGCGGGTAGAGCGCGAAACGGAATCCGTTGTAGTGGAAGAGGGTCTCCCCGGACGGGTTCACCAGGGGCGGCACCACGGAGAGCTCGTGCTCGGTCAGCTCCAGGCAGAACCGGTGCTCCTCGACGATCTGCGCGTCGCTCCAGCGCCCGGGACGGTAGAACTTGGCGATCAGCGGTTTCCCTTCCTCAATCCCCACCTGGTAGACGCGGTTCTCGTAGCTGTTCAGGGCGGAGGTGCGGCAGTCGCAGCGGTACCCCTGGCTCTCGACGGCGTCCATGATGAAGTTCGGGGTCAGGGTATGGAACGGGTGCTGGGCATCTTGCATAATGGGTCCTCTCCGGGATGGTTTTCACCCACGCACAATAGCACCAATCGCAGCCGGAACCAAGCGGTGTGACACGGGCCGCCCGTGGCATCACCGCCGGCCGGGCAAAAAAAGAGCCTGCCGCGCAACCGCGCGGCAGGCTGGTAAAGACGGCCCCTCCCATGAACTAGAAGAGAGCCTTGGTGAAAATGTCCGCCGGCGCCTGGAACGGTCCCAGCGGGTTCACCTGGTCGGTCATCTGGTCGATCTTCGGCTCGCCGCTGGAGAGCTTGTAGGCGACGTGGTGGTTCACGAATACCACCAGGGCCTTGAAGCGCCACCCCGTCTCATGGGTCTTGCGCTTGAAGTTGAAGATGTCGAGCCAGAAGTTGCCGACCCGCTTGCTGTAGCTCCTCTTCGGCTCGAAGACATAGGCCCGGCAGTCGGACCTCGCCCTCAGGCAGGCCTGCAGCCCCGGGTCGAGGTCCTTGGACGGCAGCCCCTGCAGCATCGCCGCGATGTCCAGGTAGTTGAGGATCTTGATGTTGGGGGATGACTTGATGTCGAACCCGATCTTCTGCAGGTCCTCCACCGTGGTCTTTCCCACCGTGATGCTGTCGTAGGACGCCTTGGCCGCCTCATACTGCTCCCATGGCGATTCGGTGACCGCCTTGCTCCGCGGGAGCAGGGTGGAGCATCCAAGCTGCGTCGACAGCAGTAGCAACAGCAGCATTTTCTTTATGAATATTGAACGCATGGGGCGATCCTTTCTGTGGGTCCCCGAAAAAACAGTGAGCAGATTATAACGCAGTTCCGCGCCAAGTCCCGCTCCTCAGTCCTTCTTTTTCTGCGCCTTCAACCCGCAGTAAGGGCAGCGTTTCTCCGGCACCGGCCGGGCGCAGGATTCACACCAGTAGGGAAATATCTCCTCGCGGCGGCATGCCGCACATCCCTCCTCCCCTTTGCCTTCGTGCTCGCACCCGGATTTCTTGACCATGGCCCACGCCTCCGCGCTACAACAGCATTTTCTTCAGGTACTGCCCCGTGTACGAGCGATCCACCCGTCCCACCTGCTCCGGCGTCCCCACCGCGATGATCTCTCCGCCGCGGTCCCCACCCTCCGGCCCGAGGTCGATGATCCAGTCCGCGGTCTTGATGACGTCGAGGTTGTGCTCGATCACCACGATGGTGTTCCCCGCGTCCACCAGCTTGTGCAACACTTCCAATAGCTTCGCGATGTCCGCGAAGTGCAGGCCGGTGGTCGGTTCGTCGAGGATGTAGATGGTACGTCCGGTCGCGCGCTTGGAGAGCTCCTTGGCGAGTTTCACGCGCTGCGCCTCCCCCCCGGAGAGCGTGGTGGCCGATTGCCCCAGCTTGATGTACCCCAACCCCACCTCCTCCAGGGTCTGCAGCTTTGCCCTGGTGCGCGGGATGTGCTCCAGAAAGACCAGGGCCTGCGACACGGTCATGTCCAGAACCTCGGCGATCGAGCGCCCCTTGAACTTGACCTCCAGGGTTTCCCTGTTGTAACGCGCCCCCTTGCAGACCTCGCACTGGACGTAGACGTCGGGGAGAAAGTGCATCTCGATCTTGATGATGCCGTCCCCTGAGCAGGCCTCGCAGCGCCCCCCCTTGACGTTGAAGGAGTAGCGACCGGGCTTGTACCCCCGCATCTTGGACTCGGGGAGCTGCGCGAAGATCTCCCTGATCTCGGTGAAGAGCCCCGTGTAGGTTGCGGGGTTGGAGCGCGGGGTGCGCCCGATGGGGGACTGGTCGATGTTGATGACCTTGTCCAGCACCTCAATGCCGTGGATCGCCCGCACCGCCCCCGCCTTCTCGCGGCTCTTGTAGAGCCGCTGGTTCAGCGTCTTGTAGAGGGTGTCGATGATGAGCGTGGACTTTCCCGAGCCGGAGACGCCGGTGATGCAGGTCATCACGCCGAGCGGGACGTCCACGGTCACGTTCTTCAGGTTGTTTTCGCTCGCCCCTTCGATGTTCAGGAAACGGTGTCCCTTCCTGCGCTTCTTCGGGACGGGAATGGTGAGCGCACCGGAGAGGTAGCGCCCGGTGAGCGAATGGGGGTTCGCCATGATCGCCGCCGGGGTCCCCTCGGCCACGACCTCGCCCCCGTGCACCCCGGCCCCCGGTCCCATGTCGATGACCCAGTCCGCCTCGGTGATGGTCTCCTCGTCGTGCTCGACCACCAGAACCGTGTTGCCGATGTCGCGCAGGTGCCGCAGCGTCGACAAAAGCCGCCCGTTGTCGCGCTGGTGCAGCCCGATGGAAGGCTCGTCCAGGATGTAGAGGACGCCGACCAGCGATGAGCCGATCTGCGTCGCCAGCCTGATCCGCTGTCCCTCGCCGCCGGAGAGCGTCCCGGAGGAGCGGTCCAGCGAGAGGTAGTCGAGCCCCACGTTGACCAGGAAGTTGAGACGCTCCCGGATCTCCTTCAGGATCCTGCGCGCGATGTCCTCTTCCTTTTCGGTGAGGGCGAGCGACTCGAAGAAGGTGAGGCTGTCCTTGATGGAGAGGGCGGTCACCTGCTGGATGTTCTGGTTCCCCACCAGGACGAAGAGCGCCTCCTTCTTGAGGCGCGCGCCGTTGCAGGAGGGACAGGGCATCACGTCCATGTACTTTTCCAGCTCCTCGCGCACCGTCTCCGATTCGCTCTCGCGGTGGCGCCGCTCCAGGTTGTTCAACACCCCTTCGAAGGGTTTGCGGTAGGTGTGCCGCTTGCCAGCGTCGTCGACCCACCAGAAATCGACGGCATCGCCGCCGGAGCCGTGCAGGATCACATCCTTGGCCTTCTTGGAGAGGCTCTTGAAAGGGGTGGTCATGCTGAAGCCGTACGCCTTGGCGAGCGCCTCCAGGGTGAGCTGGTACCAGCCGGAGAAGCGGGTCTGCCACGGCGCGATGGCCCCCTCGGCCAGGGACAGCTCCGGTTCCGGCACCACCAGTTCCGGGTCGAGGTACATCCTGGTGCCAAGGCCGGTGCAGTCCGGGCAGGCGCCGTAGGGGTTGTTGAACGAGAACATGCGCGGGGTCATCTCCGGATAGGAGATGCCGCATTCGATGCAGGCGGCCGATTCCGAGAAGAGGAGCGTCTCGGCCTTGATCTCCCGGGTCTCGTCCCCGGAAAGCGCCACCTTGACGATCCCCTCGGCGTGGGAGAGGGCCGTTTCCAGCGAGTCGGCGAGCCGTTTCTCGAAGCCCGGTTTCACCACCAGGCGATCCACCACGATGTCGATGTCGTGCTTTTTCTTCTTGTCGAGGGTGATCTCCTCGCCCAGGTCGTGGGTCTCGCCGTCGATCACCACCCGGACGAAGCCGTCCTTTCTCAGCTGGGCCAGTTCCTTTTTGTACTCCCCTTTCCGGCCGCGCACGATGGGGGAGAGGAGGGTGAGCTTCGCCCCCTGGGGGAGCCCGGCGATCTGGTCCACCATCTGGGAGACGGTCTGCGAGGAGATGAGGCGCCCGCAGTTGTAGCAATGCGGCTGGCCGATGCGGGCAAAGAGCAGGCGCAGGTAATCGTATATTTCTGTGACGGTCCCCACAGTCGAGCGGGGGTTCTTGCTGGTAGTCTTTTGCTCGATGGAGATGGCGGGGGAAAGCCCCTCGATGGACTCCACGTCCGGCTTCTCCATCTGCTCAAGGAACTGGCGCGCATAGGCCGACAGCGACTCGACGTAGCGGCGCTGCCCCTCGGCGTAGATGGTGTCGAAGGCGAGGGTCGATTTCCCCGACCCGGAGATGCCGGTGATCACCACCAGCTGGTCCCTGGGTATCTCGACGTCGATGCATTTCAGGTTGTGCTCGCAGGCACCTTTAACGATGATCTTGTCCGTTGCCATGATGCTCCCGTAGTCTCTCTTTCCAGCGCGTCCGGTGCGCAGCTGTAAAATATAGCACATGCACCCTTCATTGTGCAGCCAACAGATTCATTATAATGAGAAGCCGGCCGCCACCACAAGCAAACACCCTTCAGCTTTTTCGAAGGGTGCCGATAAGGAACGAAGCTTCCTTCCGGTTCATGCCGGAGAGGAAATCAGTAACGGAGGCGCACCATGAACCGCTATTTCGCACCCCCCATCGCCTGCTTCACCATGGCTTTCGCCCTATGGGCCGGACAGACGCTCGTTGCCGCACAGGCCAGCGCTGCCGGGCCCGAGCCCGCCAAGGCGGCCAAGGAGCGCGCCGCCGGCGACTCAGGGGAGAACGCGGCCGAGGCATTGAAGCTGAAACTGGCCGAGGCCAAACTCGCCGCGCTGGCCAAGGAGTCCGAGCTCAGCAAGCCCGCGGCCCAGGTGACCAAGAAAGGTGCCGGCAAGAAGAATGTCAAAGGGAAGTTGAAGAAAGCCAAGGGGGGCAAGAAGGGGACCGTCGCCGCCAAGGGGAAGAAGGGCAAGGGAGGCGGGGCTGCCGTGGCCGGCAAGGTGCTCGACCGCCGCATGACCCCCGCCGAGGTCCAGGGGATTCTGGCCGGCAGCCGGGACTTTTCCGGCACCGACCTGAGCGGCCTCAACCTGAACGGCTACGACCTGTCCGGGGCCAAGTTCAACCGGGCCAAGCTGCAATCGGTCAATCTGGAGCGCGCCGACCTCTCCGAGACCGACCTGGAGCTCGCCGACCTTTCCGGCGCGGACCTGCGCGGGGCGTCGCTGAACCAGGCGCGCCTGCGCGGCACAAGGCTCGCCGGCGCCAAACTGGACGGCGCCCTGTGGACCGACAAGACCATCTGCCGCTCCGGATCGGTGGGGAACTGCATCGAATAGGGAGGGGCGGACTACCGCACCTGCAACAGCGAACATAGCGAACAAAAAAAAAGCCCCCGGGGTTTCCCCCGGGGGCTTTTCGTCGTTTAAAGGATGGACTTTAAACCCTTACTACGTTGGCTGCCTGGAGGCCTTTCGGTCCCTGCTGCACGTCAAAAGTTACAGAATCGCCCTCTGCCAGAGATTTGAACCCTTCGCTCTGGATCGCGGAGAAGTGTACGAACACATCCTCGCCGTTCTCCTGCTCGATGAAACCAAAACCCTTGCTGTCATTGAACCACTTCACTACACCTTTAGCCATTACCACTTCTCCTGTTACTACTCTTTTACGTGATTGCGGGACCATCCCCGGCACAGGTAAAGATTTTATGCACGGGTCTGGCCCCTGTCAAGCGCTTTTGTTACGTGTCTTTCCTATTTCTCGAAGTCCATTTCAGCCATCCGCTTGTACAGATCGAAGCGGCGTGCAGTGAGTTCGGAGGAGCGGGCCATGAGGGTGGCGGCCGCCTCGGGGTTGTTCTTCTTCAGTACGCGGTAGCGGTTCTCGCCGTAGGCGTACTCCTCGAGAGATATGCTCGGGTCCTTGCTGTCCAGGACGAGCGGGTTCTTGCCCTGCTCGGCCAGCTCGGGGTTGTAGCGGACCAGCGGCCAGTGACCGGAGGCGACGGCGCGCTTCTGGGTCTCGACGGCGGTGGCCATGTCGATGCCGTGGGCGATGCAGTGGCTGTAGGCGAGGATCAGCGACGGGCCGTCGTAGGCCTCGGCCTCCATGAACGCCTTGACCACCTGGGCCGGGTTGGAGAGGGACACCTTGGCGACGTAGACGTTGCCGTAGGCCATGGCGATCATGGCCAGGTCCTTCTTGGCCTGGGGCTTGCCCCCCGCGGCGAACTGTGCCACGGCGCCCATCGGGGTGGACTTCGATGCCTGGCCGCCGGTGTTGGAGTACACCTCGGTGTCGAGCACCAGGAGGTTAACGTTCTTGCCGGAGGCGATGACGTGATCGAGGCCGCCGTAGCCGATGTCATAGGCCCAGCCGTCGCCGCCGACGATCCAGACCGACTTCTTGACCAGGTAGTCTGCGATGGAGAGGAGCTTCTTGGCGGCGGCGTCGCCGGAAGCCGAGAGGATCTCCTTCAGCTTGGCCACGCGGCCCCGCTGTGCCTCGACCCCCGCCTGGGTCTTCTGGTCGGCGCCCTTGATCTCGGCCACGAGGTCGGCCGGGAGGGAGATGGTATCGATCAGCTCGAGCGCCGCCTGGTTGAACTTGTCCACGGCGAGCCTCATGCCGAAGCCGAACTCGGCGTTGTCCTCGAAGAGCGAGTTGGACCAGGCCGGGCCGCGCCCGTCGGCGTTTTTCGCCCAGGGTGTGGTCGGCAGGTTGCCGCCGTAGATCGAGGTGCAGCCGGTGGCGTTGGCGATGAGCGCGCGGTCACCGAAGAGCTGGGACATGAGCTTCAGGTACGGGGTCTCGCCGCAGCCGGCGCAGGCGCCGGAGTACTCGAAGAGCGGGCGTACCAGCTGGCTTCCCTTGAGGGTGTCGAGCTTCAAGAGGCTCGGGTCGGTCTCGGGGAGGTTGAGGAAGAACTCGTAGTTGGCTGCCTCGGAGGCGCGCAGCGGCGCCTGGAACTTCATGTTGATCGCCTTGTGCTTCGGGTCCTCCTTCGACTTCGCCGGGCAGTTGGCCACGCAGGCGGCGCAGCCGGTGCAGTCCTCGGGGGCTACCTGGATGGTGCACTTCATCCCCTTGAACTCGTTGCCGCGGGCGTCGGCGGATTTGAAGGTCTCCGGTGCGCCGGCCAGCTTGTCGGCGTCGTACACCTTCATCCTGATGGTGGCGTGCGGGCAGACGAAGGAGCAGATGCCGCACTGGATGCAGAGCTGCTCGTCCCATACCGGGATGTCCACGGCGATGTTGCGCTTCTCGTACTGCGAGGTCGCGGTCGGGAAGGTGCCGTCGGCCGGGAGCATGGAGACCGGAACGTCGTCGCCGTGGCCGGCGATCAACTGGGCGGTCACTTCCTGTACGAACTTGGGAGCGTGGGCGCTCACCACGGCGGGCTTTTTGATCTTGCTGGTAGCGGTCGCCGGGACGGTGATCTCGAAGATGTTCTCGAGGGCGGCGTCCACCGCCTTGTTGTTCATCTCGACCACCTTCTCGCCGGACTTGCCGTAGGACTTCTTGATGGCGTCCTTGATGGAGGCGATGGCGGCGTCGAGCGGCATGATGTTGGAGATCTTGAAGAAGGCGGTCTGCATGATCACGTTGATCCTGGCGCCAAGCCCCAGCTTCTCGCCGAGCGCGATGGCGTTGATCACGTAGAACTTGAGCTTCTTGTCGATGATCTGCTGCTGCACCTCGACCGGCATGGAGTTCCAGACCTGGTCCTTGTCGTCGGTGAGCGAACAGAGGAGGAAGGTGCCGCCGACCTTGGCGCGGGTGAGCATGTCGTACTTCTCGAGGAAAGAGAAGTTGTGGCAGGCGACGAAGTCCGCCTGGTCGATCAGGTACGGGGAGCGGATCTCACCCTTGCCAAAGCGCAGGTGCGACACGGTCACGGTGCCGGCCTTCTTGGAGTCGTAGACGAAGTAGGCCTGGACGTTGTTGTCGGTGTTCTCGCCGATGATCTTGATGGAGTTCTTGTTGGCGCCGACGGTGCCGTCGGAGCCCAGGCCGAAGAACATGGCGGAGTAGGTACCGGCGGAGGGGTTCACGAAGCCCGGATCGTAGTCGAGCGAGCAGTTGGTGACGTCCTCCTTGATGCCGACCACGAAGTGGTTCTTCGGCTTGTCGGCTTTCAGGTTGTCGAACACCCCCTTGGCCATGCCCGGGGTGAACTCCTTGGAGCCCAGGCCGAAGCGCCCCCCCACGATGACCGGGTAGGACTTGAAGGAGGTCTTGCCGTCGGCCATGGCCTCGCCGATGGCGGTCCTTACGTCGAGGTAGAGCGGCTCGCCCAGGGAGCCCGGCTCCTTGGTGCGGTCGAGCACGGCGATCTTCTTGACGCTGGCGGGGAGGCAGGCTGCGACGGCGTCGACCGGGAACGGCCTGAACAGGCGCACCTTGACCAGGCCCACCTTCTCGCCGGCGGCGTTCAGGGTCTCCAGGGTCTCCTGGACCGTGTCGGCTGCGCTACCCATCACGATGATGACGCGCTCCGCGTCCGGGGCGCCGACGTATTCCGCGACGGAGTACTTGCGGCCGGTGAGCCCGGCGAACTTGTCCATCTCCTCCTGCACGATCTGCAGGGCTTTCGGGTAGTAGGCATTGACGGTCTCGCGACCCTGGAAGTAGACGTCCGGGTTCTGGGCGGTGCCGCGCAGCACCGGGCGGTCCGGGGTCAGCGCGCGTGCCCGGTGCGCCTGCACCAGCTCGTCGCTGATCATGAAGCGCATGTCGTCAAAGGTAAGCTCCTCGACCTTCTGCACCTCGTGGGAGGTCCTGAAACCGTCGAAGTAGTGCATGAAGGGGACGCGCGCCCTGAGGGTGGCCGCCTGGGAGATCAGCGCGAAGTCCATGACCTCCTGCACGTTGTTGGAGCAGATCATGCCCCAGCCGGTGGAACGGGCGGACATGACGTCGGAGTGGTCGCCGAAGATGTTCAGCGCGGCGGCGGAGATGGCGCGGGCCGAGATGTGGAACACCGTCGAGGTGAGCTCGCCGGCGATCTTGAACATGTTCGGGATCATGAGCAACAGACCCTGGCTGGCGGTGAAGGTGGTGGTGAGGGCGCCGGCCTGGAGCGCGCCGTGCACGGCACCGGAGGCGCCCCCTTCGGACTGCAGCTCGGAAACCGAGGGGACGGTGCCCCAGATGTTCTTCTCGCCCCGGGCGCTCTTCTCGTCCGAGATCTCCCCCATGACCGAGGAGGGGGTGATCGGGTAGATGGCGATCACCTCGTTGGTGGCGTGCGCCACGTGCGCTGCCGCGGTGTTACCGTCGATTGTTACCATTCTGCGGGACATTGATTTCCTCCTGTGTTTGAAAATCTAATTGAGCTTTACGGTAAAAGATCGTTCTAGTTCCCACATCCGGGAGGGGCTCAAAGCTCCGAACGCCCCTCCACCGCCCGCTGCACGGTCGCCGCATCCACGTATTCCAGGTCGCTGCCGATGGGGATGCCGTGCGCCAGACGCGTCACCCTGATCCCGAGCGGCTTGATCATCCTGGTCAGGTAGAGCGCCGTCGCCTCCCCTTCCACCGTGAAGTTGGTGGCGATCAGCACCTCGCGCACCTCGCCCCCCTCCAGCCGCTGCATCAGCTCGGCGATCCTCAGGTCGCGCGGTGTAACGCCGTTTAACGGTGAAAGCGCTCCCTGCAGCACGTGGTAGCGGCCGCGGAAAGCGCGGCTTCTTTCCAGAGCCAGCAGGTCTTGCGGCTCCTCCACCACGCAGAGCGTGGCGCCGTCCCGCTCCCCCGAGCAGATCCAGCAGGGATCATCCTCGGTGATGGCAAAACAGCGGGAGCAAAAACCGACCTTCTCCTTCACCTGAAGGAGGCTCTCCGCTAACGCCTCGATATTGCCGGGATATTTAAGCAGATGAAAGGCGAGCCGCAAGGCACTTTTTTCACCGACGCCGGGGAGTTTTTTCAATTCCCCCACCAGCCTGGTCAGCGAGCCCGAAAAATGTAGCATATTCCCACCACGGATAAAACAAGTTTTTACTGGTTATTTTTACGAAAAAAAATTTGATCGTAGAATTGGATAATTAAAGGGCGCACACCAACCGATATGCACCCTTTCCCTTCATCCTATTCCCGCAGCGGCGCCGCGAAGCTCTAGAAAAGGCCCGGAATGCTCAGCCCGCCGGTGATCTTGCTCATCTCCTCGCTCATCTCCTGGTGCACCTTCTTGAGCGCCTCGTTGATGGCGGTGATGACCAGATCCTGCAGCATCTCCACGTCTTCCGGATCGACGGCCTCCTTCTTGATGACCAGCGAGAGCACCTGGTTCTTGCCGTTGACAACCGCCGTTACCGCACCGCCACCGGTGGTGACCTCGGCGGTTTTCTCCGCCGCCTGCTCCTGCAGCTTGCCCATCTTCTGCTGCATCATCTGGGCTTGTTTCATGATCTGCGCTAAACCTTTAGACATCGTATCCTCCAATTTTTCTCTTATTGTCGCAGCGTACCGCGGAACGTTGTTATGATTTGACCGCTTCTTTTTGCGAAAGCTCCTGCACTTCGGCGATCTCGCCGTCGAACATCTCGACCGCCGCGGCCACCAGCGGATGTTCCTCCGCCTCGCGCCTCAGGACGGCCTTGCGCTCGGCATCTTCAAGGCTTTTTTTTTCCGACAGGGTCGGGGCTGCGTCGGTCGGCGGCGCGTTCAGCGCAACCACCTTGACCTGCGTCGGCACCCCGAAATGCGCCTGCGCCAGGCTCTTCAGCTCGTTGATCTGCTCAGGGTCCTGCAGGCGGGTCAGCTGGAAAGAGCCCTGCAGGCACCCGATTTCCAGTATCCCCTGCGCCACCTTGACCGGGTACACCTCTTCCAGCGCGCCCCCAAGCATCGGCTTCTTCCCTTTCACAGCCTGCACGAAGCCTCCCCAGAGGTCGGCGGCGGTGCCGGAAGCGAAGGAAGCGGCCGGGACGGCCTGGGGCGCCGCTGCGGGACGGGACGCCGGTGCCGCGGCATGATGCGGTGCGGGCGCCGGGTCGCGCGCGGGATGGGACGCGGCGGCAACGGGAGCAGCGGCGGGGCGCGCGGGGGGGGCGGGATGGGCCGGATGCGCCGGGCGCGCTGCCGGGGAGCCCCCTTTTCCAGGGCGTCCAGCCGGGTCAGCAGCTCCTGCACCGGGATGGCGGGGGCCATCGTCGCCATCTTCATCAGAGCCATTTCCAGGATCAGGCGCGGAAAGCCCGCATGCGCCATCTCGGCCTCGGCCTTGAGCAGGATGGCGAGGTGGCGCTGCAGTTCCTGCTGGCCGGCGCCGGCCCCCAGCCCCCTCAACTCACCCAGCTCGGCGTCGGAGAGTTCCAGGAGGTCCCCCGGCTCCCCCACCGCCTTCAGGATGGCGATGCTGCGGAACCGGTCGATAAGCTCCTGGCAGAACTGGCGCATGCTGTAGCCGAAGGAATCGACCTGGGCCACGATTTCCAACGCCCCTTTGACGTCCGCCTGCAGCACGCTGCGGCAGCCGTCCATGATCAGGCGACGGTCCACCACGCCCAAAAGCGCGGCCACGTCGGCATCCGATACGCTGTTGCCGCAGAAGGCGAGCACCTGGTCCAGCGTGGAGAGGGAGTCGCGCATGCTGCCGTCCCCCTTGCGGGCGACGACCGAGAGCGCCTCGTCGGAGACCTGCACCCCCTCCTGGTCCACGATGAAGCGAAGCCTCGAGACGATGCGCGGCAGCGCGATCCGCTTGAAGTCGAAGCGCTGGCAGCGCGACAGGATGGTTATGGGGACCTTGTGCGGCTCGGTGGTGGCGAAGATGAATTTGACGTGCGGCGGCGGCTCTTCCAGCGTCTTCAAAAGGGCGTTGAAGGCGTTGGTGGTGAGCATGTGCACTTCGTCGATGATGAAGATCTTGTAGCGCGAGCGCGACGGGAGGTACTTGATGTTGTCGCGGAGTTCCCGGATGTCGTCGACCCCGGTGTTGGAGGCGCCGTCGATCTCGAAGACGTCCACCGAGTTGACGTCGGTGATCTCCATGCAGGTGGAGCAGGTGTTGCACGGCTCCACGGTCAGGCCGCACTCGCAGTTCAGCGCCTTGGCGAGGATGCGCGCCGAACTGGTCTTGCCCACGCCGCGGGCGCCGGTGAAGAGAAAGGCATGCGCGACCCTGCCGCCGTCGATGGCGTTTTTCAAGGTCTGACTGACATGCTCCTGGCCGACCAGGTCGCTGAAGGTCTGGGGGCGCCATTTTCTAGCAAGGACAAGATAGGACAAGGCGGCGTACCTCTATGGCTTCACGTGGTTCATGGTTCGTGCGGGGTGTGGGGCGGGCGGGGGGTTGCGGAAAGAGCTGATAGCTGGGCTACCCCGCGGCACACGGGGGCGGTTACTGCCGCTGCTTCCTTCCGGACCTGACGGGGTTCATAACCTTCCGTTGCGCGGGACCCAGCTATCAGGTCTATCCGCAAAGGGTAATGTAAGTATGGCGGAGAGAGAGGGATTCGAACCCTCGGTACGCTATTAACGTACACACGCTTTCCAGGCGTGCTCCTTCAACCACTCGGACATCTCTCCACAACAAGGAGGAGATATATAATACACGCCGCATTAATTGTAAAGCGAATTCTTCAGGGGAACGTAAAACACCGGGTGGCCCAGCAGCAACGATGGGCCGGACCCGGCACCAGTGCGCTGCGGTCAGCCGGCCAGTTCGTCGGGGCGGCGTCCCTTCTTGCGCATGAGGATGGCCTGGAGGAGGGACTGCTTCTCTTTTTGCAACAGCTGCTTCGCGATGATGGAACGCACCGAGAGGAGCTCCTTCCTGAGCGCCTCGGCGTTTCTCACCAGGTGCCTGGCCCTGGGGTCGCTCCGGACGTAGGGGGAGAGCAGGTGCACGGCCTCGGAGATCTTGCGGCTGACCAGCACGCGCTCACGGTAGTCTTCCAGACGGCCCGATTTGAGGCGTTCCTCTAGTGCAGCAAACTCCGCGCTGAAGTAATTTATCACGTCGGAGTGGAGGATATCTTCTTGTTTCATAGGCTCACCCTTGATTAAACCGCTCTCACCTTTTACTCCTCAGGCTTCAAGAGGCTCTTCGGCGGCTCCGGTTATTTACTTTACTTTTATTTGGGGGGAGCGGAAAAAGTTTGGCCGCAAGCGTCTGGATAATCGGCCCCGTTTTTGCTATGCTCAACCGGTGCTTGAGAGCTCCACCCACCAAAGCGAAAGGCCCCGCCACGACACGATGACCATGCCCGAAGCGCAGTACCTGAAACAGCTCAACGAGAAACTGAATCCCCCCGCATGCCAGGTGAGTGTGACCGGGCTCGAGGGGGGGGCGCCGGCCTACCTCCTGTCGCGGCTTGCCGACCACGTCGGCGCACCGCTGGTGGTGCTGACCGCCGACCAGGAGAGCGCGGACGAGATCACCCGCGAACTGCGCTTCTTCGCCGCGCGCCCGGAGACGGTACTCCCCTTCCCCGCCTGGGACGTCACCCCCTTCGAGGCGGCCTCGCCGCACCCCGACCTGGTGGGAGAGCGGCTGAACGCCCTGGTCCGCCTCCTGGATGGCGGCGTGCAGGCGCTGGTGCTCCCGGTGGCGAGCGTCCTGCAGAGGGTGATTCCCCGCGGTACCCTGGGCGGCGTCTGCCACTACCTGGTGGCGGGCGAGGAGCTGGAGCGGGACGGCCTGGTCGAGAAGCTGGTGAAGCTAGGGTATTCACACGTCCCCCTGGTCGAGGACCGCGGCACCTTCTCGGTACGCGGCGGCATCCTGGACATCTTCCCCCCCGACCGGGAGCAGCCGGTGCGCATCGAGTTCTTCGGCGACCTGGTCGAGACCATGCGTCTCTTCGATCCCGTCTCCCAGCGCTCGCTCGAGCCGCTCGAGGAGCTGGTGCTGCTCCCCTCCCGCGAGGTGATCCTCTCCGAACAGGTGGTGAAGGATCTCGCCCCGAGGCTCAAGCGCCGCTGCGACCACCTCGGCATCGGCGCCGACCGGCGCCGGGAACTTCTGGATCAGCTGCAGCACGCCATCTACCCCCCCGGGGTCGAATTCCTGCAGCCCCTGTTCCACCCGCAGCTGGAGTCCATTCTCGATTACGCGGGGGAGAACGCGGTGCGGGTCCTGGTCGACCCGGCGGCCGTAGCCGATGCGCTGCAGCGCTTCGGTGAGGATCTGGAGAGCGCGGCGAAACGCGCCGAGCTGCGCGACGCCATCGTCTGCGATCCCGCCGAGCTCTACCTCACGGCGCAGGAGCTCGAGCGCGCGCTGGCAACCGGGCGCCGCCTGGAGTTCCCCCGCCTGGAGATCGAGGGGGAAGGGGGGGAGAAGCTCCGGGTCGGCTGCGCGGGGAATCAGGACCTCAGGCTGGACACCACCCCGGAAGGGGAACGGGTGCTGGCCCCCCTGACCGAGAAGATGGTGACCTGGATCGCGGCGGGGAACCGCGTGCTGATCCCCTGCCACCAGGCGGGACAGGCGAGGAGGCTCTACGAGCTCCTGTCGCACTACCGGCTCCCCCTGGAGCACTCCCAGGACTCGTTCCGGACCGCCGCCTCCCGCCCCGCCGGGCGGGTGGAGATCCTGATCGGCGAGATATCCCGCGGCTTCCGCCTGGAGCAGGAGCGCCTGGTGGTGATCGCCGAGGAGGAGATCTTCGGCAAGAGGGTGAAGCGGCGCGGCCTGTCCGAGGCGAAAAAGAAACAGCTCCTCACCTCGCTGGCCGAGTTGAAGCCGGGGGACCACATGGTCCACATCGACTTCGGGGTCGCGCTGTACCGGGGGCTGCAACACCTGAGCCTCACCGGTCTGGAAGGCGATTTCCTGCTTCTCGAGTACGCCGGCGGCGACAAGCTCTACCTCCCGGTTGACCGCATCAACCTGGTGCAGCGCTACGTGGGAGCCGAGGGGATCGAGCCGAGGCTCGACCGCCTGGGGGGCGCCGGCTGGGAAAAGGCCAAGGCCAAGGCACGCGCCGAGATCCAGGAGATGGCGGCGGAACTTCTGAAGATCCACGCCGCGCGCGAGGTCCAGGAGGGATACCGCTACTCCCCCGCCGACGACATGTACCGGGCCTTCGAGGCCTCCTTCGCCTTCGAGGAGACGCCGGACCAGGCGGCCGCCATCGACCAGGTCATCGCCGACATGGAGAGCCCGCGCCCCATGGACCGCCTGGTCTGCGGCGACGTCGGCTACGGCAAGACCGAGGTGGCCATGCGCGCCGCCTTCAAGGCGACCCTGGACGGCAAGCAGGTGGCCATCCTGGTCCCCACCACCGTTTTGGCCCAGCAGCACGCCGAGAGCTTCGCCGCGCGGCTCAAGGATTACCCGGTGCGGGTGGAGATGCTGTCGCGCTTCCGTACCCCGCAGCAGCAGAAACAGATCCTCGAGGGGGTGAAAAAGGGTGAAGTCGACATCGTCATCGGCACCCATCGCCTGCTGCAAAAGGACGTGGTCTTCAAGGACCTGGGGCTTCTGATCGTGGACGAGGAGCAGCGCTTCGGCGTCGCGCACAAGGAGAGGCTCAAGCAGTTCCGGGCCGTGGTCGACATCCTCACCCTCACCGCGACTCCCATCCCGCGCACCCTGTACATGTCGCTCATGGGGATCCGCGACCTCTCCATCATCGACACCCCGCCGGTGGACCGGCTCGCCATCAAGACCTTCGTTTCCCGCTCCTCCGACGAGCTGATCCGCGAGGCGGTCCTGCGGGAGCTGAGGCGCGGCGGCCAGGTCTTCTTCGTGCACAACCGGGTGCAGTCGATCGGCGCCATGGCCGAGGAGCTCAGGCGCATCGTCCCCGAGGCGAAGATCGCCGTGGGGCACGGGCAGATGGCGGAGAAGGAGCTGGAACAGGTGATGCTCTCCTTCATGCACGGCGAGGCGAACCTCCTTTTGTGCACCACCATCATCGAAAGCGGCCTGGACATCCCCACCGCCAACACGCTGATCGTGAACCGCGCCGACACCTTCGGCCTCTCGCAGCTCTACCAGTTGCGCGGCAGGGTCGGCCGGTCCAAGACCCGCGCCTACGCCTACCTCCTCATCCCGGGGGAGGGCTCCATCTCCTCCGACGCGCGCGAGCGGCTGAAGATCATCCAGGAGCTCACCGAGCTCGGGGCCGGGTTCAGGATCGCCACCCACGACCTGGAGATCCGCGGCGCAGGCGACCTGCTGGGGGCGCGCCAAAGCGGCGACATCGCGGCGGTCGGCTTCGAGCTCTACACCGAACTCCTCGACGAGGCGGTGCGGACCCTCAAGGGGGAGGCGCTCCCCGACCGGGTGGAGCCGGAGATCAAGCTCAAGGTCCCCGCCTTCATCCCCGAGGATTACGTGCGGGACCCGAACCAGCGCCTGCTCATCTACAAGAAGCTGACCCAACCGGCGGACGAGGCCGAGATCGACGACATCCGCGAGGAGCTGGCGGACCGGTTCGGCCCGCTGCCGGTCGCGGCGCTCTTCCTCCTGGAGGTGATGCGCCTGCGCGTCGCCTTGAAACGGTTGCTGGTGAAGGAGATCGAGTTCTCCGGCAACGAGCTCTCGCTCGCCTTCCACGAGAGGACGCCGGTCTCCCCCGACGCCATCACCGGACTGCTGCGCAAAGAGAAGGGAAAATACAGGTTTACGCCGGACTTCCGGCTTTACGTGCGCGTCGCCGACAGCTCCTTCGACGGGGTGCTGGCGGAGGCCAGAAATGTCTTGAAATGCCTAGTCTGATATGCTAGCGTTCACCGGATTGAAATAAAATTAGCAAGTTCAAAGGAGCCAACCGTGCATTTCAGCAAAACTGCCGCAGTACTTTTACTCGCACTGAGCGTGGCCATGACCGGCTGCAAGAAGCAGCAGGCGGGCACCGAGGCGAAGCAGGAAGGCCCGGGCAAAGGGATCGTCCTCGCCGAGGTGAACGGCGCCAACATCACCGACAACGATTTCTACAAGGAGCAGGCCGCTCTTCCTCCCCAGCTCAAGCCGATGACCGAGACCCCGGAGGGGAAGAAGGAGATGATCGACACCATGGTGGTGCGCGAGCTGATCATGCAGCAGGCGGCCAAGGACGGCATCGACAAGAGCCCCGAGGTGGCCGCTAAGCTCGAGGACCTGAAGAAGCGCGTCATCGTCGAGGCGTTCCTCAAGAAGAAGATTGAGGAGTCCGGCAAGGTGTCCGACGCCGAGATGCAGGAGTACTACAACAAGAACAAGGACAAGTTCAAATCCGACGCCCAGATCAGGGCGAGCCACATCCTGGTGAAGTCCGAGGCGGAGGCCAAGGATGTCGAGAAGCAGCTTAAGGGCGGCGCGAGCTTCGAGGAGCTCGCCAAGAAGCACTCCATCGACGGTGCAGCTCCCAAGGGGGGCGACCTCGGCTGGTTCGGCAAGAACTCCATGATCCCCGAATTCGAGAAGGTGGCCTTCGGCCTCAAGGAGGGTGAGACCTCCGGGATCGTGAAGACCCAGTTCGGTTACCACATCATCAAGAAGACCGGCGCCCGTCCGGCCGGCCCGCGGAGCCTGGACGAGGTGAAGGACGAGATCAAGGCGGCCCTGCAGCCCGCCAAGCAGCAGGAGGTCTTCAAGAAGCTGAAGGAAGACCTGAAAAAGCAGGCGAAGGTTTCCGTGAAAGAAGATGCGCTGAAAGAGCTCGGCGGCGAAGGGGCCAAGGAGGGCGCAGCTCACCCCGCCAAGCCGGGCGAGGCAGCGCAGCCGGCTCAGCCCGCCAAGGGCAAGTAGCCGAAACCGTTAGGCAACAACCGAAGAACCGACGGCCGGGCGCGAGCCCGGCCGTTTTTGCACAAACGCCGCGCCACGCGGCCACAGAGAGAACCCATGGCTAAGATCATCATCGCCTGCTGCATGCTGGCCCTTTTCGCAATCGCCCCGGCTTTCGCCGGCACCAAACAGATCAGCGGCATCTCCGCCATCGTCAACGACGAAGTGATCACCAACACCGACGTCGACAAGGAATACGCCCAGGTGCAGAAGGAAGCCGAAAAGCTTCCCCCCTCCGACAAAATCGACCTGCGTAACCTGGCCATCAACCGCCTGATCGACCGGAAACTGGTCGAACAGAAGATCCGCGAGCTTGACATCAAGGTGAGCGACGAGGACGTGCGCCTGGCCATCGAGGACGTCAAGAAGCAGAACAACCTGACCCAGCAGGCCCTTGAGCAGGCGCTCGCCAGCCAGGGGCTCAGCTTCCCGCAGTACAAGGTGCAGCTCAAGGAGCAGCTGGAGCGGATGCGGCTCATGAGCCAGGAGGTCCGCTCCAAGATCCAGGTGGGTGAGCGCGAGACGCGCGAGTACTACGAAACCCACCGCGCCGACTACGGCGGCAGCAGCGAGACCTTCCATGCCCGCCACATCTTCTTCAAGCTCGATCCGAAGGGGAGCGCCGGCGACACCGCCAAGGTGGAGAAACTCGCCAACGAGGTGCTGGTGAAGGCACGGGGGGGGGAGGATTTCGTCGAACTGGCCAAGAAGTACTCGCAGGATCCCGCGGCCGCCAAGAACGGGGGGGATCTCGGGACCTTCAAGAGAAGCGACATGCTGGCCGAAATCGGCAACACCGTCGCCGCGATGAAGCCGGGCGAGGTGAGCTCACTGGTAGCAAGCCCTGCCGGACTGCACATCATCAAGCTGGAAGAGAAGAGTCAGGAGAAGGGGCGCGCCTTCGAAGAGGTAAAGGACTCCATCGAAGAGCAGCTCTACAAGAAGAAGTCGGACGAGCGCTTCAACCAGTGGGTCAAGGACCTGCGCAGCTCCGCCAGCATCGACATCAAGCACCCCTGACACCGTTTCCCGAAAGCAAAAATCCCCCTCACCGGCACCCGGCGAGGGGGATTTTTTTATGGTGGGATGTCGTGCGGGTTGCTTAAGCTAGAGCTCTTCGGCTGCCAGTTGTTCGACCAGTTCACGCTGGCGCGCCGACAGTTTTTCGGGCACGCGCACCGCGATCCTCACGTACATGTCGCCGCGCGCCTGCGACCCGAGCACCGGGAACCCCAGCCCCTTGAGGCGCACCTTGGTGCCGGACTGGATGCCTGCCGGAATCTTGATCCTCTTGGCCCCCTCCATGGTCGGCACCTCGACCTGCCCCCCCAGCACCGCCCGCGAGAAGCGCACCTCGTGGCTCAGCACGATGTCCGCGCCTTCACGCTGGAACAGCGGATCGGTTCCCACCGTCACCGAGAGGTAGAGATCCCCGGCGGGTCCCCCCATGCGCCCCGGTGCGCCGCGCCCCGCCACCCTGAGCCTCGCCCCCGTCTCGATCCCGGCGGGGATCTTCACCGACAGCTCTTCGCGCGTGCCGTCGCGCATGAAGGCCACCCGTTTCTCGGCGCCGTCGTAGGCGTCGCGGAAGGTGACCTGGATCTCCATCGAGAAGTCCTCCCCCTTGGCGGCCATGGAGCGACCGCGACCGCCGCGCTGACGCCGCACGGCGTCGCCGAAGATGCGGGAGAAGATGTCGTCGGTGCCAAAGCCCTGGTCGCGGAACATGTCGTCCACGTTGAAGCCCCGGAAGATATCCTCCTGGGAGAAACGCTGATGGAAGTTTGTGGAGCCAAACTGGTCGAACTGCTCTTTCTTCTTGGGATCGGAGAGTACCGCGTAGGCCTCGTTGATCTCCTTGAAGCGCTCCTCGGCCTGCTTGTCACCCGGATTCTTGTCCGGGTGATACTTGACCGCGAGTTTGCGGTAGGCCCGCTTGATCTCTTCAGCCGAGGCGCCCTTCTTGAGACCGAGCACCTCGTAATAATCGTTCTGTGCCATGCTTAATTCCCTTTCATATTCCTTCTTTTGAGCTTCACAGAATGTAATAGCTGACCGAGCCATTGTCAACATGTTGTAAACCTTGACAACCCGCCGTAGCCGCGCTTATATAGGCTGGAATTAACGACCCTTAAAAACAGGAGCTGCCAGATGAAGCAATTCGACGCCATCGTCATAGGTGCAGGGATCAGCGGTCTCAGTTTCGCAAGTCATGCAGCGGCCAAGGGGCTGAACACGCTGGTTTTGGAAAAGAGCGACCGGCCGGGGGGCTGCTTTCATTCACACCGCTTCGAAGGGAGCGCATCCGGGTTCTGGCTGGAGCTTGGTGCCCACACCTGCTACAACTCCTACGGCGGATTGCTGGAGCTGATGGAGAGGCATGGCCTGATGGGGAGCATCCTTCCCAGGGAAAAGGTGTCGTTCAAGATGCTGGTGAACAACGAGGTGAAGAGCATCCCTTCGCAGCTTTCCTTCCCCGAGCTCGCCTTTTCCGCGTGGAAGCTCTTCACCCTGAAGAAGGACGGGGCCAGCGTCTCCTCCTATTACGGCAGCATCGTCGGCCGCAAGAACTATGACCGGGTCTTCGGTCCCGCGTTCAACGCCGTCATCTCCCAGCGTGCCGACGACTTCCCCGCCGACATGCTGTTCAACAAGCGCCCCAGGAGAAAGGACGTCATCAAGAGCTTCACCCTGCAGGGAGGGCTTAACAGCGTCATCGACAAGCTTGCCGTCGCGGACCGGGTGACCCTGCAGACGGGCGCGGAGGTGGCGCGCATCGCCAAGGGGACGGACGGCTACACGGTGGAGCTCGCCGACGGGACCGCTTACCAGGCGCCGCGGCTGACCCTCGCCGCCCCTCCCCCCTCGAGCGCCGCGCTTGCCGCCGGGATCGCGCCGGAGCTCGCCGAGGTACTCACCCAGATCAAGCTGGAAACCATCGAGAGCGTGGGGGTGGCGGTCAAGAAGAGTAAGCTGAAGCTCCCGCTTCTGGCCGGCCTGATCCCGATCGGGGAGGAGTTCTACTCCGCCGTTTCGCGCGACACCGTGCTCCATGACAGCTATCGCGGCTTCAGCTTCCACTACAAGGCGGGCAAGGTATCCCTGGAGGCCAAGCTGAATCGGATCGCCTCCGTGTTGCAGGTGCAGACCGAGGACCTGGAACAGGTGGTGCAGCGCGAGAGCCAGCTTCCCTCCCCGGTGGTCGGGCACAAGGGGCTCACAGACCAGATCGACCGTCTGGTTGCCGGCAGCAACCTCTACGTCACCGGCAACTATTTCGCTGGCATGGCCGTCGAGGACTGCATCGTGCGTTCGAAGAAAGAATTCGAAAGGCTCGCCGCGTCGCTGTGACCGCGACATTGCTGGTATGAAAAAAGCCCGTCCACTACGTGGACGGGCTTTTTTTTATGGGCCGTGGTGGAAGGGGTAGCCAGGTGCCGTGGTAAAATGCCTGGTGCCGGGGAGGAAGCCATGGTCGACGTCGAAAGTGGAAAGCTGTTGCAGAGCCACGGGGGGTATCGTCAGCTGAAGAGTTTTCAGCTGGCCCAATTGGTGTATGACGTGACCGTCCGCTTTTGCGACCGCTACATCGACAAGCGGAGCAGGACCCATGACCAGATGGTACAGGCCGCCCGGAGCGGCGTGCAGAACATCGCGGAAGGAAGTCAGGCTTCAGGGACCTCCAAGAAGACCGAGTTGAAATTGACCAACGTCGCCCGCACCAGCCTAGAGGAGTTGCGCCTGGACTACCAGGACTTTCTGCGTCAGCGCAGGCTGCCACGGTGGGATCGCTCAGACCCGCGCCGCACCGCCTTGGTTGCCCGGCGCTGTAAAAGCGCCGACGAGGTGGCCCGCTGGGTGGTGGAAGTTTGCAGGGGTGGGCAGGGGGAACCAAGTGGACAAGAACCAAGTGGACATGGACTGAGTGGACCCGGTGGACCACATGGACAACGAAGTGGACACCAAGCGACCACGGTAGCCGCCCCCACAGCCCCCACAGCCCCCACAGCCCCCACAGCCCCCACCAGGTCCACCGGGTCCACCGGGTCCACAAGGTCCACAAGGTCCACAAGGTCCACTAGCAGCTATGCCGAGGCGGCGGCCAACGCTGCGCTTACCCTCATAGCGGTGGCATGCTCACTGCTGGAGCGCCAACTCAACGCCCAGGCTGCTGCCTTTGAAAAAGAAGGTGGTTTCACCGAGCGCCTCTACCGGACCCGAGCACAAAGCCGCAACCGCCTCTAAAGCCCCCACCGCCACCAACACACCCCCACGGCCCCGCCATAAAGCAACACCCCGGCGGGACTGGAAACGGCAACCTTCAGGTCCTGGCCCGACGGTACCGAGCTGTAGCTGAAAACGTAAATGGCAACGTACATCAACAGCGTGTGCGGCAGATCGCCGGGGAACCACCGGCTCCAACCGAGATACAGGTAATACGCCACGAGATTCAACAATAACGGCGCAAGCGCCGAAGGGAGCGCTGACACCGTCCCGGGGTTACTGATGGTAACCGATCCCAGCACCCACCGCCCCGGACCATCCCGGCGAGGCACGATGGTGAACCCCACGGGGCGCCCACCGGTGATACCCGCGACTACGAGGTGAGACAGCTCGTGCAGCAGCGTCCCGGGGAGCGCCCAACAGATCTGCCAGAACGCACCGGCCTTCCCTACCCGCGCCTGCGATACCGCCAGCGCGATGACCAGCAGCACCCCCGCAAAATGGTGCCACCTTGCCGGGTCCACCGCCGCCTCCATCATACCGCTCATCTTAGCTCCTCCGTTGACCCGCGGCAGCATACCTTGAATCAAAGCCGGTTACAACAGGCGTCATGCTCATTCCCCTTGCCAACCACGGCCATTCTGCTATGGTTTATCGGCTAATGAGAAGCACGTCAAAGGAGGAGATTATGTTTCTGGAAGGTCAAAAGGCACCGGAGTTCAGGCTGCAGGGGAGCGACGGGAAGGAGCACACGCTCGGAGATTACAAAGGCAGGATCCTGGTTCTCTTCTTCTACCCCAGGGACAACACCCCCGGCTGCACGGCGGAGGCGGTGGGCTTCGCCAAGCTGCACGCGCTCTTCGAGCAACTTGGAGCGGTACTGGTCGGAGTCTCGAAGGATTCCCTGAAGTCCCACGACAAATTCATCGCCGATTTCAAGCTCCCCTTTACCCTCCTCTCCGACCCGGACGCTTCGGTGATGAAAACGTACGGCGCCTTCGGCGAAAAGGTGCAATACGGCAAGACCACCATGGGCACCATCCGTTCCACCGTGGTGATCTCACCGGAGGGAATCGTCATCAAACACTGGCCCAAGGTCGCCAAAGCATCGGAGCACCCGGACAAGGTGCTTGATTTCTTCAAGATGCTCGCGAAGGGACGGTAGGCAAAAGAAAAGGGGCGAACCGGTTCTTCGCCCCTCATTTCCTTTACTTTTACGCCCCGTGCCGCGCCGGCATCTCCCGCTCAATCCACGAAATTATAGTTCGTTTCCGAATCCAGAATCTTCACCATAGACTCTGCGGTGTACGGGTACTCTGTCTGCACGTCCTCGGCTTTCCTGTTGGGCGGCGGCGTCCAGTGCAGCACCCAGTCTCCGTCACGTTTCTCTCTGGAAACTCTCCCCTGACAACGGGCCTCCAATGTACGCCACATCTCATCTTCGTTGATCAACTCGAACCCGTCGATCTTCTCACTCTCTTTCAGGTTCTGCAGGAACCTGTCGAGCAGATCGAAGTCAATGAAGTCCTCCTCATTGCGCCACCACTTGATGAATACCCGGTCGGGGTGAGCACTCTTCGCGTCTCTGATCTCCTTTACCAGTTGGTATCCTTTCATGGCCACCTCCTTCGGGCGTGTACCTGCCAACCTCATTCTCCCTCATAGTACCAACTAAATAGTACATCCGCCGTTGTTTTTGTGCAAGGCAGCGGTATCAGGCTGCAGCGATGGCCGTGCCGGGACCGGGAACCGCCGCGCCGCATCTACTCGACGGTGCTTGAATTTAGGAAAAAGGAGGCTTAAATGTAGTAGCGTTAGCAATCCCCAATACGGAGCGCGCCATGAGACGAATCTGCTGCCTGGTGTTGATCGCAATCGCTCTGTCTCTCGGGGCAGAAGGCCCCGCGTCGGCGAACAACTGGGGCCCCTTCGGTGTGCGAGGAGGATTCTCGGTCGACGGCAAGGACCACGGCGCCCAGATGATCGAGGCCTTCGCCTGCTACCAGCTCCCCTGGAGCCTGCGCAGCAAAGGTGGCTGGGGCATCTCAACCGAGGTATCCCTCACGGCCGGGGCCCTTTCCAGCGGCGACGACCTCGGCCTCGTCGGTTCGCTCGGTCCGGTCTTTACCATCGGCAATCACAACTCCGTCGAGCTCGACCTCGGCGTAAGCATCGCGGTGCTCGGCCGCGACAGGTTCGGCGGAAGAGATTACAACGGCATCGAGCAGTTCATCTCCCATGCCGGCGTCATCTACCACTTAACCCCGACGTTCGCGCTTTCCTACCGGTTCCAGCACATGTCCAACGCGGGCCTGAACGGAAAGATCAACCCCGGACTCAACATGCACCTGTTCGGGATCAACTGGTACCCCGGAAAATAATCATCTTCCTTTGACAGATTCCCAACCGCGTTATAGTATCTGTCCGCCAGGGGCCTGGATATCCGCCACCACGGCCCCGGCAGGACATTACACTCAGGAAGGTTCACCATCGTTACATCCAGAAAAAGCCGGCTACACCGGCTAATCATCGAAAGGCTGACGCAGGATCTGTCGGTTTTGTCCAACGCCGCCAAAACCGCGCACGAAGCCGCCATCCACGAAGAAAACATCCCCGATAACAAATACGACACGCTCAGCCTGGAAGCATCATACGTGGCACAGGGGCAGGCAAACCGCGCCCAGGAGTTGAAGCGCGCCCTGCAGGCCTACCGACAGCTACCCCTGCACCCCTTCGGCGAGGGAGCCAGCATCCGGCTCACGGCCCTGGTGACGCTCCTGGACGAAGAGGGGGCGGCCAAAACCTTCTTCATCGGTCCGCAGGAAGGGGGGCTGAAACTGCGGCTTGATGACGAGGAGGTACTGGTCATCACCGCCGGTTCCCCCTTGGGGCGGGAGCTGATAGGAAAGTCGCTCGGAGACGAGGTGGAACTGGGGAGTAATCGCTACGAGATAATCGACCTTTGCTGAGCCGGCGCAACTCACCGTTTGCTATTGACATTGTCCTGCGGCGGCTCTAAATTAGCGCTCGATTAACAAAGTCGGTCCCGTCCAGCCCGGAAGGTCAGTCCGCGCGGACGCTGCCGTTTGGGTTGGCGGCTTTTTTTGTCACTGGCTCAACGAGTTATACCTGCAATTTTGATGACATGCCGGAGGGGAGCTTGGAAAAGATGAGGTTGGGCGAAATGCTGGTCAAGGCCGGAAAAATCACGGCGGCCCAGCTTGATGAGACGCTGAAAGGACAGGCAATATTCGGAGGACGTTTCGGCACCAACCTGGTGGAAATGGGATACCTGGACGAGCAGGATCTGGCGGAATTCCTCAGCCAGAAGGTAGGCATCGCCCACGCCGCTCCGGGACAACTGCTCGACATCCCCCCTCACATCATCAAGCTCATCCCGGTGGACTACGTCAAGAAGTACAAGGCGGTCCCCATAGCGCTCAACAACCGCAAGGTCACCCTGGCGATGGTCGATCCCACCGACCTGCACGCCATTGATGAAATAGCGTTCGCCACCGGCTATATCATCGTCCCGGTCATCGCACCGGAGCTGCGCATCGTGACGGCGCTGGAGAAGTACTACGGTATCAAGCGAGACGTGCGCTACATCAGCGTCGAGGGAGGCAGCAGAAGCAGGAGCAGGCAGCATGCCGCCCATTCCGCCGCCCCCTCCCCGGCTACGCCGGCTGCACGGGTCGTGACAGCCCCCCCTCCCCCACCAGAACCGACACCGACGCTCGGTGAGTGGCCCGCCCACGTCGAGGAAGAGATCCTCGACCTCCCCATGCTGGAGGAATTGAGCCTTGCCGGCCTGGAGCAACCCGAGACGACACCGCCCCCGGCGCCACTCCACCCCGGCGCCCCTGCGGCGACGCCGGCCGCTGCGCCGGCGGCCTCTTCTACTCCTGCTCAGGCTCCGGCACCCGAATCGGCGCCCCACCCGGCACCGGCGCCCCCTCCAGCGGAACCGCCCCAACAGACGGTGACAGCCGCAGCTCCAAAGCCCGCGCCTATCGCGGAACTTTACCGGGAGGAGATGGAGGAACCAGAGCAGGACTACTCGCTGGACAGCGTCCTTGCCGGGCTCGCCGAGGCCGACGACCGCGACTGGATCGCTGAACTGATCACCGGCCACCTGGGGCCCCAGTTCAAGCGGGTCGCCTTCTTCCTGCTGCGGGGGGGAAACGCAACAGGGTGGATGGCGCGGGTAGACAACAAGCCGGTCCCGGAGTTCGAGGGGCTGGAGCTTTCCCTGAGCGACCCCTCGGTGCTGAACGTGGTGAACCAGAGCAAAAGCTTCTTCCTGGGCCCCATGCCTCCCACTCCCGGCAACCAGGCCATCATGGAGGCCCTCGGGGGGGGCACCCCTTTCAACAACCTTCTGGTGCCGCTACTGATGATGGGGCGCGTGGTCGCCGTCCTGTACGTCGGCGGGGGAAGAACACCCCTGGACGAAAAGGTGCCCGAGATACAAAAACTCATTAGTAAAGCGGCCATGGCGTTCGAGATCCTGATACTGAGGAGCAAGATTATGATGTCCTGATCTAATGATCCGCACCTCCCCCGCGGACTAATTGACTTTCGGCGGCGCTACGCTAGATTATACGGGTACCAAAATCCCCTGTTATTCTCATTGAAAGGCCGGTATGCCAGTCACCGCACAGCAGGTCGAGTTCATCCCCCTCGCCATTTACACCGTCATCGCGGTGGGGCTCATCGGCGTCCTGCTGGCGGCAGCGTACTTTCTCGGCTCGGGCCATGATTCAGCCGACAAGCACATACCCTACGAGTCAGGGGTGGCCCCCACCGGTGCCGCCCGCCACACCTCGCAAGTCCCCTTCTACCTCATCGCCATCTTCTTCATCGTGTTCGACGTCGAAGGCTCCTTCATCCTGACCTGGGCCACCGCCTGGGATCTTCTGGGTATCCAGGGGCTGGTGCACATCACGGTCTTCATCGTCATCCTGATGCTCGGCCTCGTCTGGCTCTGGATGAAAGGCGGGCTGGAGTGGGGACCTTCCGCCACCCGTACGCGAGGTAGATCTTGAGCGAGAGGGACGACGAAAAAATACCGGAAAACGTCCTCCTCACCTCCCTGGACGACCTGATCAACTGGGGGAGGGCGAACTCACTCTGGCCGATGTTCTTCGGGCTTTCCTGCTGCTTCGTCGAAATGATGGCTTCCTTCACCTCGCGCTACGACGTTTCGCGCTTCGGCGCCGAGGTGCTGCGCGGCACGCCCCGCGAGTCCGACCTGATGGTGATCGCGGGAACGGTCTTCAAAAAGATGGCCCCGAGCATCCTCAGGCTCTACGACCAGATGGCCGAACCCAAATGGGTCATCTCCATGGGAAGCTGCGCCAACTCCGGCGGCATGTACGACGTCTATTCCGTGGTGCAGGGGGTGAACCAGATACTGCCGGTCGACCTCTACATACCCGGCTGTCCGCCGCGCCCCGAATCCTTCCTCGAAGGGCTCATGCTGCTGCAGCAAAAGATCAGGAGCGAGGAGCGGCCGACCCGTCCGGTGCTCCGGATGCAGGGGGGAACGCAGGGGACCGTCGCCCCCATCCTCGAGGACGGCGTCACCAAGTCGCGGGACACCCGCGGGCCGGGCCTGGAGGGGGTTCCCATCCGCGGCAGCTCGATGCAGCACCCCTATTTCGCCGCACCCCGCTCGGACGAGCTCTGGCGCCCGAAACAGCCCCGGCTCCCCTACCCCGAGTTCGGGCTGGAAGAGGAACTGCAGGCGGCATTCAATGGGGAGGTGGTCAGGGACGAGGCAGGGGCCGACATGCTGACCTTGCGCGCCCCCGCCCGCTTGGTGCCGGAGCTCCTGAAGCACCTGAAGGAGCGTAAGTCTTCGCAGTTTCGCCGCCTGGAGGACATCGCCTGCGTCGACGAGTCCTGCCGCCGCGACAGGGACAGGTTCCGGGACTTCACCGTCAACTACCACCTCACCTGCTTCGACACCCCCGGCAGGATCAGGATCAAGACCGAGCTGGACGGGGAGTACCCCGAGATCCCCAGTGTCACCTCCGTCTTCCCCGTCGCCAACTGGTACGAGCGGGAGGCGTACGACATGTTCGGCATCCGCTTCGCCGGTCATCCCAACCTGACCAGGATCCTGATGCCCCCCGACTGGGAAGGGCACCCGCTCAGGAAGGAGCATCCCTCCCGGGCCACCGAGATGCCCGCGTACACCGCGGAGCATGCGCGCGGGCGCAGGACCCTCCCCGGCAGCGACTTCTTCGACCGCGTCGACGACGAGACACTGATCCTGAACCTCGGTCCCCAGCACCCCGGTACCCACGGGGTGGTGCGCTTCGTCCTGAAACTCTCCGGCGAGGAGATCGTCGACATGGACACCGAGATCGGCTACCACCACCGCGGGGCCGAGAAGATCGGGGAGCGCCAGAACTGGCACCAGTACATGCCTTACACCGACCGGGTCGATTACCTGGCCGGCGTCCAGAACAACCTCGCCTACGTCAATTCGGTGGAGAAGCTCTGCGGCATCGAGGTGCCGGAGCGGGCCATGTACATCAGGGTCATGCTCTGCGAGCTGTTCCGCATCGCCAACCACCTGGTGTGGCTTGGGACCTTCGCCGCCGACATCGGGGCCATGACCCCGGTCTTCTACACCTTCACCGACCGGGAGAAGATCTTCGACATCGTGGAGCTGATCACCGGCGGACGGATGCACCCCGCGTGGTTCAGGATCGGCGGCGTCGCGGACGACCTCCCGGCGGGGTGGCTGGACAAGGTCCACGCTTTCCTGGAGTGGTTCCCCCCCCGCCTCGCCGAGTACGAAAAGCTTCTGTCCGGCAACCCCATTTTCACGGCGCGGCTGAAGGGGGTTTCCGCCATCACGGTGGATGAGGCGCTGGAGTGGGGACTCACCGGGCCGATGCTGCGCGCCTGCGGCTTCGACTGGGACCTGCGCAAGAAGATGCCCTACTGCGGCTATGACCGTTTCGACTTCAGGGTGGCCACTGCCGAGGGGGGAGACTGCTACGCCCGGTACCTGGTGCGCATGGAGGAGATGCGGCAATCGCTCTCCATCGTCAGGCAGGCCGCCCAGGGGATGCCGGACGGACGCTGGATCTCCCAGGATTACCGTTACACGCTGCCGCAAAAAAGAGACGCCCTGGAAAACATCGAATCCCTGATCCACCACTTCGTGAACGCGACCCGCGGGATGTCCCCTCCAAAGGGCGAGTGCTACGCCCCCATCGAGGCCCCGAAGGGGGAATACGGCTACTTCGCGGTTTCCGACGGCCTGCACACCGCCTACCGGATGCGGATCAGGACCGCGACCTTCCCGCACATCCAGTCCCTGCCGGTCTTGAGCCGCGGCTGGCTGCTGTCGGACTTCCTCGCCATCATCGGGTCCGTTGACTTCGTGTTGGCGGACCTGGACCGGTAACCATAAGGAGCAGAACCGGGAAATGATTCCAGAGACCCTCAAAACATCGCTTGAGGCGCGCGTCGCTTCCGCCATCACCCCGCGCGAGGCCGCGGTGGACGTGATGAAGGAGCTGCAGACCCACTACGGATGGCTTACCGACGAGGCGGTAGGGGAGGCCGCGGTGCTGCTGGGCCTGTCGCCTTTGCAGGTGGAGGAGCTCGCCACCTTCTACGAGATGATCTACCGCCGCCCGGTGGGGAAGAAGGTGATCCACGTCTGCGACTCCATCTCCTGCTGGTGCGCCGACTGCGACACGATCATCCAATACCTGAAGGACAAGCTCGGCGTCGGGCTGGGGGGGACCACGGCGGACGGCGTGTTCACGCTGATTCCCTGCTGCTGCATGGGGATGTGCGGCGACAGCCCCGCCATGTCGGTCGGAGGGGTCCCGTACGGGAAGCTGACGCCTGAACTGGTGGACAAGATACTGGAAGCGGAGCGGAACAACGGGTAAAGGCACCCTCACCCCGACCCTCTCCCGGGGGGCGAGGGAGTCCCATCCCTTCTCCCCTTAGAAGAAGGGTCCGCGAAGGGGATGAGGGCGCAGCCACAGGGTGAAAGACAGAGAACGACAAGGAACCATGGAACTCCCTCTTTTCCGACATAACCGCCCCGACCGCGTGGTCACTTTTGACGAGTACCGCGAGGAGGGGGGCTTCGAGGCGCTGAAAAAGGCCTTCTCCGGGATGAGCCCGGACGACGTGCAGCAAACCGTGATGGATTCGGGGCTCCGGGGACGCGGCGGCGCCGGCTTCGCCACCGGAAGGAAGTGGTCCTTCGTCCCCCGCGACCTCCCCGGCCCGCGCTGGCTCATCTGCAACTGCGACGAGATGGAACCGGGAACCTACAAGGACCGGGTGCTCCTGGAGCACAACCCGTACTCCCTGATCGAGGGGATGACCCTCGCCTGCTACGCGCTCGGAGTCCGGCACGCCTTCATCTTCATCAGGAAGGGATACGAGCAGGCCGCGGCCAACCTGGCTCGCGGCATCGAGGAGGCGAAGAAGGCGGGACTGCTCGGCGAGCACATCCTGGGGAGCGAGCACGCCATCGAACTGGACCTGCACCTCTCCGCCGGCCGCTACATCTGCGGCGAGGAGACCGCGCTCATCAACGCGCTGGAGGGGAAGCGCCCCAACCCGCGCTCCAAGCCTCCCTTTCCGGCGGTGAAAGGGCTCTGGCAGGGACCGACCGTGGTGAACAACGTGGAGACGCTGGCCAACGTCCCGGCCATCATCGCCAACGGAGCCGCCTGGTTCAAGGGGCTCGCGCTCAACCCCGAGGGGGCCGGCAGCAAGCTCTTCTGCGTGAGCGGCTCGGTCAAGAACCGCGCCTGCGTCGAACTCCCCATCGGCACCACGCTCGGGGACATCATCGACGGGGCCTGCGGCGGCATGCGCGACGGCAAGAAGTTCAAGGCCTGCATCCCGGGGGGGGCCTCGACCCAATTCCTGAAGCCGGAGCACTGGACGCTCCCGATGGACTACGACACCGTGGCCAAGGCGGGCTCGCGCCTCGGCTCCGGCGGGGTGATCGTCTTCGACGAGGGACACTGCCTGGTGGAGGCGACCCTGAACCTGATCAACTTCTTCGCCCGCGAATCCTGCGGCTGGTGCACCCCGTGCCGCGAGGGCCTTCCCTACGTGAAGGAGATCCTCACCCGGATCGAGAACGGGCGCGGCGAGGAGGACGACATCACCATCCTGCGCGAGCACGTGAAGTACCTGAACTACACCTTCTGCGCCCTCGCCCCCGGCGCCATGGCCCCGCTGGACGGCCTGCTGCGCGATTTCGAGGACGAGGTGCGGGAGCACATCGTCAAGAAGAGGTGCCCGCTGAAATAAGGTTCCATGCCGCGCCCTCACCCCTGCCCCTCTCCCGGAGGGCGAGGGGAGAATGGACAGATGCTACAAGGATGAAAGAGGACGATGCCCAAACTGATCATCGACGACATACCGGTGGAGGTCGCGCCGGGGACCAGCGTTTTGGAAGCGGCCCGCAGCGTCGGGATCACCATCCCGCATTTCTGCTACCACCCGGCCCTGGCCATCGCCGCCGCCTGCAGGCTCTGCGCGGTGAAGCTGCTGGACGGCCCGGTGAAGGGAATCCAGATGTCCTGCGCCCTGCCGGCCCAGGACGGCATGGTGGTCTCCACCACCGACCCCGAGGCGCTCAAGATGCGTGCCCTGGTCATCGAGTGGCTCATGCTGAACCACCCGCACGACTGCCCGGTCTGCGACGAGGGGGGGGAGTGCCTGCTGCAGGACTTCACCATCGCCGGAGGTCACAGCCGCCGGCGTTACCAGGGGAAGAAGCGGACCTTCCAGAACCAGTACTTGGGGGAGGGGATCCACCACGAGATGAACCGCTGCATCGAGTGCTACCGCTGCGTCCGTTTTTACCAGGACTACGCCGGCGGCACCGACTTCGGCGTGACCGGAAGCGCCGGCCGGGTCTACTTCGGCCGGTTCCAGGAGGGACAGCTGGAGTCCCCCTTTTCGGGGAACCTGGTGGACATCTGCCCGACCGGGGTCTTCACCGACAAGACCGGACGCTTCCGGGCCCGCTACTGGGACTACCAGTTCGCCCCCTCGGTCTGCCAGCATTGCTCGGTCGGGTGCAACACCTCTCCGCAGAACTTCCAGCGCGAGACCATCAAGATCGTCGGACGCCGCAACGACCAGGTGAACGGCTGGTTCATCTGCGACCGGGCCCGCTTCGACAAGGGGTACCTGAACGACCCGCAACGCCCCAGGGAGCCCCGTCTCGACGGCGCCACCTGCGGCTACGATGTCGCCGTTGACGCGGCCGCCAAATCCATCGCGGAGTTCGTGCGCAAAAACGGCGCCGACAGCCTTGCCGTGGTCGGTTCCCCGAGGCTCTCGCTGGAAGCAATGATCCTGCTGGCACGGCTCGCCCGCGCCGCCGGGGGAGCGCGGATCTGCTACTTCGGCGATGCCGCCCAGCAACAGGGGAGCGTGGCGGCGGCCCGGCTCCTCCACGAGGAGAACAGCGCCCACATCAGGGAAATAGAGCAGGCCCAGTGGGTCGCCCTGCACGCGCTCGACCTGATCGAGGAGGCGCCCATGCTGGCCCTGGCCGTGCGCAAGGCATTCCTCGCGGGAGCACAGATCTTCCTGGTCGACGGCAACCCGATCCCGGAGCGGAACACCCCGCCGTTCAAGTACGCCGCCGTGGAGTCGCTGGACGACGTCCCCTTCGAGGGGGGCGGCAAGGGGATTGTCATCTGCGGCGCCGGCAGGAAGGATCCCGAACTACTGGCGCACATCGCGTCCAGCGGTGCGAAGCTGGTCATACTGCAGCCGGGGGCGAACGGATTCGCCGCCGGGCTGCTCGCGCAGGAGCATGCGACATCCCCCCTGACCGAGCTGGTTGCTGCCCGGCAGGTGCGGGGAGTAGTCTGCTTCGAGGCCGATGTGCCGGAAGGACTCCTCTCCGGATTGGAGGTCCTGGCGAGCGCGGACTGGCGCCGGGGACCGGTCGAGGCGAAAAGCCCCATCTTCCTCCCCACCACCACCTGGGTGGAGTCCGACGGCACCGCCATCAACTACGAGGGGAGAGCCCAGCGTTTCCAGCGCAGCAGGGTTGCCGGGCTTCCCTTGAAGGGGCTCGACCCGAAGTACTACGGCAGCGCCACCGAGGCCGTCACCCTGCACCCGCCACGGGTACACCGCAAGGACATCCCCGGCGGGGCGGAGCGCGACGCCTGGCAGGTCATGGCGCAGTTGATCGTGAGGCTTGGGGGTGAGCCGGTAGTGGAGCCTTTGGCTGGGAAATGGAGCGCACTGAGGAGCCTCGACCCGGAGGGGGAGGGGGTCCGAATTTTCGACATCGTTTCGGGCGAATGATTATTCGCCCCGCCGACAGCATCTGCACACTCTCCCTCTCCCTTTGGGAAAGGGCTGGGGTGAGGGCGCCATTTCGCTCCACCATGTTCAATAGCACTGGCACGACACCTCCCTCACCTGGCCTCCGGCCACCCTCTCCCGGAGGGAGAGGGGACGTGGGCAGGCAAAAGCGGGAAGGAATGAGGTCATGACCTGGACTGCCACTGACATAGCGCTGATGCTCGCGAAGATCGTGCTGCTCTACGCCATCATCCTGACCGGCGCAGCATACCTGGTGCTGGCGGAGCGGCGCATCCTCGGCTTCATCCAGGACCGGATCGGCCCGAACCGGGTCGGCCCGCTCGGACTTTTGCAGCCTTTGGCCGACGTGATCAAGATGCTCACCAAGGAGGATATGATCCCCACGGCCGCCGACCGCCTCCTCTTCTCCATGGCGCCGGCAATGGCCGCCATCCCGGCCATACTGACCTTCGCCATCATCCCGGTCGGGGCGCCGCTGCAGCTATTCGGGCGCCAGGTGAACCTGCAGATCGCCGACCTGAACGTGGGGGTCCTCTTCTTCATGGCCCTCTCCTCCGTCGCGGTCTACGGCGTCGCCCTCGGGGGATGGGCCTCGAACTCGAAGTACGCGCTCCTCGGGAGCATACGCGGCCTGTCCCAGCTGATCTCCTACGAGCTCTCCATGGGGCTGTCGCTGGTCCCCGTTGTCATGCTGGCGAAGTCGTTGAGCCTGGCCGACATCGTCAACGCGCAGGCCGACATGCCCTTCATCGTGTACCAGCCGGTCGCCTTCGTCATCTTCCTGGTCAGCATCCTGGCCGAGTGCCGCAGGATCCCCTTTGACCTCCCCGAGGCGGAGGGGGAACTGGTCGCGGGCTTCCACACGGAATATTCCGGGATGCGCTTCGGGCTTTTCTTCGTCGGGGAGTACATCAACATCATCTCGCTGGGATCGCTCGCCTCGCTCTTTTTCCTGGGTGGGTGGCGCGGCCCGCTGCTGCCGCCGGTCTTGTGGTTCTTCATCAAGGTCGGGCTTTTCTCGTTCCTGTTCATCTGGGTCAGGGGAACCCTCCCACGCCTTCGCTACGACCAGCTCATGCACCTGGGCTGGAAGTTCCTGACACCGCTTGCTCTTCTCAACATTCTAGTCACCGGGTGGTGGCTGGCTTTACGATAAGAGGCGTTGTACTGGGCAATGTATTCTCACAAAGGAGGAACTGCGATGACAACAACCGTGGAAGTCGAGTTGGGGGCAGGGTTCAGGGCGCAGGTGGATGCGGTGGACAAAAACGGCCACACCCCCCTCATGGACGCAGCGAAGGCCGGCAACCTGGCGGAAGTCTCCGACCTGTTGGAGCGGGGCGCGAACCTGGTGGCGAGAAGCGACAAGGGGAAAACGGCCCTGCACTTCGCGGCGGCGCACGGCAACGCGGAGGTGGTACGCCTGCTGTTGCAAAAAGGGGCCGAGGTCGACGCCCGCGACCGTGACGGCCACACGCCTCTCATGCTGGCAGCAAACTACGGATGCACCCAGACCACGCAGATGCTGGTCGACAGCGGGGCCGACCCGCTGGCAATGTCGTACTCCGGAACCACCGCCCTGGCCTACGCAGAGAACAACCAGCACAGACAGACCCTCGACGTCTTGATGAAGTCACTACGGCCCAACTGACACCTCCTTCCGGCAGGCGGCATCACGCTGCCTGCCGGGCCCCGGCCCGCCCGGCGCTGTCACGGCGTACGGTGCGGACACTAAGCATCTGCCGGCATCTACTACGGCACCAACGACACCTCGAGCAGGAACGGATGCCCATACTGAACGACATAAAAGAGATCCTGACCGGTCTTTCCATCACCTTCCGGCACATATTCCGGAAGCCGGTCACGGTGCAGTTTCCCGAGGAGCGCAGGGCCATGCCCGAGCGTTTCCGCGGCAGCATCGTCCTGACCCGCGACCCCGACGGCGCCGAGCGCTGCGTCGCCTGCTATCTGTGCTCCGGGGCCTGCCCCGTCGACTGCATCTCGATGGCCGCGGCGGAAGGGGAGAACGGCCGGCGCTACGCCGCCTGGTTCCGCATCAACTTCTCGCGCTGCATCCTGTGCGGCATGTGCGCCGAGGCCTGCCCGACGCTCGCCATCCAGATGTCGCCCGAGATGTTCCACTGCAGGCGCCAGGTCATGGACATGGTCTACGAGAAGGAGGACCTGCTGATCGACGGCACAGGGAAGGATCCCGATTACAATTTCTACCGCCATGCCGGAACCGGCGTGGTGCAGCCGCGCGGTGGCGGCGAAGGCGAGCAGGCACCGGCAGACCCCAGAAGCCTGTTGCCGTAGGAGTGAAATAGGAACTCAGGGGCGTCCTCCCTCTCCCTCTGGGTGAGGGGAAGAGGACGCCCCCTTCACACAAGGGGCAACTGCTGGAGCAAGACAGCTCCCCCTCCCTGTCCCTCCCCCTCCGGGGGCGGGGACGCAGGGGGACGCAGGGCAGACGGACACACCGGTACTTTCGGAGCGACATGGAAGCGACACTTTTCTACATACTTGCGGCGGTGCTCCTCACCGGGATCCTGTTCGCCATAACGGCGCGGCAGGCGGTGCGTTCCATCGTCTACCTGGTGACCTCGTTCTTCGCCCTGGCCCTGATGTTCTACCTCCTCGGGGCGCCGCTCATCGCGGCTTTCGAGGTCATCATCTACGCCGGCGCCATCATGGTGCTATTCCTGTTCGTCATCATGATGCTGGAACTGGAGTCGCCCGAGAAACTCCCGCAGCCGCACTTCAAGAATTGGCTGCCGGCCCTGCTCCTGGCGGGCGCGGTGGTCGGCTCGCTGGTGGTCCTGCTCTGCTCCCGCCTGCAGGCGGTGCCTCCCGGGTTCGTCGAGATCCCGGTGCGCCAGTTCGCCTTCGCGCTGTTCAAGCAGTACGGGGTTGCCGTGGAAGTCGTTTCCATGCAGCTCCTCTTCGCGCTGGTGGGCGCGCTCTACCTCGGGAGGCGCAGATGAGCGTACCGCTGTCCCACGTGCTGATCGTGGCATCCCTGATGTTCGCCATGGGCCTTGGCTGCGTGGTCGCCTGGCGCGCCAACGTGATCATGATGCTGATCGGCATCGAGATCATGCTGAACGCCGTGATGCTCACCTTTGTCGGCGGCTCCGCCCACTGGGGCATCGCCGACGGACAACTTTTCTCCCTGATGCTGATGGCACTGACGTCCGCGGAGGTCTCCCTGGCGCTCGCCATGGTCGTTTACCTGCACCGGCGCAAGAACACCGTCAACACGGACCAGTTCGACTCCATGAAGGGATAGCCCTTTCTTTCCCTCCCTCTTCCCCCGGGAGAGGACCGGGGGGAAGGAGCAGCAGTGGCAGCGCTGCCGCATTAGCACCGCCCTCACCCGCCCTGCGGGCACGCTCTCCCAGTGGGAGAGGGGATGTTGGACAGAAACAGAACGACAAAGGACAAGGATGCTTCCTACCTACCTCACATTGATGCTCCTTTTCCCGCTTCTGGGCGGGCTCGCCTGCGCGGTGGCCGGACGCAAGCTGCCGCGCGCGCTGGTGGAGGTGCTCGCCTGCGCCACGGTCTGGGGGAGCTTTGCCTGCGCCGTGCTCGCGGCCGCCGCCTACACCGGTCCCCAGGTGATCACCCTCACCGACTGGTTCGCGAGCTTCGACCTCTCCGTCCCCTTCTCGCTCTACCTCGATCCCCTCTCGCTGTCGATGACGGTCATGATCGGTTTCGTCTGCGGGCTGATCCACGTCTATTCCGTCTTCTACATGCGCGAGGACGAAGATTACGCGCGCTACTTCGCCCTGCTGAACCTGTTCGTCTTCGCCATGCTGACCCTGGTCCTCGGGGAGACCCTGCCACTTTTGTACCTCGGCTGGGAGGGAGTGGGCTTCTGCTCGTACCTCCTGATCGGCTTCTGGTACTCGGATTCGGAAAACGCCGACGCCGGCCGGAAGGCCTTCATCACCACAAGGATCGGCGACGTGGCGCTGATGATCGCCCTTGCCTGGCTGTTCCAGCTCTTCGGCACCCTTTCCATCACCAAGGTGAACGGGATGGGGTTCCTCATGCCGGGCTCCGTCATCACCATGCTGGGGATCCTGTTTCTGATCGCCGCCATGGGCAAGTCGGCGCAGATGCCGCTCATGGTCTGGCTTCCGGACGCCATGGCCGGTCCGACACCGGTATCCGCCATGATCCACGCCGCGACCATGGTGACCGCCGGTGTCTACCTGCTGGCGCGCCTGTTGCCGCTGATCGGGAGTTCCCAGGCGGCCCTCGCCGCCATCGCGGTCACCGGGGGGGTGACCGCCTTCTACGGCGCCACCTGCGCCCTCGCGCAGCGCGATCTGAAACGGGTCCTCGCCTATTCGACCATCAGCCAGATCGGCTACATGATGCTCGGCGTGGGCGCGGGGGCCGTGACCGCGGCGACCTTCCACCTGCTGGTGCACGCCTTCTTCAAGGCGCTGCTCTTTCTCGGTGCCGGCTGCGTCATCGCGGCCATGCACCACGAGCAGGACATCTACAAGATGGGCGGGTTGAGGCGCTCGCTGCCGCTTACTTTCTGGAGCTTCCTGGCCGGCGCTGCCTGCCTGGCCGGCATCCCTCTCACCGGCGGCTTCTTCAGCAAGGACAGCATTCTGCTGGCGGTGTGGCTCAAGGGGGGAGTGCTGTACCAGGCGCTATACCTGCTGGGCCTGCTCACCGCGCTGATCACCGCCTACTACAGCTTCCGGTTGGTGTTCCTCGTCTTCGCAGGCGGCAACGGGCAGGTGCACCGCAGCTCCGGCCTCACGGTGATGGAACTTGTGCTGGTCCCGCTCGCCATCCTCGGACTGTTAGGTGGCCTTCTCGACCTCCCTGCCTACCTGGGCGGCGGGTACCTGAGCGCTTTCTTCGAGGGACTTCCCGCTGGCGACCTCCTGAAGGTCTCGCATGAGCAGGAGATCGCCATGCAGATCCTGGCCGGAGCCATGGCACTACTCGGACTGCTCACGGCGTATTTCCGGTACGGCAAGGGACGTGCGGATCGGATGCGGGAGGCGCAGGCGCAGCCGTCGGTGCTGATCTCCTTCCTGTCGCAAGGGTGGTACTTTGACAAGCTGTACCACCTGGTCCTGATCCGTCCTTACCAGGCATGCGCCGACTTCCTCTGGGAACGGGTGGACCGTGGGGTGATAGATGCCTCCGTGGACGGCCTCGGGTCCGGCATAGGTGGCGCCGGGCGCCTGCTGGGGCGCTGGAGCACCGGGAAGGTCGCCGTCTACCTCATCAGTTTCGCCGCCGGTGGCGCCCTCATCCTTGGGTACCTCGCCTGGCTCGCGCTGTAACGTAACCGGCGCCTGCGCGCCAACGGGAACTGCCGATGACCTCTCACATCCCGATACTCACGCTGCTGGTCTTTCTCCCGCTTTTCGGGTCGCTGCTGGTGTTCGCGCTGCGCCGCAGCGACGCGGCGGTGCGCTGGGTGGCGCTCGCCTTCAGCCTGGCAGAGCTCGCCCTTTGCCTCTGGCCGCTCGCCCTGTCGGGCGGGATTGCCGCGGGGGCGCCGGCCGGTTTCTTTCTCTACCAGGATGCTCCATGGATCGAGCGCTTCGGAATCCGCTACACCCTGGGCATGGACGGGATCAGCCTGGTCATGACGCTGCTGACCGCGTTCATCACCTTGATCGCCGTCGTTTCCGCCTGGCGGGTGAGGGAGCGCGCCGGGCTCTTCTTCTCGCTTTTGATCGCCCTTGAAGCCGCCGTCCAGGGGCTGTTTCTGAGCCTCGACCTGTTCCTCTTCTACCTTTTCTGGGAGGCGATGCTGATCCCGATGCTGTTTCTGATCGGCGTCTGGGGGAGCGGCCGGCCGGTGTACTCCACCATCAAGTTCTTCCTGTACACCTTCGTGGGTTCGCTGCTCATGCTGGTGGCGATCATCACGCTCTACCTGATGCACGGGGCGCAGAGCGGCAGTTATACCTTCGCCCTCCCCGAGCTGGTCCGCACCGTGATTCCCTACGGTATCGGGCTGTGGCTCTTCGCCGCGTTCCTCCTCTCCTTCGCCATCAAGTTCCCGCTGTTCCCGCTGCACACCTGGCAGCCAGACGCCTACTGTGACGCACCGGTAGCCGGCACCCTCATGCTCGGCAGCCTCCTTTCCAAGACTGCCGCCTACGGGCTTATCCGCATCGCCTATCCTCTCTTCCCCGAGGCATCGCGCGCCCTCACGCCGCTGGTCTACGTGGTGGCCGTGTTCGGCATCGGTTACTTCGCCTGGATCGCCTTCGCGCAGCGGGACATGAAACGCATGCTGGCGTATTCGAGCGTCAGCCACATGGGCTTCGTCGCGCTCGGAATTGCCGCCTGGAGCCCCGTGGCGGTTTCCGGCGCGCTGTTGCAGATGGTGAACCACGCCATAACAACGGGCGCGCTCTTCCTCGTGGTCGGTATGCTGGAGGAGCGGGCCGACAGCCGTGATCTTTCCGGCTACGGCGGCACCTGGGGCAAGATTCCCGTCTTTTCCTTCTTCTTCCTCGTCTTCAACATGGCATCCGCCGGGGTGCCGGGGCTCAACAACTTCGTAAGCGAGCTGATCATCCTGGTGGGTACCTTCCGCGTCGCGCCGTTAGCGGCTGCTATCGCTTTCCTGGGGACCATACTCACCCTGGTCTACACGGTGCGGCTGGTGCAGGAGGTGCTGTTTGGCAAGGAGAAGAAGCCGCTGGAACTGAAGGACCTGTCGCCGAGGGAGGCGGGTGTATTGGCGGTGATGGCGCTGTTGGTGGTAGGGCTGGGCGTGCACCCGGGGCCAGTGCTGGAGCTGTTTAGGATGCCGTTGGAGGTACTGCTTAAACCATAACCCGGAACACAGAGGACCCAGAGGTCCACAGAGGGCACGGAGGAAAACCTTGTATGGATGCTAACGTCATTACAGGGCATATCATCGATGCAGCTCTCAAAGTCCATACTGCACTAGGTCCGGGCCTACTGGAAAGCGCGTACGAGGCATGTCTGGTCCACGAACTCCAAAAGCGAGGTTTCAGGACTGACAGCCAACTCTGTCTCCCTGTCTATTATGACGGCGTGACCATCGACTTAGGTTATCGAGTCGACTTGCTTGTTGAGAACCAGATAATCGTGGAACTGAAGGCACTTGAAAAGCTTCACCCTGTACATAAGGCACAGCTGTTGTCCTACCTGAAGCTAAGTAAAAAGAAGTTGGGTTTACTCCTGAATTTTGGGGAGGTGCACCTGAAAGACGGTATCGAAAGGATTATCCTCTGAGCCCTCTGTGGACCTCTGTGAACTCTGTGGTGAGCTTTTCAGCTTTGGAGCTTGAATGACCCTACAAGATTTATATACGATCATGCCGATTGTGATCACCGCTGGGGCGGCGCTGTTCGTGCTGCTGTGCGGGCCGGTGCTATTGTCAGCGAGCCTCACGGCCATTGGGGTGACCGCGGCCGCTGCTGCCGGCCTGTGGGCGGCGCTCACGGCACCGGCAACCACTCAAGCCGTCGCTGGCCTCGCTTTCACGCCGCTGGCCCGCTTCCTCATCCCGCTCTTTTGCCTGGCGGCGGCCGTCACCCTGCTCCTCTCCCACAGCTACAACCAGCGCCGGGGCATCAAGGGGGAAGAATTCCCCGCCACCGTCCTCTTCGCCCTGTTCGCCCTCTGCGTGCTCCCCTGCGCCACCAACATGCTCATCCTGTTCCTGGCGCTCGAGTCGGTTTCTTTCGCCTTCTACATACTCGTGAGCATGGACCTGAACCGGGCGGAATCCGGGGAGGCCGGGCTCAAATACCTCCTGCTCGGCGCGGTCGCCGCCGCCTTCACGGCCTTCGGCTTCGCCCTCCTCTTCACCGGCAGCGGCACGCTGCAGCTCTCCGGCGCCCTGGCCCGCCCCGAAAACAGGGCCATCATCTCCGCAGGGTGGGGCGTCATCCTGGTCGGCATCGCCTTCAAGCTGTCGCTGGTCCCCGGGCACCTCTGGACCCCCGACGTCTACCAGGGCGCCCCCGCGCCCGTCTCGGCCTTTCTTTCCACCAGCTCCAAGGTGGCCGCCGCCGCGCTTTTGCTGATGCTGCTGGCCCTGACCCCCCCGATGTGGGAGCTTCGCGCCCCCCTCGCCGCCATGTCGGTGCTTTCCATGGTGCTCGGCAACCTGGCTGCGCTACTGCAGCAGAACATCAAGAGGATGCTGGCATACTCCTCGGTCGCCCACATGGGCTACCTGACCCTCGCGTTGTTGAGCGGCAGCAGGGACGGCTACGCCGCCGTCCTTCTCTACGGTGCCGTCTACACCGCCATGAACCTCGCGGCTTTCGGCGCGATCTCTTCGCTCTCCGTTGAAAAGGAACGGGAACTCATCACCGACTACGCCGGGCTTGGCTTCACGGCCCCCCTGCGCGGTGGCGTACTGGCCCTCGCCATGATCTCTCTGGCCGGGATCCCGCCCGCCGCCGGCTTCATAGGCAAGTTCTTCATCTTCTACTCGGCCATAAAGGGAGGCGCGGTTGCCCTCGCCATCATCGGCATCCTGAGCGCCGCAGTGTCCGCCTATTTTTACCTCAGGGTGGTTGCCCAGCTATACATGCATCGAGGCGAAGCCCCCGCGCCCCCTGCCGTCTCGTTTGCCGAAGGGCTCGCCCTCTCCCTCGCATCCGTCATGATCCTCGTGGTCGGCGTCTATCCCGCCCCGCTGCTTGAGGCGATCGATGCAGCCCTGCGCTGACCGGATGCGCAGCTCCCGGAGTATGGCGGCAAGGGAGGACACCATGGCCGCATCCCCCTGCCACCATTAGCCGCCAACAAAAAGGCACCGTGCCCCGGAGCGGGCAGATGCCTCTTTTCATTCCCATTTTCCATCCTGGCTACTGCAGCGTGTCCCTAAAAGTATTCAGGTACTGAAGATCGAAGGAACCGTCCATCTCGCCGTACATGATTTCGAGGGCGCTCTCCTTGGAAAGGGCCTGGCGATAGGACCTGTTGGTGGTCAGAGCGCTGAAGACGTCCGCGATGGCAGTGATCTTCGAGCTCCGGGCGATGTCGTAGCTCGAGAGGCCATCGGGGTAGCCGCTGCCGTTTTCCTTTTCATGATGGTGCTTCACGATGCCGAGCGCGACCGGCGTGAAGATCTCCAGATCCCTCAAGGTGCTGTAGCCATAGACGGGATGTTTCTTCACTTCCATGAACTCGGTCGCCGAGAGCTTACCCGGCTTGTCCAGAAGCTCCTTGGGGACGTACACCTTGCCGTAGTCATGAAACAGAGACCCGATACCGACGTCCATCAGCTCGTCGCGGCCGAGATCGAACTCCTTGACATGCAGGGATATGGAATAGGTCGCAACCTGGACCGAATGCACATAGGTGTAGGCGTTGTGATCGACCAGGCTGCTCAGGGCCGGCATCACGCCGTCAGAGTTCATCACGTCGTTGAGGATGTGGTTGATGAGGTTCCTGCAGCGGTCCACGTTTTGCCTTATGGCGATAGCGGGACAGTCGAAGATCTCCTGCACGTAGTTGACCGATGCCTGGTACAGCATGTTCTGCTTGAGCTCCGGCTCGATACTGTCGTCGCTCAGTAGCAGCGGGAGATTCGCCTCCACGTACTGGTTGTAGACCGACATCTCAGCCGCCCTGACGAAGAGATGCTTCACGTTGTTGTCGAGCAGCCGCTCCTTGTCCCCTTGGGTGAATGAGAGCGTGGGGTCCTTGTACAGCACGTGGTTGTCGCCATGCCTTATGAACAGCGCGACTCCCGGCAGCGTCTCCGGTATCAGGGATTCCAGCTGAATCATTCGGTACATGCCCGACCTCCTGAAGAAGTGGGAACTGCGCCGCAGCAATGCTACTGGAACATTCGGACCACCTGCTCATGCAATTATTAAAAAATACAAACGCTAGTCTACCATGTCTTTTCCTTATTGCCGATTTCAGGCCTGCCCCAAACGGCGGTAAAACCCGGGCCACAAAAAGGGGGAGCGGCCAATCGGCCCTCCCCCTCGTCGGTACATCTGTTTTCTGATTGTTACCAGGTCTCGTCCGGCTCGCCCCACAGGTTGAAGGCGATGTCGTCCAGAAGTTCCGGGATCCCCTCGCCGGTCGCCGCGGAAATGGGGAACACCTTGATTCCGCGCTCCTTGAAGTAGGGGAGCACCTTCTCCAGGTTCTCCCTGACGTGCGGCAGGTCGATCTTGTTGATCACCACGGTCTGACGCTTCTCCGCCAGTTCCGGGTTGAACAGGGCCAGCTCGCGGTTGATCGCCTCGTACTCGGCGATGGGGTCGCGGTCCGGCATCCACGAGAGATCGAGCAGGTGCAGCAGCTGCCCGGTGCGCTCCAGGTGCTTGAGGAAACGGTGCCCGAGCCCCGCCCCCTCGCTCGCCCCCTCGATGAGACCGGGGATGTCGGCCATCACGAAGCTGCGGTAGTTCTTGTACTTGACCACGCCCAGGTTGGGCTTGAGCGTGGTGAAGTGGTATTCCGCGATCTTCGGACGCGCAGCCGAGATCTTGGTGATCAGGGAAGACTTGCCCACGCTCGGCATCCCCAAAAGCCCCACATCCGCCATGAGCTTCAGCTCCAGTCGGATCCAGCGCTCCTCGCCCGGCTCGCCAGGCTGCGCGAACTTCGGCGCCTTGTGGGTCGCGGTCTTGAAACGGGCGTTGCCTTGCCCCCCACGCCCACCCTTGAGGAGCACGATGGTGGAGTCCGGCTCGGTCAGATCCGCTAGAATTTCACCAGTCTCGGCGTCCTTGACCACGGTCCCCTGCGGCAGCAGGATCTCCTTGGCCTCACCGTTTGCGCCGTGGCGGTCGCTGCCCATGCCGTTCCTGCCGCGCCCGGCCTTCTGGTGCGGATGCTGGCGCAGGTCGAGCAAGGTGGAGAGGTGCGACGAAACCTTGAGCACCACATCGCCACCCTTGCCACCGTCGCCGCCGTCCGGCCCACCCAGCGGAATGAACTTCTCACGGCGGAACGAAACGCATCCGGCACCGCCGTCGCCTGACTTCACATAAATCTTTACTTCATCTATGAAACTCATTAAGTCTTATCCTGTGCAAACGGCAAAAGCCCGGACCTTGCGGCTCCGGGCTTTCACACTTTCGTCTTGCTGCGCTGGCTAGTTGGCCGGGTAGACGGAGACCTTCTTGCGGTCCCTGCCCAGACGCTCGAACTTCACCACGCCCTCGATCAGGGCGTACAGCGTGTAATCCTTACCGAGGCCCACGTTGTTGCCCGGGTGGATCTTGGTGCCGTGCTGACGGTAGATGATGTTGCCAGCTTTGACGGCTTCGCCGCCAAACTTCTTGCAACCAAGTCTTTGGCCGTCGGAGTCGCGACCGTTCCTGGAACTACCGACGCCTTTCTTGTGTGCCATTTTCTGCTCCTTCTGCCGGTAGCGGCCCTGATCCCAACGAATCCCGGCTGCCGCACCGCCGTTTGAATATTACCTAGGCGTTAATCTTCTCAATCAACAGAATAGTCCTGAGTTGACGGTGCCCGTTAAGTTTCCTGGAGTTTTTCCGGCGCTTGGACTTGAAGACCAGAATCTTCTTGTCTTTGCCCTGCTCGACAATCTTGCCGACCACAGAGGCGCTGGGCACTAAAGGTGTTCCGATAACAACCTTATCGCCGCCAACCATCAGGACATCGGAGATCTCGACGGTATCACCTACCGCACCCTCCAGTTTTTCGACTTTCAAGAAGTCGCCTTCGGAAACTTTGTACTGTTTCCCTCCGGTTTTGACTACTGCGTACATGTACTTCACCACCTTTACTCTAGATTTACAATTGAGCGGTCAAACTTATCCTGAAAAGTATTTTGAGTCAAGGCTTTTTTCGGTTACTGCGAATTTTCTGTGGAGAGAGCGGCAGAGGCTAACCGAGTTCGACGAAGACCTCGTCGCCGCGGATCTCAACCGGGTAGATCTTCAGGGGAGCGCACTCCGGGTGCTCGGAGCAGGCGCCGCTCACAAGGTCGAAACGGTAGCCATGGCGCTGGCAGGAGAGCTTGCCGGCCTCCTTTACCAACGCCCCCTGCAGCGGCGCCCCCTGGTGCGGGCACTCGTGCTCGCAGGCGTACACCGTCCCCTTGGTCTTCACCAGGAGAACCTGCTCCCCTCCCACCTCGACCAGCTTCTTGCCAAATTCGGGAATCTCGGAAACTTTCGCGGCAAATACCATGGCACACCTCCGGATCATCAAAAAATTGGTCCACACATGCCTTTGTTCAGCGTCTCCCTGTAGGGGCGAATAATCATTCGCCCCCCATAGACGAATCACCTTGGACACCAACTGTACGGGTCGTGCGGCAGGGGCATTGCCGAAGGCACCTGCGGCTGGGCGAATATTTATTCGCCCCTACAGAAACCTCGCCCCCCTCCCAACCTCACGCCTCCAGATTACCCCAACTTACCCTTACCGCTTCACGATCTTCACGCAATGCGCCGACTCTTCAGCCTTGGCGCGGGCCTCGTCGCAATCAGCACCGAAGGCGAGCGCGACACCCATGCGGCGCCCCTTCCTGGTGTCGGGCTTACCGAAGAGACGCAGCTTGCTGCCGGGAACCGCCAGCGCCTGCGCCATCCCCTCGAAGCTCACCTCGGCTGCAGCGTCCTCTGCGAGGATCACGTGGGATGCCGCGCACCCCTGGCTCACCACCTCCGGCACGGGAAGACCGAGGATGGCGCGCACGTGCAGCTCGAACTCGGACAGGTTCTGGGAAATCATGGTCACCATGCCGGTGTCGTGCGGCCTCGGAGAAACCTCGGAGAACCAGACCTTGTCGCCGGTCACGAAAAACTCGCAGCCGAAGATGCCGCGCCCGCCCAGGGCACCGGTCACCGCCTCGGCCTGACGCTGCGCCTCGGCCAGCACGGCCGGGGCCATCGGCGTCGGTTGCCAGGACTCGTGGTAGTCACCGTCGATCTGACGGTGGCCGATCGGGGGGCAGAAGCTGGTGCCGCCGACGTGACGCACGGTGAGCAGGGTGATCTCGTAGTCGAACGGGATGAACTCCTCGACTATTACCTTGTTGGACGCTCCGCGCGCCCCCTCGATGGCGTAGGTGAAGCAGCGCTCCATGTCAGCCGCGTCGCGCAGCACGCTCTGCCCTTTACCGGAGGAACTCATGATCGGCTTCACCACGCAGGGAAGGCCGATCTCGCCGACGGCCACGGCGAACTCGTCCATGCTGGTGGCGAAACGGTAGGCGGCGGTGGGCAGGCCCAGCTCCTCGGCGGCGAGGCGGCGGATCCCCTCGCGGTTCATGGTCAGGTTGGTGGCGCGCGCCGTCGGGACGACGTTGAACCCTTCTCTTTCCAGTTCCAGGAGGTACCCGGTGTTGATTGCCTCGATCTCGGGGACGATATATGCGGGCTTCTCCAGGCGTACCACCCGGTCCAGCTCTTCGCGGTTCAGCATGTCGATCACGTGGCTTCTGTGCGCGACCTGCATGGCCGGCGCGTCGGCGTAGCGGTCCACCGCTACCACCTCGATTCCGAATCTCTGGGCCTCGATGGCCACTTCCTTGCCGAGCTCACCCGAACCCAACAGCATCATCCTCGTCGCACAATTTTTCAGCGGCGTGCCAATCATCTTTTCTCCTGGTCCTTTATTTAACTTACGGCTACTTCAAACTGTTCCTGGTGGAAACCGGGCTTGGCGCGCACGGTGATCCGCTTCTTGAAGTTCTTCTCCAGCTCCTCGAGGCCGCGGCGCTCCTCGTCGTAGAGGAGGTCGGCCACCTGCGGGTGCACGGTGAGCATCACCTTGGTGCCCCGGATGTCGAGCATCTCGCGGCGCAGTTCGCGGAAGATCTCGTGGCACACCGTGATTTTGGACTTCACGTAGCCGCGCCCCTCGCAGTACGGGCAGGGCTCGCACATCATGCGGCCGAGGCTCTCGCGTACCCTCTTTCTGGTCATTTCCACGAGGCCGAGCTCGGAGATCTTCAGGATGTTGGTCTTGGACTTGTCGCTCTTGAGCGCCTCCTCGAGCGCGCCGTAGACCTTCTCGCGGTTCACCTCCTTCTCCATGTCGATGAAGTCGATGATGATGATCCCGCCCAGGTTCCTCAGGCGCAGCTGGTAGGCGATCTCCTTGACCGCTTCCAGGTTGGTCTTCAGGATGGTGTCTTCGAGGTTGTGCTTGCCGACATAGCGACCGGTGTTGACGTCGATGGCGGTGAGGGCCTCGGTCTGCTCGATGATGATGTAGCCGCCCGATTTCAGCCAGACCTTGCGTCCCAGTGCACGGCTGATCTCCACCTCGAGGCCGAAGTGGTCGAAGATCGGCTCCTCCTCGTCGTAGAGCTCGATGGAGTACTTCATCTTGGGCATGAAGGTGCTGATGAACTGGACGATCTTGTCGTGCTCGGGCTTGGAGTCGACCACGATGCGCTCGACGGATTCGGTCAGAATGTCTCGCACCACCTTTTGGGTCACGTCCAGGTCTGAGTGGATCAGGCTGGGGGCACCCGCCTTGTCCTTCTTCTTGGCGATCTCGTCCCATAGCTTGGTGAGGTAATGCAGGTCGGCGACCAGGTCCTCCTCGCTCTTCCCTTCGGAGACGGTCCTGACGATGAAGCCGCCCCCCACCGGCTTGATGCGGTCGACGATCTCCTTCAGGCGCTCGCGCTCGGCCTCGTCCTCGATGCGGCGCGAGATGCCGACGTGGTCAACGGTCGGCATGTAGACCAGGTGCCGCCCCGGGAGCGAGATGTGGGCGGTGATGCGCGCCCCCTTGGTGCCGATCGGCTCCTTGGAGATCTGCACCAGGAGTTCCTGCCCTTCCTGCAGCAGTTCCTCGATGGGGTGCAGCGGGTGCGGCACCGGCTCCTCACCCTCCTCCGGCTCGATGTAGCTGTCGTACTCGTCCATGGCGTCGAAGACGTCCGCCACGTAGAGAAATGCCGCCTTTTCCAGCCCGATGTCCACGAACGCCGCCTGCATGCCGGGCAGCACCCGGACCACCTTTCCCTTATAGATGTTGCCGATGATCCCCTTCACCCTGCTCCTCTCGACGTACAGCTCCGCGATGGTGCCGTTCTCGATGAGCGCGATGCGGGTCTCGTGGGAGGTGGTGTTGATAACCAGCTCGTTTCCCATGCTAACCCCTTCCTGTATATAAAATTCAAAAGCAAACTGTTTCAGGTTCTACAAGCCTGCGTCCTGTAGGGGCGAATAACATTCGCCCAGCCGCTAGTGTTGCCGCCGGCACGTCGACGCGCAAGCCGCAGCCAAAGGCGGCCAAGGGGGGCGAATGATTATTCGCCCCTACGGAGGTCACACAGAGCGCTGCTCCCTTATTCCTTGAAGAGCACTTCCAGCTTCTCCATCTGCGCCTCTTTGAGTTCTTCAGTGGGGACACCGAGGATGGCGCTGGTGAATTCGAGCAGCTTGCCGCGCCCCGCCACCATCTCCAGCGTCCGTCCCTCGACCTTCAGCTCAACCAGTTCGTGACGCAGGTCGAACTCGGTCGACTTCCCTTTCTTCTCGCGCTTGACCGGCGACGACTCCAGGGCGAGGAACGCCGCCGCCTTCGCCTCCAGGTCGACCGCCAGCTCCTCGGGAAGGGTCACGCGGTAGCGCACCTTGTCCATGATCACGGACAGCGCCGGTGCGCGCAGGGCGATTTCCTGCGCCTCCAGCACCCGTACCCCCTCCGGGAGGGTCGCGTTCAGCGCTTCCTGCAGTTGGGCCGCCGTATAGCCGGCGTCAACCTCGAAATCCATGTACTCCGCGCAGGATTCGATGCCGACGGAGAGCGCGGTGGCGAAGGAAAACTTCGGGTGGGGATGGAACCCCTGCGAATAGCGGATAGGGATGCCGGAGCGGCCGACCGCCCTGGTAAACAGGGTCAGCATCTCCAGGTGGCTCAGGAAACGCATCCGGCCGACCTTCTCGAAACGGATCCGGATCCTCTGCGCGTCTTCGGTCGGCTCCTGCACCGCTGCCTCGCGGGCGTAGGTGCCGAACGGAACGGGATCGTTGAGCCGCAGCTTCACTTCCTTGAAATCACAGACGCCGCAGCCGGTGCACCGGTCGAAACGGCAGTCGGGGGTGGCCAGGCCGACAAGCGACGCCTCGCGCTCCTTGAGCAGGAAGGGCTTTGTCACCCCGCAGTCGATGTGGTCCCAAGGGAGCACCTCGCCCAACTCGCGCCGCCTGAGGTAGAAGGCGGGGTCGATGCCGGAGTTCTCGAAGGCCTGCGCCCATTTCAGACGATCGAAGTGCTCCCACCAGCCGTCGAAACGGCAGCCCAGGCTATGCGCCTCGATCAGGAGCTTGGCGAGCCGGCGGTCGCCGCGGGCGAAGACCCCCTCCATGCCGGAGAGGGACGCATCCTGCCACTTCATGATCAGCTTCTTTTTCTTGAGCGCGTCGCGCAGGTGGCGCTGCTTTTCGACGATCTCGCTTTCGGTGATCTGCGGCTCCCACTGGAACGGGGTGTGCGGCTTCGGCACGAAGCTCGAAACCGAGACGTTGACGTCGCCGCCGTTGCCGGCCAGTTTCCCCTGCCGCTTCACTTCACGGGAAAGCTCCACGATCCCGTCCACGTCCTCCATGGTCTCGGTCGGCAACCCGATCATGAAGTAGAGCTTGATCAGGCGCCATCCGTTACTGTAGACCGAGCGCGCGTTCTCCAGGAGCGCTTCTTCCGTGATCCCCTTGTTGATCACGCTTCTGAGCCGCTCGCTCCCGGCCTCGGGGGCGAGGGTGAATCCGGTCTTGCGAACCCGGCGGATCTCCTCGGCCATCTCGTCGCTGAGGCTTCCCACGCGCATCGAGGGGAGCGACACGGCCTTTTTCTGGGCCGCGTAGCGGTCCATGAGCCCCTTGAGCAGCGGGGTGAGGCAGCCGTAGTCCCCGGTGGAGAGGGAGAGGAGCGAGATCTCGTCGTATCCCGTGTTGCGCAGCGCCTCTTCCATGATCTCGAAGACGCGCTCGGGGCTGCGCTCCCGCACGGGGCGGTAAATGTACCCCGCCTGGCAGAACCTGCACCCCCTCGTGCAGCCACGGGAAATCTCCACACTCACCCGGTCGTGCACCGTCTTTAGGAACGGGACGATGGGCGAGGTCGGGTAGTAGGCGGTCTCCAGGTCCGCGACGAAACGCCTGCGCACGCTCTGGTACCACTCCTTCCTGGGAGTGATGGCGGCAACAGTGCCGTCGTCGTGATAGCTCACCTCGAACAGGGAGGGGACGTAGACACCTTCGATCCGGGCCAGGCGCTCCAGGAGCTGCGCCTTGGCCACCCCCTGTTCCTTCGCGCTACGCACGCATTCCGCCAGCTCGATCACCGCTTCCTCGCCGTCGCCGATCAGGAAGGCGTCGAAGAAGTCCGCCAGCGGTTCGGGATTGTAGGCGCAGGGGCCGCCCGCGATGACGAGCGGATATCCCTGCGGCCTGTCGCTGGCAAGCAGCGGGATCCCGGAAAGGTCCAGCATGTTCAGGATGTTGGTATAGGAAAGCTCGTACTGCAGGGTGAATCCCAGGATGTCCGCCTCTGCCAGAGGCGTCCCCGCCTCCAGCGTGACCAGGGGCTTCGCCCCGGCGCGCAACGACGCCTCGAGGTCCGGCCACGGCGCGTAGGCGCGTTCGGGCATGACCCACGGCACCCCCTTCAGGACACCGTACAGAACCTGAAGCCCGAGATGACTCATCCCGATCTCATATACATCAGGGAAAGCGAGCACGAAACGAAGCGCTCCCTCCCGGTTGGCAACTGTTCCCATCTCCCCGCCCATGTAACGGGCCGGTTTTTCCACTGACAAAAGTATGTTATTGCTCAAAAATCCCCCAAAAACGCTGGTTCAGCCGTGACCGGACATAATAACAAAATAAGCGGAGCAGAGGCAAGGTAAATACCCGCCGCGCCGCCCCGCGAGTCGCAACGCATACCTTATTTGCGGTACTCATTGGAGCATATCGGGTGCGGTTCTCATGAGCCCGGAGGGCTCGCCACCACCCACCACACCGTATTTCAACTGTTTACAGCTATAATGAGAGGCTGGCACGCTACCTGCTAAAGAAAGGGCACCAACCCATTTTGTACAAGGAGAATTACCATGAAAAAAGTTCTGTCCTCCGTAGTTGCTGCTCTCGTTGCTGTTGCTTTCGCTGGTGTTGTTTTCGCTGCTGACGCTGCTCCGGCTGCTGCTCCGGCTGCAGAGGTTAAGAAAGAAGAGAAAGCTCCGGCTAAGAAAGCTGCTCCGAAGAAGAAAAAAGCTGCTAAGAAAGCCGCTGCTAAGAAAGAAGAGAAGAAAGAAGAAGCTCCGGCTGCCGCTCCGGCTGCAAAGTAATTTCCCCTTAACGGGTAATTGCGAAAGGCCGCATCTCACGATGCGGCCTTTTTTTATGTCCTGCTCCTGGACATGCCAGCGGTCCCCGCTCCCACAGCAGCACCCTCACCCCGCCCCTTTCCCGGAGGGCGAGGGGGTAGAACGTCGCCCGGCCTCCGCGCTTCGTTATTGCGGGACATAAAAAAAGATCCAAGGGTTCCGGTCGCGGAACAAGCCTTGGATCTTTTTTGCGTCAATGGCTGGCGATGCCAGGTCCGCCTACTCCTTCTGCCAGGCGTAAGCCGGGTCGAGGTAGGGATCGTAAAAGCCGGGATAGGCCAAAAAGAACGTCGCCGTCTCGCCAACACCCGATGCCGTGCGCACCAGCGTCATCCCAATTCCCTTAAGGGGACCGACGGTGACACATTTGGCAGCCCCGTCCTCCTTGCAGGTGATGTAGATCTGCTTGGGGATCTCCAGCCATCCGGTCGCGATGTTGGCGACACCCCGGACCAACTTGTTTGCCATGCCGTCCACCACTTCCTGCGGGGAGGCGCTATCCAAGGAGCGGGAATCGGCGGCGTGCCCGTTCTTCGCCGTCAGGACCAGGGCCAGCGCCAGCATGGCCAGAAAAACAAACCTCTTCCCCATCATCTACTCTCCCTTGGCCTGAACGGGTTGAGCTTCGCTCTGCCCTCTCGGTTCGACCCTTTTTTCCTCCCATCCCTCCCAGACGTATTCCGGGGTGATCAGGGGATCGTAATAGCCAGGCTGGGGGACCGCGAAGAACACGGTCTCGGTCAGACCGGTCAGCAAGCGATAGAAGGCCATGCCCACGCCTTTCAAAGGCCCGACCACATAGCCGATGCCGCCGCGGTCCCGAACCATCAGGTACGACTGCTTGGGAACCTCGGCCACTGAGGTCACCGTATTGGTCACCCCGCGAACCAGTTTGAACGCCATCTTCTCGGCAATGGCCTCCGGCTGCTGACCTTCCAGCGCAAACGAAGACGTGGCAAAAACCATGAGCAGCAACAGGGATAACAAGGTGGCCTTGGTACGCATGTCGACTCCTTTTTGAGCTACATGTCGGTAAATGCTATGTTCTTGTAGCATAGATGGCTTTCATTGGCAAGACAGCACTAACTCTATCATTGTAGGGATCAACTGACAAAAAAGGCGCGGTTTGAAAAACCGCGCCTTTTTCCTGTTCAGCCTGTGGCTAGATAGTCAATTACTTGCCGTGCTTCTTGGCGAGATACTCTGCAACGCCTGCGGTGGAAGCCTTCATTGAATCCTCGCCTTCCTGCCAGTTGGCCGGGCAGACTTCGCCGCCGTGGGTCTCGACGAACTGGAGGGCGTCCAGCATCCTGAGCGCTTCGCCGACGCTGCGCCCCAGCGGCAGGTCGTTGATGACCGAGTGACGCACAACACCTTTGGTGTCGATGAGGAAGAGCCCGCGCAGCGCGACCGACTCGTTCAGCAGGATGCCGTAGCTCCTGGCGATGGACTTGTCGAGGTCCTCGACCAGCGGGTACTGGACGTTGCCGATACCGCCGTTTTCCACCGCGGTGCTCTTCCAGGCCAGGTGGGTGAACCGGGAGTCAACCGAAACGCCGATCACCTCGCAGTTTTTCTCCTTGAACTCAGCCACCCTCTTGTTGAAGGCGAGGATCTCGGAGGGGCAGACGAAGGTGAAGTCGAGCGGGTAGAAAAAGAGGACGACGTATTTGCCGCGATATTTGGACAGAGTGAGCTCTGCGAAAGAATTATCGGGCATTACCGCCTGCGCTGTAAAATCGGGGGCTTCCTTAGTTACCAAGGTAGTGAGACTCATAGGTGCTGTTCTCCTTTGGGCTGATTGGGATTCTAATGGGAGAAACTGTACCAGCGGTCCAATCCCGTGTCAATCAAAAAAGATAAAAAGCGTCCTATTTGTCCTTTAGGCCTTTTGGAAAGTCCGATTTCCACCTACGCGGCGCCTATTAGCGCTCCACGATTTCGCCGCGGATACTGATAGTTACCTCGCGGAACGGGATCTCCATGCCGGAAGCCGCCAGGGCCTGGCGCGCCGCCATGACGATGCCGCCGCAGCAGGGGACTTCCATCCTGAGCACCGTGATCCCCTTGATGCCGGAGACGCGGAACAGCTCGGTCAGCTTTGCCAGGTACGCGTTGTTGTCATCCAGTTTCGGACAACCGACCACCACAGCCTTGCCCGCCAGGAAATCCTGGTGATAGTTCGGATAGGCGAAGGGGACGCAGTCAGCGGTGATGAGCAGCTCGGCATCCTTGAAGTAGGGCGCCGTCACCGGTACCAGGTGCAGCTGCACCGGCCATTGAGCCAGTTGGCTCTGTACCGCGCCCGCCGCCGGGACCGGAGCGGACGGAGCCGGTGCGAAACTCTGAACGCGGGAGCCGGGGCAGCCGCCACCGTGACCGCCACCGTGACCGCCACCGTGACCGCCACCGTGACCGTGACCGTGACCGTGACCGTGACCGTGACCGTGACCGTGACCGTGACCATGACCGTGACCGTGACCATGAGCGTGAGCGGCGGGGGCTCCGCCCTGAGCGGTCAGATGTTTCTCTACGGCGGCCTCGTCGAATTCATCCGCTTCACGTTCGATGATGGTGATGGCGTCCTGCGGGCACTCGCCCAGGCATGCACCCAAGCCGTCGCACAGATTGTCAGCGGCGATGTGAGCCTTGCCGTCCACAATCTTGATGGCGCCTTCCGCACAAGACGGTACGCAAAGTCCGCAGCCGTCGCACTTCGCCTGGTCGATATGTACGATTTTCCTGATCATCTTTATCCCCCCGAAATCCGTTCTAAGTTATACGTTTATGTTTTTTGTTAAAACCAAAAGAGTGTTGTTAGTGCTCCGAAGTTCGCAGGTCCAGGTTCTAACGTAGGACGTAGAACGCAGAACCTAGAACGTCCTCTAGAAAAAGTAGTGCCAGAGAAGGTCGAGACGGCCACGCAGCATCAGGTGCTTGCCGGAGTAGGCCATGATCTCGCGGATCCTGGCGCGCTGTGCCTTGCCGTAGCAGTGCACGTGGCAATGTTTGCAAGTCGGCTTAGGGTCGAGAGGGCATTTCTCACGCTTCACTCTGGCATAGGCGAGCAGCTCCGAGCACTCCTCGCAGAGCGCCCCTTTAGGGGTCTTGTGCTTGCCTCGGCAGTAACAGCCGATGAAGGTTTCCAGCACCCGGATGTCTTTTTCCTGCTTCTGCGTCTTTTCCATGGTCGCCACCTTAACAGAACAAATCCGGTTTAGTCATGACTAAAGTCAACAATTTAAACTTCGCACCCTTTGCCTTTGCTGCGGATTTATGTTAATTTTCCGCGAATGAACACTAACATGGAAAAAGTCATCATCCCGCGCGCGGAGCACTCCATCTCCCGTTCCCTGTTGAGCCCCAACGGTGTGAAGGTGCTCTACAAGCTAAGGGAACAGGGGTTCATCGCCTACCTGGTGGGCGGCGGCGTCCGGGACCTGCTCCTTGGGAGAGAGCCCAAGGATTTCGACGTCGTCACAGACGCCACCCCCAATCAGCTCAAAAAGCTGTTCCGCAACTGCCGCCTGATCGGGCGCCGCTTCCGCCTTGCCCACATTCACTTCCACGACGAGATCATCGAGGTCGCCACTTTCCGCTCCACGGTGGATGCTGCCGAAGCTGCCGCCGAAGCGGTTGCCGAGGATGCTGTCGAGGCTGTTCCCGAGACCGTTGACGAGGCCGAGGTGCTGGAAGGGGAGCGTGACCGGAGAAGGCGCCGTCACCACCATGGCCCGCCCATACTGAAGAGCGAAGACGGAATGGTGCTCAGGGACAATGTCTTCGGCACGCCCGAAGAAGACGCGGTGCGCAGGGACTTCACCGTCAACGCCCTGTTCTACAACATCGCCGACTTCTCCATCATCGACCACGTGGGAGGGATGGAGGACCTGAAAAACGGCCTCATCCGCACCATCGGCGACCCCATGGTCCGCTTCACCGAAGACCCGGTGCGCATGATCCGCGCCATCCGGTTCGCCTCCATGCTCGGCTTCAACATCGAGCCCCGCACCGAGGCCGCTATCGAGGCCCTATGCGGTACCATCAACAAGGCCACGCCCCCGCGCCTTTACGAGGAAGTGCTGAAACTGCTGCTCATGGGTGCCGGGGAGCGGACCTATCAGATGATGCGTCACAGCGGGCTGTTTGAACCGCTTTTCCCCCACTTCGACGCCTGGCTTTCCCGGGAATCGGATTGCTATCCCCACGTCCGGGTCGGCAAGGCCCTCGAATGGGCCGACGACCTGATCGGCCAGGGCACCGCCGTCACGCCGCCCCTGTTGATCGCACTTATGTTCGGCGAGTACCTGGAGGAGAAGGTGGCACAGTTCCGGGACGAGGGGCTTGCGCCGCAGCAGGCCACCGACGCCGCTGTGGCCGCCTTCGCCGGAGAGCTCGCGCCGACGGTCTCGGTGCCCAATCGGGTGCTGGTCACCGTGCGCGACATCCTGAACCTGCAGCACCGCTTCCAGAAGACCCCCGGCAGGAACGGCCGCGGAGTGCTGGCCCGCCCCGCCTTCCGCGACGCGCTGCAGTATCTGCGTTTCATGGAACTGCTCGCCCCGCCGAAACGGTCCCTGGCCGAATGGTGGGAACGTTACGCCGTGCAGCAATCGGAGGGAGGTGAATCCGCACCCGAACCAAGAGGCGAGGCGGCAGCCGCGGAGGCCGAGAAGAAAAAGCGGCGCCGGAGAAGGCGCCGGAGAAAGCCTGGGGGAGCGCCGGAATAAGGCATCCCCCCTCCCCAGCCCTCCCCCTCCGGGGGCGGGAGCAGAAAAAGCCCCTCACCCGTAACACGGAATGGAGGGGCTTTTTCGTTGTGAATTGTCCATCGTCAGCCGTCAATTGCCTTTTGTAATTTCCGCCACTTCCAGCCGTTTGATCTTGTCGCGCAGTTCCGCCGCCTTCTCGAACTCCTGGGCCTTGGCCGCCGCCAGCATTTCTTTCTTCAACCGCTTCAGCGTCTTCTCCAGGTCCTTCGGGTTGAGGAACTCGTCGGCCTTCACCGGCACCGTGACCCAGTCCTTCTCCTCCGGGGCCTGCAGCACGTTACCGATCACCCTTTTCACGCTCTCAGGCGTGATGCCGTGCTCGCTGTTGTAGGCCTGCTGCAGCTCCCGCCTTCTCATCGTCTCGTCGATGGCCGCCTGCATCGAGCCGGTCACCTTGTCCGCGTACATGAGGACGCGTCCGGACACGTTCCTCGCCGCGCGGCCGCAGGTCTGGATCAGGGAACGGGTCGAGCGCAGGAATCCTTCCTTGTCCGCGTCGAGGATGGCCACCAGCGACACCTCGGGGAGGTCCAACCCCTCGCGCAGCAGGTTGATCCCCACCAGGAGGTCGAATTCACCCAGGCGCAGGTCGCGCAGGATCTCCATGCGCTGGAAGGTGTCGATGTCCGAGTGGAGGTAGCGCACCCGGATGCCGAGCTCCCGGTAGTAGTCGGTGAGTTCCTCCGCCATCCTCTTGGTCAGCGTGGTCACCAGGACCCGCTCTCCCCTCTCCGTGGTCACCCGCGCCTCGTGCAGCAGGTCGTCCACCTGCCCGGCGGCGGGACGCACCTCTATCATCGGGTCGATCAAGCCGGTGGGGCGGATCAGCTGCTCGACCACCACCCCCTCCGACATCTTCAGCTCGTAGTCGGCCGGAGTTGCCGAGACATAGATCGTCTGGTTCAGCTTCCGGGTGAACTCCTGGAAGGTGAGCGGCCTGTTGTCCAGGGCAGAGGGGAGCCTGAAACCGAAGTTCACCAGGGTCTCCTTGCGGCTCCTGTCACCGCGGTACATCCCACCCACCTGTGACACCGTGATGTGGGACTCATCCACCACCAGCAGGAAGTCCTCGGGGAAGTAGTCGATCAGCGTGTAAGGGGGCTCGCCCGCCTGGCGCCCGTCGAAGTGACGCGAGTAGTTCTCGATCCCCTGGCAAAAGCCCATCTGCTCCATCATCTCGATGTCGAAAAAGGTGCGCTGTTCGATGCGCTGCGCCTCCAGGAGCATGTTCTGCTCCTTGAAGTAACGGATGCGCTCCTCCAGCTCGACCCGGATCTGCTCCACCGCCCGCTCCAGGGTCTGGCGGCTCGCCACGTAATGCGAGGCGGGGTAGATCGCGAAGCGCGGCAGTTTCTGGATCTGCACGCCGCGCAGGGGATCTATCTCGGAGACCGACTCGACGGTGTCGCCCCAGAACTCGATCCGGATGGCGCGCTCGTCATCGTGCGCCGGGAAGACCTCTACGGTGTCGCCGCGCACCCGGAAGCTGCCGCGATGGAAGTCGACGTCGTTTCTTTCGTACTGGATCTCCACCAGGCGCTTCAGGAGCTCGTCGCGCCCGAGCTCGTCCCCCTCGCGCACCCGGATCTGCATTTCCTGGTACGATTCCGGCGATCCGATCCCGTAGATGCAGGAGACCGAGGCGACGATGATGACGTCGCGCCGGGTCAGAAGGCTTCGCGTCGCGGCGTGGCGGAACTTGTCGATCTCGTCGTTGATCGAGGAATCCTTCTCGATGAAGGTGTCTGAGGAGGGGATGTAGGCTTCGGGCTGGTAGTAGTCGTAATAGGAGACGAAGTACTCGACGGCGTTGTTGGGGAACAATTCCTTGAACTCGCCGTAGAGCTGGGCCGCCAGGGTCTTGTTGGGGGCGAGCACCAGGGCGGGACGGTTGCACCTGGCTATCACCTGCGCCATGGTGAAGGTCTTGCCGGAGCCGGTGACCCCGAGGAGAACCTGGTGCCGGTCGCCGCGCAGTACGCCCTCGGAAAGTTCTTCGATGGCGCGGGGCTGGTCGCCCCGCGCATGAAAACCGGTTACCAGTTCGAATTTGTCCATGGGGCGGATATTAGCAGGAGGAGGGGCCGGTTGGCAACAGGGGTATCACGCCGCTGTGCAGGTCCGGTGCGGGGGGAGCTGGTTCACGACCAACCAGTAGTTCATCACCTGCTTCATGTTCTCGCAGAACTGGCCGTAGTCGACCGGCTTGCGGATATAGCTGTTGGCCCCCAGGCGGTAGCTGTCCAGGATATCCTGCTCCTCGGTGGACGAGGTGAACACGATAACCGGTATGGAGCGGGTCTTCGCCTCCTCCCTCATGCGGCGCAGCACCTCCAGGCCGTTCACCTTGGGCAGTTTCAGATCGAGGAGCACCAAAAGGGGGGCCGGCGCCTGCTCTCCCCCGGCCCTGCGCCCGGTGCCGAATAGGTGCTCCAGCGCCTCTGCGCCGTCACGCGCCACCACGATGCCGTACGGCATGTGCTTGCGTATCGCCCTAAGGGTCAGAGCCTCGTCGTCAGGATTGTCCTCCACCAGCAGGATCATCTTGTTCACTGGGTCCTCCTTGCTTGAGAGATGGGGCCCCAAGTTTTTAACAAAGTTTTAACATCTTGGCAATAATTTTTTAATAATCCAGCTCTTAATCTCCCTTTAATCCAACTGTTGATTTTTCCGCCCCCCCTGTGCGATACTGCAGCATCTTACGCATTTACCCAAAGGGAGGTCACATGTTTGGATTCGGCATGCCGGAGCTCATTATTATCCTGGTGATCGTGCTCGTGGTGTTCGGTGCCGGCCGGCTCCCGGAGATCGGCGGCGCGCTTGGCAAGAGCATCAGGAACTTCAAGAAGGCTTCCAGCGGCAAGGACGAAATTGAGATTAAAGCCGGCCGCCCTGATGACGATAAGAAAGGGAGCTAGCTCCAGCTCATTAGTTTGAGTCTCGTCGTTCCGAGGTCCCCGCTGCAGCTTGCGGGGGCCTTTTTATTTTTTTGGCGCGGCGTAAAGGCGAAACAAGGCAGCCACACCGGGAAGGATCATGAAAAAACAGCACAAGGAACCAGCAGCAGCCCATGGCGCCGGGCAGATCGTGGAACTGCTGGTCGCCACCGGCGTCATCACCAATCAGCAGCTGCTCTACGCCCAGCGGGTGCACAGCAAGCTGCAGTCCCCGAAGACGCTGATCGACGTGCTCCAGGAACTGGAGTACATAAAGCGTGAGGACGTGGTGCGCACCCTGCGCGAGAACAGCCTCTCCATCCGTATAGGAGACCTGCTGGTGGAGCTCGGCTACCTGAAGCAGAGCGAGCTGCTCACCGCGCTGAACCTGCAAAAGGAGGGCGGCACCCCGCGCAAGATGCTCGGGGACATCATCGTCGAAAAAGGGTTCATCGAGGAACGCAGGCTGACCGAGGTGCTTTCCTTCCAGCTCGGATTCCCGATGGCCGAGCTGGAATTCCGCAAGCTGGACCGCAAGCTGTTCGCCAAGGCGCCCTTCGAGGTGTTCCGGGACGAGCTCTTCGTCCCTTACGCCGTGGACGAGGACGGCGCGACGCTGGTCGCCTTCGCCAACCCGCTGGAGAAGTACTCGCGCCTGTCCGCCGAGAAGATCTTCGGCAGGAACGTGAAGCCCTCCATCGCCACCCGTACCGCCATCCTCTCCGCCATCATCGCTGCGCAAAAAACCGCCGGCGACGACGCCGCGGTGCCGGACGAGACCACCGTCGTCGGGATGATCAACAAGCTCTTCGACGACGCCATGACCATGGGGGCGAGCGACATCCACATCGAGCCGCTCAGGGACCGGCTCCGCATACGGCTGCGTCACGACGGCGTGATGATGCCGCACATGGAGCTCTCGCTCGACCTGGCTCCGCAGCTCTCCTCGCGCATCAAGGTGATGGCCCATGCCGACATCGCCGAGAAAAGGCGTCACCAGGACGGGCGCATCATCTACGAGAGCCGGCTGCACGGCTTCAACCTCGACATGCGCGTCTCCTTCTACATCACCATCTTCGGCGAAAAGATCGTGCTGCGCCTTTTGAACAAGAAGGAGGCGATCCTCGAGGTCTCGCAGATCGGGATGGCGCCGCGCATGCTCAAGCAGTTCATGGAGGACGCCCTGGAGACCCCGTCGGGGGTGATGATCATCACCGGCCCCACCGGCAGCGGCAAGACCTCGACCCTCTACGGCTGCGTAAGCCACTTGAACAACATCAACACCAGCATCATCACGGCCGAGGACCCGGTGGAGTACGTCATCGAGGGGGTGGCCCAGTGCTCCATCAACAACAAGATCGGGGTGACCTTCGAGGAGACCCTGCGCCACATGGTGCGCCAGGACCCGGACGTGATCGTCCTGGGCGAGATCCGCGACACCTTCTCGGCGGAAACCGCGATACAGGCCGCACTCACCGGCCACAAGGTGCTCACCACCTTCCACACCGAGGACAGCATCGGCGGCCTTTTGCGCCTGATGAACATGCAGATCGAGTCGTTCCTGATCTCCTCCACCGTGGTCTGCGTCGTCGCACAGCGCCTGCTGCGCCTGGTCTGTAACGACTGCGCCGAACCGTACATCCCCACTCCCGCTGAGTACGGCCGCATGGGCATGACGGCCAAGGACCTGGCCGGAGCCAACTTCCGCGCGGGGCGTGGCTGCTCCAACTGCCGGTTCACAGGCTTCAAGGGGAGAAACGCCGTCTTCGAGCTCCTGGTCCTGAACGAGCCCGTGAAGGAGGCGATTCTGCAAAACAGGTCCTCCGCCGAGATCCGCAAGCTGAGCATGGAGACCTCCGGGCTGGTGACCCTGTTCGAGGATGGCCTGGTGAAGGCTGCCAACGGGCTGATCTCCGTCCACGAGGTGCTGCGCGACCTCCCCCGCATCGGGTCGCCCCGGCCACTCATGGAACTGCGGCGCATCCTGGGGTACTGAGGAGGAGAAGAGATGCATTCATCAAGAAGGGGGCTGACATGAACCAGCAAACCTCGATCGTCGACGTGATCAAGGCGCGGCTTGCCGAGGGAAGCCTCAGCATCCCGGTGTTCCACGTGGTGGCGCTCAGGCTGCAGCAGGCGCTGGCCCGCCCGAACTTCGACATCAAGGAGGTGCACCAGCTCCTCAACGCCGACCCGGGCATCGCCACCGGCGTCCTCAGGGCGGCCAACTCCGCCTTCTACGCCGGCCTCACCAAGGTGAGCACCATCCGCGAAGCGATCATCAGGCTGGGCGCCAACGACGTGGCCACCCTTGCCATGGTCACGACGCAGCAGGACCTGTACCGCTCCAACGACACCCGGTACAACGCCATCATGCAGACGCTTTGGAAACATGCTTTCTGCTGCGCGGTGGGGAGCAAATGGCTGGCGCAAAAGGTGGGGTTCGCTGCACAGGCACAGGAGGCGTTTCTGGGAGGGCTGCTGCACGACCTGGGCAAACTCTTTCTCCTGAAGTGCATGGAGGAGGTGTGCCGCGAGCAGCATTTCAACGGGGTCACCAGCCAGGCGGTCTTGAGGGAGGTGCTCACCACGCTGCATGTTGAGCAGGGCTACCAGCTCATGGTGCAGTGGCAGATGCCGCAGGTGTACTGCGACATCGTGGCCAGTCACCAGCAGGAGCGATGGGACCAGGGGAACGTACTGCTGGCCATGGTGCGGCTCGCCAACCTCGCCTGCCGCAAGCTGGGCATCGGGATGAACCGCGACCCCGCGGTCCTGCTCTTCGCTTCGGGGGAGGCGCAGGTGCTGGGTCTCAAGGAGACCACCCTCGCGGAATTGGAAATCGTCATCGAGGACGCCCTGACCGTCCCCATGTCGGCGGATTAGCGGCGGGCGGGGCGGCGGTCAGTGCAGCCACCGCTTCAACAGCTCCGGGTTGAGCGGTTTCGGCAAGACGGCCAGTACGCCAAGGCTCCTGCACTGTTCGAGATCCTTGGGATCTTCCGATGAGGAGAGCGCGAAGACCTTGAGGCCCCTGGTCCGCTCGTCGCTGCGCAGCCGCTGCAGCACCCCCACCCCGTCGATCTTGGGGAGTTTCATGTCCAGCAGCACGAAGTTGGGCTCATGGTGCTGCCCCCACGTCCCCTCTCCCAGCAGCATCCCCAACGCTTCAGCCCCGTCGCGCGCAACCACGACATTGTCATAGCCCGCCTTCTTCAAGGCCCGCAAGGCGAGTTCTTCGCAATTGCTGTTATCTTCGACCAACAAAATCTCAGCTTCTTGCATAGCGCCTCCCAAAACTGCGGCTCAGGGTTCCTGTACTGTCGAACTGGACGTGGTGATTCGGCGGTGTTCCGTCTTTAAATATTAAACAGTATTTAACATTTTACACTATAAATTAAGTGGGCGCTTCCGCTGCCTCACAGCTCCTAGCTGCTCTTGCCGTCCTCGCACGACCTCGTGCAAACATCTCTCAAAGGCCGCCATTTCGCCAAAGAATGCGATAATCGCGATGTCTCAGTGATGGGGTATTGAGAGCAGGCTCCCATCACTGTGACAGTGACCCATCCCCTATAAGCTAGGTATTATTGTATATCATACATTAACATATGCACAAATAGGGTTTTTCGAAAGCTCAAAAAAAAAAACGCCGCACCGTGATTTCTCACTGGCGCGGCGCGGCTAATGTTCGCTGCGACAGGCCCTAACCCTCTACCGGCGCTCCGTGCGACGGCTTGCGTCCTTCCCGCTTGCTTCTTTGGAAGGCCAGGGCGATCTCGTGCTGCTGCTCCTTGCCGAGGGCTTTCCTCGCCAGCTTGAAGACCTCCCGCTCCTCCTCCTGCATGTGGTGCTCGACGATCTCACCGAGCACCTTCAGTTTCGCCATCCAGCGTTCGTCATCCACAGCCAGGGATTGGAAGGTCCCCAGCACGGTCTTTGCGACCTGGTGTTCCTCGAACGCCTGCAGTACCTTGTCGCGCATCTCCTCGTTCTGTTCCAGAACGCTGTAGAAGAACCGCTCCTCCCCTTCCATATGCAATTCGAGCTCTTCCACCAATTGCGAGAACAGCTTCTGTAGCGATGAGATCTCCTTCTTGCCCGCCTTTTCCGCCTTGTCGAAAAGGTAACGCGCCTTCTCGTGATCCTGCTTCAGCACGTCGAAGATGGTCATCTCCGCGCGGCCGTGCGACTCGCTGCTCTTCTGGCTTGTCGGCATCTGATTTCTCCTCGTGGCGCCACGGTACCCGGCGCTCATACATGTAGGGGCGAACTTCCGTTCGCCCCCGCGTTGCAACGTCCTGGTTTCACAACCGGTCCCTATGCCATACCCCTCGGCTTGGGTTTGTCGGAGCTGGCGAAATCCGCCTTGGACTCGCCCTCGGAGCCGATGTCGGAGGCGCCGGTCTGTTTCAGGATCTCGATGGCGCGCTTTTTCCAGTCGGCGTTGTCACAGTGCACCGAAAGGAGGATCCCCCCTTCCTTGACACGCCCTTCATAGCGCTTGGCCTCGTATTCCGGGATCCCCATCCCGACGAGCGCCCCGGCGACCCCGCCGATCACGCCCCCCGCGCCCACGCCTGCCAAAGCCGCGACGATCGGCCCGGCCGCGATGAAGGGGCCGACGCCCGGGATGGCCAGTGCGCCGATGCCGCTCAGCCACCCGAGAGCCCCGCCGATCACCGCCCCTGTGCCCGCGCCCGTCGTGGAGCCTTCCGGGAGCTTCGTGTGTTTCTCGTGGGCGAAATCCTTGGTCCCGACGTTCTCTGAGAAGAGGACCGAGATGTCGGTGTTGCGGAAGTCCGCCGCGCGCAGCGATTCGACTGCCTGTTCAACACTGTCGCGGCTGCGGTAGATGCCGAAAACTGCCGTGTTCTTTGCCATTTTAGGCCTCCTTTTTTCTCGTACTGCCGGATTGCGGTGCCCGTCTTACTTCTTCTTCGGAGGCTCAGGCACCTTGGCTCCCTTCTCGCGCGCCTCCGAAAGACCGATGGCTACGGCCTGTTTGCGGTCGGTTACCTTTTTGCCGCTGCCACCGCTTTTCAATTCCCCCTTTTTGAACTTGTCCATAACCTCGTGCACCGTTTCCTGCGCTTTCTTCCCGTACTTGTTGGCCATAGCGTTTTCCTCCCCGTCCCGCCCCGCCTAGATGCGTCCCAAGAGCACCAGGATCAGCAGGATCAACAGGACCAGCCCCAAGCCGCCGCTCGGGTAGTAACCCCACCCCGCGCTGTAGGGCCAGGTGGGGAGTGAACCGACGAGCAGCAATATCACGATCAAAAGCAGAATCAACCTCATGACGTCCTCCTTTTCCTCTTTGGGATCTGCCACAGCTGCATCACTTGTGTTTGCCGAGCGCGTCGACGTTCCTCTCGAAGGTGGGCAAAATGGCCTTGATGAAGGCGTTGCGGATCAGTTCCACCACGACCTGCCACGTATTGGTCTTCGGGTTTTGCAGCGGGCCGGAGATGTCCGCCTTGGTCGCCACCTGGTCCCGGGGCCTGTTCTCCAGCAGCTTGGCTACCCCTCCCACCAGCATCTCGTACACCCTGTGGAAGAACCCCTTGTTCTTGTCCTGGCGCCGGTCGTACACCTTCATGTCCTTGAAAAAGGGCTTGATGTACCCGTTCACCCTGTTGTTCTTCACGTGCAGTTCGGTGACCAGTGAAAAGGTGCCGGCGGTCACGTCGAAGTGGCCGTAGCTGCGGAGCAGGTCGTTGAGCGAGACGAGCTGGGTGTTGTCGATTTTCAGGTAGAGATCGAGGTCCGGACCCTTGTCCTCCGGCCGGAAGGCCGCCGTCGCCTGGGTACTCCCGCTCCCCATGAATTTCCCCGACAGCCTCGCCTTTGCCGGTCCCTTGGAGAACTGGTTGGAGAAGTTGTCCAGGTAGAAGTTCGCATCGGAGAGGAACAGGCGGACCCTTCTGCCGTCGTAGGTGTTGATGAAGCCGACGTTGGCATCGGTCAGGCTCAAATGCTCGATGGTCAGTACCAGGTCGGGCTTGTTGCTCACCTCCTTGGCCGCCTTCTTCACTTTCTCCGCCCTTCTCGATTCCGCCCGGGCCGTCTGCGCCGTGTGGATGTAGTCGAGCTTCACGCCCTGGATGGCGAGCTTCTTGAGCCGCGCCGTCTGCACCTTGCGGCCGTACTCGACGTCGCCGCTCGCGCTCAGCACGCCCCCCTCGATCCTGACGTTGGAGCGGGCGGCAAGCTGCGCGAAATATGCGATGGGGACCTTGGCCAACTCGATGGCGGCCTTCACCGCGGGCGTCGGTTCCGCCAGGAAGTTGGCCCTTCCCTCCACGGTGCCATGTCCGTTGCCGAAGATGTCGGTTTCAAGGCGGAAGTCGGACGGGTAGACCTTGTCGGGCAGGTGTATGTTGCGGATGTTGTCCGCCGACAGGCTCAGGTGGCTAAGTCTGAGCGGCCGCTTGGGATCTTCATCGATATAGGTGAGGCTTCCGTCGGTGATCTTCAAAAGGTTGATCTTCAGGGGGTAGATCGCCTCGAACGCCTGTTGCCACCCCTTCTGTTTCATGGGGACCTTGCTCGCCGCCTCGCTTTTGAGCTGCTGGAGGTTGACGTGGATCTTAGGCCCCTCGATCCGCATGTCTCCGACCAGCTTGGCGGAGAGGATCTCGCGCCACTGGACGCTGGCCCTCAGGTAGGGAAACTCCGCCACCGGCGGCTGGGGGTGGGCCTCCTGGGAAATGGTCAACCCCTTGAGGGTGATGGAAAGACCGATCAGGCTGAAGTGCAGTTTGGGGAGCCGTACCTTGTACCCCTTGAGGCTCTGGTTCATCCGCCGTTCGGTGGTCCGTCGCAGCGGCTCGTCGATGAAGAAGCTGGCGATGAAGACGATCAGCACCAGGGAGATCAGTATCCCCACGATCCAGAGCAGCGCCTTCGGTACTGCCGGCATGCGACGGGTGCCGCCCGGCACCGGTTCGTTCCGTTCAACCATAACAATCTCCAGCGGTTACGGCAGACGCCCTGAGGCTTGATGAAAACACGCTAATAAATGTATGCGGTGCGCCTGCTTTGTCAATCGCGTCTGGCGCTTTAAGCCCTGTCGCCACCGCAAAAAGGAAGGGCGCGCATGCGGGGCAACGAGGCGTGCCCGCCCCTGCAGAGCGCTATCATCTGGATGGGCGCCTTCCGGCAATAATGGTAGAATTCGAGCTGTGCCTGCAGAAGACGCCGGCAACGAAGGCCAGCACCCAAGGAGGTAGACGATGAGAGCCATGTGGTCCGGTTCGATAAGCTTCGGCTTGGTGAATATCCCGGTGAAACTTTACAGCGGCTCGCAGAGCAACTCGCTCGATCTTGATATGCTGCGCAAGAACGATCTCTGCCCGATCAAGTACCTGCGGGTCTGCAAGACCGACAACAAGGAAGTTCCCTACGAGGAGATCGTGAAGGGATACGAGTACAGCGACGGCGAGTACATCGTGCTCACCGACAAGGACTTCGAGAGCGCGAGCCTTGAGAAGACCCACCTCATCGACATCGTCAACTTCATCGATGAGAAGGAGATCGACGCCCGCTATTTCGAGAAGCCTTACTACCTCGAGCCGGACAAGAGCGGGCCGAAGGCGTACGCGCTGCTCAGGGAGGCCCTGAAGCGGTCGGGGAAGGTGGGGGTCGCCTACTACGTCCTGAGAAACCGCGGCAGCCTCGGCATCGTCCGCCCCCTGGACAACCTGCTTATATTGAATCAGATCAGGTATTCCGAAGAGGTCCGTGACGCCACCGACCTGAAGCTGCCCGGCAACGAGCAGGTGCGTGAGCAGGAAGTAGCCCTGGCGCTTACCCTGATCGAACAGCTGACCGTGAAGTTCGACCCGGCGCAATACAAGGACCAGTACATCGACGACCTGAAGCGGCTGATCGAAGAGAAGGCGCAAGGGCGCCAGCCCGTAACGGCCAAAGCGCCGCCTCCCCCAAAGGTGGCCGACATGATGGCCCTTTTGAAGGAGAGCCTGAAGCAAAAACGCAAAGAGGCGGCATGACCGCGCCTCTCCTCCGCGGGGTCCATGCTCCCCCCTCCCCATCCCTCCCCCTCCGGGGGAGGGAGCCCCGCCGGTCCATCCCGGTCCATCCCGGTCCATCCCGGTCCATCCCGGTCCATCCCGCTCATCCCGCTCATCCCGCTCATCCCGCTCATCCATTCTCCTGCTCATTCAGTCAGCCATTCAGCCAAAGCCATTCATCCATAGCTCCCATCCTTCCCATGACTGCGGTTCCCACAATTCCCGCCGCCCCCATTGCAATCGCGCCCTCGTGTGTTAGTTTGTTCTAATTCAAAAAACCGGAACCTTAATAAGAACGGGCGCCATCAGCTTCCAAGGGAGGATCAGGCATGGAATCGAGTGAAACCGAGCACAGCCAATCGAGAGAATGGCGAAGGGAAAAGCGGGTGAACGTGGGCCCCACGGAGCGGAAAGCGTCCGTCATCGGCGGCGCCGCCCTGGCGATGTCGGGGCTCAGATGCATAAGCAAGCAGAACTACGCCTCGGGCTTGGCCATGATGCTGGCGGGGGGGATGTTCCTCTACCGGGGCCAGACCGGGCATTGCGGCATCTACGACGCGATGGGGGTCGACACCGTGCACACACGCAACTCAGCCTTGACCATAGAAAAGGCGGTCACCATCGGCCTGCCGCCGCAGGAGGTTTATGAATTCTGGCGCAACCTGGAGAACCTGCCGCGCTTCATGAGACACCTGGAGTCGGTGCAGGTGACCGGCGTGCGGACCTCCCACTGGAAGGCGGTCGGCCCGGGCGGCATCAGCGCCGAGTGGGACGCGGAGATGATGGAGGACACGCCGGGCCAGCAGATCAGCTGGCATTCGGTGGGTGAGGCGGACGTCCCCAACAAGGGGAGCGTCGAGTTCAAGGAGGCACCGGGACACCGGGGGACCGAGGTGAAGGTGACCATCGATTACTATCCTCCCGGCGGCGGCGCGGGGCGGGCAGCAGCGAAGCTCGCCCAAGGGATCAACGCCCAGCAGCTCGAGGAGGACCTGAAAAGGCTCAAGCAGATCCTGGAGCTTGGCGAGGAAACGACGGCACGGCGGACGGTCGAATAAACGCTATCCCGCCCGGCACGCGGCGGGCAAGGAGGGTATATGAGGGCGGTGTGCTGGCACGGCAAACACGACGTGCGGGTGGATGAGGTAGCTGACCCGCAAATCGTCAGCAAGGGGGATGTCATCGTCAAGGTCGCGCTCACCTGTATCTGCGGCTCCGACCTGCACCTGTACAACGGCTACGTCCCCACCATGAAGAAAGGGGACATCATGGGGCACGAGTTCGTCGGCGAGATCGTCGAGGCGGGAAGCGGCGTCACCCGTTTCCATGTCGGCGACCGGGTCATCGTCCCCTTCCCGATCTCGTGCGGCGTCTGCTGGTACTGTAAGCGCGAACTCTGGTCGCTGTGCGATAACTCCAACCCGAACTCCTGGATGCTGGAGCACCTCTACGGCGACACCGGGGGCGGCATCTTCGGCTACTCGCACATGTACGGCGGCTTTTCCGGCGGCCAGGCCGAGTACGTCCGGGTCCCCTTCGCCGACGTCGGGCTGGAAAAGATACCCGACGGGGTCCCCTACGAGCAGGTGGTGCTGTTGACCGACGTCTGCCCGACCGGCTACCAGGCCGCCGACAACTGCAACATCAACCCCGGCGACACCGTCGCCGTCTGGGGGTGCGGCCCGGTGGGGCTCATGGCAATGATGTCGGCACGGCACCTCGGGGCGGAGCGGGTGATCGGCATCGACCGGTTCCCGGAGCGCCTGCGGATGGCCCACTCGCAGTGCAGGGCCGAGGTGCTGAACTACGAGGAGGTGGACGTGGCGGAGGCACTGCAGAACATGACCGGGGGGCGCGGCCCGGACTCCTGCATCGACGCGGTCGGGCTCGAGGCGGTGGGGACCGGCATCGAGGGGGTCTACGACTCGGTGAAGCAGGCGCTCAGGCTGGAAACGGACCGGGCCTCGGCGCTGCGCCAGCTGACCAAGGCGTGCCGCAAGGGGGGTACGCTCTCCATCGTCGGGGTCTACAGCGGCTTCATCGACAAGTTCCCCATGGGCGCCATCTTCGCCAAGGGGCTCACCCTGCACGCCGGGCAGGCACACGTTCACAAGTACCTGCCGCACCTGCTCAAGCTAGTCGCCGACCAGCAGCTGAACCCTTCCTCGATCATCACGCACCGGCTGCCGCTCGAACAGGCCCCGGGTGCGTACAAGACCTTCCTCAACAAGCAGGATGACTGCATCAAGATCGTGCTGAACCCGCAGGAATCGACAGGTACCGCCAGGCCGGGCTCCGAAGAGGCGGGAGCCGCCTGACACCGGGCCCCATAACCCCACCAGCAAGGATGGCCTTGCCCCCCTGCCCTTGTCCCCCTCCCCTTGCGGGAGGGGGCTAGGGGTGGGGGAAGGTGCCATCATTTTCCATGTCCTGCAGCTTCACCCCCCCTCCCCCTCCGCGAGCCGCAGCGTAACGGCACGCAGGCACGTCAAGGGAGGGGGGCAAGCAAAGGCAGGTGCCCGAAAACCCGAAGCCTGATAAGGAGGTCCCATGAAATCTGCCGACCGACGCAATACGCTGGCCCTGGGCATGTTGGGAGCCGGGGCCGCTTTTTTCCTCTGGAGCCTGCGCCGCAGCGCGCGCCGCATCGACTTTCTCGGCAAGACGGTGCTCATCGCGGGAGGATCACGGGGACTCGGGCTGGAGATAGCCCGCCAGTTGGTCAAGGAAGGGGCGAGGCTGGTCCTGTTGGCGCGCCGGCCCGACGAGCTGGAACGTGCCCGCGCCGAACTGGCGCGCTCGGGCGGCGACGTGATCACCTTCCCGTGTGACGTCGGGGTGCGCCAGCAGGTCGAGGAGGCGGTGGCCGCGATGATCGAGCTCCGTGGCAGGATCGACGTGCTGATCAACGTGGCCGGCGTGATCCAGGTGGCACCGTTCGAGAACCTCGAGTTGAAGGACTTCCAGGAGTCGATGGATGTCCACGCCTGGGGCCCCTACCACCTGATCCGCGCCGTTGCCCCGCACATGCAGCGGCGCAAGAGCGGCCGCATCGTCAATGTCTCCTCCATTGGCGGGCTGGTGGCCGTGCCGCACCTTCTGGCCTACACCATGGGGAAGTTCGCGCTCACCGGCCTCTCCGACGGCTTCCGGGCCGAGCTCGCGAAGGACGGCATCCATGTCACCACCGTCGCTCCGGGTTTGATGCGCACCGGTTCCCACGTCAATGCCAACTTCAAGGGACAGCACAAGAAGGAGTTCGCCTGGTTCGCCATCTCGGGCGCCAACCCCGCGCTCTCCACGGCGGCGCCGGCCGCCGCGCGCCAGATCATCGAGGCATGCCGGTACGGCAAAGCCCGCCTCATCATCAATTGGCCGGCGCGCCTTCTGTACGCCGCCAACGCCCTGTTCCCGGAAGCCGCCTCTTTCGCCACCGGCATCGCGGCAAGGATGCTCCCCGGTCCGGCGGCGCCCGCCGACAACGAGCAGCATCCAGGCTGGGAGAGCCGCTCCAATCTGGCACCGTCCTTCCTCACCCGCCCCAGCGACCGGGCCATCGAGGCGAACAACGAGCAGCCTGCAGATTCCCCATACATGGCAAGGGGCCACCGCAGGAGACAATGAGACCGCCCCCGGCTACGGTATCTGCCAATAGACAAAACCTATAGCGCAGCCCTTTCGTCCCCTCCCCCGGAGGGGGAGGGACAGGGAGGGGGATCACCGGCGGCCACAGCCTTCCCCCCTCCCGCTCCTCCCTCCTCCGGGGGGAGGAGCGGCACTGCAGTGAACCGCCAGGCTTTCAAAAATGAAAAGGAGTCGACCATGTTCTCACTGCGCAGTTACTTCAAGCTGGGTGACACCAGCTACAAGGACCTGGCCAAGCAGGTCTACCGCAAGTTCAGCGACGAGGACTGCTCCGAACACGCAGCCGCCATGGCCTACTACTTCCTGTTCGCATCATTCCCGTTCCTGCTCTTTCTGACCACGCTGATCGGCTATCTTCCCATCCCCCACCTCATGGAGTACGTGCTGTCCAACGCAGCGAAGTTCCTCCCATCCGAGGCGTTCTCCCTCATCGAGAGCAACATCAAGTCCCTGTTCCTGAACAAAAAGCAGGGACTGCTGTCGATCGGGATACTGCTGGCGCTCTGGGCATCGTCAAACGCCATAGTCTCGGTTATGGACGCCATGAACAAGCTCTACGACGTCAAGGAGGGGCGGCCGTTCTGGAAGGTGCGCCTGATCGCCATCGGACTGGTGGTGGGTCTCTCCCTGCTCATGTTGGGGGCGATGGTCCTGCTCATGTTCGGCGTGAAGATCGGAAACTTCATTGCCGCCCTGATCAACTTCGGCGCGGGCTTCAAGGTGGGCTTCGTGATCGCCCTGGTCCCCATCACCCTGTTCCTCCTGGTCCTCGCCATCGCCGTCATCTACTACTTCACCCCCGATGTCGAGCACGAATGGAAATGGATCAGTCCCGGCGCGGTCGTTGCCATCCCGTGCTGGATCGTCATGTCGTTTGGTTTTTCCTACTACATCAACAATTTCGGTTCCTACGACAAGACCTATGGCAGCATCGGCGCCGTCATCGTGCTCCTGTTATGGCTCTATCTGAGCGGGCTGATCATCCTGGCCGGAGCAGTGATCAACGCGGTCATCGAGCACAATTCGGCGGAGGGGAAGGAGCCTGGCGAGAAGGTGGAAGGGGAACATGCCGCGGAGCGCGGCACGCATTCCAAGGAGGAATCCCAGCAGAAGGAAAAGGGAAAAACAGCGAGATCTTAGGGAGATAAAGAAGGGGGCGATGGCAGCTCCTCCCCCCGGAGGGGGAGGCTGGGAGGGGGATAGCCGGAACCCCTTCCCCTCCCTGACCCTCCCCCTCCGGGGGAGGGACCTAAGGGTTACTTGATCTGCCCCCTGATCTCGCCCATGGGGTAGGTCGCCGTCGGCACGTCGACATAGGCCTCACCGGAGTCAATGATCCGTACCAGGTCTTCGACGGTTTTCCCCTCCAGTTCCCCGATCAGGTTCTCATTGGTTATCAGCCCCTGCGAAAGTATCCCCTTGAAACTCCCCATCTTGGCCGGCCCACCAAAAAGCCCCACTAAGGGCGGACCGTTTTGTTCCGGCGTGCCGCGGTGGATGTGCGCCGCAGTGGGACTCGTAATCCTGCTGACGTCGAGCTCGTAACTCATCTCGCCATCCGTGTAGATCATCTTGAGATCCCCACGGGCCGGCGTCTTCACCGCAGGGACCTCATCCTGACCGGAAAGCTTCGCCCGAAAGATCCGCTGCTCCGCCCCCGCTGGCAGGGCAGCCAGCACGGCCATAACCACGATCGACATCAGCCATTTCCTCATGACGTTCTCCCCTTTTCAGCGCCCTCCGGCCTGGCAGCTGTCTGTCCTACAGCCAGGAGGTCGAGAATGCCGGATAGTGGGATCTGTACCCATTCCGGACGGTTGTTGAGCTCGTAGCCCAGTTCGTAGATCGCCTTGTCCAGCATGAAGGTCTGCAACATGATTTCGATCTCGTCCATCGCGGTCGGCATGAAGCGGGCTCCGGCCACCCCTTCCCGGTAGGCCTGCAGGAACACGGAGGCGCTGTAACGGTACCAGGACTGCACCCAGGGGAGCAGGTAGGCGATGTCCTCGTCGCGCACCTGGGTACGCTGCATGATGACGGCATGGGCGGCGTAGTGGAAGGAACGCAGCATGCCTGCCACGTCCCGCAGCGGCGACTGCTTGATCCTGCGCTCGCTGAGCGATTTGATCGGCTCCCCCTCGAGGTCGATGATGAGGAAGTTGTCGCCGGTGTAGAGCAGTTGGCCGAGATGGTAATCGCCGTGGATTCGGGTCTTCATGGCGCCGAACTTGCGCACCATGAACTTTTGAAATACCGCGAGCACGTCGTTCTCCATGGCGAGGAGCCCTTCGGCGTCGGCGGCCACATGCTGCGGGATCCGGGCCATGTTCTTGCGCAAAAGGTCGAAGACCTTCTTGCAGCGGCTGCGCATGGACTGGTACACCGAGCGCTGGTAGAGGAGCGCGAATGGCTCCGGGGAGAAATCGGGGTCGTCGTTTCGGGAGGAGAGCGCCAGGTGGAATTCGGCCGTCCTCCTGCCGATCAGTGCGACCATCTCCGGGTAGACCCCCTGGATCAGTTCCAGCAGCGTCGCGGTGTAGCCGCTCGACTCGTTGCCCGGGTGGGGTTCCACCCGCGACTTCCTGGCCTCCTCGCGCTGGGCGAGGACCCGGTCCACGAACTGCCCGACCTCTCCCAGGGTGAAGGTCCAGGCGTCCCCCTGGTTGGGGACGAACCCCTGCAAAAGCCCCAGGGCGAAGCTCTCGCCGTTGCTGCGCCGGTACTCAAGCGAGCCTGCCAGGGGCGCCACGTATGGGAAGCGCACCCGGTCCAGGAAGGTGCCGATCTCCACCTCGGGGTGGGCTCCTTCCTCCATGCGACGGTACATCTTCAGGAAGAAACTCTTCTCGAAGAGCACCGAGCTGTTGCTCTGCTCCGATGTCGCCACCTGCGAGGGGAACGGAGTCTGCTTCCCTTCCATGAGCGCAGCCATGCCGGAGCCGGGGCGCCCCGAAAGCCTGCCGCTGTCGCCGCGCAGCGTCTTGCGGCGCCAGACAAGCTCGAAGAGGATCCAGCGCAGGTGGGAGTTGTGCAGTCCGTCGTAGAGCACCCCCGGGCGGTCGGCCACCTTGAGCAGGCAGATCACGGCCTCCGGCGAGCCTCCCAGCAGGGTCTCGCCTCCTCCGTCCATGGGGAGATAATGCAGCGGCAACAGGTACACCTCCGGGGCCCCTTCGCTGTAGGTCACCTCCAGGAAGGTGATCACGACGGAAGAACTGTCGATGGGGACCGGGAGCCGGTCCAGCACCGAGAAGCGCACCATGATGCGGCTCTTTCCCTGGAACCAGCGCATCTTCCTGAGGTAATCCGGCAGCACCGATTGCTCCAGCTGGCGCAGCCCGGCCGCCCTGAGCACGTTCTCCCAGCCACCGGTCACCGCGATCTCCTCCAACACCCCTTCCTCGCGCGGCTTGGTCCTCTCGCGCCCATCGGTCAAAAGGAGCAAGTGGTAGTCGTAAGGGCCCATGATGACGCCGTAGGGCGAGTCCTTGATGGCGGGGAAGCGGTTGCGGCTGAACATCTCCTCGGGGTAGAACCCGACGAAACGGGGCTGGTTCACCTGCACGAACTGCGTGGCCCGGGAGAGGTTAATCAGCACCAGGATGGTCTGGTCCTCGTACTGGCGCAGCATGGCGAGCACCTTGGGGTTGTCCAGCGTGATAAACTCAAGCGTCCCCCAGCCGAAGGCCCGGAAGCGTTTCCTCAGGTCGATCATCCGCTTCATCCACCAGAGGAGCGACGAAGGGTTCTTGGCCTGGTTCTCGACGTTGCGCGCCTCGTAGTGGTACTCCGGGTCGATGATGGCCGGGAGGTAGAGCTTCTGCGGGTTGGCCGGCGAGAAGCCGGCGTTGCGGTCGGGGCTCCACTGCATCGGCGTGCGCACCCCGTTTCTGTCGCCGAGATAATAGTTGTCCCCCATGCCTATCTCGTCGCCGTAGTAGATGATGGGGGTTCCGGGCATGGTGAACAGGAGGACGTTCATAAGCTCGATCTTGCGCCGGTCGTCCCCCATCAGGGGCGCGAGGCGGCGGCGGATGCCCAGGTTGATGCGGGCCCGCGGGTCCCGGGCGTAGATGCGGTACATGTAGTCCCGCTCCTCGTCGGTCACCATCTCCAGGGTGAGCTCGTCGTGGTTTCTCAGGAACATGGCCCACTGGCAGTGCTGGGGGATGGTCGGGGTCTGCTGCATGATGTTGATGATGGGGAAGGAGTCCTCCATCTGCAGCGCCATGAACATGCGGGGCATGAGCGGGAAGTGGAACGCCATCTGGCAGGCGGCGCCCCCCCCGAAGTAGGAGGCGGCATCCTCGGGCCACTGGTTCGCCTCGGCGAGCAGCATCTTGTCGGGATACTTGGCGTCGATATAGGCACGCAGTTTCTTCAGGAACTCGTAGGTCTCCGGGAGGTTTTCGCAGTTGGTCCCCTCGCGCTCGTACAGGTACGGAACCGCGTCCAGCCGCAGGCCGTCCACCCCCATCCCTAACCAGAAATCGATGACCCGGAACATCGCCTCGTGCACCCGCGGGTTGTCGTAGTTCAGGTCGGGCTGGTGCGAATAGAAGCGGTGCCAGTAATAGCTCTTGGCGACGGGGTCGCGGGTCCAGTTGGAGACCTCGAAATCCTTAAAGATGATGCGCGCGTCCAGGTACTTGTCGGGGGTGTCGCTCCAGACGTAGAAGTCGCGCCAAGGGGAGCCGGGCTTGGCGTTGCGGGACTTCTGGAACCAGGGGTGCTGATCCGAGGTGTGGTTCAGCACCAGTTCGGTGATGACCCGCATCCCCAGGGCGTGCGCCCCCTTGAGGAATTCCTGGAAGTCGCGCAGCGTGCCGTAGTCCGGGTGGACGCTGCGGTAGTCGGCGATGTCGTAGCCGTCGTCCCGAAGCGGCGATGGGTAGAAGGGGAGCACCCAGACTGCGGTGATGCCCAGGTCGCGCAGGTACGGGAGTTTCTGCAAAAGTCCCCGGAAATCGCCGATGCCGTCCCCGTTGGAATCGCAAAAGCTCCTGATGTGCACCTCGTAGATGACGGCGTCCTTGAACCAGAGCGGGTTCTTCTCGTTGCGAAATGGCATGATCTCACTCCCGGATGCTGCTGCCCCCCTCCCCTTGCGGGAGGGGGTTAGGGGGTGGGGGAGGATGCCATCACCTCAGCAACTTGCGGCTTCACCCTCCCCCCGGCCCCCTCCCGTCAAGGGAGGGGGAGTCTAAAAGTAATAGTCGAAATCGGACTCCCGGCGCTGCCAGGTGCTGATCCGGTAGATGCAGGCGGGGTTCACCTGCGGGTCGAGCCGCACGGTGGTGGTCTCACCCTGCCAGATGGAGTGATCGCCGCCGATCAGGTCGTGTAAGAGGTAGGACTGCCCCGGCAGGACGCCGAACAGCGCCAGCGGCAGGGTGAGGCGCGCCGTGCGCACCCGGAAGGGGTCGAGGTTCACCGCGACCAGGAGCGCCCCCTTCTTCTGCTTGGCGGTCTTCGCGTAGAAGATGACGCTGTCGTCGTCGGACGGCAGGAAGGTGATGTTGTTGGTCTGCTGCAGCGCATCGTGGTCGCGGCGGATCCGGTTCAGGGCGACGATCAGCTCGCGGATGTTGCCGGCGCCCTTCCGGTCCCAACGGCGGATCTCGTACTTCTCCGCGTCCCGGTACTCCTCGGAGCCCGGCTTTTCCGCCTTCCCCACGCAGAGCTCGTACACCGGACCGTAGATGCCGTAGTTGGAGGAGAGCGTGGCCGCGAGCACGAGCCGGATCATGAAGGCGGGGCGCCCGCCGTACTGCAGGTACTCGGTCAGGATGTCCGGCGTGTTGGGCCAGAAGTTGGGGCGCATGAACTCGCTGGTGTCGCCGCGGGTCAACTCGGTCAGGTACTCCATCAGCTCCCCCTTGCTGTTGCGCCAGGAGAAGTAGCTGTAGGACTGGGTGAAGCCGAGCTTGGCGAGCCGCGCCATGATCTTCGGACGGGTGAAGGCCTCGGCCAGCAAGATGACATCCTGCGACTTCTCCTTCGCCTTGTCGATCAGCCACTCCCACATCGGGAAGGGTTTGGTGTGCGGGTTGTCCACCCGGAAGATGCGCACCCCCTGGTCCATCCAGAAGAACACGATGGACTTCAGTTCCTCCCAGAGTTCCTCCCACCGCTGCGTTTCGAAGTTGATCGGCACGATGTCCTGGTACTTCTTGGGAGGGTTCTCGGCGTACTGCACCGTGCCGTCGGGGCGCCACTTGAACCACTCCGGGTGCTCCTTCAGGTAGGGATGGTCCGGCGAGCACTGGAAGGCGAGGTCGAGCGCGATCTCTATCCCCTTCGTTCCCGCCTCGCGCACCAGGTCCCGGAAATCGTCCAGGGTGCCGAGCTCCGGGTGCACTGCCTTGTGCCCCCCCTCCCCGGAACCGATGGCCCAGGGACTGCCGGGGTCGCCGGGCTGCGCCTCGACGGCGTTGGCCTTTCCCTTGCGCTTGCTGGAGCCGATGGGGTGGATCGGGGGAAGGTAGAGGACATCGAAACCGAGTTCCGCTATGTCCGGGAGGAGCGCGATGCAGTCCCTCAGCGTGCCGTGGCGCCCCCCCTCCCCGAGCGAGCGGGGGAAGAGCTCGTACCAGCTGCTGAAGAGCGCCTTCTTGCGGTCCACCCGCACCACCAACTCCTTGTGGTAGCGGGTGGCGAGCCCGCGCGCGCAGCAGGTGCTGACCATTGCGGAGAGCCGCGGATCGAGCCCCAGCGCGACAGCCCCTTCCTGATCTGTTTCCGCCGACAACGCCGCCACCGCCTCCCGCAGCCTCGGGGCATCCGCGTCATTGGCCTCTACGGCGGCCTGCTCGAGGATCTTCGCACCGATCTGCAGGTCGACCGCCACGTCCTGCCCCGCCTCGAACCTCTTTTGCAGGTCCCTCTGCCAGGTGCGGAAGTGGTCCACCCACCCCATCAGGGTGTAGTGGTAGAAGCCCGGTTCGCCCAGGACGAAGCTCCCCTCCCAGCGATCGTTGTCGAGGCGACGCATCTCGGACTCCTGCCACTTCTCCTCCCCCGTCCTGCGATACAGAAGCAGCGCCACGACCTCGTCGTGCCCGTCGCTGAAGACGTCGGCCTGCACCACCATCTCGTCGCCGGCGACCCGCTGCACGGCGAACCTGCCGCAGTCGATCTGCGGGTGGACCGCCTCGATGGCTATCCGGGCTCTCCCTTCCATAGGCTCACCTCTGTAAAAGCTCCCTCCCCGGAGGGGAGGGCTGGGGAGGGGGATATTTCTATACGGGCTCCAGCAGCGCGACGCCTATCTCCGCGAAAAGGACTGAGAGGGGAATGACGCTGCGACCATCCTTGCGCACCGCCTCCACCTGCTGATCGTTGATGATATTCCGGAACCGCTCCCCGGCGCCTTCCGGGAGCAGCAGCATGGTGTCCTGCCAGACCGCCTCGCCCAGAGGCGCGCTCCCCTCCTCCGGCGTGAGGGTCGCTACCAGCCGAACCGCCGCGACGATCAGCATGTTCCGGCTCGCTTTCCTCGCGAAGGCGCAGACGTGCCGCTCCCGCACCCCCTTGGCCTCAAGCGGCAGGTACTCACCGGAGTCGAAGGGGTCCCGGTTCTCCCTGCGGTAGTTCAGAACCCGGTAGATGAGGAAGAGCTTGATCCTGCCGTTCTCCCCCTGCTCCAGGAGCTCCCGGCACAGAGCCTGCGCCCCGGTTTCCGCCTCGCGCGCCCGGAGCTCACGCAGCGCCTCGATCCTCGCGCCATAGTCGACCTGGCGCCGGTTGTCGGGATCGACCAGGGTGAACTCGATCAGCTCCGTACCCTGGTAGAAATCGGGAACGCCGGGGGAGGTCATTTTCAAGAGCGTCTGGGACAATGAGCTGAACAGGCCGCAGCGGGCCAGGCGCTTTTGCAGCGGTCGGAACTCCCGCAAAAACGGATTCCCCGGCGACTGCTCGAGGATGCCGTCCACGAACCCGAGCACAGCCTCCTCGTAAGCAGCGTTGGGACTCACCCAACTGGAGTTGACCTTGGCTTCCCGCAACGCCTTAGTCACGTAATCCCTGATCCTCCCCTTGAAGCTTTTGTAGCCGGCCTGGTCGACTTCTCCAGCGGGCCAGGCGCCGAGCAGGGTCTGGTAGATCAGGTATTCCTCGTTGCGGTTGGGAACCCGCTGGTTTTCGATCAGGCTGCCCCGCGCCTTGTTGATCCGGCTCCAGCGCACCACCGATTTCTGCCACAGATCCGGGAGTTCGGAGAGTGCGTCGATCCTGGTGCGCACGTCCTCGCCGCGCTTGGAATCGTGGGTCGCGGTGGCGATCATGGAGTGAGGAAAATTCTTGTTGCGCTCCAGGTTCTGCCCGTGGAAGGCCTCGAGGGTGGTGCCGAACTTGCCGGGCATGCCGCCGACGTCGTTTAAGGAGATGAGCCGGTGGTAGACGTAGAAGGAGGTGTCCTCGAGCCCCTTGGCCATGACCGGTCCGGTGATCTGCTGGAAACGCATCGCGAAATAGAGCCAGGCGCGGCGGCTCTCCTCGCTGGCGCGCTCCGAAGCCTTCAAAAGGAGCACATCCCTGACGAAATCGAACACGGAGCCGCTGATGGCGGGGTTTCTTCGCTTGGCTTTCGAGGCCGCCGCCTCGATGTACTGCACGTCCTTGTCGCGCACCGAGGGCGAATTGACGTAGGTGCGGTACACCGGGAAGCAGGCGATCACTTCGCTGATGGCGCGGGCCAGGCTGTTCAGGGTGAAGTCGCGGGTGAGACGGTCCTGCTCGGCGATCTTGCTCAACTGGTGCGCCAGCATGTTTACCTCGCCCGAGAGCGAAACCTGCATCACCAGCTTCTTCTTTTCATAGACGATTTCGGTGAAGTCGGAGGTGCTCTTGACGAAGCGGTCGTAGATGCGGTCGAACTGCTTGGCGGCCTCGGTGTCCACGAAGATGCCGTTCACGCTGTTCAAAAACTCGTACCCGGTGCTCCCCGCCACCGGCCACAGCTCGGGGAGCTGCTCCCCTTTCATAAGGATCTTTTCCACGACGGCGTACAGCGGCTGGTAGCAGGGATGACGCTCCAGTTCGCGGAAATACTCCCCCTCCGCGCCGTTGCCCCCCTCCCCTCCTGGTTCGCAGCCGCAGAGCTGAACGTACGCGCTCTTTTGCAGGTTCTGCAGGTAGGACACCGGGTCGTAAAGACCGTCGACGTGGTCGATGCGCACCCCCGTCACCTTCCCCTCCCGGATCAGCTTGAAGAGCAGTGCGTGGGTGAGGTCGTAAACCGCCTGGTCCTCCATGCGGATCGCCGCCAGTGCGTTGATGTCGAAGAAGCGCCGGTAGTTGATCTCCTCGGTGGCGACCCGCCAGTAGGAGAGACGGTACACCTGATCCCGCAGCAGGTGGTCCAGGGGGTCGAAACTGTGGGGATCCCCCTTGCTGCCGTTGAAGATCCTGACGTTCTCCTCGATGAACTCCATCACCTCCGGCGCGTCCTGGCACAGCTGCCAGAGCCGTTTCTTGATGATCTCCTTCTCCCGGTGGCGCTCCCCCATCTGCTCCGGGTCCCGCTCGGTCGCCAGGGGCAGGTGCTGCAGCCCGGTCTCGATGCTCAACAGCTCCTGGACCGGCCCGGCGTCGGGCGGGAACTTCTCTTTCAGCGTGTCCAGGCGGTGCTGCAGGATGTGGAGGTAACTGCGCGGCTCGACCGGGATATGCAACGAATAGCACTGGACGAAGAAGGCGCCCTCGCGGAAGAGAAGCTGCAAGCCCCCCCCCTCAAGCACCTTGCCGTACTGGTCTCCCAAGAGCGGCAGCAGCACCTTGCCGGTCAGTTCCTTTTTCACCGGCTCCCAGTCGATGTCGAAGAAGTGGGCGTAGAGCGAGCTCATGCCGTTTTCCAGCACGTCCATCCACCAGACGTTGTCGGCGCTCTCGATACACATGTGGTTGGGAACGAAGTCGAGGATGTGCCCCATGCCGTGGCGGGAGAGTTCCTCCACCATGGCCTGGTAGCTCTCCTCGTCGCCGACCTCCTTGTTCAGGATGGTCTGGTTCACCACGTCGTAGCCGTGCACGCTCCCCTCCTTGGCGGCCAGGTAGGAGGAGGCGTACACGTCGCTGATCCCGAGATCGTGCAGGTAGCCGATGATCCTGGTGGCGTCGGCGAAGGTGAACCCGGCGTTGAACTGCAGCCGGTAGGTGGCGCCGGGAATGCGCGCGTCGGGCAGGTTAGGTGCTCCCATGCGTTCCCCCGGTCTAAGCCTGCGGCAGCACCGCCCCCAGATTGAAGCGCAGGGTATCCCCGAGCTTCCTGAATGCGTCCAGCCAGATGCCGGCCCCCTCCTCGCCCCCGGCGGAGCGGGAGAGATACTCGGGGTACACGTTTTTCGCAAGCTGGTAGTAGTCGTTTTGCATCTGCCAGAGCACCACGTTGACCGGAATCTCGTTCAGAAGGTCCATGTACTTCTGCATCCGGGCGATCAGCTTGAGGTCGGACGGGTCCCGCACCAGTTGGCCGGACATCTCCTCGATGCGTCGCCTCATGAAGAATTCGGTCCCCGGCTCCTCGACGGATACCCCCCAGGTCCGGATCTGCCCCACGATCCTGTGCACCGCCTCCGCGTCCACCTCCTCCTCGCTCATGGCGTGCCTGAGCGCCTCGTTCAGCGCGGGTTGCGCCACCGCCATGAAGATCTGCGGCACCGGAACCCGGGTGTCCTTGACGAATTCCATGAGGGGGCGGCTGCGCTCGTACATCTCCTGGTAGCTGGAGATCTCCTCTTCCATGCTCTGCCTGATGATCTGGTTGATGATCTTGCGCTGCTCGTCGCTGAAGAGGTTCACCAATGAGAAGCTGTGGGTGCCGAAGTGCTTGTCCATCAGTGCGACCAGGTCGGTGTAGAGCCCCTTGTCGAAGGCGCCGCTCATCTCCTCGCGCATGGCGGCGTACCCCCCGGCGTCGCAGACCTCCTTCACCCCCCCCTTGAAGTCGTGGCTCCCGATGCGCATGACGCAGAAGGTGAGGCAGGCTTCCTCCTCGGTGACCTCGCTCGCCACGTGGATGCGCCCCATGGCCATCACCGCATCCGGCGTCGAGAGCTTGGTGTACTCCTCCCTGGCGATGGCGTAGCAGTAGATCTGCGAGTGCTCCTCGTACTCCTCGTAGAGGGAGCTGAAGGCGAAGTGGGCCCCGACCTTGACCAGGTCGAGCCGGATCGGAAGCACGAAGTTCTGGTAGATCCAGAGCCCGTCCTGGTGGTCGGGGATGTTGCTCTTCGCCTCCTTGAGGCGGTCCAGGAAGGCCTTCTCCACGTTGCCTTCAGCGATCCCCTCCGAGAGCTGCAGCGCGCGGCTCGCGTAGTCGATCACCTGCACCGTTTCCAGGCCGGACAGCTCGTCGAAGAACCAGCCGCAGCTCGTGTACATCAGCATGGCGTGGCGCTGCATTTCCAGCAGCTTGAGCGCCAGGATCTTCTCGTCCCTGGAGAGCTCGCGCGAGGCGTGCTGCGCCAGGAAGCGCTCCGCCTGCTCCATGCCGCGCTCCAGGATCACCTCGATGTAGGCGTCCCGCGCCTGCCACGGATCCTTGAAAAGCTCGAGCCCCTTCTGCTCGAAGACCTTGGCGAGGCGGTCCCGCAGCCAGTCCAGCGAGGCGCGCAGCGGGGTGCGCCACTGCTGGTTCCATCCCTGGATGCCGCCCGAGCAGCCGCAGTCGCTGTTCCAGCGCTCTACGCCGTGGGCACAGCTCCAGGAGGTGCGCTCACGGATCCTCACCTCCACGGCGGGGGGACACAATTCCAGGTACTCGCCGTAGTTGGTGAGCCGCGCCAGGTTGTTCCCCTCGATGTGGTTCAGGCAGGCGGCCAGCGCCATGTCGCCGAACTTCTGGTGGTGGCCGTAGGTCTCGCCGTCGGTCGCGATGTGCATCAGTTGCGGCCACTCCCGGTCCTCGGTGAAGCCGCCCACCAGCCGGCCCGCCAGGGCCTCCCCGCGGTCCAGGAGGTTCTCGAAGGCGACGGCACGGGATATCGGGCCGTCGTAGAAGAACAGGGTGATGGATCGACCGGAGGGGAGCTTGCAGAGGTAGGCGCGGGTCGGGTCGATCTCCGCCTCGGTCCACTCCTCGGTCCCCAGCGCGCGATAGGCCTCCGCCTGGTGCGGCGCCAGCACGGTGTACTTGATCCCCTGCTCGGCCAGTATCCCCAGGGTCTCGAGGTCCACCGCGGTCTCGGCGAGCCACATCCCCTCGGGGAAGCGCCCGAAGCGTTTCTGGAAGTCCGCGATGCCCCACACCACCTGGGTCCGCTTGTCGCGCGCGTTGGCGAGCGGCATGATCATGTGGTTGTAGACCTGGGCGATGGCCGAGCCGTGCCCGGAGCGCCACTCCATGCTCTGCTTGTCAGCGGCCAGGATGGCGTTGTAGATGTCGGGGGCAGCCAGTTCCATCCAGGAAAGGACTGTGGGACCGAAGTTGAAGCTGATCTTCGCGTAGTTGCTGGTGATGTCCATGACCCGGCTGTCGCCATCCAGGATGCGCGAAGCCGAATTGGAGGCGTAGCACTCGGCGGTGATGCGCTCGTTCCAGTCGTGGTAGGGGAAGGCCGAGTCCTGGATCTCGACCGCTTCGAGCCAGGGATTTTCCCGGGGCGGCTGGTAAAAGTGACCGTGGATGCAGACGAAACGCAGGTTAGCCTCTTCCATGTGCTCCTCCTGAGAGATCCGCGCTGTACACGACTACGCTGAAGGGATTGATCCTGATCATGCGGCTCTGCTCCGCCGCGCCCACCTGCACCGTTTCCGGCGTCTCTTCTCCCGGTCCGCGCCACTTGAGCGCCGACGAATCGAGCACCCGTTGCCACGCCCCCTGCGGCAGGGCTAGCGGAACCTCCTGCTGGATGTTGCTGTAGCTGAACAGGCAGAGGACCGAGTTGTCGCCGCTCCACCTCCTCAAAAAGAGAACCTTTTGTTCGGGAAGCCCGGAGACCGCCATGGCGTCGCGCTGGAACACCTGCAGCGCCGGGAGGCTGCCCCGTAGCACGAACAGCTGCTTGTAGAACTCCAGCAGCACCGCCTGCTCTCCCTCCTTGGGGGCCGCAACGTCGATGATCGACTCCTCGAAGGTCGCCTCGGCCGAGGGGTCCGGTATCTCACCCTCGCAGATCCCCGAAGCGTGTTCCTCCTGTTTCCCCTTGCGCACCAGTTCGATGAGCTCAGGGTTGGAGTGATCTACGAAGTAATGGAAGGGAGCCCGCTCGCCGTACTCCTCACCCATGAAGAGCAGCGGCAGGTAGGGGGAAAGGATCACTGTGGCGGCCGCCAGGAGGAGCTGGTTCAAGGCGAGGTTGGCGCTCAGGCGGTCGCCGCACTTGCGGTTGCCCACCTGGTCGTGGTTTTGCGAGAAGACCACGAACTGCGAGCCGGGGTGATTTTCGGTCGGTCCTCCGTGCCGGCGCCGGCGGTACCTGGAGTACTCGCCCGTGAAGACGAAGGCTTGCTCGAAGGCCTTTTGCAGCTGGCTGAACTGGCCGAAATCCTCGTAGTAGCCGGTGACTTCCCCGGTAAGGAGCGCGCGCAGCGCGTGGTGGAAGTTGTCGCACCACTGTGCGTCCAGCCCGAAGCCGCACTTGTCCGGGGAGTTGATGAGGCGCACGTCGTTGGTGTCGTTCTCGGCGAAGAGGTAGATGTGGCGCCCCAGCCTGTCCCGGTGCAGGTGCATCTCGTCCGCCAGCCGGCGCAAAAGCGGCTTCGGGGTCTGGTCGAAGATCCAGTCCACGGCGTCAAGGCGCAGCGCGTCAAACCGGAACTCCGAAATCCAGTACCCCGCGTTGCACAGGAAGTACTCGAGGACCGGGTCGCTGTCGGGGCCGTCCAGGTTCACCGCCCGCCCCCAGGGGGTGCGGTACTTGTCGGTGAAGTAGTTGCCGAACAGGTCCAGGTACGACCCCTCCGGCCCGAAATGGTTGTAGACCACGTCCAGTACAACGGCGAGTCCTTTCCTGTGGCAGGCGTTGACCAGCCTCCTCAGTCCCTCCGGGCCGCCGTAATTGCTCTGCGGAGCGAAGTGGTACACGCCGTCGTAGCCCCAGTTGCGCTTGCCGGGGCATTGTGACACCGGCATCAGCTCGAGCGCCGTTATCCCCAGGTCGACCAGGTAGTCGAGGTGCTGGATCACCGCCTCGAAGGTCCCTTCCCTGGTGAAGGTCCCGATGTGGATCTCGTAGATGCGGTACTTTTCCAGCGGGACCCCCTGCCACCCCTCCTCGGTCCAGAGGAACTGGTCCGGGTCGACCACCTGCGAGGACTCGTGCACGCCGTCCGGCTGGCTGCGCGAGACCGGGTCGGGATAGGTCTTTCCGGAATCGAGCTGGTAGAGGTAGCGGTCGCCGTCGGCCGCGCCGGGGACTGTGACCGAGTAGTACCCCTTCCCCTCCGGCTGCATGACCACGGTTCCTGCCGCCCGGCCGGTAAGGATGAGGAGGTTCACGGACTTGGACTTGGGAGCCCAGACCCGGAACAGCGTTCCCCCCTCCTTCAACACCATGGCGCCGAGCTCGACGCGCCAGCCACCCGCTACCATAAAACACCTCCGCCAGCCATGACAGCCTCTCTCATGAGATCGCCGCGGTTCACATAAAAAAATACTAACCAAAGATACATTAGCGATCTTTCATGTCAACGCCTCGGGAAACGCTGATTTGCAGAAGATGAGTAGCGTGACGTGCATCGCTAATGAAAAAAAGAGCCCGGATCCGTCGGACCCGGGCTCTTCTGTGATCGCTCCGCACCAGCGCCGGCGGGCGTACCCGTCGCGCTACCCCGGAGAAGCCTCCGGCACCGCCGCGATGGCGGTCCCGGGGGGGGTGGTTGTCAATTGTCCTTTGTTTTTGATCTACTTGCGCAGGGTGGCGATCGCCTCGCGGATGAAGGAGAGGTGGCGCTGTTCGTCGGCGAAGTTGGCGCGTACGATGGCCGAGATGTCGACGGGGAAGTCGAGCTTGGAGGCCTCCTCGTAACGGCTGGTGGTCAGGCGTTCGTTGCTCTCCATTGCCTCGAGCGCTCCTTTCGAACCAGTCAGGCTGCGCAGGGCCGTGAAGCCGGAGATCAGGAACCCCTTGAAGTCCGAGGTCAGCTCCGGCGGGGTCCCCCCCAGCTCCAGCACCTTCGCGGAGAGGAGGTCGATGTGCTTGCGGTGCTCCCCCTGGAACTGGATCAGCTTGTCCTTGATGACCACCTCGTTCACGTTTTTGATGGCCTGGTCATAGGCGTGGGTAGCATCGACATCGAGCTGGATCAGTTTTTCCAATTGTTCGAGAATGTCGTCTCTGTTCATGCGTTCCTCCTGATCAGAATTTGGTATTTGTTTGCACGCGGCCCGCATGGCCTCGGGTAAACCGTTCTTCCCTCCTTCAGTCAGCATGACCCCATAACATGACGACCGTTACTCCTCCCGCATCTTCTCGATCAGGCCCCAGTCATGACCCGTCGACTTGTGGTGGTTCTCCCCCACCTCGCGCGCCATCTCCCTGCTGCTCAACCAGTCCGTTATGGCGCCGCAGCCGTCCTTGCACTCCGGCAGGTAGATGTACTTGGTGTAGTCGAAGTCCATGTGGCGCCTCCCTCAGGATGGTTGTCAGTTGCAGTCCTCCGCCCAGAGGCAGCCCCCCTGGCCGCACTGTGAGGACTGCCCCGAATCGAAACACGCGAGATTCCCTTCTTTGCTTTGGATCAGGCGGATCAATTCGCCTTTTTTCAGCTTCCCGCAGGGGATGTTCATCCTTTGGGCTATTTCCTTGATGTCCTGGACCTTCATGCTTCTTCTCCTTTCTGGTGCCCTGTCCGGGCTGGATAGGCCAAAATTGGCAACGCCTAATAATCTAGCCGCCGCTCTCATTTTGTCAATCTCACGGTTCCTGCCGCTGTGATAGACTCATGTGCAGCCAAAGGAGGTAGTCTCATGGGACTGGAGGAGTATCAGCGCAAGAGGGACCTGAGTAAAACGCCCGAGCCGCATGGCAAAGGCGGCCGTTCCGTGAGGGAATGGCGTTTCGTGGTCCACAAGCACGCGGCCTCCCACCTGCATTACGATTTTCGCCTGGAGATGGACGGGGTGCTGAAGAGTTGGGCGATACCCAAGGGGCCGTCGCTCGATCCGTCGGTGAAGCGTCTCGCCATGATGGTCGAGGATCACCCGTACGAGTACGGCGATTTCGAGGGGGTGATCCCGAAAGGGAACTACGGCGCCGGCGAGGTGATCATCTGGGATGCCGGGACCTTCCATGCCGCCGGGAGTGAGGACCCGGAACAGGGTCTCGAGCTTTTGCGCGAGGGGCTGCGCAAAGGGGACCTGAAGTTCGTCCTGCACGGCGAGAAGCTGAACGGAGAGTTCGCCCTGGTGCGCATCAAGAGCGACAAGGGGAATTCCTGGCTCCTGATCAAGAAGCACGACCGCTTTGCCGGCAGCGACGACGTGACGCGGCTGGAGCGCTCGGTGGTGAGTAACGCCACCATCGAGGACGTCCGGGCGGGCAGGATGCCGCAGCGCCCGCCAGTCCGACTGAGTGTGTCGGACCAGCCGGACATGACCGGCGCTTCCCCGCTCGCCCTCATGCCGCGCCAGCTCGCCCCGATGCTGGCCACCTCCGCCGCCGAGCCCTTCGACGACCCGGACTGGCTCTTCGAAATCAAGCTGGACGGCTACCGCGCCATCGCGGAAGTCGCCGGCCAGGACGTGGCGCTCTACTCGCGCAACAACCTATCCTTCAACAAGAAGTTCCCCACCGTGGTGGCGGCGCTCGCCTCCCTCGGTGTCGAGGCGGTCTTCGACGGCGAGGTGGTGGTGCTGGACGAAACCGGCCGCTCCTATTTCCAACTGCTGCAGAACTACCAGCGCACCGGCCGCGGCAACATAGCCTACTTCATCTTCGACCTCCTCTACCTGAGCGGCGAAGACCTGCGCAACCGGCCGCTGCTCGCCCGCAAGGAAAGATTGCGCGCCCTGCTTCCCGACCTCCCCGACCTCCGCTACAGCGACCACGTCATGGAGTCGGGCAAGGAGTTCTTCGAGCTCGCGCGCCAGAACAACCTGGAGGGAATCCTGGCCAAGCGCGCCGCGAGCCTGTACCAGGCCGGGAAAAGGAGCAGGGAGTGGCTGAAAATCAAGGTGCGACTGCAGCAGGAGGCGGTCATCTGCGGCTTCACCCAGCCGCGCCGCAGCCGGAAAGGGCTCGGGGCACTGGTGCTCGGGGTCTACGAGGACGACCGGCTAGTCTGCATCGGCTTCGCCGGAGGAGGGTTTGACGAGGCGGGTCTCAAGGAGATGTACGACCTGCTGCAGCCGCTGGTGCAAGACGGATCACCGTTCCAGCAACCGGTCAAGTCCGACATGCCGATCACGTGGGTGCGGCCGGAACTGGTCTGCGAGGTGGAGTTCTCCGAATGGACCGACGAGAACGTGATGCGCCAACCGGTATACCTGGGACTGAGGGAGGACAAGGAACCGAAGAGCGTGGTGCGCGAGATGGTCGCCTCCCCCCCGGCGCCGCCGCAGCGCGCCGCCGATGCGCCCCCCCCTATCCTTCCGCGTCAGGCGGGCGGCAAAGGGGCGAGCGGTAAGAAAGGGCAGGAAGAAATCATTATCCTGGACGGCCACCGGCTCGAGCTTTCCAACCTTGACAAGGTGTTCTGGCCGGACCAGGGGTACACCAAGGGTGACGTCATCAACTACTACCGGAGCGTGGCCCACGCCATGCTCCCCCACCTGGTCGACCGTCCGGAGTCCCTGTACCGCACCCCCAACGGCATCGCCGGCCCCGGTTTCTTCCAGAAGGAGGCGGGCGAGCTGCCCCCTTCCTGGATCACCACCCGCGAGATCTACTCCAAGCACGTGGACAAGAACATCAAGTTCTTCGTCTGCCAAGACGAGGCGACCCTGGTCTACATGGCCAACCTCGGCTGCATCGAAATCAACCCATGGCTGTCACGCCTGCAGCACCTCGACTACCCGGACTACTTCGTCATCGACCTCGACCCCGAGGACATCCCCTTCGCGAAGGTAATCGAGACGGCGCTGGCGGTCCGGGAGGTGCTTGACCGGGCCGGCGCCGTCAGCTTCCCCAAGACCTCCGGCGCAACCGGGATCCACATCTACGTTCCGCTGGGTGCCAGGTATGACTACGATGCCGCCGTCGAGTTCGCCCGGGTCATCGCCACCTTGGTGCACCACAAGGCCCCCGACTTCACCAGCATCCTGCGCAGCCCCAAACTGCGGCAGAAAAAGGTCTACCTCGACTACCTGCAGAACAAGCCGGGACAGACCCTGGCGGCACCCTACAGCATCCGCCCCAGGCCCGGGGCGACCGTGTCGACCCCGCTTACGTGGGAGGAGGTGAACCCAGGCCTCGACCCCGGCCGGTTCACCATCGCCACCATGCCGGGACGGCTGGAGCAGCTGGGGGACCTGTTCGCGGGGGTGCTGGGGCCGGGAATCGATCTGGAGCAGTGCATCGAAAACCTGGAGCGGGGGTAGGCAGAGGCAATCGACAAGGGATAAGCTGCGAACGACTGGGGACGCGCAACGGGAGCGGCATCCATGGCTCATGAGGGGGGGACGCCACCCTTAAAAATTAAAAAAATACAAGATTTAAAACCCGATCCTTCCCATGATACACTTTGTATAAGGAAGTTAATGAGTATCGAGGGAGGTGAACGACCATGTTACGTTGGGCCATCATATTTTTCATCATCGCCGTAATTGCCGCCGTGTTCGGCTTCGGTGGTATCGCAACAGCGGCAGCCGGTATCGCCAAACTGCTCTTCTACCTGTTCCTGGTGGTCGCAGTGGTTATGCTGGTGGCAGGCCTTCTGGCAGGACGGAGCATTACACGATGACAAACCTGGCACGACTTTCAATCAAGGCGGCGTAAGCCGCCTTTTGTTGTTCTCCACGTAAAGCCGTCCGCAACGGATCACGATTTCACCAACTCCTCGCGGATGGCGAGCAACTCCCGCCGTTTTTCTTCCGATGTTTCCGGGTAGTTCATCTGCAGCTCTTCCAGCAGGTCTACGACCACCTGGGCCACGATAAGCCGCGCGTTTTTCTTGACGTCCGCAGGCACCACGTACCATGGCGCATCCTTGCTGCTGGTGGCACCCAGGCAATCCTCGTAGGCACCCATGTACTGCTTCCAGAGCTTGCGCTCCTCTATGTCATCCCGGTTGAATTTCCAGTTCTTCTCCGGGTTGTCGATCCGCTCCAGGAACCGCTTGCGCTGCTCCTCCTTGGAGATGTGCAGGAAGAACTTGATGATGCGGGTGCCGTTTCTGGTCAGGTGCGCTTCCAGGTCGTTCATGGAACGGAGGCGGTCGCGCCAGATGTTCTTCTTCGTCGACAGTTCGTCCGGAAGGTTTTCCGCCGCGAGGATTTCCGGGTGCACCCGGACGATAAGCACCTCCTCGTAGTACGAACGGTTGAAGATGCCGATGCGGCCCCGCTCCGGCAGGCGCCTGATGCTGCGCCAGAGGAAATCGTGGTCCAGTTCCTCGGGGCTTGGGTGTTTGAAAGAGTACACCTCGCACCCCTGCGGGTTGATCCCCGAGAGGACGTGCTTGATCATGCTGTCCTTGCCGGCGGCGTCCATGGCCTGGAAGATGAGCAGGATGGACCAGCTGTTATTCGCATAGAGCAGCCCCTGCAGGGTGCTCAGCCGTTCGATCTGTTCGTTCAGAAGCTCCTGGTACTGTTCCTTGGAGTGGTAAAAAGGGGGGACCGAGGTAGGCCACTGCTTCAGCTCCACCTTGTCCTTTGGTTTCACCCGAAATTGCCCGGTCGAGATCTTCATCCACGCCTCCTTTCCGACGACACCTGTTGAGGCTAACGCAGATTGCCAGCTTTTCAATGAGAGGCCGAAACCGCACCCCCTCATTGGTTGGTGACTTCGGATGGGGGAGCGGGAGAGTTGGGACGAACAAGGGACCGTCCCCTGCGGACCGGTCCCCCGTGATCGTCGTTCATCGCCAATGGTCCATCGTCAATTATCCATCGATCTCAGTCACTTCTCGCTTCTGGCCAGCAGCGTCGACATCATCTGTTTCGCCGACTGCGTCACGATGCCCCCCAGATTCGGGTCCCCCTTGAAGAGCGAGGAGAGGAGCCCCTTCGCCTGGTCGAAGGTGATGTGCGGCGGCAGCGGCGGCACGTCCGGGTCGCAGCGGGCATCGATCACCACCGGCCGGTTGGCGGAGAGCGCCGTCCTCCAGGCCGAGCGAATCTGCTCCGGGTCATCCAGCTGGATCCCGTCCAGCCCCAGCATCTCGGCATACCCCGCGTAGGGGAACTCCGGGATGTCCTGGGAGGCGCTGAATTTGGCGTCGCCATTCATGACGCGCTGCTCCCAGGTCACCTGGTTCAGATCGCCGTTATTGAGGACCAGGACCACCAGCTGCGGATTGCTCCATTCTTTCCAATACTTGGCGATGTTCACCAGGCCGTTGATCCCCTGCATCTGCATGGCCCCGTCCCCGACCATGGCGATCACCGGCCGGTCCGGGTAGTTCATCTTGGCAGCGACGGCGTAGGGAACCCCCGGGCACATCGTGGCGAGTCCGCCCGACAGGGAGGCCATCATCCCCGCCCGCACCTTGAGATCCCGTGCATACCAGTTGGCTGCCGAACCGGAGTCGCAGGTCAGGATGCAGTTGTCGGGAAGCTGGGCGGAAAGCTCCCAGAACAGGCGCTGCGGGTTGATCGGGTTCGCCTCGACCTTGGCGCGGGCCTCCAGGACCTCCCACCACTCGGCAACGCCCTTTTCGATCCCCTCGCGCCATCCGCGATCCTGCTTCTGCTCGAGAAGCGGTATGAGCGCCCGCAGGGTCAGCCTCGCGTCCCCCTGCAGGTTCACCTCCATGGGATAGCGCAGGCCGAGCATCCTCGGGCTTATATCGATCTGAACCGCGCGCGCCTGCCCTTCCTTGGGCAGGAATTCGGCATAGGGGAATCCGCTGCCGATCATGAGCAGGGTGTCGCACTCCTTCATCATCTCCCAGCTCGGCTTGGTGCCCAAAAGACCTATGGAACCGGTGACGTAGGGAAGCGTGTCCGGCAGCACCGCCTTGCCCAGAAGCGCCTTGGCCACCCCCGCCCCCAGCTTCTCGGCGGCTATGGCGACCTCCTCGCCCGCCCCGAGCGCTCCGGCGCCCACCAGCATGGCCACCTTCTTCCCGGCATTCAAGATGTCGGCGGCACGTTTCAAATCGTCGCGGGCCGGCATGATCTCGGGCCGGGTGAAGCCCAGGCCGGTGAAGGTCGAGCCGTGCTTGCGCACCGGCGACGGGACAGCGTCCATCTCCTGCACGTCGGTCGGGAGAATGACGCAGGTGACGGTGCGCTCGGCCAGGGCAATGCGGATGGCACGGTCGATCAGTTGCCGGACCTGCTCGGCGCTGCTGGCCATGTGCACGTAGTGGTGGGCCACGTCCTTGAACAACGAGATGAGATCGACCTCCTGCTGGTAATCCGCGCCGAGCGCCGTTGTCGACTGCTGTCCCACGATGGCCACCACGGGCTGGTGGTCCAGCTTGGCGTCGTAGAGACCGTTCAGAAGGTGTATCGCCCCCGGACCGGAGGTCGCGATGCAGACCCCGACCTCGCCGGTGAACTTGGCGTGCGCGCAGGCCATGAAGGCGGCCTCCTCCTCGTGGCGGGTCTGGATGAAGGAAACCTTCTCCTTTTCACGGTTCAAGGCGCCCATCACGCCGTTGATGCCGTCGCCCGGGTAGCCGTATATCTTGCGCACCCCCCAGTCGTAGAGACGTTGCACCAGGTAATCGCTGGCAGTTGTCATGAGACCTCCCCGTTCATTAGATTTAATTTTTTTAATCAACCCTAACAGTCTAGGAACCGGACCTTCTTTGTCAACAGCGCCCGCCTCGATTCACCACCCGAGGCTTGACAAGAACATCCGCCTTGATAAATAAGGTTAATCTTTTTTCATCTTGGTTTTCATTGAAGCAACGAGGCAACCAGAACCGTCCGGGGGCTGCCGATGTCCGAGATGTCCAGACGCACCTTCTTATGGATCACGGGGGGGAGCAGCATAGCGCTGGCGACCGATACGCCGCGCAAGCTGGTCAACAAGCTGATCCCCAAGGTGACCCCACCCGAGGAAATCTCCCCCGGCGACTGGACCTATTACGCCACGACCTGCCGTGAATGCCCCGCCGGCTGCGGCATGCACGTCGCCAACCGGGATGGTCGCGCCACCAAGGCCGAAGGTAATCCCGGGCACCCGGTGAACCGGGGCGCGCTCTGCCCGCGCGGGCAATCCTCGCTGCAGGGGCTCTTCGACCCCGACCGGGTCACCAGGGTGCTCTACCGCAGCGGGAGGAAGCTCCGGGAAAAGAGCTGGCAGGAGGCGTTCACCTCCATCTCCACGCGGCTCGCCTCCGGAGGAAGGGTGGCGCTGCTGTCCAGCCTGCAGACCGGGGCTCTGGCCGAGGTGCTGCACGCCTTCACCGCCACCTTCGGCTCCGACCGGCTCCTCTTCTACGAGCCCTTCAACTACGAATCCCTGCGCGCCGCCCATCAGCAGCTCTTCGGTCTCCCGGTGATCCCCCGCTACGACCTGGAGGGGAGCGACTTCATCCTGAGCTTCGCGGCGGACTTCCTGGAAACCTGGGGGTCGCCAGTGCGCCAGGCCCGGCAGTTCTCCGACGCTCGCGGCTACCGGGAAGGCGAGTCCCCCGCGCGGATGGCCTACCTCGGGCCGCGCCTATCCATGACCGCGAGCAACGCGGACCGCTTCGTCCAGGCTTCCCCGGAGCAGATCCCGGTGCTGGCGGCGGCCCTGCTCAAGGTCGTACTGGACCGCGGCTGGTACAGGAACGATCCGGGGCCGGTCCGGCCCGCGCTCGACGCGCTGATTAAATCCTCCCCGCTCCCCGCGCTGGACCAGGAGCTCCTGGTCACGCTGGCACGGGAATTCACCTCGGCACGCCGCCCAGTCGCCCTGACGGGTCCCCAGTATGCCGGCGGCTCCGCCGGGACCGATACCGCTCTCTGTGTGGCCCTTCTCAACTACGCCGTCGGGGCGATCGGCACCACGGTTGACTTTTCCCGTCCCCATGCCCTGAGCCTCAGCGCCCGCGCGGCTGAGCTCGACCTGTTCTTTGCCTCCCTGGGCCCGCAAGACGTCCTCTTCGTCCTCGACGCGAACCCCGCCTACTGCAGGACGGGAGCGGCGGAGCAGATGACACGGGCCGGGATGGTGGTGTACCTCGGGACCCAGTTGGACGAGACGGCGGAACTGGCGCGCTGGGTTCTCCCCACAGACACCCCGCTGGAATCATGGGGCGAATATCAGCCGGAACCGGGGGTGGACGGCCTGATGCAACCGGTGATGGGGCGTCTCCATGACACCCGCGGCGCGGGCGACATCCTCATCGCACTGGCCCGGCTGGCCGGCAGGCCGCTCAAAACCGCGCGCGGAACGGCGCCCGCCGATCTGCTGGCGTGGTTGAAGGAGAGGCGCGGCTTGAGCGGCGGGGAGCAGGCGGAGCAGGCCTGGCAGGCGGCGCTCAGGAAAGGCGGAGCCTGGCAGGAAACCCCGCCTCCCGCGGGGACGGGGCCCGCCCCCAATCTGGCGGGGTTTTCCTTGCACGCGCCGCTCCCGGGGCCGGCGCGTGCCGAGGATGTGGAGCTTTGGCCATGGGCATCCATCATGCTGTACGACGGGCGCCAGGCCAACCGGGGATGGCTGCAGGAAGCGCCTGACCCGATCACCTTCATCGTCTGGGGGAACTGGATCGACCTGCATCCGAAGAAGGCTGCCCTCCTCGGCATCGAGGATGGGGACCTGGCGCAGCTAACCAGCCACGCCGGGTCGCTGCGCGCGCCGGTCCGCCTGACCCGGGAAGTGGAAGAGCGGACCGCGGCCATCGGCCTGGGCCAGGGGCACAGCGCCCTCGGCCAGAACGCGAGGGGAGTCGGCTCCAACGTCTTTCTCCTGCTCGACGCCGTCCAGCGGGCCGGCTTCTTCACCCCCTGCCGGGTCAGCCGGGTGGCTGGCAACGCCCCCCGCCCCATCCGGACGGCACTGCAAAGGGAGCAGTTGCACCGCGACCTGCTCCAGTCGGTGCCGCTGTCGGTACTGCGTTCCGGCAATGCGCCGCCGGAAGCCTTCGACCTCCCGCTCCCGGAAGGGTACCACGAGGACCACGACCTCTACCCGAGGCACGAACATCTCAAGCACCGCTGGGCCATGGTGGTCGACCTGCAGCGCTGCATCGGCTGCGGGGCCTGCGCCGTCGCCTGCTACGCCGAGAACAACGTCCCGGTGATCGGCCCGGAGCTGGTGGCGGACGGCCGGGAGATGGCGTGGCTGCGCGTTCCCCCTTACCGCGTCCCCGGGAGCCCCTGGCGCTACGCCTGGCTGCCGCTGCACTGCCAGCATTGCGACGCCGCACCGTGCGAGCCGGTCTGCCCCGTCTTCGCCGCCGTGCACAACGAGGAGGGGCTGAACGCCCAGATCTACAACCGCTGCATCGGCACCCGCTACTGTTCCAACAACTGCCCCTACAAGGTGCGCCGCTTCAACTGGGTGAACCTGGAATGGAGAAAGCCCCTGGACCTGCAGCTCAACCCCGAGGTGACCGTGCGCCAGCGCGGCGTCATGGAGAAGTGCACCTTCTGCGTGCAGCGCATCCGGCAGGCGCAGTACCGGGCCGCGCGGGAGGGGCGCAAGCTCAAGGACGGCGAGGTGGTGCCTGCCTGCGCCCAGACCTGCCCGGCGCGCGTCTTCACCTTCGGTGACCTTCTCGACCCCGGCGCCCAGGTGACCAGGCTGACCAGAGGCGACCCGCGCCGCTACCACCTGCTGCATGAGCTGAACACCAAGCCCGCAGTGACATTTCTGCGAAGAGTGGAGAACGACGTGGTCTGACAAGTCTGACTGGTCTGACTCGGACCGGTCGGACATGTCCGACCAGTCTGACCAGTCTGACCGTCCGACATCAGACAAAGGAGCGCCTGTGCCGCCAAGCTACGGCCAAATCAACGACGACGTCCTGAACGCCATGGAAAAGCCGGGCTACGCGTTCTACCTTGCAGTGGTCTCGCTGGCCGGGCTGGTGGGGCTCGCGGCGCTCTGCCTGATGTACCAGGTCCAGGCGGGGATGGGGGTCACCGGTCTGAACCGCCCCGTCGGCTGGGCGGTCTATATCACCAACTTCGTCTTCTGGGTCGGTATCGCCCACTCCGGAACTCTGATCTCGGCGATCCTCTACCTCATGCGCGCCAAGTGGCGCGACGCCGTGTCGCGCTCGGCCGAGGCGATGACCATCTTCGCGGTCATGACGGCCGGGCTCTTCCCGCTCATCCACCTGGGGCGGCTGTGGGCGGTCTACTACATCATCCCCTACCCGTCGCAACGCCAGATCTGGCCCAACTTCGTGAGCCCCCTGGTATGGGACGTCCTCGCCGTCTCCACCTACTTCACCGTGAGCCTCATCTTCTGGTACATCGGCATGATCCCGGACCTCGCGGCGGCGCGGGACCGCTACCGCTCGGAACTGGGCCCGGAGCACGTGAAAAGCCGAATCTACCGCGCGCTGTCGCTCGGCTGGTCCGGCTCGGGGACCCAGTGGCACCACTACGGCCGCTCCTACCTCTTCTTCGCCGCCCTGGCGACACCGCTGGTGGTCTCGGTGCATTCGGTGGTCTCCTGGGATTTCGCGATGAGCCTCCTGCCGGGATGGCACAGCGCCATCTTCCCCCCCTACTTCGTGGCAGGCGCCATCCACTCGGGCCTCGCCATGGTGCTCACCCTGCTGATACCGATGCGCAAACTCCTGCACCTCGAGCGCCTCATCGAGATGCACCACTTCGAGATGCTGGCGAAGACCATCATCCTCACCGCGACCATCGTCGGCTACGCCTACGGCGTGGAGGCCTTCATCGCCTGGTACTCGGGGGACCTGGTCGAATGGCAGAACCACAAGTGGCGCATGTTCGGGCCGGTGGCCTGGATGTACTGGCTCTGCGTGGTCTGCAACGTGCTGATCCCCTGGCTCTTCGTGTTCAGGCGCATGCGCACGCACTACCTGTCTCTGTTCGTCATATCGCTCCTGGTCAACCTGGGGATGTGGTTCGAGAGGCTCATGCTCATCTACACCGCCCAGGCGCACGACTTCCTCCCCCACAACTTCGGGCGCTACCTTCCCACCTGGGTGGAGCTGGGGATCACGGCCGGTTCCTTCGGCTTCTTCTTCCTCTTCTTCATCCTCTTCACGAGGGGGCTCCCGACCGTGCCGCTCAGCGAGCTGAAGGAGCACATAGCCCAGAAGGAGATCCCCCCTACTCCCAAACCGTGCCAGCACCGGGTCGGCCAGAGGCTGCCGCAGCATCGCCCCAGCGTCCTCGCCGTCTTCTCCAACGCCGGCAATCTCCTTGACGCCGCGAAGTCCTGCTGCGACAGCGGGTTCGAGGTGATGGAAACCTTCTCGCCGGTGAAGCTCGAGCCGCTCACGGAGATCCTGAAACTGAAAAAGAGCCCCGTGCGGTTCTTCACCCTGGTGGGCGCCCTGTGCGGCCTCGCCGGCGGCTTCTGGCTCGCCGGTGGCACCGCCCTGGTGAACAGCCTGACCGTGGGGGGAAAACCTCCCCTGTCCTGGATCCCGTTTTGCGTGGTCGGCTTCGAGGGGACCATCCTCCTGGGAAGCCTGGCGAACCTCCTGGGGCTCGCGCTTTTCGCCCGCTTGTTCCGCCTGGAAACGCGCCCCTGCTACGACCCGCGCTTCTCGCGCGACAAGTTCGGCCTGCTGGTGAGCTGCGGCCCCGACCAAATCGAGCTGCTGAAGGAGCGGCTCTCCCCCGCGCGGCCGGAGGAACTCCATGTCCACCAGTAAGCGCCCCAGCGCCAGGTTCTGGCTGCCGTTCTGGCTTCTCCTGGCCGTCGCCGGGGTGACGCTGTGGGCCGTTTCGGTCCACGACGCCGGGGAAGCGCGGGCGTGGCGCTCGCTGCTGGTCAACTTCCTGTTCTTCACCTCCCTGGCCGGCGGGATGATGGTTTGGCCGCCGCTGGTGGCGACCTGCAACGCACGGTGGCACCTGAACGCCGAACGCCTCGCCAGCGCCGGCATCGCCTTCGCGCTCCCCTCGCTGGCCGCCCTCATCCTGCTCTGGGCGACCAACGGGGAATGGGGACCCTGGCGCGGCATCCACTACTCCCAGGGGAGCTGGCTGCGTCCGGGATTCCTGTTCGGGCGGGACCTGGCGGCGCTGGCCCTGTTCTGGGGCATGGGGGCCTACCACCTGCGGCGCCGGCGCGAAGGGGAAGGAGAACGCCTCGGAACCGTGCTGGTGCTCGTTTACTGCCTGGTGTTCTCCCTGCTCGGCTTCGACCTGGTCATGGCGCTCGACCCGTACTGGTACAGTAACCTCGCCGGCGGCTACTTCTTCATGTCCGGGCTCTACATCGCCATCACCTGCTGGGCGCTTCTCGCCGCGCAGCATCCGGCGGCGGAACCGGACCTGCTGCACGACCTGGGAAAGCTGATGGTGGCCTTCAGCCTGATGACCACGTACCTCATGTACGCGCACCTCTTGCCGTTTTGGTACGAGAACCTCCCCCGCGAGGTCCGCTTCGTGGTCCCTCGCCTGCACGGGCCACAGTGGGCACCGGTGAGCACCTTCCTGCTGGCCCTGGTCTATTTCGGGCCGCTGGTGCTGCTTCTGCCCATCCGCGCCAAGCGCAGCCGCCGGGCACTCGGCGCGATCTCCTTCCTCGTTCTCTGCGGGCTGTGGGTCGAGCGCTGGTGGCTGGTGGCGCCGACCTTCGAGCAGACGCCCCGGCTCGGGCTCCCCGAGCTTTCCCTTGCCGCCGGCTTCGCCGGGGTGCTCGGGCTCGGCATGACCTGGATGCGCCGGGGTAAGGGGGGAAGGCCATGACGCCGTCCACCGGGAAAGATCTGAAGACGGGGAATGGGGAGCAGCCGCAACGCGCCTGGAGGCCGCTTTGGGCCAACGTCGTTGCCGCCGGGGTGATCCTATGCGCCGCGGCTGCCGCACTCATCTACCTGGACCGGCTCTACCCGGTGGGGCTCGGCCCGCGCCAGCCCATCCCGTTCAGCCACAGGGTGCACGCGGGCATAAAGCACATCAGCTGCTTCATGTGCCACGACAGCGTGACCCGCTCGTCGCGGGCCGGCATACCGCCGCTGCAGACCTGCCTGCTCTGCCACGCCCGCATCATCCGCACCTACCCGTACATCGCCCGGTTGCGGGAGCAGGCGGCGCGGAACCAGCCGGTGGTCTGGCAGCGGGTCAACTGGCTGCCGGAATTCGTCTACTTCGACCACTCCATGCATCTGCGGCGCGGCGTCGACTGCAGCCACTGCCACGGCGACGTCCGGCAGATGGACCGGGTGGCGGGGGCGGTGAAGTTCGAGATGGGCTTTTGCATCCAGTGCCACCGGGACAACCGGGTCACCCACGATTGCTTCGTCTGCCACAGGTAAACCGGCGCCCTCCCGACCTCCCCCCGGAGGGGGAGGTCGGGAGGGGGGATGGAAGCGCATGCTTCCCCCTCCCCAACCCTCCCCCTCCGGGGGAGGGAGCACGGGAGAAGAGGGGACAGGGACTGCGGCGGTAAGCTGAGGCGGAAAGGGTACAGGCACCTGCGGAGCCAGTCCCCTTTACAGGATCTGAGGATACTTCGATGACCAACTTTTTCCACAAACCCCAGAGCGCAGCACTTGCCTTCATGGTCGCGGGCGCGGTCTGGTTCGTGGTGGGCGCCGTCTACGGCATGTTCTCGGCCATCCACCTGGTGGCGCCCGAGTTCCTCCCCCACGTGGCGCCCCTGGTGTTCGGGCGGGAGCGCCCGGTGCATGTGAACACCATGCTCTACGGCTTCACCGGCACCATGCTGGTCGGGGTCGGGCTCTACTACCTCCCGGCCCTGCTCAAAACCAGGCTCTGGTCGGAGCCCCTGGCCTGGATCGCCTTCGCCTTCTGGAACCTGACCGTCCTGAGCGGTCCGCTCGGCTTCGCCTTCGGCCTCACCCAGGGTCGCGAATACAACGAGTACGTCTGGCTCGCGGACGTCTCGCTGGTGCTCGCGGTCGCCTGCCTCATCGTCAACACGGCACTCACCATCGTGAACCGGCGGGAACAGCAACTCTACGTCTCCATCTGGTACTTCATGGCCACTTTCCTCTGGACCGCCAGCAACTATCCCCTGGGGAACGTGATGTGGCATCCCGCCACCGGGGCGATGCCGGGGCTCATCGATTCGCTCTTCCTCTGGTTCTGGGGGCACAACCTGCCGGGGCTCCTGATCACGCCGCTCGCCACCGGGGCCGCCTATTTCGTGATCCCGCGGGTGACCCGCACGCCGCTCAACTCGCACACCCTGTCGCTTCTGGGGTTCTGGCTCCTGATCGCGCTCTACAGCCACATCGGCGGCCACCACGTGCTGCAGTCCCCCATCCCCAACTGGCTGAAGACGGTGTCGGTGGTCGACTCGGTCTCCATGGTCCTGCCGGTCTCCATCGTGGTGATCAACCTCTGGCTCACCGCGCGCGGCTTCGGGGGGAGGGTCTGGAGCGATCCGCCGGCGCGGCTGGTGATGGGGGGAATCGTCTGGTACATCATCACCTGCATCCAGGGGCCGCTGCAGTCGCTCCCCTTCCTGCAGCGGGTCACCCATTTCAACAACTGGACCGTGGGGCACGCCCACATCGCCATGCTCGGTTTCGGCGGCTACATAGCGCTGGGGGCCATGTGGCACGTGCTCCCCCTGGTGAGCGGGCGCCCGGTTTATTCCAACAAGCTGATCAACCTTCAGTTCGGCCTGATCACCTTCGGGCTGACCGGGTTCTTCGTGGTTTTGACCATGGCCGGGCTGGTGCAGGGAACCGCCTGGCACAACGGCGAGACGGTGCTGCGGGTGCTGCCGCAGCTTGCCCCCTTCATGGTGATGCGGGCCGCACTGGGAGTCTTCATCCTGACAGCGGCGCTGGTCGGTCTGGCCAACCTGTACCTGACCCTGCGCCCGGCACGGGAAGAAGAGCCCTTGCTGCGCGGGGAGGAGGCCGCATGAAGATGACACCCGCCTTTCTCATCGTCGGCGCGCTCCTGGTCTTCTGGGCCTCCACCTTCATCATCGTCGGGCTTCCCTCCATGACCATGAAGGACAACCCGTCCGACATCTGGAGACCGCTTTCCCCCCTGGAGCGCGAGGGGCACCGGCTCTACGTGAAAAACGGCTGCAGCTACTGCCATTCGCTCTTCATCCGGGTCAGCGACTGGGACATCGGGGCGGAGCGGATCGCCAAGGCGGGTGACTACGCCGGGATCGAGCCGGCCATCCTGGGGAGCGAGCGTACCGGGCCGGATTTGTCCCAGGAGGGGGGAGAGCACAGCGACGACTGGAACATCGCCCACTTCAAGAACCCGCGCTACACCACGCCGGTCTCGCTGATGCCCTCGTGGGATTTCCTGACCAACCACGAGATTGCGGCACTGGCGGCATACGTGCAGGCGCTCGGGGGGAAGGATGCGGATGTGCGCCAAAAGCGCCAGCGCGAGTGGAAGCGCCAGGCGCAGGCCGCCTACGCGGGGGGGGTGGACCGGAACATCGAGTGGCTGCACGCCCAGGTTCCCGAGGTCTGGCGCCGGATGCCCAACCCCTACCCGGCAACCGAGGCGGCGCTGCAGCGCGGCAAGAGGATCTACCAGCAGCTCTGCATCAATTGCCACAGCCCGATCGGCGACGGCAACGGCCCGGCGCAGCCGTTTTTGGGGCCGCCGCCGCTGAACTTCACCATCCTCAGGCGGCACCTGGTGGAGAACAGGTACATCGGCGGGATCTTCTATTACCAGATCATGAACGGCATCACCGGCACCGCCATGCCGTACTTCAAGAAGCACCTGGAGAGCGAGAAGATCTGGGACCTGGCCAACTACCTGGCGGTGTCGTTCCTGGGATACACCGACGCAAACACGGAGCCGCGCGGCATCGACGCCTCCTACGAGGGGGAGTGGCAGAACCGGTACCAGGCGCCGGCCGTGAACGAGTCGCCGTAGCTCCCCGTCGGGGGGTGTGGGCAATTGTGGTGTGTCCCCACCAAGGGCGGACCGTTTTGCCGATGACGGATGCTTTCCGCTCCGTGGGGCCCACGCCCTCAAAAGTGAAGACAGCTCATAGCTCAGGGAGCAGCATTCTCTGTACGTCTCCCCCTCCCTTGACGGGAGGGCGAGGGGTGGCTGGAGAGATATCTATGAACAGCCCGTTGGACACACCCGCTTTTTTGTTCATCTGGATCTGTTTCCCGCTCTTCATGTGCGGGACGCTGATCGTCTTCTTCCTCTGGGGGGTACGGTCGGGACAGTTCGCGGACCAGGAGCGCGCGCGCTACCTGGCGTTGGACAGCGGGATTCCGGAGGAGGCCGCAGAGGAGCCGGGGAGGGGGGCGAATGATTATTCGCCCCTACAACGGCCGGATGCCAGGATCGGGGAGAGTTGTCCGAACGGGAGGGGAAGCCGCGTGGAGAAAGGAGTTAGGGGGAAGCCATGCTGATGCTCTACCTGTACGTGCTGCAGAACCAGTGGCTGGTCATCGCGCTCTTGTCGGGGGGGGCACTGGTCCTGGTCACGGCGCTCACCTACCAGGCGCTCTGGCAGCCGCGCGGTGTCGAGAAGCGGAGCGAGGCGATCAAGGTGCGCGGAGCGGCCAGCTTCTTCCGCTGGCTGCGCAGCTTCATGCCGTGGGTGATCATCCTCCTCTTTGCGGCATGCATCGCGTTCACCCTCTTCGATGTCACGCAAAACCACGCCATCCCCCCCAACTGGTGAGGCGACCATGGAACAAAAGCCCGATTACGACGAGCACCAGGAACTTCGCTCCCCATGGGAGTGGGTCATCCTGATCGCCTTCAGCGGCTCCATCATGGGATTCGGATGGCTGGTGTACCTGCTGGTCCAGGACGCGCCACGGCGCTGGGACTTCGGACAGCTCCCGGACGCTCCCGCGGAGTCGATCTATTCGAGCGAACAGCCGCAGCGTAAAGCGCAACGGCAGATCCGGGCGCTGCCGGAGGCGGTGCCGCTGCCGCCGCGGGGGGAAAGGGGGAAAGGGGGGGGAGACCGATGAGGAAGCTGACGCTTTTCTTCGTGGTGGCGCCCCCACTGTTAGGGGCGGTGATCTTCGGGTACATACTGTTCCGCGCCCCCCGGATGACCGTGCAACACCACGTGCGGGAGTTCCAGATGGTGCTGCCGGCGCCGCCGGCGGGGACCGCCAGCGTGACGCCGTCGCCGAACCGCGCTCCGGTACCGGCCGGCGCGGCCGGGCTCGTCAACCCTGTGCCGGCAAGCCCGGCGGCCCTGGCGCGGGGGGCCGTCTACTACGGCTATTACTGCGCCTTCTGCCACGGCGATTCCGGAGCCGGCGACGGCCCTGTCGGTAACAGCTACGTCCCCAGGCCCGCCGATTTGCGTCTCCCCCGGATCGCCTCCTATCGCGACGGCGAACTCCTGCGCGCCATGCTCACCGGCGCCGGCCATGAGCCGGTGCTGGAACGGGTGGTCCCCCCCGCGCACCGCTGGCCGCTGGTGATCTACCTCCGCTCCCTCACATCGCGCGGGTGAAGCCGCGAGGAGTTGGAGCCGCAACCGTTTGACATGCGGCGCCTTCCCCCAGCCCTCACCCCTCCCGCAAGGGAAAGGGAGCAACGGCAGCCCTTCCACCATCCCCCGATCAACGTCTTGTCACAAGGATGCTTCATCGTCCCGCGCCGCTAACACCGACGCCAGCAACCGCGACAGTTCGTCCAGCTGGAAGGGCTTCTTCAGGAAGGGGGGGGCACCATTTCCGTTATGCCGCTCCAGGATGGAGTCGGTGAAGCCCGACATGTAGATGCACTTGAGCGCCGGGCGCGTCCGCCAGATCCGCGCCATCATCTCCTCCCCGCGCAGTCCCGGCATCAGCACGTCGGTTAGCACCAGGTCTATCGGCACCTCGGGGTTGGCGGCCACGAGGACGGCCTCCCTCGGGTCGGAGATGGCGAGACACCGGTACCCCTGGGACTCAAGCATGGATGCGGCAAGGTCGCGCACCATGTCCTCGTCCTCCACCAGCATCACCGTCCCCTTTCCCTTGCGGGGGGGGGACGTCTGCTCCCGCTGTTGCTGCGCCCCCTGTTCGGCCTCGCACCGCGGGAAGTAGATGCTGAACGCGCTTCCCCGCCCCGCAGCCGTCTCCACCTCGATGAACCCGCCGTTTTGCCTGACTATGCCGTACACGGTGGATAGCCCCAGGCCGGTGCCGCCCCCCTTCGCCTTGGTGGTGTAGAACGGCTCGAAGATGTGGGCGCAGGTCCCGGCGTCCATCCCTTGGCCCGTGTCACGGCAGACGATCCTGACGTACCCTCCCGGCGGCGTTTCCGGATGCCGGGACGGGGACTCGTCCAGCTGCACGTTGGAGGTCGCGAAGGTGATGGTCCCCCCTTCGGGCATGGCGTCCCGGGCGTTCACGGCGAGGTTCATGACGATCTGGTCCAACTGCACCGGGTCGATGCTGATATCCCAAAGCGGCGCCCCCGGCTCCAGCACGATGGAGATGTGTTCGCCGATCAGGCGCCCCAGCGACTTCCTCAACTCCTCCAGCATGGCGTTGACCTGTACGCGCCTCGGGGTTACCACCTGCTGCCTCGAAAAGGCGAGCAGTTGCCTCGTGATGTCGCGGGACTGCTCGGCCGCCTTGACGATCAGGCCCAGGTACTCCAGCAGCGCCGCGTCCTCGGTGCGCTTGGTGGCCAACTCCGCGCTCCCCATGATGACGGTGAGCTTGTTGTTGAAGTCGTGCGCCACCCCCCCTGCCAGGCGCCCCACCGATTCCAGCTTCTGGGCCTGACGCAGTTGCTCCTCGATGCCGCGCCGCTCGGTGATGTCGCGAATGGTCCCGATCACGCCGGTGACCTCACCCGACGCGCTTCTCAAGGGGGCGGAGGCGTCGGAGAACCAGATCGTCCGGCCGCCGGGCTCCTTGACGCTGAATTCGACCACCTCGGGGGCGCTCCCCGTCAGCAGCGCCTCAAGGCGCGGCAGCAGCTCCGCTTCCCGCAGCATCGGGAAAACGTCGGCGGGGTGTCTCCCCAGGACCTCGCTCGCCGCTATGCCGGTTATCTCCTCCATGTAGGGGTTCCAGACCAGGTAGCGCAGCTCCCTGTCATAGACGACGATACCTTCCCGGGCGCTGTTGATGATCTCCTGGTTGAACTGCAGCGACTCGTTGAGCTGCTCTTCGCCGGCCTTTTTGGCGGTGATGTCCTCGTAGACCCCGAGCACCCCCCGGACCGCGCCGTTCTCGTCGGTGAGAGGGATCTTGCTGGTGTCGATCCAGATGACGCTGCCGTCGGCCTGGGTCAGGTTCTCGATGATGTGCATCTTGGCGCGGTTGCTCTGCATGACCTCGCGGTCGTCTGCCAGGTAGCCATCCGACTCCTCCCGGCTCCAGGGGAGCTGGTAGTCGGTCTTCCCAACGATTTCGGCCGGGTCCGCGAGCCCCGCCCTCCCGGCGAACTCCCGGTTGCAGCCCAGGTAGACGCTGGCGCGGTCCTTCCAGAAGATCGACTGCGGGATCGAGTTCATGATGTGCAGGAGCACGTCGTTGGTGTGGCGCAGCTCCCGGTAGGGGCGCTCGACGGCGGTGGCGAAGATCCCTTTGTAGATGAGGGCAAAGGCGGCGAGCTTGTACAGGTGCCCCAGCACGTTGTAGACGTCGAAGGCGCTCTTGTAGACGGTGAAGAGAAGTTCGCTGACGATGCAGAGGATGAAGGCGCAGAGGTAGTAGAGGTAGATCCGGTTCCCGCGGCGGCGCAGCCTGCGCAGGTACACCAGGGCGGACAAAAAGAGCAGGGCGATGATCAGAAGCTCGGACACCTTCTTGAAGGGGGTGAGCCCCACCCCTGCGACGAAAGTCTCTGGCACCAGCTCCGGGTAGAAGGTGATCGACATGAAGGTGAAGGCGCAGAGGGAAAGAACTCCCAGCATCAGCGGCAGCCGCCCCGGCCAATGCCGCTCTTTCCTCTCGTCGATGAAACCGCTCAGCAGGAAGGATGCGGCAGCGAAAAAACGCACGGCAATCCAGAACTGGGTGGACTTGTTCGGGGAGTTGGGGGTGATCAGCGGAGGCATCCCCGTGTAGCCCAGGGTGTGCATGAAGTCCATGAGCCCGATGCCCAGGAAGACGACCGAGAGGAAGAGGGTGTGCCGGTTGTGGCTTTGGCCGTAGGAATACCACCCCACGCCGAAGATGGAGAGCGAAACCATGACGCTGAAGAGCTCGACGGTGTTATGGAAAAGGAGGTAGCCCGGCACGTCCAGCACCGGGTTGCACCTCGAGCCGCACACCCCCATGAGCAGCAGCGGCACCAAAGCCAGCGCCGTCAGCGCAACCAGTACCTTCCCGCAACCTGCGGGTAGCTCGCCTGAGGCCATCCCCACCCTCCCTTCGCCACCTGCACCCGCCGCGACTGTTCGACTACCCTACATGCACACCTTCAGGATCTGCTCCAGGTCGGTCTCCCCCTGCAGCACCTTGACCAGGCCGTCCATCTTCAGCGTCCACATCCCCTCGTCCATGGCGATGCCGCGGAGCTCATCCATGCCGACGCCGCGCCTGATCGCCGTCTTCACCTTGTCGGTCCCCACCATCAGCTCGTGCAGGGCGATGCGCCCCTTGTAGCCGGTGCCGCCGCACTCCTCGCACCCCACCGCCGTCATGAAGTTGGCTTCCTTGAAGTCGGGAACCACCTCCTTCCTCTCCCCGACGATCTGCCCGAGGGAGGCCACCACCTCATCGTAGCGCTGGCGCTGGTCACGCGCCGGCCTCTTGCACGCGGAACAGAGTCTCTTCGCCAGGCGCTGGGCCACGATGCCCAAGAGCGCGTCCGAGAAGTTGAAGGGGTCCATCCCCATCTCGATCAGGCGCACCGCCGCCTCGGGGGCGGAGTTGGTGTGCAGCGTGGAGAAGACCAGGTGGCCGGTGAGCGAGGCCTCGATGGCGATCTTCGAGGTTTCGGCGTCGCGCATCTCCCCGATCATGATCACGTCGGGATCGGCGCGCAAAAAGGAGCGCAGCGCCTCGGCGAAGGTGAAGCCTATCTTGGCGTTCACCTGTACCTGGCAAAGCCCCGCCTGGGTGATCTCCACGGGGTCCTCGGCGGTCCAGATCTTGCGCTCCTGGGTGTTGATGTGCCCCAGCGCGGAGTGCAGCGTCGTGGTCTTGCCGGAGCCGGTGGGGCCGACGCAGAGTATGATGCCGTGCGGCTTGTCGAGGATGTCGACGAAGCGCTCCAGGTTGTGCGGCAACAGCGCCAGCCCCGCCAGGGGAAGCGGCTTCGACGCCGCCAGGAGCCTCAACACCGCCCCCTCCCGGCCGCCGACCATGGGGGTGATCTCGACGCGGTATTCCAGCATCTGTTGCCGGTAGCGGAGCAGGATCTTGCCGCTTTGCGGCCGGCGCCGCTCGGCGATGTTCAGGTCGGCCATGATCTTGATGCGCACCGTTATGGCACCCTTGTAGGAGGCGGAGACCTTGTGGGCGTGGATGCATTCGCCGTCGATCCGGTAGCGGATGTTGAGCGGCTCGTTGCCGGCCCCCGGCTCGAAGTGGATGTCGGAGGCGCCCCGCCGGTAGGCGTCGATCAGGATCCGGTTCACCAGGGAGATGATCTTTGAGTCGGGCTCGAAAAGGAGACGGGTGTCGTCCGCCTCCTCCTCAATGGTCACCGTCTCCGCCTCCCCCTTCATCGAGTTCAGCAGGGTGTCCACCGTCTCGATCCGGTTGCGGTAGTACTTGTCGATGGCGGCGAGGATCTGGCGCGACGGGGCGACCACCAGCTCGGGCGCGAAATTGGTGGAGAACCTCAGGTTGTCCCCGATGGTGAGGTCGGTGGGGGCGCAGGTGGCGACCACCAGCTTCCTCCCCTCCAGCGAGATGGGGAAGACCTTGAGGCGGGTGGCGAGCCCCTCGGAAATGGCGCCCAGGGCGGCCTCGGCCGGGACCACCGTCTCCAGGTCCACGAAGCGGAGCCGGAACTTGGTCGCCAGCGCCGACAGGAGCTGCTCCTCGGTGATCAACCCCTTCATGATGAGGAGTTCGCCCACCTGCAGCTTCTTCCCCTTCTGGCTTTTGAAGGCGGCCTCCACCTGTTCCCTGGTCACCAGCCCAGACTCGACCAGTATGTCCCCCACGCGCGCGTGGTGTATCTCGTTGCTTTGTGCCTGCTCGTGCATCTCGCCCTCGTCTACCGCGTCGGCCAGCAGGATGGTGGCATCCTGTTCCCCGCGGTTCGCCTGCTCCTGTTCCTGCTGCTGCTTCAGCGCCGCCTCCAGTTTATCCGTGGAGACGAATCCCTGGTCCTGGAGGATCTGCCCGGTATAGCGGGCATCCTGGCGGTAGCGCACCCCGGTGTCGGTGAAGAAGAAGGTCTGGTAGCTCTCCCCCTCACCCGGCAAGAGCCCCAGAAAGCCCTTCAGGAACTTGCCGTTGGCCGGCACGCTGACCCGGAAGGTCTCGCCGGCGATGGTCTGCACCTCCTCCATCGTCTCGCTGCCGCCGTGCCCGATGCCGGCAGGGGGGCTCAGGAAGCGGATGTAGCAGATCTCGTCCAACGAGAAGAGCAGCGTCTCCCTGCTCCCCTCGGTAAGCACCTCGACATCGGTATCCTGATATTTGAAGGAACGGGTCAGCACCCCCTTGATCTCGTCCCCGGTCTTGAGCTTTATGGTCAGTTCGTTCATGTCCCCCCCCGGCGCGCGCTACGGCGCTCCGCCTACCAGATGCCGCGCGGTTCCCCCCTCCAGGGTTTCCGCCGCGGCGCTGTGCGACTGCAGGTGATCCTCGTCCGTGAAGAACCGGGCGACGCGCTCCGCGTTCACCGGCCGCGACACCAGGAAGCCCTGGATCTCGTGGCACCCCTGGTCCTTCAGTGCCTCCAGCTGTTCCACCGACTCCACCCCCTCTGCCACGATCTGCATCTTGAGACTCTTCGCCATGGCGATGATGGCGGTCACGATGGCCTGATCCTCGGAGCTCTTCATCATGTTCAGGATGAAGGTGCGGTCGATCTTCAGGGTGTTGATGGGGAAGCGGTGCAGGTACGAGAGCGAGGAGTAGCCGGTGCCGAAATCGTCCACGGAGATGGTGACCCCCATCTCGCGCAGCTCGTTCAGCACGCGGCATGTGTACTCGTCGTTCTGCATGAGGGCGCTCTCGGTGATCTCGATCTCCAACAGGGCCGGGTGCAGCCCCGTCGCCCCCAGCACGCCGCAGACCGACTGCTTCACGTCCTGGCGCTGGAAGTGGAACGGGGAGAGGTTCACCGCCACCCGGACCGGCGCGAGGTTCGCCTCCTGCCATGCCCTGGCCTGCAGGCAGGCGGTGCGCATGACCCAGTCGGTCAGCTCCGCGATCATCCCCCCCTCTTCCGCGAGGCGGATGAACTTGTCCGGCGCCAGCATCCCAAGCCGCGGGTGCATCCAGCGCACCAGCGCCTCCACGCTGGTGACCTTGCCGGTCATCAGGTCCACTTTGGGCTGGTAGTGCAGCACGAGCTGCCCAAGCTCGACGGCCTGGCGCAGGTCCGCCAGAAGGGTGACCCGCTCGCTGGCGTGCTCGTTCATCCTCTTGTCGAAGAGCGCGTAGACGTTCTTGCCGCACCCCTTGGCGTGGTACATGGCGATGTCAGCGTTCATGAGCAGCTCGTCCACGGTCTTGCCGTCGTGGGGGAACAGGGTAACCCCGACGCTGGCGGTCACCCGGATCTCGCTGGCGCCCAAACGGAAGGGGGTGGCGAACAAAGCGACCAGCTTCTGCGCCACGAGGGACGCGTTCTCCTCGTTGTCCACGTTCTGGCAGAAGATGGTGAACTCGTCCCCGCCGAGGCGCGCCACCGTGTCGCAGCTTCGCACCACGGTGGCCAGCCGGTTGGCCACCTCGATCAGCAACAGGTCCCCGGTGCGGTGCCCCAGGGTGTCGTTGATGTCCTTGAAGTGGTCCAGGTCCAGGAAGATGACCGCCACCGCCTCCCGGGACCGCTCCGCGTGGAACAGCGCCTGGGCCAGGCGGTCGTAGAAGAGGGTCCGGTTGGGAAGCCGGGTCAGCGGGTCGTAGTGCGCCAACTGCTGCAGGTGGGCCTGCCGCTGGGTGAGGATCAGGTCCCTCTCCTCGATCTCGTGGAGCATGTCGTTGAAGCCGTCGTACAGGAGGCCTATTTCGTCGTCGCAGGGCTTGGCCACCCGCAGGGCGAAGTTCTTGCCGGCCGAGATCTCCTTCATGGCGGAGAGGAGGCCCAAAAGGGGCGCCGAGATCATCAGCTGCAGCCGGGCCGAGAACAGGCAGAACACCGCGAAGGTGACCGCCATGAAAGCCACCGCGACCAGGATGTTGTAGCGCAGGCTGTGCAGGAATCCCCTGGCGTTGGCCTGGATGACCACGGTGCCGACCTGCTCCCCCTCCAGCAGGATCGGCTGCACGACGCTTGCGTAGCCGGACAGGAAGGAGCTCGTGTACGCCTCCCGGCTCACCTGCTGCAGCGCCTGGGTCACCTCGTCCGGCGACGCCCAGTCGGGAAGAAACTCCAGCGGGAGTGCGGCGTGCATCTGCTCGGCGGCATGGTAGCGCGCGAAGAGGCGGCCGTCCTTGTTGAGGATGTAGACGGAGAGGATGTTGTTTTTTTCGGTGAGGGGACGGATGGTCTCCTGCACCGACTTCAGGTCGTTGAAGACGATCGCGGAGGCGCTGTTTTTGCCGATCAGGTCCGCGACCGAGACCAGGTACTCCTGCTGGTCCCGGTACAGGACCTTCGCCTCGCGCGCGACGAAGAAGAGGGAGGAGACGAAAAGGGTCGCCGTGCAGCAGCTCATGATGATCAGCATCAGCTTGCGCTGCAGGGGAAGGTTCCTGATGAACATTTCGCCCGTCCGTCTCATATCAGTCCCCCTCGCGTACGATCCTGGCCAGTTTCAGAAGCTGCGAACTGATCTTGAACCTGGCCTGCTGCGCCGCCTTCACGTTGATCTCGAAACGGACCTTTCCCTCGATGTCCACCAGGCCGATGATCCCCCCTAGCCGCGCGAAGTCCGGGACATCGCTCACCGTCAGCAGGGACCTCTTGCGCGCGTGATCCAGGATGCCGGCCAGGTAGCGTTTCTCCACCCCGCTCACCACCAGCAGGTGGCACTCCCCCAGCTCCTCGCCGGGCTGCACCCGCTTCACATGCAGGGGATGCCCCAGCACCGTCTTGCCGCGGTACTGCTCGAGCGCCCCCGCGAAGGGGCCGCGCCCGAGACTGCAGACCACGAGGGGCGCGCCGCTTCCGGAGAAGGAGTCGGCGGGCCAGTCGATGTACTTGGCCATGTTGAACACCATGGCCCCCTTCACCTGGTACTCCTGTGGCGCTTCCGCGCCCAAAGGGCTCGTCCTGCCCAGGAGAAGGCAGAGGAGGAGCGGGAGCATCAGCCCCGGGCGGCACCTCCTTGTGCGTGGCATCGCTGGCATCGGCATCGCTCTCCCCTAGAACCGGTAACTGAACAGGAGCCGGTAGGTCCTGCCGTCCTGGGGGATCAGGCTCTGCACGTGGTCGGTGGTGGCCGGGTCCTCCAGGCGCCGGTCCAGGAGGTTGTACACGGAGAAGGAAGCCTCCACCCCGGGAAAGAGCGCCGTCGACGAGAGGGTGGCGTTGGTGACCAGGTATCCCGGGGAGGCGACCTGGGCGCCGTTGTGGCTGAACTCGCGCCGGCTCACCCCCTGCATCTCGACGCCGGCGAAGACCTTCTTCAGGTACAGGGGCGCGGTCAGGTTGAGCTTCACCAGGTGGCGCGGCGAGTAGTCGAGGCTCTGGTCGGTTCCCTGGTCCCTGGCGGACACGAAGCCGTAGCTGCTCCTCGCCGCGAAGCCGCTGCTCCACTGCCCCTCGATCTCGAACTCCCCCCCAAGCGCCCTGACCCGCTCGACGTTGGCGAAGGCGACCTGGGTCGGGGAGAGGTCCTGGTAGCTGATCAGGTTGTCGATCTTGTTGTAGAACAGGCTCGCGCTGGTGCGCACCACGTCGCCGTAGTACTGCTCGTAGATCGCCTCGTAGCTGCGCACGGTTTCCGGTTTCAGCGACAGGCTGGTGGCGTAGCCGTTGAAGACGTCGTTGTAGTACAGCTCGTAGGCGTTGGGCGCGCGGAAGGCCTGGCCGTAGACCAACTTGAAGACCGTTCCCTCGACCGGGGTGTAGATGAGGGCCAGGCGCGGGCTGGTGGCCCCGCCGAAGGTCTCGTAGTGGTCGTAGCGCACCCCGGCGTTCAGAATGAGGGAATCCAGGATGCGCAGCTCAGCCTGGCCGAACAGGGCGTAGAAGACGTTTTGGTGGCTGTTCTCCAGGCTGCGCCCACCCGGCACCCGGTCGAAGTTCGGGATGTCGATCTGGTAGTTGTCGCGGAACCGCGCCCCACCCGTCAACTGCAGGCGCGGCAGCAACTGGCGGCTCCCCTGCACCTCGGCGCCCCACCAGCGCGCCAGGTGCTGGTCGCGGTTGACGTAGGTCGCCGGGTAGAACGGGGGATCGTCCCCCGTCTTGTCGTAGGGGAAGTTGCCGGTGAAGCGGAACTCGTCGTAGAAGAGCCTCGCGGTAATCCCGGTTCCGTCGATCGCCTTCTCGTATTTGAGGTCGAGGTAGCTCCTGCGGTCGTTGGAGTTGGTGCGCGGATCGTTGAAGATGGTGCCGAAGGAGGCGGTCGGTATCCGCTTGTCGCGTGAAACCAGGGCGCCTGCCAGGGTGAAGTCCCGCAGGTGCCCCGAGGCGAACAGCGAATAGCTGCGGTCCCGGTCCATGTTGCGGGCGATGCCGTTGTTGGTGGAGGGATCGTTGAACTCCGGGAAGAAGAGGCGATCGTTGCCCCGGCTGGAGTAGCCGGAACCGGAGATGAGGAACTCACCGCCGTTGAAGATCTTGCCGTAGCTGATGCGCCCGGAGCCGGTCTGCTGGCTCCCCCAGCTCCCTCCCGCTTCCACCCCTTCGAGCTGTTTCGCGCTGCGGCTGATGACGTTGATCACGCCGAAAAAGGCGCCGGCGCCGTAAAGCGAGGAACTGGGTCCCCGGATGATTTCGATGCGGTCGATGAGCGCCATGTCGAGGACGAACTCGGTGCCGATGGCCGCCGACTCGTAGATGGCGTCGTTGATCTGGTGACCGTCCACCAATAGGAGCACCCGGGTGTTGTAGTCGCCGGGCCGGTTGAAGCCGCGGGTGCCGATGTAGCTGTAGTTCCTGTCGTAGGTGGTGAAGAAGCCGCGGGTAGCCTTCAGCACGTCGGCCAGGGTGCGCCAGCCGTAACGCTTGATCTCCTCGGAGGTGACCACGGTCACCGAGGCCGGCGCCTCGGTCACCACCTGCTCGAACTTGGAAACCCCGTAGACCGTCTCCACCTTGAGGTTGGTGAGCTGCTCAAGATCCATCGACTCGAGGTCGGATGGCGCCGGCTCTCCGGCGCCATCCAGGGCGAGCGCCGCCGTTGCGCAAAGCAGCGACAGCAGCAATGCGCCGGCCAGGGCCAGCCTCGGCCTGGGACGGAATCTTCTCATCGTCTTCCTCCAGCATGTCTGCTTCTTCTACACCTGTGCCGCTGGTTGGGACAACGAGCCTGTGGAAGAAGGCGCGGCAGTAACTCGACAATTCCAGAGTGAACCGCTGACGGGTAACGGATCATTTAATATTTTATTATTATTGTCAACGATTAATACGTTTATCAACCAGGCATTTACGGGGCAAACTGACAAAGAAAAAACAATAATAATTAATCGGCTGCAACTATACTGAGCTAACTGTGCATTATGACTTGTAGAGACGTCGTGGGGAAGGGTATCACACTGTACAAGCAATGCAATTTAGACACAAAGCCTGTCACCGGTCTTCTTTTGCCGTCACTGTCACATTGTTCTCATCGGTCGATGACCCGTTAAACTTAGGGTTCTCGTTGTTTATTGTGCCGGGGACGTGAAAACGGGGATCAGGGGATCAGAAGGGGGGGCGGCGCACGGTCATCCGTCCCTGCGGGGGGGGAGGGTCAACGCGGCAGGGTGACCCGGACCTGGAACCCGCCGGGGACGTTGCGGGCATCGATGCTCCCATGGTGCTGGACCACGATCTTGCGCGCGATGGCGAGCCCCAGGCCGCTCCCCTCCGCGGCGGCGTTCCTGCCGCGGTAGAAGGGCTCGAAGATGTCGCGCAGCTCCCTCTCGTCGAGCGGCGCATGGTCGTTGGTGACCCTGAGCTCGGTCCGGTCTTCGCGCCGGCCTAGCTCCACCAGCACTTCGGCACCGGAAGGGCTGTGCAACACGGCGTTCTCCAGCAGGTTCTTCAAGGCGATGCGCAGCACCTCCTCGCTCCCCCGAACCGGCTCCGCCCCGTCGATGGCGAGACGGACCGAAATCCCCCTGCTCTTCGCCAGCGGCCCCACCGTCTTCACCAGCGCGGAGGCGAGCTCCGCAAGGTCGACCCGCTGCCCCAGCTGCAGGGGCGCCTGCAGGTCGAGCTTCGAGTACTGCAGGATGTCCCCCACCAGGCGGTCCGCCTCCTCGATGTCCTCCCAGATCGCCTCGAGCATCTCTTTAGCATCCCCCCGGTCACCCCGGGAGAGCGCGCCGTCGAGACACTCTCCGGCCACCCTGATCCGGGCCAGCGGGCTGCGCAGTTCGTGGGAGACGTTGGCGGTCAGCTCGCGGCCGCCGCGCACCATCCGCTCCACCTTCTCGGCCATGTCGTTGAAGGCGCGGGCCAGGCGGCCGATCTCGTCGCGTTCGGAGAGCTCCGCCCGCGCCGACAGGTCCCCGGCGGCGATGCGCAGGGCGGACTCCTCCAGACGCTTCAAGGGGCGCGTGATGCGCAGGGTGAGCGGCACGGCGAGGAGCGCGACCAGGGCGCCGATCAGTGCGAGCCCGACCGCAAAGCCGCCGACCGGGAAGCTGGCGCCATGGCGCTGCGACAGGAGGTGGAGCAGCAAGGGATGGTTTCCGGCAACGGGAACCGGCAGCACCGCGTACCAGGGAAATCCCCCGGCCGGGTCGATGGTTACCGTCACACCTTCGTGGGTACCGGTCCTGCGCGGCGCCCTCTCGACCTCCGGCGCGCGCCCACCGGGAAAGGAGGAGGCCAGCAACTCGCCGGCGGCGCCGGTGACCCAGACCTGGGCGTTGCTTCTTTGTCCAAGCCGCTGCACCGCGTCCCGCAGCGCGGGTCCATCCGCCGCCCCCCGCGCCAGCGCGGCATCGACCGATGCGCGCAGAAAATCGGCGGCGACATGGGAACTCTGCGCCACCGACCTGGCCACGTACTGGCGGTGGCTCTCACCGACCACGAAAACGAAGAGGGCGAAGACCAGTGCCTCGGTGACCATGAGGGCCACGCACCAGTGCAGCAAAATCTTCAGGTACAGGCTGCGGATCACGGTTCATCCACCTCGAACATGTACCCGGAGCCCCACACCGTCTTGATGCAGCGCTTCCCCCCGGAGAGCTGCTCGGTCTTTGTGCGCAGCTTGCTGATGTGCACGTCGATGCTGCGGTCGAAGGGGCCGAAGTCCTTGCCGCGGGCGTAGCTCAACAGCGCCTCGCGGCTCAGGACCGTGCCGGGCAAGCTCATCAGCGCCTCGAGGAGCCGGTGTTCCGTCGCCGACAACTCCACCTCCTGCCCAGCGAAACAAACGGTGCGGCGCTTGTGCAGCAGGACGAATCCCCCCGCCTCGATGCTGTCCCCCGCTGCGGCCTCGCTCCGGGTGGTGGGCTGGCTGCGCCGGAGCACCGCGTTGATCCTCGCTACCAGCTCCCTGGGGTTGAAGGGCTTGGGGAGGTAATCGTCGGCGCCGAGTTCAAGGCCGGTGATGCGATCCTCATCGTCCCCTTTCGCCGTCAGCATTATTACCGGGACCGCGCTCTGCTGCCGTATCCGCCTGAGTATGTCCAGCCCGCTCTCCCCCGGGAGCATGATGTCCAGGATGACCGCGGCCGGCTCCACCTCGCGCAGCGCCTCCGCCACCTGGGAGCCGTCCGGGAACTCCCTGATGTCGAAGCCCTGGTCCACCAGGAACTTGGCCACCAGGCGCCTCAGTTTCAGGTCGTCGTCCACCAGGAAAATGGTTTTGTTCTCGGTCACTCCCCGCCTCCGGTTTTTCGCTTTTTGCATAGTAGCAGGGAAGCGCGGCGATCCGGCCGGTTTTTACCTTTTTTTACAAAAGTCACATACTTTTTTTACAACTTCCCGTTATCATCCCTGACCGTAACCATCACCGATGTAAACCCCGGCCGGCACGACCCGGTCGCGTCATGAGCCAAGGAGCCAGGTATGAGCACCATCGAAGTAAGCGAAGAGATCCGCCGTAACTTTCACCTTTTCTGGGACAACTACCCCGAACCCGTGATGCTGATCTACAAGGACAGGACCATTCTCGAGGGGAACCGCGTCGCCCAGGAGCAGGGGTACCCTACCGGTCTCAGGTGCATCGACCTGGGCGAGAAGAAGCATCATGCCGGCTGCCGCGCCAACATCGCCCTGCGCGACAAGACAGGCGTGCGCGACACCGCCTGGTACGACTTCCGGTCTGCGTTCCTGGACAGCTACTGGATCCCGCTGGCCGGCGCCGAGGACTTCTACGTCCATTTCGCCAACGACATCACCAAGTTCGCGGCGGAGCACCTGCTCCCGAAAGAGGACTGCTCCGGCGGCTGCTCCTCCTGCACCGGGCACGAGTAACCGCCGCCTCCCACGCTCACCCACCAGCCCGATATATCGGCGCTTCCCGTCCCGTCGGGCCGCCTGTCGCGACCACAGAAGGGGCGCGGAGTGAACAAACAAAGGGGCTATGCGTACGCATAGCCCCTTTTTGTCGCCGCGGCGCTCGCCCCGACACCCCGCCGCGACGTCCTCCCCGTCTCAGTAATCGGTTCCCATCACGTAGCTCCGGACCGCCACCGCGTTCGGTACCACCTCGTCCGGCCGCATCATCTCGTTGTCCTCGTGATCGATGATGTGGCAGTGCCAGACGTATCCGTTGCCGCCGTTGGGATCGAAGGCGAAGGAGGCAGCGGCAGGCGCGGTCGACGCCGGCAGGTCCGTGGGAGCCCAGCGCACCGCGATCCGGGTCACCTGTCCGGGGAACGCCACGATGGTGTCCTTCCACCCCGCTTCCTGGGGCAGCGCCGGTGCGGCCGGTCCCTGGAGATACACCGGCTTTCCGTTCTTGCCCATCAAGGCGATATCGGGGTTGCCTCCGACCGCCCTGCTGTTCCCCGGGTTGGCATCGTAGTTCTGCGGCGGCCCGAAGCCCGGGATGAAGACGCCGCTTGGATAAGGCGCCCCGGTCATGGGATCGTACCCGCCGCCCGGGAAGGCAGCGGCGTAGGCGGCACCGTACTCGCGGGTGTCGAAACTCTGGCGGTTCACCAGCTGGAACTGCGCCAGGTGCAGGTGGATCGGATGCGCGTCCTCGGTCAGGTTCACGATCTCCCATACCTCGGTTTCACCCTCCTTCGGCTTCTCGGAGATGAAGTTCCCGGTCGCATCCTCACTGAAGCCGGGGATCGGCTCGAACCGGTACATCCCATCTTCAACGCCGGTGATCCGCTTGCCGCTCCACTTGGTGTTGTTCACGAGGATTTCCAGCGGCCCGCCTGGGTAACTGGTCAGGGCTCCCGTGACCGGATTGATGGCGACCTGGGGCATTCCCATCACCTCGTTCAGGGTAAGCTGACGAGTCTTCTGGACGGTGACTCCCGCGGCCAGGGTGCCTGCCGTTTGGTTCGCCAACCGCACAAGCGCCGGTCCCTGCCCCGCAGCCCCGCGCAAGGTTGCTCCGGCCTTCGCCGGGTTAAAGGAGGAATCCGCCACCGTCGCCGCGCCGACCTTGAACAGCATGATCCGCCCCGTCGTGTTGCCGTTCGGTGTCTCCCCGCCCGGGTACGGCGTCTTGGCCGTGTTGCGCAAGAGCCACGTGCCGGAATACGGCACCCCGTTGGGCCCTTTCTTGCCGGCCTGGTAGCCTGCGAAGTCGACGATGACCTGGTAGCGCTCACCCGGCATCATGACCAGCTTTCCTCCCAGCGCAGGATCGAGTTTGGCGGGGCGGTCCAGGTAGCCCCCGTCGGTCCCTATCACGTACAGCGGGGGACCGAGGTTCTTGGAAACCGGGTCGACCAGCGCCATCTCGTAGGTCCGGGCGTTGGATCCGTTCAGAAAGAGGAAGGTGTAGCGCTTCGCCTCTACGTTTTTGTAGGGCCAGGACTTCCCGTTGACCACGATGACGTCACCTACGAACTCGGGGTTCCAGTAGGGGTGGTCCGGGTTCAACGCCCAGAGTGCGCCCCCGGCGCTCGCGGCCGTGAAGAAGAGCTGCCCGTTGCTGTCGAACATGCGGTCCTGGACCACCAGCGGCACCAGCTCCGGAAGGTTAGCCGGGTCCCGTGCGGGGTCGGTCACGAGGTAAGCCCCCGCCAGCCCCGCGTAGACGTTCAGCCGGGTGGCACCCAGGGTATGGTCGTGGAACCAGATCGGCGCCCCTTCCTGGGAGTTGGGGTAGCGGTAGATGGCGTAGTTCGACGCCGTCGAGCCGTCGCTGCTGTAGAAGGAAGCCCCCTTCATGGTGCCGTCGCTGGTGAACCAGGAATCGGGCCCGCCGTCCAGCTGCGGCGGCACCTCGCCCCCGTGCAGGTGGACCGCCGCCGGAATGGGAGCGTCGAAGCTCTCTCCGTAGTTCGAGGCGCACTCGCTTCCGGGCACGGGGGGCATCGCCATGTGGGCGCACATACTTTCCCCGCCGTTGAGGGGATCGGCCCAGTGCAGCGTCTGGTCCGTGCTGTAGCGGTAAGCCAGCACGTTGGTGGTCTTCGCCGTCGGCAGCTCGTTGACAAATTTCATCTCGGTGGGGACTCCGCGGGTGGCCACTATTACCGGCCCGATGAAGGACTGACGCCCCGGCACCGTCCCGTCGGCGAGTTGTCCCGCCACCTGACCCGGCTTCAGGTACCCCCAGACCCAGGTCCCGGTGTACCCGGCAACAGCATTGGCCGGAAGCACCATGCTCTTGAACTCCCTCATGCGGAGCTCGATCCGATCACCTCCCGCGGGTATGACATCCAAATCGGGCAGTCGGTCCACGAACTGTGGAATGGAGGAGCCCGCCAATGGAACCTGTGCGGAAACCCCTCCCCAGACATCCGCCCAGCATGTCGTGACAAGGGCAACCGCCCCGAGAGTACTCGCTACCAGTCTCGTCCTCATAGCAATCCCTCCTTCACCATTTTTATTACATAACTATTAGCAGCAATTATTATACCCACGTGCAAGGGCCCGTTTTTACGTTATTTATGTTTTTTCGACTGATACCAACAGCCGCTTCACTGTAACCATTTCATCCTTCGCTGGAGCTATGTGTCTCATTTTTTGCACCCTTATCTACTGGCGTCGCTCACTGCCAGCATTTCTCCGGACCCCAAAAAACAAACAGGGCCAGCCTGTTCGGCTGACCCTGTTTGTAGAGACTCTATGAGCGTTCTTCTTGCAGCTACTCCGGAACGTACTCCGCAGCGCCAATTTCGGTAAGGTAGAGTCTCACCGTGATCGAGCAGGCACCGGTGATGCCGTTGACCGTGGCCATGACTTTTTCCAGGATGGCCGCCGCCAGCTTGTTCTCCACGGAAGTGCGGGGGCCGAGGCTTCTGGCCAGCACGATGATGCGGATGTCCGCGCCGATGTCCCAGGAGCTTGCCTGGGAGAACTGCAGCGAGATCTGCTCCGGCTTGAGGATCGCCATCTTACCGCCGCGGATCTCCAGCAATTCCGAAATGATGGCAGGGAGCTCTCTGGCCAGGCCGTCAAGCACCTCGTCATTCACATTTGCTTTGTGGACTATCGCAACATTCATGATTACCTCCTCCTTGTGCGGTATAAGCAGTATACAATCGCGACAGTATAGAAGAAAACAACACAGACATCAATAAAGAGATGGCCTGCTCTCTGATACTTCGCAGGAAGGCAGCAATGGAAAAGGGACCAGACATAGTCGTGGTCCCTTTGATCGTGGCCGGTGTGTCGGCTCGATTATTACGGCAAGGTGAAGAAGAAGATAGCCCCCTTCCCCTTTTCCGATTCGGCCCAGACCTTCCCCTGGTGCCGCTCGATGATGCGTCTGACAGTGGCAAGCCCTATGCCGTTGCCTTCGAACTCCCTGCCGTGCAGCCTCTGGAACGCGTCGAAGAGGTTTTCCTTGTAGACGCTGTCGAACCCCACCCCGTTGTCTTTCACGAAGATGACCAGCTTGTCGTCGACGATGACGCGCCCGACTTCAATCTTCGCCGCGGCGGTGGTCGATGTGTATTTCCAGGCGTTCTCGAGGAGGTTCCACATCAACTGGCTCAGCAGGGCCTGGTCCCCCTGGACGAACAGCCCCTCGGCGACGACCACGTCCACCACCCGCTCCGGGTCCCCTTCCCAAAGCCGCTCGATGGCGGCATGAGCCACACCGGAGAGGTTCACCATCTTGCTGTTAATTTTTATGCGGCTGACCTTGGCCAGGTCGAGCAGGTCGTCGATGAGCCGGGTCATGTCCCTGGTGGCCCGGCGGGAACGCTCCAGGAGCCTGCGCGCCTCCCCGGGGAGACAGGATTCGAAATCCTGCGCCAGGATGCTCAGGTACCCGTTGATATGGCGCAAGGGCGCCTGCAGGTCGTGTGACACCGCGTAGCTGAAGGATTCCAGCTCCTTCACGGCGAGTTCCAGGCTGTGCGCCCGTTCGTCCGCCTTTTCCCACGCCGCCAGGAGTTCCAGGTTCTTCAACTCCAGTTCCTTCTGGCGCTGTTCGGCTTCCGCCAGCAGGCGTTGTCTGTCCGCCTCAAGCAAGGCGGAAACTTCAGGCGCAACGCGTGGCAGACCCGGCTTAGCCGGCCCCTCAAACCTTCTGCTCCCCTCACCCGTACTGTGCGCACCCATAAAATCACCAGACATAAGTAATTTTTAAAACGAGTCAGCACATTAACGGATTTACAGATTAACAGCAACAAAAATTCAGACGTGTCCCATCCGGAAAAACGAAAGGGGCCAGGCAAAAATGCCTAACCCCTTTTCAAATGGCGCGCCCGGAGCGATTCGAACGCCCGGCCCCAAGATTCGTAGTCTTGTGCTCTATCCAGCTGAGCTACGGGCGCAAACTACTGTTTTCACTGCAAACCTTCAAAAATGGGCATTTGAAGGTCAAAAATCAAACGGGGGATCAGATGAAGCAACCGATCCCTTGTTTTTATGGCGCGCTCGGAGAGATTCGAACTCCCGACCTACGGATTCGTAGTCCGTTGCTCTATCCAGCTGAGCTACGAGCGCAACTTTTTTCAACTGGCCGGCTGGTAGTCGACCAGGGTGAAACCGTACTGCGGATGCTGGAACGCATGCGTGGCGGGGTAGAGCGAGAACAGCCACCCCTTGTAGATCTCCTTCCCATTCTCCCTGATCACCAGCTGCGCAGCGGGATTGACCAGGTCGTTGGACTGGGAGGTGAGGGTGGTACCCTCCATCACGAAATGCGGTAAAAACGTTTCGACCTTGAGCGTCAGATCGGATCCCGGCAGCTTGAAGTCGGAGCCGATTTTGACGCTGTAGACCTTTTTCAGGTGGGCGTTCTTGTCGGCGACCTCGATCTGCACCGCCTTCCATTTCCCCTGCACCTGTGCCGGCACTACTACCGTCGATAAAGCCTTGGTCACTTGCGGAGCCGGTGAAGACTGCTCCTCTGTTTCCTTCTTGTTGCACCCTGCTGCGAAACCGATAGCGACCAAAGACAAAACCGTTAGTTTCATCAATCGCTGCACCACAACCTCCGCTGCCCTGCACAACTCGCTTACTGCACGCTGCAAAAAAAGTGGCGGAGAGCGAGGGATTCGAACCCTCGATACCGGTTTCCCAGTATACACGCTTAGCAGGCGTGCGCCTTCGACCTACTCGGCCAGCTCTCCGTTTGAACCTCTACTACTATGTGTGCTGCGATAAATCAATGGCGGAGGAAGTAGGATTCGAACCCACGGAACTTTCGTTCAACGGTTTTCAAGACCGCCGCCTTCAACCACTCGGCCATTCCTCCAAAGCCTAGCTGATGCGCTCCGCTCCACCCATGTAGGGCCTGAGCACCTCGGGGATCAGCACCGAACCGTCCGCTTGCTGGTAGTTCTCCAGCACGGCTACCACGGTCCTACCGACTGCGAGTCCCGAGCCGTTCAGCGTGTGGACAAATTCCGGCTTTGCCTTCTCGTCCGGGCGGAATCGAATCCCTGCCCGACGCGCCTGAAAATCCTCGAAACAGCTGCAGGAGGAAATCTCCCGGTAGCAGTTCTGACCCGGCAGCCACACCTCGATGTCGAAGGTTTTGGCGGCGGAGAAGCCGATGTCGCCGGTGCACAGCTCGACCACACGGTAAGGTATCTGCAACCTGCGCAGCACCTCCTCGGCGTTGCCGAGCAGCTTCTGCAGCTCCTGGTAGGATTCCTCGGGGGTGGTGAACTTGACCAGCTCGACCTTGTTGAACTGATGCTGCCTGATCAGGCCGCGCGTGTCTTTGCCGTAAGAACCCGCCTCCTTCCGGAAGCAGGGGGTGTAGGCGCAGTACGATATCGGCAGGTCCGATCCTTTCAGGATCTCGCCGCGATGAATGTTGGTAACCGGTACCTCAGCCGTGGGGATGAGAAAAAAATCGACCCCTTCCAGATGGAAGAGATCTTCCTCAAACTTGGGCAACTGGCCCGTCCCGGTCATGCTGTCCCTGTTTACCATAAAGGGCGGCAGCATTTCAATATATTTATGCTCGTCGACATGGAGGTCGAGCATGAAGTTGATCAGCGCCCTCTCCAGCCTCGCTCCGAGCCCTTTGTACAGGGTGAAACGCGCGCCGGTGAGTTTCGCGCCACGCTCGAAATCGAGGATCCCGAGGTTCTCACCGATCTCCCAGTGCGGCTTGGGCTCGAAGGAGAAGCTGGGGATGTCCCCTTCCAGGCGGACCACCACGTTGTCCTCTTCGGACTTGCCGAGCGGGGTGGTTTCGTTCGGGATGTTGGGGACGGTGAGCAGGAAGGACTGCAGTTCCTCTTCCACCCCTTTCAGCTGCTCGTCGATCCCCTTGATCTGCTGGGAGACCTCGCGCATCTGCGCCTTCTTGTCGGCGCCCTGGCTCTTGTCCTGGAGCCGCGCGATCTCCTCGGTGACCTTGTTGCGCAGCGCTTTCAGCGTTTCGCTCTGCTGGAGCAGCTCGCGACGTGCACCGTCGAGTTCCTTGAAGCGGGCTATATCAACGCCCTCGCCCCTGGTCTTCAACCGGGCTTCTACAGTCTCCAGGTTTTCGCGTAAGTATCTAGCGTCGAGCATGGGTGCGCCTTTACTTTCAGATCACCAAAGCTATACTGTCTAACATTCAATTTCGGGTTAGTCAACTCTTTTTTTACCGTGCCCGCACTCCTCATACCGTCGCTGACTGGAGAACACCATGGCCAGACTCTTCATCGCCATAGAGTTACCTGATGAAATCAAGGGTGCTTTGTCATCCTTTTGCGCCGAGATTCCAGGCGCGCGCTGGGTACCTCCTGACCAGATCCACCTGACACTGCGTTTCCTCGGCGACGTTCTGCCCGAGACCGCCGCTCTCCTGAAGAAGAACCTCGCTGCCATCGACTTCGCCCCCTTCCCGCTCGCCATGCGCGGGGTCGGGCACTTCCCGCCGCACGGGCACCCCAGGGTCGTCTGGGCCGGTCTGGAGGAGTCCGGGCCACTGCTAATCCTGCAGCGACGGATCGAGGCTGCGGTCGCGGGGGTCGGCATCGCCCGCGATGAGCGCGGCTTCTCGCCGCACATCACCCTTGCCCGCATCAAGGAAAACGCCTCCGCCGCGGTGGCACGTTTCGAGGCCACGCACCGGGATCTCAGCTTCCCTCCCTTCAGCGCGGAGGAGTTCATCCTCTTCTCCAGCGTCCTGACTCCAAAAGGCGCCACCCACCGCAGGGAACAAACCTGCCGCTGCCGCTGAGGCCACACCCGTTGCAGCACCGCTGAACGCCGCGGTCACACGTCGGCTGCGGGGGAGGTCAGCTATCGGTCAATTTTTTGTCGGGGAATTTCTGTCTGGGGCGCAGGTGCCAGGTCAGCCGGTCACCGGGTGCGCGGGGAGGGAAAAGGGCCGGCCCGGAGCGGTATCCGCTCCGGGCCGGGTTGGGGTTAGAACAGCTTGAGTACGGACTGCGCTGCCTGCGAGGACATGGAGAGCGAGGTGGTACCCAGGCTCTGGCGCGTCTGCAGCATCAGCATGTTGGCGCCTTCCTGGTTCATATCGGCCAGTGTCAGGTTGTCGGCGCCGGTCTGCAGCGTGTTCACCATGGCATCGGTGAAGCTCTGGCGGGTGGTGATGATGTTCAGGTTCGCCGCCAGCGTTTGGGTGTTGGACCGCAGCGTCGAGATCGCAGTATCCATCTTCGCGGTGTCGGTGGTGATGTCGGAGTTGGTAGCCCAGGCGCCGCTTGCGCCGGAGAGGCTCAGGCCGCTGGCGTTGCCCAGGAAGCCGACGACGTCGAGGCTGGAGCTTGCGTCCTCGTTGAAGTTCACGGTCAGCGTGTTGGTGGAGCTCAGCAGGTTAAGGCCGCGGTACCCCGAGTCGGAGGAGATGTTGTCGATCTGGCTCCGAATGGTGTCATACTGGGTGGCCAGTTTGGACCTGGTACCGGTGTCGCTGGTGGAGAGTGCGGACTGGGCGATACCTTTGGCGGCGTTGATCAGGCCGGTGATGGCCGTGATGCCCGCGTTGGTGGCGCCGACAGTCTGCACCGCCTCCGACATGCCGTCCTTGCGGTCGGACAGGTCGCTGGCGCGCTGGTTCGCGTTCTGTGCTGCGAAGTAGTTGGTCGGGTTATCAAGTGCACTGTTCACCTGTTTGCCCGACGACAGCCTCTCCTGCGTTCTGTTCAGGAGCTTGCTGGTCGATTGGAGGTTGAGGAGGTTGGTCCTCATTCCTGCTGTTAAAGAGATATCGCTGGTTGACATGGTGTTTCCCCCTTCTGGTTTTTGGTCCCGGCGTTCTTGCCGGTTTTTTTACTGCGGCCGATAGGGGACAACCCATTTTCACCATGCGTGCCGTTTTTCACCTGTCCGTCCCGCCGCGCATCCTTTCGCCCACCGCCGCCTGCTCCGGGCACACCACGACGCCTCGCAAAAAGCTTCATATCTATCGATGCTTACCGGATGGGGATATCGGAAAACCGCACGGGGGAAGGGGGGTGAAAAAAAATTTCGAGGGGGGAAGCCATGAACCCGCATGGTGCGGCTCAGGCCTGCAATCGGGGAGGCGAGTCAAAAAACCGTCAGCGCGTTCCTTGCCCGGGGCGCAGCGCTGTCAAAAATAATGAAGACGCAGGGAGATTGCGGCACATGAAGGAACTACTCCGCCTTGAGCCGGTACCCCACCCCAGGCTCCGTGACGATGTAGCGCGGCCGGGACGCATCCGATTCGATCTTGCGCCTGAGGTTGCTTATGTTGACCCGCAGGACGTGGGGCTGCTCCAGGTAGGCCACGCCCCATATCTGCCTGAGGATCTGGCTGTGGGTCAGGACCTTCCCCGCGTGGGTCACCAGCATCCGTAACAGCTCGTATTCGGTTGGCGTCAACTGCACCTCTTCCCCACGCACGCTCACCCTCCGATGCGGCAGATCCACTTGAAGCTCGCCCGCCTGGATGACCGGCTCGGGGGCCTGCTGCAGCGAACGCCGCAGAGCCACCTTGATGCGCGCCAGCAGTTCCCCGACGCCGAACGGCTTGGTCAGGTAATCGTCCGCGCCGGCGTCGAGCGCCTCCACCTTCTCGTCCTCGCGCTCCCGCACCGAGATGACGATGATGGGGACCTGGGACCACTCCCGCACCCGCCTGATGACCTCCATGCCGTCGAGGTCCGGGAGCCCAAGGTCCAAAAGTATCACGTCCGGGCGCACCGCCACCGCGGCCGCCAAACCCGAATGGGCCGTGCCGGCGATGTGCACGGAGTAATCGCCCGTGCCGAGCGCCGTCTTCAGGAAACGCTGGATGGCCACCTCGTCGTCGATCACCAGCACCCGCGGCAGGTTCGTCTTCTGGTCCTCGCCCTTCATCGGCTCTCCTCTTCCGGCTCCGCGAGCAGCGGAACCTGCACTGCGATTGTGAGTCCCCCACCGGGGCGGTTCGCGGCCCGCACGCATCCGCCGTGCGCCTCGACGATGCCCCGGCAGATGGAGAGGCCAAGCCCGGTTCCGCCGACGACTTCGGGGACCGGCGTCCGGTAGAACTTCTCGAAGATCCGCGCCAGGGACTCCTCGGGGACCCCAGGGCCCCGGTCTGCGACCTCGATGACGAGCCGCGCCCCTTCCGCGTACGCGCCGACCTCGATACTCCCTCCGGCCCCACCATGCTTCAGCGCGTTGTCCAGCAGGTTGACCAGCACCTGGAGCATCAGCACGAAGTCGAGCGGCACGAGCGGCAGCTCCGGGGCGAGCCGCACCGTGACCTCAACGCCGCCAAGACGCGGATCCACCGCCCCCAACGCGGTGCCGACCAGGTCCTGGACGTCGCACGGCTCCTTCTTCAACTGCAGCACCCCCGCTTCCAGGCGGGTCATATCCAGCAGGTTCCCGACGAACCGGTTCAGGCGCGCCGCTTCCTCGCGCGCGTTTTCCAGCAGTTCGTCCCGCGACGCGCTGTTGAGCTTCTCCCCCTCCTCGAGCACCGCGCTCAGGGCACCGGTGATGGCGGTGAGGGGCGTGCGCAGGTCGTGGGAAATCGAGTTGAGCAGCGCCCGTTCCAGGTTCTCCCTCTCCTTGAGAATCCGCGTCTCCTGCGCCTGCTGCAGCAGGCGCAGCCGTTCCAGCGCGATGGCGACCTGTGTGGCATAGGCGTTCAACAACCGGTGCAACTCCGCCGGGTGGAGGGTCTCCTCCTCCAGCTTCAACACCAGCACCCCGTGGGTCTCCACGAGGGCCTTGAGCGGAACGTAGGTGAGCGGGTCGCCGCCGTGGGAGTCGCATCCCGCACCCGCCATGCGCCGGCTGCGCAGGCACCAGCCGGCTATCTCCAGCCGGTCCCGTTCCGGAGCAAACCCTTTACTCGCCGCGGCGATTTGGAGCTCCCCCTCGCGCGGCAGGAGCAGGGCCACCTCCCCCCCGACGCTGTGCTCTATGTTTTCGACCGCTGCCCGCACCAGGGACGCGATGTCGGTCGCGGCCGCGAGGTCGCGGCTCAGGTGGTACAGGCTCGTGGTCTGACGTTCGCGCACCTTGAGCGCATCGAGCCTTTCGCGCGCCTTCGCCACCAGCGAACTGATGACGATCCCCACGGTGAACAGGGCGAAGAAGGTCATCAGGTACTCCTTCTCCTCCACGCTGAAGGAGAAGCGGGGCGGCACGAAGAAGAAGTCGAAGGCGAGCACGCCCAAAAAGGCGCTCAGCATGGCGGGCCGGCGTCCCAGAAAGAGCGCCGCCAGCACCACCACCAGCAGGTAGCCCATGACCATGTTGACCGGCGAGAGATAGGGGCGCGCCTGGTTGCAGATCACCGTCGCCGCCGCGACCATGGCGACGGCGGCGAGGTAGCCGACCGGCCCGAGGTCCCGGATGCCGATCAACCGCTCCCGGAACGAGTCCCTCTCTAATGTGGATTTCCCCGCGTTCACACTCATGTGTCGAATCTAGCAAGACCATCAAATATTACAAGCAGTATCTGGCTGATACCGCCCCGAAAGCGGCACGCTCAGATGCTTACCCGGATCGGAAGAATGACCGTGGTGAGGCCGTCCCACTGCAGTCGCCTCTGTATCGCGAAAGCGGTCTCGTTATGCAACATCCTGTGGTAGAACTTTTCCAGCCTGAAGGTGAGCTGGCCGGTGAACACGGTGGAGCGGGGATACTGCTCGCCCAATTCCTTGCAGACCTCCACCACGCTTTCCACCACGTCCGTCGCCACCGTCATCCGGCACTCCGCCGCGTAACCAAGCCGGCGCGCCAGTTCCACGTACTTATCCAGCCCCTGCTGCACCGAACTTTCCAGCGCCGCCAGCTCCTCCGCTCCCTTGAAGGAACCCGAGTCGATGACCGCTACCGACACGAAAATCACGTTCTTGTATGTCTTCGGGAAGGTGGTCAGGATCGAGAGGAGCGTGTGCACACCGAAGCCGCTGTACGCCGAAACCAGTTGGATCGCGGTCAGGTCGTTGCGGCAGGGATCGGCGTCGTTCCTGATGCCGCTGGTGGGAAAATCGAGCAGCGCCTCGTCAAGTTGCGCCATCCCCTTGCGCACCGAGCGATAGTGCCCCTTGATGAGGTAGCACAATGCGATGACCGCCGACGTCATCACCAAGGTGAGCCACCCCCCCTCCGCGAACTTTTCGAAAGTGGTGACCACCAGGATGGTGGCGCACAGGATCAGCCCAACCAGATGCACCGACAGGTGCCGCACCCACTGCGGGTCCTCGTGGCGGCGCTGGATGTAGAAGCGCGACATGCCGAGCTGCGACAGGGAGAAGGTCAAAAACACGTTGATGGAATACATGACCACCAGTGCCGAAACGCTCCCTCCGGTATAGAGCATGAGCAGGATGGCCGCTATTCCCATGAGAAGGATACCGTTACGCATGGTGAGACGCACCGACAGGGCCCCGAACCGGTGCGGCAGCCAGGAATCGACCGCCATATTGGACATGACCCTGGGGCCGTCGACGAATCCGGTTTGGGCCGCGACCAGCAGCAAGGCTCCCTCTGAGAAGATGGTGATGAAGGCGATGGTCGCGCCGAAGGGCCACCCGGCAAAGAGGGTATCCGCCAGGACCGCGTTGAAGGTCTTCCCCGCCACCGGGCTGATGCCGACCAGGGTGTAGCAAACGAGCAGGAGTCCCGCAGTGAAGGCAAGCGAGGTAGCCATGTACATCATGGTCCTCTTCCCGGTCTGGACCCGCGGCTCGCGCATGATCTGCAACCCGTTGGAAACGGCCTCGATCCCCGTGTAGGTGCCGCCCCCCAGGGAGTAGGCACGCAGGAAGAGCATCAGGATGCCGAAGATGCCGATGGAGGAGAGGTCGTGCGACAGGCCGGTTCGGAACCCGGCGGCCACATGGGCAAAGCGGTCGGCGTGGGTTAAGATGCCGTTCAAGAGCAACAGCACGTGGGTCCCCACGAAGACCATGAAGATCGGCGCCATCACCGCGATGGATTCTTTCACCCCCCTGATGTTCATCACTATCAAGAGCACGGCTAGTGCACAGCCGACCTCCACCTTCCAGACGTGGTAGGCCTGGGGGACATAGCTGAAGAGGGCGTCGACGCAGGAAGCGATGGACACGGTGATGGTGAGCACGTAGTCGACCAGGAGTGCGCTTCCTGAGACTACGCCGGCGTCTGGCCCGAGCATGTGGCTCGCCACGATGTACCCCCCGCCTCCGTGCGGGAAGTGCTCAATGATGCGGGAGTAGGCATACGAGATGATAAAGACGGTGAGAGCGGCGAAGGCTGCGAGCGCCATGGCGAGGTAGGTGTGGCTGCCCAGGGTGCGGAAGGCTTCCTCGGGCCCGTATGAGGAGGATGAGAGGCCGTCGGCCCCCAACCCCACCCACGCCAGCACCGGGATCAGGGACATCTTGTGGAAAAGCCCCGGGTCCTTGAGATATTTGGGCGCGCCGAAAATCGCCGTGGCCAATCGCCTGACCAGGCTTTGCCTTGCGGTGGAAAATTCCTGTCCCATGTTCGCTCCTCCCCTGCCGGCTCTTGTTTCCGGCCCTGAGAAGGATGCTATCGCTTCCGGCATAAAGGGGGTATCAAGATCCGGCAGGCCCCATTAAGAAAGTGTCAAGACGAGGGGAAATGCTCCTTTATTGAAGGATTGTCGAGGCGGGGCCCCGATGATCTTGATGTTTTCTTGATGCTTCCCGCCCCTATTTTGATCCTGCTTTTACAGCCAAAGATCTATGGTGAAGTCAGGGACGTGCGGGAAGGAAGCGGAGGGGCGGCATGAAGATTTACCTTTTCAACATGGAAAACGGCGTCTACCTGGGCGAGGACTTTGCTGACGAGGCGGCTTTTTCAGCGGAGTTGCCGCCAGGGGCGACTTCGATAGCACCTCCCCCCTTCCAGCGGAGGGAGGTGCCGGTCTTTCTTCCCGATGAAAACAGGTGGGAGCTCACGTCGAGGATGCTTACTCGACGATCATAGGCCCCTTCTGCAGCAAAGGAGAGTAAGGCTATAAGCTTTTGATATAAAACAGCTTTAACCAAACCACTCACTATTGGGTAGGATATGGGTAGGTCAATTTAACCTATTCGACCAGCTAAATTGCATAGCCTTCAGGCAGGAGGTCAGGTACTTGTGCCCCTAAGGTTCTGGATGGTTTTTTTTGTACAACTCTACGAAATTCATCGGGGGGAGATTTAATGGAGGGAAGCCCGCACGTCTAATAGTCTCTGATACAAGTTCCCTTACATAGGGAAATGTAATCGCAGCACAATTCACTTCAGCGACCTTGCGAAGGTCGTTAGCATCTGTCACTACATTGTCGAAGACGAACAGAGAACCGCCCTCGATAGAGAGAGCAAAAGGCATGTCCGCTCCTCCAATCTCCACCTTCATGGACAGCTTAAGAACTTTTTTTTCAAGCTCAAACTGGTGGCTCATCGTGAGGTTGGCAGACACTTCCCGATCACTGGCTGATGGCAGTTCTTCACCCACCTTTAGCCTGAACGATGAGGAAATGAGCCTGAAATCAACGAATTGGAATTCATAGCAACTATTTGCCATAATTAACAACCATGTGACCAGTCATGACAGCCCCAAACTTAGCCTTAAATGGGATGGTTGTCTGGGGAGTCTGCTTACCCTTCGCTTTAATAATATCTAGATTTTCAGGCTTTGCATCGAGCAGACGGAGCAGGTGATCCATTGCTAAACTCTGAACGACCTCACAATTCTCGTATCTAGCAAAGCTCTTGCCACCGCCTCCAAGGAGCTCCGAAGCGGCATCCTGACTAAGCCCAAGACGCAGCCTAATCTCCCGTATCTGGCTAGACGTGAGCAGCCCGTCTACCTCCCTGTAAAAGTCGCGGAGACGACGCGCCGACTCTTTCATTGTCTTATCCCCGACAAACTGCTCAGAGCACGTCAGGCATTCGTGCACAATATAATTGTCATACTCCAGGTTCTGCCCTTTATAAGAAAAAATCTCTGTCTCAGCTTTTGCTTCTAATACCCCACCACATAATGGGCAAGGATCACCATTTTTATAATTGCGTGCCATCGCTATTTACCTCCTAGAGGTATCTTGTTTAAAGGAAATCACAACACCAGCCCCAGATGCTATCTGTAGTTTAATATAAAGACCAGTGCCATTTCCTTCATTAGATTTATAAACATCCTGCCAGAGCCCTTGGGCTCCGGGGGTTTCAGCTTCCATCGTTTTGTAAAATTCAGAAGGATGGAGACGAATAATGCGGTCGACCATTTCGTCATCATCGGCATAACCGAGTGAAGCGGCCACAGCCCGGTCTCTACGCCTTATTATTCGCGTATCGGGATCACGCAGCAGATTCTTTATTTCTTCAAGTGAATAATGTGGTCCGTTAGGCATTATTATGATTTCTCGCGGGTGGTTGTCAAGGCAAAAAGTATCATTATGATACTTCAGGCGATGGGGATTGTACATCTTGTGGATAGCGTTGTTTCGACCACAAAATGTGGGATTGCACCATTGGCCCAACCAACATATCTGGCGCATAGTAGGTGGTGCAGGAGAGAAAAACAATGAAAAAATTCATCATTAAACCTGCAAACCAGCCGCAGCTAACCTACTTCTGCCTACCAACTGGTCGACCTCCTTACCCTGGTCTGCATGAAGGCCTCTATTGCTTCCTGCTCATACCTCACCGCCCCCTTACCATCCGAGAGTTTGATGAAGGGGATCCCGCCGCCGGTTACCCTCTTCCGCCTCAACCAGTGCACCGATACCCCTATCTGCTCTGCCACCTCTTTCTCATTCAGTAGCCGCTGCATGCGCCACCTCCCTTGGCCTTCTCCCCACGGCAGGTGATCGTTACCTTTACGGTGATGGTCCAGCCTGGTGCTGTGTCGGTCTCTTCCAGCGGCATGTTCTCTTTAGGGTCGCCGGCGGGCCCGCCGGCGACCTCACGATCACTCTCTTCCAGGGTGCGGCCGGCACCTTGCTGCATGTCCTCGAACAGACCCAGTTGGTCAGGGTGTACATGGACCCGCTTCCCTCTCCGACCAGGTGCAGCCCCTGGATAGATCGCCCCTGCTTTTTTTGCGCACGTGGGGCCGACACCGGCGGCGATGGACGCCTCTGTTGTGAGGAGATGGTTGCAGAGTCGACAGCGCACCTCCGGGCGAACAGAATTTAGGCCCCCAGCGCCTACCTCGTTGGTCTCAGGTGGGCATCCGTGGGCGTGGTTGAGGTCTGGTCTTTCTTGGTCGACTGGGAGTGGCATTTTGAACCTCCTGCGGGTATTTGCAGGAGGAATGCTTCAGCAGGCAGACAAAATCGCCCAAGCAGTGGTGCGCCAGGAAAGAACTGGAAAAACTACACCGGAAACGCAACCGGAAACACACCCGAAAACGAACACGAAAAATGCACCCTTTTGGCCAGTCGTAAATACGTATTTCATATAGATGGGAGAATTCCCCACTTATTTTTTACCCCGCTGGAGGATACTTTTTGTGTTTTTGGTTGAGGGGTTACAGACCGAGAAGGGGTGCACGAAAAAGGCACTTCATTTACTAGCAAAACAACGGGCGTTTGGAGGGGTGGCAATCCTACCCGCCAATGTCGTTATGCAACCACGGCGGGTAGGATTTAAGAAACTAAGGTCTAGGACGCTAGGGATGGGTTAACGATCCGGAGGTCTGTCTCCCCGAGCTCCCGGGAATTCTGCTATTATCCTAACCTACGGCGGTTTAGATCATTGACTTCAGACAATATCTTACGAGCGAGGTCCCTTGCCATTACCGAAGTCGTTTCCCCACCTTGGACAGTAATGTTGATATCACCATGGAAACTCACGCCCTGGCCACCGTTGTTGTACTTAGCTGGCACGACCGCTTCGCCTTTGTGCAGAAGCGCAGGGAAGTTATCATACGGGATGAAATTGGTCCCGACAGCAAGCGGGGTCCAGGTGGTCATGGAAGGCATCCCGTAGGGGTTGATTACGTTCCCGTTTTTGTCCACGGACTCTCCCCAGTAGTTTTTGCCTACCTCAGCCCCAGCGTTTGAGAGAAGCTGCGCGTTAGACACATAGCCATTGGCCGCCTGCTGTTTCTGGTACGAGTCGGCGTAGATGGGAGTGTTCCCACTATAGCCCACGATTTTTCCGGTCAGCTCATCTCTACGATTTCTGAGTTCAATCTCCCGTTGCAGGCGCAGGTTAAGCTGTTCTTGCAGGCTGATCTCAGCATTGAGGCCGGAAATAGCTTTCGCATTCCCGACGGCCCAGGCTATCGATAGCTTGTCGCGGAGGTCCTTCTCCTTATTCATGCCGTCGCGCAATTCGGCATTGGTCTTGATGACCTCCCTATCCACGCCATTCAGCGCTTCCACCTCGTCCTGCATCCTGGCCTTGTCAGCCTCATACTGCCGAGCCGCTTCATGTTCCTTGGCTGCGGCCGTAGCATTATCGACAGCACGCCGCTTTTCTGTGTCGGCCAGAGCCGCCACGGCATAGGCCTCGCCTCCCTCAGCTGCGAGCTTCATGCGCTGATACTCTAAGCTCTTTTCCTCGAGAGACTGTTTCTCTTGCTCCGCAGCAATATACTCGCCGGCTGCAGACAGCGTCTCGCTTCTGAGCTTGGAATACCCGTCCGCTTCCTGCTTGAGAGCCACGCGTTTCTGTTCTGCGTTTACTATGACGCTCTTGTCGTAGGCAAAAGTAACGGATTGCAGCTCCTTTTGGGCGTCTGTCAGCTTTCTCGATTCGTCCAGTGCCTCTTTACTGCCAGAGCCGAACATGCTCTTCGCAGCCTCGAAGATGACAGACTGGGCGTCAACGACCCATTTTGCTTCGTCTATGCGACTCTGTCCGGCCCACCTATCCATTTCCTCAACATAGCTGTAATAATCCGCGGTAGAGATCTTTCCCTGGGCATACTGGTTCTTCCAATTCTCCAGTGCTATCTCCGACTGCCCCTTAGCATAGACAGTCTGCTGCACAGCGGCTGATTTGTAGTCGGCCAGCTGCTTGTTGAGGAGTTCTAACCGGTCCTTGTTTTGTTCCTGGGAGGGCCCGAGGTTCAGCTGCGGGATAACCGCCGCACTTACCGCACGGTTCTGAGGTGAGCGCTCATTCTGGGACTGGAAGAAGGTCCATCGGGAATCGGCGTCAGCGCTTCGCTGTTGTTGTTGGCGATACATTTCCTCATAGGTGAGGCTGATGCCGAATTTGTTGTAAAGGGCGCGATCTGCCCACCGGACAGCGGGTTGAGCAGCGTAGCCGACGCCTATGCCGAGGGGGATGGCAGGTAGAACCGCACTTCCAAGCGCTCCCCATGAAATGGTGCTTCCTAGAATTCCCGTACCTGCAGCTGCCGACCCTGTGAAAATTCCACTTAGCCCTCCAGCACCAGCTGCGCCGGCGGCAGTTCCGGCAGCTCCTGCAGCACCCGCCCCAGCTCCGACCATGCCTATACCGGCCATCGCCGCACTGGTAGAGACCGCAAGGTCACGCAGGGTGGTGAACAACCCAACCGCCTTGGCCAGCCCGGTAAGCAGCGCCCCGCCAACAAAGAGTACGGTAAAAGGCTCAAAATTGTTGTAAATCGCCCTGGCTATCGTCGCGGCATCCGACATGAGGCTCTTTGCCTCCTCCCAAGCCCCCTTAATCTTTGTGCCTATTTCCTCACGGTGGGTTTTCAGATAGTCGTTGATTTTACCAAACCAACCGGCGACGTCCTTCACGATATCGGAAAAACCTGCGCGCATCACCAGGCTTATCGAAGTCTCCAAAGAACTCTTCACTGAGCTCCAAGAGGTGGCCAGGTCGTCGGCGGCGGGTCCAAAACCACTCAGGCGTTCTCCAAGCTCTTTTACGATCGTTCCGGAGGCTATCCATTGCTCAACCTGCTTCTTGAGCGGCCCGTCGACCGTGCGCTGCAGCATCGATGCGAGTTGGCTATTCTGGTCAACCTGCCCCTTGAGCAGCGCGGAAACTTCCTGGCGTAACTGCCGTTCGTCGGCGCCGTTTCGGCTATACACCGCTACCGCATTGGCAAGACGGGTGAACCCCTCCACCTGCTGGGCGTTGGTATAGTCGAGGACCACCCCTTGCTTGACCATCTCCTCGGTGATAGCCTGCAGGTTGGCCAGGTTGAGGTTAGTCCGGCTGTCGACCTGCATCAGTACATCGTTCAGGCCGGTAGCGTACTCTTTCGCTCGTTGGTAACTTCCGGCTATATCTTTGTCCTGAGAGAGCGAAGCGATAATTGCCGCGCTCTTAGTAACCGCCTGCTGGAAATCGTCGACGCTTTGGATGCCATATTTGAACCCGTCCCAGAGTTTCGAGCCGGCGTAGAAAATGGCGAGGCTGGCAACAAGCCCCGTGAATCTCGGGGTAAGGCGGTCAACGGCCCCACCGATGTCGTCGATGTGCTGCGTGAAGGTCTTTGCGCCGGCGGATCCCGGCCCAAATTTGGACTCCAGATCCAGAGCCTGCACCTTGGTTGTCATGGCCGCGTGCGCGGTCTGGATTTCCTGCCAAGTCGCGACCCCCGAAGCCCTGATCTGTTCGTAGGCGGCCACTGCAGTGGCGCGCTCTTTCTCGATCGCCGCGGTGGATCGTATGCCGAGTTGCTCAAAGGCGACAGAGAGGCGATCAACCACCGACTCCCCGCTTGCCATCATCGCCGCAATCTCCTGATCGATGCGCGCCAGCTTTGTGCCTACGGGGTCAAGCCGGGTTGCAAGCTCGGTGACCTTCGCGGTCATGGCCGCGTGCGCCGACTGGACCTCTTGCCAAGTTGCGGTGCCTGAGTTGCGGATCCGCTCGTATGCGGAGATGTAAGCGGCCTGCTGAGCCTCGACCGCTACAGACGATTGGAGCCCCAGCTGGGAGAATGACTGCTCGAGCACGCTGGCGACCTGCTGGCCAGTCGCCTGCAGCTTCCTAATCTCCCGTTCGGCACCATCTACGTTGCCTGAAATCTTGAGGCTAATGTCTTTCGCCATTGGATTCACCTCTCATCGTGCCGTCTCCCGGCTCGTCTTTCCCGAGTTCCACCAGGACCTCTTCCACTCCCTTCAGGTCCTCTCCTGCGATCTCAGACCGATCATCCTCGAGGAACTGCAGTTCATCAGTGCAGACCCGAAACACGAATTCGGCAAACCTCTTACTCTTCACCATGTGCCGGTTACGGTTATCCGTGCTGAAGGGAAACGGCGATCCGTCAGGTAGTTGAAAGCCTGGCTCATCATCGGTGCCGATTTTGCGCCAGTTGAGCACCGCTGCCCTGCCCAGGAAGATATCCTGCACGTCGCTGGCTTTTGCCCTCATCTTCTTGGCCTCTTCAGCTCCCTGCATCAAAATCGTGTTAAGCCGGCTTTTTTCGACGTGCTGCAGTAGCACCTCAGTGTCATTGTCGTACTGGAACCACTTCTGCGGTTGTTCCTCGAAGATACCTACCTTACCCATGTTTCACCCCCCCCTATTTGACTAATTTGAGTTGCGGCTTTTTGCCGTTGCTGCATTTTCTGCAAATGTAATTCTCATGCTTGTAAATCATTGAACCGCAAGCACACTCTGCGGCGTTTCCCTCGAAAGTGTCAGCGATTGATTTCAAAAATTTTGTGACGTCCGAATCCTGCCACTCTTCAGGAACCCAAATCTCTAGCATCGGTGTGCCCGTTTCATCGTTTACCGTTACGAATCTTCTCATTTAATCTCCTCCCGATAGACTCCTGCGCGCCTTAAGAATTAATCTTGGCCTCACCTCCTCCCGTAGGTGCAACATCCGGCCCCTATCAAAGCCTTACCAGGCTTGAGGACGTAGAATTCCGTACTCCAAAGAGGGCAACTATCGGCAAGGCAGCGCTTGCCTTTACCACTACCTTGCCGAGTGACCGGGCACACCTTCGTACGGGCCTCTACCACCGTCATAAGGCTACGATTCCTATTCTTTGACACCACCCCACCTCCTTTCAAATTTTAGGGTTATAAGCCGTTGGCCCCTTCCCCCATGGAAGTCTTTTCATGGCTGGGAATGCTCGGCATGCTACTGCTACACTCGTACACCGCCCATGCGTTCAGATGCTGTAGCCTCCATGCCTCTAGCGTTTCAAGGAAGGTGGCTTCGTCTTCTGCTGCATACGCGTCGTCGACAATCTTGCTAAGCTCCACTAGCTCTTTCACCAGCGACGGGTGGTTTTGGTCGAGCCATGTCTGGGCGCCGGCAGGACGTGCAGCAATGACCTCTTTGGTGGTGATGCTGAGGAGCCTCTGCAGTCCCTCCCTGTCAAAGCTCCGCGGCAAGGCCTTTACCTCTTCCCGCCCCTGAGAAGAAACCCTCATCGCCGGCGGAAGACCTGCTACTACCCAGTCTCTGAGGTTGACGCCCTCGGCATAGGCCTCCCCTGGATCTTTCCCCTTGGGAACAGGCCAACGACGAGCTGTAAAAGGGAAGGTCGTCTTCCACCATTGAGACGCCTTTGCACCTGGAGCATGAACTTTGCCTTCTCTGATCTCTCCATCGAAGTCCATTGCCACTAGGATGCGAAGACTCTTGTTTAGCAGTTCGTACACCGAGGCCTTTGGGTGTACCGAACACGATCCCAGCGGGACAGCCCCCACTAGGTCCCCGGCCAGCCAGTCGACCAGAAGGCCATCCAGATCGCTTTCGACTACACAATGCGCCCCTGCTTGGGGATTGAGGCAAACGATATCGGTGCCGCTACCGTCGACCCACATGTAGCGCGGATCCTTTGGTCCGGAGACCTTTGCTTTACGGTATCTGAGCCGATGCACCCGGCCGTTGATGAACCAGGGGATCAAGATCCCTTGCTGGAAGCCCATCGACGTGATCCACCGCTGCTCATCGTTGTGCCACTTGTCTGGCAGCCCCCAGGCCCGCCGGCTTTTGAACTCTGTCTCCGGTATCCATCCAAGCTGGTACTTCACGACGGCTTCCCTAGGGAGCCCTCTACTTGCCAGGTAGGCCAGTTGTTCCGGGGACTCCAGGAGCCGTTGGTGGCAGCGCGTAACATATTCCTGAGCCCGATCCTGCCACCTTGCATCCGGATCTTCTGCCATGGTCGGCGTGTATCCCTTTTCCTCCCGAGGAGCTGCAGGGGTTGCGCGATCATCTCGGCGTTGCCTCACCCTTCCTTCTCCCTTGGAGCACTTCGACCATGCAGGACAGTCTGGACTGTCACAGCGCCGGTCCGCTTCCCGGTGTGCATCCGGGCAGCTAAGGCCTTCCATTTCCCGAAGAAGCCTGATCACATCGGTATTGAAGCCACAGGAGTAGCAGTGACCGAAGTCCTTGACCGTGTTGACCACGAACCGGTCGCTATCCCTGGTGCCTCCACACTTGGGGCAGGGGCCCACCATATTTTTCCCGGACTTCCGCAGCACAACGTAATTTTGGACCTGGTCAAGGAAGGTCATGGCTTTATTCCCAAATCTCTGCTTTGGTGGATGGGAATAATGGGAATAAAAATAGGCATAAGCCACAAGACTTTGGTTTTACTGTTCTTTTAGTGTTTATTGTTTCTTTTATTCCCATTATTCCTAAAGTCATATAAGTGGAAAAAATTTTTATAAGACTAGAAAGATAAATAAAGCCCAAGGCACTCATACTTTCGCGCGCGCGTGCGAGACTGTGAGACTTTCGGAATAATGGGAATGAAAACGAAATAGGTTCTATCATTCGCGCATTTAGATTCATTCCTTAATTTATGCCCATATTCCCATTTTCGTACGATGGGAATAAACTTAACCCTGAACCCCTCCCGGTGGAGTCTGCAGGGAGCATAAGCGGAGACTAAGGCACCACGAGCTTGAGGCCATACACGCGCTTCGTTCCCCCCGTAGACTTCTTGTCGGGACTGTCGTACCCCTTGCTTTTCAGCTCCGCTGACACCCGCTTACTCGAAGGGATAAATTTGGCGTCCTTACTGTCCTTATCGATGCACTCTTCCTCGCAGTACCAGCGCACAAAGGACGCGTAGAGCAGGTTGTAGACTTCCCACTGCTCCGGGCCAGTTTGGTCACAGCAGTCGCAAATAAACCTGCCGACGTAGTCCTCCGCATGCCGGAGTTCCTCAACAGCGTTGCGGATCGACTCCGGCGGCTTCAGCTTCCCGTCAGCCTGCCATTGTGCACAGCCTCTGACCAGCCACGCGAGGATACCGGGTAGCTCCTTGACCAGCCGATCCTTCAAGCCACGATCCTTGAGGCGGTAGAACTCCGCGTTCGGTGGATCCTCCTGTGCCTTGACCACCGGATCGTCTACGAACCGGTATGGGAAGGTGATGTACAACAAGCGCTCCCGCAACGCGAAATCCTTAGTAAGCCCCTCCGGCACGTTGTTGGTGCGGAGAAACAGCTTGTGAGTCGGTCGGAAGTTGGTGTCGTGCTTGTCGTACAGGAGGCGGGCATTGAGGGTATCGCTGCCGGTAAGTTCCTTCACCCGGGCGCAGCTTATGCGCCGTCCTTGGTCGGTCTCAGACGCAGCACAGATCCGGCGCCCCTTTAAAGCCACGATGTCGGGAGACGCGCCGGCGCTGGAACGTGCGTTCTTGTTCTCGAGCAGAAGTTCTGCCTGGATAGTCCAGTACAGCGGCCCCAGAATCATCTCCAGGATCTCGAAGAGGACTCCTTTGCCGTTGCGGCCAGGTCCCATGAAGACCGCGATGAACTGTTCGATTGAGTGGCCGGTGATCCCGTACCCGAAGAGCGTCGGCAGGAACCTGAGAATGTCCGGGTCCGGCTGAATCGAGGCGAGAAACTTTTCCCATTCCGGACATGGCTCCTCGAAGCCTCGGTACTCCACAGGGCAAGCCTTGGTGAGCCAATCACCGGGGGTACCTGGTCGCAACTCGCCCGTGCGAAGATCGATAATCCCGTTCTTGCATGGCAACAGCCAGGGCTGCTGGTCCAGCTCGTCCCCGCTGATCGCCAGGGGGTGTTCTACGATGTGGGCCCACTCCGCGCACTTCGACGCCCCGTTGATGGCCCTCAGCCGGTCGATACGGCGGTGGTATGCCTTCTGCTCAGAGATAAGCGCACCGAGCTCAACAGCTGCAGCCTTAACCATATTGTCGAGTTCGGCAGCAGCCGCTTTTGCTGATTCATACTGATGCTCGGCTTCGGAGAGTCCCGTCCTCTCCTTAATGGCATCTTTAATCGCCTTCTCTGCATCTACGACCAAGCCAGCCGCAACTTTTGCGCGACCTTTCAGCTCCCGCAGGTCGCTCCCCTGCTGATCAATGGCTGGCTGTAGGGCGTCCCCCACCTCTTTGTAGGCAAGAGCCACCTTCTCAACTGCGCGAAGGTGCTCCTGGTACACGTCCTGCTCCCAAAAGTGGGACGAGAATTTAAGCCACTCCTGGCTCTTCTTGACGTAGACAAACTTCCCCCTGTGGAGCCGGCTGTAAAGGATGCCATCACCACGCTCGTTGTTGGCCAAGCATTTGCGCACCAAATCGCGGTCAATGGGGCTCTCTTGAACAGGTGTGACAGCAGGGGGCGGAAGAAGCTCATTTTCCTCTACAACACGGGCTTCAACTTGTTCTCTGATATCTGAAATATCTGGAGTATCAAACATTCACGCCTCTGCGACTGGAGGGTTCAAGGGCAGCAGAAGCGTCAGGACTCGGGAGGCCCTCATGCAGATGGATCTCCTTCGCCTTCTCAACCCACACTTGTACCGTTGAGACCTGCAGGTCTAAACGATCGGATATTTCCTTAGGGGAAAGCCCGAGGCCCGTGTAGAAGACAATCAAGTAGAGCTTTCGCGCGCTGATCTTCAGGTTCTGAAGGGGCGTCCCCGAGAAACCTGAGAAAAGCTTGTTGCACCGCCTGCAGGAGACCCTCCTCAGTGCCCAAAAGCTTTCGAGGGCCCTTGAAGACGTTACGGCCATCCCACAGCCAGGGCACTTAGCTTCGTAACCGTGCATGGCCTGCAGGAAGCACTTCACCGCGGCCGGCTCATCAAGCAGGCATTCCGTCAGGTGCCTTGAAATCTCACTGAAAAGCCTGCTGTTTTTCACGTTTTTCTCCCTAGATAAATAATCCTGCAGATGGAACTGAAACCCGAAAAACCGAACCGATAAAAATTGCTTAGCTACAGAATGTTTGCGAGCTCAGCCGCCCGCACTACACGTCGGCCTGGAAGGACCCGCGATTTTTTGGCTCCCCCAACGCTGGATACGCGCCCCCCCCCGATCGGTTTACTGCCTACTCCTCGGTAGGCATGTCGCATGCGCCTACCTACGGCGACCGCCTGGGCAGAAAAACCAGAGATGATCTTCTGAGCGGACGCGCGTGTGAGGGGGCAGGGGGGATGGGATAGGCTGCTTCGCCTCGGCACCTTTGCCAATCCAAGCCGCCTATACACTACTTCACCTTGATTCGCGTACCTGCTGCCGGTTCGAGTAAGGCGATCAGCGGCGCCGATTGAGGCAGCAGTTCTATCAATTCAGGATTTTTCCGGAACTCTACGTCGATGAAAATCTGTCCCCTGAAATTGGAGGTCTGCAGCGACTGGACTGCGCCGTAGAGTTCCTGGTTCCCTGTAGCAAGCGTAGACCCGACGAAAACCTCATCCACCGGAATATAAGGCTTCATCGTTCCGTCCTCGTCCTGATATCGCGCCGAATAGCTGAAGAGGTCCACATTCATATCGGAGTCACGGATGCTGCCGAGGTATGTTGTGCCGGGGTCGATCTGCGTAGGGGATATCATCCCCAGGTCTAGGTTCAGCATATTGAGCAGCCCTTTTGCTCGCAGATCTTCACGGAAGAGCGGCCATGCCTCAGCACCGAATACAACGGTGTCCGATACGACCTGCCCATCCTGGGCATTGATCCGGCACGCGTTCACCAAGTCGTCCCAGGGCGTAGCTGTTCCAACCTGATCCCAGGCGGCCGCGTTCAGAAGAATGATGTTGTGAGTGGGAGGGAGATTGAAGTCGATAATATGGTTGTAGCCCTCACCGGTGACGGGGATGACACCGGCGAAAAGCGCCTTGGATGCCTGCTGCTCAATCCTAAAAGCGATTTCGTCGTTGATCTCAGCCACCCTTTCCCCCATCAGCTCGTCGAGCACCTTAGCCAGGTCCTCCCCTTGATCGTACAGGGTTGCACTTGGCCGACGGACGTACAGGTGATCAGGAGTTATCAGCTTGTTTGGTTTAAGGGTTGGCGGCGTATAGGTCTTCATGGTGTACCCCTGCGACGAAGTAACCTTGCCGGCTAGAGTGGGATGAACGTAAGGCGCCATCCCACGTTTAGGCATAACGACATCGATGTCGATATCCGTGGTACCAAAGGTGTAAACGCGGCCAAAGAACCGCTGCCGCAGGAACCTGCCGGGAACCGGCACCCTTTGGACTACAGGGGCCAGCGTGCGCCTGAGGAATGCATCGATACTCATGGAATCTCCTTTGTGCGTTGCAATTTATCTGCAGAGGGCCTGCGGCCCTTAAGCCTTCGCCTCGGTAAGCATCGGGTAGACCACGTCTTCATCTAAGGTACGAAGTGATTCCGACAGAAGCGACAGCACTTCCCCACACTCATACAAAAAGTCAACGATCTCTGTGACGTCTGTTTCTGGGGATTTAGGGCTGAGCTGATCGCCCGCTCCATTCGCCTTGCTGGCAAATCTCGACACTATCGAAGATGCCCTGACTAATTCGGTGCTTACCTGCTGAACGGAATGGTCCCACACCTGTATTTTTTTAATCATGTGTCTCCCCCTTTTGTGTTGTTGATCTAACTCCTCCGACAGGGCCAGAATTGCGCACTATCGCAGTATCGCTAGCTGCTCAAGCCGTATGGCATCCACCCACTTTCAGCTGTCTCTGTGAGTTCCTTGTAGGTGAAGCTACTCGTGGGTAACATCCCCACCCTCCTTATCACTTATCGCTTCCCTTGCCCCTGCGCGCGATCAGATGCGCCTTAAGCCTCACGGTCACTTCCATGAAGCGGCAGAAGTTGGCCCAATCCTCGTCGGTAAGATGCTCTCTCTGTATCTGTTCCACCTTTGCAGCCATATTCAGCCTCCTTTTGTCATGTTTCAGCCAAGTTAGCGGCACATAGCCGGGGTCTCCTTGACCTAGCCCCTGGTACAGCATAATTGGAGGTCAACTTGTTGATGCCGCGATCACCTATGCTGTACCTCTCCTCGGATGACCGCGGCAAATTTGTCCCAGCTAGCTTTTGAAGAGTTTGGAAAACAGACCCGTCTTGGCCTCTTCTCCTGAAGGAGAACCATATTCTTCCACCAGCTGCTGCTGCGCCGCCTGAATGGTCGCGCTGGAGCCGACCATATTGGAGTCATAGAATTTTCGAACAAAGAACTGCTCAACGTCCTCCGGGTAGAACCCAAGCCACCCCAGACTGGATGCCGAACATGCTCCACCCTTCGCGGCATAGAGAAGCCGCAGTACCTGCGGGATGGTTTTGGTAAGCTCGACCTCGTAAACCAGTCGCCAGAACTGCTCCTGCTCATGCTTCAGTGTTTTTTCGATCTGCGCTATCTGGCGTACAGGCTCTTCGCGCTTACTCCTGGCCACCGCCAGAGCAGACGTTACCGTAGAGAGTTTGGTCTCAAGAGTGCCAAAGGTTGCCTTAAGGCGGTGGAGGTTCTTTTCAACCGGCTCCCCATCCGCATACCTTGACGTCAGCGAGGCAATTTCAGCCCGCGCATCCTGGATTTGGTTCTCCAGCATCGCCTGGCTCCCCTCCAGTTCCGACACCCTTTTATCTACGGTAGCCAGGATCTGCTCCACGCCGCTACGCTGCTCCTGTACGGCCCGGATCCTCTCTTTGACTCCTTCCAGTTGAAACTTCAACTCGTCGACTTGCTCCATATGAGGCTCCCCTTACGCGGCTTTCCGCGCTTTGTAGTCTGCGAAGACGCTCATGGCATCTTCAGGAAATGCGATCCGCAAGCAGCACAGAACAAAAAAAGAGGCTCCGCTATTTTTTTGAGCGGCCTCTTTCATCAATGCCAATTTGCACTCGGCTGTAGCTGCAACCAGGTCGATGGCAGTGTTTTTGTGCAGCTTGCCAGATGCGGGGACCACCGCACCATCCAGCACCCCCAGGATTAAGCGGGTGCAGCGCGCCGGGGCCATCTCCGCAACCAAGATCTGTTCGATCTGGTAAAGCGCTTCCTCTGCGATACTGTCCCTTCCTACAGTGCACCTCCTTTTTGGCACGACCGAGGATGGGTTCACCATTTTTCTGTCAACGTAGGGAGTGACCGTCTTGATGCTGTTGCGTTTCATTGTCCTCTCCTTTAGTAATTGTTGCCACCACTCCACATGCTTCCTGTCGTCCTGCTTCGGCACAGGCTCTGCAAACCTGTTCAGTACGCGCTTGTCGAATTTTTTACCCTGTCGCGCATATAAGCCTCCACAGCTTCCGGGGTATACCTCACACTAGCCCTTGCATTGTCGCCCATCTTGATAAACGGTATCCCCCCTCCATAGACACGCTTGGATCTCATCCAGGCGACCGACATTCCAATTGCCTCGGCAACTTCTTTCTCGTTAAGCAGCTTTTTTGACATAACGTCCTCCCTATGCCGTAGATGTACCGTACCCACCCTGTAGTATTATACAGTTGTATGATATTGCCTATTATACTGTTGTATGATATCTGTCAATATATTTTTTTACGCGAGGCGACAAAAATGGGAAAAACCTATCCGAGGGTGATTGAATTGCTAAATAGGGAGTTTGGAGATAAAAAGGTCACAAAGTATGCGTTTTGCAAAGCAACAACTATAAATCCCACGAGCGTGGAGCGGTACCTTCATGGCATTTCTGAACCATCCCAGGCCAGCCTTGAAAAAATTGCTAATTATTTCGGCGTCACAGTATCGTGGTTAAGGGGGGAAAACGAGGAAGGCGATGGATCGGTCAAGTTGACGCCTGAAGAGCTATGGACCAAAGCGATAGAGTCGATAGCGGCAATAGAACCAGGTTCAGGGGCTGAGACAGAACTCATCGAAAAAATGATCGCTGCCGCCACCGATAAATTGAAGCAACTCAAAACAGTGAGCAGCGGGGCAGCGAAAAAGCTGAAAAATCAAAAGCATTGATTTACATGTTGCACATCTCTAAGGTAAGCAAAAAATTCCTTTATTACCTCCTTGCCGCAACCGCCAATTCCACAACTTTCCCGCCCACACCATGAACAAGAAGCCGCTCGATTTCGTTGGCAATGGCTTGGAGAGGGGTACGCAGATCGTCAACGTCTGTGCAGTCATAGTGCTTTCCCGTCACACTCCCGTCTGAGTGGTTGGTCAGCTTGTCAATATCCTGCCGACGCAGCTTCAGCCGCTCCCCTACCGTAGTGAAGGATCTGCGCAACCCGTGGACCGTGAGCTTGAGCCCGGTCTTGAACTGAAGGAGATCGGCCTTCAAGGCGATATGTCCGGTCTTGCTCGCATGATTGGCGTTAAGTGAAGGGAACACGAACGGATTCCCTTCTGGGTTTTGCTCTTTCCTCCGCTTCAGAATCACCAGGGACTGCCGAGATAGGGGGACCTTCAGCGGCTGATTATTTTTCGTGTCTGGAAGGACCAGAGTCGCCTCCACCAGGTCGACATACTCCCACCGGAGCCCTGCCGCTTCCCGATTCCGCAAGCCATGATATAGACAGAACACGTAGCAGTCTTGCGTGATCTCGTTGAAGGACTTGATACCCTCCCTGAAGACCTTGAAGTCATTCCCCCTCAAGCAGTCATCCCGAGCGGATGTCTTTGGCCACAGGCCGGCGATGCCGATGACGGAGCAGGGGTTCACCGGCATCGCCGCCGGGTACTTCACCTTCGCGTAATTTAGGATAGCCTGCAGCTTACCGAAGTTGTTCTTAGCCGACATTCTCCCGTGGGCCTTTTCGATTTGCTTGAATCGGTCTATGATCACATCGGCGGGGATCTTGCTGATCTCGGTGAGCGGCAAGTCCATCCAGGTATCAAACTTGATCGGGATCTCCGACCGGTACGAGTGCTCAGTCCGCGGTTTGAGCGTTTTGTCCGCCAAATGAATGTCCATCATTTTGGCCAGCGTCGGCACATTGGAAGGAACTACAGGCCGCCCATCCCGGAGCTGTTGCAGGAGCAACCGCGCCTTCCCACGTGCCTCATCAGGGGTCAATTCGCCAAAGGCCCCCACCTTGGCCTTACGGGTGACGTATTTGCCCTTTGCCGGGTCCATTACGTCCGCCTGGACGTAGAACACGCGGGCCCCCTTCTGCTTCACTCCTCCCTTATCCAGGAAGTCGGCGGACACCCTCAGCAAGAAGCCCCTCAACTCCGTATCGAAATAATCAACCCTCCCCAATTCCGGCGGCACGATCTGCCTTATCTCTCGCAACGTCAGGTTGATCTTCGGCATGGCACCCTCTCCTTTTCCTACCCACGATCCCAAACCAGCAAGGCGGGTAGGACATGGGTAGGTCGAGAATTAAAAAAACCGCTAAAGCTGTATTAAACCTTAGCGGTCCATCGGGTGGAAAGTCAACCATAAATTATTGATATTATGAATGTTTATCAACACATATCAATATGAATAAATCATTTTATGACCAAAGGCCCCTTCTGCAGCCTCTTATAGTAGAAGTTTTGGCCGTAGAGTACGGCGGCGGGGTTGTGGCCGGTGACGCGGTCTTTCACCACCAGCGTGGTCACCGGGGCCTTGGAGTACTTGTTGAAGAGCATGTCGTGGCCGACGCACAGGCCGACGATCATGTTCATGTCGGTGTCGAGACCGTTGCAGATCTCCGCCTGCGCGATGGGATTGCATGCAGGCTCGAAGGTTCCCGGCCGGACCTTGTCGCTCTCTGCGAGCCCCAACTCCTTCTTGTCGATGCTTCCGGCCTTGCAGCAGACGCTGAAGGGTGTGAACCCCTGGGCCTTCAGGATGGCGACCAGCCGCTCGCACTCGTCGAGAAGGCCGATACAGGTGGCGATACCGATCCTCTGGTATCCCATGAGCTTGGCGAAGGCGATGGTGTCTTCGACCCGGGTCCAGCGCGCGTTGACCGCGTCGCTGCCGGGGATGGGCTGGTAGCAAAGCCCCTCCACGCGGGCCGCCACGAAAGCCATCTTGGCGTCCTCGCTCTCCCCTTTCATCAGTTCCGCCGTTTCCTTTACCACGGCGGCGTGCCCGTCCGCCGGACAGTTCCCGGGTCTCGCGGGCGCCGTGGCCGGGTCGCCGCTCCAGCAGTTGGTGGTCCCTTTCTTCTGCCAGACGGCGCTGCAGCTCGCACAGGTTACTTCGGCGTATTCCTTTTCCATGTCCCCCTCCTTTCAGGCTCCCATCAAAGACTTTCAACGCGAAGGCGCCCAGCCGCAGAGGCGCAAAGCGGCAAACGGTTGACTTCATTCGCGTGATGCACTATCTGCCGCTCCCCCCTTTGCAGCGTTCATCCGGATTCCGGAGAAGCGGATACCATTGATTGCCCGCGACGCGCAGCGCCTTTGCGTCAAGGGAATTACAGGGCTGGTTCCTGGATCAACACGTAGGGAGAGATGATCAGGCAGTTGAAGATCTTCCCCTTCTCGGCGTCCCACTTCTGTATCTGCTCGCCGCTCGGCTTGGTCAACAGGGCAGAGGAAAGCCAGCGCTGCACCTTCTGCACGTCATCCACCGCGAGCGCCGCCCCCACCTCGGCCAGCTCCAGCAGCGGGTCCACCACGACAACGCCGCCCCGCTCGAGGTGCGCCCTGAGCGAGAGCCAGTCGGCGATATCCACCTTGGTGGCCAGTTCCTCCCTGGTTTCGGTCATCGGTAACTCCTATTCGAAAGATTTCTTGAAATCGGCGATGGTCTGGCGCAGGGCCGCAACCTCCTCGCGCAGGCCGGCAACCTCCTGCTCGAGCTCCGCGATCCGTTTGCTGTCCGCGCCACCCCTCGTGCCTTCCGGCGCAGCCGCCAATTCTGCGAGATCCGGCTCCCCCGACAGGAGCTGGCAGTAACGCGGCTCCTTGCGCCCGGGCTGAACCGGCAGACGTGTCACCAGCGGAGGCGTCCTCTCCATCAGGTCTTGCAGCACCGCCTCGACCTCGGCAAGGTCGGCGAAGCTGTGCATCCGCTCTCCGCGGGTCCGCAGCTCCCCCACGGTCTGAGGGCCGCGCAGCATCAGCTCGCACAGAATCGCGAGCTCCGCGGGGGTGAACCGGAACTTCTCCACCAGTGCGTGACGGTACTTGGACACCCTGCCGCCGGCACCCGAGAGAAGGGCGAACTGCTTGAAGCGCAGGCTGTCGAGGGCGGCGGTCACCTCGGCCTCGTCCAGGTTCGTGACCGGGTCGCGGTTCGATTTCTGGTTGCAGGCGTTCACCAGCGCGTTGAGGGAAAGGGGGTAATACTCAGGCGTGGTAAGCTCCTTCTCGATGAGCGAACCAAGCACTCTCACTTCGATGGCGTTAAGCGTCACATCCATGGGAAAGCTCCTTTATCCGGGGGCTTCAAATTGTCAATAGAACAACCGGCACGGCACGTTATGCCATGCATGGGCCAGAAAGCCGCTCCAACTTACTAGATTCGCGGACCGGGTTCAACGTAAAAAGAGCGGTTGCCACAGCCAAGACTCTTCTGTTGTATAACATTATTTTATTTGTTATGGTATTGAGCAGTTGACGCTGTAACAATGCATAACCACTCAAGGAGATTACATGGCGGCTACCCTGGACCTGAAGAAGATCAACAAGACCATCAAGATTTTCGCCGTGGCGCAGTTCGGGCTGATCGCCATCCTGATCTACACGGCGGTCAATTTCCAGCAGCGGCTGCAGGCGTTGGGCAGGGGATATCGCTTCATGAACGGCGTGGTCTACGCCTTCGTGATCCAGCTGTTGCTTTTCTACCCGATCTTCAGGTTCGCCTCCAAGGAGGCCGACCGCGACTTCACCTTCATCGGGAAGGTGCCGACCCAGGAGGAGACCAAGGAGTTCACCAAGAAGAAACGGTGGGCGGATGTCACCAAGATATCCGTCATGGGCTTCTATTTCATCTTCGCGCTGGCCGCCCCGCGGGACCCCTTCATTCTCAGCGTCATCATCTACAGCTTCCTGCTCACCGTTCTCACCTACCTGCAGTGCTACAGCTTCACGGTGAAGAAACTCTCCAAGGCAGCCTGATGCTGCGCGCAGAGGGCGCGGACGAGGAACCGCACCAACCGGGCCAGCCGGCGTTATGGTGCAATGCCAAAGAAAAAAGTGGACGTGGTGAAATTTTGCTGGACTAGCGGGTGCCGTCCCACGTACCATCCCTGACATAGCCAAAAGCTAGAAATCAAACCAATAGAAGGAACCGAGTAAAAATGGCAATTGCAAAGCAAGGCGACAAAGTACGTATCAACTTCACCGGCACCCTCGAGGACGGCACCATCTTTGACACCACCCTCAAGGATACCGGTTGCTGCGATGACGACGATTGCGGCTGCGGCGATGACGGCTGCGATGACGACAGCTGCGGCTGCGGCGGCGAAACCGGTCCGATGGAAATCACCATCGGCAACGAAGACTTCTTCCCCCAGATCGAAGCGGCCCTGGTAGGCATGGCGCCGGGCGAGAAGAAGACCGTGGTGATCCCGGCCGAGGACGCCTTTGGCGAATACGATGAGGACGAGGTGTTCGCCATCAGCCGCGAGCAGCTGACCGGCGACATCGTTCCGGAAGTCGGCATGGAGCTCGAACTGACCGGCGACGACGACGAGCCCGTCGACGTGGTCGTGGTCGAGGTCAACGAGACCTCCATCGTGGTCGACGCCAACCATCCGCTGGCCGGCGAAGACATCAGCTACGAAGTCGAGCTGGTGGAGATCCTCTAGATAAACATCCCTCTTTGCTGGGGTGAGCCACTCTCTCGTCCCCTCCCCCGGAGGGGGAGGGACAGGGAGGGGGCTTCCACATTCCAGCTTCCCCCTCCCAACCTCCCCCCTCCGGGGGGAGGAGCATGACACGAGGCCACCTCGCCTGGCAAAGACGGTATTCCTGATCGAGATGCAAACGTCAGAAGCATTCATTCCCGCCGGCTATCCGCAATCCAAGCACGTGCTCCCCTGGAACCCCGGGGAGAAGCCGATCATGCTCGCCCCCATGCAGGGGCTCACCAACCGCGCGCTGCGTGAGCTGTTCACCACCTGGGTGCGCCCGGACGTCGTGTGGACCGAGTTCATGCGGGTCAATTCCCAGTCGGAGAAGAAGCTACTGATGCCGGGGGACGTGCGCGAGTGCGCCGCCGAGGAGAACGGGGTGCCGCTGGTGGTCCAGCTGATCGGGCACGGCAGGGACGCCCTGGTTGCAGCGGCGAGGACGGCCCAAAAGGCGGGCGCGATCCACATCAACCTGAACATGGGCTGCCCCTACGGCCGCATGACCAGCGGGCTTACCGGCGGCGGGATGCTGAAGCGCCCGGAACTGCTGGAAGAGATCATACCGGCGCTGCGCGAGGAGATCCGCGGCTCCTTCTCGGTCAAGATCCGCGCCGGCTACGACGACCCGCGGCAGATCTTCACGCTCTTGCCGCTCTTCGAGCGGGCGAAGGTCGACTTCCTGGTGCTGCACCCGCGCACGGTGCGCCAGGCCTACGACGGCTTCGCCGACCACGCGGTGACAGCCGAGGTGATCAAAGAGACCTCCATTCCCGTCATCGCCAACGGCGACATCAGGAACGCCGCCTCTGGCCTTGGGATCCTGGAACAAACGGGTGCGGCGGGGCTCATGCTTGGCCGGGGCGGGATCGGGGAGCCGATGCTTTTCGAGCGGCTGCGCGGCCGCGCCGCCGCGAACCCTGACGTGACCGAGAGACGCGCCATGCTGCACCGCTACCTCAGCGACCTGCTCCCCCTTTACGGGAAACTCTTCTGCGGCGACATGCAGGTACTGGGGAAGATCAAAGGTGTCGTTTCCAACGTGGAGGACCACGAGTTGGAGCGCGAGCTGAAGCAGTTGAAGCGCGCCAAGAACCTGCACTCCTTCCGCGCCGCCGTGGAAGACCTGGTCCCCTAGCCCCTAGTCCCTGTCTCCTAGTCCCTGTCTCCTAGTCCCTGTCTCCTAGCCCCTGCCTCTCCCCCCGTCGTCCCCACCCTTTACCCGCTTTTCTCCCAGTAATCCCTGGCGAAGAAAAACAGCGCCGCCGCCACGGCCTGGATTCCCACCGGAACCAGGAAGGCGGAATGGAACGCCTGTACCGTCGCCTCCGGCGTGGTCTTCCCCACCGCGTCGATCACCATCCCCATGATCTGCTGCACCGAGGCGGCTCCCAAAAGCACGAAGAGGTTGATCGAGGTGAGCGCCGTACCGACGATGGATACCGGGAACATGGAGCGGTTGATGGGGTAGATCATGACGCCGCTCGACACGGCAAGCCCCAGGCAGAAGAAGTACGTGCCCAGAAGCCACAGGGGGAACTGGTCGATAGTCCCCTGGAAGCCGACCATCAGGATCAGCAGCAGGACCTGCCCCCAGAGAAAGGTCTTTTTGTAGGAATGAAGGATCTTCCGCGCGATGGTGTCGATGACGAGGCTGCCGCAGATGAAGCCTATCGAGGTGAACATCAGCATGCGCCCGGTCTCCTCGCGCGACAGCTTGCGCACCTCCATCAGGTACGGCCCCCCCCATAGTCCCTGCACGGCCAGGTAGCAGCCGTACCAGGCGAAGGCGAGTCCCGCCAGGAGCCAGAAGTCCCGGTTGGTGGTGATCCGCTTCCACGCCTCCAGCATCCCCATCTTCGCCGGCGCCGGTTCGCCTTCCTCCATTTCCGGAGCAGCCGCCGGACGGTCCCGCACCAGCAAAAAGACGAGCACCGTGGCCAGGGCCTGCATCACACCGATGGTGAGGAACGAGTTGCGCCAGCCGATCCAGGCGACCGCCAGGGCGAGCGGGGCCGTGCCGGCCAGATTCCCCATGTTTCCCACCGCGACCATGAGGCCGGAGACCCTGCCGAACTCCTGCTTGGTGAACCAGTGGCTGAAGAGGCTGAAGGTCGCCATCAATACGGAGGCGGTCCCGATCCCGATGAGGATGCGGGCGACGAGTGCCTGCCCCATGGTGCCGGCCTGCGAGAAGAGGATCCCCCCGATGGCGGTCAGCACCCCGCAGCCGCTGATCACCAGGCGGCTTCCCAGCCGGTCGATCATCGGCCCCAGCGGGACCTGCGCCGCCGCGTAGACGTAGAAAAGGATGCTGGAGAGCGAACCGAGTTGCGCCGGGGTGAGGTTCAGGTCGTGGGAGACGTCCTTGGCGACCACGGCAAGGGAAACGCGGTAGAAGTAAACCAGGATGTAGATCAGGGACAGGATGAAAAAGATTAACCAGCGCTGACGGCGCTGACGTGCATCGATCATGTATACAACCCTCCGCCGCGCACTCTAACACAGCGCCTGGTCAAACTCAACCAAGCGCGCGAAATCACATGCGCCTTGTGGACAAAGCGTTTTCGGGTACTCTCTTACAGGCTGTCTCAGTGGATGGCAGATAGTGCACAGATGGCAAGCCGGAGACAGAAACTATCACCACGCCTGTAGGGGCGAATGAATATTCGCCCAGCCGCCGGCGCCCAACCAGCGTCAATGGCTACCTGGACTGGGCTGCCACTGGGGCGAATGATTATTCGCCCCTACATTTACCCAAAAAGATTGGCACCTGCTCCGCCCTTCCCGGAAAAGGGAGCCCCCCAATGGAGGACATGACATGTTCCTGGAAAGCGACATCAAACTGGGATTCAGCGACGTATTGATCCGCCCCAAGAGATCCAACCTGAAGAGCAGGGCCCAGGTCGACCTGCAGCGGCACTTCAGGTTCCTGCACAGCAAGTACGATTGGAGCGGCATCCCGGTGATCGCCGCCAACATGGACACCACCGGCACCTTCGAGGTGGCGGACCGGCTGGCCGAGCACGGCATGCTGACCGCGCTGCACAAGCACTACAGCGTGGCGGAGTGGGACGCCTGGCTCACCAACCACAACCAGGGCGACGACATCTACAACCGCATCATGGTCAGCACCGGCACCTCCGACAGCGACTACGAGAAATTCTCCGCCATCATCGCCAACCATCCCAAACTGCAATTCATCTGCATCGACGTCGCCAACGGCTACGCTGAGAGCTTCGTCGAATTCGTGCAGAAGGTGAGGGACACCTTCCCGGACAAGACCATCGTCGCGGGAAACGTGGTCACGGGTGAGATGGTCGAGGAGTTGCTCCTTTCCGGCGCGGATATCGTCAAGGTAGGGATCGGCCCCGGCTCGGTCTGCACCACACGCGTCAAGGCCGGGGTCGGCTATCCGCAGCTCTCCGCGGTGATCGAGTGCGCCGACGCCGCGCACGGGCTAGGTGGAAGGATCGTTTCCGACGGTGGCTGCACCTGCCCGGGTGACGTCGCCAAGGCCTTCGGCGGCGGCGCCGACTTCGTCATGCTGGGGGGGATGCTCGCCGGCCACGACGAGAGCGGCGGTCAAATCGTGGAACGCGGCGGGCGGCAGTTCAAGCTCTTCTACGGTATGAGTTCGACGACGGCCATGGACAAGCACTCCGGAGGCGTGGCGCATTACCGGGCCTCGGAGGGAAAAACGGTGGAAGTCCCTTACCGCGGCCCGATTGACGAGACGGTGCGCGATATACTCGGGGGCGTCCGTTCCGCGTGCACCTACGTGGGCGCGGCGGCGCTCAAGGAGTTGACCAAGCGCACCACCTTCATCAGGGTGCAGGAACAGGAGAACAGGATCTTCGGGTAGGCTTCGTTGCTTCCACTTGCGAGAAGGGGATGACGCAGCATGGACCCGGGTAAGAAGCTCTTCCAGGCATGAAGCGTCGGCCCACTCCCCCCTCTCCCCCGGGAGAGGGTCGGGGTGAGGGCTTTTGCGGTGGAGAGGGAACAACTGGAGCGTCACTTCCCGGACAACCCCTCCACTGCCACCTTCATGCGCCTGAGCGCCTCCTTCAACAGTTCCCGGCGGCAGCCGAAGTTGAGCCTCACGTAGCCGTGAAGACCGAAATCGCTCCCACCTGAAAGGCCTACCCCGGCATCCTCGAAGAAGCGGACCGGGTCGGCGATCCCGGTCGCACGCACATCGATCCAGGAAAGGTAAGTTGCTTCGACCCGCGCCACGTAAAGCCCGAGTGCCGTCAATTCCCGTTCCACCAAGTCCCGGTTGCCACGCAGGTACTCCAGAAGTTCCTGGCGCCATTCCTCGCCATGTCTGTATGCCGCCTCGGCGGCGGTGTACCCCAAGAGATTGACGTGCGGCACGATGCGCCCCATCGCTTTCCTGAAGGCACGGCGCAGCGCGTCGTCGGAAATGACGGCGAACGAGCAGCCAAGCCCCGGCACATTATAAGTCTTGCTGGGCGCCATCAGCGTGATGGTGCGCCGGCTGTATTCCGGGGAGAGGGACGCGATCGGGATGTGCCGCACGCCCGGCTCCAGGACCAGCCCCGCGTGGATCTCGTCACTGCAGATCACCAGGTCATGCCGCGCCGCGAACTCCCCCAGCGCCGTCAGCTCCTCATGCGTCCAGACCCTCCCTACCGGGTTGTGCGGGCTGCACAAGAGGAGCTGTCTCGTCCTCGGAGTCACCGCTGCCTCCAGCGCGTCCAGGTCCACACCCCACCGGCCGGCCGCACAGACAAGCGGCACGTTGATCGCGTTGCGGCCGGAGAGAGGGGGGGCTGACATGAAGGGCGGGTAGACCGGGGTGAAGGTGATGACGTCGTCGCCCGCCTTCCCCACCGCGCGGCAGCTCACGTTGAGCCCGGTTACGAGCCCCGGCAGCCAGGTGATCCACTCCTTGCGGATCTGCCAGCCGAATTCCGCCTCCAGCGAGTCGATTACCGCCTGCGCCAGCCCCTCCGGCGGCGCCGTGTAGCCAAATACCCCGTGCTCCACCCGCTCGTGCAGCGCCTGTATGATGGCGGGGGGCGAGCGGAAATCCATGTCGGCCACCCACAAAGGTATGATGTCGCGGTCGCGGTACTTGTCCCACTTTTCGCTCGCGGTCCCGCGCCGGTCGATGATCTCGTCGAAACCGGACTTCTTTTGCGTCATGTAAGCTCCCATACGGTCAGTTCGGAAATGCCGTGCTGGAACTTGCGACGCGTCTCCCGTATCACGAACGGGACGTCGCGCGGCTCGCCCAGCATACGGAAATGCGGCGACAGCTCGGCCTTCAAAGCGTCCAGTGTCCAGACCGGCTCGCCCGCCTCCCGATACCCTCCCAGCCACTCCTCTTTCTTGGTGTACTCCTCGACCCAGGTATAGGGGGAAACCAGCACCAGAAGCCCGCCCGGGTTGATCCGGCCGCGGATGGACGTAAGGAAGCGGCGCGGCGAGTAAAGCCGGTCCAGGATGTTGGCGGCGAGCACCAGGTCGTAGCCGGCGAACTTGTCCGGCAGGTTGCAGGCGTCCCCCTGGTAGAACTGCACCCGGTCCCGCAGGGCGGCAAGCCCCAGCTCCTCCAGGCTCAGCTCATGGTAGGAGACGATCTCCCCCTCTTCGGGAAGGGCGTAGCGCAGGTATCCTTCCTCCTGCATCCGAGCCGCCAGCCGGAAGAACCTGCTGGAGAAGTCGATTCCCGTCACCCTGTCGAAGCCCCGCGCCAGCTCGAAACTCCCCCGTCCCAGGGCGCAGCCAAGATCGAGGGCATGTCCCCTGGCGCGCCCGGATGTTACCTCCAAACATATGTCCGCGCAAGCCTTGGCGAAGTTGGGGACCCCGAAATGCTCCGGTCCGTAATGGGCATCGCAGTACTGCGCCGCCAACGCGTCTGTTTCGTACGGGTCCTCGTGCAGTTGCACCGGGTTGTCGCTCTCAACGTAGCGGAAGCCCGCGTGCTGGAAGAAGTGGCGCCGGAAGGCGTAGCGCGACTCGCGGGTCGCCTCGTTACCCGTCGAGATCCAGGAGCCCCCCTTGATCAGGTTGTGGCGCGTGTCGAAGGTCGGCGTCGAGAAGTCGTCGTACCAGGGATGGATGCGGAACCCGTGGAAGGCGTAGATCGGGGTTTCGGTCCACTGCCAGACGTTGCCGATGACATCGAAGAGCTGCCCGAACCGGAAACGGTCTACCGGGCAGGACGAAGCCCAGTAGGCGAGGTTGATGTTGCCGGGAGCCTCGCGCCACTCCTGCGGGTCACGGACACCGGCCAGGTCGTGCATCCGGTACCACTCGTCCTCGCTGGGAAGGCGGATCCGTTTTCCTGTCCGGTCCGCCAGCCAATTGCAAAACGCCTTCGCTTCGAGTTGATTCACCTCCACCGGCCAGTTCCACGGGAGATCGATCACCTCGACCATGGTGCGCAGCCCCCAGCCGTGTGGGCGCTCGACCCAGAACAGCGGGTGACCGGCATCTTTGAAGTTGCGCCAGCTCCACCCCTCCTCGCTCCACCAGCGCTCCTCCCGGTACCCCCCCGCCTCCACGAAGGAGAGGAATTCACGGTTGGAGACCAGGTACTTCGACGCGGCGAACGGCTGCAACTGCGCCTCGTGGTGGCCGTACTCGTTGTCCCACCCGTAGAGGGGATGCCCCTCTTCCTTGCCCAGCACCACCTGCCCCCCGGCAACGGGAACCAGCTCGTTCTCCGGGGCCACCCCCGCATCGCGGCAGACCTCCCAGAACTCGTGACGGCGTACCCGGTCGATGGGGAGCTGGCGGATCAGCACGGATGAGGTTTCCAGGTGGATCCGCTCGTGCTCGATTCCCATAATGATGGCCCAGAAGGGGCTCTCCCAGGTGATGGGAAGGGTGAGCGGCAGGGTCTCGATCAGGCCGGTAACCAGCTCGAGCACCTGGTCCCGGTAGGCCTTGACCTCCCCGCGGGTGGGCCAGTCGTAGTGGGCCTCGTTCAGGTCGTCCCAGGACATCTCGTCCACGCCCACGGCGAACATCGCCTCCAGGCGCGGGTCGATACGCTTTTCGATGACCCGGGCGATTATCAGCTTGTTGACGAAGAACGAGGCGGTGTGCCCGAAGTAGAAGATAAGCGGATGACGAAGCCGGTCCGCCCTCAGGTAGAAGGCGCCATCGTCCTTCAGCGTGTCATAGAGCAGTTCGTCTATCGTGAACGTCGCTTTGAAGTAATCCAGTATCTCGGCGCGTTTCTGTTCCGGGTCCCCTTCGTTCAGTACGACGCTATGAGTCTTTTTGAGATCCATGTCATCCTCCACATTTTCTGTGACAACACTCCTGCCATTCTGGCTGAAGCAGCCGGCTTTCAAATAGTACCAGAACTTTTCCTGCAGTTGTCGCCCCTGGCTGCGGTAGTTTCCCGATATTTGACATCCCGGGTCATCACATTATCCTTTTCGCTGGTTTGAGCTGCCGACAAGGAAACGCTCTATGAACTGCAAGACAGCAATAGCGTGGATAGCTGCCTGCGCCGTGCTGACACTTTTCCTCCTTGGCACCGTAGGTGTTTCCATGGTGAGGATGCCCGGCAAATCCCACAAGGGACCGCTCCCCCCCCTCACCCCGGAGGAGCAAAGGATCAGCGAACGACTGCGCGAGCACGTCCTGATGCTGGCCGGACAGATCGGGGAACGGAACCTCTCCAACTACCACGCCCTCCAGGACGCGGCGCAATACGTCGGTGACCGGCTCAGGGAGTGCGGGGTCAAGGTGAGCGAGCAGAGCGAGCTGGTGGAGGGGAGAACGGTGCTGAACCTCGAAGGGGTGCTGCCGGGAAGCCGGGTTCCCGAGGAGATCGTCATCATCGGCGCCCACTACGATTCCGCCCCCGGCACGCCGGGCGCTAACGACAACGCCACCGGAGTGGCGGCGCTTTTGGAACTGGCGCGACGCTTCTGCGCCAAACGGCCGGAACGGACCCTGCGCTTCGTCGCCTTCACCAACGAGGAGCCGCCGCACTTTCAGGGCAGCACCATGGGGAGCATGTTCTACGCACGCCGCTGCAGGGAGCGCGGCGAGAATATCGTGGCCATGCTGTCCCTGGAGACCATGGGGTGCTACTCGGACCAGCCGCGGAGCCAGCAGTACCCGGCACCGCTGGACCGGTTCTATCCCGATACCGGTAATTTCATCGCCTTCGTGGGGAACGTGAAGTCGCGGGACCTCGTGCGGCGGGCCATCGGGACCTTCCGAAAGAGCGCCCGGTTCCCTTCCGAGGGGGTGGCGGCCCCGGAATCCCTCCCCGGCATCGGCTGGTCCGATCAATGGTCCTTCTGGCAGGCCGGCTACCCCGGCATCATGGTCACCGACACCGCACCCTTCCGCTACCCCCACTATCACCAACCTTCCGACACCCCCGACAGAATCGATTACCAGAGGCTAAGCCGGGTGGTGGCAGGACTCGAAACGGTGGTGGCCGAACTGGTCGGGAAATGGGGGAAATTAGGGGCTTAAATGAAACCGAGCTCTACACGTCTGCCAAAGACCTTGGCTATCTTCTCCAATGTTTTGATGGTGGGGTTGGCCTTGCGGGGGTTCTCCAAGCGCTGGTAAACCTGGTAGGCGATGTTCAACTGCTTTGCGATTTCCATCTGGGAGCGCTCGGCGCGCAGCGTCCGGAGCATGATTGCGACGGCGACGTGCGGCGCCACCGGGATCTGGTGCACGTTCTTCCCGGTTATATGACAAGGCTCCGGTATTTTGAAATTCCGCTCGAAATCCGACTCCAGGCAACCGTTCAGCGCTTCCTCGGCGTTGAGGAGGGCTTCCTCCATGGTCAGACCATAGGTCATCACATTTTCGAAATCGGGGAAGGTAACCACATAACCGTCCGCTTCCTTTTTTATGCGCGCAGCGTACGAAAGCATTTCTATTCCTTTATTTCCGCTTGTTTGAGTATTGCATGCACCAGCCCTTTCGGCAGGTCCACACTGCCATGGACAGGGACCGGAATGGAGCGGCGGCCATCCCTGATCATGATGTGGTGGCTGCCGGAGATGCGATCCAGCCGCCATCCCGATTCCAGTAGTAGCTTTTTAAGCTGTTTCCCGGTCATCCGGATGATATACAACATATAAGGTGTATGTCAAAGGGGATTCTAAGACGAAAAGGCGCCCGCTGCATGGCAGGGGCGCCTTTTCTGGTTGTGCTATTGCGTGCGGAATGCTAATCGCAGCTGAAATTGGACTCGATGCGACGGTTCTGCTGCTTGCCTGCCGCGGTCTTGTTGGGCGCCACCGGCTTGGTCGGCCCGTACCCTACCGCCTTGATGCGGTCCGGGGCGATGCCGAAGTTCTTGACCAGGTAGTTGCGCACGCTGTCGGCGCGACGCTGCGAGAGCTTCATGTTGGCGGCCTTGTCGCCGACGCTGTCGGTGTGACCTTCGATGGTCCCCTTGGCGTTGGGGAACTCTTTCAGGAAGTCCGCCAGCGCCTTCAGCTCGTCATGGTACTCAGCCTTGATGTCGGATTTGTTGGTGTCGAACTTCACGTTGATAACGGCCGGCTTGCACAGCTTGGCCGGCTCGGGCGGCGGGACCACCACGACCGGCACGGGCTTGGGAGCCGGGACCGACACGTCGACTTTCGCCACGCTCTTCGCGCTTCCCCCTGCACCGTTGCAGGTCAGGGTGTAGTTGGCGCTGTCCTGCGGGGTGATTACCATGGAGCCGGCAGGCTGCACCGGTCCAATCCCCGGTTCGATGACGCAGTCGGTCGCATTGCTGGAGTTCCAGTTAAGGGTTACCTGCTCCCCTTTCATGACCGAGGCCGGAGTTATCGTCAGCTGGTCGGTAGGGGGAACGGGAGGCGGCGGCTCAACCGGCTTGGGCGCGGGCTTGGGCGGTTCGGGTGCCTTGGCCGGGCAAAGAGCCTTGGCCTTGGCGGTGGCATCCTTGGCGAGCGCGATCGCCTCCTCGGTATGGCAGGCCCTCAAGACATCATAGGCGTTGTTCTTGGCGGCTTCGGCCTGCGCAAACTCGGCCGGACAGAGCTTATCCTTCCCCTCTGCACGCGCGGCCTCCACCGCTTTGTCCGCCTCCTGCACGTCGGCGACGATGTAGTAGCCGGGGATGTTGCCACGCCCGTTGTTGACCTCGTAATGCGCGCAGCCCGACATGGCCCCCACCGACACCAAAGCCGCCAGCAGTAAAGCCCCCCTCAACTCTCTTTCTCTTCTCATGTTACCTCCTTATCACATTTTTCCCTTTCAGCTTGTCAGCCGGTAAGTCACTGACTGGAGCAAGCGGGTGGGATCATAGAACAGCCGGCTTCAGACATTGGTCGAACTGCAGTTGCAGCCAACGCTTTGCCAAGCAGGCAGATAAAATTTACTTGAAATGATTGGAGATTCCAGCAGAACAAGTAATTAATTTGCACTAATCGCTATGGCGGACGGGTGAGCTATATCTTCATCAAAAAAAACGGCCGCCGGTGTCGGAACGGTGTCCGTCTGATAGGTAAATAGCGGTGGCCTACAGCGGCCGCGGATTGCAGAGGTAATCTTCAGAATCGGCTTTGGCGCGGCACCGGTTGCAGACGAATTTCGGCTGGGCGGAATGCTTGTCGATCTCCTCGATCCTCCCTTCATGCTTCAACTGGCACATATGCGCCGGATGTTGTTTCGGTTTTGGACAGCTTTCCTTATCGCTCATGACGTCCTCCTTTTTCTGCGACGTGGTGCCCCCATCATAGCAGGTCCAGGTCTGGCTTGCCGATGGCGAATCTGCAGAGCTGAACCGCAACAAGCTCTTTCTTTTCTTCTTTGCTCCACATTTCATCCTCAATTTTCTTCTAGTCTGAAGACGATGGCAACGTGTCCTGGTTAAAAGGAGAATAGAGATGAAAAAGAAAATCCGGTATCTGATCGCACTAGTGGTGTTACCGTCACTGCTGTCGGCCTGCGTTGTCGTGCCGGTGGATGATTATTACCGCGGGCACCACGGCGGCTATTACGACGACTACGGCGGGCGCTATGGCCGCGGCCCGTATGGCTACCGCAGGTAGTTTTACGTGGAAACTGCCCCCGACGGGAAGGTCCTTGCCATGTGGGAGTTTTTCGTCGGGGTTTTTCTGGCTACCCCCGCTTCAAAAGAGGCCTCAAGCTTCCCCCCTGTCTTCACGAGGGGGCTTTGCAAGAAACAAGGTCTGTTTTTCAACTACATGGGTGCATTTAATTTAAAGTAGACCATGTTTTTCTAATGTACGATGTGTTTTAAATTGAAAGAGGTCTGCTTAAATTAAAACGTGACGGCGCGTACCCGGGGGCAGCCTGTTGTCAAGATCGTGAGGACCATTTTTCATTTAACTCAACCCTCATTTTTAATCGCAGCAGCCTCCGCCATTACATGTGCACCCCGCTTATTTCAAAACTCCCTCGTTTAAATCGGTGCGGTGGTCGTCTCATTTAATGAAGTGACCAGTTTAAATTAATTACGGTCACGTTTATTTTGAACACGACCCTGTTTAAATTAACTACGACCCTGTTTATTTTAAACAGGGTGTCATTTATTTTAAACACGGTCTGCTTTATTTTAAACACGATCTGCTGCTTCTTCCGCATGACCCGTAGTGATTTCCATGCAGGTTGCCGCCGCTCAACAACGACCAGACGTTCGTTAGGTGCCGCTTGCCTTCAATTATTTCCGACCTGCCTTAAATTATGTACGACCAGCTTTCACGTGCACCTCAGTACACTCGACAAAAGCTTCCTGCCGCTCTCCCCTTACGGCCTCTTCGCCGTGAAGATCGCCCGTAAAGGTGCCGGGTGCCCCTCAATGGTCCTCTCCGCGTCATCGGGATCAAGAAAATCCGCCAGCGACTCAAACTTCATCCACTCCGTCGAGCGCTGCTCGTCACGGCTGGTGCGGTTGGTATCCACGCAGGTTATCTGCGTGAACCCGCAGCGCTGTAACCACAGGGTCATCGCGGCGATGGAGGGGAGGAACCAGACATTGCGCATCTTGGCGTAACGTCCCTGCGGCATGAAGACCGTCTCCTGATCGCCCTCGACAATCAGCGTCTCAAGAATCAGTTCGCCGCCGGGACGCAGGCATCCCTTGAGTTCGAGAAGATGATCGAGGGGGGAGCGACGGTGGTAGAGGACCCCCATGGAAAAGACACTGTCGAAGCAGGCGAGATTGGCCGGCACATCCTCGATTCCGATGGGGATGACATGATGGCGCGGATCGCGAAGGTAGCGCTGCATCACCAGGAACTGCTGCACCGAAAGCAAAAAAGGTTCGATGCCGAGCACGAAGTCTGCGCCCGCGCCGCGCATGCGCCAGCCGTGGTAGCCGTTGCCGCAGCCGACATCGAGCACTTTGCGCCCGGCCAGGGGCTCGATGTGCGGCACGACGCGCTCCCACTTCCAGTCTGAGCGCCACTCTGTGTCGATCTCTATGCCGAAGAAGTTGTAGGGGCCTTTTCTCCAGGGGTGGAACGCCTGAAGCCGGGCAACCAGCTGGTCGCGGTCGAAGTTTCCGAGATCGGCGCTGGAGCCGATGGTGACATTGTCGCGCAACTCCACCTGGGACGGGCGTACGTCCGGCAGCGACTGCAGGGCGTTCTGCCACCCCGCCAGCTTGCCATGACTTTCAAGGAGGAGCCTTTCCGGCAGGGTCGCTCGCAGCTGCTCTGCCCAAAGCTCCTGCCCCATGGTGGCGAGTTGGGGATAGAGGGAATCGTAGAAGTTCATTTCGTCGCGACCAGGGAGGCGAAGTTGAAGCACTGGAACCAGACTTCAGAGGAGGAGAATCCCGCCGCTTTCAGCCGCTCGTGGTGGCAGGCGAGGGTCTCCGGGATCATCACGTTCTCCAGCGCGGAGCGCTTCTGGCTGATCTCGAGGTCGCTATAGCCGTTGGCCCGTTTGAAGTCGTGGTGCAATTCGACGTGGAATTGCTGCCTTTCCGGCTCGTCGAAGGCGATCTTCTCGGAGAGGATAAGGATGCCGCCGGGATTGAGCCCGGCGTGGATCCGCTCAATCAGTGCCAGACGCTGCGCCGGGGGGATGAACTGCAACGTGAAGTTGAGGACCACCACCGAGGCGTTCCCGATGGCGACATCCTGGAGATCGGCGCAGACCATGGTCACCGGGACGGTAGGGCCGCTATCCCGCGCCAGGAGCTCACGCCCCCGCTCGATCATGGCGGGGGAGTTGTCGACGGCGATGATGTCGCAGTCCGGCTGGTTGATCCGCTGGCGCATGGCGAGGGTGGCCGCTCCGAGGGAACAGCCGAGGTCGTAGCAGTGGCTGCCGGGCTGCGCGTATTTCCCGGCGAGGATGCCGATGTTGGAGATGATCATGCCGTAGCCCGGAACCGAGCGTTGGATCATGTCGGGAAAGACTGCGACGACACGTTCATCAAACTTGAAATCGATCATTTCCTGCAGCGGGGCCGCGTAGATAGCATCCTTCGTCTTTGTCACTGTCTTCAAATCCTTTCAACAGGAGTGTCCGTAAAAAAGTCGAAGATAGCGGGTTTGCTGCGGAACATCAACCCCTTGTTGAAGAGCGGCGAGGACGGTTCAGCGCAGGAAGGCGACGTCCTTGATAAGGTCGAGCAGTTTCCGCACCTTCGGCGACGGCTCTCCCTTGGTTATCAGCACTACCGACGAAGCGACCGTCAGGCTCCCGGGGACCCGCACGCCGCGGGATACGAGAACGCTGGGACCGATGCCGATGGCGCCGGGCGTTTCCAGCACTTTCGCCCGCATTTCCTCGACGTTCGCGACCGGGAGAAAGGTGGATACGACCTCCTCACCCTCCATCACCTTTCTGACGAAGGCATCGTTTTCCCCATCAGCGGCCGGGGACCAGACCACGACGATGCGCCGGTTAGGGCCGCCGAACTTCCTCCAGTTGGTAATCTTGCCCGCGAAGATGGCCTTCAACTGCTTTTTGGTCAGCTTCTTGATTTTTACGCCGTGGTTGAGGAACACCACGGTCTCGTTAGTCCCGACGGGAACCTCCCGGAAAGCCTCTCCGTCCATTGGCGTTTCGTTTTCCGCGGCCCGCTTGAGGAAGGCCTCCAGGTCGAGGGTAGAGACGACGGCATCGAGGGCGCCGCTGTCAAGGTCCGCCAGTTCCGTTCCGGGTTTGCTCTGTATTGCGACCAGGCGCAGAGATGGGTTTTCCTCCTCGAAAGTCTCCTTCACCGGAGTGATGACCTCAGTAAGCGCAGCGTCGCCACCGCCGATCCTGATCACCTCAGGTGCCGAAGTCTGCTTTACCAGGTCTTTCTGCGACATTGCACACCCTGCGGTGAAGTAGATAGCGATAACCAGCATGTATAGTGAAAAGGACCGTTTCATTGCACCCTCCTACCCATAACGAGTAAAACCGATTCAACATCTAGGCGCATGAACATACGCGGCAAAAACATTGCCCCAATATCATCCAATTTTTGCTAATAATCAATACAGTATTTTTGAAAGCCAATACGTCATCGATGTGAGAAATCCCGGTTACAGTTGTGATAATTTCATATAGACACATCAATGAGTATTCATCCACAACCGGTGCTGAGTTGCCACCTGTTGCCAGTTACTATTCATCTTTTGCCAGTAACCATTTACAAGGGCAGTGTTGTTGGTAACATTAACGAGCCGAAGCGGCCACTACATCGTAGGAGTTGATCATGCAAAAGACCATGCGGGCACTGGTTAAGAAATATCCCAAGCCGGGACTGTGGCTGGACGAGGTACCGGTTCCGGAAGTCGGCATCAACGACGTCCTGATCAAGGTGCACAAGACCGCGGTCTGCGGCACCGATCTGCATATCTGGGACTGGAACGCCTGGGCCCAGAAGACCATCCCGGTACCGATGGTGATCGGGCACGAGTTCGTGGGGCGGGTGGTGGCGATGGGGAGCAATGTCGCGGACCTGAACATCGGGGACATCGTCTCGGGCGAGGGGCACATCGTCTGCGGCAGGTGCCGCAATTGCCTCGCCGGGAGGCGGCACCTGTGCAAGGATACCAACGGCGTGGGTGTCAACCGCACCGGCGCCTTCGCGGAGTACATCTGCATCCCGGTGACCAACGTCTGGCACGCGGATCCCTCCATCCCGATGGAGATCCTGAGCATCTTCGACCCCTTCGGCAATGCGACCCACACCACCCTCGCCTTTCCTGTGCTTGGGGAGGACGTGCTCATCACGGGGGCGGGGCCGATCGGGATCATGGCGACCGCCATCGCCCGGCACGCCGGGGCACGCTACATCGTCACCACGGACATGAACCAGTACCGCCTCGACCTGGCCAGGAAGATGGGGGCGACGGTGGCGCTCAACGTGAAGGAGCGGACGCTCGCCGACGTGCGCCGGGAGCTCGGGATGAAGGAGGGATTCGACGTCGGCCTGGAGATGTCGGGCAACGGGGACGCCTTCAAGGAGATGCTCGCCAACATGTGCCACGGGGGGAAGATCGCCATGCTGGGGATCCCCTCGGGGGATCTCGCCATCGACTGGAACCAGGTGATCTTCAACATGCTGACCATCAAGGGGATCTACGGCCGCGAGATGTACGAAACCTGGTACCTGATGCAGTCGCTCATCAAGATCGGCCTGGACCTCACCCCGGTGATCACGCACCGGATGCACTACACGCAATTCGAGGAGGCGTTCGAGGTGATGAGCAGCGGCAACGCCGGGAAGGTCATCCTCAACTGGGTGGAGGATGGCGAGGAATAATGACAGCGTCGAGCGTGGGGGCTTACCTGTAGGGGCAAATAAATATTTGCCCAGCCGCTCGGGCACACAATGTTGCCGGTGGCATAAGAGGTGCTGAAGGCACGTGGGGGGGGCGATTGATTATTCGCCCCTACAGTTTATAGGAGTTATACGATGGCAGACAAATTCGCCTGGATAACGGAAGAGATGAACGCCCTGGAAGGAGAGGGGCTTAGGACCACTATACGCACCATCGGCTCGGCCTGCGGCCCCTGGATGGTGGTGGACGGGAAAAAGGTGCTCAACTTCTGCACCAACAACTACCTGGGCCTCGCCAACCATCCGCGCCTCAAAAAGGCGGCACAGGAGGCGGTGGAACAATGGGGTGTCGGCCCTGCGGCGGTGCGCAGCATCGCCGGGACACTGGAACTGCACCGCACGCTGGAACAGCGGCTGGCCGCGTTCAAGGGGGTGGAGGACGCGCTCTACGTGCAGTCCGGCTTCTGCGCCAACCAGGCCGCCATCCCCCCCATGGTCGGCAAGGGGGACGTCATCTTCACCGACCGCCTGAACCACGCCAGCATCATCGACGGCTGCCGGCTCTCCTCCGCGAAGATCCTGGTCTACGAACATTGCGACCTCGCCGACTGCGAACGGGTGATCACGGAAAACATCGGCCAGTACCGGCGGGCGCTCCTCATCACCGACGGGGTCTTCTCCATGGACGGGGACGTGGCGCCCCTGGACCAGCTCTTCGAACTCTGCGAACGCCACGGCATCATCACCATGGTGGACGACGCACACGGCGAGGGGGTCCTCGGCAACGGCGGGCGCGGCATCGTGGATCATTTCCACCTCAACGGCAAGTTCGACCTGGAGATCGGCACGCTCTCCAAGGCCTTCGGGGTCATGGGCGGGGTGATCGCGGGGAAAAAGGTGGTCATCGACTGGATCCGCCAGAAGGCGCGTCCCTTCCTCTTCTCCAGCGCGGTGACCGCTGCGGATACCGCGGCTTGCCTCGCCGCGGTGGACCTCCTGGAGGAGAGCACCGCGCTGGTGCACAAGCTCTGGGACAACACGCGCTACTTCAAGGACGGGATGCGGCAGGCGGGCTTCGACATCGGGGTGAGCGTCACTCCCATCACACCGGTGATGCTGGGAGAGGCGACCGTGGCGCAGGAATTCTCACGCCGCCTCTTTGCCGCGGAACCGGGCATCTTCGCCATGCCCATCGGCTTTCCCACCGTGCCGCAGGGCAAAGCACGCATCCGCGTGATGATCAGCGCAGCTCACACCCAGGATGATTTGGAAACCGGCCTGAAGACCTTCACCCGCATCGGCCGTGAACTCGGTGTTATCGGCTGAGTATGCTTTCCCTCCCCTCCCCCTTTCCAACAGGGGGAGGGAACTTCCTCCCTTTGATTCCTCTCTCATAACCTGTCGTGATTCAATCACTGTTATCTATTGCAATATTAATTTCCTGTGTTAGTTTCACACAGTCAATTTCGTTCTTTTTTTAATCTGTGTTAAAGCCATGTCTCTTGCCAGCCGATATTCTGTCAAAACAGCCAATGACAGTAATACACACTTTTATGTGAATAGAAACCTCGGGAGGTGCTGCATGTTCCACCCCAAACGGCTCCGCGTCACGGGGGCAAGGCTTCTGCTTTTGTTGTGTCTCATGGTGTGGGGTGTCTCTTTCGCCCACGCCGGCAGCTTCATCGTCATCGCGAACAAGAGCGTCGTGGAAAGCACCCTCACCCGCGTGGAATTGCAGGGCATCTTTCTTGGCGAGAAGGTGAAGTGGGGCAACCGCAAACACATCAAGATGGCGGTACTGGAAGATGACCGGACGCTCAAGGAATTCCTGCAGGTAATACTTGGCAAGACCCCTTCCCAGTTCGACCAGCATTGGGTCCGGATGGTGACCACCGGGAAGGCTTCCATGCCTCCCGCGTTTCCGGACGGACAGCAGATGATCGATTTCGTCGCCAGGACACCCAATGCCATCGGATTCGTCCCCGCCGGGCAGGCGGGTGATGCCGTTAAAACCATTGCCATCAAGTAGGGAGATTTGGATATGAAGAAAGCATTGACTGCGATGATGCTGCTCGCCTTTGCCGGACCGGCCCACGCCGTGGAGTTGGCCGGTGTCGAGATCCACGGTTTTGCCTCGCAGGGGTACATAAAGACCTCCCCCGACAACAACTTCCCGGTCTCCAACAGCGGCGAGGGTTCTTTCAACTTCAATGACTTCGCCGTGAACTTCGTCAAGGAGGTCAACCCCGACCTGCGCGTCGGCCTGCAGCTGCTGGCCATGGACCGGGGGAGCTACGGCAAGGACAAGATCACCCTCGACTGGGCCTTCGGCGACTACCGCCTCACCGACTGGCTCGGCTTCCGGGCGGGGAAGATAAAGATCCCCCTGGGGCTGTACAACGAGTCGCGCGACAACGACGCAGCGCGCACCTTCATCTTCCTCCCCCAGAACGAGTACTACGACTACGAGCGGGACTCGGTGAACGCCATAACCGGCGCGAGCGTCTACGGCTCGATCCCGGCCGGCTCGGCCGGCACGGTGAACTACCAGTTCCAGATCGGTACCACGCCGATCCCCCTGGACGGCGCCTCCGCCAGGAACTACTCGGCCTACATCTCCACGGTCGACGCGCCTCTCACCACCACCGATGTCAACTCCGACACCGCCTTCGTGCACCACCTGGAATGGAGAACTCCGGTGGGGGTGCGGGCGACCTTCAGCGGGCTGCATACCTCCTTCGACGGCACCGCCACCGGCATCTACACCGATCCGGCCACCTCCGCCACCACCCCGGTCACCGCCAAGTGGAAGTTCGATTCCTGGCACCGCTACATTTTGGGGATCGAGTATATCTGGAACGACCTGACGCTCGCCACCGAGTACCAGTTGGACGACTACACCGTGTCGGCCGATTACCAGAACCCGGCCCTGGAGAACTTCACCTCCAAGCAGGCTTCGGACGGCTGGTACGTGAGCGCCGCCTACCGTTTCACGGACTGGTTCGAATTGGGGGGATACTACACGGAGATCTACGCTGACCGGCATCACCGCAACGGATCGACCTTCGAGGATCTGGGCGTGGGGGCTCCCTGGCAGACCTGGCAGAAGGAAAAGGTCCTGACGCTTCGCTTCGACCCGGTGCGCAACCTGGTGCTCAAGGTGGAGGGACACCTGATCGACGGGACCTGGAACATGTCGGAATACACAGAGGCTTCCAAGCGGAACTGGTACCTGGTGGCCACCAAGGCGACGGTATTTTTCTAGGCGGGGGAGTTAGCGGGCGGCCTTGAGGCTTCTGGGGTTGCAGACCACCAACGGGTCGTCCGCCTGCACCTTGCACTTGTTGCAATAGACGATCGGCTTTGCGGCGTGCCGGTCGAACTCTTCCATCCTGCCGTCCTTCTTCAGCTTGCACATGTGCGTCTTGTGCCGTGCCGGCTGCTCGCACTTCTCCAGATCTCCCATTCCAAACACCTCCTACATAGCTTTTCAAGTTCCCTCTCCTCTTGGGAGAGGGCGGCCGCAGGCCGGGTGAGGGCGATGCCCTCAGAGAAATTCTGCCTATTGCAACGCCCTCACCCCGGCCCTCTCCCAAAGGGAGAGGGAGGTCCGGCTCCCGGAGAGAAGGGGAGGTCCGGCTCCAGTTCCTTCTCAAGTCCCCTCTCCCTTTGGGAGAGGGTGGCCGCAGGCCGGGTGAGGGCGATGCCCTCAAAGAAATTCTGCCTATTGCAACGCCCTCACCCCGGCCCTCTCCCAGGGGGAGAGGGAGGTCCGGCTCCCGGAGAGAAAGGGAGGTCCAGCTCCAGATCCTTCTCAAGTTCCCTCTCCCCTTGGGAGAGGGTGGCCGCAGGCCGGGTGAGGGCGATGCCCTCAAAGAAATTCTGCCTATTGCGACGCCCTCACCCCGACCCTCTCCCAGAGGGAGAGGGAGGTCTGGATCCCAAAGGGAGAGGGAGGTTCGGATTCCGGAGACGAGAGGGAGGTCCAGCTCCAGATCCTTCTCAAGTTCCCTCTCCCCTTGGGAGAGGGTGGCCGCAGGCCGGGTGAGGGCGAGCCCTCAGAGAAATTCTGCCTATTGCGACACCCTCACCCCGACCCTCTCCCAGAGGGAGAGGGAGGTCTGGATTCCGGAGGCGAGAGGGAGGTCCAGCTCCAGCTTCTTCTCAAGTCCCCTCTCCCAAAAGGGAGAGGGAGGTCCGGATTCCGGAGGGGAGAGGGAGGTTCGGATCAGGAGACAAAAGGGCAGTCTGTATGGTCTGGATATGGACGCCCGTCAATAGCATCACGGGGAACCGTACAGCGCGAGGGTGAGCAGCGCCGGAAAGATGTTAACTCCGGCGAAGGCCGCACCTTCCCACCGCTCGAATGGATAAAGCAACAACGGCAGGCAAAACGCAAGGCACCACAGGGGCGCGTGCTGACCGGCGATCAGGCCGAAGACCGGGAGCATCAGCGTCGCCGCGATCATCGCCACGAGCCAGAGCACCAGAAACGGCGCCGGCCCACGGAAACTCCCCGGCACGAAAAGCGGCACCCCGGCACGCCGGTAATCCTCTGCATGCTTTTTCTGCAGCATCCAGAAGTGAGGCACCTGCCACAGGTACAGGATGCCGCACAAAAGGACGATCCTGAAATCGGTGAGGGCGCCCCCGGCCGCGCTCCAGCCGATCAAAGGGGGAAGCGCGCCGCAGACGGCGCCCACCAGGAGTGCGAGGGGCGTGCGACGCTTGAGCGGGGTGTAGAGAAGGAGGTACCAGCAAAGCGTGAAGATGGCGAGACAAAGCGGCGATAAACCAATCAGGTTGAGGAGCAGCGCCCCCGTCGCGAGGGCGCCCACGGCGATCGACAATCCCCCCCGCACCCCGAGTTCACCGGAGGCGATGGGACGCCGGTTGGTGCGCTCCATGATGGCATCGAGGTCGCGCTCCAGCACCTGGTTGAACGCCGAGGCGGCACACGCCATCAAAGCCACACCCGCAAAGAGTGAAAGCGCCTTCAAATCAGGCCGGGCCCGGCACAGCAGGTAGCCCCCCAGCGCCGCCGTCGCGTTCATCAGCGAAAGCGGAAGCCGGAAGAGGCGGTAGAGCCCTTTGCTTCTGGTCAAAACTGCAGCTGCTATCACTTTTCCCCTTCCAGGAATTCCACTATCGCCTTTAACTCCGCCTCCGGGATCTCGCTCTTGGGCATGATGGGCGGGAACCCCTCCACGACTGCGGCACCCGGGTCGACTATCGATTCACGCAGGTACTTCTCGTCCGCCTTCACGGTCTCGGGCTTGCCGCCCCGGGTCACCTTGACCTGGCTGTCGTAGAGCCCCTTGAAGGTCGGCCCCACCTTGGGTGTCCCGTCCAGAGAATGGCATCCCAGGCAACCGTATTTTTGCAACAATTCCTGTCCCTGAGCACCCACACCCGCCGGCTTCTGCCCCAGCCAGGCCGCGAACTGCTCGGGCGGTAGCGCCTCCACGGTGCTGATCATCGACGAGTGCGCGGTGCCGCAGTACTGCGAGCAGAAGAGATCATAGCTGCCGGGAGTGGCCGCCACGAACCAGACATGGTTCTTCATCCCCGGCACCACGTCGCGCTTAACCCGGAATGCCGGGACGTAGAAGCCGTGTACCACGTCCTTGGACACCAGGTTCACCTGCACGGGCCTGCCGACCGGGACGTAGAGCTTGGGGCTGCTCTTGCCGTTGTCGTAGATGAAGGTCCACGACCACATGCGCGCCTCGGCGGTCACCTGCATGGCGTTCTTGGGCACGGTGCGCAGCGACAGGTAGCTGGTCCAGCCGTAGTAGAACATGCCCATCACCAGCAGGGTCGGGAGCAGGGTCCAGACCACCTCCAGCAGCGGACTCCCCGCCACCTGCGATGTCGGTTCGGGGTTCTTGGAGCGCCGGTAGCGCACCACGAAGAAGATCATGGTGATGGTGATCCCCAAAAGGAGCACCGTACAGGCGCCGAAGAGGAACTTGAACACCGGGTCGACTGCTTGCGTCGTCGTCAATAGCTGATTTTCCACGTTCGCCCCTTTAACGGTAGAGTACGTCGAAGAAGGTTCCCCCGATGAAGCCCGCCAGGGTGAAGAGCGCCACGAACAGGATGATCCTGAACAGCCGCGGCTCGTACTTCATGTGCATGAAGAAGGCGATGACCAGACCGGACTTGACGCTGGCGATGGCAAGCGCCGCCCAAACCTTCCAGACCCCCAGCTCGATCCGGGTCACCATAATGGTGGCGGCGGTCAGGACCAGGAGCGCCACCCAGACGGTGGTCAGTTTTCCGTAACTCAGGATGTGTTCCGCGTGTTCCTCTGTCATACCGTTCACTCCAAATGCGTTTGAGCTCCCTTCGCCCCCCCCGATCCCCCCGTTACAGGATCAGGTAGTAGAGCGGGAAGATGAAGATCCAGACCAGGTCGACCAGGTGCCAGTACAGGGTCACATTTTCCAGGGTCACGTTGTCGGTTACGTTTATCCTCTCCTTGTGCACCATCACCGCGGTCCAGCTCATCAGCACCGCGCCCACGATGACGTGGATGCCGTGCAGGCCGGTGGTGAGGTAATAGAGGCTGAAGAATATGGACTCGCCCGGCGGCCCCGCGATCAGCTTCGGAGCATTCGGGTAGATGCCGTGGTGGAACTTGGCGCTCCACTCCAGGTACTTGATCCCCAGGAAGATGAACGCGCAGCCGACGGTTCCGGACAATAGCCCCAGGGTGAGTTTCTTGGCGCCGGTCTTGATCGCAGTAACCGACATGGCCGCTAACAGGGAGCTGCTCAGGAGCACCACCGTGTTGGTCGCGCCGTAGACCAGGTCCAGCTGGTGCCCCCCCAGACCGAACTCCTTGGGGTAGCGGGTGAGGTACACGGAGTAGAGGATGAAGACGCCGCCGAAAAGGAGCATCTCCGTGAACAGGAACAACCACATGCCGAGCTTGGCTCCGAAACTGTCCTTTTCCAGGTGACTCATGGAACCCCCACCCCTTTGAAATCGTACGGCCCGTGGGTCACCACCGGGTCCTCCTCGAAGTTTTCCGTGGGGGGGGGTGTCGGTATGCTCCACTCGAGACTCGCCCCACCCCAAGGATTGCCGGTGAACGGCTCACCCGTGAAAAGCCCCCGCCAGAGGTTCCAGACCACGATGGCTACCCCGGTCAGGAGGATCCAGCTTCCCACCGTGGCCACGAAGTTCAGCCGGGCGAATTCCGGGAGGTAGTCGTAGTAGCGGCGCGGCATCCCCTCCATCCCAAGCACCTGCATGGTGAAATAGAGGATGTTGAAGCCGATGAACATGAACACCCAGCCGACGATGGCCGGCTTTTCCTTGTAGCGGCGTCCGAAGTATTTCGGGAGCCAGTAGTGGGCCGCCGCGAAGAAGGCGAAGCCGGTCCCGCCGAACATGACGTAATGGAAGTGCCCCACGACGAAGTGGGTGTCGTGCACGTGGATATCGGTGGACGCCGCGCCGAGGATCAGGCCGGAGAGCCCGCCGATGGAAAAGAGCAGGATGAAGGAGAGCGCGAAGAGCATGGGAGCTTCCAGCGAGATCGACCCCTTATACATGGTGGAGACCCAGTTGAACACCTTGATGGCCGACGGGATCGCCACGATGAAGGTCAGGAAGGAGAAGACCAGGACGCCGAGGTCGCTCATCCCCGAGGTGTACATGTGGTGCCCCCACACCGCCGAACCGGCCGCCGCGATGGCGAGGCTCGAAAAGGCGATCATCTTGTAGCCGAATATCGGCTTTCTGGAGAACACGGGGATGATGTCGGAGATGACCCCCATCCCCGGCAGGATCATGATGTAGACCGCCGGGTGCGAGTAGATCCAGAACATGTGCTGGTACATGACCGGATCGCCGCCGCGGGTCGGGTCGAAGAGCCCGAGTCCCAGGATCCTCTCGGTCACCACGAGGAGCAGGGTGATGGCGATGATCGGGGTGGCAAGCACCTGTACCCAGGCGGTCGCGTAGAGGCTCCAGGCGAAGAGCGGGATCCGGGTCCATGTCATGCCGGGGGCGCGCATCCTGTGGATGGTCGTGATGAAGTTGATCCCGGTGAGGATTGAGGAGAAGCCGAGCACGAAGACCCCGAAGACCGCCAACGAGACGTTGGTGGTGGTCCGTGCGCTGAAGGGGACGTAGAAGGTCCAGCCGGTGTCCGGTGCGCCGCCGCCGGTGAAGAGCGAGATCAACACGATGATTGCGCCGATGGCGTAGAGCCACCAGGAGAAGAGGTTCACCCGCGGAAAGGCGACGTCGCGGGCGCCGAGCTGTATCGGGAGCACCAGGTTGCCGAAGGAAGCCGGGATTCCCGGGATGATGAAGAGAAAGATCATCACCACCCCGTGCACGGTGAACATCGCGTTATAGGTCTGCGCGGTCATGATGGTCGGGCCCGGCGCCATCAGCTCCAGCCTGATCAAGAGCCCGAGGAAGGCCCCGACCAGGAAGAAACCGAGCACGCAGTAAAGGTACATCAACCCGATCCGCTTGTGGTCGGTCGAGAATATCCAGGCTCCGATCCCGGTCTTCCCGGTGTCGCGCCAGAAGCCGCCCTCCGCCATTGCCGTTTGCTGACTCATTTTTCCCCCGAAAAGATTGCGGCGTCCGCACCCGCTAGACGTTGTTGTCATTCCCTTTTTTGTTGCCGTTGTTCTGGTTCTTGCCGCCCAGGGTGAGGAAGATGATGAACCCCACCACGCAGACGATGATCACCGTGGCGCTCACCCGCAGGATGTTGAACTGGTAGCTCTTGCTAGTGGGATCGAAGCTGAAGCAGTAGCTCACCATCTTGCTTATGGTGGTGCCGACGCGCCCCTGGCGCGCCTCCATGAGAGCCAGCGTGACGTCCTTGGGAAGGAACTGGGTGCCGTAAAGGTAGCGCACGATCATGCCGTCCCGCGCCACGATGAAGCTGACCACGGGGTGCACGAAGTCGTTTCCCTTGCGCTGGAAATGGAACCCGGCCGCGTCGGTGAGCCTGCGTATGTTGGCCGCGTCGCCGGTGAGGAAGGTCCAGTTCCCTTCCGGGAATTTCCCCTTCATCACGGTCTGGTACATGTGCTTGGACTTCAACGCCCGCTGCGGGTTCTCACGCTCGTCAAAGCTGACCGAGATGACCCGGTATTCCTTCCCCGGTTCCAGCTTGATCTCGGGGAGCGCCCTGGCCAGCCCTTCCTGGAGGTAATTGCAGACGTTGGTGCAGGAGTAATAGACCGGGAGGATGATGGTCGGGCCTGTGATCAGGTCACGCAGGCGCCGCTCGCCTCCGTTTTCGTCCCTGAACACCAGGTCGAGCGGTATCTTTGCACCCAGCCGCTCATCGAGCCCCACCTTGGCATCCGCCGGTGCGGCGCCCTCGTGGGTCTGATGCGGTGCGGCATCCTCCTCGCTGTGGGCGTGCACGGCAGCGGGAAGCAGTAACATGACCGCCACGCCAAAGCACACCGCCCGCCTCAAAAAACGAATGATATAGGTCGATTCCATTAGTCCTCTCATGGGAAAAACAAGTGCTCATTATAAAACAATCTCTTCAGCTGTCCACACGCCGCGAAATTATTTGGAAACTGCTCCCCCGGACCCATCAGCTTCCCCCCCCTGCCCAGGAAGGAATCGCCCCACGAAAGATTAAACTTGACTTAATCTCCTCTTACATTAGACTGTGCCAATGTCTTCTCTCATTTGGCAGTCTGTCCGGGGAGAGCTCCGATGCATCCCCGGGAACAAGGAGGCAGGCTATGAAGAGTTTTCCTTGCAAGATCGTGATGGCAGCCATCATCCTCTCGTGCGGTTTCGTGATGCAGTTCGAACAATCGGAGAAACCCCGGCAAAGGCAGAGAAACCAGCAGCTCACCAACCCGCAAATCGCAGACAACCTGGCCGCCGTCCAGGAGCGGCTGCACCAAGGGGGTCGTCCTTCCTGGTAGGGGCGATCGAACGAGGCTGGCGACAGAATGAAATCTCCCCGTTACTGTTAGACCGGGTTCTTCTTCCCTACTTTCCGTAAACAGAATGAAACTTTAAAGTTTTTCCCCAGAGCGACGATAATCTCCTTGAGTATGAAAAGCCGACAAAAGGAGATCGTCCATGTCATTTAGCGCCCGCCTGATCACGATCAACCTGATTGCTGTTTTTGCGACCATTGCCTCCACCGTTGCTGTTGGCAACTGCGGCAACACCCTGATAATGGTAGCCGTGGGGACGTCCATATTTTTCCTATCGGTTCTGGCCAGTTGGCTTGTGGTCCGGTCCGAATCGCGCGCCCTTCGGGAAGTCGCGGACGCCCTGGAGGCCGCGGCGCAAGGCAACCTTTCCTGCCGCGTCGAGCACATCGCCAGCGGTGAAATCGGGCGGATCGGCAGCGCATTCAACAACATGATGGGAGACTGGAACAAGACCATGCACCAGTTCTTCACCGTCACCGACCTCGTCAGGGACTCCGTTGCGCTGGTGAGCGCCACCAACGACGCCATGGCGTCCGCGGCCGAGGATGTCGCCATGCAGGCATCCACCATCGCCACCGCCAGCGAGGAGATGTCCGCCACCTCCGCCGACATCGCGCGCAACTGCATCTACGCCGCCGAGAACGCCCACAAGGCCACTGCGGAGACCACAGCCGGCGCCGAGATCGTCAGCAACAGCGCGCGGCTCATGGAGAACATCGCGCAGCGGGTCACCTCCACCTCCACCTCGGTGGCGGGGCTTGGTGAGCGTTCCGACCAGATCGGCGCCATCGCCGGCACCATAGAGGACATCGCAGACCAGACCAACCTCCTCGCCCTGAACGCGGCCATCGAGGCGGCGCGCGCAGGCGAGACCGGGCGGGGCTTCGCCGTCGTCGCGGACGAGGTGCGGGCGCTGGCCGAGCGGACCACCCGCGCCACCAAGGAGATCGACAGCATGATCAAGTCGATCCAGAGCGAGACCCGCGATGCGGTCGGCGCCATGAGCGAGGGTGTGGAGCAGGTGAACCAGGGGACCGCGGAGACCTGCCGCTCGGGCGAGGCGCTCAACGGTATCCTGAGCATGATCAACGACCTCACCATGCAGCTTTCCCAGATCGCCACCGCGGCCGAGGAGCAGACCGCCACCACCCACGAGATCACCGGCAACATCCAGATGATCACTTCCGTGGTCAACAGCAACGTGGAGAGCGCCCGCAACACCAAGGCCGCCACCAGCAAGCTGGTGCAGCAGGTCGACGAGCTGCACGAACTTGTCTCCCACTTCCAGCTCTCCGACGCCATGGTCTGGGACCAGAGCTTCGCCACCACCATCAACACCTTCGACGAACAGCACAAGAAGCTGTTCGCCATGATTAACGAGCTGGCCCAGGCGATGCAGCAGAAACGGAGCAAGGAGGCGATCGGTTCGGTGCTGCAGCGTCTCATCGAGTACACCGGAAGCCACTTCGCTGCGGAGGAGGAGGCGTTCCGCAAATCCGGCTACCCCGAGGAGAGCGCGCACGTCCAGCAGCACCGGGCCCTGGTGAGCCAGGTGGTCGAACTCCAGGAGAAATTCAAGTCCGGCGAAACGGTGCTCACCCACGACGTCATCGAGTTCCTGAAGAACTGGCTGGTGAACCACATCAAGGGAACCGACAAGCGCTACGCCCCCCACCTCACCAAGGCCGGCGTCAAGTAAAACCATTTAACAGGGATAAAGGGGATGAAGGGATAACTGCAAAAGCCTTGGAGCCTTAGGTTTCAAACCAAGCTGTGGGGCTTTTGTTTTCATCCCTTTCATCCCTTTCATCCCTTTCATCCCTTTCATCCCTTTCATCCCTGTTTCTTTTATCCCTTTTATCCCTGTTTCATTTGTTTTTGTCTCTTCTCCCTCCAATGAATTAAACCGGTTCTACTTCCCCGCGTTTTCTGCTACATTTCTTGGGCCACTATTCTCGCCCAAGAGGTCGCCATGTCAGACAAAACCGCACTCCTGCTGCTCCAGATGGGAGGTCCCGATTCGCTGGACGCCGTGCACCCTTTCCTCATGAACCTGTTTACGGACCGCGACATCATCAAGATCGGGCCGGCCTTTTTGCAGCCATTCATCGCCCGGCGCATCGTCAACAAGCGTGCGCCCAAGGTGGAGGAGTACTACCGGCAGATCGGCGGCAAATCCCCGATCCGGGAGCTGACCGAGGCCCAGGGATCTGGGCTGCAGGCGCTTCTGGGCGACCGCTTCCGCTCCTTCGTCGCCATGCGCTACTCCCGCCCCTCCACCATCGAGGCGCTGGCGGCCATCAAGCGCGAGGGGATCAGGCGCGTCGTGGCGCTCTCGCTCTACCCGCACTACTCCAGGGCGACCACCGGCTCCAGCGTCAACGAACTGCAGCGCGTGCTGAAGGAGGCGAATGCCGACTTCGAGATCAGCTACATCGACCGTTTTTACAACCACCCGCTCTACATCAAGGCGCTGGCGGGGAAGGTGATGCGGGGACTGCAGGCGTTTCCGGACCGCAAGGACGTGGAGATCGTCTTCTCGGCCCATTCGCTGCCGCAGTCGTTCATCGACGAGGGTGACCCGTACCTGTCGCATATCCAGGAGACGGTGCGGCTGGTGATGGAGCAGGTTGGCGAGGCGAGCCATCTGCTGTGCTTCCAGTCCAAAGCCAGCAAGGTCAAGTGGCTGGAGCCGTCGACCGAAGCGACCATCGAGCGGCTGGCCAAGGAGGGGAGGGAGAATCTCCTGATGGTGCCGCTTTCCTTCGTCTCCGACCACATCGAAACGCTCTACGAGATCGACATCCAGTATGCCGAGGAGGCGAAGGCGCATGGCATCAAGCGCTTCGTCAGGACGGAGTCGCTGAATTCCGACCCCATTTTCCTGGACTGCCTGGCGGACCTGGTCCGGACGACGGTAAAGGCATGAAAACCTGCAGCATCTGCAAGACCGAATACGACGAGAACGAACCGGATTCGCTGTACGGCGAGGCGGGTGAGTGGCTGGCGGAGGAATTCTTCAAGGATGCCGGCGAGCTCTGCAGGAGCTGCCGCGAGAACCGCGCCCGGCTGGTGATGATGTACGGGCACGAAATGAACACCTAAAACCACAAAACCATTTAGCCACGGAGAACTTCGGAGAAAATCTGAGAGAACCAAAACAAAGCTTTAGGTTTTACGTTTTCTCAGATGTCCTCAGATTTTCTCCGTGGCCAATGGTTTTTGGCTTTTCTTGGAGTTTTTATGGACCGGATCACGATTGACGGCATCAACTTGACCCTCGCCAACCCCATCGAACTGCCGCTGCTCTGGGTGGGAGACGAGGAACTGCTCCGGCAGCTTCTCGCTGCCTGGATGGTGATCGACGAGCGGGACATCCCCTTCAACCCACGCCTGATCGGCAAGCCCGGTGTCGGCAAGACGACCCTCGCCTACGCCGCCGCTAAACGGCTGGGCCGAAAGGTCTACCTGTTCCAGGCCACCATGGACACCCGCCCCGAGGACCTGATCGTGACGCCGGTGATCGGACCGGAAGGAACCATCCAGTATGCAGCATCCTCGCTGGTCTCAGCCATGATCTCGGGAGGCGTGCTGATCCTGGACGAAGGAAACCGGATGAGCGAGAAGGCGTGGGCATCGCTCGCGCCGCTTCTCGACGACCGCCGCTATGTCGAATCCATCATTACCGGCCTCAGGATCTCAGCTCACCCGGACTTCCGCATCGTTGTCACCATGAACGAGGATTCCTCCACCTTCGAGGTGCCGGAATACATCCATTCCCGCCTGCAGCCCCAGCTCTTCATCGATTTCCCCGAGGCGGACGAGGAACTGGCGATACTGAAGGAGAATCTTCCCTTTGCCGGCAGTTCCATCCTCAACTATGTCGTGCAATTCCTGCAGCGGGGCCATGCCGCGGACGAGCCCTACTCCGTTCGCGACGGCATCAACATCGCCCGCTACGCGCTGAAGATGATGGCGGCCACCGAGAAGGATCCGCGCGAGCTACTGCCGCTCGCGGTCGAGCGGATCTTGGGGGAAGAGGCACTCCGTTACCTGAAGTAAGCCTTCGCTCTTTACCCTCGCCCCCCGGGAGAGGGTGGCCGCAGGCCGGGTGAGGGCGACGCCACAATGGACCACGCTGCCGCATGCCCTCACCCCTGCCCCTCTCCCGCAGGGCGAGGGGGATGAACTGCGGCCTAAAATCAGCTCCACACCTTTTACTTATGTCCGACCACCTCTACCTGGAACGATTCGGCAACGTCCACGCCCTCCCCATCCTGCACTACCGGATGGAGTTCGCACACCTGGTGCGGGAGGCGTTCGAGACGGTGCAGCCGGACTGCATCGCGCTGGAGCTCCCGCAAACGCTGGAGCAGCAGTTCCTGCGCGGCGTGCGGCGCCTGCCCGAAATCTCGGTACTCGCCTACCACGTCGCCGCCCAGTCCGCGTTCCTCATCATCGAGCCGGCCGATCCCCTGATCGAGGGGGCACGGCTCGCCCTGGAAAACGAGGTCCCGCTGCACCTGATCGATATCGACCTCGATTCCTACCCTTCACACCCGGAACAACTTCCTGATTCCTACTCGGTGCAGCGCATCGGACTGGAGCCGTTCTACCGCGAAGTCGCCAAGCTGTACCGGGAGATCCCGCCCGGCGAGGAGGATCTGCGACGTGAACGCGGCATGGCCTACCGCTTGCGGCAGCTTTCCGCACAGCACGAGCGCGTCCTCTTCATCTGCGGCATGTCGCACCTGGAGCGGATCCGGCAGGATTTCGACGCACCGCAGGCCCAGCCCCTCACCCGCACCCGCCGAGAGGGAATCACCATCTTCAACCTGCATCCGGAATGCTGCCACGAGGTTCTGGCCGAGTATCCCTTCCTCTCCGCCCTCTACGAGACCCGGCGCTCTCCCCTTCCTCCCGAGCCCGCGCCGGGCGGCCCCTCGCTGCGAAAGAGCTTCAACGCCTTCGAGCTGATCTTGGGTGGCAAGCAGAGCATCCCCGAGGAGGAGGCGCTGGCGGAATCGGTGCAGAGAAGCGCGCACCGCATAGGGGCGGAAGGGGAACTGCCGGACCGGCAGAAGATCATGCTGCGGCTGTTTTTGGAAGCGGCCCGCCACTACCGGCAGGAGACCGGCGACAAGGTGCACTTCTGGCAGAAGCGGGCCTTCTTCCGCTTTGCCCGCAACTACGCGCTTTTATCGCGCATGCTGCTCCCCGATCTGTTCCAGATGCTCGCGGCGGCTCGTGGCTGCCTGGACGACAACTTCGCCTACGCCTTCTTCCGCCTGGCTGCCCACTACCCGTGGCAGCGCGAGGCAAGCGACCTGCCGACCCTGAGGCTTTCCGCAGCCGAACTCTGGTCCGGCACCAAGAGGATTCGTTTTCGCCCGCGTGAACAGGTGCGTGCCAAGGGGCTCTCGCGGCTCAAGATGATGAACAGGAAGAAGGAGAAGCGCCCCGGGGACTGGCTGGAGGGATTCGACGACCCGTACATCTGTTCCTTTCCGCCAGAGGATCTCAACATCGAGGAGTACGGCCGCAACTTGAAGAGGATCGGAGCCCGGCAGTTGAGTGAGGAGGCGAGCAAATCCGAGCCGTTCTCCTCGTCGCTCCTGGACGGGATCGACATGCGCGAGACGCTGCGCAACCTGCACGAAGGGAAGATTTACGTCCGGGAGAACAAGCGGCTGAAGAGCGGCGTGGGGTGCGTGGTGGTGATCCTCGACGAGGACAAGGAGGGGACGAAATTCCCGTACTGCATGACGTGGCTGGGGGAGCACGCCCAGGAGTCCGACATGGCCTTTTACGCCACCCCGCCTACCGACAACATCGTCGGTCCGGGCATCTCGCGCTGCGAGTACGGTGGCTTCCTGCTGAGCTACCCGCCGCGCCGAATGGTGGATGTCTGGCACGACCCGGATTACCGGTACGCGCTTGGAAAGGGAGAGCACCTTTTGATGGCGGCGCTCGATTATTCCCTGGAGAAGGACGTGGTGTACGCCGCGGCGAAGCCCCCCAGAAGTTTCATGAAGCAGCACGCGGCGCGGCTGGGGAAGAGGATCATCTACCTCCCGCTCGGAAGTCTTTCCCCCGTGGCCCTCAAGAAGCTCCGGGCCTTCCACATCCTCTACGGGCGGGACAAGCGGGATATTGCCAAGGATTATATTTGGTAGAAGCCTTGCGATACGGTGGAAGTCTTCCCCCTCCCCTACCCTCCCCCTCCGGGGGAGGGAGGTGTGGACACCTTGCCTCTAAAGGCAGAAAGCTGCTACCAATGTAGCTGCCCTCCGGCCTGCAATCCCCCCGAACATACCGAATGTCCCCTCCCCCGGAGGGGGGGGGAGGTATGGACACCTTCCCTCTAAAGGCAGAAAGCTGCTACCAATGTAGCTGCCCTCCGGTCTGCAATCCCCCCGAACATACTGAATGTCCCCTCCCCCGGAGGGGGAGGGCTAGGGAGGGGGAAGGTTATCGTTTCTGCCATAATGGACTCCCGCTCTCTGTTGCAACACCTCGTAGATTCTTTCCAGCACCCCTTCCAGGTTGGCAAAGACCTCATGGTTCCACACCCTTAAAACACAAACGCCCTGCGTCTCAAGAAAGTCGCTCCTTCCTCGATCGCGCAGGGCGTTCTTTGTTTGGTTGTGCTGCCCACCGTCCAGTTCCACGGCGAGTCTTGCCTCTGGACAATAGAAATCCAGAACGTACTTCTCAATAGGGTGCTGCCGCCGGAACCGGAATCCGCTCAACTGTTTCCGCCGCAGACAATACCAGAGCAGCTGCTCCGCGTCGGTCATGTGCTGACGTAGCGCGCGAGCGGCCTGAAGTAGTTCGGCAGGAAGCGGAGTTGGGCGAAAAAAGATTTCTCGTCTGCGTCCATGGCTTTCCCCCTCCCCAACCCTCCCCCTCCGGGGGAGGGAGCTGAGGCAAAGCACACAGAAGCATAACCAAGATGTGACTGGCGGCAACAGACAAAGGAGAGGGGTCATCCCTTCCTCAACACCCTCTTGTCGCCCATACGGATGGTGAGCTTCTCCTGGTCGAAGTACTCCAGCAGCGGGATCATGAACTTCCTGGACAGACCGGTGAGGTCACGGAACTCCGGCGGGGTGATCTCCCCCTTCTCCTTCAGGTGAGCTACCAGCTTGTCACGCAGCTCGTTGACGGCACCGGGGGCGTAGAAGATGTCCCCCTTGATCTTGGCCACCCTCCCCTCGCGGAACATCATGTTGGCGTGGTCGAGCACCTGCTTTTCGGTGGCACCAACAAGGTCGCAGAGCTCCTTCAGGGTGGGAGGCTCGAACCAGGCCCTGGTAAGCGCCTCCTCGAGGGCGCGCTGCACGCTCGCCTGGTCCTGGGTGACGCCAACCTTGCGGCCGGGGAGCTTCACCAGTTCGCGGTCGGAGAGCGCCAGCCCGTCCTTCTCCAGGCTCGCCAGCACCGGACCGAAAAAGCGCGAGTCGCTGCGCCTGGGGATCCGGGACTTCAATTCCTCCTTGCCGATACCTTCCTGCATCGGGTTTTCCTGGAGATACTCGTGCAATTCATCGGAAAGCTTCTGCTTAAGCTGCGCAAAGGCGTCCTTGCTGAGGAAGATGCGCGGCTCCTTCACCACCTGGAGCACCGCGCCGCTTGAGAGCAGGGGAGCCAGCGCAGTTTCGATCCTTTTGCCGGACATCCCGGAGCGGTTCACCATCTCCTGGATGGAGATGCCGGAGAGGAGCGACGACTCGACCAGCAACCGGATCCGCTCCTGGTCAACGCCGGACTCGGCGGCCTCCAAAAGGGCCAGCGCCTCCGCGGAACGGCGGCGGCGCCGCGGCGGCGCTGGGTCAAGAACGGTTCCGCCGCCCAGGGTCGCCTGGGGCGAGTAGGTTCGCAGCACGAAGGGGTCGCCCGGCAGCAAAAGTACCGGGTGGGCGAGACGGAGCTGCACGTAGGCACTTTCGCCGGGTTGAAGCGCGTCACGGTCAAAGAGGATGATCTTGGCCGGGACCTCGTAGGTGGCGGAATGGAGACGGATGCTGGCGCGATGCTTCAGCTCCTTCCCCATCGAGGCGAGGTAGTTGAGCCGCACGTCCACGGCGCTGGTCGGCTTGTAGAGCCCCTTGGGAACGACCACGTCGCCGCGCTGCACGTCGGTGTGGTCCACCCCCTGAAGGTTGACCGCGAGCCTTTCACCCGCCCCACCCTTCTCGACCTTGGAACCGAAAGACTGCACGCCGCGCACGCGGCAGGCGATGCCGGTGGGAAGGATCTCGACCTCGTCCCCCACGGTGACGGCGCCGGAGAGGAGCGTGCCGGTGACGACGGTGCCGAACCCGGTGACGGTGAAGACGCGGTCCACCGGAAGACGGAAGGGGGAATCGACCCGTTTCTGTTCGATCTCCTTCGCCATCCTGGCGAGCTCCGCCTTCAGGTTTTCGATACCGTCGCCGGTGCGGGAGGAAACACTGACGATGGGCGCGCCGGCGAGGAAGCTTTCCGCGAGGTAGTCGCGCACCTCCTCGGTTACCAGGTCGAGCCAGTCCGGTTCCACCATGTCCTTCTTGGTCAGCACCACGATGCCCCGCTTGACCCCCAGCAACTGGCAGATCTCCAGGTGCTCGCGGGTCTGGGGCATGATCCCCTCGTCCGCGGCGATCACCAGGAGCACAAGGTCCATGCCGCCCACGCCCGCCACCATGGTGCGCACGAAGCGCTCGTGGCCGGGGACGTCGACGATGCCGAAACGGAGATCCCCCGGGAGTTCCAGGTGGGCGAAGCCGAGTTCGATGGTGATGCCGCGGGCCTTCTCCTCCTTGAGACGGTCGGTGTCCACGCCGGTCAACGCCTTCACCAGCGAGGTCTTGCCATGATCTATGTGTCCGGCGGTGCCGAGTATGAGATGCTTCATGGTGATGCTCCGTGAGAAAAGTGTTTCTTATATCTCAATTTTTGAATGAAAGGTCAATCATTGATGTATGGTCTTCACTGTAAGGGTGAATAAACATTCGCCCCCCTTGGCCGCACCATTGAACCTCTTGCCATCGACAGCGGCCGGGGCATCGGCGGCTGGGCGAATGATTATTCGCCCCTACGGAATCAATGCGAGGCGGGGAGGGCACCTAAGCGAGGGAGTGGACTCCCGTGTGCTAATCCTTGAATTGCAGCTGGTACAGCCGGTAGTAGACCCCCTGGGCGGCCATCAATTCCGCGTGGGTCCCTTCTTCGACCTTCTCGCCGCGGTGAATGACGACGATGCGGTCGGCATCGCGGATGGTGGAGAGCCGGTGGGCGACCACGAGCGTGGTGCGCCCCTGCATCAACCCTTCGAGCCCCTGCTGGATCAGCCGCTCGCTGGCCGTGTCGACGCTGGCGGTCGCCTCGTCCAACACCAGGATCTCCGGATCGAAGGCCACGGCGCGCGCGAAGGAGATCAGCTGACGTTCGCCGGCGGAGAAATTCACACCGCGCTCGCGCACCTCCTCCTCGTACCCCTTGGGAAGCTCCCGGATGAAACGATCGGCCCCGACCACCGCCGCTGCCTGCTCCACCCTCTTGAGCGCCTCGGGGTCTCCCAGGGAGATGTTGTAGGCGATGGTGCCGGAAAAGAGATAGGGATCCTGCAGCACCACGCCGATGCGCTTGCGCAGGGCCGGAAGCGGCAGCTCCCGGATGTCGGTGCCGTCGATGGTGATGGAGCCGCGCTCCACGTCGTAGAGCCGGGACAGGAGCCTGGTCACCGTGGTCTTGCCCCCGCCGGTCTCCCCCACCAGGGCCACCTTCTCGCCGCGCTTCATCTGCAGGGAGAACCCTTTCAGGACGTAGTCCCGCTCCTTGTAGGCAAACCAGATATCGTTGAAGCAGATGCTTTGCAGCGCGTGCGCCGGAGCGCCCTGGCAAGGAGGAGTCGTCCCCGTTGCCTTTTCCGGGACCGGCAGCGAGGCGGGTTCACGGTCCTCGTTGTCCAGCAGCGCGAAGATCCGTTCGAGGGACGCCATGGCCCCCTGCATGATGGAATATTTGGCCGAGAGATCGCGGATCGGCGAGAAGAACTTCTCTATATACTGGATGAAGGCCACCAGCGAGCCGAAGGAGAGGGTCCCCTTCACGATCTCGCCGCCGCCGTACCAGATGATCAGCGCAACCGCAACCGACGAGAGCGATTCAACCACCGCGTAGAGCGCGGCGTCCCAGGTTATCACCGGGAGGTTCGCCTCCACGTAGGAGGCGTTCAGGCGTCGAAACTCCTTCGCCTCGTCATGCTCCCGGTTGAAGAGCTGCACCACCGCCATGCCGCCGATGCTCTCGGCGAGGAAGGCTGAGAGGTTCGCCTGGCGCGCGCGCACCTGGCGGAAGGCGAGCCGCATCCACTTGCGGAAGGCGAAGGCGACCCATATCAGTACCGGCAGCACCGAGAAGGTGACCAGCGAGAGCCGCACGTTCATCCAGAGCATGATGCCGACGATCCCCGCAAGCACCAGGATATCCCCGACCACGGTCACGAGGCCCGCGGCGAACATCTCTCCCAGCACCTCGATATCGCTGGTGAGCCGGGAAACCAGGCTCCCTACCGGGGTCTGATCGAAGAAGCGGGTGGACAGGCGCTGGATGTGGCTGAAAAGCTTGACCCTGATGTCGTACATGACCCGCTGCCCCACCCACTGCAGCAAGTAGACCTGTCCGAACATGAGGATGGATTCGAGGAAGATGACGGCGAGGAAGGCCGCGGCAAGGGCGGGGAGTCCCGCCATGCGCCCCTTGACGATGTGCTCGTCGATGGCGACCTTGATGATCCAGGGCTGGGCCAGTTTGGACGCCGCGATTAGCGGGAGCATCAGGAGCGCCGTTATCAGCATGCGGCGGTAGGGGACGACATAGGCGACAAAGCGCCCCATCAGGCGTCTGTCGTACACCTTCCCTACCGTTTCCTCCTCGTATATCCCGCCGAAGTGCATGCTGCTCCCTTAAAAAATGAAAAGCCTGAAAACCTTTGTATTTAACGCAAAGGCGCAGAGACGCAAAGAAAAGCGTTTTGGAACTAACCGTTTCAGATGTTGGATTCTCTTAGCGCCTTTGCACCTTTGGGTTTAAAAAATGGCCTTTGCCTTTAAAGCCTCTCTATCTCCGCCTTAAGCTGTTCTTCCCTGTGGATGGCGGCGTAGCGGCCTCCCACCTCCAGGAGCTCCGCGTGGCTCCCCTGCTCGACGATGGCCCCCTGCTCCAGCACGATGATCCGGTCGCAGTTACGCAGCGGCGAGAGCCTGTGCGACACGATGAGCACGGTCCTTTTGCCGTAATAGCCGGAAAGCGCGGAGAGGATCTCCTCCTCGGTATCGGCGTCGACCGCGGAGAGGGGATCGTCCAGAATCAGTATGCTGGGCTCCTTGATGAGAGCCCGCGCTATCGAGACACGCTGCTTCTGCCCCCCGGACAGGGTCACCCCCCGCTCTCCCACCAGGGTGTCCAGCCCCTGCGGAAACCGGGTGAGGTCGCCGGAAAGGCCGGCGATCCGCGCCGCGCGCTCGATCTCCTCCCGGGTCGCGCCGGGTTTGCCGTAACCGATGTTTTCGGCGATGGTGCGGGAGAAGAGGAAGGTTTCCTGGGGGACGAAGCCCACCGCGTCCCTGATACGCTTGAGCGGCAGCAGGTTGACATCGATGCCGTCGACAAAGAGCGTCCCCTCAGCGACCGGGAAAAGCCGCGGGATCATGCGCACCAGGGTCGATTTGCCGCTCCCCACCACGCCGACGATGCCGATGCGTGCGCCTCTTGCGATCTTCAGGTCGATGCCGCGCAGCATCCCGGCGCCGCCGTAGCTGAAGCTGAAATTGCGGTACTCGATCTCCCCCTTGATCTCGCCGGGGTCGACGGGCCGCTCCGGCTCCGCCACCTCGGGGCGCGCGTTCAGGATCTCGCTCAGCCGCGTCATAGACGCGGCACCCCTCTGCACGAGGTTGAGGATCCAGCCAAACATGATGGTGGGCCAAACCAGCATGGCGAGATAGCCGTTGAAGGCGACGAACCCGCCCAAGGTGAGCTCCCCCCGGATCACCAGGTTTCCGCCGACAAAAAGGATCACGAGAGTGCCGATCGCTCCGGTCGCAGCCATCACCGGCAGCATCATCCCCCGGATCTTCGCCATGGCCATACTGGCATCGCTGTAGCTGTCGCACACGGCGCCGAAACTCTTGATCTCCCCATCCTCGCGGCAGTACGCGCGCACCACAGCGGCGGCGGAGACGTTCTCCTCGACCCGGGTGGTGAGGTGGGCCAGGGCTTCCTGCGTCCTCTTGGAGACGCGGAACATGGAGGCGCTCATCCGCTTCACGATCAGGATCATGACCGGGAACGGGAGTACGGCGCATACGGTGAGAAACGGGGAGATCCGGGTTAACAGGATGAGGGAGGCGGTGTAGATCACCACGGTGTTCAACAGGCTCAGGACGCCGAAACCGAGCAGCATCCGTACGTTGGTGAGATCGTTGGCGAGGCGGGACAGGATGTCGCCGGTGCGCCAGTTGGAGAAGTAGGTCCGATCCAGGGTGAGCAGGTTGGCGTAGAGGTCTTCGCGCAGCTCGTATTCGATGCGGCGGCCGGCGTTTAAGAGCGTGGTGCGCGAAAAGACGCGGATGATCCCCTGCGCCACGGCGGCCGCGGCGATCATCGCGCCGTACTGCGCCGGCGTGTAGCCGGCCCTGGCGGGAGCCTGCAGCGCCTCGATGGCCAGCTTGAGGAGCCACGGGATCGCAAGTCCGCATACGTTGGTCCCTACCAGCAGCAGGGCCCCTAACAGGTAAGCCCCCCGGCGATTGCGCATGTAGCGGTATAGTCTTGTCAATTCGCCGATAGCTCACCTCACCTGGATAACGCCCCGACAGTATTATTACATTTACTTTTTTCTGTCAAAGTATTTGCCGATTCCAATGATTTGCGTGCCGTGTTTTAAAAAAACGTAAACAAACGGTTTTGACCCTGTCAAACGCGTGTGCAGCCAGGATTTCCACGCATCTGAATTTTCTAACCATTTGTCGCGCTACTTCAAGCACTTCCGGACAGTATGGTAACAACCTCCTTGTTGTTCTAAAATTTCACTTTTTACCCCCGGATTTTCACTCAAAACGCCAGCCACGGAACTCGTTCAGCGTGTAATTTTCACAAAAGCCCTTCTTTTTCAGACAGTTCCGACTCAAACAAATGCTTGCTTTTTTGTTTTAAAATGGCGTATAGTCCATTCCAAATTTTTGTATGACAGAAATTTCTACCGTTTTAAAACAGCGTTCTCGCAAAACATGAATCACAGCCACAAAGCACTTGCCCTCAGGCTTTTGTTGGGCGTATGATTTCGAGCTGTTTATTAACAAAATGGTCCCCGACCATGAATCAGTCACGAGGTCCGCAGTGAAAAACAAGTTGATGCACCTCTCCAACGAGACCATGAACATCGGGTTCGTGAAGAAGGTGGAGGCACTCTCCGGCAGTTCGGTGCGGCGCTGCTTCCAGTGCGGCAAATGCTCCGCCGGCTGCCCCATGTCCGCGTTCATGGAACACCCCCCGAACCGGGTGGTGCGCCTGCTTCAGCTTGGGCAGGGACAGCGCATCCTGGCGGGGCGCTCCATCTGGTACTGCGCCTCCTGCGAGACCTGCACCACCCGCTGCCCCAACAAGGTCGATCTCGCCGCCATCATGGACGCGCTGAGAAAGCTCTCCTGGGACGCCGACGGCCCCTCCAAGGAAAGCTACGTCCAGCTCGCGAACCGCCTCTTCATCGAGAACATCCGCACTTACGGCCGCCAGTACGAGCTGCGCCTCGGTGCGGCCTTCAACATGAAGAGCGGGCAGTTCCTCAAAGACCTCATGCTGGGACCAAAGCTGATCTCCAAGGGGAAGCTGAAGATGTTCCACTCCAAGAACAAGAACATCGCCGACATCGAAGGGATCTTCAAGAGGATCGAGGAGATGCGCAAGAAAGGGGAGGCGCTGTGACACCTGGCAAGAAACGTCTTAGTTATTCCTATTACCCGGGCTGCTCGCTGCACGCCTCCGGGCGCGAATACGATATCTCCACGCGGGCCCTGTTCAAGGCGCTCAACGTGGGGCTGAAGGAAGTGCCGGACTGGTTCTGCTGCGGCGCGACCCCGGCCCACAACGTGGACGAGCTGTTGTCGCTTTCGCTCTGCGCCAAGAACCTCTCCCTGGCGGAAGAGGTCGAGGGGGACCTGGCGGTCGCCTGCGCCGCCTGCTTTTCCCGCCTCAAGACCACCCAGCACCACCTGAAAGAGGACGACAACAAGAGAAAGCAGGTGGAGGTGGCCATCGACGGCGCCGCTGCGCTGAACAAGCCGGTCAAGCACATCCTGGAGATCCTCGCCCGCGAGTACGGTCTGGCCAAGCTCGAGGAGAGCGTCAAGAAGCCGCTTGTCGGGCTCAAGGTTGCCGCCTACTACGGCTGTCTGCTGACCCGCCCGCCGGAGGTGCCGGAACTGGACGATTGCGAAGACCCGAGCATCATGGAGGACGTCCTGCGCGCGCTGGGGGCCGAGCCGGTCAAGTGGAGCCACCGCATGGAGTGCTGCGGCGCGAACTTCACCCTGTCCCGCCCGGGTGTGGTGCTCAAACTCTCCAACGCCATCCTGGAGAGTGCGCGCATCGCCGGCGCGGACTGCATCATGGTCGCCTGCCCCTTGTGCCACGGCAACCTGGATATCCGCCAGAAGGAGATCAAGGAAGCCTACGGCGCCCCCGACTCCACCCTGTTCGGGAACATCTTCGGTTCCGAGCTGCACGGCGGGAGCGCCCCCGACCAGCGCGACGTCCCCATCTTCTACGTCACCCAGCTCGCGGCCCTCGCCATGGGGGTAGCCTCGCAGAGCCTCGGTTTCGAGAGTGTCATCACCGACCCGAAGCCGCTTTTGAGAGATAAACAGCTGCTCTAGCCCGCGGGCCGCAGCAATTGGATTGAGGAGCTTATGTCCAGAATCGGCGTTTTTGTGTGCCACTGCGGTGAGAACATCTCCCGCACCGTGGATGTGGAGCAGGTGGCGAAGGCCGCAGGGGAGATCCCCGGCGTCGCCTACTCCTGCGATTACAAGTACATGTGCTCGGACCCGGGCCAGACCCTGTTGAAGAAGGCGGTCGCCGAGCACAAGCTGGACGGCGTGCTGGTGGCGGCCTGCAGCCCTCGCATGCACGAAAAGACCTTCCGCAAGGCGGCCGAGGCGGCAGGGCTGAACCCGTACCTGTGCGAGATGGCCAACATCCGCGAGCACTGTTCCTGGGTCCACGAGGACCGGGAGATGGCGACGGCCAAGGCCAAGGACATCGTGAAGCTCATGGTGGAAAGGGTCCGGAAGGGGAAGTCGCTGGCCCCGATCACCGTACCGGTGACCAAGCGCGCGCTGGTGATCGGCGGCGGCATCGCCGGGATCCAGGCGGCGCTGGACATCGCCGACGCCGGCCACAAGGTGGTGCTGGTGGAGCGCGAGCCTTCCATCGGCGGGCACATGGCCCAGCTCTCCGAGACCTTCCCGACGCTCGACTGTTCGCAGTGCATCATGACCCCCAAGATGGTCGACGTGGCGAACCACCCGGACATCACTCTCTACACATATTCGGAGATCGAGAAGGTCGACGGTTACATCGGCAACTTCCAGGTCACCGTGAAGCACAAGGCGCGCTCGGTTGACGAGTCCAAGTGCACCGGCTGCGGCATCTGCATGACCAAGTGCCCCAAGAAGAAGATCCCCAACGAGTTCGACCAGGGGCACGGCATGCGCCCCGCCATCTACGTCCCGTTCCCGCAGGCGGTCCCGAACACCCCGGTGATCGACCGCGAGAACTGCACCATGTTCCAAAGCGGCAAGTGCGGCGTCTGCGCCAAGGTCTGCGGACCTGGCGCCGTCGATTACGAGCAGCAGGACACCCTCACCGTCGAGGACGTGGGCGCCATCGTTGTCGCCACCGGCTTCAAGCTCTACACCATCGACCGCAAACCCGAAGGGAGCCCGATCCAGGGGTACGGTGAGTTCGGCTACGGCACCATTCCCGACATCATCGACGGCATGACCTTCGAGCGGCTCGCCTCCGCCTCGGGACCTACCGGCGGCAAGATCCTCAGGCCCTCGGACGGCAAGGAGCCCAAGCAGGTGGTCTTCATCCAGTGCGTCGGCTCGCGCGCCAGGGAGAAGGGGATTTCCTACTGCTCCAAGGTCTGCTGCATGTACACCGCGAAGCACACCATGCTCTACCATCACAAGGTGCACGACGGGCAGGCCTACGTCTTCTTCATGGACGCGAGGACCCCGGGGAAGGGGTACGACGAGTTCTGGCGCCGCGCCGTCGAGGAAGAGGAAGCGGTCTACATCAGGGGGATGGTGTCCCGCATGTACCAGCGCGGCGAAAAGATCGTGGTCATGGGGAGCGACATCCAGGTCGGCACCCAGGTCGAGATCGAGGCCGATCTCGTGGTGCTCGCGACCGCGGTGCAGCCCCAGGACGGCGCGGACCTCCTGGCCCAGAAGCTCGGCATCTCCTACGACAAGTACAACTTCTACTCCGAGGCCCACGCCAAGCTGAAGCCTGTCGAGTGCGCCACCGCCGGGATCTATCTCGCCGGCGCCTGCCAGGGGCCGAAGGACATCCCGGACACGGTGAGCCAGGCCTCCGCCGCGGCGGCCAAAGTGATGACGCTCTTCGCCAAGGACAAGCTGGAGCGCGACCCGGTGGTCGCCAAGGTGAACGAGAAGTACTGCGTCGGCTGTTTCGCCTGCAAGAAGGTCTGCGCCTACGGCGCCATCGAGGAGAAGGAGATCCGGGACCGCCAGGGGAACCTGGTGAAGAAGGTCGCCTACGTGAACCCGGGCGTCTGCGGCGGCTGCGGCACCTGCCAGGCCACCTGCCCGTCCAAGTCCATCGAGCTCGACGGCTACACCGACGAGCAGATCATGGCGATGATAGAGGCGCTTTAAACCTAAAAATCGTTACCACAGAGGACACGGAGGTACACAGAGGGCACAGAGGAAAACCGGAGACAGGGGGAAAATCAAAAACCTCGTTTTTGTTTTTCTCCGAGACCTCTGTGCTCCTCTGAGACCTCTGTGTTGAACTTCTGACTCAGGTTTTAAAAGGATTTTTCATGCACGGTGAGCACATCAAGCACGATTTCGAACCGAAGATAGTCGCCTTCGTCTGCACCTGGTGCACCTACGCGGGGGCGGACCTCGCGGGTACCAGCCGGATGCAGTACCCACCTAACGTCCGAGTGCTCAAGTTCCCCTGCACCGGGAGGATCGACCCGGTCTTCATCCTGCGCGCCTTCCAGAAAGGGGCGGACGGGGTGCTGGTCTCGGGGTGCCATCCGGGGGACTGCCACTACATGGCCGGCAACTTCCACGCCCGGCGTCGCTTCGCCGCCTTCCGCGCCCTGCTCGACTTCGTCGGGGTGGATCTGAACCGGCTCCAGTTCTCCTGGGTCTCGGCGGCCGAAGGGGGCAAGTGGGTCGACGTGGTGACCGAGCTGACCGAACGGGTGCGCACCATGGGGCCGATGCCCGAATTCAAGGAACTCGAGCACGAGGAGCAGTGGTCCACCTTCGCCGAGGCTACGGCGGACAAGTCCCAGGTGCTCAACACGCCGGAACTGAAAGAGGCGTACGACAGCATCGGGTAACTCCTCCTATCTGACGCTGTAGGGGCGAATGATTATTCGCCCCTACAATAGTCCTCTCCCCCGGAGGGGAGGGTTAGGGAGGGGGAAATTTCCGCTCCTAACCGACAAAACTTGCGCCCGGCACCTGCCGCGACGCCAACGGACCAGACATGAACGCTAAAGCAAACAAGAACCACGTGACCAGCATCGAACCGGCGTACTACCAGGCGGTCACCGAGGCCATCCGCAAGGAAGCGGTCAAGATCCTGAAGGACGAGACCGTCGTCGGCGTGGTCGGCTATCTCCCCGGCCGCCGCCAAGGAACCGCAAGCCCCGCGCTGGTCACCACGGTGGAAGAAGCCGAAAAGCTCATCTTCTCCCCTGCCTGCGTGAACAACCTCTCGGTCTATCTCACCAAGGCGAAGAAAGGGGTGCTGAAGCAGGGCAAAGTCGGCATCGTCGCCAAGGGATGCGACATGCGCGCGCTGGCCGGGCTGATGACGGAATCGCAGCTCCAGCGCGAGGACCTGTTCATCATCGGCGTGGTCTGCCCCGGCGTGTACGGCTTCGGCGTCGAGCGGACCGGGACCCTCACCGAGGCCAACATCGCCCGCAAGTGCCGCGAATGCACGGTGCACATGCCGGAAGGCGCCGACGTTGCCGCCGGAACCCACACCGAGCTCGCGGACCTGACGCCGGAGGAAGCTGAGGAGATGGCCCGCATCGAGGCGATGCCGCAGGCGGAGCGCTGGGCCTTCTGGAAGGAGCATTTCTCGCGCTGTATCCGTTGCATGGCCTGCCGCCAGGTCTGCCCCTTCTGCTACTGCGAGCAGTGCCTGTGCGACAAGAACCGGCCGCAGGCGGTGGAAAGTTCGCCCCGCCCCGCCGGCAACATGGCGTGGCACTTGGTGCGCGCCATGCACCTTGCCGGTCGCTGCGGCGGCTGCGCCGAGTGCGAGCGCGTCTGTCCGATGGACATCCCGCTGAACCTCCTGAACCGCCGCATGGCTAAGGAACTGAAAGAACTCTACGATTTCGAGGCGGGCCTCGCGCCGGTCGACAAGGGACCGCTGAACCAGTACAAGGAAGACGACGACCAGTCGTTCATAAAGTAGCGAGGTCCGCTGCCCTCTCCACCGAATATCTCCCTCCCCCTCCGGGAGAGGGCCGGGGTGAGGGCGATGCCAGCGGAGCCCAGTGGGACGCAGTAACAGCAGGAGCAGGGTGGGGCTCCTCCCCCCTCAGGGGGAGGGGCTTGGAATTCAGAGTAGCATCACATCAGTCAGCAGCGCCCTCACCCCTGCCCCTCTCCCGGAGGGAGAGGGGAGAAGGCCACTACAAAGAGACCTTTATGCCGCAGATCATTACGGAACAGAACCTTCGCAATCTGATCGACCTCCTGGTCAAGGAAGCCAAGCTCGTGGTGGGCCCGAAACTGTCCGGTTCGGTGGTTCTTTATGAACCCCTGACCGCCGGCTCGGACCTCACCCTCGACGCGCTGCCGCGCCGCTCCTCGAAGGAGTTGTTCTTCCCGATCTGCGAGGACATCCTCTCCTACAAGAGGGAAAACGGGTCCATGAAGGTGACCGACGTGGACCGCTCCCAGTTCCCCGAGGCCGTCCTGATCGGCGCTCCCCCCTGCGACGCCGGCTCCCCCGCCATCCTGGACGCGGTGATGTCCTGGGACTACAAGGACGAGTTCTACCTGGAGCGCCGCCGCAAGAGCACCATCGTCGGGATCGCCTGCACCAAGGGTGACGACGCCTGTTTCTGCCGCGCCGTCGGCCTCGCGCCGGACGCCGAGGCGGGAAGCGACCTGTTTCTCACCCCGCTCAAGGACGGCTCCTACGCCTGCAAGGCAGTCACCGAAAAGGGGGAGGCGCTGGTAGCTGCGCACCGGAATCTTTTTGCCGAGGGAGCGGGAGGCGATCCGGTTCCATTTGTGGATCAGGGCGTCGGCAAGCTCGATCTGGTCAAGATCAAGAAATGGCTGGAAGAGCACTTCGAGGATCCGCTCTGGGAGAAGATCGCCGACATCTGTGTCGGCTGCGGCGCCTGCGCCTTCATCTGTCCGGCCTGCCACTGCTTCGACATCAACGACGAGGGGAGCACGGACGACGGCGTCAGGCGCAAGCACTGGGACGCCTGCGGATTCGCCAAGTTCACCAACCACGCTTCCGGCCACAACCCGCGCGACGTGCAGAACAAGCGCTACAGAAACCGTATCATGCACAAGTTCAAGTACTACGACGGCAAGTTCGGCAAGACCCTTTGCACCGGCTGCGGCCGCTGCATCCGTGCCTGTCCGGTCGGCATCGACATCGCGGAAATCCTCGAGACCATCAACTCCAAGCAGGACTAACCTATCTCTCCCCCTCCCTTGACGGGAGGGGGTCGGGGGTGGGTGAAGATGCAACCGGCAACGCCGATGGCCGCTTCCCCCCACCCCGGCCCTCCCCGCAAGGGGGGAGGGGGCATGAGAGAAAAGACCTATGTGCAAATCTGAAAACATCTACCTCCCAAACCTTGCCACCATCGAGGCCATCGTCGACGAGACCCCGGACGTCAGGACCCTGCGTCTGGTCTTCCAGGACGAGCAGGTCCGGGAGAACTTCAGCTTCCGCGCCGGCCAGTTCGCCGAATACTCCTCCTTCGGCTTCGGCGAATCGACCTTCTGCATCGCCTCGGCGCCGACCCGCAAGGGTTACATCGAGTGCTGCTTCAGGAGCGTCGGCCGCGTGACCGAGTCGCTGAGAAGGCTTGAGGTCGGCGATACCGTCGGCGTGCGCGGCCCCTACGGCAACTCCTTCCCTATCGAGGATTTCTACGGCAAGAGCCTGGTCTTCATCGCCGGCGGCATCGCTTTGCCGCCGCTCAGGACCGTGATCTGGAACTGCCTGGACCTGCGCGACAAGTTCAAGGACATCACCATCGTCTACGGTGCCCGCTCCGAGGCCGACCTGGTCTATAAGCACGAGTTGAAGGAGTGGCAGGAGCGCGACGACGTGCGCCTGGTGAAATGCGTGGATCCCGGCGGCGCCGGCCCCGATTTCGACGGCAAAGTCGGCTTCGTCCCCACCGTGCTGGAGGAGGCGGCGCCCAGCGCCGAGAACACCATCGCCCTGGTCTGTGGGCCGCCCATCATGATCAAGTTCACCCTCCCGGTTCTCGAGCGCCTCGGTTTCACCGATGACAACATCTACACGACCCTCGAGAACAGGATGAAGTGCGGCGTCGGCAAATGCGGCCGCTGCAATGTCGGCAACGTCTACGTCTGCAAGGACGGCCCGGTGTTCACCGCCCGCCAGGTGAAGGCGATGTCGCAGGAGTTCTAGATCCATTCGGGCGAACGCCCTTTCGACCTCAACCAACTCCCCCTTCCCTGCCCTCCCCCTCCGGGGGAGGGTTTTGTTTTTTATCCCCTTTATCCCCTTTATCCCCTTTATCCCCTTCATCCCCTTCATCCCCTTCATCCCCTTTATCCCTGTTCAATTAGCTTGACCAACTCCGCAAAATGAGAGAGTCTTTCCGCTTTGGCGCCGCCCTCACCCACTCCCCCTCTCCCAAAGGGCGAGGGGGAGTGGACGAAATTTTTGCCGCAGCAGGTTCCGCCTATGCCGTACCTCCTCCTCACCCTGAGCGCACTGATCTGGTCCGGGAACTTCGTGATCAGCCGGGCGATGAACAACGTGATTCCCCCTGCAGGCTTCGTCTTCTGGCGCTGGGTGGTTGCGCTCATCGTGCTCCTCCCCGTGGTGCTGCCGCGGCTGCGCGAGCAGTGGCCCATCGTGCGGGCGAACCTGCCGCTCGTCGGGATCTCCGGTCTGTTCGGCGTCACCCTGTTCAACTTCCTGATTTACACGGCCATGCACTGGACCACCGCCATCAACGCCGCGCTGGTGAACTCCGCCATCCCCATCTTCATCATCATGTTCGCCCGCATCTTCTACGGACAGCGGGTCATGCTGCGCCAGCACGCCGGCATCGCCCTTTCCCTGGCCGGCGTGGCCGCCATCATCCTGCGCGGGGACCCGGCGCGCATCCTCACGCTCAGCTTCAACCGGGGCGACCTCCTGGTGCTTCTGGCCGCCATCGCCTGGGGACTCTATTCAGTCGCCATCAAGCGCTACCCGCAGGGGCTCAATCCCTTCGTGTTCCTGTTTTCCATGACGGTGTGCGGCCTGGTGCTGCTCATCCCCTTCTACGGGTACGAGATCTCCCAGGGGCACCTGATGACCTGGAACCTTCCGACCATCCTCAGCGTCCTGTACGTCGGCATCCTCGCCTCCGTGGTTGCTTTCACGGCCTGGAACCATGGTCTGCGAAAGGTCGGGCCGCACGTGGGGGGGCAGTTCGTGCACCTGATGCCCGCCTTCAGCACTATCATGGCGGTAGCCTTCCTGGGCGAGCGGCTGCAATCCTTCCACGTGGTGGGGATCGTGCTCATCTTCGCCGGCATCATCTGCGCCACCTATAAAGTAAGGGCGTAATGAGAGCATCCCCCCCTCCCCTACCCTCCCCCTCCGGGGGCGGGAGCTGTCGTGCCTCAGGCCAACTCCGTATTCTGTCGAATTCCCCTCTGGCACTTTCTGCTCTGGCAACTCCCCACTCAGCGAGCCCACTCGGGGAGCCCACTCGGGGGCAGCCCCTCTCAGAGAAGTTCCCCCTCTCCCTCTGGGAGAGGGTCGGGGTGAGGGCTCCCCTTTCCGGCCTTTCGTGGCACACCCCCTCACCCGCCCTCCGGCCGCACTCTCCCGGAGAGAGGGAATGGACGACGCGGGGACCACGTGGATTCCTGATGTCGCACGCTCCTCTCCATTGCCAATCCTCCATTGTCGATTGTTCATTACCTCAGCCTTTCCGTATACTTCCTTGCGCTTTTTCCCTTCCACCTGATATCGTATTCACTACGCTAAAACAGCTGCAACACAATCCCCTCGAAAAAAGGTGACCCAATGTTCGAAGTTGTAAGCAACGAGATTCTCGCGGAAAACCTCCACAAGATGGTGTTGGTCGCTCCCCGGATCGCACGCGCCAGGAAGGCCGGACAGTTCGTCATGGTCAGGCTGACACAGGGCGAAGAGCGGATCCCGCTGACCATCGGCGACGCGGACCCGGCCGCCGGGACCATCACCCTCTTCATACAGGCAATCGGCGCCTCGACCCGAAAGATCGTCTCGACGCCCGCAGGCGGCTTCATCCGTGATGTGGCAGGCCCGCTCGGCAAGGAAACCCACATCACCAACTGGGGACGGGTCGCCTGCGTCGGAGGCGGCGTCGGAACGGCAGTGCTCTTTCCGCTGGTGAAGGCATTGGCGGAAGCTGGAAACGAGATCACCACCATTATCGGCGGCCGTTCGGAGCGCTATGTCATTTTGGCGGACGAGTTGGGCGCTCTCTCGAAGAACTTGCTGATCACCACCGAAGACGGGAGCCTCGGCCATAAGGGATTCGTCACGGGACCGCTCTCAGAGATGATCGCCGACCCGGCGCGCGCCCCGCAGGCGGTATTCGCCGTGGGTCCGGTCCCGATGATGAAAGCGGTCGCCAACCTGACCCGGGAGCCGGGAATAGAGACCGTCGTGAGCCTCAACCCGATCATGATCGACGGCACCGGGATGTGCGGCGGCTGCCGCGTCCAGGTGGGCACCGAGACCAAGTTCGCCTGCGTGGACGGCCCCGAATTCGACGCGCACCAGGTGGACTTCGACGGCCTTTCCGACCGGCTCACCAGCTATCGCAAGGAAGAGGCGGCACGACACGCGGCCGAGGGCTGCAAACTGGCTAAGGAGGTGGCAAAGTGAGCAACAACCTGTCCCCCAAAGAGAGGATGGCTATAGATAGGGTTCATATGCCGGAGCTTCCGGCGGACGAGCGGAGCACCAACTTCGAGGAAGTGAACCTCGGGCTCTCCGAAGACCAGGCACTTTCCGAGGCGCAGCGCTGCCTGCAGTGCAAGACCAGGAACTGCGTGGCGGGGTGCCCCGTCGGCGTCTCCATCCCCGAGTTCATCGACGCGCTGGCCTGCGAGGACCTCCCGCGCGCCGCGCAGATCCTGCGCGGCGACAACGCCCTCCCCGCGGTCTGCGGCAGGGTCTGCCCGCAGGAGACCCAGTGCGAGGCGCTCTGCGTACGCGGCAAGAAAGGGGACGCGGTGGCCATCGGCTACCTGGAGCGCTACGTGGCGGACTGGGCCATGCTGCACCCGGACCGTCTGCTCAAGGAAGCGAAGCCGGCTCAGACCGGGAAAACCGTCGCCGTGGTCGGCTGCGGCCCCGCCGGCCTTACCGCCGCCGGTGAGTTGGCCCGCCAGGGGCACCAGGTAACCATCTTCGAGGCGCTGCACGACACCGGCGGCGTGCTCCGCTACGGCATCCCCGAGTTCCGTCTCCCCAAGGAGATCATCGACCGTGAGGTCGCGGTCCTCGCGGAGTTGGGCGTCACCATCGAGTGCAACGTGATCATCGGCAAGACCCTCACCGTCGCCGAGCTGAGCGAGGACTTCGACGCCGTCTTCATCGCCAACGGCGCCGGGCTCCCGACCATGCTCAACATCCCGGGGGAGAACCTGAAAGGGGTCTACGCCGCCAACGAATTCCTCACCCGTGTCAACCTCATGGAGGCGGGGCGCAAGGAGGACAGAGCGACGCCGATTCTGCAGCGGGACGAGGTAGCCGTCATCGGCGGCGGCAACACCGCCATGGACTGCGTCAGGACCGCCCGCAGGCTGGGGGCCAGGCGCGCCATGATCATCTACCGCCGCGGCGAGGCCGAGATGCCTGCCAGGGTCGAGGAGATCAAGCACGCCAAGGAGGAAGGGGTGGAGTTCGTCATGCTCACCGCCCCCGTCGCCATCGTCGGCACCGAAGACGGCTGGGTGTCGGCCCTGCGCTGCCAGAAGATGGAGCTCGGCCCTGCGGACGATTCAGGGAGGCGCCGTCCGCAGGCCGTTGCCGGGTCGGAGTTCGACATTCCCGCCGGCATCGTCATCAACGCGGTCGGCACCAACGCCAACCCGCTCCTCACCGCCACCGCGCCTGATCTCAAGTTGAACAAGTGGGGCAACGTCGTGGCCGACGAGGAGGGGCAGACCAGCATCCCCGGTGTCTTCGCCGGCGGCGACATCGTCAGGGGGGGCGCGACCGTGATCCTCGCCATGGGGGACGGCAAGCGCGCCGCTGCCGCCATCAATGAGTACCTGAAGCGCTGAGACCGGCGCAACAGACCTGAACCAGCAAAGGGGGCCGCAAGGCCCCCTTTTTCATTCCCGTGCACCCGTCCACCGTAGGGGCGAATAATCATTCGCCCCCCTTGGTGGCGCCTCCGCCTCCCCCGCCATCTGCATCGGCCATGCACCCGCGGCTGGGCAAATGATTATTTGCCCCTACAGCCCCACACCACCGGACGCACGCAAAAAGGTTGACACCCATCACTCGCCTAGTAACTTTAAATAGTTGTCATTCCAGCATACAGGAGGTCACATGAAGAAAATTCCTTTGTTGCTGCTCCTACCGCTCTGCCTCTGCCAAACCTCTCACGCCGCCGATGACCTGATGTCCCGCGCCAACAAGCTCTTCAAGCCGATCCCTACCAAGGCCCCTCACCTCAAGGCGAACCCAGCGACCGCCGCCAAGGTAGATCTGGGCATGAAACTCTTCTTCGACCCGCGGCTTTCCACCTCACAGCTGATCAGCTGCAACACCTGTCATAACGTGGGGTTGGCCGGGGCGGATCTCCAGGAGACCTCGACGGGACATGGCTGGCAGAAGGGACCGCGCAACTCCCCCACCGTCTTCAACGCGGTGTTCGACGTTGCTCAGTTCTGGGACGGACGGGCGAAGGACCTGCAGACCCAGGCAAAGGGACCTGTGCAGGCGGCGGCTGAGATGAACAGCAACCCGGACCTGGTGGTTCGCACCTTGAAGAGCATCCCGGGCTACCTCCCCCTCTTCAAGGCGGCCTTCCCCGGCGAGAAGGAGCCGGTCAGCTTCGACAACATGGCCAAGGCGATCGAGGTGTTCGAGGCGACCCTGCTCACGCCGGACTCCCGTTTCGACCGGTTCCTGAAGGGTGAAGCCGGCGCCTTGGACGCGAAGGAGAAGCGGGGCCTGCGCGTCTTCATGGACAAGGGGTGCGCCCCCTGCCACGCCGGCACCAACGTGGGAGGGAGCGACTACTATCCCTTCGGCGTGCGGGAGACGCCGGCCACCGAGATCCGCCCTGCCGGAGATACCGGCCGCTTCATGGTCACCAACACGGAAAGCGACCGCTACGTCTTCAAGGCGCCCTCCTTGCGCAACGTGGCCGTGACCCAACCCTACTTCCATTCCGGCAAGGTCTGGACGCTTCACGACGCGGTGACGGTGATGGGATCGGCCCAGCTCGGGGTAAAGTTAAAGGACAGCGAAGTTGCGGACACGGTTGCTTTTCTGAGGACACTGACGGGGAGGCAGCCGAAGCTTTCCTATCCTCTGCTACCGCCGGGCTCTGACGAGACGCCCCACCCTCAGCTCAAGTAGGGCGGACCGTGTATCAGGGGGAAGCGGTGATCGACGCGGCGGCGTTGCCCGGGAGTTGGATCAGTGCCTGTTTCTGGCTCCAGGACAGCGCCTTGATTGCCGCTTCGCGCTTGGCCGCCCCGCTCCTGTCGAAGCCGCTTTCCAGATAGATCAAAGCCTTTGGCTGCCGGCCGCGGAAGTATTTTGCCCCGCGGCCGGTGGCATGCTGCCGCAGGCGCCTTTTCACGTCGGTGGTTATCCCGGTGTAGAGGGTCTCGTCCGAGCAGAGGATGATGTAGACGTGCCAGTTCAAAGCGGCTCCTTGTCTCCGAGCACCTGCTTCAGCGACTCCAGGTCGTAAGGCTTCTGGATGAACAGCGCGCCGCGCTGCCCGGAGAGCCGCCTTGCCTCTTCGATGGCGCTATAGCCGCTGGAAAGGATTATGCGCACATCGGGACGGATCCCGCGCAGCCGCTCTGCCGCGGTCATGCCGTCCATCTGCGGCATGGACAAATCCATGATGACGTAGCCTATCTCCGCCGCATGCTTGCCGAACAGTTCCACCGCCTCCGCACCGTCGGAGGCGAGCATGGTGCTGTAACCAAGCCCCCGGACCATGGCGCGGCAGACAAGACGCACCATCTCATCGTCGTCGACGATCAGCACCGTCCCCGGTTTGCCGTCTCCCTTCACCTCCGGTGCGGAGGCATCACCTGGCGCGGCTACCAAGGCAGTTTTTTCCACCGCCGCACCGTCCCTCCCCTCCGCTTCCTTGGCCAGTGCACGCTCCAGTACCGTCCCACGCGGAGTCGCCGTTTCCCGTCGTGCCGGCGGTGTGGCAACCTCCGCCGTCGACGGCGGCCCCACCACCGGGAACAGCACCTGGACCGTGGTTCCGGCGCCTGCACCGGTCTCGACGAAGATGGCGCCTCCATGCCCCCTGACGATCCCCTGCACCGCCGAAAGCCCGAGTCCCCTCCCGGTGAACTTGGTGGAGAAGAAGGGATCGAACATGCGCTCGCAGGTGGCGCGGTCCATACCGCAGCCGTTATCGGCAACCCTGAGGAACAGGAAGCTCCCCGGCGGCGGCTTTCGTTCCAGCCGGCTCCGGCCCAGTTGCGTCGCCTGGAATTCCGCCAGCCCCGTCGCCACGGAAATGGTCCCCCCCTCCCCTGCCGCCTCTATGGCGTTGGTGACGAGGTTGACGATCACCTGCAACATCTGCCCGGGGTCCGCCTCGAACAGGGGGAGTCCGGGCTGCAGTTGGACCGTCACCACCGCCCCCTTCCGCAGCGACGCCTTCATGAGCTCCACGTTCTCGCCCACCAGCAGGTTCAGATCCACCAGCTTGACGCTGTACCCCCCCTTGCCCGAATAGGCCAGCATTTGCCGGGTCAGATCCCCGGCACGCTTCACGGCCTGGTGCGCGTTATCCAGGTACTTGGTGACGGAACTTCCCGGCTCGACCGCCTGGCGCACCAGTTCGAGATTGCCGCCTATCGCCATCAGGAGGTTGTTGAAATCGTGGGCGATGCCGCCGGCCAGCACACCGAGACTCTCCAGCTTCTGGGTGTGCAGGAGTTGCCGCTCCAGTTCGCCGCGCTCCTGCTCTGCCTGCCGCTTGTGGGTGATGTCCTCGCCGGAGCACAAAACGCCCTGGATGCCCCCCTCCTCGTCCCGCATCAGGATGTTGTGCCAGGAGATGAGTCGCTCCCCCTTGTCACGGGTCTGGATCTGGTTCTCGTAGAATTCCAGGAGTTGTTGCTCGCCGCGCATCAGCGAGTCGAACACCTCCCTTACTTCCTTCTTCCTGTCAGCAGGGAGGAAGTTGTCGAACCAGTCCAGGTTGAGAAGCTCTTCTTCCGTCCCCCCAAAAGCCTTCCCCCGGCCCTGTTGATCATCCTGATTCGGCCGTCGCTCCCCAGGAGAATCAGCATGGTGCCGGCCAGGTCCAGGTAGCGCCGCGCGTTCTCCTTCTCATGGCGCAACTCCCTGGTCCTTTCGGCCACCTTCCTTTCCAGTTGCTGGTGCGAATCCTCGATGCGCCCCGCCATGCTGTTGAAGGTCGCGGCGAGGTCGGCTATCTCCTGGGGCACGCCGGTCTTCGCTGCCGCCCTGGCGGAGAGGTCGCCGTCCTCGAGGGCCAGCACCGTGTTTCGCAGCTCCCTGATCGGCCCGGCCACCCGTCCTCCGCCCCAGCCGACGAGAACCAGGGCGATCGCGATCAGGCCCAGCCCGAACAGGGCGGCCCTGGTCTTGGTGGAAACCAGGGGCGCAAATGCCTTTTCCTGATCCATCGCCACGGCTATCCCCCATCCCTGGGCCACCCCCAGGGGGACATACCGGTACGCGGAGATGATCCGCCGTCCGTCATCCAGGGTCTCGAGCCGGGCGGATTCGGTCATGGTCATGGCCTGCCGCGAGAGTCGAGCCAGCAGAGGATCTTTCTCCGCCGACGCCGGCTCGCGCTCCGGCAGCGACGCCAGGAGCTCACCCCGCGCCCCGACCAGGATCATCTGGTTCCCCTCGGCATCGGCGATCCCCGGCAACAGCGCCAGCGCCTCCAGGCTCTGCTGCGGCCTGGTTACGCTCACCAGGACCGCCGCCACCTCTCCCGTCTCCCCCCCTTCCCTGTCCCGGACCGCCAGCTGCCGCGAGATCAGGATCACCGGCTCGCGGTCGTGCAAGGCCGTCCCGATCTGCTCGCTGGCCCCCACGGTGAAGGCCGCATCCAGGAATTCACGGTAACGATAGCTGCTCCCGACCTGTCCGGGGTCGCTTGCGGCGATCACCTTCCCGGTAGGGGCAACGAGTGCGACACTGTCATAGGCATCGGGAGCGGTCCGCGTGAGGGTGGCCAGATGTTGGCAGAGGAGCCGGACAAGGTCTTCGGGAGGGGCGGGGGGTGCTGGCTGATGGAGCAGGGCCGCTGCCGATCCGGCAAAATCCTCGGAATTGGCGACCAGCGCCAGCTCGGTGCGGCGCGAGCCGAGCCAGGTCAGTATCGATTGCTTCTTCAGATCCGCCGCATTTTCCAGGGCCCGGACGATCTCGGCTTCCTTGAGGCCGTGGATCCCTTCGATCCCCAGCCACGGGGCCCCGTAAACCAGGACGAGGAGCAGCGCCCCGCCGCCCAGAAGCGACAGGACGCCGAAATACGTGATGATGCGCTCGCGTATGCCACGCAGTCTGCCGTGCCCCGTTCCTCGCGCGGTCACGGCAGGTACTCGAACTCACCCAGCCGATAGCGCCGGGGGTATTTGACCACCTGCTGGAGCCCGTCGTAGCCAAACGCGCGCTCCACCCTCGGGAACGCCGCGTCCGCCGGAATCTTTCCCATCCGCTTCAGGAAATCGAATTCCCCCTTCAACGGCTGGGAGGCCGGGAGCCTCACGATGACCGGCGCCGCCGGCACATCGAGGATCTCGCGCCGGGTTATCTCGATCAGTTGGCTCGGCGGCAGTTTCCTGCGGCGCGGGCTAAGCTGCTCGCCGTCCTTTTCTGCCCAGGCCGCCGCCTGCAGGAGGTTCGCATTGCTTTTCCTCATCCAGTTCAACGCGCGCGCCAAGGCGGCCGACAGCGCCAGCGCGGCCTGCGGGTCCTTGCGCGCCAGGTCACCGGAAATGACGAAGAAGTCGCTGCTTGCGCCCCGGAACAGCACCCGCGCCTCGGTACTCTTCACAAGCGCCAGGGTCGGCGCAGGCTCCCACGCGGCGAAGGCGTCCACATCTCCCGATTCCATCGAGGCGGGCATGGCATCGACCTCCATGGGAATCAACCTGATGTCCTTCTCGCCGAGCCCCACGCTTGCCAGGGCCTGCAGCAGCGTGTGATGCGCCGAGGACCCCTCCGGGCATCCCACCCGCTTGTTTTTCAGCTGGGCGAGCAGCGTAATGTTGCGACCTACCACCGAGGTGAAGGTCTTCTTCGTCAGCCCCACCACGCAGACATCGGTGCGGGTCGCCATCCTGATGGCAGGCATGTCCCCGACGATGGCTGCACTGAGCGAACTCCCCATAAGGTCGACCATGTCGCTCCCCTTGCGGAAGGGGATGAACTTGAGAACGTACCCAGAGGATGCCAGCTCCCGCCTCAGCATGGCGTCATGCCCAAGCACCGTACCGATCATCGCCGCCGGATATCCCAGTGGCTGCACGCCGACCGCAATGACCGCGGGGCGCCCGGAAGGGGAGGGGGCCGCGTTAGCCTGCCCCAACGGCGTGAGGACCAGGAAAAACAGTATGAGGATATGCCAGCTTACCGTGAACAGCATGAGCGTGCTCTCTTAAAACATCCGGTCGAGATAGAAACTTCGGCTGGGATCAGGCAACCCCGCGGGTCGAGCCCGTGAAGGGACAGCCGAAAAGACGGGAAATCTGGTTCATGTATCGGCTGATAGAGAAGTCACTTGAGGTTTTAGTTGGGGGCTATGGCGCACATGGAAGGTTCGCGGCGAGGTCGTGGCAAAAAGATAACGCCCCCCCGTCAGGAAAAGTGGGGAGAGGGGCGCTTGATCCCTGAACGGTTCGATGAACCACGGACGGAGGGGGCGGCTTTCGGCTCCGTTGTTACATGAAGTGCCAGATGAGGCCCAAGTCGTAGGAGGTTTCCCTGACATTGGACCCGAAGGAGAAGGTTCCGCTGGCATCGGTCTCGCTGGTCGTGTTGTCGAGGGCCCACATCCCGCCGAGATGGGCCTCGAACCTGCTGGAGAACTGGTATCCGATTCCACAGGTGAAGTGGTGTTCGGCGATAGCGGGGAAGCCGATCATGCGCAGGTACTCGTACAAAAGCGTCGGCACCGTGCTCCCCTGCAGGCTCGTCGTTCCCGCAGCATCGAACCCCTTGTGCAGGCGTACCGGGCTCTTGCCGTAGTTGTAGCCAAGGCGCAGGGTGAGGCCATCCGGATCCTTGTACTGCATCCCCAGGGCGTAGACCCACTGGTTCTTCCAGTCGAATTCCTTGTACCCCTCGGCGTCTTTCCAGTTCAGCCACTTGGCGTCCGTCTCGATGAGAAGCTGTTCCGTGGGGCGCCAGGCGATGCCGGCGGATGCGGTCCGCGGCGATTCCATGCTCAACTGCCGCTTCTGGAGGCCGCTGCCGAAGTCCGTGACGTTCTGGTGCGAAATTTTTTCCGGGGTGGTGTAGCTTGCCCCGAAGGAACAGGAGCCGGCACGGTAGAGGGCGCCGAACTGCTCCCCGAAACCGTAGTTGTGCGCGGTCCCCTGGCCGAGGTCCAGCGAGCCATAGAGCAGGTGCATCGAGGTGCCGATGGAGAAGTCGGGTGTCACCAGGAAGGCGATGTTGGGGGCGAACTTCAGGATCTGCAGCTGGGTGTAGATGTCACCTTCGCTGCCGGCGTTCAAGGGGTTCAGGTCGATCCCCTTGTTGCGGTAATCAACACCCATCCCGGTGATGCCGAACATGCCGAGACCGAAGCGCAGGCGGTCGCTGATCGGCGTGATCATGCCGACTGCCGGGATGATGAACGGCTTCATGTCGCTTTTGGCGGTGGTGGTGTTGGGGCCGACCCTGACGGTGGCCTTGACCGAGGGATCGTAGATGGTCGAGGCGAAAACGAACTCGCTTCCGGGGCAGTAGGGGCCCATGCAGACCGCGGCGGGGTTGGCGAAGATGGCGCTGATGGCGTCCTGGGGCGCCGCCACACCGGCCCCGCCCATGGCGCGCGACGCGGGGGCCACGCCGATCAAGGTGTCTCCGTTGGTTGCCCATGCTTTTGGTAAGGAAAAGGAAAGTACCAGTGCTGCCGCCGCTGCCAGGACCGCTCTCTTCGCCATAAGACCGCCTCTTTTCGATGTGACCGACGCGGCGACTTATATCATTTTTATGACAACATGTAAATCATCCATTTATCTCTATACGCTTACTAATCATAACATTTCGGGAACTTGCCCTGCCTCGCTACAACCATCCCTTGCGCTTGAAGTACCAGTAGGGAGCGAACCCCGAGATGAGCATCAGCAGCAGGGCCCAGGGGTAGCCAAGCCCCATCTTCAGTTCCGGCATGATCTCGAAGTTCATCCCGTAGATGCTCGCCACCAGGGTAGGGGGGAGGAACACGACCGCCGCGATAGAGAAGATCTTGATGATCTGGTTCTGCTCGATGTTGATGAAGCCCTGGGTGGAGTCCATCAGGAAGTTGATCTTGTCGAACAGGAAGGTTGTGTGCGACATCAGGGTCTCGACGTCCCGGGCGATCTCCCTGAGCGTCTCGGTCTGGTCGGTGCGGTCCCGCAGGTGGCGCAGGAGGAAGGAGATGTCCCTCTGGGTATCCATGAGGCAGAGGCGGATCTTCCCGTTGCTGTCCTCGAGGCGGGCGAGCTTGCTGATGGCGTCCTCGAGCTCGGACGCGTCGTCCTCGAGCACCATGTGGCTCACCCCCTCCAGCTGGCGGTGAATGTCCTCCAGGGTGTCCGCGTGGTTCTCCACCTTCTGGTCCAAAAGGAGGACCAGAAGCTCCGCGGCGGAGCGGCACTCGACGTGCCCCCTGCGGGCGCGCATGCGCAGCAGGCGGAAGTCGGCGAGGTCCCCCTCGCGAATGGTGATCAGGTGCTTCGCCTGCAGGATGCAGGCGACGGTGAGCGTCATGTGACGCCCCTCGCTCTGGGAGAGGAACAGCGGGTGTACGTGTATCCCGGCCGCGTCCACGAAGCAGCGGGCCGAGATCTCGATCTCGTCCACCTCGTCCGACTCGGGGATGTCGGTGTGCAGCAACAACTCAAGGAGATCCCTCTCCTCGTCGTCCGGCTCGTGCGCGTCGATCCAGTCCGCCTTGAGGATCTGGGTCGGGAGCTCTTCCCTCTGGTACTCCATCTCCTTGATGAGCCCGTTGTCTATCTTGAAAAGCCTAAGCATGATGCGCTCCTGGCAGCTCCGGCGCCTGGCGCGGCGACACGCCGCCGGATCCATTTACGGGGTCAACAAGAAGGGCGGCCTTATCGGCCGCCCTTGTCTGTGGTCCTGAATTATTTCTGCGTCAGCCGGTGCACGCAGTCGACCATGAAGATGGCGTTTTCCGGCGGGACGGTGGGGAGGATGCCGTGCCCCAGGTTGAAGATGAGGCCCGGTCTGCCGGCGTTCTCGTCCAGCACGCGCTTCACTTCGCGCTCGATGATCTCCTTGGGAGCGAAGAGGACGGTCGGGTCGAGGTTGCCCTGCACCGCCATGTCGCCCAGGACGTCGCGGGCCTTGCCCAGGTTGACGTGCCAGTCGAGCCCCATGACGTCGCCGCCCGCCTGCTTGACGATCTCCAGCATGGTGCCGGCGCCCTTGACGAAGTGGATGACCGGGACGTTGGTGCGGTTCAGGCCGTTGATGAGGCGCTGGGTGTAGGGGAGGACGTAGCGCTCGTAATCGGAGGGGGAGAGCATGCCGCCCCAGGTGTCGAAGATCTGGATGGCCTGGGCACCCGCCGCGATCTGGGCGTTCAGGTATTCCATGTCCATGGTGGTGATCTTGTCCATGAGGGCCGCGTAGACTTCCGGCTCGGCGTACATCATCTTCTTGAGCGCGGCGAAGTCCTTGGACCCCTTGCCTTCCACCATGTAGCAGGCGAGGGTGAAGGGCGCGCCGCCGAAGCCGATCAGGGGCACCTTGGCAGCGAGTTCTTTGCGGAGCAGTTTGACGGCGTCCAGCACGTAGGGGACGTCGGTCTCCATTTTCGGGATCTTGAGCGCCTCGACGTCGGCCATGGTGCGGATCGGCTTGGAGAACACCGGGCCCGGGGTGAAGTCGAGCTCCATGCCCATCGGCTCGATCGGGGTGAGGATGTCGGAGAAGAGGATGGCTGCGTCGACGCCCAGGATGTCCACCGGCTGAATGGTCACCTCAGCGGCAAGTTCCGGGGTCTTGCACAGTTCCAGGAAGGTGCATTTGGAGCGGACGCGCATGTAGTCGGGGAGATAACGGCCAGCCTGGCGCATAAGCCATACCGGCACTCGGTCTACCGGCTGACCCCAACAAGCGTCTAAAAAGCGAGTGTTCATAGTAATCCTCCTGGGTGAAATTTTACGGCATCAAGAATCAGAGCTGCCCCTCTCCCCCTGGGAGAGGGTGGCCGAAGGCCGGGTGAGGGAGGTGCCCAGCGCTACACCGCCTCTTCGTTGCAACGCCCTCACCCTGTCCCTCTCCCGGGGGGAGAGGGGACGCCACAGGGTAGGGGCCATAGTTTTTCAACGCACAACGGCAGTTAGTCTTTCTGCTTTCTCTGCACCTTGATGGGCACGTAGTTGCAGAACGGTTCTTCTTCCATGTAGTCCCCGTACACCGCATCGGCGCGGGCGCGGCAGCCGCCGCAGACGTTCAGGTACTCGCACTCGCCGCACTTCCCTTTGTACGCCTTGAAATCGCGGAGATCTTTGAAGATCTCGGAGTTCTCCCAGAGTTCCTTGAAGGGAGTTTGCTTGACGTTGCCGGCGGTGCGGTGGAAATAGGAGCAGGGTTTGAGATTTCCGTAGCAGTCGATGAGGCAGATGGTCTGCGCGGCGATGCAGCCTTTGCCGCCGCCGGTGGAGAAGGTGAGCGAACGGCGTTCGAACTTCTCGCCTTCGGCCTTCGCCTTCTGCGGCACGATGCGGTAGTAGTGCGGCGCGCAGGTGGGACGCATGAGGATGTCGTCCTCCATCTTCTCCTGGCGGTAGTGCCAGTCGAGGATCTCCTCGTAGTCCTCCTTGGAGATGAGTTCGCTCATGATCTCCTCGCCGCGGCCGGTCGGAACGATCATGAACATGTACCAGGCGGTGGCGCCGATGGACTTGGCCACCTTGAAGGTGTTGGCGATGTCGGTCTGGTTCCTCTTGGTGAAGGAGGAGTTGACCAGGAACTTCTGGCCGTGCTTCTTGAACAGCTCGGCGGCGCGCATGACCCCTTCGAAGGACCCCGGGCACTGGCGGAAATTGTCGTGAACCTCGGCGGTGGAGCCGTCCAGGGAGAGCGAAACCATCTTGATGTCCGCTTTCTTCATCTTTTCGCAGACCTCGTCGGTGACCAGCGACCCGTTGGTCGCCATGCACATCCTGAGGCCGAGCGAGGTGCCGTACTCGGCCAGTTCGAAGATGTCCGGCCTCATCAGCGGCTCGCCGCCGGAGAGTACCACGACCGGCTTCGAGAAATCGGCTATTTCCTTGAGAAGTTTCTTGCCTTCCTCGGTGGTGAAGTCACCTTCGGACGAGGTCAGCTCGGAGGAGCAGCGGCAGTGCACACATTTGAGGTTGCAGCGCTGGGTGGTCTCCCAGGCGATCCATTTGGGGATGAACTCTTCGGCCATGGTATCTCCAATAGTTACCCTGGAAAGCGTGGCAGTGCGGCGGGGGGCTAATCGACTCGGGCAGGAAAAGAATTCGCGCCAAAAACGGTCGGCTCTGCGACAAGGTACGCTCGGTCTGCCTGCTGCACGGCACAGCGCCGGAAGCGGCATCCAGGAGGTAAAAAGTTTACTGCAAACTTTACTATGAAAGGTGCGGCGAACTCAAGAAGAATCGCTTATTCCGCCATTTTGCGGTCGAAGGTGTATACGGCGATGATGAAGCAGATCGCCGCCGTCAGCACCAGGTTCACCAGGTACTGTGACGGGATGACACCTGTGAGTAGTGCATAGCGTGCGCCTTCGAAAACCGCGGTCGTTGGAAGGAGCTGTATCAGTGGAAGGATGGATGAGGGGTAGGAAGAAAGCGGGAAGAAGATTCCCGCCATGAAGATGAGCGGCACGATGACCACCGACTGCACCCGTCCGATGTTTTCAGGCTTGTCTATGACAGTGCCGCAGATGGTGCCGAGGCAGGAGAACGTCATCGATGAGAGTGCGATGCTGAGCAGATACACCGGCAGGTTGGCGTAGTCGATGCGAAACGGCGTGAGCGCGAGGATCACCAGGAAGACCACGGTTCCCTTGACCGCCCCCTGGGAGAAGCCGGAGAAGATCTTGCCGATGACGATGTCGTACACGGTGACCGGAGTGACGCGGTACTCCTCGATGGTGCGCTGCACCTTGCGGTGGAACCACATGCTCCAGGAACTCTCGTCGAAGGCGGCGTTGACCGCCGTCATCGAGATGAGGCCGGGGGCTATGAAAAGAGGGTAGGGGACGCCGTTCACGGAGGTGATGTACCCCTTGAGGCCGAAGCCGAAGGCAAGGTAGAGGGTGAGCGGGTAGGCGATCACGGAGACGAGTTCCGAGATGATGCTGCGCCTCAAGACCAGCATGTCCCTGCCCCAGATGGAAAAAGCGCCTTTGAACATGAGGCTCCTTTGGTGGACGGTCCGACGGTCGGACTGGTCCGACGCTACTCCCTGACCTTCTCCCCGGTCAGCGAGATGAAGACGTCCTCCAGTGTGGGCTCCTTCAAACAGATGCGGCGGATGTCGGAGCCGGAGAGGTGGTCCATGAGCGGCTTTATCGACTCCTCGCCGGCCAGGGTGATCTGGAACAGGCTCCCGTCGCGCTCCACTCCCTTCACGAAGGAAAGCCCGGCCAGCACCTCCTGGTAACGGTCGGCATCGCGCCTGAATTCGACCTGGTAGGTGTGCGCACGGGAGAAGGCGTCCTTCAACTCCCCCGCGGTGCCGTCAGCGAGACATTTGCCGTGATCCATGATCATGATCCGGTCGCACAGGGCATCGGCCTCGTCCATGTAGTGGGTGGTCAAAAAGACGGTCATGCTCCGGCGCAGGCCGCGGATGTGGTCCCAAAGGGAACGCCTCGACTGCGGATCGAGGCCGGTGGTGGGCTCGTCAAGGAAAAGGACCCGCGGCTCGTGCACCAGGGCGCGCGCCACCACGAGACGACGCTGCATCCCTCCGGAGAAGGTGTCGGGAAAGTCGTACTGGCGCGCGGTGAGCCCCGTCATCTCCAAAAGCTCGTCGATGCGCCGGTTGTAGACCGCAGGCCGCATGCCGTGCAGCCTGGCGTGCAGGACCAGGTTCTCGCGCGCGGTCAGGTAGCGGTCCAGGTTGTTCTCCTGGGGGACCACGCCGATCAGCCGGCGCACCTCCTTGCCCGCCGTCACCACGCTGTGTCCCTCCACGAAGGCGTCCCCGAGGGTAGGGCGCATCAGGGTGGTGAGGATCTTGATCAGCGTGGTCTTGCCGGCCCCGTTCGGCCCCAAAAGCCCGAAGACGGTGCCGCCCTGCACCTCCAGCGAGAAGGCATCCACGGCCGTGAAGCCGTCGTAACTCTTGGTGATGTCATGCAAGGTGATGGCGTGAGTCATGACTTCCCCTAACAGCGATCAACAGGGATAAAAGGGATGAAATGGATAAAAACCGGTAAAAGCCTTAGGGTTTATCCGGCGTTATCCCTTTTATCCCTGTTAATTTTGCAGTGGAAAAAGCAGCGAGAAGGTGCTGCCGCCGCCGGCCGCCTCTTCCACCCAGACCACACCCTCGTGGGCGTCCATAATGCCGCGCACGATGGAGAGACCAAGCCCCGACCCCTTGGACATGAAGGCGGTCTCGCCGGAGAAGTGGTGGGCGATGTCTCCCACGCCGTAGAACTTGTCGAAAATCCTGACCCGCTCGTCGGCGGGAATCCCTATGCCGTTGTCGCTCACCTGCAACAGGTAATAGCTCTCGGCCGTGGCAACGTTGTTGGGGAAGGGCGTGTAGAACTGGCGCAGGGTCGGGGCCAGCTCCTTCAACCGCGCATGCTTCATCACCCGGCCGGTAAGCCGCACCTCGCCACCGTCGGGCGTGAACTTGATGGCGTTTTCCATGAGGTTGCGGATCGCCAGCGTCACGAAAGCCTCATCGACCGGGACGTCGGTCTCCTCGCCGTCGATGCGCACCGTGATGTGCCGCTCTGAAAGCGGCAGCACGAAGAGGTTTTGCACCTCGCGGCAGACCTGAATCAGGTTCGCCGGTTTCTTCTGCGCCAGCGGCCCCTGGGTCTCGATCCTGGAGATGGAAAGAAGATCCTCGACCAGTTTCCTCAACTGCACCGTCCCCTCGTAGACCGATGCCAGGATGTTGTGCTGCTCCGGCGTCATCGGGATCCCGGAATACTTCAGCAGGAACTCCGCCCCCCCCATGATGGAGGTGATCGGGGTTTTGAGCTCGTGCGACGCGATGCCGATGAAGTTGTTCTTGGCGGTGTTGAGCCGCCCCAACTCGATGTTGGCGCGCTTTACCTTCTGCAAGTTGTCCTTGAGCTCCATCTTGCTCTTGTAGAGCTCCTCCGCCTTCTCCTTCATCTTGTCGTAGAGGCTGTAGTTGTCGATGAGGACGGCGAGCTGGCCGGCAATGGAGCAGAGCAGGAAGACGTCGCGGTCGCTGTAGCTGCGCCCGGAGAGGGTTCCCACCGTCATCACGCCCATCACTTCCTGCCCTATCTTGAGGGGGACCGTGCACCAGGAGTGCAGCCCCATCGCCGCGGCGGCCTTCTTGGCTTTATCCGGGAAGCGCGCGTCCGGCTCCTCTCCCAGAAACGGCCGCCCGCTCTGCGCCAGCCGGCTCCACTCCGCATCCCCGGGGAGCGCCTTCATCGCCTTTTCGAATGCGGGCGATACCCCCAGCGAAGCGCGCATCTTGAGCTTCTCCCCTTCGAAAAGGTGAATGCAGGAGAAGTCCATCTGCAGCATGTTGTGCAGCTGGAACAGGAGGTCTCCCATCACCTTCTCCACCCCCTTGGTGTACTGAAGGCGGAATGCCACCGCGTAAAGGGTGAGGAGTTCCCGGTCGCTGGTACGCTTCTCCTCCTCCACCTCGCGCCGCTTGGTGATGTCCTTGATGATATGCACGAAGCCGCGGTCGTTCCCCTCGGCCCGCATGGGGTAGCTGGCCACGTTGTACCAGCCGCTCAGGTTGGGGAAACGGACGTCCTCGTCGGCTTCCCCCTGGCTGTGCAGGAAGCGGAATACCTGCCCTTCGGGCTGCTCCGCACCGAAGAAGATCTCGTCGATGCGTTTACCGAGCACCGCATCGTATCCCCCCGGGAAGTAGGAGGTCACCCGGCCGTTGCAGCGGGAGATGACGCCTTCGGCGTCGGTGATGATGATCAGGTCGGAAACCGCGTCGAATACCGATTCCCATTCCGCTTTGCCGCGGCGCACCTTCTCCTGGGTCTGCCGGTGGGTCCTGCGCTCCTCCGCCTCGCGCAGCTCGCGCTCCACCACCGGCACCAGGCGGGCAAGGTTTCCCTTCATCAGGTAGTCGCTGGCCCCGGATTTCATCGCGGCGACGGCGAGGTCCTCGCCGATCTTGCCGGAGACGATGATGAAGGGGAGGTCCTGGCCGCTTTCGTGCAGCACCTGCAGGGCGCCCGGGGCATCGAAGGAGGGCATGCTGTAATCGGAGATCACGACGTCCAACTTGCTCGCTTCCAGCGCGCGCCGCATCCCCTCTGCAGTTTCCACCCTCTGGTGCTCGAGCTTGTAGCCGCCGCGCACCAGCTCCCGGACCAGAAGCAGGCTGTCTTCCTGGGAATCCTCAACCAGCAGAACTTTGAGCTCTTTCGACGACATGGCTAAACCCGATTGATGATTGACGATATTTTGCTTCAGGTGATCTCTGCACGAGGAACGAAGGGCGCTCCCGGTTCCGGCAGCGGCACTGCTGACTGCGGCCTCTCGGCTGCCAACTGTGATTCCCACATGGTCAATTGCCTAACGGCTCAGCGTGAAATAGAAGGTCGCGCCCTTGCCCGGCACGCTTTCGGCCCAGATCCTGCCGCCATGACGGGTCACGATGCGCTGGGCGATGGCGAGGCCGACCCCGCTTCCCTCGAACTCGTCGGCACGATGCAGCCTGTGGAACACCGTGAAGAGCTTCTCGGCGTAGGTCATGTCGAAACCGGCCCCGTTGTCGCTGACGAAGTAGACCCGCTCCCCCCCCTCGTCCCTGACCCCGAACCGGATGCGGGCGCCCGGGGTCTTGGAGCTGAACTTCCAGGCGTTGCCGATCAGTATCTCGAGGAGCTGACGCGCCTGTTTGGCATCGGCCTGCGCGCTGACCCCCTCGGCTATCTCGAACTCCACCGCTCGTTGCGGCTCCTGGTGTTTCAATTCCAGCGCGATCACCTGGGCCTTGACGCTGAGATCGACCTCCCGCGGCTCCAGTTCGCACCGTCCCGCTCGCACGAGCTGCAGCACGGCGTCGATGAGCTGCGCCATCTTTCCGGTGGCCTGGCAGATACGGGTCAGGTACTCCTGCCCCTGGCTCCCGAGTTGTTCCCCGTAATCGTCCAGAAGGGCGCGGCTGAAGCCGTCGATATGCCTTAAAGGAGCCCTCAGGTCATGGGAAACGGAATAGCTGAACGCCTCCAACTCCCGGTGCGCCGCCTCCAGCTGGGCCAACTGCTCGGCCACCTGGCGGCGCAACTCGGCCTGGTCGTCGCCCTCCCGGGTCGGCTGCAGTTGCCGCACCAGCACCAGGTGCGCGGGCTCGTTCTGGAAGGTGACCGGATGCCAGGTGAGCTGCACCTCCAGCTCGGTGCCGTCCACGCGGCGCTGCAGGGAGGGGAGGCCCCGGTCCTCATCGCCGGCGGGAGGGGCCACCTGGCCCAGGCGGGAGAGGTCCAGTTCCATGAACTGGTTGCGGCGATACCCGTAGAGCCTCAGGGCGGCTTCGTTGACGGCGAGAAATTGCCCGGTTTCGCGGTGGCAGACCCACATCGCCTCAGGGTTTTCCTCGAACAACTCGCGGTATCCCGCGTCGCTTTCTCGCAGCGCCACTTCGCCCTCCCCAGGTCCAGATCATGTCAAGGTCGTCAAGGTCATCATGTCAAGGTAGCTGCCGGCATTCCCATGAGAGGGTCCCCTTCTCCGGCGCTGCTCTACTTTACTATATTTGTTCAAAGAGAAAAGAAGAATAATTAGAGGATGTTTCAAAACCCTCGATTGAGTATGAATCCCCCCCAACTAATGAAGCGGTGGCAGCGTCACTCCTCCGGCTCTTCCGGCTGTGCGGGAAGCAGGATGGTGAACACGCTCCCCGCCCCCGGCTCGCTTTCGGCCCAGATGTAGCCGCCGTGCGCATCCACTGCCTTCCTGCAGAAGGCAAGCCCCAGCCCGGTGCCGCGGGTCTTCCCCTGGCGGCGGTTCCTGGCCTGGACGAAGCGGTCGAAGATGGATCCCAGGGCTTCCTCCGGAATGCCGACCCCGCTGTCGCGCACCCTGATCCTGACGAATTCCCCTTCCGCAGGGAGCTGCTGTGGCGCGTAATTCTGCTCCGGGACCTTTCCCGTCACCGTGCCGGGGTCCTGCACCAGGTCGGCCGAAACCTCGATCTCGCCCCCTTCCGGGGTGAACTTCACCGCGTTGGAGAGGAGGTTCCCCAGGATGCGGTTGAAGGAGGAACGGTCCGCGGATACCGGGGGGAGCCCGGAGGGGAGGGTGGTGAAGAGCCGGATGTCGCCGCGCTGCGCCAGGGTCTGGAACTTGGTGACGCTGCGGTTGACCAGGGAGGCCGCATCCTCGTCCCGGAAGCTGAGCTTCATCTTGCCCGCCTCGAACTTGTGGATGCCGAGCAGGGTGTCGATCATCTCCACCATCTCCTCGCAGCTCTCGATGGCGGCGTTGAGGTACTCGCGCTGATCCTCCGTGACCGGGCCGAGCTTGGCCTCACGCACGAGGTCAATGGAGCCGACCACCGCTGTGATCGGGGACTTCAGGTCGTGCGACAGCATGCTGACGAAGTCCTCCTTCTCCTGCTCCAGTTCCTTGAGCTTGGAGATGTCCCGTATGATCTCGACGCTCCCCACCAGCTCTCCCGCCGCGTTTTTCAGCGGCGCCGCGGAGGAAAGCACCGGCACCAGCTGTGCGCCGATCTGGAGCTGGTAGGCGACGTCCAGGCATGGCTCGCCGGTGCGCAACACGGTCCGGGCCGGAAGTTCCCCCCCCGGCACCTCCCCTTGAGCACCTCTTCCAGACCCTTCCCCTTGATCTCCCCCTCGCCGGAGAGGACGCTCTCCGCCTGGCGGCTCGCCGTGATGATGGTACCCTGCAGGTCTACCGCCAGCAGGAGGTCCGCCATCCCCTGGAGTACCGCCGCCATCTTGAGGCGCTCTTCGTCCAACTGCCTCTGCAGCCTGGCGTTCTCCTTCCGGGTCCGGTCGATGCCGATGGCGCGCTCCACCTTCTGCAGCATGTCCTCCGCGGCGAAGGGCTTCGAGATGTAGTCGAGCGCCCCCTTCTTCATCGCGTCCACCGCGATGTCCTCGCTGCCGTGTGCGGTCATCATCACCACCGGAGTCTGTTCCCCGCGGATCCGGCTCAGCACCTCCAGGCCGTCCATGCGGGGCATCTTGATGTCCAGCATGATCAGCGCGAAATGTTCGCGCTCGACCGCCTCCAGCGCCTCCACCCCGTCGCGGGCCCGCTCGGTCTCGAACCCGGCGTCTTCCAGTTGCAGCTTGAGGATGAGGGCTATGTCCGCCTCGTCATCGACTATGAGAATCTTATCCTTTGGCATCGGTCTCCCCTATGATTGGCACGGTAAAGCTGAAGGTGTTGCCGCGCTCCTGGGCGGCGGTGTAGAAGATCCGGCCGTGATGGCGCTCGACGATCTCCTTGCAGATGGCGAGCCCCAGCCCGGTCCCTCCCACCTTGCCGCGTTCCTGGCATTCTATCTGCTGGAATTTCTTGAACAGCTTGTCGCGGTCCGACCACTGGATCACGCGCCCCTTGTCGGCCACCGACACCACCACGTAGTTTCCTTCCTGCTCCGCGCTCACCATGACCACCTTCCCCTCGGGCGAGAATTTCACCGCGTTGGAAAGGAGGTTGGTGATCACCTGGATCAGGCGGTCGCTGTCGCCGTACACCATGGGGAGGTGCTCCCCGACCGTGTTGACGATGGTGATGTCGCGCCCCATGGCGTAGGACTTTATCTCCTCGACCGCGTAGACGGTGAGCTCGCCGATGGAGACGGGCTTGAACTTGAACACCATCCCGCCCGATTCTATCCCGGAGATGTCCAGTATCTCGCTGATCAGCCGGATCAGGCGCTGCGTGTTGCGGAAGCAGACGGTAAGGAGCTGCCTCTCGGTGTCGGTCAGCCACTTGCTCCGGGTCAACAAAAGCTGCAGCGATCCCTTGATGGAGGTGAGCGGCGTCTTGAGCTCGTGCGAAACGGTCGAGATGAATTCGGTCTTCATCCGGTCCACCTGCTGCTCGACGGTGACGTCTCGGATGGATATAACGATGCCGGCGAAGTTGCCGACCTCGTCGGAGAGCGAGGAAAGGTAGACGTGGAGCCTCTTTCCCTTGACCGTCAGCTCCTCCTTGGTCCCCCCCCCGCGCTCCGGCTGCGCCAGTTCCTTGATCCGCTCGAGCAGCGGTGTGAACCCCACCAGTTCGCACACCTGCTCGATGGGCTGCCCGACCACGCGGTGCGGCACCATCCCGAAGAGCTGCTGCGCCGCCGGGTTGAAAAGCACCACCCGGTTGTCCAGGTCGGTCACCAGCACCGCCTCGGCGAGGCTGGTCAGCACGGCCTCCAGCCTCCCCATCTCCATGACCAGGGCCGAGGTCCGCTCGTCCACCATCCGTTCCAGCTGCTCGTTCAGCTCCTGGAGGTCGTTGGTCTTCCTGTTGATGATCGAGTCCCGCTCCTTGAGCGCCTGCACCATCTTGTTGAAGGACGAGGCCAGCATCCCCACCTCGTCCTTCTGGTGCCCCTCGACCCTCTGGTCCAGGTCCCCCTGTTCTATCTTGCTGGCGCTCGCGGCCAGTTGCCGCAGCGGCCGGGTCAGGTGGCGGGAGGCAAGGAAGGCCAGGCCGAAGGAACAGAGGATGCCGATGAATGCGGAGGCGAGGATGTTGCCCAGGTTTTCCCGCTTGGTTCCCCTGAACCGTTCCATGGCCACGGCGACCGAAATGGAGCCGACGAACTCGCCGCGACTGTTCAGGATGGGGTCGATGACGGTCTCGTAGTTTCTCGATCCGATGCGGGTCTCGCCGCGGTAGACCTCGCCCCGCTCCAGCACGTCGATGACCTTCGGGGAGAGGGTGGAGGCGTCTCGCAGGGTGGCCGGCAGACTGCTGGCGATACGCAGGTCCCGCTGGGTGATGCTCACCTCGACGTCGTTGCCTGATACCTCCTGAAGGTCGGTGGGGAGGGTCGCTTGGTTGTTAAGGATTTCGGCGGCGACGAAGCAGCCCAAGACGCTGCCGCCTTGGCCGAGCACCGGGACCACCACTGTGTTTACCATCGCCTCCGCGTTGCTTTCCTGCTCGCAATAGCGTTTGGCCCCTGCCTGACACAGCGTTGCAGCCGGCAGTATCTCTGTCGAGCTCACCACACCTTTTCCCGCCATTGCCTGATCCAGTATCCCGGGCAGGTACAACTCCTCGTCGTACGAAGTGGTGTCGATTCCCGCTAAGATCCTCTTTTTGCCATCCAGCATCAGCAAAATATCCAGGGACGGAAGCACCCTGTGCACTTGTTTCAACCGATCGTTCAGCCATTTGCGATCACCCGACGCAACATGTCCCTGCACCACCGGCGCGGTGGCGGGCTGCAGCAGCGAATAATTGATGACATTGGCGCGGTCGCGGTACTGGCTGCGGGCGTAGGTGAGGTTGGTTTCCAGGTTACGGTCGACCTCTGTGCGCAGGGACGCGCTCATGGTCTTCATGGTCGAATAGATGAGGGTGGAATAGGAGATGAGGAGGATGGCGAGAATGGACAGGAGCAGTTTGGTTCTTATGCCAAAGCGTAGTTGCATTACCTATCCTTGAAAACAGAGAAAGGGTGAGATTAGGAAAGGCAGCGCTCCCCCTGCACCCGGGATGCACCGTATTTCCTAATCTCACCTACATCTCAAAACTGTTGCTAAGCTCCTTCGGCCTTGAGGTTCCTGGTCATAAGCTCCAGGACCGCTTCGCGAGCCGGCTTGTTCTGGTAGAGCATCTGGTACATCTGGTCGATGATGGGCATCTCTACCCCCAGCTTCCTGGCCAGGTTGTAAGCCGACTCCGTGGTCTTTACCCCTTCGGCCACCATGCGCATCTCGCCGAGTATCTCGTCGAGGCGCCGCCCCTGCCCGATCTGGATGCCGACGCTGCGGTTCCTGGACAGGTCGCCGGTGCAGGTGAGCACCAGGTCCCCCATACCGGCGAGCCCCGCGAAGGTGGCGGGCTGGGCCCCCATGGCCAGTCCCAGGCGGGTCATTTCGGCAAGGCCGCGGGTGATGAGCGCCGCGCGGGTATTGCTCCCGAAGCCGAGGCCGTCGGATATGCCCGCTGCGATGGCGATGACGTTCTTGATGGCGCCCCCCAGCTCGACCCCCACAACATCGGAGTTCCTATAGACCCGGAAGAAGCTGGTGGTGAAGGCTTCCTGCACCCGGCGCGCGATCGCCTCGGTAGCCGCGGCAGCGGCGACGGCCGTCGGCATCTCCTGCGCCACTTCCCGTGCGAAGCTCGGGCCGGAGAGGGCGGCGAACCCGGCGTACATCTCAGCGGGAAGGATCTCCTGGTAGATCTCGGAGACGGTGGCGAGGGTGTCGACCTCTATCCCCTTTGAGGCGGAAACGATGACCGCGTCCTTCGGGATGAAGGCGAGGGAATTGGTGATCACCCGGCGCACCAGCTGGGACGGCACCACGCAGAGCACCATGGTGCAGCCGCGGTACGCCTCTTCCAGGTCGTTGGTGAAGGCAAGATTGTCCTGCAGCCTGATCCCGGGGAGGAAGATGTTGTTCTCCCTGGTCTCGCGCATGGTGACTACCAGTTCGGGCTCGTACGCCCAAAGGGTGACCTCGTGCCCTTTCTTGGCGAGCAGGTCGGCCAGCGTGGTGCCCCAACTGCCGGCACCTATAACGGCAACTTTCTCTAGCATCTATTCAAGCCCTCTTACAGTGTCTCTAGCCCTCATGAGGACTTCATTGTAGCACAAATAATTAAGATTCTCCGCAGCTAGTAGCCCTTGCGCCAGCTGCATCCATATCCACTCTCCATCGGGAGTGGGGCAGGGGGGGCGCTACAGCTCTTCGACCGCCCTCAGCGGCGCTTCCTCGCCACGCTCCAGCGATTCACGGGCGATCTCCATACTCTCATGGGCGAAGCGGCGCAGGAACGGGTGGAGATGGTGGGGGAGCGGGTTGTCAATCAGGCTGTCGGCAAGCCCCACGACACGCGCCGCCTCGAGGTTGTCCCTGCCGCAGCGGCGCATCAGGTCGGCGCAGACCAGCAACCGCTCACGGATGAGCTCCAGCTCCGGTGCCAGAAGCTCGGTGCAGAAACGCTCCAGGACCTGGTCGCCCCCCTTGCCGCCGCGGTATTGCTCAGCGAAATCGTAGACCCGCTGCTCGGCCATGAACCATCCGGAGAAGAAGGAATCGGCGAAAAGCCTCTGGGCCAGTTCGTCCCCTTCCTGGAAGCTGAGCCGGCGGGAGCGGGGGAGGTCGGTGAGCTTGTCGGTGAAGCGGGCCGGAGTCATGTCCTCGCCGGCGAAGATGCCGCGCCTCATGTAGAAGTCGGCGGGAAGGTAGCAGAGATCGCGGCTCCAGTAAAGGGCGTCGCGCACCAGGTCCAGAATGTACGCGGGCGCAACCTCGATCAGGTCGTCCTGCATGCGGAAACCGTCGACCTCGGCGGAGAAGTTGTCCAGGGTCAGCTCCCCGGCGCCCCAGGCCGCCAGCACCCCGCGTCTCTCGTGCACCTGCATGTACAGGACACTCACCGTGTCCGCCCCCGCCCAGCGGGCCAGGAGCAGCGAGCGGTATCCGTCCCCGTCTGGCGGGGTCGCGTAGCCGGAATGGAACGGGAGCAGCGTGCGCGGCTGCGGCACCGCGACTCCAAGGAAGCGGAGCCTGCGCAGTGCCTTCTCCGCGAAGGGAGCAAGCTCCGCGCCGCAGTCAGCCAGGAAGTCCTGCAGCACGCCTGCCGCCCGGGGATCCCTGATCTTGCCGAGTGCCGCCACCGCGGAGTGCACGATGTCGCGGTCCTCGTGCCAGAGCATCGCCTCCAGCAAACGGGGTGACTGGCTGTCGCCAGACTGGCACAGTTCACGGATCACGATCTGCTGCACCTCGGCGGGGTAGGAGAGGAAGTCGTCCAGGAAGGTGACCATCCCTTCCTCGCCCAACTGCATGGCGCCCTGTACCTGCTGCCCGAGGGAAGTGCCGCCGGAGCCCGGCTTCTCCTGCTTGAAGGGAGGGGAGCTGACGTCGATGCCGTAGCCTTCCAGCGCGATCAGGAGGGCGGCCTTGCCGTCGGCCGCGAGGTCCTGGCGCTTGAGCGCTATCTGGACCAGCTGGTCGAGCCAGTCGCTGGTGTCGAAGAAGTCCAGGATGTAGGCGTACTTGGTGATCAGTTCGCCCGAGTTCTCACGCCATAGTTCCCGCACCAGCGGTCGCAGCGCGCGTTTACCGGCCTGCTGGAACTTCTGGCCGATCCGCTCCATCTCGCTGATGGAGATGCCGTCACCCTTCAGCCGCACCAGGAGATCCAGAATGTCGCGACGCTCCTTCAGGGAGTTATCTACCTTCACGCTCTGTTGCATGGGCCTACCCTTTTTCACTGCATGGCACCCCTCCAAAGGAGGGCAAAGATTGCATGTTCGTCTGACTACGCTGTGCTGCTTTTCGCGGGTGGGGTTCCGGCTCGTGCATCACCCTCACCCCTGCCCCTCTCCCAGAGGGCGAGGGGTTTCTGCCTCGTGCAAACTCACCCTCTCCTTGTGGAAAAGGGATTTCTGCCTCGTTTACTCACCCTCTCCCGGTAGGTGAAGGGGTTCTGCCTCGTTCAACTCACCTCTCCCCTTTGGGAAGGGAGTTTCTGCCTCGTTCGACTCCCCCTCTCCCGGTGGGCGAGGGGGTTCCGCCTCGATCAAACTCACCCTCTCCCTCTGGGAGAGGGCCGGGGTGAGGGAGGGCTCTACTCCTCCCCTTCGCCCCCCTCCGCCTCGAGTTCGACGATGTCATCGATCTCCGAACCGTCCTCGATCTCTTCCACGTCCTCTTTCTCGGCCAGGCGGGCCACGGCGACCACGCGCTCGTTCTCTTCCTTGACCATGAGCCGCACCCCCTGGGTGTTGCGGCCGATGATGGAGAAGCCGGCAACGGAGACGCGCAGGATCTTGCCCTGGTCGGTGATCAGCATCAGGTCGTTGTCGTCCACCACCTGCTTGATGTCCACCACCTGCCCGTTGCGCTCGGTGGTCTTGATGGTGATGATCCCCTTGCCGCCGCGGGACTGGGTGCGGTACTCGCTGATCTCGGTCCTCTTGCCGTAGCCGTTCTCGGTCACGGTGAAGATGGTGGAGTCGGTGAAGTTCTCGTTCAGGATCTCCATGCCGATCACCACGTCCTCGTCCTCCAGCGTCATGCCGCGCACGCCGCGGGATACGCGCCCCACGGTACGGACGTCGTCCTCCTTGAAGCGGATCGCCTTGCCGTTGGAGGTGGCGAGCAGCACGTCCTGCTTCCCGTCGGTGAGTGCAACGGAGATGAGCTTGTCCCCTTCGTCCAGGTTGACGGCGATGATGCCGCCCACCCTCGGGTGGGAGTACTCCATCATGTTGGTCTTTTTCACCACGCCGTTCCTGGTGGCCATCATGATGAACTTGTCGTCCACGAACTCCTTCACCGGGAGGATGGTGGTGATCTTCTCGTTGTTGGCGAGGTTCAACAGGTTCACGATCGCCTTGCCGCGCGCAGCGCGGCCCGCCTCGGGGATCTCGTACACCTTGAGCCAGTACACCTTGCCGGCGTCGGTGAAGAACATGAGGTAATCCTTGGTGGAGGCGATGAACAGCTGCTCCACGAAATCCTCCTCTTTGGTCTTCATGCCGGTCTTCCCTTTGCCGCCGCGGCGCTGCGCGCGGTACAGGGTGACGGCGTTGCGCTTGATGTACCCGGTGTGGGAGATGGTGACCACCATGTCTTCCTCGACGATGGTGTCCTCGAGCGAGATGTCGGCCGTCTGCATGACGATCTCGGAGCGGCGCTTGTCGCCGAACTTGTCCTTCAACTCCAGCAGTTCGCCCACGATGATCTTGAGGATCTCGGCCTCGGAGGCGAGGATCTCCTTCAGGCGGGCGATGTATTTCAGGATCTCGCGCAGCTCCTCGAGGATCTTCTCGCGCTCGAGACCGGTCAGGCGGTGCAGCCTCATGTCCAGGATGGCCTGGGCCTGCAGGTCGGAGAGCCCGAACTTCTCCATGAGGCCAACCTTCGCCTCGGCCGGCGACGCGCTCGCCTTGATCAGGGCGATCACCTCGTCCAGGTTGTCCAGGGCGATCTTCAGACCTTCCAGGATGTGGGCGCGGGCCTCGGCCTTCTTCAGGTCGAAGATGGTGCGGCGGGTGACGATCTCTTTCCTGTGCTCGATGAAGAACTCGATGGTCTCCTTCAGGGTCAACACGCGCGGCCGGTTGTGCACGATGGCCAGCATGATGATGCCGAAGGAGGACTGCATCTGGGTCTGCTTGTACAGGTGGTTCAGGATGATGGTCGGGTTCTCGTCCTTCTTGAGCTCGATGACGACGCGCATACCCTCGCGGTCGCTCTCGTCACGGAGGTCCGAGATCCCCTCGATCTTCTTCTCCTTGACCAGCTCCGCGATCTTCTCGACCAGCTTCGCCTTGTTCACCTGGTACGGGATCTCGGTGACCACGATGGACTGGCGCTCGGTCTTCTTCTGGGTCTCGATCTGCACCTTGGCGCGCATCTGGATGATGCCGCGGCCCGTGGAGTAGGCCTTCATGATCCCTTCGCGGCCGTAGATGAAGCCGCCGGTCGGGAAGTCCGGGCCCGGTATAAGCTCCACCAGTTCCTCGAAGGAGAGCTGCGGGTTATCGATGATCGCCACGATGGCGTCGACCACCTCGGAGAGGTTGTGCGGCGGGATGTTGGTCGCCATGCCGACCGCGATGCCCGCGCTCCCGTTCACCAGGAGGTTCGGGAACTTGGAGGGGAGAACCAGCGGCTCCTTCAGGGAGTCGTCGTAGTTCGGGCCGAACGGGACGGTTTCCTTGTCCAGGTCGTTCAACAGCTCGTGGGCGAGCTGCTCCATCCTGATCTCGGTGTAACGCATCGCCGCCGGGGAGTCGCCGTCGATGGAGCCGAAGTTGCCCTGGCCGTCCACCAGCGGGTACCTGAGCGAGAAGTCCTGGGCCATCCTGACCAGGGTGTCGTAGACGGCGGTGTCGCCGTGCGGGTGGTACTTACCGATGACGTCGCCGACGACACGGGCCGACTTCTTGTACGGCTTGTTCCAGTCGTTGCTCATGTCGTACATGGCGTAGAGGCAGCGCCTGTGCACCGGCTTGAGGCCGTCGCGTACGTCCGGAAGCGCGCGGCCGACGATGACCGACATGGCGTAGTCCATGTAGGAGCGCTTCATCTCGTCTTCGATGTTTACCGATACCTTGTTCAGTTGATTCAGCATTTAGGAAACCCTTTCCGGTCAAAAGGCGGCACTTCCGGGTGAAATCCCCCGAAAAATGCCCTCACAATTGATTTGCAGTAGATATATGCAAAACGCTATCCCCTCCCGAAGGGAGGGGAAATTTTTTTTATTTAAGCATCCCGCGGTCTTAACTGGTTCTAACGCGTCTTATCCAACTCACCCTCGCCCTCTGGGAGAGGGCCGGGGTGAGGGCGTCGGCAGGAGCGAGACTTATCCTTTGTGGCAACTCCCTCACCCCCATCCCCTCTCCCAAAGGGCGAGGGGGGCGATGGTGCTACACGTCCAGGTTGCTCACGTTCAAGGCATTCTGCTCGATAAAGTCGCGGCGCGGCTCGACCTGGTCGCCCATCAGCACGGTAAAGATCTCCTCGGCCGCCACGGCGTCCTCGATCTTCACCTGCAAGAGCACCCTGTTCTCCTGGTGCATGGTGGTCTCCCAGAGCTGCTCCGGGTTCATCTCGCCCAGACCTTTGTAGCGCTGGATGTAGAGACCCTTCTTGGCGCTCTCCATGAACCAGGAGAGGATCTCCACCTGGCTCTCGCTCTCGAACATCACCTTGTCTTCCGGTCCGAGGATCACCCCTGCGCCCACCCCCATGACGGAGCGGACCCGCTTGTGATGCTCGAGCAGCATGGCGTACTCGTAGGACTCGAGCACCTCGAAGATCTGCTGGTCGATCTTGACCCTCAGGTTACCGAAGGCGAAGATGATGCTGTCGTCGTAGACCTGCGCCTCCACCTCGGGGTAGGCCTCCTTCATCTTGGGCAGAAGCGCGATCAGGTCCGACATCTCCTCCAGGCCCGGCTTGATGCCGGCCTTCAGGAAGACCTTCAGGAGCAGTTCGTTGATCCCCTTCTTGACCACCTTGTCGAAGAGTTCGTCGAAGTCGATCAACTGGGTGAGGATCGGGATGATCTGCTTGCCGCGGTAGACGCGCTCGTCGCTGCCGGAGCCCAGTTTGAGGGTCATGTCCTCGGTCCCTTCCTCGAGGAGGTAGGCCTGCAGCGCCACTTCGTTCTTTAGGTACTGCTCTTTCCTGCCGCGCTTGATCTTGTACAGAGGCGGCTGGGCGATGTAGAGGTAGCCGCGCTCGATAAGCTCCATCATCTGGCGGAAGAAGAAGGTGAGCAAAAGCGTCAGGATGTGCGAGCCGTCGACGTCGGCATCGGTCATGATGATGATGCGGTGGTAACGGAGCTTCGCGATGTCGAAGTCTTCCTTGCCGATCGAGGTCCCCAGGGCAGAGATCAGGGTCCTGATCTCCTGGGAGGCGAGCATCTTGTCGAAGCGCGCCTTCTCGACGTTGAGGATCTTACCCTTCAAGGGGAGGATCGCCTGGTACTTCCGGTCGCGCCCCTGCTTCGCCGAGCCCCCTGCGGAGTCACCCTCGACCAGGAACAGTTCGCACAGCGCCGGGTCTTTCTCCTGGCAGTCGGCCAGCTTGCCGGGGAGGGTGCCCACTTCGAGCGCCCCCTTGCGGCGGGTCAGTTCGCGCGCCTTCCGGGCCGCCTCGCGGGCGCGGGCCGCGTCGATGGACTTCTCCAGGATCTTCCTGGCCATGGCCGGGTTCTCTTCCAGGTAGGTGGCGAGCTTCTCGTTCATCAGGGTCTCGACGAAACCCTTCACCTCGGAGTTGCCCAGCTTGGTCTTGGTCTGCCCCTCGAACTGCGGCTGGGAGATCTTCACCGAGATGACGGCGGTGAGCCCCTCCCTCAGGTCGTCGCCGGATATCGCCACCTTCACGTTCTTCAGAAGGTTGTTGGCGGTGGCGTAGTTGTTCATGGTACGGGTGAGCGACGCCTTGAAGCCGATCAGGTGCGTCCCCCCTTCGTGGGTGTTGATGTTGTTGGCGAAGGAGAACACCTTTTCGTCGTAGGAGTCGTTGTACTGCATGGCGATCTCGATATCGACGCCGCTTTTCTCGCCCTTGATGTAGATCGGCTCCGGGTTGACGAGGTTCTTGTTCTTGTTCAGGTACTCGACGAAGCTCCTGATCCCCCCCTCGTAGAAGAAGTCGTGGTCCTTCTCGGTCCGCTCGTCGTGGATCTTGATGCGCACGCCGGCGTTCAGGAAGGCGAGCTCCCTGAGCCTCTTGGAGAGGACGTCGAAGGAGAACTCCGTCGTCTCGAAAATCTCGCCGTCGGGGAGGAAGGTGATCTTGGTGCCGCGCCTCTTGGTCTCGCCGGTGATGGCGAGCGGCGCCTGGGGCACGCCCCTTCTGTAGCTCTGGGTGAAGAGCTGGCCGTTTCTGCGGATCTCCAGCTCCAGCTTGGTGGAAAGCGCGTTGACGACCGAGCTCCCCACGCCGTGCAGGCCTCCGGAAACCTTGTAGGAGGAGTTGTCGAACTTGCCGCCGGCGTGGAGCACGGTGAGAACGACCTCCGCCGCCGACCTTCCCTCGGTGGGATGCATGTCGGTAGGGATGCCGCGACCGTTGTCCTCGACGGTCACGGACCCATCCAGGTGGATGGTGACCTGGACCGCGTCGCAGTAGCCGGCCAGCGCCTCGTCGATGGCGTTGTCCACCAGTTCGTAAACCAGGTGGTGCAGACCCTGAGCAGCGGTGGAACCGATGTACATGGCCGGACGCTTTCTTACCGCTTCCAGTCCTTCCAGAATCTGGATCTTATCCGCCCCGTAATCGCTTTGTTCTTCTGAGCTCATCGTTACCTCTTTCAAGAAAGTTCAATTACTCAATTACCCCTCCCCCGGAGGGAGGAGCGTCACCAGCTAGGTATCACTTCTCGATGATGCGGCCTTCTTTTATTCTGAAGGTCCTGTTGTCTTCCATATCCTCTATCGCCACGTTGGAGAGCGACGTGGTGGTGATGAAGACCTGCATCTCCCTTTTCTTCAGAAAATCCATCAGGTTCTGATTGCGCTCCCGGTCCAGTTCGCTGGTCATGTCATCCAGAAGGAGCACCGGCGGCGCCTCGAAGCACCTGGTGATGTACTCTATCTCCGCCATCTTGAGCGCCAGCACGAAGGACCTCTGCTGTCCCTGTGAGGCGAAGTGCCGTGCCGACCGTCCGTTCAGGCCGAAGTAGAGGTCGTCCCGGTGCGGCCCGATGGCCGTGGTCTGGCGCCTCTTCTCTTCCGCCGCGTGCGCCTTGATGGCATCGGCCAGTGCCGCCGCCGGATCTTCCGCGTAGGCCTGCGGGTCCACCCCGTGCAGCCGGTACTCGATCTGCACCGTCTCGTCGTTGCCGGAAATCTCGCTGTAGAACCCCTGTAGCAGCTTCCCCATCTCGGCAAGATACGCCTTTCTTCTCTCTATCACCAGCTGGGCCGCCTGGATCAACTGGTCGGTCCAGACCTCGATCCCGCCTCCGTCACCCACCTTCAAGAGGGCGTTGCGGTTCTTGAGGATCTTCGAGTAGTCGTGGAAGGCGGCCAGGTAACTGAGGTCGCAGGTGAAAACCGCCCGGTCCAGGTACCGGCGCCGCAGGTCCGGTCCCCCGCGCACCATGGATATCTCTTCCGGCGTGAAGAGCACCACGTTCAAACTGCCGAAGAAGTCGTCCAGCCGCGTCGCGAGCTTGGCGTCTATCTTCGCCTTCTTCCCCTGCTTCTCCAGCAGGACCGCTATCTCCCTGCTGACCCGGTCCCGTTCCACGATCCCCTTGATCAGGGCGAACTCCGAGCCGAACGCGATCAGCTCGACGTTTTTCGCCTGCTTGAAGGACTTCATCGTGGCGAGGAGGTAGATCGATTCCAGCAGGTTGGTCTTGCCCTGGCCGTTGTTGCCGTAAAAAACGTTGAACTTCTTGCCCGGAACAAGCTCGATGTTCTGCAGGTTACGGAATGAAGCAAGTTTGAGTTTTATCAGTTTCATTAGGGCCTTAACGACACAGGCTGCTACTTCACACCCCTCCGTGATCACAACATGGACGCCACGTTGCAGCGCCCTCATCCGCCCCTTTGGGGCACCTTCTCCCGAAGGGAGAAGGGAAATGTACAAGCCCTCGCCCTCCGGGAGAGGGTGGCCGAAGGCCGGGTGAGGGTAGGTCTACAGCCTCATCGGCATGATGACCGCCAGGAACTCGTCGCCGTCGGCCGCCTTCATGATGACCGGGGAGAGCTCGTCCTTCAGTTTCAACTCCACCTCGCGCTGCTCCATCACCGAGAGCACGTCGATCAGGTACTTGGCGTTGAAGCGGGCCGAGATGCCGTTGCCATCGTAATCGATCTCGATCTCCTCGCGTGCCTCGCCCAGTTCAGGGTTGGAGGAGGAGATGATCACCAGCTCCGGATTGACGTCGATCTTGACCCCCTTGAACTTCTCGGAGGAGAGGATGGACATCCTTTTCAGCGAGTGGAGGAACTTGTCGCGGTTGATCTGGACGATGCGGTCGTTGGCTACCGGGATGACCTTGGTGTAGTCCGGGAACTCGCCGTCGATGAGTCGCATCACCACCACGGTGTTCCCCTTCTTGATGACGGCGCTGTTGTCCATGAAGCCCAGCATGATCTCGCCGTCTTCTTCCTCCACCATCTTCTTCAACTCGAAGATACCCTTCCTCGGGAAGATGACCCCCTTGGAGAGCTCGGCGGTGATGTTGCCGTTGATCTCCTTTTGAGCGACAGAGAGGCGGTGACCGTCGGTCGCCACCATCTTGAGGACGTTGGTGCCGTTCTCGTCGAACGCCTTGATGAAGATGCCGTTCAGGTTGTACTTGGTCTCGTCATAGCAGATGGCATAGGAGGTCTTCTCGATCATGTCTGCCAGGATCTCGTTCTTGAAGACCAGGAAGCTCTCCTCCTTCACCTTGGGGAAGTAGGGGAACTCCTCGGAGGAGAGGCCAACGATGTTGAAGCGGGCCTTGCCGCAGGTGATCTCGACCCAGTCGTTGTCCTTGGTGGAGAAGAGAATCTCCTCGTCCGGCATCTCCTTGACGATCTCGTAGAGTTTCTTGGCCGAGACGGTGATCTTGCCTTCGCGAATCACGGTGGTCGGGTAGGAGCTCTTCATGCCGACCTCGAGATCGGTCGCGGTGATGAAGAGCTGGTCGTTTTGTACCTCGAGCAGCGCGTTGGAGAGAATGGGCATGGTGTTGCGCTTTTCTACGATACCCTGGATTCTCTGGAGGGCTTTCATAAAAATCTCTTTGCTGATTCTGAATTCCATGTCGTCTCTCTCCGGTTCTGTTTTTATTATGTTTATCTTTAAAGATTGTAGTAGTAGATAGTGTCCTGTTGATACTGTGGACAACCCTGCTTACCCTTTGAAACTGTTCCGCTTTTGGCTCGGGAAACCTGACGGGAAAATCCGCCTGGTTATCTTGGTTTATGCACAGCTTTTTTTGACAGGGCTTTCGGCAGGCTATTTCTCCACAGTTATCCCCACTATGTGAACAGCCTTTTCTTGATCTCTTCCACAGTCGCCTTCAGGTCCGCATCGGCTGCCAATTGCTTCTCTATCTTCTTCACCGAGTGGATGATGGTCGAGTGGTCCTTGCCACCGAATTTATCGCCGATTTCCGGGTACGACGCCTTGGTCAGCTCCCGGCATATATATATGGCGATCTGGCGCGGCACTACCAGGGTCTTGATGCGCTTGTCCGACTTGAGCTCGGAGACCTTGATGCGGAAGTGGTCGGCCACCATCTTCTGGATCATCTCCACGCTGATGTCGCGGGTCTTCTCGACGATGATGTCCTTCATCACCTCGCGTGCCATGGAAAGGGTGATCTCTTTGCCGGTCAGGCTGGCGAAGGCCTCCAGGCGGATCAGCATTCCTTCCAACTCTCGGATGTTGCTGGTGGCACCCTCGGCCAGAAACAGCGCCACGTCGTCAGGGAGGTTCACCGCGTGCATGTCGGACTTCTTCTTGAGAATGGCCACCTTGGTTTCCACCCCCGGCGGCTGGATGTCCGCGATGAGGCCCCACTCGAAGCGCGATCTCAGGCGCTCTTCCAGGCCAGGGATGTCCTTCGGGAACTTGTCAGAGGTCACCACGATCTGCTTGTGGGACTCGTAGAGCGCGTTGAAGGTATGGAAGAACTCCTCCTGGGTCGCCTCTTTTCCCGCCATGAACTGTATGTCGTCGATGAGCAGCAGGTCCATCTTCCTGAACTTGTTACGGAACTCGTCCATCTTCTTGTAGCGGAGCGAGTTGATCATCTCGTTCATGAACTTCTCTGACGAGTAGTAGCAGATCTTCGCCTTGGGGTTCTTGGCCAGGATCTGGTTGCCGATGGCGTTTACCAGGTGCGTCTTTCCCAAGCCGACACCGCCGTAGATGAAGAGCGGGTTGTAGTTGGAGGCAGGCTTGTTTGCGACAGCCTGGGAAGCTGCATAGGCGAACTGGTTGCTCGGGCCGGACACGAAGGATTCGAAGGTGTACTTGGGGTTTAGGTTGGGGACCAGTTCCGGCTTCTTGTCCTTCTCCTTTTCCTTTTCCTGCTCCTTCTCTTTTTCCTTCTCCTTAGCCTTGGCCTTCGGTTCCCTCTCCGCTTTGGGCTCGGAACTCTCCGGCTTTTGTTCGGCGACGTGAAACTCGATGTGGTAGTTCTTTGAGGTGATCGCGGAGAGTACTTCCTTGATCATAGAGAGGTACTTGTCAGTGACCCATTTCTGAAAGAACGAGCTCGGCACTTCGAGGACTACGGTATCGGCGGTTGCACCCAAGAACTTCAACGGCTCTATCCAGGTCGTGTAAGTCTGCTCGGTTAATACCTGTTTAAGATTTGTCTGGGCTTCCAGCCAAATATTTTCCATGGAGAGAGGCCTTTTTTTCACTGTTTTTAAACAGCTTTATCAACAACTGTTGATAATAGATAAGTTACACAATTTCAGTTATTTACTGGATTTTGAACAGAATAAGCCTATGTTAAGATTTGCGGCCTGTCACACTACCATGTCAGCCCCTTTTTTTGCAAGGCAAAACTTGGCTTTAAAGAAACACCTTGACAAGAATTGGCGTTTATGTTTAAGTTCGACACTTGCCTTTAAAAGCATTGTAACCCTAAGACTTAAGGAGCAGATAAAGATGAAAAGAACTTACCAGCCCAGCAATACCTCCAGGAAAAGGACTCACGGCTTCCTCGTGCGCATGGCCACCAAAAACGGCCGTCTCGTTATCAAGAGGAGAAGGGCCAAAGGTCGCAAGCGTCTTTCCGTAGGCATTGCTACCAAGTAATATCCTTTTTGTCCTGCTCGGATTTTCCCAAGGCTGAACGCCTGCGCAGGCGCCCCGAATTCCTGCAGTTCAACGACGGCGCGTCGAAGATGCACACGCCGCACTTTCTGCTGCTTTGGAAGGTTAAAGACGGGTGCGCCACCAGGGTCGGGTTTACCGTAAGCAAGAAGGTAGGAAACGCCGTAGTCAGAAACAGCATCAAGAGAAGGTTGCGGGAGTTTTACAGGCAGAACAAGTCTCTTTTCATCTCGGCCGATTTCAACATCGTTGCCAAGAAAGGAGCTGACTTGCTTGACTTTCACCAGATCTCAACCGAGCTCGCAGCCGCCTTCGGGCGGCTGCGTAAAAAACATGGTAACTAGCACACTCAAAGGCCTGATCGTTCTCTACCAGAGATTCATCTCTCCGCTCAAGGCCCCGTCCTGCCGTTTTTACCCTACCTGTTCGCACTACTCCTTACAAGCATTGGAAAAATACGGTCCTGTAAAAGGGCTGTTGTTGACGGCTGCGCGCATACTCAAGTGTCATCCGTTTCACCCGGGCGGTTACGATCCGGTCAAATAGTCTGTCCAGGAGAATGTAATGGAAAAACGTACTATCATAGCGATACTGCTCTCCATCGGGGTTCTGTACGCTTATTCTTTTATCTTTCCCCCCGCAAAGCCGGTTCCGCCCGCAGGTAACGCCAAGCAGGGTGCGGTGAGTTCCGCCACGGTAGCCGCTGCACCGCAGGCCGCCCCTGCCGGGGCTGCTGCTGCTCCCATCGCCGTGCCGGCACTACCCGCCGGGGCTGCCCGCGACATAACCGTCGATACCGATCTGTACAGTGCCGTCTTCTCGACCCAGGGTGCCGGCCTGAAAAAGTTCGTGCTGAAGAAGTACAAGGATGTGGCAGGATCGAAAGGGCAGGACATCGTCCTTGTCAACGAGACCGCTGCCAGCAGGTTCAACCTGCTCAGCGATTCCCGCGAACTTGGTCTCAACCCGACCGCCCTCTACAACGTCAGTGGCAGTGACCTGAAGCTTACCGGCGCCAACAAGGGGACCCTCGAGTTCACCACGACCACCCCGCAGGGGGTCGTGTTCAAGAAGAGTTACACCTTCTCCGGCGACGCCTATCGCATCGGGCTCACCGAGCAGGTGCAGAATGCCGGTTCCGCACAGGTTGCCGCACCGGTGCACCTGCTACAGACCTCCCGCGTGATCGACCAGAAGGCGGGCGGCGGCCGTTACGAGGTGTACGGCCCCTCGACCCTCACCGACAACGCCGTCAAGAGCGAGAAGCTCGACAGCCTGCTGAAGACTCCGGTGCAGTTCGACAAGAACATCGTCTGGTCGGCCTTTGCCGACAAGTACTTCATGGAGAGCGTCATCGCCGAGAAGGGGAGCATTGCTCAGGTGCGCCTGTCCCGTCCGTCCGCCGACGCCAACCTGAGGGACATCGTTTCCCCGACCGTCACCGTGGCCCCCGGCCAGAGCGCGGCCGTCAGCTACGCCCTGTACTACGGGCCGAAAGATCTCGACATCCTCAAGGCGCAGGGGAGCAGGCTGGAAGAGGTCATCGATTATGGCTGGTTTGCCGCCATTGCGAAACCTCTGGTGGTCTTCCTGAAGTTCCTCTACAAGTACACCGGCAACTACGGCATCGCCATCATCATCATCACCTGCATCCTGAAGCTGGTGTTCTTCCCGCTCACTCACAAGAGCTACAAGTCCATGAAGGACATGCAGAAGCTGCAGCCGAAGATGAACGAGCTGAAGGAGAAGTACAAGAACGACCGCGACGCCATGAACCGCGCCGTGATGGAACTGTACAAGACCCACAAGGTCAACCCGCTGGGCGGCTGCCTGCCGATGCTGGTCCAGATCCCGGTGTTCTTCGGTCTGTACCGCGCCCTCATGTACTCCATCGAACTCAGGCACGCTCCTTTCTATCTCTGGATCACCGACCTTTCTGCCAAGGACCCGTACTACGTGACCCCGCTCATCATGGGCGCCACCATGTTCATCCAGCAGAAGATGACCCCGACCAACATGGACCCGGTTCAGGCCAAGATGATGCTGATGCTCCCGGTGGTCTTCACGTTCATGTTCCTGAACTTCCCGTCCGGCCTGGTTATCTACTGGCTGGTCAACAACGTGCTGACCATCGCGCAGCAGATGTACATCAACAAGTCGGTCGCCGACTGACCGAAAGTGGAATAAAGCAATGTATGTTCGCGACACAATCGCAGCAATCAGCACAGCGGTAGGTGAGGGGGGAATCGGGATCGTAAGGATCTCCGGCCCTGCCTCTCTGCCGATAGCAAACAGCATCTTCAGAGCAAAGTCGAACGGTGGCCTAAAAAGCCACCGTTTTTCTTATGGCGAAGTGGTAAATCCTGGCAACGGCGATCTGATCGATGAGGCCATGGTGGTCTACATGAAGGGCCCCAACTCCTACACCCGCGAGGACGTGGTGGAGATCCAATGCCATGGCGGCACCCTGGTGGTTTCGCGCATTCTGTCGCTGGTGCTGACTGAGGGGGCGCGGCTTGCAGAGCCGGGAGAATTTACCAAGCGCGCCTTCCTGAATGGGAGAATCGACCTGGTTCAGGCCGAGGCGGTCATGGATGTCATCTCCAGCCGCACCGACGCCTCGCTGGCCCTGGCTCAGCACCAGCGTGAAGGGCTTCTCTCCAGGCGGATTACCACCGTCAAGGAAGGGATCGTTTATGCCCTTGCCTACGTTGAAGCGCTCATTGATTTCCCTGAGGACGATGTCGACGTGGCTGTCGAGACCGATGTCCTCGGCAAGGTAGCTCCCGCGCTGGCCGAATTGGATGCCCTTATAGAGGGGTTCGATGAGGGTAGGGTGCTGCGGGATGGAGTATCGGTAGTCATTGCCGGCAAGCCCAACGTCGGCAAGTCGAGTCTCCTCAACACCCTGTTGAAGGAGAAACGGGCCATTGTGACCTCCGTCCCTGGCACCACGCGCGACCTGATCGAGGAAGTGGTCAACATCAACGGGCTGCCGGTGAAGCTTCTCGATACGGCAGGGATACGTGAGTCTGAGGACCAGGTGGAGCAGGAGGGGGTCAGGCTGTCGCTGGACCGCATTCCCAAGGCTGACCTGGTGCTATTCGTGGTTGACGGTGCCAGCGAGTTCGGCCAGGATGATGCTGCGATCTTGCAGGCGATAGGCGACAAGAGTTACCTCGTTGTTCGGAACAAGGCCGACCTTCAGATAAATGCAGTGTTGCCTGCTGAGTGTACCGGCCCTGTGGTTGCCATTTCCACGTTGACGGGTGATGGAGTGCCTGAACTACGCGATGCCATCACCAACGCCTTCATGCACGGACACGCCATCGACGGCCGGGAGTTTGTAGCAGTCTCCAAGGCGCGGCACCGCGACGCCCTGCTTAAGGCGCGTACCTCTTTGCAGTCATTCGTTACCAATCTTGAAGCGGGGGTGAACCTGGAGTTGTTACCGGTGGACCTGCGGGACGCACTGGATGCCGTGGGCGAGGTGACCGGCGAGACCACTGCCGACGATGTGCTCGACAGGATCTTCTCCAGCTTCTGCATTGGCAAGTAGCACGGGGTAGTGCGGCTGGTGTTCCTGTTTCACGTGAAACAATTGCCCGTTTCGATGTGATAGTAAAGGTTTACCTTGTCTTTCGCATCCGACCTGTAGGGGCGAATAACTATTCGCCCAGCCCCCGCCGGCCGAACCCGTACCGCAGGTCATCGATTACGCAGGTGGCTTAAAGGCGGGCGAATGATTATTCGCCCCTACAGTGGGTTGCCCCTAAAAGGTGTGGTTTGATTTATCTGGTGGTTTTTGTGTAACATGCTGAACCTGCGCCTCTTTTGCACGATGTTCCACGTGGAACACAACTGGGGAGGTCGCCCGAGAGGTACGGTGCTTGATTCGCCCCTGCCTCCCGGGCCAAATACAGCTTCTGATACAAACGGAGTACGGCTTGATAGTTTATGACAAGAAATATGACGTGATCGTGGTAGGCGCAGGACATGCCGGCTGCGAGGCGGCCCTCGCCGCGGCGCGCATGGGGCAGTCCACCCTTATGCTCACCATCAACCTGGACGCCATCGCCCTGATGTCCTGCAACCCGGCCATCGGTGGTCTTGCCAAGGGACATCTGGTCAAAGAGATCGATGCCCTCGGCGGTGAGATGGGTCGCAACATAGATGCTACCGGCATCCAGTTCCGCGTGCTCAACACCAAGAAGGGGCCGGCCGTTCGCGCCTCCCGGGCCCAGGCGGACAAACAGCTTTACCGTCTGCGCATGAAACACGTGATGGAGCAGCAGGACGACCTGGACCTGAAGCAGGTCGAAGTGACCGGACTGGTGATCGAGGGAGACGAGGTGGTAGGCGTCGATACCCGCGGCGGCGTCCGCTTCCTGGGCAAGACCGTCATCCTCACTACCGGCACCTTTATGCGCGGTCTCATCCATATAGGCCTTGTCAATTACCCGGGCGGCAGGGCAGGGGACCTTCCTTCCATCGGCCTTTCCGACGGCCTCAAGGATTACGGGTTCGACGTCGGCCGTCTCAAGACCGGCACCCCTGCGCGCCTGGACGGCAGGACCATCGACTTCGACAGACTGGAAAAACAGTACGGCGACGAGAACCCGATCCCGTTCTCGTTTTCGACCGAGCGCATAGAGCAGCCGCAGGTTCCCTGCCACATCGCCTATACCAATCCCAGGTCCCATGAGATCATCCGTAGCGGTTTGGACCGTTCGCCGCTCTACGCCGGGATCATCGAGGGGATCGGCCCGCGGTATTGCCCGTCCATCGAGGACAAGGTGGTGCGCTTCCCGGAGAAGGACCGCCATCAGACTTTCATTGAGCCCGAAGGACGTGAGACGGTCGAGGTCTATCCCAGCGGCATGTCCACCTCGCTTCCCATCGATATCCAGTGGGCCTTCTACCGGAGCATCGAGGGTCTGGAGCGGGTCGAAATCATGCGTCCCGCCTATGCGATCGAGTATGACTATGTCAATCCGATCCAGTTGCACGCCTCGCTGGAGACCAAGTTGGTGCGCAACCTCTACCATGCCGGCCAGATCAACGGCACTTCAGGTTACGAGGAGGCCGCGGCGCAAGGGCTCATGGCCGGTATCAACGCGGCCCTCAGGGTACAGGGGAAAGATCCCCTGGTACTTGGACGCAGCGAAGCCTATATCGGCGTGATGATCGATGATCTGGTGACTCTTGGGACCAAGGAGCCGTACCGCATGTTCACCTCGCGAGCGGAGTATCGCCTGTTGCTGCGCGAAGACAACGCGGACCTGCGCCTGAGGGAAAAGGGACACGAGATCGGGCTGGTGAAGGAGGAGGTGTACAGTTCTTTCCTCGCCAAGAAGGAACTGATCGAATCGGAGCTGGCGCGTCTTTCCAAGGAAAGGCTGACTCCTTCGGCTGCTGGTGAAGACCTGCTGGAGGAATGGGGATTGGCAGGAATGCAGAACGCGATCAGCTACGAACAGCTGTTGCGTCGCCCAGAATTCACCTGCCAGGATCTCTCAAGGGTCTATCCGGCCATCATGGATCTGCCGGAACAGGTGCGTGAGCAACTCGAAATCCAGATCAAGTACCAGGGCTACATCCAGCGCCAACTGGAGCAGGTCGACCGCTCCGCCAGGCTGGAAAGCACCAAGATTCCCGATGACATGGACTACGGCACCATCTCCGGCCTTTCCGCGGAGGTGCGGGAAAAGCTCGCCCGTTTCCGTCCGGACACCCTGGGGCAGGCGTCCCGCATCCCCGGCGTCACGCCTGCGGGAATCACGATCCTGTCCATAGCGCTGAAGGCGAGGTATGGCCGATGAACCAGCGTGCCAAGGATCTCCTGAAAAAGGGGGGCGCTGAACTGGGGCTCGACCTGACACCGTCCCAGTTGAACGCCCTTGACCTCTTCGCCGAGGAGTTGAAGAAATGGAACCGCAAGATCAACCTCACCGCCATCACCGATGACGAAGGTATCGCGGTGAAGCACCTGGTGGACTCGCTGAGCCTGCTGAAAGTCGTGCACGGGCCTGGATCCCTGCTCGACATTGGTTCCGGTGGCGGCTTTCCCGGCATTCCGGTGAAGCTGGTGCAGCCCGATCTGGAGATTGTTTCCGTCGATGCGGTGGTGAAGAAGATCAGCTTTCAGAAGCAGGCGGTGCGCCTGCTGAACCTGGTAGGCTTCGATGCGCTGCATGTACGCGCCGAGACACTGACCGCGCAGTACGCGGGACATTTTGATTGGGTTGTCTCACGCGCCTTTTCGGATATTCCTTCCTTCGTTGCCATGGCCTTGCCGGTTTTGAAGGAGGGGGGACGCATCGTCGCCATGAAAGGGAAGAACGCGGCCGAGGAAGTCACCGCTGCTGCTGGTGAGTTGGAAAAATTTGGCGCGCGGGTCGAGTCGGTGCAAGATTTCACTCTTCCCTGCTCCGGCGACGCCAGATCGCTGGTTATCATCATGAGAAAATGATTAGTCTTTGCTAATTTTGCTTAAAACGAGCAAAAAAGGCCATAGGAGCGGTTTTAGCTGTCAAGGGAGGTCTGTGGTTGCGGTGTGGCGAGAACGGCTGTTTTAGGCAGTAAAATGGCAGCCTAAAATTTGTGCAATTTCTTGTAAAATCGTCCCTGTCTTCTTCTCGCTCAGTCGCAGGTGAGAGGGGGGACCGAAGGCAGGTCGAAGACAGGGGGGCGTTGCCGGTTGCGACGCCCTCACCCCGACCCTCTCCCAGAGGGAGAGGGAGGATGGACACCAACACTCGCCCCTCTCCAAAAGTGAGAGAGAGATGATGGACGCCAACACTTGGCCCCTTCTCCCAAAGTGAGAGAGAGGATGGACACCAACACGTGGCCCCTTCTCCAAAAATGAGAGGGAGGATAAACACAAACACACGATCACCTCGCCCAAGGTGAGAGGAAAGATGGACACCAACACTCGACCCCCTCGCCCTCCGGGAGAGGGGCAGGGGTGAGGGCTGCTTTCACTTCAGATGAAACACCGGCAAATATTCCGGGGCAAGGCGCATGATGCTCTGGGAGGTTTTCCTCTTTGAAACCCTGTTAAGCGAGCTCAATCTCAGTGATTCTCCGGTCGTGACGCGGGAAAAGCGGTCAGCATTACTTTGACTTTTTATCTCTTTATATGTTAGAAATAAAAACTTTTTTTGTTTACGACGACAGCGAAACCTGGTGCAACAGGACGCGTCGCAGCAGGACACTCCATAAACACCCCAGACATTCACATAGCTCTAATGAGGAGGTAAACCATGTTTCACGGAAGTATCGTTGCCATCGTGACGCCGTTCAACAACCACGCGGTGGACGAGGAAAAACTGAGGGAACTCGTCGAGTTCCAGATTGAGAACGGCACCGATGCCATCGTGCCCTGCGGCACCACCGGTGAGTCCTCCACCCTCAGCTATGAGGAGCACGACAGGGTCATCCAGATCGTGGTTGAGCAGGTCAACAAGAGGGTTCCCGTCATCGCCGGCACCGGCTCCAACTCCACCCACGAGGCCATCGAGATCACCAAGCACGCCAAAGAACTTGGCGCGGACGGTGCCCTGCTGGTGACTCCTTACTACAACAAACCGTCCCAGGAAGGCCTCTACCGTCATTACAAGGCCGTCGCGGACGCGGTTGCGCTCCCCCAGATCCTGTACAACGTACCGGGCCGTACCGGCGTGAACCTGCTGCCGGAAACCGTGGCGCGGCTCGCCGAGCACCAGAACATCGTCGCCATCAAGGAGGCAACCGGGTCGCTGCAGCAGGCTTCCGAGGTGCTGGCGCTTTGCGGCGACAAGCTCGACGTTCTCTCCGGCGATGACTTCATCACCCTGCCCATCATGGCGGCGGGCGGCAAGGGGGTTATCTCGGTTACCGCCAACATCATGCCCAAGGAAGTGTCGTCCCTGGTCGACGCCTTCAACGCCGGTAACCTGGAGGAGGCGAGGAGGCTGCACCTGTACCTCCTGAAGATATCCAACGCCATGTTCATCGAGAGCAACCCGGTTCCGGTCAAGGCCGCGGTTTCTCTCATGGGCAAGTGCAGCGACGAAGTCCGCCTGCCGCTGGCCCCGCTCATGGAGGCCAACAAGGCGAAGCTCGTGGCTATCATGAAGGAATACAAGCTGATCTAAAAGGTGGAGCCCCCTTCACGTGGGTGAACTGTAAAAGCGGGCGAATGATTATTCGCCCCTACAGTGATCGTGGTGTCGGAAAAAGATGGGGATTTGTGGGGGCGAATAATCATTCGCCCAGCCCTAGCGCCTCACGAGGGCTGTCGCCATCATCAAAATAATGGAGAAACCAATGGTTAAAATAGCTGTTTGCGGGGCAGCCGGCCGCATGGGTGGCCGCATCATCGCAGCCATAAGGGAGTCCGAGGGCGTGGAACTCTCCGGCGCTCTGGAGCGCCCGGGCCACCCGATGGTGGGGCAGGATGCCGGTTACAATGCTGGGTTGGGCGCCATCGGCGTCCTTATCAGCGACGATTTGAACGCAACGGTACAGGGGTGCGACGTCCTCATCGACTTCACAGCTCCCAAGGTGTCCCTGAAAAACCTCGAAGTCTGCGCCCTTTACAAGAAGTCCATCGTCATCGGCTCCACCGGCTTCACCCCCGAAGAGCGCGCGCTGGCGGCGGAGCTTGCCCGCGAGATCCCTGTCATCATCGCTCCCAACATGTCGGTAGGCGTCAACGTCTGCTTCAAGGTCCTCGCCGACGTGGCCAAGATCCTGGGCGAGGACTTCGACGTCGAGATCGTGGAGGCCCACCACCGCCTGAAGAAGGACTCCCCCTCCGGGACCGCGGTCAGGATGGGCGAGGTCGTGGCCAATGCGCTCGGGCGCGACTACAACCAAGTCGCCAACTACCACCGCGAGGGGATCTGCGGCGAGCGTACCCATGACGAGATCGGCATGCAGACCGTGCGCGGCGGTGACATCGTCGGCGAGCACACCGTATACTTCATCGGCATGGGCGAGCGCATCGAGCTCACCCATCGCGCCCATACCCGCGACATGTTCTCTCGCGGTTCGGTGCGCGCCGCCAAGTGGGTGGTGACCGCCAAGCCGGGCGTGTGGGACATGCAGGACGTGCTGGGGCTGAGATAAGTGATACAGGCTGCCTGGTGGCCGCCGTTTAGTTTAATTCTGGAGGAAATACGTGGCAAAGATAAACGATAACTACCTGAAACTGAAAGCAGGTTACCTCTTCCCGGAGATCGGGCGCCGCGTGCGCGCCTTCGCCGCCGCCAACCCGGAGGCGAAAGTGATCCGCCTGGGGATCGGCGACGTGACCCGCCCCCTGGCCCCGGCCGTCATCAAGGCGTTCCACGAGGCGGTGGATGACCTCGCCACGGTCGAGAACTTCGCCGGATACGGTCCCGAGCAGGGCTACGACTGGCTCATCAACGCCATCATCGAGAAGTCCTACAAGCCGCTCGGCGTCGACCTGAAGACCGAGGAGATGTTCATCTCCGACGGCTCCAAGTGCGACTGCGCCAACATCCTGGACATCTTCGCGCTGGACAACGTGGTGGCCATCGGCGACCCGGTCTACCCGGTGTACAACGACACCAACGTGATGATAGGCCGCACCGGCGAGGCGGACGAGAAAGGGTACTACAAGGGGATCGTCTACCTTCCCTGCACCGAGGAGAACGGCTTCATCCCGGCGCTCCCGACCGGCAAAGTGGACATCATCTACCTCTGCTTCCCCAACAACCCGACCGGCACCGTGGCCAGCAAGGCGGAGCTGAAGAAGTGGGTGGACTATGCCCTCGCCAATGACGCCGTGATCTTCTACGATGCCGCCTACGAGGCGTTCATCACCGATCCCAACATCCCGCACTCCATCTACGAGGTGGAAGGGGCGAAGAAGTGCGCCATCGAGTTCCGCTCCTTCTCCAAGACCGCCGGCTTCACGGGCGTGCGCTGCGGCCTCGTGGTCGTGCCGGAAGAGGTCATGGGGACCACCGAGAGCGGCGAGAGATACTCCTTCAACAAGCTCTGGCTGCGCCGCACCACCACCAAGTTCAACGGCGCCTCCTACCCGGTGCAGAAGGCCGCTGCCGCGGTCTATTCCGAGGAGGGGTGGAAACAGAACAAGGAAATCATCGACTACTACATGGAGAACGCGCGCATCATCCGCGAAGGGCTCGCTGAAGCCGGGCTGACCGTGTACGGCGGCGTGAACGCCCCCTACATCTGGCTCAAGACCCCGAACGGGCTCTCCTCCTGGGACTTCTTCGACAAGCTCCTCAACGAGTGCAACGTGGTGGGCACCCCGGGGAGCGGCTTCGGCCCCGCCGGCGAGGGGTATTTCCGCCTCTCCGCCTTCGGCAACCGCGACAACGTCATCGAGGCGGTAGAACGGATCAAGAAGAACCTCAGGTAACAGTGGCAAATGCACGTAATGAAAAGGCGGCTCCCGATCGGGAGCCGCCTTTTTTTCGTCAAATCTCGCAGAAGCTGTTTATTCACCCGCATGGATTTACCCTTGCGCCTTCAGCATCCTGGTCAACTCGCGGCAGAAGGCCGGGAGATCGTCAGGCTTTCTGGAGGTGATCAGGTTGCCGTCAACCAGCACCTCGATGTCCTGGTATTGGGCCCCGGCGTCGCGCAACTCGGGGGCGACGGACTCGTAACAGGTGGCCTTGCGACCCTTGAGCAGCCCGGCGGATACCAGGATCTGCGGGCCATGGCAGATGGCCGCTACCGGCTTCTCCGAGGCCATGAAGGCACGGGCGATTTCCTGGACCGCAGGGATGTTCCGGATCGCGGCCGGTGCCTTCCCTCCCGGGAGCACCAGGATGGCGTAATCGGCAGCGTGGATGTCGGAAAAGAGCTTATCAACCGGCACCTCGTATCCGTGTTTGCCGTGGATGGTGCCGGGACTTTCCGACGCCACCACGACTGAGAATCCCACCTCACGTAGCCGGTAAAGGGGAACCAGCAGTTCGGTATCCTCGAAGTTGTCGGCGCTCAAGATCAATGCTTTCATGATACCTCCGGTCTTAAAATTTAATTAGGCTAGTGCCGCCTCGGTCAGGCACGCCGAAAGGGCCCAGGTACGACGGACACAGTTTACCATGCGCCTGGTGATTGGCATGAGCGGAAGTAAAAAAAGCTAATGATCCGGGCGGGGTGACACTTCTAGCAGGGGAGGGGGGAAAGGGACGAGAAGGTGGAAGGGTAGAGGGGTTACTTCAACACCGTGTAGCCGTGCTTGGCGTCCCAGCGGTAGCCTTTGCCGCTCCAGATCGCCTCGATGGTCTTCCAGTCCAGCCCCAGTCCCTTCATCTCCTCGCAGATGTAGTAGGCGGGCATGATCTCGTCGTCATCGATGCGGCCGTCGCCGTTGCTGTCGGCCCAGTGGTAGGAGCCGATATGGATGGCGTTGGAGCCGCCGACGGCCTCGGTCCGGTTGGAGGAGCCGGCGCTGTGAATGACAATCTCCCCTTTAAGGGCGGCGTCCTTGCCGGGGGGGAAGGTGGCCGGGATTTGGAGGGTGAAGGACGCGGTGATCGGCGTTACGCCGCTGGGAACCAGCCACTTCACCTCTGAGTTCGACGACGAGGAGGGAGGGACCGATTTGACCAGGCGGGCGCCGGCGGGGAGCTTTTCCCTGAGGATGAAGCCAAACTGGGTCCCGGGTTGACGCGCCACCTTGATCTGCACGGGAAAAACCTCCCCAGGTGCGGCGAAACGCGGCGTCCAGCGGGTGGCGCTGGGGGGAATGACTGGCTGACGAAGCACGAAGAACAGGAGCAGGCCCAGCAACAACGTCACAAGGAGGACGACAATGGCTATTACGGCCGTCCTCTGGCCTTTGGACGGGGTGGGGGGAGGTTGAGTTGAACCTTCTTCCGGTTCGGGGGAATCCGGGCGCAGGACCTCCTCGAGGGGAACCTCCAAGGCATCAGCCAGCTTCTGGGCGTTATCCCGCTTGATGGACGGGTACCGGTTGTTCTCCCAGCGGGAGATGGTATCGGTGGTCACCCCGACCACGCTTGCCACGTAGAGCTGGGTGAGTTTCTTCGTCTCTCGTATGGTCCTGATCCGGATGCCGTCGATGGCGACGCTGGGCTGGAGAGACTTTTCGGCTTTGTCGTTGGTTTCCGCCATTACAACGCGCTCCGCTGGTAAAACGGGAAATTTGGTGCGGTGAACGACCCGACATGGCCCCTTTGGGACCCGACATCGGGTCGAATTGCTATAGATGTCGATACCGGGGCGGTCGACCAGATGCTATTTTTACCACAGTTCGGAAGCAAAAAACCCAAAAAGAAAAGGAGCAGACCATGAAAAAGGTAATTGTAGCTGCAGCCCTCGTCGTCTTCGGTGCCGGAGCGGCACTGGCGGCGGACGTAGTCACCCTTCCGGCCAAGAACGGCAACGTGACCTTCAACCACAAGAAACACCAGGAAGCCTTGAAGGACTGTAAGGTGTGCCACGAGAAGGGACCGGGCAAGATCGAGGGCTTTGGCAAGGACTGGGCGCACAAGACCTGCAAAGGGTGCCACAGCGACAAGGGTGCAGGTCCGACCAAGTGCGCGGACTGCCACAAGAAGTAGTCAAAACGACCAGCGTGAGCCGTGCCCCACCGGGGGACGGCGCAAGGCGGCTCTCCAATGGAGGCCGCCTTTTTAGTTTTTGGGACGTCTTTTGGTTTCCTACCTTAGAGTCCCTTCTGCCGCGCACCCTCTCTCTCCAGAAAGCTCAACACGGTTCGCTCACATCGTGCTACTGCGCGAACAACGCGTCGATCGCGTCGAAATCGAGACGCTCTTCGGCGAGGGACCGGATCAGGTTCAGCTTCTCGGTGTCCTTCGCCGTCAGCTTGGAAACATCCTCGGTGATGAGCTTGTAAAGGTCGGTGGTGGTCTGGTTGGTACGGAAATAGGGGATGTTGCTGCGGTCGATGATGCGCTGGGTGATACCGCTGACCGGTGCCTGGCCCGAGATGACCAAACCGGCGATCTGCTGATGGAACTCGGGCATCTGGTACAGGTTGGCCAGGGTCACCAGTAATTCATCCCGGCTGCTGGTGACGAGCAAAAGCGAGGAATCGCGCAGCATCTCGGTAACCCTCTGCGTCGATGCGGCGCCTATCTGCACGTGGTGGATGATACGCTTCACCTCGCGGCGGTTGCCGTGCAGAGGCAGGTCGAGGAGACGCGCGACCCTGACCAGGGAGGGGTTCGCAAGCACCGGCTTGTAGTCGAAGCCGCCCAGAACGGAGAACGGCTGGTCGATGAAAGCGCGCCCCAGGTAATCAAGGACCGTTTCACGCTTGTCGGTGAAAAGCTTGTTCACGAGGACCCCGCGCACGTCGGCCTCTTCGAGCTTGAAGAGTGCCGTATTCATGGCGAGCGTGTCTATGACGTTCCCCACACCTCCACCACTCAGCATCAGGACGGGGGCATCCAGCATCTTGGCGATGCGTGCGTTGGAGAGGTTCAGCACGGACCCGACGCCGGGATGGCCGGAACCCTCGATGACGATGAAGTCGCAGTGCTTCTCCAGTTCGGCGAAGCTGGTCATGATGCAGTCGGCGAGTTCCGGGAGGTTCAGCTCGCCGTCAATGGCCTGCCGCGAGGTCTCGGGGTAGACCACCACCGGCGACATGTAGCGCAGATCCTTGGTCAGGTCGAACACCTGCGCCATCAGGGCAGCATCCTTATCGACGGGAATGCCGCGCAGGACGGTGGGCTTGGGCCCCAGTGGCTTCATGAAGCCGACCCGGCCGTATTTCTTCTGGGCAAGGTGCAGCAGCGAAACGCTGATGGTCGTCTTGCCGATGTTCTGACCCGATGCCGCGATGAAAATCTTTCTGGCCAAGGCTATCCTCCGCTCCAATCACATGAGAATGCTGTAAACGCGATGTCATGATCGTATCGAAGCAGCGGCTTGTCAAGCTGAAAGGGGGCGGAGGCGTTTGCGGGAAGGAGGAAGTCGCTGTATCTTAGGGTGGTGCTGCCATCGGGGGGTGACATGGAAGACGACGACCTGAAACAACGCCTGTTTCACTACACGGAGACCGAGGAGTTGGCCAACCGCTGGACCCATGGCATCGGGCTGCTCCTGAGCGCGGTGGGGGCAGCGGCACTCATTGCCCTGGCGGTGCGCATCGGCGGGCAGGCGCGCATAGTATCGGCGGCGGTGTATGCCGCGGCGATGCTGCTCTTCTACAGCGTTTCAACCATCTACCACAGCGTGAGAAGGCCGCGCCTGCGCTACGTGTTCCGCATCCTGGATCATGCGTGTGTGTATTTCATGATAGCCGGAACCTACACGCCGTTTGCCATGGTGACGCTCCGGGGGGCGTGGGGGTACTGGCTGTTGGTCACGGTGTGGGGACTGGGGACGGTGGGGGCCTTTATGAAGCTGTACACCACGCACCGGCTTCCCTACCTGGGGCCCGCTCTCTACCTCGGTCTTGGCTGGCTGGTGCTGGTGGTCATCAAGCCGCTCGCAGCGGCACTCGCGCTCAACGGGTTACTGCTGCTCTTTGCCGGCGGCGCGGCCTACACCCTCGGTGTCCTCTTCTACCTCTGGGACCGCCTTCCTTACAACCACGCCATCTGGCACGTTTTCGTGCTGGTCGGTAGTGCCTTCCATTTCCTGGCCATATTCTGGTACGTGACGCCCGACGGGCGGTAAAAACGACCCCGGATCACCGTTCAAGGTGCCAGGGGCACCGGTCCAGCATCCGGGTGAGGGCGTAGAAGTAGACCTCGGCCCGGCCTCGCATGTTCTGACAGTACTCCGGGTGCGGCTGCCGGGCGTTTCCGGTCATGTCGTAGTGGGTGGCGTAGCAGCCGCCGGCGCAGTCGTAACGCAGCCAGCAGGCATGGCAGGGAGGTTGGCGGTCCACCTCGAACCCCTGCAGGGTCTGATGCAGGGAAAGGGAACCCTGCCCCGTCTGCCCCATGGCGAAGTCGGCACGTTCCACGAAAGCGATGCACGGGAATACCTCACCCTGACTGTTGATGGCGAGGGTGTTGGTGCCCGCGCCGCAGGGACGGGTGAAGCGGTTGGCGCGCTTGATCCGGTTGATGCTGTCCAGCAGATTGGAGACGAAGGGGATGTCCCGGGTGCTCTTGTAGCTGGCGATGTAATCGACGTAGTAATCAACAAATTCATGCAATTCCGACAGCTGCCTTTGTGGGGGGACTATCAGCTTCTCGTAGATGGGGTTTTGATGGTATCCCGGCTCGTGGCAGTACTCAAGTTGGATCCTCCCGACCCCAAGGGTCGTGAGGTGCAGGAAGGTCTCCAGATAGCTGTCGGAAAAAGTGGTAAGCGTGGCGCGGATCCCGAGGAGTTTCGGGTTGGGAAAGCTCCTGATGTTGTTGACGATGCGCTGCCAGGTTTCCTCCCCGTATTTGCCGGGGCGCTGCAGGTCGTGGATGCGCTGGCTGCCGTCCAGGCTGACCCCGACCTGGGTGAAGTAGCGGGCCAGATACTGCGCGGCGTGCCCTTCCAGGAGGGTGCCGTTGGTATCCAGGGTCAGGTGGAAGTTCTTGCCAAGGCGCGCCTCGTGCTTCAGGAGTTCGCGGGTGATTTGCTGCAGGACCTGAAAATCGAGCAGCGGTTCTCCGCCGTAGAAGTTGATGAAGATCTTCTCCGCCGTGGAGCGCTCCACCAGGGACACGATCAGCTGCGTCGCGCGCCGGGCGGTGTTCCACCCCATCACGCGGCCGGGTTTCCCGAAGGTGCCGCCCCGGTTCCAGCAGTAGCAGCAGGCCATGTTGCAGGTCTGGGCGAGGTAGATGGAAAAGGTCTGGTAGCTGTTTTCGCCGGGGGAGTCGTCCTGCTGGTGCGGTGCCGGAAGCGGGAGGGCCAGTTCGCGGTGGAAGAGGTACAGCAGCTCAACGTACAGCTCGGTCTCCCCGGGGGAGAGCGTATCTGGCGGCGCGGACCCTGAAGCCGGCAGGGTCGCTTCTGGTTGCGCGGGGAAGAACTCCCGGACCAGACGGGCCGCGAGCGGGCTGATCTGGTAGAGCTTTGCCGAGCGGCTGAAGAACAGGTAGGTCACACCTCCCTGATCGAAGGCATGGAAGTCGCTCATGACGGATCTCCGGCCGGGGCGCGGGTCATAACCTTTCGCTGTAGACCAACAGCCCGGTGGGCACCATACGGATGGAATATTTGCGGTCCATATCGATGATGAACCAGACCCTGCCGGACTGCTGCACGGTCAGCTTCGCCGCCGGGGAGAGCGGGGAGCCGTTGGTTTCGAACTCCTGCCGCACTTCCGGTGGAACCTCCCCCTGGTCCAGTCCCACCGCGTGTTCTAGTGGAAGCGAAAAGACATAGGTGTCGTTGGTCGGCAGGGTCATGCACACGTTGTTGTAGGCCCTGAAGTTCTCCATCTGCTGCGGTGTGATGCAACTGGAAACAAACTGGTCGGGCGACCAGCATTGGGCCCGCCGCGTGGCCGGCTCCCCCCCTCCCTCCGAGACAAGCCTGAGATGCCCGCTGTCGCCGCGCTCCCCACCCGCATTCTCTTCGGCCATCGCTCACTCCTTTCATTAATAGCATCCGGATGAGGACCTCCTCGGCCCCACAGCCGGGAATCGGGCACCGCCTCACGGCCGGGCCGGCTGCATCCCGGCGTACACCGCGATGCGCGCCGCGATCAATCTGACCGGGTAGGAGCGGGTTTCATCCGCCACCAGCCACAGCTTGCCGGGCTCCTTGACCGATACGGTCGCTGCCGGGCTCAAGGAGAGGCCCAGCAAAAGCAGGCGTTGACGCAGCAGGGGGGGGAGTATCCCGCGGTCCAGCTCCTCCGCGTGGTCGGGAGGCAGGGTGCAGATGGAGCTCTCAGGCGGCGCCGTCCCGGCAGCGACCGCGGCGGGAAAGACAGTGTGCTGCGCCTCGGTGGTGCAGTTCTGGGTGGCCTGGATGGAGTCGATGCAGACCAGTTCCGGGCTCCGGGCGTGGGTACTTCCCCCCTCGGAGATGAGCCTGATGTGGGAGGAGCCACCGGTTTCATGGTGGTGCAGGTCGTGGAAAGGGTCCCTCATGAGTGAATCTCCTCTGCCTCAACCTTTAATGTAGGAGCTTGGCAGCCCGGGGCCGCGCCGCACATCCCCGGCATACCTCGTAGGACCAGGGAGTTGGCAGCCGACGCAAGATAAGCAGGGAGAGCCGGGCGACTTCATTATCCGAAAAAATTAAAGAATGTCAATGTTGTCGGGAGGGTTCTAATTGATTTTATGCGGGAGGCGGAAACGAAAGCGGCGGAGGCCGTGGCCCCCGCCGAGGTGCGGATCGGGCGGGAAAGAGGGCTACTTCTTATGACACTCGTTGCACTTTGTGGGCCCTTTGGCCTTTTCGGTGTGGCACCCTTTGCAGGTCTTGTGTGCCCAGTCCTTGCCAAGATCGGCGATCTTGCCGCCCTTGTCGGTTTCGTGGCAGTTGGTGCACTTCATCTCGGGCATGTCCTTGTGCTGCTTGTGCGGGAAGGTCACGTTACCATTCTTGGCCGGGAGCACCACCACGGTCTCGTCAGCGGCATAGGCGAATCCGGCACAGAAAAGGGTCAGGACGGCGGCTGCAATGGCTCTTCTCATGTTTTGCTCTCCTTTTGGCTTGTAATTAGAAATACGCTGAAGAGCATACCCTCTAAACGAGCTATTGCAACGAGCCGCGGATTCTTAACTTGACAAACGGGAAGCGGTCATTAGAAAGTGGCGGAGAATCAAGGGGCTAACAGACCGCATGAAACCAGCAAGCGACATCATCAACATCCCCGTAGGCTATTTCGCCCTCCCAGTGCCGCGTACCGGGAGCATCGAGCCCCGCTCGGGGTACGACCGCTCCACCAGCGACGGACAGGAGATCCATCAGCGGGTACAGCGGAGGCGGGCGCAGGAGGATTCGCGCTACCAGGGGGAGGTGGCGGTGGGGCGCCTGCTGGAGCGCGGCGGCTTCCGTTTCCAGATCAACGGGCGCATGGACGGTTTCATCGGCCACGAAGATCCATCGATCGAGGAGATCAAGAGCTGCTTCAACCTGTGGGAACTGAAGCGGCGCTTGAGCGGCGGATCGCTCGAGGAGCCGTACTGCCTGCAGCTTTTCACCTACGGCTACTTCCACTGGCTGGAGCACGGCGTGGTGCCGAGGCTATCCTTCCATCTCGTCTCTTCGCGCAACGGGCAGTCCGCCGACCTCGAGGTCCGGCTCGACCTGGAACAGTACCAAAGCTGGCTCGATGAACGGCTGGACGAGTTGGTCCTGGAAGCGGCCGCCGCGGCCAAAAGGGCGACGCGCAGGCGGAAAGTGGCGGCGGCGTTTCCATTTCCCTTCGAGAAGCCGCGCCCGGGACAGGTCGAGCTGATGCGGGAGGTCGAGCTGGGGATGGCGCTGGGGCGGCGCATGCTGATCCAGGCTCCGACCGGGCTGGGGAAGACGGTGGGCGTGCTGCATCCGGTACTCCGCGAGGCGCTCGGACGGGGGCAGGCGGTCTGCTACGTGACGCCCAAGAACAGCCAGCACGAGGTGGCCGAGGACGCGGTGCACAGGTTCCGCGAGGCGGGAGCCAAGCTGCGCTCGCTGACCATCACGGCGAAGAGCAAGATCTGCTTCAAGGACGAGCCGGTCTGCACACCGGAGTACTGCGAGTACGCCCGCGACTACTACGCCAAGGTGGCAAGGCACGGCATCGTGGCGCAGCTGGAGAAGAAAAGGAGCCTCAAAAGCCGCAGTTTCCGGCAGTTCGGCGAGCAATACCAGGTCTGCCCCTTCGAACTGCAGATCGACAGCGCGAAACTGGCCGACGTGGTCATCTGCGACTACAACTATGTCTTCGCTCCGCGCTCGGCGCTGGGACGTGCCGCCGGTCTCCCGGTGGACCAGGCGGGCAAGCCCAACCTCGTGATCGACGAGGCGCACAACCTCCCCTCCCGCGCCATGGAATACTACTCCCCGAGGCTCTCCAGTGCGGTCCTGGAAGGGATGCGCGAGGAGCTGGCAGGAGTGCCGCCGGCGTTTCGGCGCGAGGCGGCTGGGCTTTTGGATGAGTGCGTCGCGGCGGTGCTCTCGTGCCGCCGCGGGGAGGGGGGGAAGGCGGCGAGGATCGAGCCGCCGCTGGCCATCTTCCTAGACCTGGACGGTAGGCTGCGCGGGCTTTTGTCACGCTACCTCGAGGCGGACCTGGAGATCAGGCAGGAGGACCCCGTCCTGCGCCTTTGCTACTACTGGTCGGAGTTCACCGAGACGCTGGAATTCGCGGTGCGCTCGGAGCGCCAGGAATTCTTCACCTCGTACCAGCCGCACGGCGGCGGTGGCAGCGTCAAGGTGACCTGCTGTGACGCCTCCGGGCTGATACGGGAGCGCTACGGCGAGTACCAGCAGGTGGTCGGCTTCTCAGCGACGTTGAAGCCGATGGAGTATTACGCCAAGCTCTCCGGCCTCGACCCGGACCAGGTGCGCTGGTCCGAGTTCCAGAGCCCCTTCCCGCCGCAACGGCGCAAGCTTTTGATCATCCCGCAGGTTTCCACCCGCTATTCCCAGCGCGAACGCAACTACGCCCGCATCGCCGATGCCCTGGCCCGGATCGTCGCACTCAGGCGCGGCAACTACCTCGCGTTCTTCCCAAGCTTCACGTTTCTCGATCGGGTCGCCGAACTGTTCCGGGTGCCGGAAGGGTTCGATGTGCTCCGGCAGGAGCGCAACATGAAGGGGGCGCGGACCGCCGAGTTCCTGGAGCAGCTTCGGTCGGGACTGGTACCGACGGTGGTCTTCGCGGTGCAGGGGGGATCGCTTTCGGAAGGGGTGGATTACGCGGGTGACATGGTGATCGGCGCCTTCGTGGTCGGGCCGCCGCTTCCCAACTACGACCTGGAGCGCGAGGAGATGCGGGCCTACTACCAGCGCCATTACGGCAAGGGGTTCGAGTACGCCTACACCATCCCCGCCATGTCCAAGGCGATCCAGTCGGCGGGGCGGGTGATCCGCTCCGAGACCGACCGCGGCGTGATCGTGCTGATGGACGACCGTTTCCTGGAGGAGGGGTACAGTTCCGCCATGCCGGCGGACTGGTTCGAGACGCGGGCGGACGAGCTGGTGTCCGGAGCGATCTTGAAGGATATCGGTGATTTCTGGGCGCAGCCGCAGGGGACAGAACAATAAAAAGGCCGCTTCTTTGGACAAAGAAGCGGCCTTTTGCTCTTTTGGGGGGCAATGTCTTAGAGTGAACTCCCCCTCCTTTGACGGGCCTGCGCGCCGAAGCCCTTCGTCCCGCGAAGGCGGGAGGAGAACCAACTGGAAAAGGGGACAGGCTACTTTTTCCACATAAAGTAGCCTGTCCCCTTTTCAGCTCCACCTCACCCAAGCCCTGAGGGGACAGGTACCTGGCGGAGCCAGTCCCCCGCCCTTACTAGTTATTTCCCTTGCGTAACCAAGGCCTGGTAGGGCCACCCCTGCATGCCGTCCTCGAGGATCAGCATGCGCGCCTCGGCAATCCCTTTCCCCTTCAGGTAGTCGTAGGTGTTCTTGGCTCCGCCGCCGCCACGGGGGCAGACGATGACGATCTCCTCGCGGGAAGCGGTCAACTGCGGCAGAACCCGGTCGAGCTTCTGCTTCTCCTCGGCAGATTTCACCGGGAAGGCGTTGGTCTGCAGCGCCCCTTTGAAGTGGTGCTGCTGGTACTCCGCAGGCACCTGTATGTCGACGATCTGCACCTTCTTGCCGGTCTCCAGCCACTTCTTGAAATCGGCGGGCGCGATGTAGTGGTAGTTGCCGCCGAAAAGGGCGCCGGCGAACGCGGCCGTCGCGGCCAGTGTCACCATTACTGCCAGGGTAAGTGCCACAATTCTTCTCATCTTTCTCTCTCCTGTTCCGTTTTCTATCGGGCCTACCGCCCGTGCTGCAAAAATAATGTGTCGCTGCGCCTCAGGAGCAGCCGGCGTGCAGTGCGGCGCCGAGAGCGCCCGTTATGGAAGGGTCCTCCGGGACCAGCACCGGAACCCGCAACGCCATCTCCAGCATCGCCACCAGTGTCTTGTTGTTGGCGACGCCACCGGTAAAGACCAGATGGTGGCAGTCACCGGTCTTGGAGACCATGGCCGCCAGCCGTGAGGCGACGGCCAGGTGCACCGAGCGGGCGATCTCAGCCGGGGGGATGCCCCTGTTCTTCAGGGAAATCACCTCAGACTCGGCGAAGACGGCGCACATGCTGTTGATGGGGGTGCTGGCATCTGCCTTCCCCGCGGCAAGGCCGAATTCGCCCAGGCCGTATCCCAGGGACACCGCCATCATCTCCAGGAACCGTCCGGTGCCGGCCGCGCATTTGTCGTTCATCTGGAAGTTGACGATGCGCCCGTTCTCGCTCAACTGGATCACCTTGCTGTCCTGCCCTCCCACGTCGAGAATGGTGCGGCAGTGGGGGAACAGGTGCCTCGCTCCAAGGGCATGGGCCTTGATTTCCGTGATGATGTCGAGTTCGGCGTGCTGCTGCATGAGGTGCCGGCCGTAGCCCGTGGCCACGACGCGCGCCGTGGGGTGGTCGCCAAGCAGCTGCAGGGCCTGGCGGTGCGGCTCGAAGCCGCTTTCGACGACGCGGCGCTGCAGCACGGCACCACCTTTCAGGGCGACGGTCTTGATGGTGCGCGAGCCGAGGTCGATCCCAACCTGCATGGCTACCCCCTGATCTGTTCCAAAAATGCCTCGACGCGGGTCTGCAGCTGCCCTACATCGTCAGGCGAATAATCGGTTTCTATCGACATGAAGGGGATCCCCCGCGCCTCGCAGGCCTCCCTCAATTTCACCGCTTCGATGTTGTAGGTGTGGCAGAACTGCAGGCAGTAGTCGATGATCCCCTCGGCGCCGGAGGCCTCGTACTCCTTAAGCACCTGCGCGATGCGGTCGTCGTTGGGGGTGAAGCAGGAGCAGTCGATCTTCATGTAGCGCTCGGTGAGCCGTTCCAGTTGCTGCTCCAGGTCCGTGGCGCCCTCGTCGATCAGGTCCTTGTAGTAGCGGGTGCCGATGCAGCTCTCCTCGTTGACCACGATGGCGCCGGCGGATTCGATGATGTGGTGCAGCTTCCAGTTGGGAAGCGCCATCGGGGTGCCCGAGACCATGATGCGCGGCGTCGAGGCCGGCGCCACCGCGATGCCGTTACCGATGCGCTGCTCGAGTTCGTCGCACAGTTCGTGCACCTTCTGCGCGAAGCGGACCGGCTCGTCGTAGAAGGCGATCTGCTCGATGAGCAGCATGTCCTTCCCGCTTATGGGCGAGGGGTTGTGGTGGCGCAGGGCGTTTAGGCGCTGCAGGGCGAAGCGCTTGGCGTTGATGGTCTTGATGCCGGCTGCCACGGCATCGAAATCGGCGACGGTATCGGTGATGCGATCCACGGCGGCCTTGAAATCCTTCACCTCGTCCAGCCAGAGCCGCTTGTCCCGCTCCCGCTTCATCTGGGGGATCTCCATGACGTGAGTGGGGACGTAGCGGTCCAAAAGCTCCCAGGTCTTCTTCTTCGCGTCGCAGGTGGTTTCACCGTAGACCAGGTCGACCACCTGGAAATAGGGGCAGATCTTGCCGACCTTGAAGCCGAAGGCGGACTTGACCATCGGGCAGATGTTGCGCGGCAGAATTTTCTCGGCGTCGGCAATGGAGCCCTGGGCGCCGCCGCAAAGCCCGATGCAGATGCCCCCAGCGGCGATCACCAGTTCCTCGGGGACGTAGACGCAGAAGGTGCCGATGACCGGTTTTCCCCCCTGCTTGGCGTCGTAGATCTCCCTGATGCGCCCTGTGTGGATGTTTGCCACCATGTCGTCGAAGTACGCCATCCTTTCGGGGCGGTTGTGCTGCGACAGGAAGATGTTCTGGTAGGCGTTGGTCAGCATGGGAGGCATTCCCGCAAAGCGGGCCACGTCCATGCCAAGCTTTTCCCACAGCTCCGGATCGGACTTCACCTGAAAACCGTTACTCATCGCATTCCCTCCGAATGGCTCATAGAAATATGAACATTTATATATGTTTACCATGAAGAGAAGTCAAACTGTTAGTTTCGATGGAAACGTTGAAGTCAATCGTAAAAAGCGATCACTAGAAGTGGCGGGGAGGGCGAGGGGAAGCGGGAACCTTGTCCAGGAAGAAGCGGTGGTGGGAGCGGGCGTTAAAAGAAAAGCCCCCGCGGGGTGCGGGGGCTTCGGGTGCAGTATGCGCCGTCTACCGGTTTGCCGGCCGGCGGCGGTGGCTTTGCGCTGCCTGTGAACGGGTGCTGCCGGCGTGAGGGGATCACTCCTGTTCAGAGGGGTCACACTCATCAGGCGCATCAGGGCACCCCTGTTTTTGGCGCAGGCACAGTTTCACCTTCCTGATCGCCTCCTGGTCGCCGGGGAAAGGATCGAAAAGAGCGTGCTCTCCCGTTTGCTTGTAGATCTGGTACCTGTTGCAGCTTTGGTAGTCGCCAAAGCAGAGCTTGCTTTGAATGTACTCGGCAGCCTTGGGAAGGTCTTTCATGTTGTCTTTGAAGAACTGGCAGCATTCGACGAGTTCGCACGCCATCACACACCTCGATTCACAATAAATTGCAGGGCAGGCCGATCCGGCCATGCGCAGGGCGCCGCGGGTGCCGCGGGTGCCGCTCAAGCGGTGGCGGCAGAGCCGCGCTGTTGGACCCCCGGCTAATCCCGGTTGCGCAGCCGGTCCAGCGTCGCCGCTATGGTGGCGGCAGTGACGGAGTCACCGAAACAGCCGGCCCCGGCGTAGCTGTCAAAGTCCTCTACCTGCTGGAGGAGAAGCCTGTACAGGTCCGTCGGTGCCGGCCCGGGTACGGGGGATGCGCTAAGAGCGACGATCTCCTCGACCAGCCACTCCGGGAGGTCCGCTTCCTCGTGCTGTCGCCTTGCCGTCTCGGCGAGCTTATCCAGGAAATCCATGGAAACTCCTCCACGTGCCGGGAGGGCAGGCGGTAGAAGCGTCATCTCCCGTCCACCCCGCCGAAATCGCCAGCGCCTTTTGCTGAACGAGGGCTTGAGCGACCTTGCTGCGCGCAGCAGCGAGCAGGCGCTGTACCGTGCCGCGGGAGACCCCCATGCAGACGCCTGCCTGCTCCTGGGTCTTCCCCTGCCCGTCGCACAGGTGCAGGGCATCCAGTTCATCATGGGCAAGCCGGACCAGGTCCAGATCACTGAGCGGGATGCCCGCCGGTTTGAAGAGCGCGGCGAAGCCGGAGCGGTGCGGGCAGATACAGGTTCTGGGCTTGCGCGGGCGGGGCACTGCTAGTGAGAGCAGCCGTGGCCGTGGCTATGGCCGCCGCAGGTATGGCCGGGGAGGTACTCCTGCAGCTGGTTCGCCCGAAAAAGCGCGAGGTTGTCGGCCACCGTACCCGCCAAAGCCCTGAACACCCTCATCCCGGCTGCGTTCAGTTTGTGCAGCGCACCGCCGCCGATCCCGCCGACCACGACAGCGTCCACCTCATGCCCTGCGAGCCCCGCAACCGGGTTGCAGGCACCATGCTGGTGTATGCGGTCGCCGTTGACGATGGCGCTGCATGCGCCGGTTACGCTGTCCACCACGACGAAGCCCGGTGCGGAGCCGAAATGGCCGTAAACTGCGCTGGAGAGGCCGAGGTTCTGTTCCACTGGAAAACAAATTTTCATGAAATATCTCCATGTGTAGTGTGCATATGCACATGGCACAAGTAACATTCAAAAATGCATATGTCAATATCTTTGAAGGAAAAGATGGCATTTTCTCCAGTAACCAGTGCGGGATTCTGGGGGGAGAGAGCGCCTGGCGAGGACGTACCGGGATGACGCGCAGGATATTTGTTTTGACGCGAAGTTACCCCAGGTGTTATAAGTTGCGCGAACTCCCCCTCACTCTCATGTGCTCCTTCCTTTGGCGATGCCGGCAACCCGTTACGCACAGGAGCCTCTTGCCATGTTGACCCGAATCCTTTTGCTGCTGATCGTTCTGGGCCTGACCGCCTCCGGGGTACACGCCGAACCACCACCGGGGCGTGACCTGAGCGTCATCGTCGTGGGCGGCAACAGCAACTATCCTCCCTACCAGTTCCTGGACAAAAACGGCCACCCCGCCGGCTACATCGTGGACCTTACCAAGGCGATCGCCCGGGTCATGGGGATGCAGGTCGAGATCCGGCTGGACGACTTCGGCAAGATCCTCAAGGAGCTGGACAGCGGCGACATCGACATCCTCGAGGGGCTCTCTTACTCTGAGGCGCGGGCGAAGGAATACGACTTCTCGACGCCGCATTCCATCATCGTCCAGGCCATCTTCGCACGGAAGGGGACCCCCGCGGTGAAGAGCCTGGAAGAGCTCAAGGGGAAAAAGGTGCTGGTGCACCGCGGCGGCGGGATGCACAGCTACCTGCAGGAACGGCACTACGACCCCGACCTGGTGCTGACCGACAGCCCCCGCGAGACCCTGCAGCAACTGGCGGCCGGGCAGTGCGACTATGCCGTGGTGGCCCTGCTGCCGGCCATGTACATCATCCGCGAGGAGAAGCTCTCCAACCTGGTGCCGGTTGCGACCAACGTGGCGCCGCAGCGCTACTACTGCTACGCGGTGAAAAAGGGGAACGCGGAGCTGGTGGCCCAGATGAACGAAGGGCTTTCCATCCTCAAGAAGACCGGGGAGTTCAACCAGATCTACGACAAGTGGATCGGCGTCCTCGAACCTCAGCGCACTTCGTGGGTCACGGTGGCGAAATACGCGGCACTGGTGGTGATACCTCTCTCCCTGATCCTGGCGGCGACGGTGCTCTGGTCGTACTCCCTGCGCCGGCAGGTGGCACAGCGCACGGAGTCGCTTTCCAACGCCCTGGCCGAGCTGCAGAGAAACCAGCAGCAACTGGTGCAGGCCGACAAGATGGCGGCACTCGGCATCCTGGTATCCGGGGTGGCCCACGAGATCAACAACCCCACCGGCATCATCCTGATGAACATGCCTACCCTGAAGAAGATATTCAGGGATGCGGAGCGGATACTGGACCGGTACCAGGAGGAAGAGGGGGAGTTCACCCTGGGGGGGATACGGTACCAGAGGGTGCGGCAGGAGGTGCCGCAGATCCTCGACGAGATGCAGGACGGCGCCCAGCGCATCAAGAAGACGGTCGAGGACCTCAAGAATTTCGCCCGCAAGGACGACGAGGCACGCAAGGAGCTGCTGGATTTCAACCACGTGGTGCAGACGGCGGTACGCCTGGTGGACGTGGCGACGCGCAAGTGCACCAACAATTTCAGCGCCTATTACGGCGAAGGGCTGCCCCCGGTGTTCGGCAACGAGCAACGGCTGGAGCAGGTGGTGGTGAACCTGGTCATGAACGCGGGGCAGGCGCTGCCGGACCCGGGCAAGGCTATCTCCCTGGAGACGAGCCACGATGCCGGCAGCGGCCGGGTGATGCTCACCGTGCACGACGAGGGGACGGGAATCTCTCCTGAGCACCTGAAGCATCTCACCGACCCTTTCTTCACCACCAAGCGCGAGAGCGGGGGGACCGGACTGGGACTCTCCATCTCGGCCAACATCATCAAGGACCACGGCGGCGAACTCAGCTTTGATTCCAGCCCCGGCAAGGGGACGACGGTCACCCTCGCGTTGCCGGCTGCCGTGACAGGGAGCGAAAATGGACAGTGAACTGTACCCCTGCTTCAAGGTGCTGCTTGTCGACGACGAACCGGCCTGGCTGCGCTCGTTGTCGCTGGCGTTGGAGAGCAGTTCCGGGATCACCAACGTGGAGCTTTGCAGCGACAGTCGCAAGGTGCTGGATATCCTCGCCAATGGGGATGTCGCCCTGGTTCTGCTCGATCTCACCATGCCGCATGTTTCGGGAGAGGACCTCCTGGTCCAGATCGCCGAGCGTTTCCCTGGGGTGGCGGTGATCGTCGTGAGCGGCATGAACCAGGTGGGCAAGGTGGTCAACTGCATGAAGCTCGGTGCCTACGATTACTACGTGAAGACCGATGACGAGGAGCGCATCGTCTGCGGCGTCCAGCGTGCCATCAAGCACCTGGAACTGCAACGCGACAACAAGGAGATGGCCCGGCGTTTCGTCTCCTGCGAACTGCAGCACCCCGAGGCGTTTTCAGCCATCTGCACGGCGGACCGGGCCATGCAGGCGCTCTTCGCCTACATCGAGGCCGTGGCCGTCAGCCCGCTCCCGCTTTTGATCACCGGCGAGAGCGGGTCGGGAAAGGAGCTCCTCGCCCAGGCCACGCACCGGTTGAGCCGCTGCCGGGGCGATCTCGTGGCCGTCAACGTCGCCGGCCTCGACGACACCGTGTTTTCGGACACCCTATTCGGCCACGTGCGCGGCGCCTTCACCGGTGCGGAAGGTGTTCGCCGCGGCATGATCGAGGCGGCAGCCAACGGCACCCTGTTCCTCGACGAGATCGGCGACCTGAGCATCGCATCCCAGGTGAAGCTTTTGCGGCTGCTCCAGGAAGGGGAGTATTTCCCGCTGGGGAGCGACCAGCCACGGCGCCTCAAGGCGCGCATCGTGGTGGCGACCCACCAGAACCTGGAGGCCAAGGTCGCGCAAGGGAGCTTCCGGTGCGACTTGTTTTACCGGCTGCGTACCCACCATGTGGATGTGCCGCCGCTGCGCAGCCGCAAGGGGGACATACCGTACCTGCTTGACCTGTTCCTGGAGGAGGCTGCCGCGATGCTCGGCAAGAAGAAGCCGACTCCGCCCCCGGGACTGGTGCAGCTCCTCTCCACCTACAGCTTCCCGGGCAACGTCCGCGAGTTGAAGGCGATGGTCTTCGACGCGGTCAGCACGCACAAGGAGCGCATGCTCTCGATGGATTCCTTTGCCAAGGCCATCAGCGCCGGCGGCGGCGTTGCGGAACGGGCGCCGGACCAGAACCCGTTTGCCGGTTTCGAGCCTCTCCCCACCTTCGCCAACGCTGCCAATTACCTCCTCGATGAGGCGATGAACCGCGCCGGCGGCAATCAGACGCTGGCGGCACGGCTGCTTGGCATATCCCAACCCTCCCTCTGGAAACGCCTCAAACTGGCCCGCGGATGAACCCCTATTGCCGGAGTCTATAGCTATAGACTCCGGCAATAACGCTGTAACTCCCGATTAACACACGAACAACCCACCTCCTCACGGGAAGCTCCATAGCCTGAGTCTATAGCCGTTACTCCCCTCCCTATTTTAAATTCCTGTGTAATTGTAAGCGCTTACCTTCAATTCAACCTTTGGTATCGATCCTGCTCTAACTAGATCAAAAGCGATCACGGGGCCATGCGCCCCAAAACACCGAAGGAGAGGATCATGAATCAGAAAGCGGCAATGGCAATGGCAGGTTTTCTGGCGGTAACGGCTGTGGGGTACGATGCCCAGGCGAAGAGCCTGGAGGACATCCTGAAGGAGAAAGGTGTCATCACCGAAGCTGAGTACAAGGAAGCCTCGAAAGCCAAGCCTTTCGACTACAAGCTGGGCAAGGGATTCGCATTCACCTCGCCGGACCAGAAGTTCCAGCTGCTGCTTGGCGGGCAGATCCAGGCCCAGTACGAGCTGGACAACTACGAGGTGGCCAACAAGCAGGACGTGAGCCAGTTCAACCTGCGTCGCGTCAAGACCCTCCTGAGCGGCTATGCCTTCACCAAGGACCTCACCTACAAGGCGACCTACAACTGGTCCAACGTGGTGAAGGAGAACACCAAGGCGATGGAAGAGGTGAACATGAAATACCGCGTCGCCGATGAACTGCAGGTCATGCTGGGGCAGGAGAAGATCCAGTACTCCAGGCAGTGGATCACTTCCAACACCGCGCAGCAATTCGTCGACGGCTCCTTCGTGAGAAATGCCTTCATGCAGGGGTACGACACCGGCATCAACCTGCACGGCGATCTCTGGACCGGCCTGGTGAAGTACGACGCCGGGCTCTTCGGTGGTGCCGGCCAGAACACCAAGAACAAAACCAGCGACAACGCGTACAACTTCAGGCTGACCTTCAACCCGCTCGGGGATATGAAATACGGCGAGGGCGACCTCGAATACTCGAAGAAGCCACTGGTCTCGCTGGGGAGCAGCTACTACCTCAATACCGTCAAAAAGACGGTCTCCGGGACCGGCGCCGCGGCGACTTCCGCCATCGACAACAACAACTCCAACTTCGTAACCGACGCCAACGGCTGGCTCGGCACGGCGGTGAAGGGGAAATACTTCGGCACCAAGGCGGCCGAGGACATCAGCGTCGACTCCTGGGAAGCGGATTTTGCCTGCAAGTGGCTGGGCGCTTCGATGCAGGGCGAGTACTTCTGGGGCAAGGCGGTGGGTGAAACCTCCGGGAAAGAGCTGATCGCCAGGGGCGGTTACGTCCAGGCGGGTTACTTCGTGATCCCGCAACGCCTTGAGCTCGCCCTCCGTTACGCGTGGATGGATCCCAACCGCCAGGTTTCCAGCGATTCCATCTCCGAGATTCAAGGGGCGGTCAACTACTTCCTCTACGGCAACAACCTGAAGATCCAGGGCGACGTCGGCAACCGCCACATCTACAAGGGCCAGGTTGATGATCTCGTGGCGCGTGCCCAGGTGCAGCTGCTCTTCTAAGTGGCGGTGACCACAAGATGACGAAATTACAGGAGAGAAAAATGAAATCCAAAACTATCGTACCGGCGCTGCTGTTCGCGGTAGCCCTGCTGATCGCAGTATCGGTGGCATGGGGGGCGGACTCGTCCAAGAGCTCCTTCCTTTCCGGGGTGCATAAAAAAAACCAGATAACCTGCGCGGATTGCCACGGCAAATCGCTCGCCGTCGATGACAACGAAACGGCGCTGAACAAGAACTGTAAGGGGTGCCACGGCGGCTTCCCTGAGCTGGCGGCCAAGACCAAGGAGCACATCAACCCGCACCAGTCGCACCTGGGCGATACCAACTGTACGGCCTGCCACAAGGGGCACGTCGCCTCGAAGGCTTATTGCAATTACTGCCACAGCTTCGCCATGAAGATCCCGGCCATGGGGACGGAGAAGGAATCGAGCGACAAGAAGTGGGTGCAGGAAACCGCCCCTGGGAAAAAGGATCTGCAATCGGGGCGGACGGAATCGACCGACGTGGTCGTGATCGGTGCGGGCGGCTCCGGATACGTGGCCTCCATCAGCGCGCATGACGCCGGGGCGAAGGTGATTCTCCTGGAGAAGATGCCCATCACCGGCGGTAACAGCATGCTGGCGGCCGGCGGGATCAACGCGGCCAGGACCCGCTACCAGGAGCGGCTCGGGATGCATGACGACCCGGCCGAGATGGTGAAGGAGACCATGAAGGGGGGCCGCGACAAGAATGACCCCGAGCTGGTCAAGGTGCTCGCCTACAAGTCCGCCGACGCGGTGGATTTCCTGGTCTCGCTCGGTGCGGACATGACCGACCTGGTGCGCTCCGGCGGCGTCGCGGTCGACCGCACGCACCGTCCGGTAGGGGGGGCAGCGGTCGGGCCGCACCTGATCAAGGTGTACCGGGAGAACGCGGCCAAGCGCAACCTCGACGTGCGTGTCAACTCCGAGGTGGTGCAGATCCTCTCCGACGGCAACGGGCGCGTGACCGGCGTCCAGGTCAAGGGGAAGCACAGCGGGGTCTACACCATCAAGGCCAAGGCGGTGATAGATACGGCCGGCGGCTTTGCGGCCAACAACGAGCTCGTAGGCTTCTACAAGCCCCAGTTTAAGGAGACCGCCTCCTCGAACCAGCCGGGGGCTACCGGTGAAGGCGTGTCGCTCGCCGAAAAGATCGGCGCCAAGGTCATCGACATGGAGCAGATCCAGATCCACCCCACCATGGGAGGGGAGACCAAGGTCCTGATCTCGGAGACGGTGCGCGGCAGCGGCGCCATCCTGGTCAACCATGCCGGCAAGCGCTTCGTGAACGAGTTGACCACCCGCGACAAGGCCTCCGCGGCCATCCTGGCGCAGCCTGAGAAGTCCGCCTTCCTGGTCCTCGGTGAGGACATCCGCAAGAGCAACGTCCAGATCGACGGCTATATCGTGCTCGGCCTGGTGCAGGAGGCGGACAGCGTGGCTGCGCTGGCGGCCAAGATGGGGGTCCCCGCCGATGCGTTGACCGCCACCGTCGATGCCTACAACAAGGCCTTCGCCACCAAGAAGGACCCCGAGTTCCAGCGCCAGGACATTCCAAGGCCGGTCAACGGGCCGAAGTACTACGCCATCTGGGTCAAGCCGGGGCGCCACCACACCATGGGCGGCGTGAAGATAAACACCGAGGCGCAGGTGATCGGCAAGGACGGCAAGCCGATAACCGGTTTCTACGCTGCGGGCGAGGTCACCGGTGGAGTCCACGGCTGGAACCGTCTGGGCGGCAACGCCATCACCGACACGGTAGTCTTTGGCCGCATCGCCGGCAACAACGCGGCACGTTTCGTTAAAGAAGCGAAGTAGGGGCTGTACCCGTAGAAAACGAGCGCCCTGCGTTGCCTAGCGCAGGGCGCTTTACCATGGACGCAGAGACTTTGCCTCCAATGGCCAATGGGAACAGGGGACGCCCTGCCGTATGCAGAGACGCACGCGCGGAGGAGAGACCCCTGCCCGCAAGGACGCCGGCATGAAGAACGCAAACCTGTTCCAGTCGCTGTTTCTGATCAATTTCGCCACCAGCCTCGGCTTCGGCATAGCCGACGCCTTCTTCTCCACCTACCTCTTCACCCTCGGGGGGCGCGGCATCCTGCTGGGGCTGCCGCTCCTCCTGTTCTCCCTTTCCAAGATTCTCTTCGGCCCCGCGATGGGGGCCTGCGTGGACCGCTTCGGCCCGAGGGTCGCCGTCACCCTCAGCCTTACGCTGTACCTCCTGGTTTCACTCGGCTACCTTTTCAGTTCCGACCTGGTGCTCATCACGCTGCTGAGGGTGGTGCAAGGAGTGGCCTGCGCCATGTTTCGCCCGGTGATGCTTTCCCTGGTCGGGGCAGAAAGCAGGGCGAAAGGGGAGGGGTGTGCCACCGGGACCTTCGACATCTCTTTCTACCTCGCCATCGGAATCGGCCCGCTCCTGGGAGGCGTCCTGCACGACCTGTGGGGTTTTTACGGCATCTTCTCCTGTCTCGCACTGCTATGCCTGTGTGCGCTGGCCGTCGCGTTGCGGCGCGTGCCGCGGGACAGTGTGGCGGCAGTCCCGTCCCGAAAGCCGGGGGCGTGCGTGGCGCTGCCGGACGCCCTGGAGGCGGCGAGACACGGGGCGATGGGGGGGCTGCTGGTGTTCATCTTTGGGCGGGGGTGCGGCATCTCGCTGCTGGCGGGCTTTCTACCCCTCCTGCTGAGCGGGCGGCTGGGGCTCACCGGCACCCAGACCGGCATGGTACTCGCCTCCAGCACCGTGGTGATCGGCACGCTGCTGCGGCCGGCAGGCCGGCTTTCGGACCGGCTTCCCCGTAAGACCCTGGTGCTGCTGGGGGGAATCTCGGTGTCGCTGCTTTACTTCCTGATACCTGTTGCCCAGGGGTTTCACCAGGTGCTCATGCTGGGGGGAGGGATCGGGCTGTGCAGCGTGCTTTCGCAGCCGGCCAGCACCGCCCTTCTTTTGGAGCAGGGGGAGCGTCACGGGACGGGACTGGCGGTGGGGATCTTCAATGCCGCCATGAATTTAGGATTCGTGGCGGGACCGCTACTAGGGGGATGGCTGCAGAACCGTTTCGGCCTCACCGCAGTCTTTTACGCCGCCGGCTGGATCGGCCTTGCGGCCGCGGGGCTTTTTGCCCTCAGTACCATGGTGCGGGAGAAGAGAGACTGCGCCGGCACACCTACCTGAAATAACATCGGGAGCGGCTTTGACGGCGGCCATACTCCCCCGCCTCTCAAGCCGCTCCCGCGTATTCACCCTTCCTTGTTACTCCTTGATGTTCTTGTCGATCCCGGCGCGGCCGTCGTCGCATTCCTCCTCGGGCTGCCCGGGGCGGCTGTAGCGCGGGTCGCTGGTCGCGCTGACGCAGACCGGCGCAGGCTCCTCCGCCGCTCCCGCGGCGGCGGGGACGTGGTCGTGCTTTCTCCCCCCGTCCTTGGGTACGTCCCCCTTGCTTGGCTGCCAATCCGCCATGTCCCGGAACATCCGGAAACGCTCCAGCGCCTCCCGCTCCATCTGCTCGCGAAGCTGCCGGGCCACCTCAGGGTTCTGCTTTTCGAGCGCCTGGAAGCGCACCTCCCCGGAAAGGAACTCGGCGAGCGAACCGTCGGGTTTCTTCGACTCCAGGATGAAGGGGTTTTTCCCTTCCTGCTTCAAAAGAGGGTTGTAGCGGTACAGCGGCCAGTAACCCGCCTTCACGGCGAGCTGGCTCTCCTCGATCGATTTCCCCATCCCCTTCCTGAGCCCCTGGTTGATGCAGGTGGAGTAGGCGATGATGAGCGACGGGCCGGGGTACGCCTCGGCTTCCGTGATGGCGCGTAGCGTCTGGTTCTTGTCGGCGCCTATGGCTATGGAGGCGACGTAGACGTAGCCGTAGGTCATGGCCATGCGCCCGAGATCTTTCTTGGAAGTCCGCTTGCCGGAGGCGGCGAAGCGGGCGATGGCCCCGAGCTGGGTCGCCTTGGAACACTGGCCGCCGGTGTTGGAGTAGAGCTCGGTGTCCATCACCAGGAGGTTCACGTCCTCGCCGGTGGAGATGACGTGGTCGAGCCCGCCGAAGCCGATGTCGTAGGCCCAGCCGTCGCCGCCGTAGATCCAGATGGACTTCTTGGTGAAGAGGTCCGCCGAGGCGGCGATCTGTTGCAGGAACTCGTTGTCCCCCGCCTTGGGGAGCAGCTCCTTCAGCCGGTCGCCGTGGCGCCGGGAGAGTTCCGGGTCCATCATCCCGTCCAGCCAGGCGGAGAGCTCTCCCCTTAGTTCCCCTTCCGGCAGGCTGTGCACCGCGCGGCGCACCTGGTCGGCCAGAAGGTTCCTGCGCTGCGACACGGCCATATGGTAGCCGAAGCCGAACTCGGCGGCGTCCTCGAAGAGCGAGTTGTTCCAGGCGGGGCCATGCCCATCGGCGTTGGCACAGTAGGGGGAGACCGGCGCCGAGGCGCCCCAGATCGAGCTGCAGCCGGTGGCGTTGGCGATCATCATCCGCTCCCCGAAGAGCTGCGTGACGATCCTGGCGTAGGGGGTCTCGCCGCAGCCGGAGCAGGCGCCGGAGAACTCGAGGAGCGGCTGCTGGAACTGGCTGCCGATCACCGTGGCCCGCTTCACCAGGTGTCCCTTGGGGGAGAGCGTCTCGGCGAACGTGCGGTTCTCCTCCTGCACCGCGGCCTGGGTGTCGATCGGCTTCATCACCAGCGCCGGGACCTTGGCGGGGCAGATGTCGGCGCAGTTGCCGCACCCCATGCAGTCCAGGGTGTAGACCTGGATACGGAAACCCATCCCCTTGAATTCCTTGGCGTTGGGGGGGATGGTCTCATACGTCGCCGGCGCGGCAGCCAGCTCCTGTTCCGAGGCGATGAACGGGCGGATGGTGGCGTGCGGGCAGATGTAGGCGCACTGGTTGCACTGGATGCAGTTTTCCTTGATCCACTCCGGGACGTTGATGGCGACGCCCCTTTTTTCGTAACGCGCGGTGGAGAAGGGGAAGACCCCGTCGGGCGCGAAGGAGGAAACCGGCAGGTCGTCCCCCTTCTGGCGCAGGATGGGGAAGACCATGTCCCGCATGTAGTCGGGCATCTGCTGGTTGAGGCGGAAGTCGGTGCCGCGCTCGTCATTCGCGTCGCGCCAGGAGTCGGGGTAGTGGATCTCCACCAGGCTCTGCACGGCGAGGTCGACGGCGGCGAGGTTCATCTCCACCACCTGGTCTCCCTTCCTGCCGTACTCCTTGCGTATGGAGTCCTTCAGGAGTTCCACCGCCCGCTCGAAGGGGAGCACGCCGGAGAGCTTGAAGAAGGCGGTCTGCATGATCATGTTGATGCGCCCACCAAGCCCCGCGGACTGGGCGATGCTGATGGCGTCCACGTTGTAGAGGCGGACCTTCTTTTGCGCGATGGCCCGGCGCATGGTTGCCGGGATGTTCTTCTCCATGGCCTCGACGCTGTTCCAGGGGGAGTTCAGGAGGAAGGTGCCCCCTTCCTTGATCCCCTCGAGGAGGTCGTAGATCTGCACGTAGGGCGCCTTCTGGCAGGAGATGAAATCGGCGGCGTCGACCAGGTAGGTGGACTGGATCGGGCTCTCGCCAAAGCGCAGGTGCGAGACGGTGATCCCCCCGGACTTCTTCGAGTCGTAGGAGAAATAGGCCTGCACGTAGAGGTCGGTGTTGTCGCCGATGATCTTGATGGCGGCCTTGTTGGCGCCGACGGTGCCGTCGGCGCCCATCCCCCAGAAACGGCACTGTATGGTTCCTTCCGGGGTGGTGGAGAGGGTTCCCTCGACCGGGAGCGAGCTGTCGCTCACGTCGTCGGTGATCCCGACGGTGAAGTGGCGCTTGCCGGGGCGGCCGTCCATGTTGTCGAAGATGCTCTTCACGTGCACCGGCCGGAATTCCTTGGAACCGAGCCCGTAGCGTCCCGCGTAAAGCTCGGGGACCTGGCCGCCGCGCTCGAGGAACGCGGTGCAGACGTCCTGGTAGAGCGGGTCCCCCTGGGCGCCGGGCTCCTTGGTCCGGTCCAGCACGGTGATCTTCCCGGCCGTGGGGGGGATGACGGAAAGGAGGGCATTGGAATCGAAGGGGCGATACAGCCGGACCTTGACCAGGCCGACCTTCTCCCCCTGACTGTTCAGGTACTGCACCACCTCCTCGGCCGTCTCGCAGGAAGAGCCCATGGTGACGATGACCCGGTCCGCCTCCGCGTGCCCGATGTAGTCGAAGAGCCGGTAGTGCCGCCCGGTAAGCTGTCCGACCCGTTCCATGGAATCGGTGACCACCCGAGGCAGCGCCTCGTAGAAGGGGTTGGCGCGCTCCCGCCCCTGGAAGTAGATGTCGGGGTTTTGCGCCGTGCCGCGCAGTTCCGGATGCTCGGGATTCATGGCCTTGCTGCGGAAGGCCGCCAGCTTGTCGTGGTTAACCAGCCGGGCCATGTCCTGGTAATCGATCACCTCGATCTTCTGCACCTCGTGGGAGGTCCGGAAGCCGTCGAAGAAGTGCAGGAAGGGGAGGCTCCCCTCCAGGGCGGCCAGGTGGGCCACCAGGGCGAGGTCCATCACCTCCTGGACCGAGGAGGAGCAGAGCATCGCGAAGCCGGTGGGGCGCGCGGCCATGACGTCCTGGTGGTCGCCGAATATGGAGAGGGCGTGGGTGGCGATGGCGCGTGCCGAGACGTGGAACACGCCCGGGAGCTGCTCGCCCGCTATCTTGTACATGTTGGGGAGCATCAGCAAAAGCCCCTGCGACGCGGTGAAGGTGGTGGTGAGCGCTCCCGCGACCAGCGAGCCGTGCACGGCGCCCGCCGCCCCCGCCTCCGACTGCAGCTCTTTTATGTTCAGCACCTGCCCGAAGATGTTCTTGCGTCCCTCCGCCGCCCACTCGTCCGCCACTTCCCCCATGGTCGAGGATGGGGTGATCGGATAGATGGCCGCCGTCTCGCTCAGCGCATAGGCGACATGCGCCGCTGCCGTGTTGCCGTCCATCGTTTTCCTGGTTGCGCTCATGTGAACAGTCCCCCTTGTCCAGAGATGGCCACGCCCGCCTGGTGGTCCTGTCCGCAATAATGGGGACGCAGAGAGGGTGGCAATAATGAAGTTTAATATGTTACCACTAATTTATTGGAAGGGAAGGGCCAAGCGGGGCCAAGCGGGGCCAAGCGGGGCCAAGCGGGGCCAAGCGGGGCCAAGCGGGATCAAGCGGGATCAAGCGGGATCAAGCGGGATCAAGCGGGATCAAGCGGGATCAAGCGGGATCAAGCGGGATCAAGCGGGATCAAGCGGGATCAAGCGGGATCAAGCGGGATGGATAGCTGGGGGACCGGTGTGCCGGGACGATTCACCGTGGCGCCAGTTCCTGGGGCGGGGTCAGAGAGAACCTGTGGAAGATCCCTTCGATGAGGTCTGAGAGGGTCGGGTCGAGGCTGCGGTTCTTCTCCATGACCAGGCGTCGCGGCCGCGCCGGAGCGAACCCCTCGACGCGGTGGCTGACCAGGGAGCCGTCGGCCAGGTGCGCGGCGACGACGCTGCGGGAAATGAAGGTCACCCCCTCGCCGGCCTGCACCGCCTTGATGATGAAGGGGATGTCGTCGAAGTAGACCGTGTTGCGGAACTCCACCGCGTCGCGGCCAATCCCCTGCATGCTCTTCTCCAGGAAACGCCGGGCGCAGCAGCCGGATTTCTTGCAGTACAGGCGCTGGCCGAGCATGGTTTCCACATCGACGACCTTGGCCTCGATGCCGAAGCCGGGCCTGCTCACGAATACCATCTCGTCGTCGGGCAGCGGGTAGGCCGCGAACTCGTCGAGATTCAGATCCTCGCAGAATTCGATCAGCACCAGGTCGTACAGCTTTTCCTTTAGCCCCTTCAGGGCCCCCTCGGGCATATCGAAGACGAAGCTCAGTTGGCTGGTCTCGGAGTTACGCGACATGAAGCGGGTGAAGATGTCCGGGAGATAGGAGATGCCGAAGGGGGCGGTGCAGCAGAAGGAGATCTTGCGCTTGCGCGCAAGCATCTGAAGGTCGTGGAGGAATTCCTGTTCCATCTTCAGCACCTGCCGAGCCTTCTCGACAAGCAGGTGTCCGGCGTCGGTCGGTTTCAGCGCGAGGCCGGAGCGGTCCAAAAGTAGTTGGCCGTAGTGATCCTCGAGGATCTTTATCCTCCGGGAAACGGCGGACTGCGTCACACAGAGGATCTCGGCCGCCTTGGAGAAGCTGCCGCACTCGACCGAAACTACGAGAGTTTTCAGGTTGGTGAAATCCATGTAGTCGTCTCAGCGCTGCCAGGCCATGTGAAATACGCATAGGTTGTGTGAGAATATGTCGTTTGTGCATATTGCAAAAAACTTATATAGATTGCAACACTGAATTTCATAAATTTGCTGTGAGGCGAATACTGCTGTGAGTTTTAGTTAATTACCATGCGTATCACGCATGAAGCCATGAAAAACTTTCACTTGAGTAGTTTACCCTATCCTGCGAAAAAGTCACAATGCCACTTGGGGCAGCCTTTATGTCTGGGCCTATTGTTAAAAGTCATCTTAACTCATGTATTTATGCCAGATTGGTGGAGGCAGGCCCTTCAGCACGACTATCCTTCAACCTCGGATGTGTCAATTACTCCGCATCTTAACCAGTCACAGCAACATTCTTGACATAAAACGAAAATATTTTAACGTTTGCGGGTGTAACTTTTGACTATGTTAATCAAGCAGAAAGGAGGACGGGAACTCTAAGATCTGTTGGAAGCCATATTTCACCCAATCCAAAGGAGGTTGTATGTCGGAGAAGATGATGCAAAAGAGCAGATTACTGCTGTTCTCGCTGCTCGGTCTGATCGCCGTAGCGGCTCTCAGCATCTGGGGGTGCGGGGGTACCAGTTATGACAACCCCGCGGAGAAGGCAGTTACGACCAAGACCGCTACAGCACTGATAACCGCGGCCGACCTGAAAGGGTGGATCGACGCCGGTCTGGTGAACAAGTCGGGGGGGTATGACCGGGTGGTGATTCTCGATGTCTCCAACAACGACCCCGACACATCCAACAAGTACAACACCGTGGGGCACATCCCCGGCGCACAGCTGATCTCCACCGGGTCCGCAGCCTTTATGGACAATACCCGTGCCGAGGGTCCCTTCAACGTCACCGGGAGCATGGTCGTGACCGGCGCAGCGATGGATACCCTGATCCAGAATGCCGGCATCGATGGCAACACCACCGTCGTCTTCACCAACAACGCGACCAACACGGTCAACGTGGCCCGCGCCTATACGACGTTCCGCTACTGGGGCTTTGCCAAAAACCGGCTCAAGGTCCTCCAGGGGGGAAATGCGGGATGGGTTGCGGCCGGCTACCAGCTGACCAAGGCCGTCCCCACCGTCGCCAAGTCGAGCTTCGGCGTGGCACAAAACGGCACCACCAGGGTCAACACCGACATGCGCGTATCCCTGCCGGAGATGATCGGCTACGTGCAGGGCATAGTTGCGGGGAACGCCGCCAAGGTGACCCTGGTCGACACGGTGCGTGGCGCTACGAACCCGTTGGCCACCATCTCCTCTACCACGGACCTCCTTGTGAGCGGTAACGCCTACACGCCGTTTGATGGCGCCATCAAGGGGTCGTACTCCTACGGCGCTCCGGCGATGGTCGCGCCGGCCGGTACCCTCAACTTCAAGGATGCCGCCACCATAAAAGCGGACCTCGCAGCGGCACTGGGTACCGACGGCGTGGCGACCCTTGGCGCGGCAGGGCGCGATGCCACCAGGACCTTCATCTCCTTCTGCCGGGCCGGCAACTACGCATCGGTGGGCTTCTTCGTCCTCGACGGCATCGCCTATTACAACGATCCCACCGTGGACGTGAAATGGTATGACGGCTCTTATGGCCAATGGAACCTCCTGGCGTCATCGGACCGCACCGCGGTCAACACGGCGGGCGCCACCGTGGCGGCAGGCGGCAAGCTTGCGGTCGGCTCGATCTGGGACACCACCTCGTTGATGGACAACCTGACCTGGAACGTGAGCCGTTTCCACACCGGCACGACCCAGCGCATCATCGTCGATTACGGCGCACGGGTGTACGCGGTCGAGCCGAGCTTCGCGGAAGGGAACCAGATCGAGACTGCCGACCGGGCCTATCGAAGCACCGTGAGCGCCCCGTCGTCGGGGGGCTCAAGCAGCGGCGGTGGCGGCTGCTAGTGGAAGGGTGGTCTGCGCCCCTGCGGGGGCTGACTTACAACGAAAAGGAGTGATCTATGCTGAAAATGCCTAAGATATCGACCGTCGCCGGGACGATGCTGGGGATAGCCCTCATGGCCGGCACTGCCTTCGCCGGACCCAAAATGACCTTCGGCCCAAACGACGAGGGGGCGCTGCAGCTGGACTACAAGGGCCAGTTCCAGATGACCTTCCGTGACCTCGGCTCGGGCGACAACAACGAAGACACCACGATGAACTTCAACTTCCGCCGCAACCGCCTGGCCCTCATGGGCAAGTACGGCGACATGATGTCGATCTACGTCCAGACCGAGTACACCGACGACCAGAACCTGACCCCGCTGGACGTTTCACCGACCAACCGCGGCTCGGAGTTCCAGCTCCTGGACGCAGTGGTCCGCTTCAAGATCGACAACGCCTTCCGGGTGAACGTCGGCAAGTTCAAGTACAACCTCTCCCGTGAAAACCTGGAAGCCTGCGAGATGCCACTGACACTGGACCGCTCGCTTTTCATCCGCGCCCCCTTCACCACCACGCGGGACACCGGCGTCGCGGTATGGGGCAACCTGTTCAACGACATGTTCCAGTACCGCCTCGACGCCATGGAAGGGCGCAAGGCGGTCTCGGGAGACACCGCGCCTGCCTCCAAGTTCCGCTACTCGGCGCGCGCTCACGTGACCCTGCTCGACCCGGAAAACGACTACGGCTACAAGGGGACCTACCTGGGCAAGAAGAAGGTCGCCACCTTCGGTGCCGCGTACCAGTTCGAGCCCGACGTCGCCTATGGCAACACCGTCCTGAAGAGCGACAAGAAGGACTACAAGGCCTGGACCTTCGACGCCTTCGTCGAGTACCCGGTCGAGGCGCTGGGCACCTTCACCGTTTCGGGCGCCTACGAGAAGATCGACCTGGACGATGCCTACCTGGGTGACAACCCGGATGTCGACGTGACCGGCATCAACGGCGAGAAAAACGGCTACTACCTGAAAGCGGGATACATGCTCCCGAACCTGCCGCTGCAGCTCTTCGTCAGGCACGAGAACTGGAAGTTCGCCAACCTGAACGGGATCTACGACCAGCGCATCTTCTGGACCGGCGGCGGCGTGAACTACTACCTGCGCGACCAGAACCTGAAGCTCACCTTCGAGGCCAACTCGACCGGCTTCCGCCGCGGCAGCGGCACGCAGGCAGACAGGACCGAGGACTTCATGACCTACGTGACCCAGCTGCAGGTGATTTTCTAGCACCGACCAAGGAGGATCCACATGATACGCAAAACGATCAAGATGCTGGCGGCGGCAGTGATGGTGGTGAGCCTCGCGGCTGCGGCCTATGCCGCCGGTCCCGCCAAGGGGAAGGTAACCAAGGTTGAGGGGGAGCAGGTAACCGTGACGCTGGAGGCGGCTCCGCCGGCGTACATCAAGAAAGGGGCCATGGTGACCGCTTTGGGGGGCTCCCCCAAGGTACTCGCCGTGCAAGGCAACGAGGTGACGCTGAAGTTCGGCAAGGCCAAGGCGGAAAAGATCAAGGTCGACTCCGCGATTTCCCTCTCCGAGTGCGAGGGGGATGAACTGCAGGGCTGTTGATGAGGGGCGCGGCGCCCCGCGCAGCGGGGCGCCGCGTCATCGTCGTCAGACCGGAAAGGATGAATCATGAAGAGACTGACGGTGCAAGCAAGCCTGGCCGCGGCCCTGCTCTTGGGAGTGCTGGCCGTGCCGGCGTTCGCGGGGAAAGCGGGTATCGGCTGGCAGGATACCATAGCGGCCAAATCGGGGAAGGCGAAGACGCTCGCCGAACTCGCCATGATGTACGACTCGAGCTCCTGCGTCGAATGCCACCAGGAGCAGCATGACCAGGCCTCCAAGTCGATCCACTCGCGCTCCCTCTTCGGCACGGCGCGCACGGCCATGACCATCATGACCACCATCGAGAACGGCCTGATGGAGGAGCCCTATTCCGGGGTGAAGAGCGCGAAGGACGTCAAGGTCGAGCACCTGATGGGGTGCGCCAAGTGCCACCTGCCGCAGCTCGCCGACGCCGAGGACTCGGTGGCCCAGGAGCTGGTCACCACCCTCTACGGCTGGAAGGAGGCGCGGGCCAAGAAGGACAAGGAGGGGGCCAAAAAGTTCGAGGAGAAGCTGAAAAGCGTCTCCATCAACTGCCTGGTCTGCCACAACAGGAACGCCATCACCCACAAGTGGCAGGACGGCTACCCCAAGGCGGGGGTGGTGTACGGCTCCAAGGACGGCGATCATCCCTCGGACAAGTTCCCCAAGATGGCCAAGAGCCCGATCATGGACCAGGCGATCCAGTGCGGCCAGTGCCACGGCCTTGGGCCGAACCTGGAGCTGGACGAGCCGACCCAGTGCTGCACCTCGTACGGCAGCTACCTGTGGGCCTACAAGGCCGAGGTGGGGCAGGAGAACTGCCAGGACTGCCACATGAAGAACTCGAAGCTCGGCCACAACATCCAGTCCTATCGTGACGCGGCCATGAGCGACAAGGCGGTCGAATTCAAGGCCGAGGCCTTCGGGTACTACTGGCGCGACGGCGCGAAGATCAGGCCCAGGGCCGTGGTCAAGGTCGAGATGCTGAACAAGGCGGGGCATTCCATCCCCGACGGCTGACCGACCCCCAACCGACTGGTTCTGTCGGTAATCGGTAAGACAAAAGACGGCAAGGAAGTGTTCAACCAGGAGAAGATTTACATGCCGGTCCCGCAGCAGCTCGCCAGGGGGGACCGGATGGGGCGCGGCCCCTACGAGAAGAGCGGCCTGATCGAGGACACCGGCCTTCCGCCGGGCAAACTGGTGAAGGAGCGCTTCGAAATCTTCTATCCGCTGGAGGAGGTCGAAGTAAATGGCAAGACGGTGGAGAAGCCGGCCGCGTACGACCTGGACGTGGAAGTGAAGCTCACCTATCTCCCCTTCGGCACCCCCAACAGCGATCCGTTCGTCTGGAAGGAGTTCACCAAGACGGTGAGTATCAGCCAGAGCGGGAAGTAAGGCGAAGAGAAGGTTCCTGGTTTGCTATGCCGGCATCCACCGCGATGCCGGCTTTTTTTGTCCAGGGCTCATGAAAGGTTTTGGAGAATGGCTCTAATTTGACTATAATGCGCGGGAGTTCAGGGGGTGTCTCCTGTTCCATCGGAGAATGAGGCGATCAAAAGGCAACGACAAGCGGGCGGCATGATAGCGAGCGGCAATCGGCATGGAGGAAGAGCTTCCAATGGGGCGTTACCCGCTCCTCCCCCAGGAGGGGGGAGGCCGGGAGGGGGGCTCTTGCCAGGGCGGCGGAAAGCTTCCCTTTCCCTGCCCTTCCCCCTCCGGGGGAGGGGAATGTTGGACCCCTGCCTGGGGCCGCAGCGCAGTATCGGCGTGTGGCGGTACGGCTGCGGGGAGTCGGCCGGAACCTGCTGCTGCTGCTGGGACTGCTGGTGCTTGCCGGCTGCAACGGCAAGAGCGCGGCGGGAGGGGGGTGCCTCGCCTGCCACGCCGGCATCGAGCACGCCTCGGCCACGCACCGCGACTGCGTCGCCTGCCACGGCGGTGACGCCAGGGCACGGGAGAAGGAGGCGGCGCACCGGGGGATGTTCGGCAGGAGCAACCCTTCCGCCCCCGAACATTGGGACAAGAGCTGCGGCTCCTGCCACCAGTACCAGCTGGAACGGGTGAAATCGAACCTGATGTACACCACGTCCGGGATGATCCGCAACATCCGGCTCACCTGGGAGGGGCCACAGGAGGGGGAGTACGCCAGCCGTGCCGGGGATGTCTACGCCCCGACCGGGAGCGCGCTGCAGTTGAAGCCGGTGGCGGAGCTCGACCACCTCTCCGGGGAGCTGTACCGCAAGTTCTGCTCCCAGTGCCACGTGGCGCGTGAAAGCACGCAGGTCTACGGTGCGAGCCACGCCTCGGGATGCGCCGCCTGCCACTTCCCTTACAACGACCGCGCCACGTACCGCGGCAGCGACGCGACGGTGCGGGGGCGTGCCCCCTACGCGGCGAGTCACGCCATGGAGCGGCTTCCGGGCAACGAAGTCTGCTCCCGCTGCCACAACAGGAGCGGGCGCATCGCCCACTCCTACCAGGGGCTCAACGACGGCAACAATTCGCTGGTGCCCACCCGTTTCGGGCTCCCGGGGCCGGTGATGACCAGCGGCACCAGGAACCTCACCCACATCGCACCCGACGTCCACTTCGCGGCCGGGATGGACTGCATCGACTGCCACACCTCGCGCGACGTGATGGGGGACGGCTACGCCTACCGGAACATGTACCTGCAGACCGAAATCGGCTGCGAGGATTGCCACGGTGGCGCGAGGCCCCCGCGCTACCGCGAGATCACCGGCGAAAGCGACGAGGCGCTGCGGGAGTCCCGGGGGTACCGGATGCAGATGCGCCAGGGGATGAAGATGATCCTCACCGCCAGGGGGCGTGCCTACTCCAACGTCTTCTACAAGGACGGCGCGGTCTGGGTGCTGGGTAAGCGCAGCGGCAGGCTCTTCAGGAGCAAGGTCATCACCGGAACCCCCGAGCACACCGTTGTGGGGCACGGCCGGATGGAGTGCTACTCCTGCCACAGCCGTACCGTGGTCCAGTGCTACGGCTGCCACACGAGCTACGACAAGACGCGCTCCGCCATGGATTACGTCAAGGGGGTGGAGAGCGCGGGGCGCTTCAGCGAGAAGGAGGATTACCGGATGCTCTACCCCTTCCCGCTGGCCCTGAACCAGCGCGGCAGGATCTCCACTGTGACGCCCGGGTGCCAGACGTTCGTCACCGTGGTGGAGCCGGACGGGACCCTCTCGAAACACGAGTACGTGGCGCGTTTCAAGGGGAAGCAGCAGCTCCGCTTCGCCCCGTTCTATTCGCACAACACGGGGAAGAAGGCGATCGGCTGCGGCGAGTGCCACGGCAACCCCGCCTTCCTCGGTTTCGGCCAGCACGTGGTGTCCGGCAGGAACATCGAAGGGACCATGATCTGCGAGCAGTCGGCGGACAAGCCGCTGGACGGCTTCCTGACGCTGCAGGAAGGGAAGGTGCGCGCCTATTCGGCCATCACGCGCGAGCGCTCCCGCCCCTTGAACGGAACCGAGGTGCGCCGCGCCCTTGCGGTCAACCTCTGCCTGGTGTGCCACGACAAGGCTGCCGACCCCATCTATCGAAAGGAGCTGGACCATCGTGCCCTCAATGATGCGCTGCATCGTCGCCTTATTCCTGCTCCTTAGCGCGGCGCTGGCCCTGGCCGGGGAGAACTGCACCGTCTGCCACAAAAAGGTGGTCAGGGGGCGCACCGGGGGCTTCCCTGTCTCTCCTGCCATCTGGACGAGACCAGGACCCTCGCCAACCCCGCCTCCCGGGAGAGCGGCGCCGCCGGCTGTGTCGGCTGCCACAAGGGGTACGCGGCGCTTTTCGACCACGCGATGGGGAGCCGGCAGGGAGAGCGCGACTTCGTCGCGGCAAGCTACGGCCGGGTCGATAAAGGCTTCTTTGGCAACAACTGCGGCGCCTGCCACCTCGGTGGATGCACCGACTGCCATGCCGGGCGGGGGCACGAGATCGGCAAGCCGCGCGACCGCGACTGCTTCACCTGCCACAAGGGGTACTTCGTCGGTACCGATTACTACGGCATGGCCCCGCGCGAGGACAGCATGCGCTACCAGCGCGGTGAGGTCGCCTACGGCGAGGCGTACCTCAAGATGACCCCGGACCTGCACGCGGAGGCGGGCCTTTCCTGCGGCGCCTGCCACACCATGAAGAGTCTCGCCGCCGGGCGCAAGTCCGCAAAGGTCTGCACCGACTGCCACGAGCCGGACCGGAGGGTGCCGGAACACCGCATCGCGGCCCACCTGGAAAAAATGGAGTGCCCGGCCTGCCATTCGGCGTGGGCGGCGCAGGAGTATGGCACCTTCTTCCTCCGTTTCAGCAACAGCCCGTCGCAGGAGCTCTACGCCCTGCGGCGTGACCAGGCCGCCGAGGAGTACGTGAAGAGCGCCTATTTGAGGAGGCAGGATGCTCCTCCCCTGGGGCTGAACGCGAGGGGGATGGTGAGCCCGATCAGGCCCGAGTTCATCGCCTACTTCACCGACGTCAGGAACGACCGGGCCGTGTGGGACGAGAACCGGCTCCTGGCGGCGCGGTGGAAGGCGTTCTTCCCTCACACGGTGCGCCGGGGCACGGTGATGTGCGAGGGGTGCCACGAGAACCCGCGCCGCTTCCTGCTGGAGCGCAAGGAGGAGCGTATCTACCAGTTGCAGGCGGAGGGGATGACCCTCCCGTCGTTCTGGGACGCGACGGGGCAGCAGGTTGTAAACGGCGCCTTCTACCCGGCGCGGCGTTACCAGGTTTTGAGCGGCAAGACGGCGGAGTACCGGAGGGCGTACCTGGAAAAATGGCAGAGCTTGGTCAATCACGTCGAAGCTTCATCGGCACGCTGATCGCGCTGGTTGCGGGAGGGGTGTTCCTGGGGAAGTTCCTGGCCCCGCGGCCCAGGCGCACCAAGACGCTGCTCGCCGTGCCCAAGGGGGATCTCCCGCGCGACGGCGCCCTGGTCTACCGTGAGGCGCGCATCGCGGTTATGAGCCGGGGAGGGCGGGTCTACGCCCTGAACCTTGTCTGCACGCACCTCGGCTGTACGGTCAACGTGACCCCTGCGGGGCTGATCTGCCCCTGCCACGGTTCCGAGTTCGACAGCGAGGGGAGGGTCCTGAAGGGCCCGGCCGACCGGGCGCTGGAGCGCTACGAGGTGCAGCTGGTGGGAGAGAGCTATCAGGTGCAGGTGTAGGGGCGAATAATCAGTTCGCCCGGCCCGTTTCTACAAGGGTTCTTCTGAATTTCCCGGGGGGCTCCCCTCCCTTGACGGGAGGGGGCCGGGGGGTGGGTGAAGCGGCAAATGGCGGAAATGATGGCATCTTACCCCACCCCCTAACCCCCTCCCGCAAGGGGAGGGGGAACTCGGTGGGCCGGGGCAGGGTAGCTGGCGTTACAGGTAAAACAGCGGGAGCGACTGACTTGATCGAGGACTTCCTCAAACATCTTTTTCCGAGGGCGGTGCTGCAAAGGAACCTGACCCTCTCCTATACCCTCTGCCTGGGAGGGTTGGCCTTCACCTGCCTGATGCTGCTGGGGGCTTCGGGGGGGCTGCTCCTCTTCTACTACCAGCCCACTCCGGCCGCAGCCTACCCGTCCATCCTGCTCCTGGAGTCCTCTGTCTGGGGAGGGCGCTACCTGAGAAGCCTGCACCGGCTCGCCAGCCACTTCTTCCTGGTGCTGATCGTGCTGCACACCCTGCGGGTGATCCTCACCGGCGCCTACCAAAAGCCCCGGCAGTTCAACTGGCTGGTCGGCTGCGCGCTGTTTCTTTGCGCCGTCTTCGAGGGGTACACCGGCTACCTTCTCCCCATGGACCAGCTCGCCCTCTGGGCCACCCAGACCGGGATGGAACTGCTGCACATCATGCCGCTTGGTGGCGCGCTGCGCGCCGTGCTGGTGCCGGACGGGGTGGGTGGACCGGCATCGCTGCTCAGGTTCTACGTGCTGCACATCCTGATGGTCCCGGGATTACTCCTCTTTTTGAGCGGGCTTCACTTCTACCGGATCAGGAGGAACAAGGGGGTGCTTCCGTACCTATGAAACGAGGCTACGTCAAGAGTTCGCCGCACTTCTTCCGTCTGATAACGATCGCGCTGGGGCTCACCGCCGTCGCCGTCATGCTCCTGGCCGCGCTGGTCCCGGCCCCCCTGCAGGAGCAGGGGAATCTCGCCCGCGTGCCCAACCCGGTCAAGTCCGCCTGGTTCCTGCTCTGGATCCAGGAGCTGGTCAGTTACTCAAAGTACCTCGTCTACCCGGTGCTGGCGCTGGCGGCCTGTTTCATCGCTCTCCCCTGGCTCTCCCCCGCGGCGCCGCAGCAGGGTGCCTGCTGGTTCCCGCGCGCCTGCCGGGGGGTGAGCTGGGGGCGCTTGTCACATGTCTGCTGGTGCTCACGCTGACTCTCCTGGCCATGTTCTGCAGAGGTGCCAATTGGCAGTTCGTTTCCCCCTTCTGATCGCGCTGGCGACCCTCCTCGCGCCCTTCTCTGCACATGCGGGCAAGGTGTCCTGTCTCGACTGTCACCCATCGCACTACCGCGCCCTGGGAAGCTGCGTGGCCTGCCACCGTGGCGATCCCCGTTCCGGCCGGATTCGCATCGCCCATCACGACCTGGTGCAGGGGCGGTTCGCGTGGTTTGCCGTGCCCGGCGCAGCTTCCACGCGGCGGGGACGCGATCTGATGGAGACCTACGCCTGCCGTCGCTGTCACACCTCCGCGGGAAAGGGGAACCGGCTGGCCGCCGACCTCGACCGTCTTCCGGCAGGGAGCACGGCGCAGGGGATCTTCGAGGCGATCGGTGCTCCGGCGCTGTTGATGCCCCAGTTTCATTTCGATGAGCGCCAGAAAACGGAGCTGGTGAACGCGGTCCTTGCGGGGGCGCGGGAAACCGCGCGCAAGGGGGAGCGGCGTGAAGGGGAGTCGCCCCAGGTGGTGCATTTTCTGGATGGGGATGCCGGCCGGGACAACATCTTCGAGAAGCGCTGCGGGGCCTGCCACCGGGTGCTCACCCGCACCCGGGGAGGGCTTGGGCGCGGCAGCATCGGCCCGAACCTTTCCGGGCTGTTGACGGAGTTCTATCCCAAGACCGCGGCAGGGGGGACCGCATGGAGTTCTGCGGCGCTGGAGAAGTGGCTGGAAAATCCGAGGAAAATCCGTGAGCAGACGCAGATGCGTCCGGTACCCCTGCAGCCAGGCGAGTTGGCGAAGCTGCTGGCCGTTTTCACAGAGCGCGCGCCGCAGTAGCCCAAACCGCACCTCCGTGTCACCGGGTCCGCCGCCCCCCCGTGCTGAAAACAAAGCGGCCCCGCCGGATACCTGGTCCGGCGGGGCCTTCCCTCCCCGTCTCAAGGAGGTGAGAGGCGGGGTGGACCCGTTACCCGTGCACGATCTCCTCGAGGTTGCTGGCTATGGTGGTCGAGGTCGCTGCCTGCTCCTCGGAGGCGGTGGCGATCTGCGCGATGACGTGTTCGATCTGCTCGATTGAGTGGACGATGTTGGCGAGCGAGCTGTCGACCTGGTGCGAGAGCGCCTCGCTCACCTCGGCCTCGCTCTTGCCCCGCTCGATCGATTCCACCGCCAGGGAGGTTTCCTTCTGGATCTCCTCGACCATGAGCCGGATCTCCTTCGTGGAGGCGACGGTGCGGTCCGCCAGCCGGCGCACCTCGTCGGCCACCACGGCGAAGCCGCGTCCCTGCTCGCCGGCGCGGGCCGCCTCGATGGCCGCGTTCAGCGCCAGCAGGTTGGTCTGGTCGGCGATGTCGTTGATCACCGCCACGAACTCCCCTATCTTCGCGGACTTTTCCCCGAGGTTCCCTACGATCCCGGCCGAATCCCTCACGATCTCGGCGACCTTGCGCATCTCGCTCACGGCCTGGCTCACCACGCTCTGCCCCTCGCGGGCGTTGCCGGCCACCTCGGCGGCGGAGTCGGCGGCGTTCACGGTATTGCGCGCCACCTCGTTCACCGTCATGCTCATCTCTTCCATGGCGGTGGCGATCTGGGTTACCCGCGTCTCCAGGTATTCCTTGCGATCGATGGCCTCGCGCTGATGCTGCGCCACCGCCTTCTCGGCGGTGATGTCATTCCAGCAGGCCATGTAGCAGAGGACCTTGGAGGGGTCGCGGCTGTCCCAGATGGGATAGGTCGAGGTGCGCAGGGTGATTTCGCCTATGGGGATTTCCGCCGTGTGCGGCATTCTTCCCCGCGGTTCGCCGAAGATGCTGCGGATCCGTGCCGGGTCCTTGTGAAACTGGTGAATGCTGTTCCCTTCGGCGTTGGCCACGTCTGCGCCCCGCAAGCCCGAGTTCAACTGGCTTCGGAACTGCTGCATCAGGGCCCGGGCCTGCCTGTTCATGTAGATGATCCTGTTTTCGTGAGTGGTGTCGCAGAGCATGACGATGTTGTCGACGTTGTCGAGCATCTGGGTCATTTTCGCGATTTCGACTGCCTGCTCGTCGAGGACGGATCTGTTGGGATTGCCGAAGAATTTCATGAATGCTCCCTTCGCGCCCACTCGGGGCCAGTTGGATGGTATCAACCCCGGCCCCAAGAGGCGCACGGGGAGAGGCACGGGTCTCATACCTTCATCGGCAGAACGCTTCCAAACTTTAATGTGGCACCCTTTTTACCCTTTTTTCAGCGGGGAACCCGCCGGACGTGTTGGACGGCTTCACTTCCCGATCGCTCATGTTAAAATCCTCTACTGTTGTTCCGGCGGGAAATCCGCTAGGGGCGGTATCACCGGCACGGCAGCCGGACCGGAAGCCGTCGACAGGAGGCGGGGATGCACGAAGCGATCATCGTTTTTTCCCACCTGCGCTGGAGTTTCGTGTACCAGCGTCCGCAGCAGCTTCTGGCGCGCATGGCGGAGCGCCGCCGCGTGGTCTTCTTCGAGGAACCGGTATGGGACCGGGAGGCCGCCCCGTTCCTGGAATGCTCCACCCCGGCCCCGGGGGTGCTGGTCTGCCGTCCGCACACACCGGTGCGGCAGCCGGGATACCACGACGAGCAGTTCCCATGCCTGCTGCCGCTTCTGGAACAGCTCCTGCGCGAGGAGCGCCTGGAGCGCTACCTCGCCTGGTTCTACACCCCCATGGCGCTGCCGCTTGTGGCGACCCTCACCCCCCGCCTGGTGGTCTACGACTGCATGGATGAACTGTCGGGGTTCCTCGAGGCGCCGAGCGAACTGGCGGAGCGGGAGCGGGCCCTGCTCGCCCGCGCCGACCTGGTGTTCACCGGCGGCCCGAGCCTTTACCAGGCGAAACGGCGCCACCATTCGCAGGTGTTCTGTTTCCCGAGCAGCGTCGACGCGGCGCATTTCCGCCTGGCGTGCAACGCCGGTATCGAGCATGAAAGCCAGCTCTCCCTGCCGCGGCCCCGCCTTGGTTACTTCGGGGTGCTGGACGAGCGGCTTGACCTCCCGCTGCTTGACGCACTGGCGCTCTCTCACCCGCAGTGGCAGATCGTGATGGTGGGACCGGTTCTGAAGATCACCCCGCAGGCCCTGCCGCGGCACACCAATATCAGCTACTATGGCCAGCAGGAATACGCCCAGCTCCCCCGTTTCCTTGCCGGCTGGGACGTTTGCCTCATCCCCTTCGCGTTGAATGACGCCACCCGCTTCATCAGCCCCACCAAGACCCTCGAATACATGGCAGCAGAGAAGCCCGTGGTGAGCACCCCCATCACCGACGTCGCCGAACCCTACGGCGGCATCGTCTTCATCGGCAACGGCATCGAAAGTTTCATCGCGGGATGCGAGCAGGCCCTGGGGCTGTCCGAGCAAAAGCAGCGGGACATGGTGGGGGCGATGCGTGCGGTGGTCGCCGCCACCTCCTGGGATGCGACGGTCCGGGCCATGGAGGAGTTGATAGCGGCGCCGTCGCAACGGTAGCCACTTCCCCCACCACTTAACCCCCTCCCGCAAAGGGAGGAGGGACCAGGAACAGCTCTCCCGGGAATGCGCGGAAGAACTTAAAAAAGGCCCCGTTCAGGGGCCTTTTTCCGTCTCTACGCCACGGCTCCGCTCCGGGGGGTGCGCTTCGGGCGGCGGGGCGGCATCCCGGAAATAGCGGGAGAGGGCGTCCTGGAGGGAGGGGAGGGCGGCTCCACGCTCGCTCGCCAGGGCCGAGAAGGGGGGACGGCGGGCGACAAAGCCCAGGGAGGAGGCGGGGCGGGGGATCACGGCCGCGGGATCGAGTCCCGCCATGCTCGCGCAGCACCCGGCGAACTCGGCCCAGGTAACCGCCCCGTCGTTGCTCACATGCCAGATGCCGTGCGCGGCGTCCACCAGCAGGTCGAGGCAGGCGTGCACCAGGTCGGGGAGGTAGGTGGGGGAGACCACCAGGTCGGAGGCGGCATCGATGGTACCTCCCCGGGCGAGGCGGTTCAGGGTCGTCGTGACGAAGTTGTACCGGTCCCAGGGGCCGAAGAAGGCGCTGGTGCGAATCAGCAGCGCTCCCGGATGGAGCCTGAGCACCCGGCGCTCGGCTTCCGCCTTGCTCCGGCCGTAGACGTTCAACGGGGAAACCGTGTCGGTCTCGTGGTAGGGGCTTCCCTTGCTGCCGTCGAAGACCAGGTCCGAGGAAAAGGTGACGAGCGGAATGCCTCTGCGGGCGCAGGCCGAGGCGAGTATCTGGGGCCCGACCGTGTTTTCCCTGAAACAGGTGGCGGCGTCCCCCTCCGCCTCGTCGACCCGGACGAAACCCGCCGCGTTGATGACCGCCCAGGGGGCGAAGAGGTCCAGGGCCGCGGCGATCGACTGCGGCGAGGTGATGTCGAGTTCGGCGCGGGAAAGGAGATGGCAGGGGACGCAGCGGCTGGCGCAGACCAGGGAGAAGGCACGCCCCAGGGTCCCGCTCTTGCCGATCACCACCACCCCTCCGGTCCCGGGCTGCGGTGCGGCGCGGAGCGGGGGGTGCGGGCGGCAGCCGGGGAGGAGCCGGTCGGTACGGCGCCACCAGCCGGGACTGGCGAGGGTGGGGTGGAAGGCTCTGCCCACGAGCGCGACCTGCTGCAAGGCGGTGGCGAGGGCGGTGGGGCGGGGAGCGGGACCGCGCACGTCGAAGACGCCCGGCTCGTACCTCCCCTCCATGCTGGTGAGGAGCTCGCACCAGTCGAACGACCCGAGCAGGGCCCACGAGGTGACCGCCCGCACGGGAACCCCCTCCCGGCACAGCTTCAGCGCGGCCTGCCACGCCTCGTGGAACCAGCGCAACTGATCCTCCCTGGTGGCGCCCGCATGGACCTCGGTGAGGGCCACCTCGCGCCCGTAGCGCAGCCAGGCCAGGCGGAGCACCTCCTCGTGCCCCAGGATCCCCTCCGGGCAGGCGCGCACGGCTTCCACATCGACGTAGCGGTGCCGGTCGTTGCCGCCGTGACATGTGGCGGGGTAGCGCTCCAGGCGTTCGTCGAGGTAGCGATCGCTGGTGAGGTAGTAGTTGAGCCCCACCACGTCGGGAGTCGTGTCGCAGCGAAGGAAGTAGTCGAAATCCTCGTCGGTGGCGCCGTTTTGGGAGAGCCACAGGCGCAGGGGATGATCCCGGTCCACCCGCCCCCCCAGAAGGTCGAGGCTCAGCCACCGGCGGCAGTTCTCGTAGTCGGCCTGGTAGGTGAGGAGGGGGGTCGACGAGGTTCTCCCCATGTCCTCGGTCATCACGAGCCTTGCCGCCGGGATGACCCTCCTGATGGCCCGCATCGCCTCCACGATCCCCCGGCACTGCACGACGACCGCGCTGACGAAGGTGCGATCGTCGCGCCCGTGGGGGTACCAGTGACCGTAGAGGCAGCTGAAGCGTGCGGTGGTGAGCGGTTCGTTGACCGGGGTGAACGAGGTGAGCCAGGGGTAGCGTGCCGCGACCATCCCGGCGTAGCGGGCAAGCAGGGTGGGGAAGGCCGCGTCGGTGAGGCTCGTGTAGCGCGGCCCGCTGCCGTGATGCAAAAAGCCGACGATGGGTTCGAGCCCAAGACGGCGCAGCAGTGAAAGCCGTTGGTCGCTGAAGCTCCAGTCGGGGCGGTCCAGGGAGTCGGGTGCCACCATCTCCCAGAGCACCGGGTAGCGCAGCGCCGTTATCCCGAGGGTCGCGAAGAGCTCCAGGTCGGATGGGCGCGCCAGGTGGCCGCTCAGCTCGATCTGGCTGTGGAAGCGCTCCCCCACCCGGTGCAGGGTGCACTCGACCCCACCCCAGAGTTCGGGAAAGAGCCGTTGGCCGTCCGCCCCAGTCACGTCTGTGCCCTCCCTACCGGGGGACCAGCAGCGTCCCCTGCTGTCCCTGTTCCTGGTACAGCCCGAGCACCCGCTCCCCCACGGCGCGCGCGGAACCCTGCCGCACCAGGGCCACGCAGGCGCCGCCGAACCCGGCGCCGGTCAGCCGCGCCCCGAACACCTCCACCTGCTGCTGCAGCAGGGAAACCAGGAGATCGAGCTCCGGTGTGGAGACCTGGAAGTCCTCCTTTAGACTTCGGTGCGACTCGTTCATCAGTTCCCCGAACCGGCAGGCGTGAGGCGCCACGAGGGCCTGAAGCACCCGCTCGTTCTCCCTGATCACGTGCCGGGCCCGGAGCGCCAGGTCCCGCGGGAGGCGGCTCAGTTCCGTGGGGTCCTCGAGATCGCGCAGCGAGGCGAGTCCCAGAAGGCGCGCGGCCTCCTCGCACTCCTGCCGGCGCAGATTGTACCTGCTCTCCCCCAGGCGGCGCGGCACGCCGCTGTCCAGGACCAGGAGCTCGGAGTTGCGCGGCAGGGGGACCAGCTTGCGCTCCAGGGAGCGGGTGTCCAGAAAGAGCATGTGGGTGGTGTCGGCGAGGCTCGAGGCCATCTGGTCCATGATGCCGCAGTTGACCCCGGCGTAGCGCACTTCGGCCTGCTGCGCCATCAGGGCCAGGGAGAGGTCGTCCAGGTCGAAGCCGAACAGCTCGCGCAGGGCGCGCAGGAAGGCGACCTCGAGGGCGGCGCTGCTGGAGAGCCCGCTCCCCATCGGGACCCGCGACGTCACCCGGGCGCAGACCGGGTCGCAGTGGTAGCCCGATACCCGCAACAGGGCGAGACAGCCGTGCAGGTAGGCCGCGAACCCGCTCGGGACGGCCCCTCCCGCCTCGGACCAGGCGCGCTCCTTCAGCTCGCAGGCGAAGTAGTGGTTCAGGCCGTCGCGGCTTCTGGCCACCTCCACCCGGGTCTCCAGCGGGATGGCTATGGGGAGGACGAAGCCGTCGTTGTAGTCGGTGTGTTCGCCCAGGAGGTTCACCCGCCCGGGTGCGGAAGCTGCGGCCTGCGCCGGAAAACCAAAGACCCCCTGGAAGCTTGTCTCGTCCATGGTTCGCTCCTTGTCTACCCCTGCCAGACCAGCGGCCGCTCAAGGCCCGCGACCGGCGCGCTCGGCCACACCGGGTCGATGGTGAGGTTCAAGAGCCCTGTTTCGGTGATGAGGAAGGTATCCTCGATCTTCGCGCCGGCAAGGCTCGGGTTCCAGGCCACCGCCATCCCCGCCTGGAGCACCTCCCGGCTCTCCGGCCCCGCGATGACCTCCCGGGAGAGGTACCCGGTGATCCCACCCTGGTGGTGTTCACGGATCGCATCGCCGAAGCCGAACCCGGCGTAGGCGTAGCTGAGTTCGCGGTAGATCTCGTCCAGTTGCTCGTCGGGGCGCGAAAGGGAGAGCGCGCGCGCCTCGATCTCCCGAACCAGCTGGTGCCGATTCTTATCCTCGCTCCCCATGGGGCCGAAGACGACGAAACGGGTCAGGTTGGCGTAAAGGCCGAAGCCCCGGGCGCAAAAGACCAGCATGCCGCAGCGGCCGAGGGGCTCGCCGGTCGGGAGGGGGTGGCGGTAAAGCCGCCCGCGCCGCTCTCCCGACGCGAGGATGAGCGCTGGGGCGAGGCCGCGCGAGAGGAGGGCTCTCCCCCCTGCTGCCGCCAGCTGCCGTTCCGTCCACTCCGGCTGGGCCTGGGTGAGCACCTCGGTCATCGCCTGCGCCGCCAGAAGCCCCACCGAACGGTAGCGCTGCACCTCCCCTTCGGTGAGCACCCGTTTCGCGTTCAGGAAGGGGAGGGGGAGCTCATGCTCCCCGTTGTCGGGACGGTCGGAGCAGACCGGCAGGCCGTGGGCCAGTTCGCGCAGCACCACCTCGACCTGGGAGGGGTAGGCCCAGGGGAGGACCCGCAGTTCGAAACCTTCCGGGAGCTGCTCGTCGGCCAGGCGCTGCGCCTCGATCTCGTTGGTGATGACATAGGCGCCTTCCGGGGTCACCACGACCTCCGCGACCCCCGTTTCCGCGGCGAGCAGTACCTCGTTCGACCCGCCCGCCGTGACCCAGGCGAACCAGTCCACCCCCTTCAGGCGCACCGCCATCTCCGGGCACAAGGTCTCCCGGATCAACCTCACCTTTCCGGCCGCTTCGGCCGCGCGGGACGTGCCGTTCATAGCGTCACCTCCACGTTCCTCAATTCCCGCGCCTTCTCCTCGGGAAGCGCGTCGTTGGCGAACATCCCGGCGGCGAGCTCGGTTCCGGCCAGGTACTTGAGCCGGTCGCTGGAGCGATAGGGGGGGTAGAACTCGGCGTGCAGGTGGCACTCCGGATGTTCGTGGCCGTCGGTAGGGGCGCCGTACCACGCCATCAGGTAGGGGAAGGGGCGCTGCCACAGGCCGTCGTATTTGAGGAGCGTCGTCTTCAGCGCCCGGGCCAGGTCCGCCCGCACCGCCGGGTCCAGCTTGTCGAAACCGGTCACGGCGCGACGCGGCGCCACCCACACCTCGTAGGGGTAGCGGGCGCACGGGGGGACGAAGGAGACGGCGTGTTCGCCGAGGTAGAGGATGCGTTCACCCGAGGCGGCCTCCCCCTCGATGAGCTCCTCGAGCAGCGGGCGCCCCTTCTCCCGGTAATGGGCCAGTTCCTCGGCCTGCATCCGCGCGGGGACCGGGGGGACGAAGGGATAGGCGTAGATCTGGCCATGCGGGTGGTGCAGGGTGACGCCGACCTCGACCCCCTTGTTCTCGAAGGGGAGCACGTACTTGATGCAGTGATCCCCCCCCAAAAGGGCCACCCGGTCCCCCCATACCTCCATGAGGAGTTCGATGTGGTTGAGCGGCAGCCCGGCGAGCGAGGCGGAGGGATCCTTGGTGAAGACCACCACCTCGCACTTGCCCCGCGCCGGCGCCGTCTTCACCCCCGCCGGCGGAGGGTCGTGCGCGGCGGGCGAAAGGGAGGGGAAGCGGTTGTCGAACACCGCCACCTGGTACTCCCCCTGGGGAAGTTCGGTCGGGTTCTCCGGGTCGCGGGTGGGGGCGAGCGGGTTGTACTCGGGGGGAGGCATGAAGGTGCGCCCCTGGCGGTAGCTCGCGTAGGCGACCCATTCGCCTCTCAAGGGGTGCCAGCGCAGGTGCGGGTTGGCCTGCAGAGGCTCCCGGTTCGGGCTCGGGGCGGGCCCGACGAGACGGACCGGAGTGTTGCCGTAGAGGGTGAGGCTGCGTCCGTCGGGCTTGGTCATCTCTTCCCTGTAGAGCATGGCGTCGTTTCCCTTTCCTACCCGCCGGGGCGGGAGGGTCTCTTTTCGCAGGAGTTAAGGCGGGATGGCTAGGTGCTTTCCCAGTGCAGCGCCCCCTCCTCGACCTGGCCGCGCACCGCCTCGCAGATTCTCTCGAGCGGGATCTTGGGGGTCCGGTCGGCGTAGAGGAGGCCGTTGGCCTCCTGGAAGGTGTCGGCGAACTGGGTGTAGCAGAAACCGCTGAACATGGCGGTCCCCCGGGCGACGTCGATGAGGGCCAGGACCAGCTTCTCGAACTCCTCGAGGCTCGCGTGCCTGAAGTACCCCCAGGTCCCCTGGTGGCTCTCGTCGGCGGGGTTCACGTAGGCGACGCCGCCGAACTCGGTGAGGATGATGGGTTGCCCCCGGTGCGGGTAGCCGTCCAGGGTGAGGATGCGCCCCCCCGGCCGGCGCCGGTCGAAGAGCTCGTCCGGCTTCACCTGCGGGCCGTACCGTTCCCTGAGCGTCTGCGGGTTGTTGTCGTAGTCGTGGATGCCGATGATGTCGGTGGCGGAGCTTTCCCATCCGTCGTTGCCGATCACCGGGCGTTCGGGGTCGAGCGTCTTGGTGAGGTGGTAGAAGGCGTGCACCGCGTCGCGGTGCGCCTGGGTGGCGGTGAGGTCCGGGACCCCCCATGACTCGTTGAAGGGGACCCAGACGATGACGCAGGGGTGGCTGTAGTCCCGCTCGATGGCCTCGGTCCATTCCCGCATCAGGCGCTTCACGGCGCGGGTGGTGAACCGGAAGGCGGAGGGCATCTCGCCCCAGACCACGAGCCCGAGCCGGTCCGCCCAGTAGAGGTAGCGCGGGTCCTCGAGCTTTTGGTGCTTTCTCACCCCGTTGAACCCCATCTGCTTGGCGAGTTCCACGTCGCGCCGGGCGGCTTCGCTTGACGGGGGCGTCATCAGGGTCTCCGGCCAGTACCCCTGGTCCAGCACGAGTTTCAGGGGGTAGAGCCGCCCGTTCAAAAGGAAGCGGTCCCGGTGCACCTTCGCCGAGCGGAGCGCGGTGTAGGAGGTGATGCTGTCGATCACCTCCCCCCCCTTCAAGAGCTTCACTTCCGCGTCGATGAGGCGCGGGTGCTCGGGGGACCAGAGGAGGTCGTTCCTGAAGTCGTCGATGCCGGGATCCGAAAGGGCGATCCTGCGGTGCACCTCCCCCCGTATCACCCGGTAGCGGTCCTCGACCAGGAGGTCGCCGTCGCTGGAGAGGCGCACCTGCACCTCGAGTTCGTCCGCGATGGGCCCCAGGATGAAGGCCTCAAACCCGATCTCCCAGCGCTCCAGGTGGGGCGACCAGCGGATCCGTCTCACGTAGGTCTCCGGCACCTGTTCGAGCCAGACCGTCTGCCAGATGCCGGTGGTGCGGTAGTACCAGATGGCGTGGGGCTCCGGGCGCCAGTCCTGCTTGCCGCGCGGCTTCTCCAGGTCCTCCGGGTCGTCCTCCACCCGGACCGTCAACCGCTGGGTGCCTAAGGGGGAGAGGAGGTGGCCGATGTCGGCGCTGAACGGGGTGAAGCCGCCGCGGTGCCTCGCGACCAGCATGTCGTTCACCCAGACGTGGGCCAGGTAATCCACCGCGCCGAAGTGGAGGATCACCTTCTTCCCCTCCTCGGGGCGGTACTCGAAGTCGCGCTGGTACCAGCAGACCTTGTGGAAACCGGTGTCGCCGATCCCCGAAGCCTTCGCTTCCGGGGCGAAGGGGACCTCGATGGTGAGGGGCCAGGCCCCGATGTCGGACGGGACGCCGTAGCGCGCGTCGTCGTCGAAGGTGAAGCGCCAGGGACCGTTGAGGGAGAGCCATTCGGGGCGCTGCAGTTGCGGGCGGGGGTATTCCATGTACAAGCCTCGAAAAAGGATTAAAAAAAATTCACCCGCATAGACTAGCAGGGCGGAGGCGATTTACAACTGGGGGCCGTCATCCCCTTCCAGGGTGTGGAAGAGGTCGAGGGCGTTCTTGAAGGCCTGGTCCATGTTGAAGTACTTGTAGTTGGCCAGGCGCCCGACGAAGTGCACGTCGGGGAGCCGCTCCGCCTCCTCCTGGTAGCGCCGGTAGATCGCCTCGTTCTCCGGGGTGGGGACCGGGTAGTACGGATCCCCCTCGTCGGTGGTGTATTCGCGGGAAATGGTGGTCTTGTGGTGTTTCTGGCGGGTGAAATGCTTGTATTCGACGATGCGGGTGAACTCGCCGTCGGCCGGGTCGGGGTAGTTGATCACCGAGTTCTCCTGGAAGAATTCCCGGTCCAGGGTGATCCATTCGAAGCGGATGGAACGCCACTGCAGTTTCTTGTGGCGGGAATGGCGGTAGTCGAAGAAGCGGTCGATAGGGCCGGCGTAGAAGAGCTTGCGGCAGCCGCGCAGCTCGGGGCTTTGCCTCACGTCGAAGTAGTCGCTGTTCAGGCGCACCTCGATGTTGGGGTGCCGGAGCATCTTCTCGAAGAGCCTCGTGTAGCCGTTGACCGGGAGCGCCTGGTAGCGGTCGCTGAAGTAGCGGTCGTCGAAGTTGGTGCGGATGGGGATCCTCTGCAGCACGGAGGCGTCCAGTTCGTGCGGGTATTTGTCCCACTGCTTCTTGGTGTAGTGCTTGAACATCTTCTCGTAGAGGACGTGTCCCACCCGCGCGAGGGCGGCCTCCTCGCCGTTTCTGGGCGCTTCGTGCTTTACCTGCACCCGCTCCAGGAAGCCGCGCATCTCCTCCTCGCTGCGCAGGGAGAGCCCGAAGACGGAGTTCACGGTGGTGATGTTGACCGGGATGGGCACCAGCTTGCCGTCCACGCGGGCGAGCACGCGGTGCTCGTAAGGGTACCAGTCGGAGAAGCGGTTCACATAGCGCCAGACGTCCTCGAACTCGGTGTGGAAAAGGTGGGCGCCGTAGTTGGAGATCAGGATGCCGTGCCTGTCGTAACTGTCATAGCAGTTTCCCCCGATGTGGTGCCGTTTCTCCAGCACCAGCACCCGCGCCCCGCGGGAGGCGTAGCGCTCCGCCAGCGTTGATCCCGAAATGCCTGCTCCCACGACGACGATGTCGAATGTGCCCATATAGCCACCTCGCTGCAGGAAATTTGACATTAGGGAATGATAATGTCTTGCGCCGTCCAGTCAACGGGCGGCCTGTTGGAGGCGGTGGCGGCCGGACAAAACACTCATAGGAATTGTGATTGCAGTCACCAGCAGAAGAAAAAGTTGTCATAAGGAGCCAGCCTCTGTCAGAAAGACAAGACATTGCAGTGGACTAATCATCGAAGGAGGTGTAAGTTTTATTCCTACCTGGCTTACTACCTCTCCCTTCTTCCGTTCAAGCTGTGTTGGCTGGATCCGGTTGTCGTTGTTGTGTAACAACTTGCTACCTGGAGAAATGCATGGCCACCTCCTGCTACTCTGGTAACGCTGCCGACCATCTCTACAGTCCGCCCGTGCTACTTCTGGAAGCCGCTCTGGTCAGCATGGACCGGCTGGCCGTGCGGCAGATCTATGACCATTCCGGCCTCTCCCCCCTCAGTTTTTGCGAACAGGTAATCGCACCGGCACTCTCCGTCATCGGGGAGAAATGGGATCGCGGCGATCTTTCCCTCTCCCATGTCTATATGAGCGGCCGGGTGTGCGAGGAGTTCATGGAGCAGGTGCTCGGGGGGCGGTCCGACTGCGTGGACGAACGCAGGCGCGTGGCGCTGGCGGTGCTCGAGGACTACCACCTGCTGGGCAAGCGCCTGGTCGGTTTCGTGCTCAAGGGGGCGGGCGTCCCCTACCTCGACTACGGGACGGTGTCGGCGCAGGAACTGGTGCGGCGCGTGCAACGGGACGGGGTGCGGGTGCTCCTCATCTCCGCGCTCATGCTGCCGTCCGCCCTGAAGGTGCGGGAGGTGCGCGACGCCCTGGACCGGCTCGGGGTGGAATGCCGCATCGTGGTGGGAGGCGCTCCCTTCCGGCTTGACCCCGCGCTGCACAGGGAGGTGGGGGCGGATCTGAGCTGCGACACCGCCTCGCAGGTGCTGCTGGCCCTGGGGCAGCTCAGGGAGGGGGAGTCATGACCAGCATGGAACGCGTCCTCACCACGCTGTCGCACCGGGAGCCGGACCGGGTTCCGCTCTTTTTGCTCCTATCCCTGCACGGCGCGCGGGAACTGGGGCTCACCATCGAGAAGTATTTCTCCAGGGCCGAGCACGTGGTGCAGGGGCAGCTGCGCATGCTGGAGCGTTACGGTCACGACTGCATCTACACCTTCTTTCACGCCTCCCTCGAGGCCGAGGCATGGGGAGGGTGCACCATCTTCAGGGAGGACGGCCCTCCCAACGCGGGACCTCCGCCGGTCACGGCCGACGCGATCGCCTCGCTCACCCCGCCGCGGGTCGAGGACGTGCCGTGCTTGAGGCGCGTGCTCGAGGCCCAGCGCGCCCTGAGACAGGCGGTCGGGGAGGCGGTACCGGTGATCGGCGTCGTCATGTCCCCCTTCTCGCTCCCGGTCATGCAGCTTGGCTTCGACCACTACCTCGACCTCATGTTCGACCGCCCGGACCTCATGCAGAGGCTCATGGAGCTCAACGGAGCCTTTTGCGCCGACTGGGCCAACGCCCAGCTTGCCGCCGGTGCCCACGCCATCTGTTATTTCGACCCGCTCGCCTCACCCAAACTGATCGATCCCCTCCTGTACCGCCGCTACGGCGCTCCCGCAGCCCAAAAGGCCATGGCGGCCATTTCTGGTCCCACCGCCACCCACCTCGCCTCCGGCCCCTGCCTCCCGGTGGTGGATGACCTGGCCGCTTCGGGCACCATGATGGTGGGGGTGGGAGGGGAAGAGGAGCTCGCGGCCGTCAAGAACGCCTGCCGGGGCCGGCTCACGGTGCTGGGAAACCTCAACGGCGTAGAGATGCGCTCCTGGGACGAGGGGGCCACCCTGGCCGCGGTCAAGGGGGCCATCGATGCCGCGGCCCCCGGCGGCGGCTTCATCCTCTCGGACCAGCATGGCGAGATCCCCTGGCAGGTGCCCGAAGCGACCCTGCGCCTCATCGGCGAGGCGGCGCGGGAATTCGGCAGCTACACCGGTACCGGCGGGAGGGATTGAGGATGGCGACCACGCGCATCTACTGCTGCGAGACACTCGGGGGGGACGTCAGGGCCGCCCTGGCCCAGGGGTGCCTGGGGTGGGTGGAATGCACCACCTTCACCGGGTGCTGCGGCCGCCCCCCCGTTTCGTGGGACGATCTGCGGCGCATATGCGGCCCCTCTCCCGCCATCGTGGTCGGGGGGGAGTGCCTGGCGCACCTGGGTGCCCCACCTGACGACCTGCGCCGGGTACATCTGCTGAAAAAGCGCCATTGCGCAGCGCTTATCTGCGGTGATTACGCCTTCGACAGGCACACCGCCGCCGGGGCGTACCTGGTCACCCCCGGATGGCTCGCCCGGTGGCGTTCCTTCGTGGAGGGGTGGGGCTTTAACGAGAGTACCGGTGCCGAATTCTTCGCGGAAAGCTGCTCCAGGGTGACCCTGGTCGACACGGGGAGCTCGCCGGAGAGTCTCCGGTCGCTGGAGGAGTTCGGGGCTTTCGTGCAGCGGCCGGTCGAGGCGGTTGCCGCAGGGCTCGAGCTTTTGAGCCTGCAGCTGGAAAGGGCGCACGGCGAGCTGGAGCGGCAGGGCGCAGAGGGGGGCGACGCCGCGCCTGCGCCGGCCTCCGACTACGCGCTGCTCCTTGACCTGCTCTCCAGGGTGTCGAGCAGCAGCGGCGAGCAACGGGTGGTCGAAGAGCTCCTTACCCTGTTCGCCATGCTGTTTGGGGCGAGGGAAGCGGCCTTCATCCCGGGAAACGGGGGGCCGCTCTACCGTCATGGCGAGGCGGTGACCGAAGACCGGAGGCTGCGCCAGCTCGCCGGGGAGATGCCGGGAAGCTTCGAGGTGGCGGAGGAGGGAAGAGGGTTCCTGGTGCGCCTGAGCCACAACGGTCTGGTGGGGTGGCTGTGGGCCGCCCACTTCGCCCTCCCCCGGCACCTGCAGAGATACCTGAACCTCGCCGCCAGCGCCGCCAGCGTCTGCGCCATGGCCATCGTGTCCGCCAGGACCGTGCACCGCAACCTCAAGGAGAGCGAGGAGAAGTACCGGCTGTTGTTCGAGAACATGGGGAACGGGTTCGCCCTCCTGAAGATGCTCCTGGGGCCGATGGGAACCCCGGCGGACTTCCGCTTCGTAGAGATCAACCCCGCCTTCGAGGCCTTCACCGGCAGGACCGAGGAGGAGCTGGTGGGGCGGACCATGCTGGAGCTCCTCCCCGATTTCGAGCCGTCCCAGCTGGAAAGCCTGGGGCAGCTCGCCCGCGAGGGGACGCCGCTCGCCCTGGAGCGCTACTTCTTCAACGGCAAGTGGTGCCAGGTTTGGCTCTTCCGTCCCAGGCCCGGCTACTGCGGCATGATCATCAACGACATCACCAGGCAAAAGCTCCTGGAGGACAAGCTCAGGCAGTCGATCAAGATGGAATCGGTGGGGCGTCTGGCGGGAGGTGTCGCTCACGAATTCAACAACATGCTGTCGGTCATCATCGGTTACGCGGAGATGCTGGGGATGGAGCACTTCGCCAACTCGCGCGTCACCGATTCGCTTCAGGAGATCTGCAAGGCGGCGCAGCGCTCCCGGGACCTCACGGCGCAGCTCCTCTCCTTCTCGCGGCAGCAGCTCATCTCGCCGAAGAACGTGGATGTGAACCAGGCGCTGGAGGTGCTGGCGCGCAAGGTATCGCTCCTGGCCGGACCGGGGACGCGGGTTTCCCTGAAGCTCTGCCCGGAGCCGTGGCCGGTGCGGATCGACCCGGCCCAGCTGGAGGAGATCGTCGCCAACATCGCCAGCAACGCCGGCGCGGCCATGCCCGGCGGGGGGACCCTGGTCATCGCCACCGGCAACATCACGGCCGGCGAGGAGATCTGCTACACCAACATCGACGCGGCGCCGGGGGAGTACCTGGAGATAGCGATCTCCGATTCCGGGCACGGCATGGACGGCGAGACCTGCCGGCACGTCTTCGAACCCTTCTTCACCACGCGGGAGGTGGGGCAGGGGAGCGGCCTGGGGCTTGCCAGCGTGTACGGCATGGTGACCCAGAACGGCGGGTTTGTGACCGTGGAGAGCAAGCGCGGGGAGGGAACCACCTTCCGGGTCTGTCTCCCCCGCGTCCGGGACCGGGTCCAGGAGACGAAGGTGGTAGCGCCGGGGAAGGCGAGCGGCACCGTGCTGGTGGTCGAGGACGACGAGATCGTGGGGAGGATGACCCTGAAGATGCTGGAGCACATGGGATACCGCGTGCTGCTGGCGGGCGATTCGACCGAGGCGCTCGAACTGTGCCGGACGGAACATGGCATCGACCTGGTGCTGTCGGACGTGATGCTGCCGGGGGCGAGCGGCAAGGAGGCGGTGGAAGCCATCCTCGCCCTGCGCCCCGATTTGAAGATCATCTACATGTCCGGCTATGCCCCGGAAACCCTGCTGGACAAGGGGGTGGACCGCGGCCGGGTCAACTTCATCCAGAAGCCCTTCGACATGGCGAGCCTGTCGGACAAGATCAGGTCCGCCCTCTCCGGGACCTTCGCTACCGGGTAGCCCCGCCGTCTTGTCCCCCGTCCCCGCGCGCCGGCCGGAAGCACAGGGCGAGCACCACCGCGACGGCCAGGGTCGCGGCGAGCAGCAGACCGGAGACCAGCGGGTCGCTCAAAAGCGCGGGCCTCATTAGAAGCACCACCGCGAGCCCCAGCATCATCACCCCCGAAACGAGCTTCAGCACCCGCCCCTGCCATTCGCTCAGCTTCCTTCCCCCCAGGGTGACGGTGAAGATCACCACGATCACCGCCAGCGGCACCACGTAGACCAGGCAGTACAGGGCGAGATAGAAGTAATAGCCAGCGGCGGCGAGCCGGTGCAGCGTCAGCGCGCGGGTGAAGACCATGGGAAACCCCGCGGTGCACAAAAGCTCGTAGCTGTTGGCGGCCACGGCGAGCACGGCGGTTCCCAGCAGAAGGGGCGCAAGCGATTCGGCCTTCAGAAGCAGCCTCATGCGGGCGAAAAGCTTCGGTTTTTTCCCCTCGGGGATGCCGAGCGTCACCCCCTGCCGGAACAGGAAGAAGTCCTTCACGTTGATGAACCCGATGAGGAGCGCCAGGATCCCGGCGGTCGTGGTGACGGCGGGGAGTGTCCCGACCAGCAGGAACAGGTTGAGCCAGGCCGCCAGGAACAGGAAATAGAGGAGTCCCGAGACGAGCACGAAGACCCCGCCGATCAGCAACATGCGTCGCCGGGAACGGGCGTGGATCAAAAGGCTCAAGAGGAAGAAGAGCACGAAAAAGGCGCAGGGGTTGAAGCTGTCCAGCGACGCGATCACCAGGGTGAAGAAGGGGAGGGAATGCCGCCGCGGGTCGAGCTCTCCCACCCCGGGAAGCGTGAGCCCGCCGGCCGTACCAGGGGTGCCGGCTTGGGGCGCAGCCCTCTTCGGGGTGACCGCACCGGGGACCTGGGGGGTGACGGCGCGCGGCTTCAGCGCCTCCTCTACCGCCCCCTCGAGCTGTGCCGGGGTTGCTTCGGAAAAACCGCTGAAATAGTGTGTTCCGATGATGAAGACCGGCACCCCGGTCGCCTCCCGCCCCCTCTCCTTGGCCATGCGCATCAGTCGCGGTATGTTCTCCCGGTGTTCCAGCACCTCCCATGATTCCACCTTCAGTCCCGGGTGCTTGCGCTGCAGTTCCTCAAGAAAAGGCTTCGCCTTCGCGCAGTGCGGGCACCCCTCGCCCCAGAAGTAGTAGAGAGTGGCGGAGGAGGAAGTCGAGGCGAGGGCGCACCGGGCAGCGGGACAGAAAAGAACGAGGAGCAGGACGAGAGCGCCGAGAAGGCGCATCGCCCATTGCGGCACTGGTTGGCGCGAAGGTAATACCGGGAGGATGCGAGGGGGGGGCGTGCCGGCGCGGGGACCGGTGCGGGAAGCGGGGAAGCTCGTTGTGTGGTGGATGGCGGACATGGGGAAGATCATACTACGGCGTCCCCCTTTGGCCAGGGCGCGCCGTCAGACCAGGCGATAGGCCTTCAGTTCCTGCTTGAGCCAGGCGTAGACCACGGGGGCCGCGACGAGCCCCGCGACGCCGAAGATCGCTTCCATGACCAGCATGGCGGTCAAAAGCTCCCACACGCTCGCCTTCACCTCGCTCCCGACGATGCGGGCGTTGGTGAAGTACTCAAGCTTGTGGATCAGCACCAGGAAGACGAGGGAAGCGACGCCGACCATGGGGGAAACCCCGAGGCTGATCAGCACGATGGTGAAGTTGGAGATGAGGTTTCCCACCACCGGGAGGAGCCCGGCGATGAAGGTGAGCAGGATCAAAAGCGTCACCATGGGAAGCTGGACGCCGCACAGGGGAAGGATAACCGCCAGGTAGAGCGCGGTCAGGGCCGTGTTCAGAAGCGAGATCTTCACCTGCGCGAACACCACCTTGTCGAAGGCGCTGGCGAGGTTCAGGAGGCGGTCGTGCAGGTTGGCGGCCAGCGGAGGGAAACCCTCCTCCTTGTTGAAGCGGTGCAGCACGGCGAGGCTTCCCACCACCATCCCCAGGACCATGTGCGCGAAGGTCTTCACCCCGGACATCCCCACCGACGAGATGTTCTTGCCGTGCTCGCGCAGCATGGTGACGATCTGCTCGCGCAGTTCGTCCACCGTGTCCGGCAGCATGGCGGTCAGGTCCTCGGGGAGGTTCCGCTTCAGGTTGTCCAGGGTCTCGGCGGCGGTCCCCAGGAGGTTGGACATGCCGTGGTGCCCGCGCAAAAAGGACCAAAGTCCCAGGCCGATTGCGGAAACGAGCCCGATCACGAACAGGATGATTCCCGCCAGCGCCAGCTTCTGGGTGAGCGACCCCCAGCGTCCCGGGAGTTTCAGCGCGAGCTTCGCCGTCAGCGCGTACACCGCGAGCCCGGCGAACACCGCCGGCAGCAGGTGGAAGTGCAGCACCGTGAAGACGGCGAGTACCGCCAGCGCGTAGCTTACCTGCAGCGTGGTGGGGATCGTTCTGGTTTCCATGACCATCCTTTTACTATCAACGTATGCGCCGCGTCCAGAAAAATCCGGCAGGAGTGCCGTGCGCGGCAGGCACAAAAAAAGCGCCCGCTGCAAAGCCGCGGGCGCCCTCTTCGCGTTCTGACGCGGTTGAGACTAGAGAAGCCCCTTCGCCGCCGCGAGCACCGCGGCGTAGTCCGGCTCCTGGGTCACCTCGGGGACGAACTGGATGTAGCGGATCACGTTCTTCTGGTCGATGACGAAGATGGCGCGCGAGAGGAGCTTGAGTTCCTCGATCAGTACGCCGTAGGCGAGGGCGAAGGAACGGTCGCGGTAGTCGGAGAGGGTGACCACCTTGTCGATCCCGGCCGCGCCGCACCACCTCTTCTGGGCGAAGGGGAGGTCGGCGCTGATGGTAAGCAGCGCCACATCCCCGGGGAGGCCGGCGGCCTCCTGGTTGAAGCGCCTGGTCTCCGTATCACAGACCGGTGTGTCCAGTGAAGGAACGGCGCTTATGATCTTCACCTTTCCCTCATAGTCGGCCAGGGTCACCTGGTTGAGAGAGTTGTCCACCACGGCGAAATTGGGAGCGGCATCTCCCACCTTCAGTTCCGGCCCCACCAGTGTCACCGGGTTTCCCTTGAAAGTAACTTTAGGCATAGTTCCTCCTGCGCAGGTTGAATTCTCGGGAAAGGGTAAGACATTTTCTGCGGATTGCAACTGGTGACTGGTACAGGAGATGCCCGCGCGCCCGGCCGCCTCCGCTTTTCTGCCTCCCACTCGCTTGACGGGAGGGGGCGGGGGGGTGAAGCCGCAGGAGACGGAAATGATGGCACCTTCCCCCACCCCCTAACCCCCTCCCGCAGGGGGAGGGGGATCAAGGGCAATCCGTCCCGGGGATAAAAGGGGACGGGGATAAAAGGGGACAGGCACCTGCGGAGCCAGTCCCCTTTTACGGCATGGCGAGCCCCTCGACCAGGAGCCGTGTGATCTCCTCCGGGGGCGCCGGGCGGCAGAAAAGGTACCCCTGCATGACGGAGCAGCCATGCTCAAGAAGGAAGCTCATCTGCTCGGCGGTCTCCACCCCCTCGGCGACGATCTCGAGCCTCATGCTGGTGGCCATGGAGATGATGGCGGTGGTGATGGCGGCACCGTCGGGGTCCCTGGTCACGCCCGTTATGAAGGAGCGGTCGATCTTCAGGGTGTCGATGGGGAAGCGCCGCAGGTAGCTCAGGGATGAGTAGCCGGTGCCGAAGTCGTCAATGGAGACGGTGACCCCCATCCGCTTTAGTTCCGCGAGGGTGGCCGTCGCCTGCTCCACGTCCCGCATGATCACCCCTTCGGTGAGTTCCACCTCGAGGTGGCGCCCCTCCAGCCCGAAGTTCTGCAGGCACTCGGAGACCATCTCCACCAGGCTCTTCTTCAGGAAGTGGCAGCCGGAGAGGTTCACCGCAACCCTCGGGGGGGTGATCCCCTGGGCGAGCCAGGCGGCGAGCTGGCGGCATGCGGCATGCACCACCCATTCGTCGATCAGCGTGATCTGCCCGCTCTCCTCGGCGAAGGGGATGAAGCTCCCGGGGGGGACGAAGCCGAGCTCCGGGCTCTGCCAGCGAATCAGCGCCTCCAGCCCGATGATGCTGCCGCTGCCGGCATCGACCTGCGGCTGGTAGTAGAGCACGAATTCCTCGTTGGCGAGCGCCTTTCTGAGCTGCCGCTCCAGGAGGAGCCGCTCGCAGGCGGCGTCGTTGAGGGCCTGCATGAAGAACTGGGCGTTGTTGCGCCCCTCCCTCTTGGCGTGGTACATGGCGGTGTCGGCGTTTTTCACCAGGGTCATGGCGTCTTCGCCGTCGTCGGGGTAGATGCTGATGCCGATGCTGGTGGTGACGCAGATCTCCACCCCGTCCAGGAGGAACGGGTCGGAGAGGAGCTGCAGGATCCGCTGCGAGGCCGCGATCACCCCCTTGGTATCCTGGATGTCCTCCATGATGACGGTAAACTCGTCCCCACCCAGCCGGGCCACCGGGTTTTCCTCCCCTTTTACTCCCCCCGGCCAGACGGAGTCATAGCCGCGGACGCAGTGCTTGAGGCGCTCGGAGACTTCCCTGAGCAGTTGGTCCCCCACGGCGTGCCCGAGGGTGTCGTTGATCTCCTTGAAGCGGTCCAGGTCCAGGAAGAGAACCGCCACTTTCTTGCGGTAGCGGCGCGCGAAGGTGAGGGCGCGGTCCAGGAGTTCGCCGAAAAAAACGCGGTTGGGGAGGCCGGTGATGCTGTCGTAGTAGGCCAGGGAACGGACCTGCTCCTCGATCCGCTTCCTCTCGGTGATGTCCTGGATGGTGCCGGAGATGCGCACCACCTGGCCGGTATCGTCCGTGCCGATCTCGCCCTCGGTGTGGCAGCAGCGCTCGTCGCCGCCGGGGAGCACGATCTGGTGGTCCAGGCTGATGGGCCGCTTCAAGGAGCAGGAGTCCTCGAAGGCCTTGTTGAAGAGCTCCTTGTCCAGCGGGTGGATGGTGTTGAGGAAGGCCGAGTACGATGAGTCGAATCCGGACGGGTCGACGCCGAAGATGTTGGATATCTCATGGGACCAGTGGAACTTGTCGTTGAGGACGTCCCACTCCCAGCTCCCCATGTGGGCGATGCGGTGGGCGTTGTTCAGACGGGCCTCGCTCACCCTGAGGTCGCGGATCGCCTTGCTGGAACGGAGCATGTAGCGGACCCGGTGCCGCAGGATGGCCCAGTGGATCGGCTTGGTGATGAAGTCGGTGGCCCCGGCGTGATACGCCTGGTCGATGGCACGGGTGTCATCGAGCCCGGTCATCATGAGGACCGGCACGTCCACGCCGGCGGGGAGGGCGCGCAGGGCGCGACAGGTCGCGAAGCCGTCCATCTCCGGCATCATCACGTCGAGCAGGACAATGTCGGGCTGCAACTGCCGGAACTGCTCCAGGGCGATGACGCCGTTTTCTGCCTCGGCCACGAAGAACCCCGCCTGCTCCAGGGCCGCCACGGCCAGGTCCCGCATCATCTCGTCGTCATCGACGACCAGCACCAGCTCGGGCCGCAGTTCGCTCTCGTCGTAAGGGTTCGCTTCCATGTGTGTCGTCGTTTCCTCCATGTAATTATCCCAGCAGCGCCTGCACGGCGGCCACCACCTTCGACGTCCCGAACGGTTTGTGCAGGTAGCCGCTGGCCCCGGTGCTCTCCACGAGCGCCTTCAGTTCCTCCTCCGGGCGGCCGGAGACATAGAGGATGGGGATGTCCCGGGTCGCCTCGTTGGACTTGTAGATCCCGGCCACCCGGTCACCGGAGAGGAAGGGCATCATCACGTCCAGGATAATCAGGTCGGGCTTCACGCCCTCCCAGAGGTGCCGGTTGGCCTCGGCGGCGTTGCCGGCCAGCCGGACCTCATAGCCCGCCCATTCCAGGACCCCGCGCAGCAACGTGGTGATGGTCTCGTCGTCGTCGATCACCAGGATTTTTCGCTTTTCCATGCTCGACTCCTTTCTCAGGCCCGCGGGAGGTCCGGGAGCGCGGTCAGGAACTCCAGTGCTTTGCGGTGCTGCGCCTCGATCCGCAACAACAGCGGCTCGGCCCCCTCCATGCCCCCTTCCACCGTCAGGAGCTCCAGCTGCCGGCAGGTCTCGGAAAGCCCCAGGCACCCCAGCGAGGCGCTGCTCGATTTCAGCGTGTGCGCGGCCTGGCGCACCCCCTGCGGGTCCCCTCCGGACAACCCCTCACGCATCGACGCCAGCAACAGCGGGCTGGACTTCATGAAGGACCCCACCACCTTGACCAAAAGGTCCGGCTTGCCAGGGAGCTGCAGCGCGCGGATTTCGTCAAGCACCGCCGGATCGATGCGGTCATCGCCGGCGACCGCCACCGCATCCTGCCCCGGCCCCACCTGTTCCTCCGCGGAGGGTGGCGGCGGGACGATCCACCGCTGCAACAGGGCGACCAGTTGCGCCTGCGTGAAGGGTTTGGTCAGGTAATCGTCCATGCCGGCGGCGAAGCACTGCTCGCGGTCGCCGCGCATGGCGTGGGCGGTCAGGGCGATGATGGTGCGGTGTTTTACTTCCGGCGCGCTTCTCTCCCGCTCCCGGATGGCGCGGGTGGCGGCGTAGCCGTCCATGACCGGCATCTGGCAGTCCATGAAGATCAGGTCGAAGTCGCGCCGGGAGACGGCCTCCAGGGCCTCAGCCCCGTTGTTGGCCACGCTGACCCGGCAGCCGGACGCCTCCAGCATGGCTGTCGCCACGTCCTGGTTCACGGGGTTGTCCTCCACGAGGAGCACCATCGCCGACAGGGGTGCCTCTCCCCCCTGGTCCGCGTCTCCCTGCGGCTGCGCCGCATGGCTCATCCCCACCCCCAGAAGGTCGACGATGGCGTTGTACAGCCGTGACTGGCGCACCGGCTTGCTGATGTAGCAGGCGATGCCGGCCTTGACCGCTTCGGCCTCGTCGCCGTACTGACCCACCGATGTCACCATGAGGAGCCTCGTCGGGGCGAGCGCCGGGTCCGCCTTGATGGCGCGGGCAAGGTCGATACCGTTCATCCCCGGCATCTGCATGTCCAGTATGGCGAAATCGTAGGGCGACCCGTCCCCTGCCGCCTTCCGCATCAGGTCGAGAGCGGTCGCGGCGTTGTCCGCCATGTCGGCTTTGATGCCCCAGGCGTGCAGCTCGTGGTGCGTGATGCTCAGGTTGGTCGAGTTGTCGTCGACTATGAACGCCCGGTAACCCGCGAGGGAGGCGCGTTCGGATGGATCGCTCCTCTGCGCGGTCTCCCGGCGCAGGCTGAGGGTGAAGCGGAAGGTCGAGCCCATGCCCGGTTCGCTCTCGAGGCCGATCTCCCCCCCCATGAGTTCCACGAGCTGGCGGGCGATGGTGAGTCCCAGGCCGGTGCCGCCGTACTTGCGCGTCGTCGAGTTGTCCGCCTGGGAGAACCCCTCGAAGATCCTCTCCTTCACCTCGGGGGGGATCCCGATGCCGGTATCCGCAACCTCGAGCCGCACCACGACCTCCTCGCCGCGGTCCTCCTTGAGGGTCCCGCGAATGACCACCTCCCCCCGGTCGGTGAATTTCACCGCGTTTCCCACCAGGTTCATCAGGACCTGGTGCACGCGCACCTGGTCCCCCACCAGCAGCGGGGGGACGTCGTTTTCCACCAGCGCGACGATCTCGAGCCCCTTGCGGTGCGCCGTCTCGGCCAGGAGTTCGACCACGTCGGCCACCGTCTCCTGCAGGTTGAAGGCGGTCTCCTCCAGCTCCAGCTTGCCCGCTTCGATCTTGGAGAAGTCGAGGATGTCGTTGATGATGCTGAGGAGCGCCTCTCCCGAGCGGCGCACCGAGGAGACGAAGCGTCTTTGCTGCTCGTCCAGCCTGGTGGCCATCAGCAGTTCCGTCATCCCCAGCATCCCGTTCATCGGGGTGCGGATCTCGTGGCTCATGTTGGCCAGGAACTGGCTCTTGGCGCGGCTCGCCGTCTGTGCCGCCTCCATGGCGCGCTGCAGTTCGGCCACCGTCAGTTCCAGTTCACCGGTGCGTTGCGCCACCTTTTGTTCCAGCTGGTTCCGGTAGCTGGCGAGTTCGCGGTCGCGGGCCTGGATCTGCCGCAGCATCTCGTTGAACCCCTGCATCAGGGCGCCCAGTTCGTCGTCGCCGCTTTTTTCGACCCGGACCGCGTAGTCCTGGTCCCGGGAGACCCCCTCCATGGTGCGGGCGAGCCGCACGATGGGCGCCGATACCACCCCCTGCAGCCGGAGCGAAACGAAGTAGGAGCAAAACAGGCTCCCCAGCATCGACAGGAGTGCGGCTCCCAGCACCCAGATGACCTGCCTGTTGACTTCACGGTAGTCCGCCCGGATCACCACGGTCCCCAACTGCTGTCCCTCGAGGATGATCTTCGAGCTGACCACCATGTCCCCGTCGAGGTCCCACATGTCTCCCCATGCCGCTTCCAGTGCCAGCGCCTTGCCGGACTTGGCCTGCCGCCCGGCCCCTGCGGCCTGGTAGGAGGCGAAAGGCTGCCAGTCCTCCGCAAGGACGTACGCCTCCAGTATGTATTTTTTGTCCTTGAGGAACTGCAACGTGCGCTGGGCGTCGGCCCTGTCCCCGAAGGCGACCGCGGCTGAGCTGTTGTGCCCGACGATGGAGGCGAGAGTGGAGAGTTCCTGGTGCATCCCGATACGGGACCAGACGAAGGTGCCGACCACGAAGGTGAGCGAGACGAGCGCAAGGGTGAACCCGCTGGAGATCAGCAGGATCAGCATCAGCTTTTTCCGAATCGGCAGCCGGCCGATCAATTTCCTCATGGTCTTCTACCCGTCAAGCATGGCCGTTCTGGCCACCTTTCCTGCGTCAAATCCGAACATCACGGCGGGCTTCCACCGCTAGTCACAGCGTATCGGAACCATGATCCACAACTTGAACGAATTATGGCGCACCGGGCCCTCCTGGTCTGACAAGGGGGCATGCCTTTGACAGGGAAAGCTATGAGCGGCGGGACAGTTCTCTCAGTCGAGGACGATGACGACGGGTTTTTCCTGGTGCGTGGTGGCGTAGGCCCCGAGCACGGTGTCCCTTTGAGCGATGTGGTTCACCAGCCAGTTTTTGAGAAAGGATATGATCTCGAGCGAGAGGTGGGAGGCACCGGTCACGAAGTCCTTCTGTATCTCCTTCACCCTGCGGATGAAGTAGGCATGTTCCTTCAGGTGCTCAGGCGTGTCGGGAAAACCCGTCTTCTCCATGAGGAGCTCTTCCTGGCTGAAGTGGTAGGTGGCGTAGTCGATGAGTTCATCGAGCACCGCCTGCAGGACCTCCTGGTCCTTCCTGTCACAGAACTCGTCGTAAGTCTTGTTGAGCAGCTCCACCAGGTGTTCGTGATGCTGGTCGATCATCTCGTGTCCGACCGCCAGACTTCCGTCCCACGTCACGATAGGCATGCTGATCCCTCCTCGAAAGTTTCATGCTGCATACAGGTATTATCGGAAGGAGGCGCGGAAACTTGAAGAAGTGCGGCGTGCTAAAACACCTACGCCGGAAAAGCCTCTTCAGGTGATTTCAGGAATTGTGCAAACGCCCCTCCCCCTCCTTGGACGTGAGGGGAGCGGGGTGGGTGAAGCCGCAAGGCATGGAAAGGTCCCAATCCCGCAACTCCCTCCCGCAAGGGGGGCTCTTCCCGGGAATTGACCAGGAACCTGAAAAGGCACCTGCGTCAGAGATGCAGGTGCCTTTTCTATTTGTGCCATTACCTGCGCCACAGCCCCGGCGCGGTCATACGGTGAAAAGCTAGGGGGAAACCAGCCGCTGGCCCAATTCGAAGGCCTTCTGGAGGTTTTCCGGGAAGAGCACGCTGTGCCTTTGCCGCCGCTGCTCGGGATCGAAGTAGTTGAAGACGTATTTGCCGTAGTCGTCGAACTGGACCGTCTCGTTGCAGCAGAGCGTTTCGCACCCGCCGAAGATCCTGGCCAGGTAGTTCTCGTTCCCCCCGATGTGAACCGCGTAGTTCATCTCCCGCATGAGAGTTTCCGGCACGTTCATGGTGTAGATGAAGGCGGTGCGGATCCTTCTTCCGAACAGCGACGCCGGCGGCTGTGAGTAGACGAAGTACTGGAACAAAAGCCTTTCCAGGAAGGAGCACATCTCACCGGAGACCCTGCCGAAGTAGACCGGCGACCCGAGCACGAGTGCGTCGGCCTGTGCGATTTTTTCGAGGACCGGGGTAAGGCCGTCCCGCATGGCGCACTTTCCATAGCTCGTGCCACCCTTCAGCTTGCAGGCAAAGCAGCTGGTACACCCCTTGAAATCGACCTCGTAGAGATGAACAAGCTCCGTCTCCGCCCCTTGCGCCGCCGCGCCGTCCAGCGCCTTTTGCAGCACCTGCGCGGTGTTCCACTTCTTCCTGGGACTGCCGTTGATTCCGATGACTTTCATGGAGGTCCTCCTGTAGATGTGTCCATCACCCGCGGTAGCGGGAGTCCCGGCAGCATAAAGCATCGCGGCTTCGTTGCAAAGTACGAACATTTTAGTGACATAGTACCCGCAAGGATACCCGCATCAATGACTGACAGGGGGGAGTGCCGTGATGTGGTGGCGACGCGAAGGAGGGAAACGACAAAAAAAAGAAAGGGCCGTCCCATAAAGAACGGAGGCGGTATCACCAGTGCTTGGGCAGGACGATGCGGAATTCGGCGCCGAGGCCGGGGTGGTTGGTCACCTGGATCTTGCCGCCGTGGTTGGTGATGATCCGGTTGGCGATGGGGAGACCGAGGCCGGTGCCCCCCTCCTTGGTGGTGAAAAACGGGGTGAAGATGTTGTTCAGCTGCTCGAGCGGAATGCCGCCGCCGGTATCGACTATCTTAACCGTGACCGCTTCCTTGCCGTCGAGCTCGCTGGGCTGCACCTGGATCATCAGCTTGCCGCCGGCGCTCATGGCGTCGAGGGAGTTCAGGATGATGTTGATGAACACCTGCTTCAGCTGCTGGCAGTCGCCCAAAAGGAGCTGGCGCTGACGCGGGAACTTCGTGCTGATCTCGATCCGCTTCTCCTCGACCGGCGGAGCGACCACGGCGAGGGATTCCTTGACGATGTCCGCGATGTTGCAGCGGGTATAGCAGATGGTGGTCTTCTTGGAGAAGAGCAGTATCTCGGAGAGGATCCCCTCCAGGCGCACCACCTCGCGTACGATCAGATCGGCGTTGGCCCGTTCCTCGCTCTCCGATGGCAGCTTGCGGGCCAGCCGGCTGGCGAACCCACCTATGGAGACCAGCGGTCCTTTCAGCTCGTGCGCGATGCCGGCGGCGACCTCGCCGATGGCGGCCAGGCGCTCCTTCTGGAGCAGGTTCTCCTGGGCCTCGCTCAACTGGCGGTGCGCGTCCTCGATCTTGTTGTAGAGTATCGAGTTCTCGATCGCCATGCCGGCCTGGTTGGTGAAAAGCTGCAGGAAACGGAGGTGTTCCTGGGTGATCGGCGAGAGGGTGATCGCGTTGTCGACCAGCACCACGCCGACGGTCTGCCCGTGGGCGATGAGCGGTGAGGCGGCCAGCGCGATACGCGATACCGCGGGCGTGTCGGCGCCGATGCCGGCTTCTTCCGGAATGTAGATCAGCCGCCTCTCGAGCACGGCCTGGGACGCGATGTTCAGTGTGGGATCGAGTTCGAGCCTTTTGCCCTGCACCTGCCGCGAGAATTCCGACTCGCGCTGGGCAGCCATCTCGTCCTCGGTGATGTCCCAGCGGCTGGAGAGGAGGTCGTCGCCACCCCCCTGTGGTATGGAAAGGGAAGGGGCGTTCTCGTTGGTGACCCCGAGCATCCCGACCAGGGAGCCGGAGCGCTCGTTGGCCAGGAACAGCATGGCGCGGTCGAAGAAGGGGGTGGGGCCCGAGGTGAGGGCGGTAAGGGTCAGGTGGATCAGCTTGTTCAGCTTGATCGTGGAGAGCATGGTGTTGCTCAGCCGGTACAGGAGGGAGAGTTCCTTCAGCTTCTTCTCGTTTTCGGTGTCGAAGCTGGCCACCCGCTCTTCGCAGATCGCCTCGGTGAGCGCAGCGGCGATCTGGCGGGCAACGGTTTCACACAGTTCGATCTGTTCCGTACCAAGGAGTTGCGCGCCGCCGAACAGGGTCACGGCGCCCAGCTGCTGGCCGTTGCTACTGAGGGGGGTGCAGAGGGCATAGCGGCACGATCCCGGGAGCGGTAGCTTTTCGGTCCGGGTGGCGCCGCCGGCGATGCTCCGCGCGGAAAGCCTCTGCTCGACCTCCAGAAACGCTGTCAGCTCTCTCTTGGCGCAGCTGTGGCAGCCTTTGAACACCCTCCCCCGGTTGCGCCCCTTGGGGGCGAGCCGGATGACGGCGCACCCTGCGAGCCCCGAGCCGGTGCAGAGCTTCACCAGCTGCGGCAGCAGCGTGGCTGCCGGTGCGGGAACGGAGAGCAGCTGCCCCAGCGAAGCGAGCAGCGCCAGGTTGCCGCGCGCCTTTTGGGCCTCCTGTTCGGCGGCGAGACCGGCCAGGGTGAGGGAGAAGACCGGGACCAGCTGCCGGCAAAGCGCCAGGCTTTCGTCGGGAAGCTCGGGATCGGGGCAGGCGAGGGCGAGGATGGCGGCGAGTCCCGTGCCGTCCAGGATGGGGATGGCCGCGAGCTGCCCCGCCTCGCCGCTGCCGCGCTCTTCGGGATGCAGGTCGGCAGAGCTGCCGTAGACCTCGCGCAGTTCGGCGGCGGCGCGGCCGGCGCACCCCTGTCCGTAGGGGATCAGGCAGCTGCGGCTGGCACCGGGGAGCAGGGAGCTGAAACATTCGCTGAGCGCGGGTTCTGTAGAATCTGGTAGAAAGAGGGAGGCCGAGGCAAAGCCGGGGGTACGGGCAGCCAGACGGAGCAGGCCGCGGAGCCGGCCCTCATGGGAGCGGCCGGAAGACTGGGCAACGCGTAACGCTTGCTCCAGGAGGTTATTTCCCTTCCGGGCAGCCATGCGCACTCCGAAGGACCAACAACTCGTGGGGATGGGTATCTAGCGGAACCGTTCCTTCTTTTCCTGTTCCATCTTGCAGTCGATACAGAGGGTGGTCACTGGGCGGGCCTTCAGGCGCGCTTCGCTGATGTCCTCTTCGCACACTTCGCAGATGCCGAAGGTGCCGCTGTCGATGCGGTTCAGCGCTTCCTGGATCTTTACGATCAGCTTGCGCTCGCGGTCCCGGATGCGCAGTTCGAAGGTGCGGTCCGATTCCTGGGTGGCGCGGTCGGTCGGGTCCGGGAAGTTGGTCGTGTCGGAGTTCATCTCCATGACGGTCCGGCCTGCCTCTTCCAGGAGCGATCGTTTCTCTTCCTGCAGGATACCTCTGAAGTACTCGAGCTTTTCCGAATTCATGACACCTACCCTTTCTAATCAATTCGACATTAAAGAGGATTTTTCTAAATTAGTAAAGTGAAATTTTCCTCTTAACGAAAAGTGCGGCAACGGCGACGTACACTGCCGGAACTGCCGCGGTCTTGCCTAGATGGCGTCCAGGGCTTCGGCGAGACAGGTGACCCCGACCACCTTCATCCCTGGGATCTCCTTCTTGGGCGCGTTCCCCTTGGGGACGATGGCGCGGGTGAATCCGTGCTTCACCCCTTCCTTCAGCCGTGACTCCCCGTTGGAGACCGGGCGGATCTCTCCGGAAAGCCCCACCTCCCCGAACACCAGCAGATCCTGGGGGAGCACCGAGTTTCTGAAGCTGGAGACGATGGCGAGCCCCACGGCGAGGTCCGCGCTGGTTTCCAGCACCCGTATCCCCCCCACCACGTTGACGAAGACGTCCTGGTCGGAGAGGACCAGCCCGCCGTGCTTGGTTATCACGGCGAGGATCATGGCGATCCGGTTCTGGTCCAGGCCGATGCCGAGCCGGCGCGGCGAGCCGTACTGGGCCGACACGACCAGTGACTGGATCTCGACCAGGAGGGGCCTGGTGCCTTCCCATAGCACGCTGATCAGGCTCCCCGGCGCCGCGTTCTCGGTGCGGGAGAGGAAGATGGCCGAGGGGTTCTTCACCTCGCGCAGCCCCCGCTCCGTCATGGCGAATACCCCCAGCTCGTTCACCGGTCCGAAACGGTTCTTGGTGGTGCGCATGAGCCGGTAGCGGGCGTCCTCGGTGGAGGAAAGCATCACCTGGGTGTCAACCATGTGAGACAGGGTCATGGGGCCCGCCAGGGACTGGTCCTTGGTGACGTGGCCGACCATGATGAGGACCACTCCGGAGGTCTTCGCGTAGCAGGTGAACGCGGCTGCCGACTCACGGACCTGGGACACCCCCCCCGGCGCGGCGTCGATCCCTGCCGACTGCATCACCTGGATCGAGTCGATGACCACCACCTCGGGCCGCTCACGTTCGGCCGCCTCCAGGACCCGCTCAACCGAGCTCTCGGCCAGCATTTTGACCCGGTCCAGCGGCAGCTGCAGCCGGCGTGCGCGCCCCGCGATCTGCTGCAGCGATTCCTCGCCCGATACGTAGAGCACCTCCCTGGCCTCAGCGGCGTGGCACATGGTCTGCAAAAGGATGGTGCTCTTCCCCGCGCCGGGGTCGCCACCGATCAGGATCACGGAGCCTGGAACGAAGCCGCCGCCAAGCACCCTGTCGAACTCGTCGCTGCCGCTGGAGAAGCGGGTTTCCTCCGTGCACTTCACGTCGCCCAGGAGGGTGACCGCGGAGATGGCGCCGGCGAAGCCGTCGCGCCGGCCGGCCCGTGGTTCCGGGCCCAGGCGGACCTCCTTTATGGTGCTCCAGGCGTCGCAGGCGCTACAGTGACCCTGCCATTTGGGATAGGTCGCGCCGCAGTCGGAGCAGACGTACCCGGTCTTCACCTTCACCTTTGCCATATCCCCCCAAGCCCCGCCGAGGGCGGGCAAAAAAAGCTAGGTAATCCTAAGCTTTTTGGCTAGCAGTGTCAACTCCGGCGCGCTTGCGGGGGCGCCTTTGCATTCAGTTTGACAAGGTTTCCCCCGCTAAGATAAAATCACTCCTTCCTTTTAACGGCTGGCTTGATCCAGGAGGCCCAGTGCCCGCTGTCGACAAGAAAAGAGTAAAGTCCCCCTCGCCAAAAGAGATGGAGCGGATTTCCGCGCTTTGCCTCGAGGCTGTCGATGCGCTGAAGGAGGTCTTCGAGGAGATCGTCAAGGGCGCGGTGCCGTCTGCGGAGCCTCTCCTGGAGCGCGTGCGCGCCCTGGCGCGGGCCGCATCGAAAGACCCCGCCTCGCTGCTTCAGCTGGCGCCGACCGGTCCCGGTGACGGCTACACCTTCCAGCACAGCGTGAGTGTCGGGGTGCTGGCCCTGGCGCTGGCGGCGTCCCTGGGACATGACGTGGAGCAGGTGGCGGAATGCGGGTTGGCCGGGTTCCTCCACGACATCGGCAAGACCAGGGTCGATCTCTGCATCCTCGACAAGCCGGGCGAACTTTCCAGGGACGAGATCCTGGAGATCCGCAAGCACCCGGAGTACGGAGCCGAGATCGTGCGCGGCATGACCGGGGTGCCGCCGGGCGTGATCGAGGCGGTGCTCGGGCATCACGTGCGTTTCGACCGGACCGGCTACCCGGAGTCGGCACGCACCCTCTGTCTAGGCGTGCCGTGCGCCGTCGTCGCCGTGGCGGATTTCTACGACGCGACCACGACGCTCAGGGCCTATCAGCGGCCGATGCTGCGTGGCGAGGCGATAGAGGCGCTCAGAAGGGCGCGCGGAACCGTGCTCGACGGGAGCATAGTGGAAGGGTTTCTCGAGTTGACGGACGGGGGAGTGTGAACCGGGATCAGGGAAGCTGCGCCAGGGCGGTGGCCGCGGCGGCGCGGGTCTTGTCGAAGGGGGACGAAAGGAGCTTGATCATGGCGTCGGAGAGGGAGGCTCCTCCCATCCGTCCCAGGGCGAGTGCCGCCTCGGCGTCGAGTATGCCGTCGTTTTCATCCAGAAAGGGGACGATCTTGGCCGCCAGGGCCGGGTTGCGGTAGCGGGATACCGCCTCGATGGCGAGCGCGCGCACGCTGACGGCCGGATCCTGGAGCTTCTCCAAAAGCGTGGGGAGGGCGTCGGGACGGGCGATCTCGCCGAGGACCTTGACCGCCGCGCAACGGATGTCCTCTTCGGGCCTCCCGGCGCAGTAGTAGAGGATGGGCAGCACCTTGTCGTCGCCGATGCGCCCCAGGGCGTAGATGGCGGTCACCTTGGTGGCGCGGTCGCCGCGCTTCAGGCGATCGAACACTTCCTCCAGGCTCTCCGCCGCCTCCAGCGCCTCCAGGGCGATAGAGGCGGCCAGGCGCACATCGGCGTCCGGGTCCTTTAAAAGCGGGATGATGGCGTCGCGCCTTTTGATGCGTTCGGCATGGTCCATAGCGATGATAACTAACAAAATTCGGCCCGCTGCACAACACAATTTAATCAATCCCCGCTAGCGGCGGGTGTATAAGGAGATATGGATGGCAAACAGGATCAAATGCATTGCACTTTCCGCCCTGGTGCTCCCCGGGCTTGGGCAGCTGTACCGGGGGAGCCGGGTCAAGGGAGGGGTGATGCTCCTGCTCGATAACATCTTTCTGCTCGGGGGGCTGTTCGTCGGGCTGCGAAGCGCAGGGAAGCTGATGGCGGCCGGGCAGCAGGGACTCACCCCCGAACAGGTGCTGGCTGCGATCCAGGTGGATGCCCCTTACGTAAAATGGCTTTTGGGCGCTTTCATGATTCTCTGGGCGTACGGGGTGGTAGATGCCGCTTTTTTCAAAGGAGATAATTGACAAACAGTATTTTACTGTGAGATAAGGGTAGCGTTTCCCGGCCGTTCAAGCGGGATGCAAGGGAGGCGCTCTCTACATGATACGTGCGGAAATCCTGGGGACCGGCGGCTACGTGCCGGCGCGGGTGGTCCCCAATGCTCACTTCGACTACCTGGTGGACGACGCGGACCAGTGGATCCACTCCCGGACCGGCATCCGCGAAAGACGCTTCGCGGCGGCTGAAGAGTCCACCTCGGACCTCGCCACCAACGCCGCCCTCCTCGCCCTGGAGAACGGCGACGTGGACCCCCTCGAGATCGACTGCATCATCGTCGCCACTTCCACCCCCGACATGATCCTTCCCGCAACAGCCTGCATGGTGCAGAAGAACATCGGCGCCGCCAGGGCCTTCGCCTTCGACATGAACGCGGTCTGCAGCAGTTTCATCTACGCCACCGAAGTGGCCGACAACCTGATCCGCTCCGGAAAATACCGCAAGGTGCTCCTGATCGGCGCCGATACCTACTCCAAGATCCTCGACATGGATGACAAGACCACCGCGCCGCTGTTCGGCGACGGTGCAGGCGCCCTTATACTCGGGGCGGGGCTCTCCGGGAAGGGGATCCTGCACACCGTGATGCAAAGCGACGGCAACGGTTGGGAGCTGATCCAGGTTCCTTCCTCCGGATCGAGGAAGCCGGTCAGCGCCGAGAGCATCGCGGCCAAGGAGAACACGTTCAAGATGGCGGGCAAGAGCGTCTTCAGCTTCGCCACCGACGTCATCCCCCGCATCATCTCCGACCTCGCCGAGCGCGGCGGTGTGAAGCCTGAGGAAATCGACCACATCATTCCGCACCAGGCCAACGTGCGCATCATCGACTTCATCTCCAGGAAGACGGGGATTCCCAAGGAGAAGTTCCTGCTCAACCTGGACCGTTACGGCAACACGGCGGCGGGTTCCGTGGGGCTCGCCCTGGATGAGAACCGCAGAAATGGCGTGATCAAGCCGGGCGAACTGGTTCTGATGATGGGGTTCGGCGGCGGGCTTTCCTGGGGCGGGGTGCTGCTGAGGGCCTAGAGGCAGGGGAAGGCCGAGGCCGAGAGAGAGAAAAAACAGAACGTGCAAAAAGGGGATGGGGCTGCCGGCGCCGTCCCCTTTTATTTTGGCAGCGCGCCGTGAAACCTCCCTCACCCCTGACCCCTCTCCCAAGGGGCGAGGGGAATAGATGCGGGTCTTAAGCCACCTTTTTCCCGGCTATCCCTTCCGTCACCTCCACCGGGAGCAGGCCCGCGTCCCGCATCCGGGCGATGAGCGCCTCCCGCGGGACGCGCAGGTGCCAGCCGGCATGGAAGCGGTCGGCGGCAAGGAGCAGACCGCCGGGGGCAAGACGGGCGGCAAGGCCGGCAAAGGCGTCCCGCAACTGCTCCGGCTCGTGCAAAAGCGGCCCGCCGAGGAGCCCGTTGCAGAGCACCAGGTCGTATGGCTCGCGCTGAGGTGCCGTGTCCACCCGGTCCTGGTAAAACTCCAGAGCGGGCCCCGTCTCTCCCGGTACCAGCCCCCCGACCCGCGCCCGGTACTGGCGTTGCCGCTCGCGGGCGTGCGGGAAATAGAGATGCGCGGCGGCGAACAGCTCGATCTCTTCCAGCGTTGAACCGTGCAGCACGCTCCCCCGGCCCAGTCCCACATCCGCGACAAGCTGCGCTGCCTGATAGGCTCCCTCGCCGCTGCCGCAGGCGGCATCGAGCACCCGGATTCCCGCACCCGCACGCGTCGCGTTCTCCCGCAGCCAGTCCGCCAGCCACCGGTACTGGTCCGGATACCTGTCGAAGCCGCCGCCGAAGTGCTGGGGTAGCATCAGGGCGAAGAGGAAAGCCTCCCGCTCGGCCCCGTCCTGGGCCAGCCGGCGCAGCGCCGGCGCCGGGTCGGCAGCTTCAAGCCGGGAAGGGAGCTTCTGGAGCAGGTCGAGCCAGCTTGCGGCGTTGTGCAGATAGCTTCCGGAAAGAAGAGGGGCGAAACGGCAGCCGCGGCGCAGAATCAGCTCCAGCACGGCCCGGGGGCGCTCCAGCGGGAACAGGGCCTCGGTCGCCCCCCGCATCTCGTTACTGACGGCGAGGCCGGGAGCCCAAAGAGGGAGGGGGTAACTGGCGGCGTAACATGCGAATTCCGAGGAGAGCCGCTCGATGCGTCGTTCCAGAGCGGCGTCGAGCAGGGAACCGGGGACCAGGAGCCGTTCCAGCCGCTGCCGGATCTCGCTCCCGTCGGTGGTCGGGATGAACGAAAGCTGCATCGTCAGATGATGACCTGGTGCAGGTCGCGGCGCTGGTAACGCCACCAGAAGGCTCCGGCACGGAAGAACCAGTCGATGAGGAAGACGCTCCAGACCGCGTACAGGGAGAGCCGCAGCGGCACGGCCGCGATGTAGGAGAGAAGGACCCGGATGCCCCACATGGAGACGAGGGTGACCAGGAAGACGTAGTGGGTATCACCGGTGCCTCGCAGGCTCCCGGCATAGACGAAGGAGATGGCGAGCGGCACCTGGGCGAAGGCGACCAGTCTCAGAAACACGCTCCCTTTCTCGATCACCTGCGGGTCGTGGGTAAACAGGGCGATCAACTGGTGCGGCAGGAACAGGAACAGCAGGGCCATGCATCCCATGACCAAAACGGCGAGGCGGAGCGCCTCGGTGTGGCTCATGTGGGCGCGCCGGAGTTTCCTGGCGCCGATCGATTGCCCCATCAGGGTCGCCGCGGCGATCCCCATGCCGGCGCCGGGCATGAAGGAGAGGGACTCGATGGAAAGCCCGATCTGGTGCGCGGCGTAGGCGGCGGTGCCGAAGCCGATGATGAACTTGGAGTAGAAGAGCTGCCCCGACTGCTGGGCCACGCGCTCTAGTGCCACCGGGTAGCCGATGCCGATCACCTTCTTCAAAAGGGGGAGGTCGGGGCGCCCGATCTTCAGGTACCCCTTCCTGAGCGCCTGGATCAGCAGGTAGCTGAAGCCGGCGGCCTCGGAGAGGTTGATGGCGTAGGCGGCGCCCAGCACACCGTAGCGCGGGAACCCCAGGTGGCCGTAGATGAGGGGATAGGCGATGGCGACGTGCAGGACGTTGACCAGCAGGATCCCCTCCATTGGGGTGCGGGTGTTGCCGGTCCCCTGCATGATGGCGGAGAGGATGTTGAGGCCGGCGGTGAAGCCGAAGTAGAGAAAGACCAGGCGGATGTAGTCCGAGGCGTAGGCGAGGACGTCCGGGCTCGCCCCGAGAAAGACGGCGACATCCCTGCCGAAGCCGATGCCGAGCAGGGTGGCGGCGACGGCGAGTACGGCGCAAAAGAGCAGGGAGGCGAAGGCGGTGCGGCGTGCCTCCAGGCGGCGTCCCGCGCCCCACAGGTGGGCGATGACGACGTTTGCGCCGGTGGAGAATCCCCAGAAGACCGTCATGGTGACGAAGATGAGGAGCTGCCCGAGGCCCGTGGCGGCGATGGCCGCCGCCCCCAGTCCCCCCACCATGAAGATGTCCACGATGGAGACCAGGCGCTGGAACAGCGAGGAGAGAAGCACCGGCATGGAAAGCGCAGCCACGTTGCGCCGGATCGAGACCCGTTTGGTGCTTTTATTGATCGTAAAATATTTCAAGATTGAAAAACCTTACAGGGATGAAGGGGATGCGGGGACGAGGCGAAACCGCAGCCCAGCCTTATCCCCTGCATCCCTTTCATCCCTGTTAGCGACTACAGTTCCTTCAAGATGCCTTCCTGGCTGCGCACGAAGTTCTTGGCCCGCCCCGACGGGGCGATGATGCCGTAGGCCATGGCTTCGTTCAGTTCCGCTTCCGTTGCGCCTGCTTCCTTCGCGACCGCGAAGTGCTTCTTCAGTCAGTCGGGACAACCGACCGCCACGGCACAGGCGACACGGATCAATTCCCGGTACTTGGTCTCGAGGACTTCCTCGTACTCGAAATCCAGGATCTTCTTGCGGATTTTCATGGTCCACCTCCTCGCAGGGGAGCTGTACTGACAAGCGCCTACATAACTAGCACAAATGCAAGCCTCTGGAAACATCAACCTGCTGGGGGGACAGGGGAGGGGAGGCGCCCGGGAGGGGCGCGGATACTATTCGGTGACGGGGTGCCCGGGGCGCGGAGAGCCGGTCAGCTTCCTGACCGCGTCGGTCATCCCGCGCACCTTGGTCTCGAACTCCCCGTAGGCGCGCGCGATCTCTCCCTCGGCGCTTGCCACCAGGGCGTTCAGCCTCCTCTCGGCGGCCTCGAGCTCCTTGCGGTACTGGTTCAGCTGTTCATCGACGTCCATCAGCATGTTTTCCAGCTTCCAGCGCCGGTGGGCCGGCGTCAGGGAATAATCGTTGAGGATGGCGGTGATGTCATCCTCGGTGCTGCGCAAAAGCGCCTCCGCTTCCCTTCTTTTCCTGATCGCCTGCCGCGTCTTCTCCAATGAAATGATCTTCGCCATGCCTGTTCTCACTCTAGAGCCGCTCACCTTCTCAACCAAACCCCGCCTATCATATTGTATTTGCGGGAAACGTGTAAATACTCAAAATGAAGAGGGAAATCTCATGCGGAGGCGCTCAGCCCGTGCTGTGCGGCCATAACGGCGCGAGCCCCTGTCAACCGCCGCGGTAGCGGCGAGGCTTGAAAGTGGTTAAAATCCTGATACTTTTTCCACCTGTGCCGTTGTCCTCTACTGCGGGAAAGCGCCGAGCGGTCATGGGGAGGTCCTGGGGAGGCGGTGCAGACGGCGGCACGAGGTTCACAGTGCTGGTCTGACGACTGGGCAGGCAGCAACGTACTCTGAGAGTGAAACCACAGAGACGTTGCCGGACATGGTGTCTCAGAAAATATTTTTTCTCTCTATGAAAGCGCGCCCAGAGCCACATCAGTGTCAATGCCCGCTCCGTTCAATCAGTGTGGATAAAAAATATGATTGCAATTGTTTCTATGTGGTGATATGAAAGTTCCATAACTGAAAAAACGTTCTCCGAACGGGCAAAGCCAGAGTAATCTGGTGACGCAAAGCCACGGGTCCTGACATCAGGATAGCCGAGTTGCCGAAGAGATGATTTGCATCTTGGCATCCGGCGTTTTTTTTTACCGACACAAGAGCACTGTCATCTATCTGATGGCAGTGCTTTTTTTTTGTCCTCTTCGTTCTTTCAAAACCGGTCCGGTTCGTCTCGGGTCCTGCATCGGAAACACAGGTGCGGGGGCGGGCGAGCCAGAAAAAGTCGCCGAAAGGGTAAAGCACGTGCAAACGTGCGGCACAGAGCCACCATCCAGCGGGAGCTGGTTAGAGGGGCCGTCGAAGTGACTTGCAGGAAAATTCCGTCTTCTTCCTGTCGAGCCCAGCCCCCTTTTGGGACGAGCTTTTCTGTTTTTTACTCCCCCGTTTACAACGGGAGGGGCTTGTAATGGATTGCGATTCCAGCAAAAGAGGGAGGAGTCGATGAACACACTACGTAGTCTGATGGCAGGAGTTTTACTGCTGGTAGCGCCCATCACGGCGCCGGTCACAGCCTTGGCGGCGTTGGACACCACGCCGCCGGCCACGGTAGCCAGCCTGACGGGTACCAAAGGAAGCGACGGCTGGTACTCGACACCGGTAACCGTCACGCTTGCCGCAACAGATGCTGCGGGTGGCTCGGGAGTGGCGAAGATAGAGTACAGCCTCGACAACGCGTCCTGGCAGTCCTATACCGCTCCGCTGGTCTTCGACAAGGACACGAACGGCTACGTCTTTTTCCGCTCGACCGATCTTGCCGGCAACGTTGAAACTCCCGCCAAGTCTCAGGAGATCAAGGTCAACAGGAGTGGCCTCGTGGGGCTGTGGCACATGGACGGCGACTGGAGAGACGCCTCCGTGGCAGGAAACCACGGCACAGGATTCAACGGAGTGACGTTCAGCACGAAGGCGAAAATCGGGGCGCAGTCCGGGAGCTTTGACGGAACGAACGATTATGTCGCCATCCGCGATGCCGATACTCTGAGCCCTCAAGCTAACGGGCGGATCAGCATTAGCGCCTGGGTCTATCTCAGGTCTTACCCGTCTGCAGGCCAAGGGCGTACTCCCGTCATTGCCAAAGGAGACGGAAGCTATGAGTATGCCCTCTACGTTTACAGTAACGGCAATGCCGGTTTGTCTCTTTGGCAGCTGTCAGGCGGGAGTCACATAGAAATCCTCGGTGGCGCCATACCGCTCAATACGTGGACCCACGTGGCCGGCGTGTACGATATTTCTGCCCAGAAGAAGGCGGTTGTGTATGTAAATGGTGCCGAGGCCGCCAGTGGCACGACGACATCAGGTTCTGTGGCCAACGGGCCGTCACCGGTACATATCGCCCACCGTCCCGACAACGCCGCGTACCAATACCTTAACGCACTCCTCGACGAGGTTTCCATTTACAACCGTGCCCTGTCGGAAGCGGAAGTCCAGGAGCACTATCGCCATTACGCCGTCAACGCCCCGACGGTGAACCCCGTCGCGTCCCCAATCGCCAACTCGACCATCACACTCGGCGGCACCAAGCCGGCGGATACCGCCGTGGCGGTGAATGGGAACATCCTGGTGCCGCTCGATGGAACGACCAATTGGCAGGGGAGCTACACCCTGACGCAGGGAACCAACACCATTTCGGTCACCGCTGTGGACGGCCTCAATCGCAACAGCCTCCCGGTGGTTTCGACCGTGGTTCTCGACATGATGCCGCCCCAGGTGACGGCGACCGCGCCGGCACGCAACGCGGTTGTGAGCGCCGCTCCGGGCGCAGTCGCCCTGACCCTGGCAGATGCCGCCTCCGCAGTCGACTATGCCGCCACTTTGAGAGGCGCGGCGGTGACCAACGCGTACGGTCTCCAGATCGCCGGGACGTGGAGCACCTCGGGCAGCGGCGCGGCCGGCTCGGTTGTCTTCACCCCCTCGGCCGAGCTAGGGGACGGATCTTACACGGTTACCATCAAGCCGACGGACGTTTTGGGTAACGGCACGACTTACAGCCTTTCCTTCGCCGTCGACCGCACGCCTCCCGCGGCTCCGGTCATCGACCCCGTCGCCGGGGCGATTCGTGTTTCCGCGCGGACCATCACGGGCACGAAGAGCGCTGACAGCGCGAGTATCACCGTCCTCTGCGCGGGTGCCTTCGCCGGCACCGTCTCCTACCCGACCGCCACGACCTGGAGCGTAAACGTCTGGGGGCTGAAGGAGGGGGCTAACTATGTAACGGCCTACGCGTACGATGCGGCGGGGAACGCCAGCACATCGGCCACCGCGACCATCACGCTCGACACCGTTACGCCCTCCGTGGGTGCGACGCCTGCCGGCGGGCTCTACAGCTCGACCCAGAGCGTGGTCCTCGCCGCCAGTGAGCCGGGTATCATCTATTACACCATTGACGGCTCGACCCCTACCGCAGGCGCTGCCACATACGGCGAGCCGATCTCCATTCCCGCGGGAGCGACCCTCAGGTACTTCGCACGTGACCTGGCCGGTAATGACAGCGAGATCAAAACCGAAAATTACGTCATCGACAGCGCTCCCCCGGTGCTGGCAATCTCGGCACTCAGCGACGGTGCGCTCACCAACAACGAGATCCTGAACATTTCGGGTACCGTTACCGACAGCACCGGCGTGAAGGAACTCATGGTCAACGAGGCGGCGGTCCAGGTGAATGCGGACGGCAGCTTCAGCTATCCGCTGGTACTGAAGGCGGGCCCGAATTGCGTGACGGTTGCAGCAACAGACCTCATTGGCAACAAGGCGACCAGCATGCGGAGTGTAACGCTGGACCAGACGGCGCCGGTCCTGGTGGTCTACAGGCCCGCCGACAACAGCAAGACGGGCACCGGCCTTCTGGAGCTGCACGGCACCGTCGACAAGGCATCCACTGTAACGGTTAAACGGAAGGATGCGGTCCAGAGCGCGCTCATGAGCGGAGCGGACTTTATCGCCACGGTCAGCCTCGACCCCGGGTACGACACCATCGAGATAATCGCCACCGACCTGGCCGGCAACCAGAGCTCGCAGAAGCGGACGGTGGTGTTCGATGACCAGGTGCCTTCCTTGGCCGTGACCGTGCCGAACCAAGACGTCCGTACCAACCAGAGCAGCGTGACCATCAAGGGGACGGTGTATGACGCCCTCACAACGGTTGGCGTCACGGTAAGCGTGGACGGCAACGTGGTCACTGTACCGGTGATTGACGGAGCCTTCGAGCAGGTGGTGAGCTTCAGCGAAGAGAAGACCTACAGCATCATGGTCACGGCAACCAACGAGGCAGGCACCTCCACCACTGTCCAGCGCAACGTCATTTACGACATCACGCCGCCGTCCCTCGGCATCGATCCGGTTGCCACTCCCGTTAACCAGACGAACGGGACGATAAGCGGCACCAGGGAAGCTGATGCCGTGGTAACGGTGGCCTGCGCTACGGCGACCGTGGGAGAAGTCAGCTATCCGACCGCGACAACCTGGCAGGTGGCTGTGTCCGGCCTCGCAGAAGGCCAAAACCTGATCACCGCCGCCTCGACCGATGCGGCCGGTAACGCGGTCACGGCAACAACGACCATCGTTTTGGTGACCAAATCCCCCGAAATCACGCTCCAGGTGACCCCGGATGTGATCTGGCCGCCGAAGAGGAAGATGGTGCCGGTGAAGATAACCGGAGGAGTTGAAGCCTACGGTTCCCGCATCGCTTCCACCTCGGTATCGGTGAGCGACGAGTACGGAAAGATCCAGTACAAAAACCTCGCGCTTGGCAGCACGGTGATGCTGGACGCATGGTGCAATGGGACCGACAAGGACGGCAGGAAATACACCATCACCGTGGCAACTACCACCGTGGGCGGGATGACGACGACCAGGACGGCGACAGTGACCGTACTGCACGACAAGTCGGGGAAGACCACCTCCAGCGCAGCCGTTACGCCGGTCAAGGCAAAGACCACGCCTACCACACCTGCCGCGCAGGCAAAAACAAAGGCCACCTCCACCGTGCCTGCCACGCCGGCTAAAACCAAGGCCGCGACCACCGCACCTGCCACGCCGGCTAAAACCAAGACCGCGACCACCGCACCTGCCGCGCCAGCTAAAACCAAGACCGCGACCACCGCACCTGCCGCGCAGGCGCAAACCAAGACCACGACCAGCGCGCCTGCCGCACAGACAAAGGTCAAGACCGCGTCGGGCGCATCTGCCACGCGCCCTTAACTTGGGGTGCGGAAGCTGGCGCGCTCCTCAGGTGGAAGGTGACCGGCCAGCATAGACAAAAAAAAAGACGCAGCCTGAAGGGCTGCGTCTTTTTTGCGTTTTTGCGGTCTGCCTAGAACGGTAATACATTCACAAGATGTGTAAAGTATGGATGATGGTGCTGTAATTTCAGCTAGATGCGTATGTGGATGGGGAGGCTTTTCCATGGGTTTTTAACCTTTTGGCCTTTCATCGCTTTTACACTTTTTTTGCTGACTGCTTAACGTCACAAAAATTTCGACGCTTTATCTCTCGCCTTCTTGCTCCTCATCACCCCTGGACTCGTTGCAAGCGCAGCCGGTGGGGTGTTTGCCGCCAGGTCAGCACGCAGGTACGACTCCTGACTTTACAATCGGCGGAGCTTCTTCGGCAAAGAAACAGTCCAATCCCAAGACTCACGCGAAAGTTGAGATTGGTACGACGCGATTCAGGTGTCAGCATCAATATTTTCCAGAACAATACCCTCCCCTCTCCACACTAAGTAGCGTGCCAACGTCTACACACTGATTCAGGGTGTCTGGATAAGACAATTCCAGGCATTGTGGTAACCTTTACCCTATGCCTGTTCCAAGCAGTTGTTTTCGTCTTTTGATCATGGGGCGAGGGTTTTTTTTATTGTAAATACAGGCGTTGAGCAACGTGTTTGGCGGTTCCCCATGTTCCGAGAAATCCTCCCTGTCAGACAGTTCCCGAATGTTGGCAATATCATTTTCTGCATCAGCTTGGCTGCCTGTCCGGGATGCTCGATCTGCTGGGCAGTTCAGCGACCCATCAGATTAAGACTTGGGTGGATGTCGCTTTTATAGAAGTGGTTAATTGTGGTTTGGTATTTTAGCGCTGGAGTGCGGGGGCAAAGGTATTGATGGATCCCATTGATCGGCCTGTACCGTGGCTGATATTCGGTGCTGAGTTGCTGGGCACGGCATTGCTTGTTGCAGTTGGCTTGTCGCTCGTGATCCTAAGCTTTGGCAATGGCAGTCCCATAATTAAGCTCATCCCGAGTGTCGGCTGGCGCCGGCTTATCACCGGATTCCTGTTCGGCACTACCGGCGCCCTGATCGCGCTCTCGCCACTTGGCAAAGAAAGCGGGGCGCACATCAATCCGGTTGTAACCCTTGGATTCTGGCTGATGGGCAAGCTGAGGATCAGCCACGCCATAGGCTACATCCTTTCGCAACTCACCGGCGCCGTACTGGGGGCGTTACCTTTACTAGCGTGGGGGGAGATGGGACGCAGCGTGGCATACGGGGCTACCCAGCCCGGCGCGGGTTACGGGTTTGTATCGGTGTTGTTGGGCGAAACGGCAACTACGTTCGCCCTCATCGTCGGGCTCTTCTTCTTCCTCCGGCATCGACGGCTAAGGTCTTTCACACCTGCTCTGTTTCCCGTCCTGTATGCCGTCATGGTTTTCGCGGAAGGGCCAATCTCGGGGACCAGCACCAATCCGGCCCGCAGCCTTGGGCCGGCAGTGATCTCCGGGGCCTGGCAGGGGTGGTGGATTTACTGGATAGGCCCGTTGCTGGGCACTTTTCTCGGTGTGGCCATGTACCGGTGTATGGGGCCGCGTTGGTTGACTATTGAAGTTGCAAAGCTCCATCACTTCGGCCATGACCGCTACGGCGTATTTCGCGGGAAGCGTTGAGTTGTGGCCCAACCGCAAGGAGGACGAGCATGAACGTGCGGCTTGACGGCAAACGGGCCGTCGTCACCGGCGGCAATTCCGGTATCGGTGAGGCGATTTCAGTATGCCTCGCCGAAGCGGGCGCTCTAGTGGCAATCAACTATGTTGCCCATCCTGAGGCCGCGCATGCGCTCGTGCAGCGGATTCAGGAGCAAGGCGGCATTGCCATGGCAATCCAAGCCGACGTATCCGATCCCGAGGCTATCGCGAAAATGTTCGAAAGCATTCAAGCTGCCTGGGGTGGGGTTGATATCCTGGTCAACAATGCGGGCATCGATGGTGGTCGCGCCTTGGCCTGGGAGACAGATATCGCCGCCTGGCGAAAAGTGATCGAGGTGAACCTGACAGGAGCCTTCTGTTGCGCCCGAGAAGCCCTGCGGCGGATGGTGCCGCAGAACAGTGGCGTCATTCTCACCATCAGCTCGGTGCATGAAGAAATTGCCTGGTCCGGTTACAGCGCCTACACGGCCAGCAAGGCTGCCGTATCCATGCTGACCAAGACCCTGGCCCAGGAAGCTGCGCCACACGGGGTGCGCGTGCTCGCTGTTGCGCCCGGAGCGATCAAGACGCCGATCAACCGCGCCGTATGGAGCGATGCCGGGAGCTTGCAGGACTTGCTCGATAAGATCCCGCTGAAACGAATCGGAGCGCCCGAAGAAGTCGCCCGCATGGTGGTAGTACTGGCCTCGGACATCGCCTCATATGTGACCGGTCGCACCATCTTCGTGGACGGGGGCATGACCGACTATCCCGACTTCGCACATGGCGGTTAGTCGCGGTAAGCGGCCTGGCCATTGACCTGCTGAAAAGACCGCGTTCCGAAACCAAAGGAGACATCATGAGTCCCTCGGATCGTTTCGCGCCGGGATGGCCCGGCATCCCGGCGCGCTGGACCTCCAGCGCCAAATCCGGCGTAGGTGTGTCCCTGAGCAACATGAGCCATGTTTGGTTCACTCTGAGCCACGGAATTTTCAACGAGATCTATTATCCACGGATAGACCAGGCCTGCGTGCGCGACATGGGGTTGATCGTCACCGACGGAGCAGATTTCTTCTCAGAGGAAAAGCGTGACGCCGTCAGCGAGGTTCAGTGGTTGGCCGAAGGCGTGCCCGCCTTTCGTGTAGTCAGCAGATGCCGTAAGGGTCGCTACCGTATCGAAAAGACGATTCTGACCGACTCCAAGCGGGACACGGTGTTGCAGAAAACACGATTTTTCGCCCAGGAAGGGGAGATTTCAAATTGTCGCCTGTACGTATTGCTCGCTCCGCACCTGGCCAACCACGGAGCCGGCAATACAGCCTGGGTTGGCGAATACAAAGGCATTTCCATGTTGTTCGCGGAAAGGGACGGGAGCGCCCTGGCTTTGGCCTGCTCCGTTCCCTGGCGCAATCGTTCCGTCGGATTCGTCGGGTTCTCGGATGGGTGGCAAGATCTGTTGTCCCACAAAAAGATGACATGGGACTATACGCGGGCCGAGAACGGGAACATCGCCCTGACGGCAGAGGTTGACCTTGAATCGGGTAATGGGGAATTTCTGTTAGCCTTGGGGTTCGGACGCAACGCCGCCGAAGCGGGGAACCGTGCGCGTGCGGCACTCCAGGACGGCTTTAACACTGCGCAATCGGAGTACGTTGAAGGATGGAACAGATGGCAGGGGCTGTTGCTGCCACTCGATACAGACCGGGGATTGGGCCGGCCAAACTTTTACCGGGTGAGTACGACCGTCTTGCGTGTCCACGAGGCCTTCAATTTCCCCGGGGGAATTATCGCCAGCCTATCGATCCCGTGGGGATTCAGCAAGGGGGACAACGATCTCGGCGGTTATCACCTCGCCTGGCCGCGCGACCTGGTGGAGTCGGCGGCGGGGCTTCTGGCTGCCGGGGGGCATGAGGAGGTTCGTCGCGTCCTCTGTTATTTGCAGGCGACCCAGGAAGCCGACGGGCACTGGGCACAGAACATGTGGTTGGATGGCTCCCCCTACTGGAACGGCATCCAGATGGACGAAACAGCCCTGCCGGTCCTGCTCGTTGACCTGAGCCGGCGTGAAAAGGCGCTGGCCGCGGACGATGTGGCCCGGTTCTGGCCTATGGTTCGACAAGCCGTGGCTTATCTGGTCCGCAACGGGCCGGTGAGCCCGCAGGACCGCTGGGAGGAAGATCCCGGCTATTCGCCATTCACGGTCGCCGCCGAAATCGCCGCTCTCCTGGCGGCGGCGGATCTGGCCGAGATGCAGCAGGAGCAGTCAATCGCAACGTATCTACGCGAGACTGCAGATGTGTGGAACGCGTCCATCGACCGCTGGATCTACGTGAAAGGTACCGATTGGTGTCGTGAGTTTGAGGTCGCGGGGTATTACGTCCGGATCGCACCGGTCGAGACAGTAGGCGGGGTGTCTCGCTTTCAAAAGAGTGTTCCGATAAGAAACGTCGCTCCCGACCAAGCCGAAAGTCCTGCCTACCATATGGTGAGCCCGGACGCGCTGGCCCTTGTTCGTTTTGGCCTGCGCAGCGCCGACGACCCGCGCATCCTCGATACGGTCAAAATCATCGATGCTCTGCTCAGGGTGGAGACGCGACAGGGCTCCGTCTGGCGTCGCTACAACGGCGACGGCTACGGTGAACATGGGGATGGCGAACCGTTTGACGGTACCGGGATCGGCCGGTGCTGGCCTCTGCTGACCGGGGAGCGAGCCCATTATGAACTGGCGGCCGGCCGAGAGGGAGACGCACGGCAACTTCAGGCGGCTATGGAAAACTTTGCCGGCGCGGAAGGACTGTTTCCCGAGCAGATCTGGGACGGGGCGGACCTGCCGGAGCGTGAGCTTTTTTTCGGCCGGCCGTCCGGTTCCGCCATGCCGCTTGCGTGGGCACACGCCGAGTATCTGAAGCTGCTGCGTTCTCTGCACGATGGACGGGTCTTCGACATGCCGCCGCAAACCGTGCAGCGCTACCTGGTGGAGAAAACAGAATCTCCGTTCATGGTGTGGCGTTTCAACCACAAGATCCGCTCCCTGCCAGCCGGCAAGATACTGCGCATCGAGACACTGGCCCCGGCGGTCATTCACTGGAGCGATGATGAATGGCACACGGTCCATGACGACAAAACGCGCGATACCGGGCTTTCGGTCCATAGCGCAGATCTGGCAACGGAATTGCTCTCGGCAGGAAAAGAGATCAAATTCACCATTTATTGGCCGGACCCAGGCCATTACGAAGGCAATGACTTCGTTGTCAGCGTAGATTCCCCGCCCCAGGTGTTTTGCTGAGAAGCGCCGCGGCCGACCTTTGTGCAGGTTTTGTTCTCCGAGCGCGCCGCGACCGCTACACTGAAAAACCGGGAATTGGAAAATCCGCAAAAAAAAAGAGGCGCAACACCTGATGGTGTGCGCCTTTTTTTTACATTAATTAAAAGGGGGGGCTAGAACGGGATCTCGTCGTCCGGGTTGAAGGTCGGCTCTTCGTAACCGCCACCCTGGTTGTAGTCCTGCTGCTGCGGGCGGCCGCCGCCCTGGCGCTGGCCGCCGCCTTCGCCCTTGGCGGAAAGCATCTGCATCTTCTCGCCGACGATCTCGGTGGTGTAGCGGTCCTTGCCGTCCTTGTCGGTCCACTTGCGGGTCTGCAGACGTCCTTCGATATATACGGTCTTCCCCTTGGAGAGGTACTCGCCGGCGATCTCGGCGAGACGCGCCCAGAGGGTGATGTTGTGCCATTCGGTCTTGTCTTCCCAGTTGCCGTCCTTCCCCTTGATGCGGTCGGTGGTGGCCAGGGAGAAGGAAGCTACGGCGGTACCGCCGGCGGTGTAGCGCACCTCGGGGTCCTTGCCCAGGTTGCCTATGAGCATCACCTTGTTGAGACTTGCCATGGGGTTCTCCTTTGATCGTGTCGCGTTTTGAATTCCGGGAAGTGTATAGAAATCGGGGTCTCATGGCAAGCGATATTGTTTGACTCTCACCGTAAAAAAAAGTAACGTAACCGGTCATGCTGAGAGCTCGTATCTACCTTCTTTTCTTCGTTCCGTACACCTTGTTGTGCAGTGTAGCCGCCGTGATCGGCGGCCTTTTCGACTCCTCCGGGCGGGCCGGACACGCCTGCGCCAGGGTCTGGAGCCTCGGGTCCCTCTGGGCGGCGCGCATCAACCTGGAGGTGGAGGGGCTGGAACTGGTCCCGACCGAGGGGCCGGTCATCTACATGGGAAACCACCAGGGTAACTTCGACATCCTCGCCCTGACCCGCGCCATCCCGCGCCTGTTCTCCTGGGTTGCCAAGGAGGAACTCTTCAGGGTGCCAGTGTTCGGCGCCGCCATGCGCCGGGCCGGGTACATCCCGCTGGATCGCAGCGACGGCAGGAAGGCGCTGAAGAGCATGAACCAGGCGGCGCAGCGCATCGCCGCGGGGGCGAGCGTGGTGATCTTCCCCGAGGGGACCCGCACCAAGGACGGGGCCCTGCTTCCCTTCAAGCGCGGTGCCTTCATGCTGGCAGTCAAGGCCGGCGTTCCCATCGTCCCCTTCACCATCAACGGCAGCCGGGCGATAAACCCGCGCAACCGCATCGAGTTGAGACCCGGAACCATCAGGATCAGCTTCGCGGCGCCCATAGAGGTCGCGGGTGTCCCGGAAGCGGAACTGCTGGAGCGGGTACGGTCGGCTATCGCAGCAAAGCTGGAGGTTGAATAAGATGGTCATGGTTTACCTGGCGCTGGCCCTTTGTGGAGTCGGCCTGATCGCGTGGGGGCTCCCCGCGGCGCACCGGCTGCGCTCACCGCTGAACGTCGTTGCGGCCGCATCCGTCCTCCTGGGCGTGCTGCTTGCCCTGCTCGGGACGCTGCTCTTCGTGGCGCCCAACTTCTTCCAGGGGTAATCCCCTGCGGCACAGGAATCATAAAAGACATGGATAAGGTCAAGACCATAGCGGTAAATGTCGCGGCGATCGCGCTGATTTCCCTGGCACTGTTCTGGGGCAACGCGCTGTACCGCCAATACGTGCAGTTCGAAAAGGGTGAGAAGGGGACCGCGTCCGGGGACTTCCCCGCGGCTGTGGCAGGGTACGAGGCCGCCATCCACATGTACACCCCCGGCAGCTCCATCGTCCCCCGCAGCGCGCAAAAGCTGTGGGACCTCGGGCAGATGGCGGAGGCGAGCCACGACACCAGGCGGGCCCTGATCGCCTACCGCGCCCTGAGGAGCTCTTTTTACGCGGTCGGCGGTATCTGGTCGCCGGGACACGAATGGATCGAGCTTTGTGACGCCCGCATCGCCAAACTGGTGCAGCAGCAGGGGCGGTAAAACCGGAGGTAGGGGCTGGCGGCGCGACCGCCCGACCTGGAACCGCCGCACGGCATTCATGTAAAGGATCATCTTTGGAAGCAAGCAGCATTGAAAATACCGGGCTGAAGTTCGTGGCCCTCGGAGGACTCGGGGAGATCGGCCTGAACATGGCCGCCTTCGAGTACGGCGATGACATCGTGATCGTCGACTGCGGGCTTATGTTCCCGGAGCCGTACATGCTGGGGATAGACGTGGTCATCCCCGACATCGGCTACCTCCTGGAGCGTGCCGACCGGATCCGCGCCATCCTGCTCACCCACGGGCACGAGGACCACATCGGCGCGCTTCCCTACGTGCTGCGTGACATCAATCCCCCCATCTACGGCACCGCCCTCACCCTGGGCTTCGTCAAGGAAAAGTTGAAGGAGTTCGAACTCGACGAGAAGGTCGACCTGCGGGTGGTGAAGCCAAGGGACGTGATCGAGCTCGGCGATTTCATCGTGGAGTTCATCCGCGTGGCCCACTCCACCGTGGACGGCTGCGCGCTGGCCATCACCTCCCCCGAAGGGGTGGTGATCCACACCGGCGACTTCAAGCTGGACCAGACCCCGGTGGACGGCGAGCTCACCGACCTTCCCACCTTCGCCCGCTACGGCCAGGCCGGGGTGCTGGCGCTCTTCGCCGACTCCACCAACATCGAGCGGGAGGGGTACACCCTGTCGGAGCGGGTGGTGGGGGAGGCCTTCGACGAGATCTTCCCGAATTGTCCCGGCAGGGTCATCGTCGCCGCTTTCTCCAGCAACATACATCGCGTCCAGCAGGTGGTGCACGCGGCGCAAAAGAGCGGCCGGAAGGTCCTCTTGAACGGCCGCTCCATGATCGCGAACGTGCAGATCGCCCGGGAACTCGGCTACCTCAGCATCCCCGATGACATCATGATGGACCTGAAGGAACTCCCCAAGCTCCCCAAGGAGCAGGTCTGCATGATCACCACGGGGAGCCAGGGTGAGCCGAGGAGTTCGCTGATCCGGATCGCCATGGACGATCACAAGCAGATCAAGCTGGAGCGCGGCGATACCGTCATCCTCTCCTCGCGGTTCATTCCGGGCAACGAGAAGACCATCTCGGACCTGATGAACCACCTGTACCGCCGCGGCGCCGAGGTGATCCACGAGAAGGTTTCCGAGGTGCACGTCTCCGGGCACGCCAGCCAGGAGGAGCTGAAACTCCTGCACAACCTGGTGAAGCCACGCTTCTTCGTCCCGGTGCACGGCGAGTACCGGCACCTGGTGAAGCACGCCCAGCTGGCCCAGAAGGTCGGCACCCCTGAGGAGCGCTGCATCCTGGCGGTGAACGGCGACGTGGTGCTCTTCTCCGGCGACGAGGCGGCCATCGTGGACCATGTGAACACGGGGCGGGTTTTCGTCGACGGCAAGGGGGTCGGTGACGTCGGCAACGTGGTCCTGAAGGACAGGAAGCACCTCTCCGAGGACGGCATGGTGGTAGTCATCGTCGGCATCAACCAGGTGAGCGGCGAGATCATCTATGGCCCCGACATCGTGTCGCGCGGCTTCATCTTCGAGGATGAAAGCCAGCAGTACCTGGACGAGGCGAAGAAGGTGGTGCTGGACACGCTGGCCCTGGTGAGCACCGAGGCGATGACCGACTGGAACGAGGTGAAGCTGGAGGTGCGCCGCGTGCTGCGCCGCTTCTTCAACAAGACCATCGAACGCCGCCCGGTGATACTGCCGCTCGTGCTGGAGATGTAGCACACCGGATCTCACCGTCTACTGTAGGGGCGAATAATTATTCGCCCGCTTTTATCTTTCTTGCCAGGGAATCCGAGGGGCACCAGCGGCTGGGCAAATGATTATTTGCCCCTACAAACAGCCGTTCGCCCCACGTTCAATCCCGAGCGAAGGCTTCCGGGAGCCCCCTCCCCAACCCTCCCCCTCCAGGGGAGGGAGCACACAACACGGACAACGCATGACGACTGAAGAGAAGATCGAAAAAAAGGAAAAGGTAGCCAAGGAGGTTAAGGGGATGGCGTTCGGCGTCGCCGGCATCTTCCTGTTCATCGCGCTCGCCTCCTTCCACGGCGAGGACCTCTCCTTCAACAGCGTCTCCACCTTTACCCAGACCAAGAACCTGGGGGGACGTTTCGGCGCGGAGCTGGCCGATTTCTTCCTGCAGCTCTTCGGCATGGCATCCTATATATTCCCCTGTACCCTCATCTACTTGGCTTACCGGTCCTTCACGTCGGATCCCATCAGATGGCGCCGCTACAAGCTGGTGGGGTTCATACTGCTCCTGCTGTCGCTCTCGGGGCTTTTCGCCTTTTTTCATGAAATGACGGAGTTCCTGGGACAGCGGGTCCAGACCGGCGGGTTTATAGGCTTCCAGGGAGCCTCCCTGCTGAAGCGCGCCTTCGGCCAGATCGGGGCGATGCTCATCCTCCTTCCGATGCTGGCTGCGAGTGCCATGCTCCTGTCCCGCTTCTCCTTCGTCCTCTTCGCCAACTGGTGGTTTACCGCGCTCAAGGAGAGCTGGGAGAAGCGCAAGCAGCGCCGCGCCCTGCAGCGCGAGCTCGCTTCGGAAAAGGGGGAGAAGGACGAGAAGCCCCGCCAGCACGCGGCCCCCATCATCAAGCCGGCCGCGGTGCCGCCGCCGGTTCCCGCGCCGGTGGCCAAGAAGGAGAAGAAAAAGGACGACAAGAAGACCGCCCCGGTGCAGGAGGCCTTCGATTTCATCAAGGCGGAAGGGGATTTCAAGACCCCGCCGCTGTCCCTGCTCGATCCGCCCCCCGAGGGAGCCAAGCGCCAGGACAAAGAAACCCTGACCATGAACGCCCGGCTCATGGAGAAAAAGCTCAAGGACTTCGGCGTGGAAGGGGAGGTGGTGGAGATCTGCCCCGGCCCGGTCATCACCATGTACGAGTTCTCCCCGGGCCCCGGCATCAAGGTGAGCCGCATCGCCGGACTGCAGGACGACCTGACCATGGCGCTGCAGGCGCACTCGATCCGCATCGTGGCCCCGATTCCCGGCAAGGGGGTGGTCGGCATCGAGCTCCCTAACCGGGAGCGCGACATGGTGTCGCTCAGGGAGATCTTCAACTCCGAGCAGTTCCACAAGGGGAAGATGAAGCTCCCGATGGCGCTCGGCAAGGACATCGCCGGCACGCCGCTGGTCACCGACCTGGCCAAGATGCCGCACCTCCTGGTCGCCGGCGCCACCGGCTCGGGCAAGTCGGTCGCCATCAACACCATGATCCTGTCGCTTCTGTACACCTCGACCCCCAACGACGTCAGGATCATCATGGTCGACCCGAAGATGCTGGAACTCTCCGTCTACGAAGGGATCCCGCACCTCTTGCTCCCCGTGGTCACCAACCCCAAGAAGGCGGCCCTCGCGCTCAAGTGGGCCGTCGAAGAGATGGGACGCCGTTACCGCCTCATGTCCGACAAGGGGGTCAGGAACATCGATTCCTACAACCGCGAACTGGAGCGGCAGGAGAAGGAAGACGCCGAGAACAGGGCGCGCGAGACCGTGGTGGTCGAGGAGATCGACGAATCCGATCACCTCGAGGACCCGGAGGACATGGAGGCGCGCGAGGCGGCCATCCAGGCCTTCCTGGCCAAGGAAGAGCAGCTGGAGCACGGCCATCTCCCCTACATCGTGGTCATCGTCGACGAGCTCGCCGACCTGATGATGGTGGCCGGGCGCGAGATCGAAGAATCCATCGCCCGACTGGCCCAGATGGCGCGTGCCGCGGGCATCCACCTGATCCTCGCCACCCAGCGCCCCTCGGTCGACGTCATCACCGGTCTCATCAAGGCCAACTTCCCGGCCAGGATCTCCTTCCAGGTCTCCTCGAAGATCGACTCCCGCACCATCCTGGACGGCAACGGCGCCGAGTCGCTCCTGGGCGCCGGCGACATGCTCTTCCTCCCGCCGGGAACCTCGAAGATGCTCCGCTCCCACGGCGCCTTCGTCTCCGACGCCGAGGTGCAGCGCGTGGTCGAGTTCCTGAAGAAGCAGGGGAAACCGGTCTACGAGAAGTCCATCCTGGAGATGAAGGCCGGCGACGAGAAGGGAGGTGGCGACGACGAGGAGGATATCGACGAGCGCTACGACGACGCCCTGGCCCTGGTGGCCGAGGCGAAACAGGCCTCGATTTCGATGATCCAGCGCCGCCTGCGGATCGGCTACAACCGTGCCGCCCGCATCATCGAGAAGATGGAGCAGGAAGGGGTCATCGGTCCCTCCGACGGCACCAGCAAGCCCCGCGAAGTTTTTATCAACAAGATCTAGTCAGTCCGGGGACTGGCTCCGCAGGTGCCTGTCTCCATAAAACGGACCTTTAGAAGGAGGCCCAATGAACCTTTGTCGCAAGCCCAACCTGGCCCATTTCGCCGTCACCATCATCGGCAAGGACCGCACCGGCATCGTGGCGGACACCTCCGAGGTGCTGTACAAGCTCGGCTGCAACGTCGAGGACTCCAGCTGCACCATGCTGGGGGGCGAGTTCGCCATGATCCTGATCGTCTCCCACGAGAAGCCCTTCTCCAAGAAGAAGCTGGAAGAAGAGTTCACCGCCAAGACCGCGGGCACCGGACTTTCCGCATTCGTTAGGACCCTGAAGGACGACGAAGTCTGCTACCAGGGGCCGGAAGGGGAGCTCTGCCTCATCTCGGTGTACGGCTCGGATAAACCGGGCATCGTCTATCGCGTCACCCGCGAGCTTGCCGACCGTGGCGTCAGCATTGCCGATCTGAACACCAAGCTGATCGGCAAGCCGACCGAGCCGGTGTACGTGCTGGTGCTCGAGGCCGCGCTGCCCCAAGGGCTCTCGGTTGAGGATGCGACCGCCCTGCTGGAAAAACTGAAAAAGGAGCTGAGTGTGGAGATTTCGGTGCGGCTCATTACACCCGTTTCCCTCTGATTCTAATATGGCAGTTAAACCGATAGTCATCTATCCCGACCCCATTTTGAAGCAGGTCTGCCCCCCGGTGCAGGCCATCGACGATGAGATACGGCAGCTGATCGAAGACCTGGTGGACACCATGCACGCCGGGCCCGGTTCCGTCGGCGTCGCGGCGCCGCAGATCGGCGTCTCCCGGCGCGTCTGCGTCATCGACGTCTCGAAGAACCGTCACGGCAAGGAGAACAACCACGGGCTGTTGCTCATGATCAACCCGGAGATCCTGGCCAAGAGCGGCGGCGCCGTGATGCGCGAGGGGTGCATGAGCGTGCCGGACTACACCGGTGACGTCGAGCGCGCCACCGAACTGACGCTTCGTTTCACCGAGCCCGACGGCAACGTGCGCGAGTTCGAGGCCTCCGGCTTCGAGGCCGTGGCCATCCAGCACGAGATGGACCACCTGGACGGTTTCCTGTTCCTGGACCGCATCGCCTCGCTGAAGACCGGCCTGTTCCGCAGGAAAAGCTACAAATAAACCGAAACCCTTGGCCACGGAGAAAATCTGAGGGAATCTGAGAGAACCTGAAACCTTTTACTGGTCTCTCTCTGCTTGCCCACCGAAGCACAACGTGCGAAGGCGGGTGCCCTCTGTGTCCCTCCGTGTCCTCTGCTGGCCCGCCGAAGCACATCGTGCGAAGGCGGGTGGTAACGCTTTCAGGCTTCCCCGAGTTCCCCTATGAAATGGCTTCTCATCACTTCCGCGCTGCTCTACGTCGCCTCCATCCGCCGGCCCATCTTCGTGGCGGCGCTCGGCTGCAGCCTGGCCTACCTCGCCTCGCGCGGGATGGCGCTGGGACGGCTTCCCCTGATCGGACCGCAGGATACCCTGGCCTTCTTCTCGGGGGCTCTCGGGCTCATGGGGCTTCCGTTCCTCTATAGCCGGCAGACTGCGGGCGTACGCTGGTTTTGCTGGGGGTGCGGCGCGCTGGCCGGCCTCTTCGCCGCCCTGGCGCTTCCCTTCCCGACCATCAACATGCCGCTGCCTCCCATCCTCGACACCTACTGGTTCGAGTTGCACGTGGCGCTTGCCTTCTTCGCCTACGGCCTCTTCGGCATCGCGGCGCTCCTCGGTGTGGCCTTCCTGCAGGGGGGAGGGAAGCCGGCGCTCGACCTGCAGTACCGGGCCGCGCTGGTGGGGTACAGCTTCTTCTCCCTCTCCATGGTCTCCGGCGGCATCTGGGGGTATTACGCATGGGGCACCTACTGGCTGTGGACCGCCAAGGAGCTCTGGACCTCCATCCTCTGGATCTTCTACTCGCTATTCCTGCACCTGCGCCTCAAGGGGCAGGCATGGGAGCGCGGCTTCGCCTGGCTCGGCATCGTCGGATTCCTGGTGACGCTTTTCACCTACCTGGGCGTCAGCATGCTGATGCGGAGCTCGCATAGTTTCTAACCGGTAGCTTGGGGACAGGGACCTGCGGAGCCAGTCCCCGGGTCCGACCAAAGAGGGAATGCCCTTGCTGAAAAAACTCTACTCGACCTTCTGCTCCCTAAACCTCGGCCTTTGGCTCATGACCGGGGTCATGGTCACCCTGGCCCTGGGCTCCTTCTCCAGCGCGAGCTCGGAGCAGGGCGGCCTCAACGACATGCCGCTCCTCTTCTGGCTGCAGCGCGCGCCGCTCGGCTACTCCTGGTGGCTCTGGCTCTGCGTCGCCTGCATAGCGGTCCTCTTCGTCAACGCGCTCGTCTGCTCCATCGACGCCTTGCGCCGCAAAGGGCGCAGCGTGGCGCCGCACCTGATGCACGCGGGCTTCCTCCTCATAGTCCTGGCGCACCTCCTCTCCGCATATGGCGGCTTCAAACAACAGATGCAGCTGCCGCAGGGGGATTCTTTCGGTTTTCCGGACGGCGAGCGGGTCGTGGTGGAGCGGATCACAGGCGATGTGGGGCCGATGGGCATGATGAGCGGCTACCGCGCGGATCTCAGGCTCTCGGACGGTCTGCACGTAGTGCAGCCGAACCAGCCGCTCTTCCACAAGGGGTACGGCATCTACGTGAAGGACGTGGCGCTCAACCCGGTGCCGATGGCGCTCTTCGAGGTGCACAGGGAGCCGGGCGCGCTGACCGCATTCATAGGGGCGTTGATCTTTACGGTGGGTAACCTGATGCTGCTGGCGCAGCGCAAGGGGAGATAAGAAGGAAGGGGCGCCTGGCGGCGCCCCTTTTACGTTGCTCGATCGCTTTACGCCGTTACTTGATTTCTTTGACGCTCTTGATGATCATCGGGGTCTGCGGCACGTCCGGCATGCCGTTGGCGCCCCTGCCGGTCTTGGTGGCCGCGATCTTGTCGACCACGTTCATTCCCTCAATGACCTTGCCGAATACGGCGTAGCCGTATCCCATCATGCCGCCGCCCGGCCTGTTGTTCAGGAAGTCGTTGTTCACGGTGTTGATGAAGAACTGGGCGGTGGCGGAATCGACCACACCGGTGCGCGCCATGGCGATGGTGCCGCGCTCGTTTTTCAGCCCGTTCGCAGCCTCGTTCTTGATCGGGGCCTTGGTCGGTTTCGGATTCAGGTCCTGCCCGAAACCACCTCCCTGGATCATGAAGTTGGGGATGACGCGGTGGAAGATGGTCCCGTTGTAGAAGCCGCTGTTCGCGTAGTCGAGGAAGTTCTTAACGGAAATCGGCGCCTCTTTCTGGAACAGTTCGACCTTCACGTTGCCCTGGTTGGTCTCGATCAGCACCACCGGGTTCTTCGCCTCGGCGGCGAAGGCGCCGCCCGCCAGGAAGAGCCCCAGGATCAGAGCGTAGATGAATCTTTTCAGCATGTTTTCATACCTCCTCTGGGATGGTTTATCGTTGCACACTTATAAGCCAATCCCCGCCGCCGGTCAACCATTCGCTGCTGTCCGGGCAACTAAGGGTTGACAGATCGGGCGCCGCCGTGGAAAATGCCCCATCATTAACGTTTATGGAGGAATGGACTTGCAGATACAATTCGGCACAGACGGGTGGCGCGGCGTCATCGCCGACACCTTCACCTTTGAAAACCTGTCGCTGGTGGCGCAGGCCACCATGGATTATCTGCATAAACAGGGGCTTGCGGAAAAGGGACTGGTGATCGGTTACGACCGCCGCTTTCTCTCCAAGGAATTCGCCGAGCGCGTCGCGGCCATAGCGGCGGGCAACGGCATCAAGACCTGGCTCTCCGAAGGCTACGCGCCCACCCCCGCCGTCTCGTGGGCGGTTCACGAGAAGAAAGCAGGGGCCGGGGTGATGATCACCGCGAGCCACAATCCCGCACGTTACAACGGCTTCAAGGTAAAGGAATCCTTCGGCGGTTCCGCGCGCCCCTCCACGACCAAGGTCCTGGAGAAGATGGTGGCCGAGAACCAGGCGGCCTCACGTCCGGTGCAGGCCCTCGCGCTGGCCGAGGCGCTGGAGTCGGGACAGGTGGAGCTTTTCGATGCCACCGCCCCGTACCTGGCCCAACTGGGGCGCTACGTCGACCTCGAGCTGATCCGCTCCGCCGGCATCAAGGCGGTGGTCGATCCGATGTTTGGTGCCGGCTCCGGGCTGTTGCCGCTGTTGGTCGCCGGGATCGAGGAGATCCATGGTGCCGAGAATCCCTCCTTCGGCGGACATCCCCCCGAGCCCATCGCCGAGCACCTGGGTGAACTGGCGGCCATGGTCGAGGCCGGGAAGTTCCAGGTGGGATTGGCCCTCGATGGCGATGCCGACCGGATCGGCGCCGTAGACGAGACCGGCGAATTCTTCTCCTCGCACCGCATATTCACCGTGCTGTTGCGCCACCTCTACGAGCGCAAAGGGGTACGCGGCGCGGTGGTCAAGACCGTCTCCACCACGCAAATGATCGACCTCCTGGCGCAGAAATACGGCCTGAAGCTCTTCGAGACCCAGATCGGCTTCAAGCACATCTGCGAGCTGATGCTGGACAACGACATCCTGATGGGGGGCGAGGAGTCCGGCGGCCTGGGAGTAAAGGGGCACATCCCGGAGCGCGACGGTATCCTGATGGGGCTGCTCCTTCTCGAGGCGATGGCCATGAGCGGGAAAGGGCTGCGGGCGCTTCTCGAGGAGACCATGGATGAGATCGGGCACTTCCACTATTCCCGCATTGACCTGCCCATCGACCCGCAGGCGAAGCAGCTCCTCCTGGAAAGGATGCAGGCCGGCGGGATCACCAGCATCGCCGGATTCGCCGTGGCGCGCCACAATTTCAGCGACGGTTTCAAGTTCATCTTCGGGGACGGATCCTGGCTTTTGATACGCCCGTCGGGGACGGAGCCGGTGCTCAGACTGTACAGCGAGGCGGGGGACCCGGAGAAGGTCGCGCTTCTTCTGAATGCAGCTCGCGACATAGCAAGCGTCTAAGGAGCGGTTATCGCTAAGGCAATTACCTTGAAATGGCGTAACGCTTCTGCTATAGAATAAGCTTCGCAGCAAAAGTACCCCGCCAAGGAGACATTCATGTCGAATCCTCAGTTGATTATGTACGATGAGGAATTCAAACAGATAAACGTCGTGCTCGACAAGTTGCTGCGCGAAGCCAATGCCAAGGTGATCTTCCTGGTGGACAAGAACGGCCAGTTGATCACGGGGTGCGGCGAGACCGAGCGTTTCGACACCACGTCGCTCGCCTCGCTCACCGCCGGCAACATCGCCGCCACGGGCGGCCTGGCCAAGCTGATCGGCGAGAAGGAGTTTTCCATCCTCTTCCACGAAGGGGAGAAGGACAACCTCCACATTTCCATCGTGGCCGGCCGCGTGATCCTGGTGGTGCTCTTCGATACCCGCTCTTCCCTGGGGTTGGTTCGTCTGCGCGTCAAGAAGGCTTCCGAGGAGCTCACCGCCATCTTCAACCGTCTTCTGCAGAAGAACGAGGAGAAGGAGAAGAGCGGCGACAGCGAGTTCCCCTTTGCGGAAATCACCGACGACGATATCGACAACCTGTTCAGCTAACCGGCATGCTTCGGTAGGATGGGGTGGCAGTGCGCGCCCCGGAAAACCCTGTGGTGCAGTAATTCATAAGAGGTAATGTAGGATGTCCTTCATCAACTACGCTTCCCGCGAAATAAACTGCAAGATCGTCTACTACGGCCCGGGTCTCTGCGGCAAGACCACCAATCTTCAGTACGTCTACCAAAAGACCGCCGCCGACGCGAAAGGGAAGATGATCAGCCTCGCGACCGAGACCGAGCGCACCCTTTTCTTCGACTTCCTCCCCCTGGCCCTGGGCGAGATCCGCGGTTTCAAGACGCGTTTCCACCTGTACACCGTTCCCGGCCAGGTCTTTTACGACGCCTCCCGGAAGCTGATCCTGAAGGGTGTGGACGGCGTGGTCTTCGTGGCGGACTCCCAGGAAGAGCGCATGGACGCCAACATCGAGAGCGTCGAGAACCTGCGCATCAACTTGATCGAGCAGGGATATGACCTGGACAAGATCCCGTATGTGGTCCAGTACAACAAGCGCGACCTCCCCAACGTGGTCAGCGTTGAGGAACTGCGCCGCGAGCTGAACCCGACCAACGTCCCTGATTTCGAAGCCTGCGCCACCACCGGCGAAGGGGTCTTCGAGACCCTGAAGGCGATCGCCAAGCTGATCCTGTTCGATCTGAAAAAAGGGAAGTAGCCAGAAACCGCCGGGACGGCGGTGCATAGATAAAGAGAAGGGGGCGCCGGTATGACCGGCGTCCCCTTTTTTATCGATCGCGGCAAAAAAATCAATGTAGGGGCGAATAATCATTCGCCCCAGTTGGCACCTCAGCCCATCTCGCCACTGAAGGTGGTTGGGCGCCGGTGGCTGGGCGAATGTTTATTCGCCCCTACAGGTCTTGGCCGTGGAGGTGTTCCCACAGCGCCCTCGCCGCGGTCTCCGTCATCCCCGGCGCCGCCTTGAGTTCCTCCAGCGTCGCCCCCTGCACCCCTCGCAAGCTCCCGAAGTGCTTCAACAGCGCCTTCTTCCTCTTCACTCCGATCCCCGGGACCTGGTCCAGGCTGGAGCCGGTCAGGGTCTTGCTCCGCACGGCCTTGTGGTAGGTGACCGCGAAGCGGTGCGCCTCGTCACGGATGCGTGCCAGGAGCAATAGCGGCGCCGAACTCTGCCTGAGCGTGATCGGGTTCTTGCGCCCGGGCCGGAACACCCGCTCGTCACTCTTCGAGATCTCCTCGCTTTCCATGTCCCTGAAGGTCCGGCTCTTGGCGAGGCCCGCCGCCTCCACCCCGGTAACACCCAGTTCGTCCAGCACCGCGTTCAGGACCCCCAACTGTCCGAGCCCGCCGTCGACCACGATCAGGTCGGGCTGCTCCTCCGTGGTCTCGGCCTTGAACCGGCGCGACAGCACCTCGCGCATCATGGCGAAGTCGTCGGATTGCAGCACCCCCTTGATGCGGTAGCGCCGGTAGAGGTTCTTGTCCGCCTTGCCGTCGATGAAGACCACCCGGCTCCCGACCGCCATCTCCCCCTGGATGTTGGAGATGTCGTAGCACTCGATCCTTCTGGGGGTGCGGGCAAGGTGCAGCTTCTCGGCAAGCTCGGTCAACAGCGTTGCCGACGAGCTTTCCTTCGCCAGCCGCTCCTGTGCCGCTGTCTCCGCGTTCTTCTGGGCCAGCTTCACCATCTCCAGCTTGGGGCCGCGTTGCGGAGCGGCGATGATCACCTTCTTGCCCGCCTTCTCCGACAGGAGCTCCTCGAGCGGGCCCGGTTCCGGGATGGGGAACGGGATCAGTACCTGCGGGGGGAGCGGCGCGTCCAGGTCGTAGTACTCGTTCAGGAACGAGGCCAGCCCCTCCTCGGTTTCCAGCTCCCAGCCGAAGAGGAAGGTCCGGCCGCCGGTCACCGTGCCGCCGCGGATATGCAGCAGGGCGATCTGCATCTGGTCCCCCTCGCGATGCACCCCGAACACGTCGCTGTCCCCGCCCTGCGCCACCATCTTCTGCCGCTCCACCGTCACCTCGATGGCGCGCACCAGGTCGCGGTAGCGGGCCGCATCCTCGTAGCGCATCTCCTGGGACGCCTGGCTCATCTTGGCGCGGTACAGGCGTGCTATCTCGGTGTTCTTTCCTTCCAGGAAGAGAGCCGCACCCTCGGCAAGGACGGCGTACTCCTCCTTGCTGATGAGGCCGCAGCAGGGGGCGGAGCATTGCTTGATCTGGTGATAAAGGCAAGGGCGCTTCTTTGCCATGCAGGTCGCCAGCGGGTAGTGACGCAGCGGGAACATCTTGTAGAGCTGCTTCAGTACCTCCTTGGCTGAGGTGGCCGAGGAGTAGGGGCCGAAGTAGCGCGCGCCGTCGGACGGGATCTTGCGCACCAGGGAGAGGCGCGGGAATTCTTCTTTCATGTCCATGCGCAGCGAGAAGTAGGTCTTGTCGTCGCGCAGGTTGATGTTGTACTTCGGGCGGTGCTGCTTGATCAGCGTGTTCTCGAGGATCAGGGCTTCCTTTTCCGTGTCGGTGACCAGGTAGTCGACGGACTCGACCAGTTGCACCATGAAACGGATGTGGACGCGTGAATCGCGGGTGTCGCCCACGTAGGCCCGGACGCGGTTTCTCAGGTTGCGCGCCTTGCCGACGTAGATGACGCTGCCGTCCGAGGTCTTCATGAGGTAGACGCCGGGGGAGGTGGGGAAGTTCTCGATCATCTCCTGGGTTATCATGAGGCGTAGTATAGACGGTTGCTGATTAGAAGGGAAGGTGGGTTGTGTTAAGGGAGGGAGAAGGGTGGGTTCCGTAGGGGCGAATAATCATTCGCCCGCCTTTAGCAATGGTGACCGGACATGGAGTCCTGGCGTGTCGGCGGCATGGGGCGGTTGTGTTGCGGCGGAGGGGGGAAAGACGGGGCGAATGATTATTCGCCCCTACAGGTTTGGTGATGGGGGCTAGCGCTTCCCGGTCCTGCTGCCGGGCTTGGGTGTGCCGGGACGCGAGGCTGGCTTTGACCCTGCGGATTTCGCGGCACCTGCCGCCCTGGATCCCCCTGCTTTCGCAGCGGCGGGTCTGGCTCCAGCCGGTTTCGCACCGGCAGTCTTGGCTGCGGGCTTGGCGTCTACGGGTTTAGCCGCCGGTTTCGCTGCCGGTTTGGCCCCCGCGGGTTTAGCTGCAGGCTTGCCGGCCGGAGCCGCCGCTGCCGCTTTCTTTTCAGCGGCTTTCTTCTCGGCCGCCTCGATGCGCCACCTGGGGAGGGTCTTGGCGCCACCGCCGCTCGCCTTCATCTTCTGCGGGTTCGCGTAGGAGACGGTGATGTGCTTGTCGATGAGCCAGGCACCGTCCAGCGAGTCGATGGCATCCCGCGCCTCGGCCTCCGTGGACATCCTGACGTAGCCGCACCCCTTGAACTGGCCGGTGTCGGGGTCCCTGATCAGGTGCATCGAGGTGACCGTGCCGGCCACCGCGAACAGCTTCTGCAACTCGTATTCGGTGACATCGTAGGACAGGCTGCCTACGTAAAGTTCCTTACCTGCTTTTGCCATGGAATCTAACTCTCCTTGATTTTGTCGGCACACTCTAGCATAACACGCTGGCAAACCGCAAAGTTTCTCTGGACTTGGCGCGTCAGCCGCCGTTTCGCTGCCTGAGGATGGCGGTAAAGAGAGGCTCGCGGTCCGCCTTCGAGGCCGAGACCACCATCTCCACGACAGTTGCCCTCCCGCTGGCCCCGCGCACGGTTTGCCGCGTGGTTTCCTCCTTGAATTCCCCCGGCCGCTCTATCCGCTCCCGCAGGCCGCCGTTCTCCAAGAAGTCAAAGATGGATTCACCCAGCAACTGCTGCCTGTTCCTGCCGAAGAGCGCTTCCGCCTTCTCGTTGACGATCACAATCTTCCCGTCCTTCAAAAAGGTCACCACCGCGGAGGCGGCCACCTCGATGAAGCGGCGGTAGCGCTCGTCCGCCTCGCGTGACTGGACCGTGCGGTGGGAGAGCTCCTCCATCATGTCGTTGAAGGCGGCGATGAGCATCCCGATCTCGTCGCGGCTTTTCTGGGGAAGCTTTTCGTGAAAGTCGCCGGTCCTTGTGACATCGATGATCCGGTCCGAGAGGACCTTCACCGGGCGGATGATCTGCCGGTTCATGATGACCCCCATGACCACGGTGACGATGAGATACACCAGCGCGCGGGCCAGCAGGTCGAGTTTGAAGTTCGCCCCCAGTTGGGCGTAGAGATCCTTGACCGGGATACTCACCGACACCGCGCCGATCACCTCGCCCACCCGGTAGTTGTAGGAAAAGTGGCCGGGGGGGAAGCGCTTTTTGACAAAATCGGGGGCGCTCTGGTAGCTGCCGTGGCATCCCAGGCAGGAGGGGGTGGCCCGCATCGGCTGCAGGTAGCGGAAGAAGCTGGTATCGCCGCTTTGCACGATGTCGTAGCTTTCCGATGTGGGGTTGGTGAGGAACTTCTGCAGTTGTGCAGTCTCGTAGGCGTCCGGGCGGTTTTCGGGATTGCGGTAGCGCAGCGACACCTGGCGCACGTAGAACTTGCTGTTCTGGGTCACTCTTTTGGCGACCTGGGTCGCCACCACCTGCGGAACGAGGCTGTAGTTCGTTTCCGGCTCGTTCTTCACCGCGGACGACATATACTCGCGGGTCTCGATGAGCTGGGTTGCGAAGCTGCGGGCGTTGTCCACCGCGAAGCGGAGCACGAAGTCTTTCTGGCGCTGGTAAAGAAAGATGCCCGAAGCGAGCAGGAGGGCGATCAGAAGCAGGGACATCAGGCCGAAGAACTTGGTGCGGATGGAGAAATCTGCGGGGCGGGTCATGCATCCTCCTGGAATTCATAGCACTGAAGCCCAAAGTATAGCGGAGGAGGCAGAAGGTGCAAGGTAATCGGAGACTTAGAAAAAGCCCCCACCCCGGCTCTCTCCCGCCTGCGGGCCGAAGCCCTACGGTGGGCGAGGGGGGGAGCCGCAAGGAATGGGAGGCGATGGCACCTTCCCCCACCCCCTAATCCCCTCCCGCAAGGGGAGGGGGGACAAGGTCAAACGGACGAACTGTCGGCAAAAGCCTCTTTCGGACGGGAAGGGACCGCAAAGAAAAAACCCTCTCCCTCTGGGGAGAGGGGAGGGTGAGGGCGGTGCAAAGTGCGTTGACGTGCCAGCCGGGGACGAGGTGCCCCGGCGGCGTCCGCAACAGGTTCTATTTCTTGTGGCACTCGAAGCAGATCTCTTCGGTCTCGCGCCGCTTGATCTGTGCGGCCTTGTCTTTGGGAATGCCCTTGCCCATCAGCTTCTCGCCCATCTTGTGGCAGTCGAAGCAGTTCCTTCCTTTCAGCGCCTTGTGCATCTTCACCATCGCGGGGTTTTTGCTATGACAGACGTTGCACTCGAAGCCATAGGCGGCGGGGGCGACAAGCAGCAGCGACAGGACCAAAAGCGTTTTCTTCATGCGGAGACTCCTTCCACGTTATCGGGTTACCAGCTGATCAAGCGCCGTCAGCTTAAACCTTGGCCAGTCAAGGCGCCTTGACCTAAGTCAAGGAACGCATTGGGGCCTTCTCCGAGAAAACACTTTTCATAGCTCCGGCAGTATGGTAATTTTCCCTGCTTTGCATTTTCGGTAACACTCGGATCATTCACAAATCGAGAAGAAACTATGGCTAAGATCATCTGTGTGGCGAATCAAAAGGGTGGGGTGGGCAAGACCACGACGGCCGTGAACCTCTCGGCCTCGCTGGCCGTCGCCGAACGCCGCGTGCTCCTCGTGGACATGGATCCGCAGGGGAACGCCGGTAGCGGCGTGGGCGCGGACAAGGACGTCCTCGAGGAGAGCATCTACGACGCCCTCATCGACGACGCGCCGGCGTCGCGTATCGTGCTCAAGACGGAACTCCCCTACCTGCACCTCTTGCCGGCAACCTCCGACCTCGCCGGCGCCGAACTGGAGCTTGTGAGCGTCACCGACCGCGAGCGGAAGCTGAAGCGGATCCTCGATTCGCTGTCTGACTCCTACGACTACATCTTTATCGACTGCCCTCCCTCGCTGAACCTCCTCACCATCAACGCGATGACCGCGGCGCACTCGGTGCTGATCCCGCTGCAGTGCGAGTTCTACGCCATGGAAGGGCTTTCGCAGATACTCAAAACCATCAACCTGATCCAGCAGGGGCTGAACAAGTCGCTCTCCATCGAGGGGATCCTGCTCACCATGTTCGACGCCAGGAACAACCTGTCGCGCCAGGTCGGCGAGGAGATGCGCGCCCACTTCCCCAAGGAGACCCTGGAGACGGTGATCCCGAGGAACGTGAGGCTCTCGGAGGCGCCGTCGCACGGAAAGCCCATCTGCCTGTACGACATCACCTCCAAGGGGGCGACCAGCTACATGGATCTGGCCAAGGAAATCATCGCGCGCGAGGTGTCGCATGGTTAAGAAAATGGGATTGGGCAAAGGGATGGGGGCTCTGCTCCCGGTCGTGGAGGATCACGGCAAGAAATACTTCTCCTGCCCCATCGAAGACATAAAGCCCAACAAGGAACAGCCCAGAAAGACCTTCGTCAACGAGAAGCTGGAGGAGCTGGCTGCGTCCATCCGCGAAAAGGGGATCATCCAGCCCCTGGTGGTGGTCAAGAAGGCCGGGCACTACGAGCTGATCGCGGGTGAGCGGCGCTGGCGCGCCGCCCAGAAGGCGGGCCTCAGGGAAGTACCGGTCGTCATCCAGGACGTCTCCGAGGAGACCGCCCTGGAGATGGCACTCATCGAGAACATCCAGCGCGAGGACCTGAACGCGGTGGAGGAGGCCGAGGCTTACCACGCCCTTTTGGAGCGGTTCTCCCTGTCCCAGGAGGAACTGGCGAAGCGCGTGGGCAAGGAGCGCTCCACCATCGCCAACGCCCTGCGCCTGTTGCGCCTTCCGGCCGAGATCAAGCGTGACGTGGCCGAGGACCGCATCTCCATGGGGCACGCCCGGGCGCTCCTGACCCTCGAGGACGTCGAGGAGCAGAAGGCTGTGCGCGACGAGATCGTCAAGGGGCACCTCTCGGTGCGCGAGACCGAGGCGCTGGTGAAGCGCAGGAAGGCGGGGCCGCCCAAGAAAGCGGCGAAGCCGTCCCTCGACCCGGACCAGAAGGACCTCTTGGAGCGTATGCAGCGCCACTTCGCCGCCAAGGTCGCGCTGAAGCGCGCCGGGCGCGGCGGCAAGCTGGAGATCAGCTTCGCCGACATGAAGGAGCTGACCCGCATCGTGGAGCTTTTGAACCTGTAGACACCGCCTCGCTCCCATCCCGCGAGGGGAGGGGAGAGTGCACGATCGGAGGGCAGAGCTCCCTCCACCCGGGCGCGCTGTAGGGGCGAATAATTATTCGCCCGGCCGCCGGTGCCCCGGCCCCATCACTAGCAAGAGCAGCACCGGCGCGATTGGGGGGGGCGAATGATTATTCGCCCCTACAGAAAACCCGCCTTTTTCCTCAACGCCTGAAACATCGTTCCAAATGTCATACACGATGCTGTCTACAAAACCCGCGTTAACTCTCGCTTCGCGGTGCTGAGACAGTCCCGCGGCACCCCGACTGGCACAGCTTTCGGGGCGCAAATCACTGATGTTGGGCACTGTCCAAGTGTATACAATTCTTCACGCAAAAGGATAAATCGCTTGACACAAAAAGCATTTATGTGATAGCAATCACCTGTTTTGCGCGGAGCCATGCACAGTCTGAAGGCGTATACGCCTTTAAAAATGTTCGAATAGAGGTGGTTTGGTGATCAATTTAGACATCGCATTTGTATTCCAGCTGGTGAACTTCCTGGTGCTGGTACTGCTCCTGAACGTCTTCCTCTACAAGCCGATCAGGAAGCAGCTCGCCGACCGCGCCGCCCAGGTCAACGGGGCGAAGCAGAAGAGCGCCGAAGTCGACAGGGAAGTGCAGGAGAAGCTGGCCAGCTACGAGGCACGCATGCGCGAGATTCGCGCCGGTGCTGCCGACGAGCGTGGTGCCCTGAAGAAGGAGGCCCAGCAGCAGGAGGCCGCCATCCTCGACAAGGCGCGTGCCGAAGCTACCGAGTCCCTTTCCGCCATCAAGGCCAAGGTGGCCCAGGAGGCCGAAGAGGCACGCCGCATGCTGACCGCAAGCGCCGAGACCCTGTCCTCCGAAATCTGCGAAAAAGTTCTCGGGAGGAGTCTCTAGCATGCATATGAACAAGAAGCTCATCGTTTCCCTGCTCACGGTCGGCGCGATCATCGCCCTGGCTTCCCTCGGTTTCGCCGAGGAGGCCGCCGAGCACGCAGGCGCCGCACACGAAGGGGGCCACCAGGCCGCACAGATGAAGGACTTCATGTGGCGCTGCATCGACTTCGCCGCCCTGGTCGCCATCGCTGTCTGGGCTCTCAAGAAGGCCGACGTGAAAGGCACCCTGGCCGCTCGTCGCGCCGGCATCGAGAAGACCCTGCAGGAAGCGGTCGCCGCCAAGGAAGCCGCCGAGAAGAAGTTTGCCGAGTACTCCCAGCGCCTTGACCAGGCCAACCAGGAGATCGAGGTGATTTCCGCCAACATGAAGCGCGAGGGTGAGCTCGAGAAGGAGCGCATCATCGCCGAGGCCAAAGAAGCCGCCGCCCGCATCAAGGCCCAGGCCGAGGCAGCAGCGACCCAGGAAGTCCTCAAGGCGAAAGACGAGCTCCGCGCCGAGGCTGCACGCCTCGCGGTCGAGCTGGCCGAGCAGAAGATCAAGCAGAACATTGCAAAAGGCGACCAGGACAAGCTGGTGGGCGACTATATCTCCAAGGTGGTGACTCTACATTGAGTACTAACGCTATTGCCAAACGTTACGCCAAGGCACTCGTGCAGATTGGCTCGGAAGCGGGGAGCGTGGAAGGGTTCAACGGTGAACTGTCCCGCTTCAGCACTGTCCTGACCGACAGCCGCGAGCTTTCGGCGGTCTTCGCCAACCCTGCCTATGGCATCGAAGAGAAGAAAGAGATCCTGAAGGACCTGGTGGCGAAGCTCTCCATCTCCCCGATGATCTCCAACCTGATGATGCTCCTCCTCGAGCGCGGCCGCCTTTCGGTGCTGCCGCAGATCGCGGAGAACTACGGCATCTTCGCCGACGAGCTCTCCGGCGTGATCAGGCCGACGCTCTCCTCCGGGCTGCCGCTGGACGCGGCCCAGGTCGAGGAGATCAAATCGGCCCTGGCCAAGTCGACCGGGAAAAAGGTTGAACTGAAGGTTGTGGTTGATCCGTCGCTCATCGGCGGTGTGGTAACGCAGATCGGCGACAAGGTATTCGACGGCTCGGTAAGGACTCAGTTAGCTAACATTCAGGATATATTACAGAAGGGGTGAGACGGTTCTATGGAAATCAAAGCGGAAGAAATCAGCGAGATTATCAGGAAGCAGATCAAGGAGTACGGCAAGGAAGTGGCGGTAGCCGAAACCGGCACCATCATCTCCATCGGTGACGGTATTGCCCGTATCCACGGTCTTGACAAGGCGATGGCAGGCGAGCTCCTCGAGTTCCCGCACGGCATCACCGGCATGGTTCTCAACCTTGAGGAAGACAACGTCGGTGCAGCGATCCTCGGCGAGTTCTCCGAGATCAAGGAAGGCGACGCGGTCAAGCGTACCGGCAGGATCGTCGAGGTCCCGGTAGGCCAGGCTCTCGTCGGCCGCGTGGTCGACGCGATCGGTAACCCGATCGACGGCCTCGGCCCGATCAACACCTCCACCTTCGGCAAGGTCGAAGTGAAGGCCCCCGGTATCGTCAAGCGTAAGTCTGTTCATCAGCCGATGCAGACCGGCCTCAAGGCGATCGACTCCATGGTTCCGATCGGGCGCGGCCAGCGCGAGCTGATCATCGGCGACCGCCAGACCGGCAAGACCGCCGTCGCGATCGACACCATCATCAACCAGAAGGGCGGCGACGTCGTCTGCATCTACGTCGCAATCGGCCAGAAGCGTTCCACGGTCGCCCAGGTTGTTGCCAAGCTGAAAGAGCACGGCGCCATGGACTACACCATCGTCGTTGCCGCTACCGCTTCCGAGCCGGCACCGCTGCAGTTCATCGCACCGTACACCGGTGTCACCATGGGCGAGTTCTTCCGCGACGCAGGCAAGCACGCGCTGATCATCTACGATGACCTCTCCAAGCAGGCCGTCGCATACCGTCAGCTTTCCCTGCTGCTTCGCCGTCCGCCGGGGCGTGAAGCTTACCCGGGCGACGTCTTCTACCTCCACAGCCGTCTCCTCGAGCGTGCGTGCAAGGTATCCGACGAGTGCGGCGCAGGCTCCCTGACCGCTCTGCCGGTCATCGAGACCCAGGCAGGCGACGTTTCGGCCTACATCCCGACCAACGTCATCTCCATCACCGACGGCCAGATCTACCTGGAGAGCGACCTGTTCTACTCCGGCGTACGCCCGGCCATCAACGTCGGCCTCTCCGTTTCCCGCGTCGGCGGTTCGGCACAGGTTAAGGCGATGAAGCAGGTTGCCGGTACCCTCCGTCTGGCGCTCGCTCAGTACCGCGAGATGGCAGCGTTCGCCCAGTTCGGCTCCGACCTGGACAAGGCTACCCAGATGCAGCTCGCCCGTGGCGCACGCCTGGTCGAGATCCTGAAGCAGCCGCAGTACCGTCCGATCCCGAACGAGAAGCAGGTCCTCATCATCTTCGCCGCCAACAACGGCTTCGTCGATGACTACCCGATCGGGTCCCTGGGCCGTTACGAGCAGGAACTCTACGCTTTCTTCGACTCCAGGAAGGCTGCCCTCCTTGGGGAACTCCGCGACAAGAAAGCGATCGACGACACCATGAAGGGCGAGATCATCGCCGGTCTGGAAGAGTTCAAGAAGGAATTTACTGCCTAAACCAAGGACGGACTTAGCGAATGGCAAACCTTAAGAGCATCAAGAAACGGATCGTATCCGTAAAAAATACCCGGCAGATCACCAAGGCCATGAAGATGGTCTCTGCCGCCAAGCTGCGTCGCGCCCAGGAGAACGTGGTCGCTGCGCGCCCCTACGCGGGGAAGCTCGCGGAGGTGCTTGAGCGGCTTGCCAAGACCCAGGAGTCGGATGCCAATCCGCTCATGGTGAAGCGCGACGGTGGTCGCGCCCTTCTGGTGGTGGTGACCTCGGACCGCGGCCTGTGCGGCGGCTTCAACGCCAACCTCTCCAAGGCCGCCGACCGCTTCCTCAAGGAGCGCAAGGGCGACTTCTCGGAAATGACCCTGATGACCATCGGCCGCAAGGGTTACGAGTTCCTGAGGAACCGCCACACGGTCCGCAAACATCACGGCAACATCTTCTCCACCCTCTCCTACCAGACCGCGGCCCTGGTTGCCGGCGAACTGATCGAGGGGTACCTGGCTGAAGAGTACGACGAAGTCTTCATCATCTACAACGCCTTCAAGAGCGTCATGACCCAGGACATCACCCTGGAGCAGCTCCTGCCCATCGCACCGAAGGCCGGCGAGGAGGACGAAGTCGGGACCGAGTACATCTACGAGCCGTCCAAGGGCGCGCTTTTGGACGAACTCCTTCCCAAGCACATCGAGGTCCAGGTCTTCAAGGCCCTCCTCGAGTCGGTCGCCTCCGAGCACGGCGCCAGGATGACGGCGATGGATGCGGCTTCCAAGAACGCCACAGAGATGATCGCCAAGCTGACCCTGATCTACAACAGGGCGCGCCAGGCTGCCATCACGACGGAGCTGATGGAAATCATCTCCGGCGCTGAATCGATCAAGGGTTAACACTTATAAAAATATGTGGCCCTCTCGGCCGCAAAAGGAAGAGGTTTAAACATGAGTCAGAACTTCGGAAAAATATCGCAGGTCATCGGCGCAGTTATCGACGTCGAATTCGAGCCGGGCAAGCTTCCCCCGATCTACCAGGCTCTCAGGGTAACCAACCCCGCGATCGACGACCAGGAGTTCAACCTGGTTCTGGAAGTCGCACAGCACCTGGGCGAGAACGCCGTCAGGACCATCGCTATGGACGGTACCGACGGTCTGGTTCGTGGCCAGCAGGTCATGGACACCGGCAAGCAGATCTCCGTGCCGGTCGGCCGCAAGACCCTGGGCCGCATCCTGAACGTCATCGGCGAGCCGGTTGACGAGATGGGTCCGGTAGGCAACGAGAAAGAGTACGGCATCCACCGCGAGGCTCCGCTCTTCGTGAACCAGTCGACCAAGGTCGAGGCGTTCACCACCGGCATCAAGGTCGTTGACCTCCTCGCTCCTTACGCAAGGGGCGGCAAGATCGGCCTCTTCGGCGGCGCAGGCGTCGGCAAGACCGTTCTCATCATGGAGCTCATCAACAACATCGCCAAGCAGCACGGCGGCTTCTCGGTATTCGCCGGCGTCGGCGAGCGTACCCGTGAAGGGAACGACCTCTGGATGGAAATGAAAGAGTCCGGCGTTCTCGACAAGGCCGCTCTCGTGTACGGCCAGATGAACGAGCCTCCGGGGGCGCGTGCCCGCGTTGCTCTCTCCGCGCTCTCCATCGCAGAGTACTTCCGTGACGAGGAAGGGCAGGACGTGCTCCTCTTCGTTGACAACATCTTCCGCTTCACCCAGGCGGGTTCCGAGGTTTCCGCACTTCTCGGCCGTATCCCTTCCGCCGTCGGTTACCAGCCGACCCTGGCTACCGAGATGGGCGAGCTGCAGGAGCGCATCACCTCGACCAACAAGGGTTCCATCACCTCGGTTCAGGCGATCTACGTTCCGGCCGACGACTTGACCGACCCGGCTCCGGCAACCGCCTTCGCCCACCTGGACGCGACCACCGTTCTCTCCCGTCAGATCGCCGAGCTCGGCATCTACCCGGCAGTGGACCCGCTCGACTCCACCTCCAGGATCCTCGATCCGCAGGTCATCGGCGACGAGCACTACGCCATCGCGCGCCAGGTTCAGTACGTGCTCCAGAAGTACAAGGATCTCCAGGACATCATCGCGATCCTCGGTATGGACGAGCTTTCCGAAGAGGACAAGCTGGTCGTTGCCCGCGCAAGGAAGATCCAGAAGTTCCTCTCCCAGCCGTTCCACGTGGCAGAGGCCTTCACCGGCTCCCCGGGCAAGTACGTCGAGCTGAAGGACACCATCAAGGGCTTCAGCGAGATCATCGCCGGCAAGCACGACGACCTTCCGGAGCAGGCCTTCTACATGGTCGGCACCATCGAGGAAGCCATCGAGAAAGCTCAGAAGCTCGCAGTTTAATTAATCTGGTACGGCTAAAGGTTTGAGAAAAGGGGACTGGCTCCGCAAGGTGCCTGTCCCCCTCCCTTCCGCCTTTGCCTCAAGAGGTTTATATGGCTGAAAAACTGAAGGTTGAACTGGTAACGCCGTACAAGAAGGTCATGTCCGAAGAAGTGGACGAGATCACCGCAACCGGTGCCCTCGGCGAGTTCGGCGTCCTTCCGGGCCATGCCCCCTTCCTCACCTCGCTGAAGATCGGCGAGCTGGCCTACAAGAAGGACGGCGTGCTGCACCACCTGGCGCTCAACTGGGGCTACTTCGAAGTGGAGAACGACCAGGTCACCGTGCTGGTCGAGACCGCCGAGAGGGCCGACGAGATCGACCTGGAGCGTGCCAAGGCAGCCCTTGGGCGTGCCGAGACCGAGCTCAAGTCGCTCACCCCGGAAGACAAGAACTTCCGCATCTACGAGGCCGCGCTTGAGCGCGCCCTGATCAGGGTGCAGGTGGCCGGCAAGGCGGCCAGACGCTAAATAGGCGTCCGGCAGAGAAACAAATGAGAAGAGCGGCCGTGCCGCTCTTTTTTTTTGCACGGAGGGCGTGTAAGCTTAAGGCTTTCCGCCAGGCGACCAGCCAAACGGCCCGACAGCCGTACCAGTCCGACGTCTGACATGTCCGACTGGTCCGACATGTCAGACCTGCTGCTGCCCTTTGAGGCTTGCCCATGAACCACGGCCATGACCTGCTGAACCAACCCATACCCGGCCTGATCCGCAAGATCGCCCTGCCGACCAGTGTGGGTTACTTCTTCAACACCATGTTCAACGTCGTGGACACGTTCTACGGCGGCAGGATCTCTACGGACGCTTTGGCGGCCCTCTCCCTCTCCTTTCCCGTCTTTTTCCTGATCATTGCCATCGGCGCCGGCATCTCGACCGGGGCCACCGCGCTGATTGGCCATGCGCTGGGTGCGGGCGACCGCGACGGCGCGCGACACCTCGCCGGCCAGACCCTCTCCTTCGGCCTGGTGCACGGTTTGCTGGTGACCCTGTTGGGGCTCACCGGCGCCCCCCTTCTGTTCGGCCTCCTCGGCGCCAAGGGCGCGGTGCTTGACCTCGCCTTGCAGTACATGGGGTGCATCTTCACCGGGAGCGTCTTCTTCCTGGTGAACTACGTGTTGAACGCCATCCTCAACTCGACCGGTGACAGCCGCAGTTTCCGCAACTACCTGGTGCTCGGCTTCTTCCTGAACCTCGCCTTCGACCCCTGGTTCATGTACGGGGGAATGGGGCTCCCCGCCTTCGGCCTTCCCGGCATCGCCTGGGCAACCGTGCTGGTGCAGGCCCTCGGCAACTGCTACATGCTGATGCGGGTGAGACAGTCGGGGATGCTTCGCCATTTCCGGCTCCGGGAACTCGTTCCGGACCGGCACGCCTACTTCCAGCTCGCGCGGCAGGGGTTCCCGTCCAGCCTCAACATGATGACGGTCGCCATCGGTATCTTCGTCATCACCAGGTTCGTCGCCCGCTTCGGCAGCGACGCGGTCGCCGCCTACGGCATCGGCACCAGGATCGAGCAGATCGCCCTGCTCCCCGTCATGGGGATGAACGTGGCGACCCTGGCGCTGGTGGCGCAAAACAGCGGGGCGAGGCAGCTCGAGCGCGTGGTGCAGACGATCCGCACGTCGCTTCGGGCCGGCATGGTCCTGATGAGCTTCGGAACGGCCGCCGTCTTCTTCGCGGCCAGGCCGCTGATGTCGTTCTTCAGCAAGGACCCCGTCGTCATCGACATCGGGGTCCATTACCTGCACATAGAGGCGTTCGTCTTCACCGCTTACGTCATCCTCTACACCAGCGTGGCGGTGCTGCAGGGGCTTAAACGGCCGGCCATACCTCTGGTGATCGGCCTGGCGCGGCAGGTCGTGATTCCCATTCCGGTCTTCTACCTCCTGGCCGACGTGCTTGGGTGGGGGCTGACGGGCATCTGGTGCGGCATCCTTCTGGTCACCTGGAGCGCCGCCTGCATTATCCTGCTCTACGTGCTACGGCTTGCCGCCACGATGGACGGCCCCGGGGTGGCGGTGCCTGAGGCGGAACAAGAAGGGCCCTGACCCCCGCGGCGGGAGAGTTGTCGGATATTTTTACCTCGCACGCACCTGGCGCAGACGCGCTCCTCATAGTGCGCTAGAATTTCCTGTCGTCGAACGTTCGCTGTGCGTCGCAGACCTGGTCTGCCGTGGGTGGTCGCTATGGATCTCGAGCATCTCTGCGGGGGAATAAAGGAAAGGGTCGCGCTGGAGCTGCGGGAGATCACGGAGGGCTCCACCCGGCAGGAGTTGCTGCTCGCGGCGCTCACCGACGTGGAACGTGTCGTGTTCCCGGCGCTGGCACAGGCCGAGGGGAGGCAGGAATACCGCGCTCTGCAGGATGCGGTACTGGACCTGGTAAGTTCGATCGCGATTCCGCTGATCAAGGCGGGGGACCGCGATGCAGGCGCCGCGCTCGCCGAACTGGCGGCAGCCTGTCCCGACGCCATGATCAGAAGGAAGATTTCCGGTTACGCCCTGGAGCTCTCGACACAGCACGAGGCCCGGGAGCGGAGATGCGCCTCCCCCGCAAAAACAGCCGCCGGGTTCGCGGGGCTCGTCGCGGTGGCAGCCGTTATGTTTTTCCTGCTCTGGCCCTATGCCGCGCCGGAACAGGTTGCGCTCGCGCCGGCGCAGCGTGCGGCTGTAGAAGGAGAGGACAGGGGAGAGGCACAGGCCGGCGAAGTGGCCCCGTCGCAGGAGTGGGAGGGGGAGCGAAGGGAGGCGCAGCTTTCATCGCGCGAGGAGAGGACGGCAGGGGCGCTCACTCCGCCACCCAACGGAGAGGTCGTCACCAAGGTACGCGTGGTCGACAACCAGGTGCTGGTCCCTGTTACCATAAGGCACGGGGGGCAGGCGGTACGGTTGGAACTGGTGCTCGATACCGGCGCCACCAGGACGGCTCTGCACGAAAGTGTTGCCAGCAGGCTGCCGATTGATTTACGCTCTGCCGGCAACGCCCAGGCCGAGTTGGCAGACGGCAGGGTCGTCCGCTCAAAGATCGTCAGGGTCGACGCCGTGGTGGTGGGTCCCCATGTCCACGCCCCGATGGAGGTCGAATTGATCTCCTACAGCGGCAGCGCGGGGATGCACGACGGTTTGCTCGGCATGGATTTCCTGCGCCGGCACCGCTATCAGCTGGATATGGAACATGAGTCGATCCGCTGGTTCTAGCGGACGGCTGTCGGAGGGGAAGTGGCAGGTTTTTGTAAGGGTACAGCGCCCCGGCCGCGCAGACCTTGGGGCGGGGTGCCTTTAGCATGAGCGGTAACTTGAAACCGGTATATCTGAAGCTGGTACTGACCACCTTTTTCTGGGGTGGCACCTTCGTGGCGGCGCGTCTGGCGGTAAAAGAGGCGCCGCCTTTCTTCGCGGCCGCCACCCGCTTCGCGGTCGCGGCCGCCTGCCTGATCGCCCTCACCGCCTGGTACGCGCGCAGGGAGAAGAAACCGTTCCCGGCACCAAGGAGCGTGCGGGAATCGGGCCTGCTCCTCAGTCTCGGCCTGACCGGCATCTTCTGTTACAACGCCCTCTTTTTCACCGGGTTGAAACTCACCACAGCCACAAGCGGCGCCCTCATCGTCGCCATCAACCCTCTCCTCACCGCTGTCATCTCGGCGCTGTGGCTGCGGGAGCGGGTCAGCCTGACCCAGGGGATGGGGCTTATGGTCTCGCTCCTCGGTGTCTGCGTGGTCATCTCGAAGGGGTCCTGGGCCGTCCTCGCCGGCTTCGCCTTCAACAAGGGTGACCTCATCATGCTGGGGGCGCCGCTTTGCTGGGCGCTCTATTCCATCCTGGGCAAAAAGGCCCTGGCGACCTTCACGCCTCTGGCGGCCACCGCCTACGCCTCGCTCTTCGGGGCGGCGCTCCTTCTTCCGGCGGCACTGGTGGAGCACGCGGCGCTGGGCGGCCCCTGGCCTTCCTTCAGCTGGGTGGGGTGGCTCGCCATCCTGCAACTGGCCCTGCTGGGAACGGTGGTCGGGTTCGTCTGGTGGTACCAGGGCGTGGGGAGGATCGGCGCCTCGCGGGCCGCGGTGTTCGTGAACCTGGTCCCGTTCTTCGGGGCATTGCAGGCAGCGCTTGTTTTGGGCGAACGGGTGGTACTGCCTCAGCTCTGTGGAGGGTTGCTGGTGGTAGCCGGGGTCTACTGGGGGAGTCGCGTCAACGGTGAAAAACAGCAGGTGGCGATTCAGCAGTCGCGGGAGCGCGGCGTGCCTGGCGAGGGAAGGGGTAAAGCGGGGATATGAAAAGGACGTTGCGAACCGTTGCGCTCATGTGGGACGCGCTGCTTCCAGCGCGTGGCGGCATACCGGAGCCCGTCGAGCCGGGCGTGCTGCGCCGTTGCGATCCGGCCGATATACGGGGTGGAATGGGTCGTTACCTGGACGCCTCGGGGGAACTGCGGCTCCTCGTCCCGGACTGCCGGGGGCTCGCGGCCCCCTTCGTGCTGTTCCGGTTGAAGAGGGAGGGGTTCTCGCGCTGCAGCGTCAGGGTGGTCGAGGACGGACTCCTGATCCAGGCGCGTCGCTAGTCTCAGCCGATCTTCCCGATCTCGAAACCTATCTGGTCCAGCGGGAGCACCACGTCGGCCACCTTCCCGTCGATACAGGCGCGCGGCATCCCGTAAATGGTGGAGGTCGCCTCGTTCTGCACCAGGGTCAGCCCGCCTTTTTCCTTCAGATGTTTCATCCCCTTGAACCCGTCGTTCCCCATCCCGGTGAGGATCACGCCGAGCATGGCACCGTTGCTGGCATCGGCCATGGAGGTGATCATCTGGTCCACCGAAGGGATGTAGATGTACTGGGGGAATTCGCTGGTGGGGGAGGTCTTCACCACGATGTTGCTTCCCTGCCTGACCAGGCTGGTGTGCATCCCGCCGGGGGCGATCAGCACCTGCCCCCCCTTGACGATGTCGCCGTCGACCGCTTCCCTGATGGAAAGCGAGCATTTGGCGTTGAGCCGCTCGGCGTAGGGGCCGGTGAAGGCCTTGGGCATGTGGATGGCCACCACGATCCCGTGGGGGAAATTGACGGGGATGCGGGAGATGACCTCCTGGAGCGCGACCGGCCCCCCGGTGGAGGCGCCGATGCCGACGTAGCCGACGCGGCGGTTGGCAAACTGGGATGGGCGCACCTGTGCCGGAGGTGCGACGCGGGGTACGATCCCCATGCCGGCGCGTCGCGGAACGGCCGAAACGGCGGCCTCGCGCACCTTCTCGAGGAGAGCCTGCTGGAACATCGCCTGGGCGTCCTTGCAGTCGCTGACGTTCTTGGGAACGTAGTCGATGGCGCCGGCGTCGAGCGCCTCGAAGGTGGCGCGGGCCCCCTCGCAGGTGAGCGTGGAGACCATGAGCACCCGGGTGGGCTGCTTGGCCATGATCTGCTTCAGCGCGGCGATGCCGTCCATGCGGGGCATCTCCACGTCCATGGTGATCAGGTCCGGCTTCAGCGCCAGGGCCTTTTCCACCCCTTCCATGCCGTCGGCCGCGATGCCGACGATCTCAACGCCGGGGGCCTTGGTGAGGATGCCGCGGATCGCCATCCTCATGAAGGAGGAGTCGTCGACGATCAGGACCTTCAGTTTGCTCGAGGTTGCGGGGATCATGACGTTTCTTTGGCTCCTATGCCCTGGAATATAGATTTGACCATGTCCTGGATCTCGGGGACGCGGTCGTCCAGCTCGTAGCAGAAGCGCTCCACGTCGAGGTCGGCGAGGTTGGGCGCGTAGGACTTCAGGATGGCCCAGGCCTTCTCCTCGGCGAGGTTGAAGGTGACCCAGGAGCTCCCGCCGTAGTCGAGCTGGCGCACGGAGCAGAAAAGGTCGGCCAGGTTGACGATGGCGCAGAGCGTCGGGTCGAGGACCGCCTGCTCCGGGTCGTGGTGCAGCCCGATCACCTCGCAGTAGTCGGCCGGGAAGTTCCACTTGCGGGCGATGCACAGGCCGATCTCGCTGTGGGAGGTCCCGAGGTACTCGGCCTCCTTTTCAACCAGCCGGAAGGGCTGCCCCTTCACCGAGTCGAGCAGGGCGCGGAAGGTGTCCTGGCGGTAGTAGGAGAGGAACACCTCGCCGATGTCGTGCACGATCCCCACCAGGTAGGCCTTTTCCGTGTCCGGGTAGCGCACCCGCTGCGCGATGATCTTGGAGACCACGCCCACGCCGAAGGAGTGCTCCCAGAACGTCCTGACGTCGAAGATGCCGTCCCGCCCCTCGAAGACGTCGACGAAGGAGCAGGTGAAGGCCAGCTCGCGGATGTGACGGAAGCCCAGGTAGATCAGGGCCCTCTTCACGGACTTTATCTCGTTGGCCGGCTTGTACAGCGGCGAGTTGACCATCTTGATGACCCGGGCCGCCAGAACCTGGTCCGCCAGGATCATGTCGGCGACCTCGTCCAGTTCGACGCCGGGGCGGTCCAGAAGCTCGATCACCCGGGTGGCCACGTGCGGGATGGTGGGGAGGTCAACGAAGCTCTCGACCATCTCCTGGGCAGTCTGCATCATGGCTGCTTTTTCCATTGCCTCATCCTCACTTGTTGTAGGTGAACCCGCCGGGGAAGTGTACGGTCTTGAATTTGTCGTTCACCCCGTGCAGCGACTCGGACTGCCCCACGAAGAAGTAGCCATATGGCTGCAGGTTGTTGTAGAAGTGCTGTACCACCTTGCTCTTCGAGGAAGTGTCGAAGTAGATCAGCACGTTGGCGCAGAAGATGAAATCGAAGCTCTTCATGAAGAGCATCTTGTTGTCGTCGTAGAGGTTCAGCTGGCTGAAGGTGGCCAGCTTCTTGACCTCGGGGGAGAGCACGAACCGCCCCGGGCTTTCCTCCTTGAAGTACTTCTTCAGGTAGTAATCCGGCGTGTTGCGCACCGAGTAGCTGTTGTAGACCCCCTCGCGCGCCTGGGCCAGCACGGTCTCGTTGATGTCGGTCCCCACGATCTCAATGATCCAGTCCTTGAGCAGCGTGGCGCGCTTCTCGAGGAGGATCATGGCCATGGTGTAGGCCTCCTCCCCCGAGGAAGAGCCGGCGCTCCAGATGCGGAGCTTCTTGAAGCCGATCTTCCCCTTGGTGCCGATGATCTCGGGGAGGAACTTGTTCTCCAGCGCGTTCAACTGGGGCATGTTCCTGAAGAAGCAGGTCTCGTTGGTGGTGATCTCGTCGAGAAGCTTGGTGAGCTCGTTCCTGCCGGTGGCCGGGCTGCGCACGAACTGGTAGTAGTCCGCATGGGTCTTGCAGCCGGTCCCCTCCATCCTGCGCGCGAGCCTGCTTTCCAGGAAGTACTTCTTGCTGCTGTGGAAGTAGATACCGCAGACGTTGTATATGTAGTCCCGAAGCTGCTCGAAATCCTTGTCGGAAATCTTCGGGGCGCTTTTAGCGTCAAATGGTTTCATGTCAAATGCCATTATCGCCCCCTCAGGCTGCTCCACCGACCAGTCCGATCGGATCCACGATTAGTGCCACCCTGCCGTCTCCCATGATGGTCGAACCGCCGATCCCGGGGAGGTTGGCGAGGAACTTGCCCAGCGATTTGATGGCAACCTCCTGTTGCCCAAGGAGCCTGGTCACGATCAGGCCGATCCTCTTCTCGGCGACCCCCACGATGACCACATAGCAGGTGTCCCGGTCGGTGTAGGCCTCCTGGCAGCCGAAGGTCCGCTGCAGCCGCAAAAGCGGCAGCACCGAGTCCCGCAGCTTCAGCACCTCCTGTCCGCCGATCATGTGGAACTCCTTCTTGCTGACGCGCATGGTCTCGATGACCGACGCCAGCGGGATGGAGTACACCTCCTTCTCGACCTCAACCAGCAGGGACTGGATGATGGCCAGGGTGAGCGGCAGCTTCAGGATGAACTCGCTGCCGTGCCCCAACTCGTTCTTGATCTCGATGATGCCGTTCAGCTTCCGGATGTTGGTGCGCACCACGTCCATGCCGACACCGCGCCCGGAGAGGTCCGTGGTCTGCTCTTTGGTGGAGAAGCCGGGAAGGAAGATCAGGTCGAGGATCTCGCGCGTCCCCATGGCCGCGACCTGCTCGTCGGTGACGAGCCCCTTGTCGAGCGCCTTCCTGGCGATCCGGTCCGGGTCGATCCCCCGGCCGTCGTCCTTGATGCTGATGACGATCTGGTTCCCCTCGTGGGCGGCGGAGAGGACCACGGTGCCGGTCCGGTCCTTGCCGGCGGCAAGGCGCTGGTCAGGGGTCTCCAGGCCGTGGTCGAGGGCGTTCCTGATCAGGTGGATCAAGGGGTCGCCGATCTCGTCCACGACGGAGCGGTCCAGTTCGGTCTCCTCTCCGTAGATGACCAGGTCGACTTCCTTCCCCAGGTCGCGCGCCAGGTTCCTGACGATGCGGGGGAACTTCTTGAAGACCTTCTCCACCGGGAGCATGCGCATCTTGAGGACCTGCATCTGCAGTTCAGAGGTGACGAAGTTGAGCCTCTTGGAGAGCTTGCCGAAATCGTCGCCGAACTCGGCGGGGTTCAGCCCGGTCTGGTAGTCGCTGTGCAGCTGGATCATGCGGTTACGCTCCAGCACCAGCTCGCCCACCTGGTTCATCAGGTCGTCCAGGCGCTTCACGTCCACCCTGACCGTCGAGTTGTCGGCGAGATCCTCGCCCCCTCCCTTGGCGGGAGCCTTCTGGGGCTCCTTGACCGGCTGGGGCTTGGGCTGCGGCGCCGGCGCCACCTGCCGGGAGGGTGCCGGCTCGGCTTTCGCCTGCGCCTCGGGCTCCTGCGGGGGGGCTGACGCCTCGGCGGCGGGGGCGGTCGCGGCGGGTTCAGCGGGCGTTGCCGCCGGGGCTCCCTTCTTCTCTTCCTTGGGGGCGAAGACCGGGGCGAGCACGGTCGCCTCCACGGCGTTCTCGGAGAGGAAGGGGATCAGCTTGGCGATGGTACCCTCCAGGTCCCGCTCGACGATCTCGCCCCCCTTGATGTCGGCCACCAGGGTCTTCACCAGGTCGACCGCCTCCAGGATCACGTCCATGATCTCGGAGGTGAGCGTCAGCTCCACCTTCCGCAGGCGGTTCAGAACGTCCTCGGTCTTGTGCGTGACCTTGACCAGCATGTCGAACCCAAGGAAGCTCGAGGCCCCCTTGACCGTATGGATGGACCGGAAGATCCGGTTCATGAGGTCGGCGTCTTCCGGGCTCTTCTCCAGGGAGATCAGGTCGTCGTCAAGTTTTTCGAGGAGTTCGGTGGTCTCGGCGAGAAAGCCGTCCAATAACTCCTGATCTTCGCAGTCTATGGCCATTTTATGCTCCGGGAAGGGGGATCCTTTCCCCCAGGTGGTGCCTTACGCTACGTTGCTGAACAGCCTTCTTTCGTCGGCGGAGAACATCTTCTCCAGGTCGAGCAGCACCAAAAGCCGCTCCGCCTGGTTGATGACTCCCGCCATGCACTCCTGCTCGATGCCGCTGGAGACCACCGGGGGAGGCGGCTGGATCTCCTTGCCGGAGATGCGGATCACCTCGGACACCTCGTCGACGATGAACCCCATCAGTTCGCCCACCACCTCCATCACCATGATGCGGGTGCGCTTGTCGTACTCCGCGTCCATGAGGTCGAACTTCTTGCGCAGGTTGATGATGGGGATGACCTTGCCGCGCAGGTTGATCACCCCCTCCACATAGTGGGGGGTGTTGGGCACGCGCGTGATGTTGAGCATCCGGATGATCTCGCGCACCATCAGGACGTTGATGCCATACTCTTCTTTTTCCAGGTTGAAGCTTACCAACTGGATCAGCTCCCCCCCGTACTCTTCGCTCTTGACCTTGGTGAGTGCGGTCTCCATGGACCCTCCCTCTGCGGTGAAATGGACGGGGTGTGGGGCACCCGCCCTATTGTCCCCTAATCGGCCAGCCGGGACAAAGGTTGAATATTTTTTTCCTCTAACGCAAAACGAAGGCCAGCTCCGCGAAGCGGCGGCCCGTGCGGTTGGAGCCGCCGCGCCGGAGTCGGTATCCGGCCAACGGGCAGAAAATTGACTGGTGGGAAATCATCGCAAGTCATTTAATTGACATTGCCGAAAGAACTCGCTATAGTTTCGGACGTTGACCGTTTTTGTATCGGCTTGATTCGCAGCAACTTTAACCGAAATCGGGGAAACGATGGAAACGCCGAAAATACTGATCGCAGACGATGACAAGAAGACACGGGACTTCGTGGCCGCCTTCCTGAGCTACAAGGGGTACCAGGTCTACCAGGCCTTCGACGGGCAGGACGCCCTGCAGAAGATCGAGATGCACGACGTGCAGATGGTCATCACCGATATCATGATGCCGCGGGTGAACGGTCTGGAGTTCATCCGGCAGCTTAAATCGCTCCGCCCGGAGATAGTCACCATAGCCTACAGCGCCTTCGCCAATAACGAGATGACCGCCAATCTCCTGAAGGCGGGGGCGTTCTTCTATCTGGAGAAGCCCTTCAACCTCGAGGAACTGGAAACCCACGTCAAGCGCGGCCTGGAGCACCAGGCGCTGCAGAGCAAGAGCTTCCGGTCCAAGCCTTGCATAAAGAACAGGGCGCTTTTGAACAACATCATCGGGGAAAGCGAAAAGATGCTTTCGCTCTTCGAGATGATCGAGAAGGTGGCCACCTCCGACTCCACCGTGCTGATCCAGGGTGAGTCGGGGACCGGCAAGGAACTGGTGGCCCGCGCCATCCACGACCTCTCCAACCGCTCCGACAAGAATTTCGTGGCGCTCAACTGTGCGGCTATTCCCGACGAGCTCCTGGAGAGCGAGCTGTTCGGGCACGTCAAGGGCTCCTTCACCGGCGCCGTCGCGACCCGCGTCGGCCGCTTCGAGATGGCCGACAAGGGGACCCTGTTCCTGGACGAGATCGGGGACATGAAGGCGAACCTGCAGGTGAAGCTCTTGCGCGTGCTGCAGAGCAGGGAACTGGAACCGGTCGGTTCGACACGTTCCAAGAAGGTCGATGTCAGGATCATCGCGGCCACCAACCAGAACCTGGACCACATGGTCGCCTCCAAGGAGTTCCGCGAGGACCTGTACTACCGGCTTTCCGTGATCCCGATCATGCTTCCCCCCCTACGCGAGCGCGGCGCGGACATCCCGCTGCTTTTGAACAGCTTCCTGGAGAAGTTCAACCGGAGCAAGCAGCGCAAGGTTCAAGGTTTTGACAAGCAGGCGCTGGAGATCCTCGGGAGCTACGACTGGCCCGGCAACGTGCGCGAGCTGGAGAACCTGGTGGAGCGCCTGGTGATCATCAAGGGGACCGGGGTGATCAACATCCACGACCTCCCCGAGAAGTACCGCGGCGGCCGCAGCACCCCGGTGGTGCACGGCGAGCACATGATCACCCTTCCCGATGACGGCTTCTGCCTGAACAGCGCCGTCGAGGAATTCGAGAACCGGCTGATCATGCAGGCCCTGGAGAAGAGCGGCGGCAACAAGAAGGAGGCTGCCGAGCTCCTGAACCTGAAGCGGACCACGCTGATCGAGAAATTGAAGAAGAAGAAACTTGTTTACGGGGAGACCACGCTTTCCCCGTAAGAGGGGAGCCTATGTCGATCAATCCGATAAACACGGCGCCGGCGGGCGTCGAAGGGGCCAGGAAGCCGGCCCCCGCCTCCGGTTCGCCGGCAGTACCCTTCCGGGACATGCTGGACCAAAGCGGTGCCGGCGCCGAAGTGACGCCGCAGGCCGCGGCCGAGGCGCTGCGGCTGAAGATGCTCAGTTCCGCACTCGCCATCGGTGGTGACGCCGCCGCGTCGTCCCCCTCCACCACCCCCAACGTCAACGTGCAGGGATTGTTGAACCGGTTTCTGGAGCAGCTTCCTGCCGGCGGCAGCGCCGTAGCCGAGACCCGGGAAGCCGCGGCCGATCAGGGGCCCGAGGCGGCTTTCCAGGCGCAGCAGGCCCATTTCACTGCCGGCGAACTCCCCGCGGTACCGGGGCTGTCGGGTGACAGCTCCACCGATGCCATCATCCAGCGGGCCAGTCAGCGCTACGGTGTCGACAGCGGACTGATCCGCGCCGTCATCAAGGCCGAGAGCGACTTCAATCCCCGTGCGGTGAGTTCAGCCGGAGCCCGGGGGCTGATGCAGTTGATGCCCGCGACCGCGCGGGGGCTCGGCGTCACCGATTCCTTCGATCCCGAGCAGAACATCATGGCCGGCACCAGGTTCTTGAAGGACATGTTGCGGCGCTACAACGGCAACGTCGACGAAGCCCTCGCCGCCTACAACTGGGGCCCCGGCAACGTCGACCGTCACGGCACCGACACCCTCCCCCGCGAAACCCGGAGCTATCTGGCCAAGGTAAAAGGGTACTACGCCCAGTACCTGGCTTAGAGACAGGGGTCGAGTAAAAACAAAAGCCTCCGCACCAAAAGGTGCGGAGGCTTTTCACATTGTGGTTCTCCGCGTTACCCCGTCCACCGGGTCCACCAGGTCCACTTCTGTCCACCGGGTCCACAGAAAGCCGCTCCCTCGGCCGCCGTAGCTGCCGTGTTGGCCGGCGCCCTTCGGGCGCCTTACCCGACTACTCCCTCACATAGATGTTCTGATCCGAACTGTGCACCATGGTCATGACGCGCATGTACTCGTCCTCGATCATGTCATAGTGCCCCTGGGTTTCCCTGATCACCGTCTCGAACACGCGACGTACCAGCGGATCGACCACATCCTTCACCAGGATGGTGTAGAAGTCGATGCAGGCCTTCTCCTCCTTCAGCGCGATCTCAAGCGCCTTCTGCTCGTGGCTCTCGGCGGCGATGGCCTGCTCCAGCGCGAGATGGGTGGCGGACTGCTTGTCAGGGGGTGAGGCGAGGTAGCTGTCGATGTCCCCCAGGTCCCCCCCGCGGTAGTGGTCGAAGAAGGCGCGCAGGTGCCCCGCCTCTTCGTTGGCCAGCAGGGCGAACACCTTCTTAGATCTCTCGTCCTTGCTCACTGACCCCGCCCGATGGTAGAAGTCCATGCTTTCCTTCTCGGTCTTGATGGCCAGCTTCAATGCTTCCTGCAGAGTATATTCCTTGAACATGGCTGCACCTCCGTAACGGTTCAATGGGAATTGCCTGGCAAAGAGTATATCGAAGCCGGGTAGGAGGTCAAATTACTGAAATGGCAATGAAAACAGTCTAATGCGCAGGTCGGGCGGCCAGGGAGGGGGCGAGTTTCAAGAGGCGGACGGTATTGTCGAAGGCATGGCGGCCAAGATCCTCGAGCGGGATGCCCCTGATCTCGGCCACACGCCGTGCCGTGGCGATTAGGTGGGCGGGCACGTTGATGTCGCCGCGAAACGGTTCCGGCGCCAGGTCCGGCGCGTCGGTCTCCAATAGCATCCGCTCCAGCGGAACCTCCCTGGCGACCTCCACCGGGCGTCGGGCGTTGGCGTAGGTGACGGTTCCGGAGAGGGAGATGTGCAGCCCGAGCTTCAGGCAGGCGTGTGCCGTCTCGATACTCCCCGAAAACGCGTGCATCACCCCCCCGGTGCCCTCCACCCCGGACCCGCGCAGGATGGCGAGCAGGTCCTCGAACGCCTTCCGGCAATGAAGCAGTACCGGCAGTCCCGCCTCCACCGCGACCTGCAGTTGCGCCGCGAAGGCGAGCCGTTGCGCCTGCCGGGAAGGGGAGGGGAGGAGGTAGTCGAGCCCGATCTCGCCTATGGCGCAGGCCGATGCCGCTTTACGTCGCAACTCGGAGAGTGTCGAAGGGGTGACGATATCGGCGTGCATGGGGTGGACGCCGTAGGCGGGGAAGATGCGGGGGTGACTGGCGGAGAGTGAGTGGATGGCTTGCCACCCGGAAGGGTGCACGCCCGGGACCAGGAAGGCTGCGATACCGGCCCCCTCAGCCTCCTGGAGGAGCGTGCCCAGGCGGGGGAGCAGCTGCGGGTCATCCAGGTGACAGTGGCTGTCAAAAAGCATGGCCTAGAGGGTTACGCCGGGGTGGTCCTTGAGTTCCTTGATGATCTCCACCTGGCGCTGGAAGATGTACTGGGAAATGATGAGTTCCGCCGCGCGCGACGGTTCGATTTCGAAGACCATGCGGAAGGTGTCGCCGGTGTGGATCACCTTGAGCAGGGAAGCCGCGACCGTGATCGATCCGGAGGGGAGGGCTATGGTGAGTTCACCCGCCTGGCTGAGCGGCAGATTCGGCTCCCTGGCGACGTTGATGGACATTCCCGTAAGCGACATGTCGTGCAGGCGGCCGTGCAGCGCGTCCAGCTCCGGCGCGGCGAAGGAGGCGTCGATGGCTGAACCGAGCTGGACCCTCACGGACATGCGGCGGTCGGCGCGCACCAGGGCGTAGCTCAGATTGGAGACCACCACCCGCGATTTCTCCACGTTCACGTAGGTCACCGCCGCAGCGACGTCCCGGTGAAAGTGGCTGCTTTTCAGGACCGTCAGCTTTTCATGCGCGATCACCACGGCCTGAATCTGGTTCACCGCCAGTTCCGCATCATGTTCCTCTACCGTGAGGACCTCGGCGCCGTAGCTCACCGGCACCTCGCGGTAGAAGTTGAGCAGCCTCAGGTCGTTTTTCAGCTTCCCAGCCTTGATCGCGGACAGGGTGGCGATGATCTCCGCCTGGTCCTGAGCTTCACTGGCGAGATGGAGCCGCTGGTAGATGTCGTTCATGAAGGTTCCACCGGAAAAAAATTATTGCCCTTTAGGCGGTTGCTGTGCAATTATGCTTTGCTGTGATGGTCCGGCGAAGATACCCTCTTCGCCTTTCTTTTGTCCAGAGAATTTTAACGGGAGTTCCAGTTGATGCGGCACAACGAGCAAGAAATAGAGAAGCGGCGCACCTTCGCCATCATCAGTCACCCTGACGCCGGTAAGACGACCATAACCGAGAAGCTGCTGCTCTTCGGCGGCGCCATCCAGCAGGCGGGAGAGGTCAGGGCCCGCAAGTCGGCGCGCCATGCCACCAGCGATTGGATGGAGATGGAGAAGCAGCGCGGCATTTCCGTAACCTCCTCGGTGATGAAATTCACCTACCGCGATTTCGAGATCAACCTCCTGGACACCCCCGGTCATAATGACTTTTCGGAAGATACCTACAGAACCTTAACCGCCGTTGACTCCGTCCTCATGGTCATCGATTCGGTGAAGGGTGTCGAGAGCCAGACCAAGAAGCTCCTCGAGGTCTGCCGGCTGCGCCACACGCCGATCATGACCTTCATCAACAAGCTGGACCGCGAGGGGCGTGAGCCGCTCGACCTGCTCGATGATATCGAAAGCACCCTCAATATCCAGTGCGCACCCATGACCTGGCCCATCGGCATGGGGAAGCGTTTCCGCGGCACCTACCACCTCTACACCAAGGAAATCACCTTCTACGACCCGGAGGCCGACCGCGGGGTAGGGCAGGTCGTGACGGTCAAGGGTCTTGACGACCCACTCCTGGACGAGCTTCTCGGGAGCCAGGTGGAGGAACTGCGTAACGACGTTGAGCTCCTGGAAGGGGCGGCGCATCCCTTCGATGCCGAGGCCTACCTGGCCGGCAGGCAGACCCCCGTCTTCTTCGGTTCCGCCATCAACACCTTCGGGGTGCAGCAGCTCCTGGATTCCTTCGTCGAGAACGCACCATCCCCGCTGCCGCGCGAGGCGACCACCCGCACCGTCGACCCGTACGAGGAGCCCTTCACCGGCTTCACCTTCAAGATCCAGGCGAACATGGACCCGGCGCACCGGGACCGCATCGCCTTCTTCAGGATCTGCTCGGGCAAGTTCGTGCGCGGCATGAAAGTGAAGCACCTGAGGTTGGGGCGCGAGGTGCAGATCTCCAACGCCACCATCTTCATGGCCCAGGACCGCACCAACGTGGATGAGGCCTATGCCGGGGACATCATCGGTATCCACAACCATGGCACCATCAAGATCGGCGACACCTTCACCCAGGGTGAGGAACTTAAATACACCGGCATCCCCAACTTCGCTCCCGAGCATTTCAGGAAGGTGCGCATCCTCAACCCGCTCAAGTCGAAGTCGCTCGAGAAGGGTTTGGTGCAGCTCGCCGAGGAGGGGACGACCCAGGTGTTCCGTCCGCTCATGGGGGCCGACTGGATCGTCGGTGCGGTGGGTATGCTGCAGTTCGACGTGGTCATGCACCGCCTCGAGCACGAGTACGGCGTGAAGGCGGCCTACGAGCCGGTTTCCTACGTCACCGCGCGCTGGGTTACCGGTGACCGAAAAAGACTGGACGAGTTCCAGAAGAAAGAGGCGATGAACCTTTACCTGGACGGTGAAGGGAACCTGGCCTACCTTGCCGGGAGCCAGTGGCGTCTCGACAACACCATGGACAACTGGAAGGACCTCAGCTTCCACGCCACCCGCGAACACAGCTGAGGCAGGCATCGGTCGGCGTCCCACCAGTTTCACCAGTCCGACCAGTCCAACTGAATCAACGAGAAAAGCCGACCATGAATACTGCACCCAAATCCGCCGCAGGCGGCGCCCTCCTCGTCCTTGCCGCCGCCACCCTTTGGGGGACCTCCGGCACCGCCCAGGCCCTCTCGCCTGCCGGCGTCACCCCCTGGAGCGTCGGTGCATTTCGCCTCATCGTGGGAGGCGCGGCTCTCATGGTCCTTGCCTTATTCAAGGGGGGGCTCGGCAAGGGGCGCTGGCCCTTCTGGGGCACCCTGGCGGCGGGCGGCTTCGTCGCCCTCTATCAACTTACCTTTTTCACAGCGGTCCACAGGACCGGCGTTGCCGTCGGCACGCTGGTCGCCATCGGCAGTTCCCCCGTGATCGCCGGGATTCTCGGGTTCATCGTCCGGGGAGAACGCCCGGGGCGTGCCTGGGGGATCGCGACCGTGCTCGCCCTCGCCGGCTGCAGCCTGTTGGTGACCGGTGGCGGTGACATCGCCATCGATGTCGTGGGCATACTGCTGGCTCTTGGTGCAGGCACCTCCTATGCCTGTTACACCATGGCCATCAAGGTGCTTCTTCCCGGGAGGAGCTCCGAAGCGGTCATGGCGGTCGTCTTTTGCCTGGGCGCGTTCCTGCTCCTGCCGGTGCTTTTCCTGACCGACATCACCTGGGTGGCCACTCCCCGCGGGACCATGGTGGTCCTCTACCTCGGCGTCGTGATCACCGCCCTGTCGTACTGGCTCTTCGCCATGGGACTGCGCAGCGTCCCGGTGGCCTCCGCGGTCACCCTTTCGCTGGCCGAGCCGCTCGTCGCCGCCCTGTTGGGGATCCTGTTCCTGGGTGAGCGCCTGACCCCCACCGCAATGGGGGGGATCCCGCTCCTCTTCGCGGGTCTCGCCGTCCTCGCCTACTCCATGTCCGGGAAACGAGCAGTATAAATAAGTAAAGGGGCGCCGTCACCGGCGCCCCTTCGTTTGTTGATCCCGTCTCTAGCGATGTGCAGGGCCTGTAGGGGCGAATAACCATTCGCCCGCCTTTTCCCCGCCTCGTCCGTCCGGCTCCCTTTCTATTCGCTGAACCCCAGGAAATCCAGAAGCCTCTCCCACGAAGCGTTCACCACCTGCCCCTCGGCGATACCAGCCTCAGCGGCTAATTGCAGCGCCTGATCAAAGACCCCGACCCCCTGGCAGATGTGCGCATCGCTCCCGATCATCACGCGTGCCCCGATCCTGGCGCAAAGACGCGCGATCTCGGCGCAGTTCTCGCTGCTCCCCTTGCGGCTAACCGCCGCCAGCGAGGAGTTGTTCAGTTCCAGCGCGGTGTCGGTGGCCAGCGCCCCCATGACGACTTCTTCATAGTGAAGCGGAAAGATGGGGTTCCCCGGATGGGAGATGCATTTCACCAGCGGGTTTTCCATGACCGTCAACAGGGTCCTGGTGTTGCGGTCCCGGTCCTGCCCGCAGATGCCGCAATCCTCGTGGAAGCCTGCCATCACGTAATCGAGGGTCTCCAGGACGTCCTGTTCGAGGTCGAGTCTCCCGGTATGGTCGAGTATGTTCGCCTCGATGCCGCGGAAGATCCTGACTCCGGCGATGGAGGGGGGGACAAAGCGCATGGCGCAGAAGTGGTAGCGGTGCGGACCGCCGGGAAGTCCGGGCCCGTGGTCGGTGATGCCCAGCCCGCGCAGCCCTGCCTGGGCGGCGGCTTGAGCCAGTTCGTTGATGGTGGAATAAGCGTGCCCCGAGGCGAGGGTGTGAGTGTGCATGTCGGCTATGATTTTCATGGCCTGGACTATTTCATAGCGGAAAGTAAATGTCAAGGCAGCCCCGTCACCCCGCTCTCCCTTGTCCTCAGGGACGGGCTTTCCTGTACCCTCTCGCCCTCGTCGTCGCTCTCCCATCCCCTCTCCCTCTGGGAGAGGGTGGCCGCAGGCCGGGTGAGGGAGATGCCACGCAGCTACGGTAGAGTGACAGCCTAGCCCTCACCCCTGCCCCTCTCCCAGGGGGAGAGGGGGGACGGGATGCTAACGGGGAAGTATCAATCTCTTTCTTCCTGCCCTCTATTGGTCTCCGCGACCTCTGTGGTCCTGCGTTTGGCTCCCTTCGCGCATAAAAAAAGGGCGTACCTTGCGGCACGCCCTTTTCGCGTTTCTTGAAGAAACTAATTACTTCGCAACAGCCTTGATAGCGCTCATTGCAACTTCTTTGTACGGGTTAGCGAAGAGGATGATGAGGCAAACGACGAGGGCGTAGATTGCCAGGGACTCGATCATCGCCAGACCGATCATCATGGTGGTGAGGATTTTGCCGGAAGCGCCCGGGTTACGGGAAACGCCTTCAACAGCGCTCTTAACTGCGAGACCCTGGCCGATGCCGGTGCCGAGGGTGCCGAGA